>NZ_BILY01000027.1 GCF_004000805.1 Paenibacillus glycanilyticus NBRC 16618
CCAGATCCGGCCGCCTCCCAAGGGCAACTAAAAAAGCCCGCCGCAAGCGGCGAGCTTTTCATTCCGTTTCTAGTTCAGTCCGTATCCCTCTCAGCTCGTCCAAGCGAGACGGCTCACGGTTAAAGAATTCAACCAATGTCTCGATACATGTAATTGAATCCCAGCTTAGATGATGCTCGATGCCTTCCACATCGCGGTAAATGTTCTCTTCCTGCACGCCGATAATCGTCAGGAATGACTCGAGTAAATGATGGCGGTCAACAAGCCTCTTGCCCATCTTTTTCCCTTTGCTTGTCAGAACAAGCCCGCGGTATTTCTCGTAAATCAAGTAATTGTCTTTGTCCAGCTTCTGAATCATCTTGGTGACAGATGAAGGATGCACCTCAAGCCCTTCGGCTATATCCGATACGCGCGCATAGCCCTTTTCATCAATAAGCTTATAAATACGTTCCAAGTAGTCTTCCATGCTCGGAGTCGGCAATGAAGAACCCCCTAACCCTGCATTCTACACCTTGTCTCATGGCGTTACTCTTAGTATCATACAACTATTTTTAATGCTACTGCAAGCCGATTTGCTTACGCATCCCCATTAAAACTTCATAAAAGCAGGCGTTACTTGATTCAGCCAAATCGTAATTTTGGTCATCTGATCCGTGAACAGAAGAATCCCCATCAGCACCATAACGCCTCCGCCGATTCGCATAACAACGGACGAATATTTAAGCAGCCAGCGTGCCGACCCAAGGAAAAAGGCCAGCAGGAAAAACGGAATGGCAAACCCTAACGCATACGCGGTCGTCAGCTCGAACCACGTCCCCGGCTTCGAAGCAGCCAAAGCCAGAATGGCGGTTAATGCCGGTCCGATACAAGGCGTCCAGCCTGCCGAGAAACCGACGCCAAAAATAAAGGAACCGAGATAGCCGGTCTTTTTTGTCGGGTCAAAGTGGAAGCGGCGTTCCTTCATGAGCACCTGCGGCTGAAAAATACCCGCGAGGAATAGGCCCATAAGCACGATCAGAATAGCCGACAGCTTGCGGATCAAATCCTCATATTGGCTAAAAAACTCCGCGAATACGTTGGAGCCATAGCCAAGCGTGTAATAAACCGTACAAAATCCCAGTATGAAAAACAAGGTATGCGACATCGTCCTCATTCTCATCTGGGAAGTATGATTATTATTCTTCAAATCGCTAACGGAAATGCCGGTTATGTAAGATAAATACGAAGGATATAAAGGCAGGCAGCAAGGCGAGATAAATGAAGCAAAGCCGGCGCCAAACGCCAGCCATACGTTAATGTTATCCAAAGTTAAACACCTCAGTCGAAGTTAACTTCCCATCTTCATGCCGCGCTTCAGCAGCAGAAGAACAAGCATAATCGCAATCAATAACAAAACGATCGTACCGCCCGGCGCTAGATTCCATACGCCTGCCATCATCAGTCCGGCTACAACGGCAAGCTCCCCGATGATAACAACCGTAATGACGCTTTGACGGAAGCTGCGGGCAATAATCAAGCTGCAGGCCGCCGGAATGGTAAGCAGTGCCGAAACAAGCAACGCTCCCACGATTTTAATAGACGCGCTAATGACAAGTGCAGTAAGCACGCTAATCATAACATTATAGAACCGAACGGGCAAGCCGCTTACGGCAGCCGCATCCTCGTCGAACGTAAGCAGGAACAGCTCCTTCAACTGCGTGCGGATCGCTACCAATACCACAACCGTAACGACGGCAATCGTAATGAGATCCACGTTGTCGAGGGTAAAAATACTGCCGAACAAATAGCCGTTCACATTAATATTAAAGCCTCTGCCCATCGTGAACAGGATTGACGCCAATGCAACGCCGCCGGACATGATAATGGCAATGGACAATTCCGCGTAGGTTTTGTACGTTTTCCGAAGCTTCTCGATAAAGAAAGAAGCAATAATCGCGAACACCAGGCCAACCGCTACCGGATATACGCCAATCAGGAATCCTAGAGCGACCCCCGCAATCGATACGTGGGACAAAGTGTCGCCAATCATCGATAAGCGGCGCAGCACAAGGAATATCCCCATAAGCGGTGCCGTGATCCCGATCAATACGCCTCCGATTAACGCCCGCTGAAAAAACTCACTAGCTAAGATCTCCAACCGTAACGACCTCTCTCCTGCTCTCCATTTGTTGACGAAGCTCCTTCAAGCTATGCGTCAAATCGTTCTCTACGCAATTCTGCAGATCATGCGAATGCTTCTTGTAAAATTTCAGCTTGCCGCTTTCCGCCGCAGGCTGCTGGCCTAAATAGGACCGGATCATCTCCATGTCATGCGATACCATGAGAAACGTAATATTATGATGTTGGTGCATATGCTTGATCATATGGAAGAAGCCTTCCTGCGTCTCCGAATCGATGCCAACCGTTGGTTCGTCTAAAATCAGCAGCGACGGATTGTTGATTAACGCTCTTGCAAGAAATACCCGCTGCTGTTGTCCGCCGGACAGCTCCCCGATCCGCTTCATAGCCAAATCTTCAATATTCATGGCATGAAGGGCGTCCTCGCATTTCTTCTGATCGGCTTTCGTAATTTTGCGGAAAAGTTTATTCCGGCTGTACAGACCCGATAATACAACCTCGCGGACGGTAGCCGGGAATAGCGGATTAAACGAATTTTTTTGCGGGACGTAGCCGATCCGGTCCCAATCCTTGAATTGGGAGACCGGCTGTCCGAACAGGCGGATCGTTCCGCTCTCCGGCTTGAGCAGCCCGACAATCATGCGCAGCAGAGTTGTTTTTCCAGCGCCGTTTGATCCGATAAGTCCGATGAAATCCCGTTCTTTTACCGAGAAATTAAGTCCTTTATGAACTGTTTGACTCTGATAGGAAAAGGATACATCCTCAAGCGTTATTATATCTTGATGACAATTTATATTTTGCATCGTTCCCCACCTCACTTTCGCTATATCTATCCTATTATTTCTGTAAGCCGGTCAATAAATTTTGCAGATTTTTCTCCATCAGGCTAAGATAATCCTCTCCAGCCTTTTCCTGCTTCGGCGTAAGACCTTCGATCGGATTAAGCACAAGCAGCTTGGTATGCGTTTCGCTTGCGATCGTTTTTGCCAGATCCGGCGATACCATCTCTTCGAAATAAATATATTTGATGCCCTCCGATTTCACAAACTTCGCAACCTTGAGCAAATCCTGGGCGCGAGGCTCGGCATCGGGAGACAGACCCGTAATCGCGATCTGCGTCAGCCCGTAATCTCTGGCCAAATAACCAAAAGCTTGATGCGACACTACAATTGATTTATGAGGCGCTGCCGCTAATTTCGATTCAAACTCTTCGTTCAGTGCTTCCAGCTTGCCTACAAGCGTTTGATAGTTCGCTTCGAACGCTTCCTTATGGGCAGGATCTGCCTGAATGAGACTGTCTTTCACGTTTGCAGCCATAACCATAGCAGACTTCGGACTCACCCAAGTATGCGGATCGACGTCAAGGTCGTGGTCATGATCGCCATGATCGTGACCTTCCTCTTCTTCCGGATTTCCATGAATGAGTGCAATTCCCTTGCTCATTTCGGCCGTGATCAGACCACCATTCTTCGGCAGACCTTTCAGGAAATCATCCGTCCAGCCCTCTAGACCGGCACCGTTATACAGGAACAGCTGTGCCTTGGACGCGATGGTCAAATCCTGGCTTTTAGGCGTCCAATCATGAGGCTCTACGCCAGCGGGAATAAGGTTGACGACATTCACGTTGTCGCCGCCAATCTCGGAAGCCAAATAATAAAGCGGATAAAAGCTCGTAACCACGTTGGTCTTGCCTTCAACTAGCGTTTTACCCGAATTCGCGCCGCATGCGGAGAGCAAAACGGTCATGACAATCAGCAGCACACTCATATGTTTAAAAGAACGCATTCGTAATAATCTCCATTTCAACTCTCTTTTTAGTAATCGTTACTATTACGTTCTAGATTATACGAGCGGGCTTACACCCTGTCAACCATAAACTATTAACTACTATTTACATGCTTGTACCTCTGCATACGTTAATAAGCAAGAGAACCGCCTCGGATTCAACATCCGGGCGGTTCTCAACACCTCTGAATTATTTCACGATTGCGCCGTTTGGCATGTCATCCGGTACCGTAGCAAGCGTCAATTGATCCCCATGCGAAGCTGCAAGGATCATTCCTTGCGACAGCTCTCCGCGAAGCTTAACCGGCTTGAGGTTCGTTACGCAAATCACTTTGCGGCCAACCATCTGCTCCGGCGTGTAGAACTTCGCGATTCCGGATACAACCTGACGCTGCTCATAGCCAAGATCCAGCTGCAGCTTAAGCAGCTTGTCGGCCTTTTGCACCGGCTCGGCTGCAATAACCTGCGCGACGCGAAGCTCGACCTTGCCGAAATCTTCGATCCCTATCTCTTCCTTCGCTTCGACCGCCGGTGAAGCGGCTTGAGCAGCGTTGTCTGCTGCCGGCGCGGCTGCTTCCGTTTTAGCCGCAGCTCCGCCGCCCATTGCAGCAGCAATATAAGCAACTTCTTCGGCTGCATCCAGACGAGGGAAGACAGGCGCTCCCTTGCTCACGCGCGTGCCGCCAGGCAGCTGTCCGAAGCGCTTCGTGCTTTCCCAAGCGGTCAATTCGCCTTCTTCCAGACCAAGCTGGCGCCACAGCTCGCGAGGAGCATGCGTCAGGTAAGGCTGAAGCAGAATCGAGATAATGCGGAGCGATTCCGCCAAATGATACATGACGGAAGCCAGTTCGTTCTTCTTCGCTTCATCCTTCGCAAGCGCCCAAGGAGATGTCTCGTCAATATATTTGTTGGTACGGCTGACAAACTGCCAGATCGCCGACAGAGCAACGGAGAATTCCATCGTCTCCATAGACGCTTCCACCTGGCGTACGGTTTCTGCCGCAAGCACTTGAAGAGATTCGTCAAATGCCGTTACATTGCCGCCGTAAGCCGGAATTTCGCCATCGAAATATTTATCGATCATCGCTACCGTACGGTTGAGCAGGTTGCCCAGGTCGTTAGCCAGATCGAAGTTGATCCGGTCAACAAAGTTTTCCGGGGTGAAGGTGCCGTCGGAACCAAACGGCACTTCGCGGAGCAGGTAGTAACGAACCGCATCCAGGCCGTAACGGTCGATCAAGGTTACCGGGTCAACGACGTTCCCTTTCGACTTCGACATTTTGCCGTCCTTCATCAACAGCCAGCCATGCGCGAAAACTTTCTTCGGAAGCGGCAGGCCAAGCGCCATCAGCATGATTGGCCAATAGATCGTATGGAATCGTACGATTTCCTTACCGACCAGATGAACGTCTGCCGGCCAGAAGCGGTCATACAAATCGCTGCTTCCATCTTTGCCGTAACCAAGCGCTGTAATGTAGTTCGACAGCGCATCAATCCATACATAGATGACATGCTTCGGATCCCCAGGAACTTTAACGCCCCAATCGAAGGTTGTACGGGATACCGCAAGATCTTCAAGACCGGGCTTAATGAAGTTGTTGATCATTTCGTTCTTGCGCGATTCCGGTTGAATGAAATCCGGGTTCTCTTCGTAATGCTTCAAGAGGCGGTCGGCATATTTGCTCATCCGGAAGAAATAGCTTTCTTCCTTCACGAGCTCCACCGGACGTCCGCAGTCCGGACAGTTGCCGTTTACCAGCTGGCGCTCGAGGAAGAACGATTCGCATGGCGTACAGTACCAGCCTTCATATTCGCCTTTATAAATATCGTCCTGCTTCAGCAATTGCGCGAAAATCTTCTCCACCGCTTCTTTATGGCGAGGCTCCGTCGTACGGATGAAATCATCGTTCGAAATTTCCAGCTTCGACCAGAGCTCTTTGATGCCAACGACAATATCGTCTACAAACTGCTGCGGCGATTTGTTTTTGTCCTTCGCATTGCGTTCAATCTTCTGACCATGCTCGTCCGTGCCGGTCAAATACCAGACATCATACCCGCGAAGCCGCTTGTATCTTGCCATCGCATCGCCGGCTACCGTCGTATACGCATGTCCGATGTGGAGCTTATCGCTCGGATAATAGATCGGTGTCGTAATATAAAAGGATTTTTTATCGTTACCCATTTGTCATTCCTCCGTTATGATCAAAATAAAGCGAGAGAACGCAAAAAACTCCCGTCCAACATGGGACGAGAGTTCAAGTTCACTCACGCGGTACCACCCAAATTCCCGCTGCGCTTTCATGATTCAACCACCGCACAGCAGCTTCGTGTTGCCGCCATTCAATGGGCGGCAGAGCCGTTAACGCCAGCTTCACGCCATCCCCTTACCTCGTATTTGAGGCTCGGAAACAGATTCTCCGGGACCATCTTCGGATGCTTATCCATACCGGCTTCCAGCGTCCTGCCCGGCTCTCTGTTATGGCATCTTCATCGTACTTATCCGTTCATCGAATATTGGAAATATGCTTATATGACAAAATATAACCAATTAAACGCTCCATTGTCAAGGAGCAGCCGTTCCGCCCGCGTCACTCTCCTGCTCTCCCGGGACAGGAGGAACAGGATCATAGCCCCCCGGATGGAACGGATGGCATCTTGCGATCCGCTTCGCGGCAAGCCATGAGCCCTTAGCTGCTCCGTGCTTCTCAAGCGCTTCCAGGGCGTACGCCGAACAGGTCGGATAATAACGGCAGGTCGGCGGCGTAAGCGGAGATATCACTTTGCGGTAAAAAAGGACCGGTGCCTTCAGCACTCTAACGGCTGTTCGGCTGCGTGTCATCAGTTTGCCCCGGCAGCAGACTCTTCTTGAATGCAGTCTTTGCAGTAGCCGAACACTTCGAATTTATGCTTTACTACCCGGAAATCATCCGGCACGACCGTCTGCTCCATCGGACAAAACGTAATCGGATACGTGTGCCCGCATTGCAAACAGATCATATGATGGTGGTGGTCATTTTCCCTGCAATGAAGCTTGAATTTAACGCCATCCTCAAAGATAACCTGCTCGATGACCCCAAGCTCCTCCATCACGCGCAAATTGCGGTATACGGTATCAAAGCTCAAGCCCGAGTATGACTTGCCCATATATTCGTAAACTTCCTTAGGTGCCAGGTATCCCGGAGTCTCCGCAAACAATTTAGCCAGCGATTTGCGCTGATCCGTAATGCGCAGTCCTTGTCCGGTCATTCTTTGTATGATTTCATCTATGGTATGCAATGAAAGGACCTCCGAAAATAAAGTGTCTTTCTATTCATAATGCCGAAAAAAAAGACTCTCGTCAATGAGAGCCTCTCTTAAGCCGCGGCCTTTATCACCCGTTCAGCCGCATGTTTATTAGAAAACTTGCACACATACCCAAAAATAACACCATACTTACGATCGACACCCATTTGCGTCTTGTCTTCGCCGCTGCCAGGCGTTCGCCGCCTGATGGATCAAGTGCCGCTTCCGTAACGGATCGGTGCATGAACAACAGCGTAATGACGGATGCAACAAAAAACATGTTAATAACAAACCAGATCGCCGTCCACATCATAACGGGCACCCTCCCTATTTATTTGCAGAAACCCGCTATAAATACCATTTGTTCAAAATAATCATCAAGGCGATGAAGCTGACGACAGCTCCCGCAAAACAAACCCATCCGTAACGGAAGCGCTGCTGGAACATACGAAGAATGCCAAGACTTAATAATCCGAATATGAGCAATAAAAAGACGACCCCGATAATAAATAACGAAGTAGAGATGTCACTGACATCGACTAAAGTCACTGCATACACTCCCCTATGTAATAATGCAAGTACACAATTAGCATTATAAGGGATTGTCCCTCCGTTCGCCAACCACAATCCGTAAGAAAAGGTGACAAAATGAAACGGCTTTCACCACCCATAGGTTCAAAACGTTACTAACCTAAAGAAAACGACGGCCAATAGGCCCTAGATTAGCGACCTTTCAACCATCGTATATCCGTTTCGTAATAAGAGCCAGCCCGAGGTCTTTTGCGCAGCTTAACTTGCAAAACATAATTTTTCACAACCGCTTGGCAAATAGTCGGCTTTACAAGCTTAGGCAGCTTAATGATTTCCTTCTGTTGATTAGGAAGCCCTTCAATCCGCAATCGGTCGTCCCGCACGTACAACCGAAGATTTTCCCGGCTTACTTCACGCGGAAGGTGGAACTTCACAAGTAAGTCTTGATGAGTCTCAAAGAAAGAAATCCCCTCGTTCTCATCCGCTTGATCCAAGATGGAATTTGCTGCAGAAGGCAGTGATTTCGTCATCATCTTCCTGACGAATTTCTCCACCCAATCCGGCTCTTTCATCACATCGAAGCCTTTTGGCAAACGTTGTCCGTCCAGCCATCTCTCAAGCTCATCCCATTTGTTTTCCACGATCCCGTTCACCTCCAGCCATTCCTTGTTAGCATATGCGAAGCTGGGCGGTGCGGCTACTTCTTTCCGTTCGCTGGGCACTTATCCACACGGGCCGCGGAACCTCTAGGCGTATGCCGCATACGATAATATACGAGACGCTTTAAGGGAAAAGGGTGAGTACGAATGCCTTCTATCGTTGGATTTGTAAAAGTCGTAAGCGTCGGCTCCAGTGCCGTCGTTCAATTCGGAGACGCGGTTCAAGTATCGCCCTCCAGCCAGACGAAAACCTATGCCGGCTCCGGCTCGTTCCTGACAGGAAGCCTGGCAAATTCAAACAATGCGGTCAGCGCGACCAACACGCTTGATCCGGACGTTCAAGACAATTCTCAAAACAATCTTGAAACCGTGGTGTAAGGTATGAACTGGACTATTTATCAGACGATCACTATACAGCAGCTTCGAGTAAACAGCGTATCGAACAGCTCTGTCCTGCAAGTCGGAAGCGCGGGATCCATCCGGTCTTTATCCCAAATGTACAATACGGGAGGATTTACCCAACCCGCGCCGCAGCTCGGGGAAGAAAGCCCGCTATCGCTGGTCCCGCTTCCGGATCCCGCTTAACGTTTAATTAGAGAGGAGGCTTTTATCATGCAGCAGCAGCCGCCCGGCAATGGGCTGTCTCCATGGCAAGCCTGGTCGCTTGAGCTTCAAACCAAATTAAGAGCGCAGCAGAGCCAGATTTATTCCTTGGAGCAGCAGCTCGCTGTTCTAAGCGAGCAGCTGAAGCAATTGGAGAACAAGCCAACCTATAATATCGAGAAGCTGGAATATCATTTCGACCAATTAAAAGTAGAGAAGCTTGAAGGCACTTTAAATATCGGCATGACTCCGCCGGGCATGCCCGGCGGTGACGGTGATATCGATCAGCTTGCGGTACAGCAGCATAAGCCTAACGTATACCCGGCAGCAGCCTCCGGCATAACCCCGCCGTCCGAGCCATATGCGGGCTTGCGGGCGGAAGTGGATCGTTTTTTGAGCCAGCACGGTACGCAAAGGCTCATTGCACTCGAAACCGAATACGGGGTCGACCTTGATCCGTATCATCGCCGCATGGTTCTTGAGGATATCCGCAAGCAGCTTCCAACCCGCATTCATTTCTATATGCAGCTGAAGCCGGGCGAGGCTGAAACAGGAACCGGCGGACAAGAACAAAATCCGCAAACCGAGCAGGAAAAAAAAGAAATGATTTTATCCAAAACGATCCGGGATGCGGATGCCGCCATGCAAAAATATATCCAGTCGCTAAAAAGCGGCAATGGCAGCTGACAGGAGAGGTTAGGCAATGGTGAATTTTACAGTGCATAATTGCGGTTTAACCGTTGGCAATATTGAAATACTAGGTGTATCGGCAGCTTCCATGCTCCAGATCGGCGACTCCGACTACGTCACCTTGTATTCGATGTTTGATACCCCGCCCGAATCCGTCATTGTTGGGCCGATAGCCCCGCTCCCCACGCCGGAAGGCGAAGAGGAAGCGGTTGGCGAATCCCCGATGGCCGGTTAGGGGGAACCGTACGAATGGAAGAATCTTATCCCATAAGAGTATCCCAGATTGGTCTGGTGTCCGTTGTTGATGTTTCGATCGGGGCTATTATCCAATTCGGGGACCGCGCCGAAGGTTCGCCTAAGCTGAATGCCCTTGCCGTTCAACGAGCGGTTGATCATACGAAGGCAGGAAGCGTTTATTTCGAGTCTTACCCGATTTTCGATCGTCCGCTCCCCAAGCTGATCGACCCGGTAGCGGA
This sequence comes from Paenibacillus glycanilyticus NBRC 16618, assembly GCF_004000805.1. Lineage (GTDB taxonomy): Bacteria > Bacillota > Bacilli > Paenibacillales > Paenibacillaceae > Pristimantibacillus > Pristimantibacillus glycanilyticus. Next base: position 10,145 of record NZ_BILY01000027.1, read on the forward strand.
CGCCGGAGAAGATGTACGGATCAAAAGGGTTAACCACTGCCCTAGGATTAACGTAGGCTGCATAAGCGTGGTTGGCGTGGGCTCCACTTCAAGCCTGCTTGCGGGCAATGCGATGCGAACAATTGCAGAATCTAGAATCAAGCATATCAGGCAGTACGAGAAAACGCTGATTCCTATCACCTAGGCGAAATCATCAAAAGCATCTGCACAGGTACAAATGTCCAATTTCCGTACCCACTCCCCTCATATATTGGTCTTGTGATTGGGATCACCACAACGACTCGGGAGGAATGAACAATGGGTTACCCTGTAGCAGGAGCTAATATGGGCTGTGCACCGGTTCAAGGAGTCTGGAATAATAGCGCGGCCTATATTCTTGTTTTATTCGTATTGCTGGTTATCATTATCCGTACCTGCAGCTTCTTCTAAGAAGCGCTACGGATCAAAACAAAGCCGCTTAGCAGTCTGCTAAGCGGCTTTACTTCATGGATTTAATTCTTTGCGCCTTGGAGTTCTTTATACTTCGCAGCGTATTTGCTTACGCTTTGAACAAAGGTCGCATGCGACCAGGTGAGCGGTGCCACGGACAGCGGCGAGCCGTCGTACGGATTAAGCTGCTCCGGCAGCAGCCCGCTCGACAAGGCGTGATCGACGACCCATTCCAACGTCCTGAGCGGACCTTCCAGGTCTGCCAGCGTAAGCGCGGATTCAATCTCGTAATTAGCCACCCACAACGTGCAGATGATCCACGGATTGCCTGGAACCTGGTCGATTTCTCCGGATTGCTGGAAGTAATAATCATTGGTATATCTGGCGATACCGCCAATATGAGTCCTTACGCGAAGCCCTTCTTTTATCGCATTCATCGTCTTCTGCACGCGTTCATCATGAACGGACAAGACGCCAAATTCCCATAATCCGAATATGCTGCTCTCCAGCGTCATATCCTTCACCCACCGGTTATCCCGTTGTACAAGCCCGCGGGCGAAACGGCCGGATTCTTCATCCCAGAGATGGGTCAATATCCCGGTTTTGACGGTATGGGCCATATTGCGGTAGTGGTCGCTCCGCTCATAATCCCCGAAGAGCTCGGTGAAGAAGGCTCCTGCCATTAAACCGGCATAAACGGAAGCGGCGGTATACGTCCAGATCCCGTACCGTTCCTCCCACAGATCATAGCTTGGCTTCGGAAGCGACAGCTCCGGCTCGATATATTCGCTGAGAAAGGAAGCGGCCTTCCGGATCAAGTTGCTGTAGAGGGATTGAGGCAGCTCGATAACCTGATTCCGCGAGTAGTCCTGCCACAAGGCAAACAGAACAAGCGCGGTCTCGTCTTCCTGGATCGGAATTCTCTGGCTCCCCTTCACAATATAGGGATGCCAACTGGAGCCTACCGTGCCGTCCGGATTGTACTTATGATACAAATAACCTTCCGGTGACAAGGCGTTCGCACAGAAATAGAAAAACGGCGAAATGACGCTCTGATAGCCAGCCAGCGACATCGCCTCGGCGATCAGCGCGCCGTCGCGCGGCCACATATAACTGTAATGATCGCGGTTGTACTGCAAAATATCCGTATCATTCGCGGCCAGAATAGCGCCGCGCTCATCGACCTGCGTCCGGACAAGCAGCAGACTATGCTTGAACATTCGGGTGACCTCTTTGGGCAAATCCCCTAGATCGGACTCGGCACGCTGCAGCCAATGCTTCCAGTAAATGACGATCCGGCTGAGCAGCTTCTCGGGATGATTATCCTTCACGTATTTATGAAGGGTTTTGACTTCCTCGAGATTTTTGCCAACGGACATCCAGTAATACAACGTCTTTTCTCCGTTGCCCGGCACCGTTGTGCGAAGGCCAATCGTACTGTCAACCGAGCCTTGGGCAATCGTATTGCCCATGAGCACGCCGTCTTCCGCGTCGCGCCAGGTTCCCTCGGCGGAGTGAAACCTTTTAATACCGGTAGAATATTGCATAATGCCGCCTTCATCCGTGCATCCGCTGAACATGAAGTAGTTCGAGCGCTTGTAGTGGAACATCGTGTTATTTTCCGGATAATAAGCAGCCGTATCTCCTACCTCCGAACCTTCAATCATCAAATCCTGATGGAAGAAAAGCCGGGCTTCCCGGCTTTCATTCCTCTTGTTGCGCACGACAACCCGTTTAATGTAGATGCATTCGCGCTGATGAATGCCATCGTTCATTTGCAACTCTACGCCTAATCCCTCATGCCTCGCAATAATGTTCGTCACAAGGGAATCCTCGATATAGTTGAGCTCGAATTCCCATTCCTTCTCATCCAGCCAAGAAAATGCGCCTCCGATCCAGATCCCGAACCGGCAATAGTGACCGCCCACATGGTTTAGCTGTCCGACATACGGAAAATAAATATCCCGAATAAAACAATGTTGATCCAAATTGAGCAGCAACTTACCATTGCCGATTACAAGGTGACGGGCCATCTTTCAGTCCCCTTTCGAGAAGCAAGAAGTTGATCGTACAAGGCTATATAAGCTTTTGCCGAGCGGCTCCAGCTGTAATCTTCCTTGCCGGCGTTGTCTACGATGCGGCGCCATACGGCATCATCGCGGTAGAAGTGCAGCGCCCGTCTCACCGTATACATGAAATCGTCCGCGTTATAGTGCGTGAAGCTGAAGCCGTTGCCTTCCCCGGTCTCTTCATTATAGGAGAAGACCGTATCCTTTAGACCGCCAGTTTCCCGGACTACGGGAATGGAACGGTAACGAAGAGCAAGCAGCTGGCTTAAGCCGCAAGGCTCAAAACGGGATGGCATAAGGAAAATATCCGAGCCTGCATAGATCCTTCTTGCCAGGCGGTCGTTATAACCAAGCCATACCGCGGCTTTATTCGGATAACGGGCGACCAGATGATTCACGGCATTCTCGTAATGCCAATCTCCCGCTCCCAGAACAACAAGCTGTACATCCTCCTGCATAAGCTCGTCAAGCTTCCAGGTAATGAGGTCCATCCCTTTCGACTCCACCAGACGGCTGATAATGCCGATCAGCGGGGTTTCCTCCGATTCGGGAAGACCCAGCTCCGCCTGCAAGCTCAGCTTGTTCTTGCGCTTACGGGAGATAGAGGAACGGTAAGGCGTATGTAGGGCATCATCGTTCATCGGATCGTATAGCTCGGTATCAATCCCGTTGATAATGCCTGTAAGATCGCCGGAACGGCTGCTTAGCAGACCGTCAAGCTTCTCGCCATGCTCCCAGCTCTGGATTTCCCGCGCATAGGATTCACTGACCGTTGTCAGCTTGTCCGCATAGACAAGCCCCCCTTTCAGGCAGCTTGCGGCACCGTGAAATTCCAGCTTGTCGGCGGTAAACATCTCGTCTCCCGCTCCCAGAAGCTCCTTCAATAGATCAATGCCGAACAACCCTTGATACATCAGGTTATGGATCGTGAATACCGACTTCACGCCGTCCCAGGCTGGATCATTCGAATAACGGGTGCGGAGCAGAACCGGAATTAGACCGGCCTGCCAATCATGGCAGTGAACAATATCCGGCTTGTAATCCAGGTACCGCACAGCCTCCATTACCGCAACGGAATAGAAGACAAACCGCTCGGCATCGTCGTTATAACCGTACAGCCCTCTGCGCCCGAAATAAAACTCATTATCAATCAGATAGAAGACTACACCGTCGATTTCCGCACGGAACAAGCCGCAATATTGACTTCTCCAACCAAAATTTACATAAAATTCTGCAATTCGCTCAAAATTCTGAATATAATAATCTGGGATCTGCTCATACTTGGGCATAATAATACGAACATCGGCTCCACGTTGCTTAAGCGCCTTAGGCAAAGCTCCTGCAACGTCAGCCAGTCCGCCCGATTTGGCGAGCGGAGTTGCTTCTGAAGCGGCCATTAATATATTCACGCCTGATCACCTCATACCCTATCCATAATTTAATTGCTATTTATATAATCTTACGCTTGCCTGCCAGAAACGGATTTTCGGAAGAACCGCGGATATCGCGGTCATACTGAACGCGTACATCCTTATCGAGAATGCAGTGCTGAACCAGGCTGTTCTCGCCGATGTCGCCGTTTTGCATAATAATGCTATTGCGGACAACGGCCCCTTTGCGGACATGAACTCCGCGGAACAGAATGCTGTTCTCGACCGTTCCTTCAATTCGGCAGCCGTTAGCGATAAGGGAATCGGTCACTTTGGATGTTCCCAAATAGCGGGCCGGCGGTTCATCCTTGCCTTTCGTGAATACCATGCCCGGCTGGAAGAACAGCTCGCGCCACACGTCGGGGCGAAGCAGGCTCATGTTGCTCTGGTAGAAGCTCGACAGAGTATTCACGACAGCCAGATAACCCTCGTGCAAATAGCCGTAGACGCGAAGCTTATCGATTCTCGAGAAAATCGCGTGGCGGACCAAGTGGTCCTGCCCTTGGGCAAGGGATGTCTCGACGAGTTCCATCAGGAGATCCTTGCGCATTACGTACATTTCCATGGAAGAGATATCGCTGTTCATTCTTCCGTAATGGTCCTGCATAGCCGTGACGCGGCCATCCGGATCCATCTTCATCTTGCGGGCTTTGCCGCCCATCAGATCGGCATCCCGCTTGCACACGACCGTAATATCCGCTTCGCGTTCCTTATGCGCTTCGATAATCGGTTCGAAATCGATGTTGCACACCATATGACTGCGGGCAATTACGACATATTCCAGCGTGGAGCGGTTGAAATAGTCGCGGTGCTGGTAGAAATGATATAAGTCCCCGCGGCTGACTTCCTGAATGTCGTCCGTTGCCGGAGGAAGCAGGAACAAGCCGCTCTGACGGTTATTTAAGTCCCAATGGTCGCCGGAACCGACGTGATCCATGAGGGAACGGTATTTCGTATGTGCGAATACGGCTACTTTATTAATTCCGGAGTTAACCATGCTTGAGAGAATGAAATCGATAAGCCGGTATCTTGCGCCAAACGGCACGGTAGCAAGGCAGCGGTTTTGCGTCAGCCGCTCCATATCGTCGTTTTCGTGAATCAGATTGATAACGCCCATAACTTGATGTTTCATGACGGCTCCACCTCCAGCAGCATCGGTTCATTGGATACAAACTCGCCTACGGCAACAACGGTAATCGCATCATCGTCGGGACTGCCGATGCATACGCCGTCTTCGATTACAGCACCTTCACCAATTATCGCCCGGTAGACGCGGGCTCCTTCGCCAATTTTCACATTCGGCATAATGACCGATTCGCTAACGATACTGTTTTTGCCCGTCGTAACGCCAAAGAACAGAATGGATCGCTCGACATCGCCTTCCACAATGCAGCCTTCCGTCACCATAGAGGAGGATACGCTCGCCCCGCAAGCCACGTATTGGGCCGGACGGTTAGGGCTGACGGAGAAAATTCGCCAATCTTTATCGGCAAGATCAAGCGAAGGCTTATCATCTAATAAATCCATATTGGCTTCCCATAAGCTTTCGATCGTGCCGACATCCTTCCAGTAACCGCGGAAAGCATACGTGCTCAGATGCAAACCGTCTCTCATCATGGAAGGAATTACGTCCTTGCCGAAGTCATGACTGGAATTGCGGCTGGCTTCGTCTTGAATCAAATACTTCTTCAATACCGACCAGGTGAAAATATAGACGCCCATCGAAGCGATATTGCTGGTCGGATTTTTTGGTTTTTCTTCGAAAGCCGTAATCCGGTCTTCGTCATCCACGTGCATGACGCCAAAACGGCTTGCTTCCTTCCACGGCACTTCAATGCCGGCAATCGTAATATCCGCCCCGCTTTTCTTGTGATGCTGCAGCATCAGATCGTAATCCATTTTATAAATATGGTCACCCGAGATGACCAGAACATAGTTTGGGTCATAAGATTCAATAAACGCCATATTTTGATAGATTGCATTTGCCGTTCCTTTATACCATACCCCGCCTTTTTGCTTGACGAATGGAGGCAGAATGGACATGCCGCCATCCCTGCGGTCCAGCCCCCATGGGCTTCCGATGCCCAAATACCGATTCAATTCGAGCGGCTGGTATTGCGTAAGAACCCCAACCGTGTCAATGCCGGAATGCGTGCAATTGCTTAAAGTAAAGTCGATAATGCGGTACTTCCCCCCAAAATAGACAGCCGGCTTCGCCAAATCCTTTGTGAGAACTCCCAGTCGCTTGCCTTCTCCTCCTGCCAGCAGCATTGCAATCATTTCCTTTTTTCGACCCATGACACCAACCCCTTCTTAATGTGGTCTCCGCCCGCAAAGCTGTATAATTGGAAGGATAGAGGGGGGAGATTGATGGAAATGCTTTGGTTATAGCCGTGCCAGCTCACTTTCTCGCTGTCATGCTTCTGTAAACACTGTGAATCGGAACCTCCGAACTGTACCTCATTGCTGTTTAGGATCATGCGATAACAGCCCGGCTGCGGCACGCCTAATCGATAATGGGTATAACCGTTTCTGGAGAAGTTGGCAACCGTAACAGTGAAGCCCTGCTTGCCATAACGAATGAAAGATATGATCGATTGTTCAGCATTATTCACATCAATCCATTGAAATGCGTAAGCGTCCTGATCTCTTTCCCATAGCGACGGTTCATGGGTATAAACCTGGTTCAAAGCTTTGACATAGCCGTGCATCTTGCCGTGAAGATCGTAATCGAGCAGCATCCAATCAAGCGGTTCGCGGTCCTTCCATTCGTCGAACTGTCCCCATTCGCTGCCCATAAACAGCAGCTTCTTGCCCGGATGAGCGATCCAATAGCCGTATAACAAACGTAATTGAGCGAATTTTTCCTCGTAGGTGCCAGGCATCTTGTTCAGCAAGGAACGTTTGCCGTGTACAACCTCGTCATGCGAGAACGGTAAAACGTAGTTTTCAGAGAAAGCGTACAAAAGTGAGAAAGTAAGTAGGTGGTGGTGGTGTGAGCGGTCGGCAGGATCCATCGACATGTATTTGAGCACGTCGTTCATCCAGCCCATATTCCATTTAAAGTTAAATCCCAGCCCGCCTAAGTAGGTAGGTGAGGTGACTGCAGGCCAAGCGGAAGAATCTTCTGCGATCATTAGTGCGTCTGGGTAGTAGTGAAATACGGTTTCGTTAAGCCGTTTCATGAAGCGGAGAGCGTCTAGATTGTCGGTGCCGCCATACTCGTTCCAGGTGAAGAGCTCGGGCGGTTTATCCATGTGGAGATTGATCATGCTGGCGACGGCATCAATCCGAAGACCGTCGAAGTGGAACATTTCCATCCAGTAGATGGCATTGGAGATCAGGAAGCTGATCACTTCGTTTCGTTTGAAATCGAAGGCCAGTGTTCCCCATAAAGGCTTTTCGGCAAGCCGCTCGTCATTTCCTTCAAAGATCGGAGTACCGTCAAAGCGACGCAATCCATGTTCATCCTTGCAGAAGTGACCGGGAACCCAGTCGAGAATAACGCCTATGCCGTACGCGTGGCAGCGGTCGATAAACTTCATCAGCTGCTTAGGCTTGCCGTAACGGCTGGACGGCGCGTAATAACCGGTAATCTGATAACCCCAGGATTGGTCAAAAGGATGTTCATTGATTGGCATCAGCTCGATATGGGTATATCCCATCTTGGCTACGTAAGGAACAAGCTGATCGGCAAGTTCTTCGTAGGTGAGGAAATTCTCCTCCCCTTTCAGCTGCCAGGAGCCGGCGTGCACTTCGTAAAGCGTGAGCGGATTGGAATAAGCGGGCCGCTTATGCCTGGAATCCATCCATTTCTTGTCCCGCCACGGGAATCCGTATAGATCAGACACTACGGAGGCGGTTTGAGGACGCCTTTCGGCGAGGAAAGCGTAAGGATCTGCCTTGAGCAGCCGCTGACCTGTTGAGGTCACAATCTCGTACTTGTAAATAGCGCCTTCGCCAAGTCCCGGTACGAAGAGAACCCAGACCCCTGTCGAAGAAACGCGTTCCATCAACGAACCGGAACCATCCCAGTTGTTATGCTGGCCAACAAGCCGAACCTCCCTGGCGTGCGGAGCCCACACTGCAAACCTGACGCCATCTTTACCGTCCCAGTCCATGACATGTGCGCCCATGAACCGGTAACTGTGGTGAGAGCTGCCTTTGTTGAACAGATACAAATCGCTCATCAGAAGGCCGTATGGTGCCGTTTGAATCATTTCCGACAATCGCCTCCATTTGGTTACAATGGTACCGCAGCGTTAAAGGATTCATTCTCTGGTAAATAGGGAGTTACCTCCATTATACATATTTTAATGAAAATAAACACCCCATTTTCAGAAAATGGATGTAAAGTTACCTTACATCAATTTGTTCATTTTTCTTTAAAACTCGATTGATGTAATAATGCTTGACACACAGTCCTTTCGATACGGCTTGACTTGAACAATTGATCCAGCTGCAATCGACCAGCTTCTTTGTCCTGCGCGGCATAACGGTATTCGGATCGCCATGTCTCATCAGGCGTTGATGGTGCATGGAGCACAGGTCTCTTGCCTTGACCGGTTTGGAGCAATTATCGATCCCGCATGTTTTCATGTTGTCTATTTCCCCCTAAGTTTCAAACCTGCGTTTCCTAATATTACCCGAGAACATAGATTCATACAAAACTCGCTGGTAGCTGAACACCCTATCATTTTGTCATAGAAATGACAGCTTCCGCATGATTGAACCGTTTCATGCCAGCAAGTTTAATTTATTAAACCAAACTGCATTTATTCTTGACGATTTTGTTAAATATAGTAAAGCTATTGTATAGTACAAGCGTAAAGCTTATACTCGATTTTGTGCATTGGCGCGCTTGGAATTAAGGAGGACCAATTTTGATTGCATTTTACCAAATCTTCCAAATACTTGACCAGCCGATGATACTTATCCGAGTATCAAGGGCGTCAACAACGATACATGAAACAAATGAAGCCTTCTGCAGGCTTTCCGGATATAAACAGGAGCAGCTGAAGGGAATGTCGATCGATCTGCTTATAGCCCATTATTTGCCGTGCGACAGCAGCCTGCATTTCACGCAGGAGACAATCTTGACATCCGCCAAACAAGACGAGATTGCCGTGCATCTTGAATTCCGGGCTTTGACTATATCCGATCAGGATGAAGCCAGATACGCGCTGATCATCTTCGGAAACAAGAGCGAACATGCGCGAGAAGAGCCGTTAACGGCAATCAAGCAAGTCTATGACTCTTCCAAACGGCTTAAGATGTGGATGGCCAAGCGGGATATAAGCGCCAACCAGATGGCTGCCGCGACGAATATTTCCTTGCAGACCATCTCCAAGCTTCGAAATGGACATATACAAAAGCCCAACCGGTTAACGGCTGAGCTTATTGCAGGAGAACTGCAGGTTGCAGTCAGCGATATCTGGCCTGAAGTACGTAACGGCCGGTAATCGCTGACTTATTTTTTGGATATGGCCTCCGTAAGGAACGGTGTCGGTTCCGAGAGATAGTACAGATGCAGCTCATGCATGGCGCGGGTGCATGCGGTATAGAACAGCTTGCGCTCGCTCTCCCTGCCATAAACGTCGCTTGAAGCGTTGTACAGAATAACGGCATCAAACTCCACGCCTTTGGCCAAATAAGACGGAATGACGACGGTGCCGTTCTCGAAGGTTACCGTCTCCTTCTCAATCAGCCTCATTCCGGGACAGTTCTGTTCCAATGCCTCATAAGCTGTCAGGCTTTCCTCCGCAGTCTTGCAAATGACCGCAATGGAATTTGCGCCTTCCTCTTGCAGGCGTCGGATTCGCTCCGCAATCATTCCGTGCAGCTCCGATTCATTCGCAACAGCCGTTACCGTCGGCTCGTCACCGTTACGATTAAACGGCACGATTCGACTTCCGCCCTCGATCATCCTGCTCGTAAATTCGACAATCGGTTTTGTCGAACGATAACTGCGAGTCAGCACTATTGTCTCAGTCTCTTCCTTGCTGTAAAGCTCTCCCAGCGGATCGAATCCATTCCCCAAAGCGGCATGCGCGAATATCGATTGGTTCAGGTCGCCGAGCGCCGTCATCTTAGCCATGGGGAAAACTCTCTTCAAATAATAGAACTGGAATGGCGAATAATCCTGCGCTTCATCGATAAACAGATGCCTTACCGATGTGTTGGTCTGGAAGCCTTCAATTAAATCCTTCATATATAAGTAAGGCGTTGCGTCTTCATAAGTAAGTATTCCATGCTTAAGCTGTTCCACGGTAAGCTTGCGGATCGCCTCCCATTCAAGCCGACTTTCTTCGACAAGCCATGGAGCCTGTTCGCTTTCGTATAATCGAAGGTATAAGGTCTGCGTGTCGACAAATCTTAGTTTCTTCACGCGGCTCCGCAAACGTTTGAACCTTTCCTGGACGATCATGGTAGCCAGCACATCTTTTTCGCGGTCAAAATCATCAAAGGAGTCCGAGGTATAGCGCTCCTTGCGGTTTAACTCATTAAACGCATGAATGTATGCTTCTTTATCCAGCAGCTCCATCTCGTCTTCTACCCACTGTTTCTTCCGTTCTTCCTTGCTTAGCCTGGTCAGCTCCTTAAGCAGCCAATCGGCTGTCATCTTGAACCGGTTCGGAATCGTGAAGCTTTTGTCCAAGCTGTAAAAATGCTCTTCGATAGCTTCTGCCGCAATAAGCTTGCGTCCCCGGAACTTGATCGCTTTAAACAATAAACCCGATTCACCAAGCGTATCGACATAACGCTCAATCACTTTCATGAAGGATGCGCCAGATTTATGTCGAATAGAGGCGATGCGCGTTTCGTAATCCGGATCCTCCATGCTTCCAAGCGTATACTCCATCTGAGCAAACGGGTCCTCCAGCGCAAACGATTGCCCAATACGATGCTCGAGGTATTGCTGGTAAGTTGTTTGCTGCATATTCTGTTCGCCAAGCTCCGGAAGAACCGTTGCAACATAGCTGTTAAACATCGGGTTTGGCGAGAACAAGACGATTTGATCGGCTTGCAGCGATCCCCTGTAACGGTATAGCAGATAGGCTACGCGCTGCAGCGCCGCAGAGGTTTTACCGCTTCCGGCCGCACCTTGAACAATCAGAAGCCTTGCGCGTTCATTGCGGATAATCTGGTTTTGTTCCCGCTGAATCGTAGCTACAATGCTCTTCATCTGGGCATCCGAATGCTTGCCAAGCACCTCTTGCAGCAGCTCGTCGCCGATGGTGACACCGGTATCGAACATACCGTCGATTTGCCCGCGGCGAATAACATATTGGCGTTTAAGCGTCATCCGCCCCTCTATCGATCCCGCAGGAGTTACATAGGAAGCCGGGCCCGGCGAATAATCATAGTAGAGACTCGAGACTGGCGCTCGCCAGTCGTAAATCAAATAATTCGACCCGCTTTCATCCAGCATGGAGCCAACTCCAAGATAGATCCGCTCTTCCTCGGAGCTGCCATTTTCTATAAAATCAACGCGCCCGAAGTACGGGGTCTGCTCCAGCTTCCGCAATAGCTTCACCTGCTGCGATGCATGCCTGTGGCTGTGCTCCCGCTCCGCAAGCACCTCAGCCTGCTGCTTCAGGCTCGCAGCGGACTCCGCCGCTTCCGACGCATCCTCGAAATTCAGCGTAACATCGTCCCAGAAATTTTTCCGGATGTCCACGATATCTTCCCGCATACCGCTTGAGTTTTGCAGCAGCTTGCCCAGCTGCTCGCGAATCAGCCGCATCACACGGTCCACTCGCTTCTGCTCCTCGATTCGCTGCTCGTCCTGCATGATTGATCCTCTCCTTCAAGCGTAATTACGCGAAATACGATTAAAAGTTCGTTTACCATTGTAACAAAATCTGCCTGTCAAGGTGAACCGGTTTCTCCATCCTTTGGCGGGAGTATTGATCCCCCGATAACAAGCGATTATAATGTCAAAGGCAGAAAATCTATCATACACCTTGCGATGCCCTGCTGCAAGTTCTGCGCATCGCTTACTTTATTCGAGACCTACAGGGAGGCAATATGTTTAATTTGTGGTTTGGCGCGCTATTTATGCTCGTCCATTTTACCTTATTTCTGATCTCTTACCGGTTATTTGGGCGCGTCGGCATTTACGCCTGGATCGGCATGGCAACCGTACTGGCGAATGTACAGGTAGTCAAAACCGTGGAAATGCCTTTTGATATCGTCATTACGCTTGGCAATACGATGTATGGCACCATTTATCTCGCATCCGATCTGCTTAACGAAAAGTACGGAGAGCGTGCTGCCAAAAAAGCGGTATGGTTCGGCTTCTTTACGCTAATTGCCTCAACGATCATTATGCAGATGGCGCTTGTCTTCCACCCGGACAGCTCCGGGCTTGCCCATGACACCAATGATGCCCTGCACATGATCTTTGGGCTGATGCCGCAAATTGCGCTCGGAAGCTTGTGCGCGTATTTCGTCAGCCAGTTTCTCGACGTGAGGATCTATTCCGTTCTTAAGCGGGTATTCCCGGCTCTCGGACAACTCTGGATCCGCAATAACGGCAGTACGGTTATCAGTCAATTTGTTGATACCCTTATCTTTTGCACCATCGCATTTGCCGGCACGCTGGAAGGAAGCGTATGGGTCTCGGTCTTTCTTTCGACCTATGTCATTAAATTTATCGTATCCCTATGTTCTACTCCGTTCCTGTATGCGGCAAGGCGGTTTACGTTTAAGGAAGAATAGCCTTAATTTTAATGAAACAAGAAAAAGAGCTCCCGGATCAGGGAGCTCTTTTTTGGAGAATTCAATTGGATAATCCAATATCATCAAGCATGATTTTGCCTGGACCGCCAATAAAGCGGAAAGTGATCTGATTGATGGATAAGTCCTTGTTGTCAACCGCCTCGGCAAAATCATTGAGCGGTACCCGGAATGTCTGGAATACCGACTCCGTGTCATGCTTGTACTTCCCGCTTTTAATGGTCTTCTCAAGCCAAGGAATAATGGTGTACGTCGTAACGAACGGCTGCTGAACCGGCATATAGGCACTCAGCGGTAAAATAATGGTATCTCCAGCCGTTGACATTAACTCAATTTGAATCTGGGGCGCGGATTCCTGATGGGCGGGATCCAGCTGCGACGCCAGATTGGCGAGAGAGAAGGTGAACATCCGATTCGCGTCAGCCGCGCTTGCAAGCGAGAATGGCTCAGCTAAAGATAAGGTATAAGAGCTGTCCTCCAGCCACTCCACCTGCGCACCAACCGTTCCTTTATTATTGTGATCCCGGTCCTTCACGTCCAGCTCATCCCAGGATTTCAGATTATCCTCTTCAAGCTTTCCGCCTGCCGGCAGCGTTGTTTTGTTCCGGTCCTCGTCGTATCTTGCAATCGTATCAAAGCTCGAGTCCTCGTATCTGGATACGTAAGCGGTGGAATCAGGCAGCCAGTCGAGGCCGGTGCGGTAATCCTGCAGCAGCGGGATGTATTCCGCCTGATGGCGGAGCGTTGCTTCAAGGAAGGCCGACACATAGACTTGAGCGGCCAGCTGCTGCTCTAAGGGCTCCATCATTCCGCGTTGACTCAGGAAAAGACCGCCCGGAGGACGTTCGTCCATCGTTCCCCACTCGGTATTAAACCGGCTGTGATTCGCCTCGGATAAATAAACGGAAGCTTTCCTATAACCGGAACCCGGAGAAAAGCTAGTCCGAATATATTGCCGGTCTCCGTAAAAGTCATTTACATCTCCGTCTCGAGCCCCTTGCAGGACTAGATAGTTCACATCGGCAAGATTAGCCGACTTGTTATCGATTGCTTTATCCGTGGGTGCGAGGGCAATTACCGTTTGAATATGAACCTGTTCCTTATCGAGACTGTCCAGACTCCGATCGCCGGCAAACCAGGTACCCCGGTCGGCTGCCATTGCTACGGCTTGACCGCCGCGAGAATGCCCGATGAGCGCAATATTGGAAAAATCCACCTTATTATAAAAAGCACTATCCGATTTTTCGCTAAACGCTTGAATCTGTTGAATATGCTTAAGCAGCATCCAAGCTCTGACTTTAAAATCATTATCCGGAATACCCGACCAAGCCGAATAATTCAAGAAATTCTCATCTGCCGAAATAGCGATGTATCCACGGCTAGCAAGCAGCTTGCCCAAATAATCGTAACCGGCATCCGAAAAATCTTCCATCAGATGATTGCCATGCACCATTAGGACGAGTGGAAACGGGCCATCCCCGTCGGGCATCCATACCCGGCCATTTAGCGGCAGCTTTTCTTCGTCAAAGCCCCAGAACCTTTCCTTCATCCAATACCAGTTCTTAATGTAATTGGAAGCATCCACTGATTCGGAGATCAGCTCAACGCCTTTTCCATACTCCTTGCGCTGCTTGTCCGTTCCGCTTCCATACGTGAAAAAACGATAGCTGTAGCTGCCAGGCTCGCTAGGGTTATCGGCGTCGATAGCAGCTACTTCGGAAGCTCCTATCTCCTCCGCCCCGGCGAATACGGCTGCCGCATGCCCGCCGCCGTAAGGCTCTTTCATCCATATAAATACACCGGTCACCGACATGGCGGCAATCACAATGCCGGATATCAACCGTATGCGGCTTCGGCTGAACCAGCCGATCAATACCCCGGCAACAGCGCCTATTATCGTATAGATAACGGCGCATAGAATCGAATTCCAAATCTCGAAATCCGAATAATGCAAAATATAATAGCACTCGAAGCCGACGTAAATCAGAAAACCGGCGAATAAACGCGGTATCGGCACATACAGCAACGATAAGATAATGGAAATAAGCTGGGAAGCGATCAGTAAAGCCACTGCATTCGCAAGCACAAACGCCCCGATGTCGATAGCCGTCCCAAATCCGGTCGGCATGCCTAATGCGACGGTTATGATTGCTGCGGATCCGAATAACAGGAGTCCCGCCGCCCCGGATCGCCAGAGCGGACCATCGTATTCGAGCCGGTTCCCTATTCGGGCGCGAAGCCAACTAAGAAATCTCTTTCTTCGCGGTTCCGGTTCCGGCTGCAAATGCGATTGAACTAATTCGAGTTCCATAGCGACTCCGATTGCTTGACGAATAGCCAGTTCCGGCCGTCACGGCGTTCAATCTCTACCGGAACATCAAAGAAACGGCTCATTCGCTCTGAGGTTAAAACATCGTTAGTCGCTCCCGCAGCAAAAACTTCACCTTGCTTAATCAACAGCGTATGACTGAAACAAGGCAATATTTCTTCCACATGATGCGTGACGTATATAATGGTAGGGCCGTCTTTCGCCACCTTATGAATCATGGACAATAGCTGCTCGCGCGCAAAAACGTCAAGTCCCGTGCATGGCTCGTCCAGGATAAGCAGCTTCGGTTTTGCCATTAATGCCCTTGCGATCAGGACGCGCTGCCGCTCGCCTTGCGACATCGTATCGTAAGTGCGTTCAGCCAAATAAGCGCAGCCCAGACTCGTCAGCAAAGCCAACGCCTGGTCTCGATCGGCTTCATTTGTATGATCGTAAAGACCAATCGTGGCGAACTTTCCGCTTAACACAATTTTAATGGCATTTTCGCTGCCGTACAGCTTTTGCTGAAGCGAGGTACTTACCCAGCCGATGCTTTTGCGCAGCTCGCGTAAATCGTATTCCCCGAATTTTTTGCCAAGCACCGAAAGCTGTCCGCTCGTTGGCCAAATATAGCCGTTAATCATATTGAGAAGTGTTGTTTTCCCGGATCCGTTCAAGCCCAGCAAGCACCAATGCTCGTTTGGCTGAACCTTCCAATTAATATCGCGAAGGACCTGCTTGTCCCCACGTTCCCAGCTAGCCTGCTGAATATCAATAACCATCGGTTGTTCCCTCCCATACATCTATAAATTATAGGTAAAATCGGGCAGAGCGGCAATCCAAAGTTATTGACAGTCCATTAATACTTTTCCGTATGTACGATTGGAGAACATAAAAAAGGCCTGGCAGCAATTGCTGCCAAGGCCAATTCTTCAGGTGACCGCATAATAAAATGGAACGATAACTAATGAAAGCAATACAGCGATAAGACCAATTGCCATCGCCCAGCCCCCAAGCGCCCTTGCTCCCTGACGGAAAGCAATAAAGCCCAGTACGGCTGAAGTGATGCCCAGCACCACCGGCCACAGGAACCAGGATGCTGCCGCAAATACAAGCGCTACCCAGCCAAGGGCTGTTCCCCCGGACTCCACAGCATCTGCCGCTTCTTCGATTTTCTGTTCTCTCGGTACATAGGAGACTGGACTGCCCACAGCGAAATCCGCTGCCATCTCTTCGTGGACGTTGCCCACGTTGTTCTCGTTAGCCCATTCTTCCACTTTACCGCCGTTTAAGTCAGGCATTGCATTTGGCGCAGACACTTCGTATTGCGGATAATCGTTCTTGTGACGATCCGTGATTTTTACGCCTCGTTGATCCATTCCCCGTCACTCCTTCGGTTTAAAAGTGTGGCAGCAGGTAGCGGATGATTCTGTAGCTTGATCCTGATGGTAAAGCCCAAGATCATCAGCTGCGAATTCTTCGTTGAAGTCTGCATGCTGATCAATATCGATGGAAATGGCATCAGCATTGCAATTGTTGCCCTCTTTCCAGAAGGCGCAATTGGACACGCTGCAGGTTACACCTTTCGGCATAAAAAAATCACCTCCGATATCAAGTTTCCCTGATCGAAAGTGATTCATTCCGTCCTATTTTTGCCCCTGCATACGGCGCTGGGTCATGTAATCATTCTCATAATAAGCCAGCTCGTCGCGGAGCTCTTCGTAAATTTTCGAAACGCTCAGGACGATGTTACGCGCTTCGCGGATAGGCTTGAACCGGAAACGGATGGCGTCTTGTCCGGTGTAAGCATAACGGCCGTCTTCCGAATAACATTCATTCTTCGGATAGAAGAAGGCATTCACGCACTGATGATAAACATCGTACAAGGCGCGTTCAGCAAAATCGTTATCGAAATTTGGCCGTCTGAGCAGTACTCCAAGTTTCTCAACCGAGACTTCAGAGAAGACCAACAGATGTCTCAAATCAGACAAGAGGCCTTTGTAGAACGTTTGTGCTTCATCTCCAGTCTCTTCGCCGATTAATTGGTTCAGCGAATACTGGTTAAGAAACGTTTCCAATTGATTAATTGCATCTTTTAACTTTGTACGCGATGTTTCACTAAGCGACTTCGCATTGGTCGATGGCATAGGTAGTTCCCCTTTCTTCTACTACAACAAAAAAACTAAGGCATCAACAACATGATACCACAAATTACATTCGTTTGGTACTGGCGGTTCAGACATTGTTCGGCGCATATTTTCGGCCATGCGATGCGCAACCTATCCATTAGCGTTGCAACTAAGCTGGCAAAGCGATGAAGGGACGAAAGAAACAATGAATGCGAGAAAATGGGTTGGTCTTTGTGCCATTATAGCACTGGTAGCCATTGTTGTACCCGGTACGCGATATATTTTCAATGACCGGAAAGCTCCTGAATCCGAAGTAAGAAATTTCTCGGCGCATCAGGAAAAAACATTGAAAGTGAAAACTTTAAACAAGGATATGGACGCTACCGCTCTTCTCTGTACGACGGAATGCAGCAAGGAATTCCGCAAGCTAATGAACAGCGACACCAAAAAGGGCGTAATGAAGGCGCAGTCGGATAAAGTAGCCCATTTGATGAACATGCATAAGCATATGGTCTACATCAGCTGGATCAACGGAAATCGAAGCGTAGACCGCGGCGCTCTCCCGGACAAAACAGCGGCGCAATATGTGGAAGAAGCCAAGGCTAAGGTAAAAGCCAGCCAGCCTTATCACTCCAAGCCGTTTATGAGCGAAACCGGCAGCCGGTACATGGTGCTTGGAGTGCCTAGCGGGAAAAATAACGGCATTGGTGTCGTAGGCGTCATCAATCAGGATATCGTGATGCAGGTCGAGCGCCATCAAAAACGGAATTTACGGCTTGTTCCTTATCCTGCTGAAGGCAACTACCGAGTCGAATCGGTGGAACCTAATACCAACCGCGAAACGACTGTACGGGATGGCGAAGACAACGGCAATGCCAGCCATTATCATGTCAAGGATGTGGTTGTACATTTCCAGGATAAGCTGACAAACCAGCAATTAGAACAAATCAAACAAAAAATCAATGCCGAGAAAATTCAGCGCGTTGGCGATACCTATGTATTCCGTTCCAAGAACATGGATGCCGATAGAATGGTTCATTATTTCCAAAAATCTTGGAAAACCGAATACGTGGAGCCTCATTATCTGTACCTGACGAATGAAACGGCCGCGTCCGATAACACAGCCGACATCATCACTCCTAACGATGCCCTATATTCCCAATACCAGTGGAATCTGCCTTCCATCGAAACCGAAAAAGGCTGGGGCTTATCCAAAGGCAATGACAAGGTTATCGTTGCTATTCTGGATACCGGCGTCCAAGCCGATCATCCGGATTTGAAGGGCAAGCTGCTCAATGGCACAAACATTGTGGATACAAATGCCGCTCCGAATGACGATGTTGGTCATGGTACCCATGTGGCAGGTATTATTGGCGCAACCGTCAACAATGGCGAAGGTGTTGCGGGCATCTCCTGGTATAACAAAATTATGCCGGTTAAAGTGCTCGACAGCAGCGGCGCAGGCTCTACCTATTCGGTTGCGCAAGGGATCATATGGGCTACCGACCATGGCGCCAAAGTTATTAATATGAGTCTTGGCAACTATGCGCAGGCCGAATTCCTGCATGATGCGATTAAGTATGCCTACGATCATGACGTCGTGATGGTTGCGGCAAGCGGCAATGACAATACCGACCGGCCTGGTTACCCGGCCGCATATCCGGAAGTTTTTGCCGTTGCGGCAACGGATGCGTCGAAAAACAAAGCTTCGTTCTCGAATTTCGGCGATTACATTGACGTAGCAGCGCCTGGCGACAGCATCGCCAGCACTTATCCGGGCAGCCAATATGCGGCGTTGTCTGGCACCTCTATGGCCAGCCCGCACGTAGCGGCATTAGCCGGCTTGATTCGCTCCATTAACCCTGACCTCAACAATGAAGAGGTTATGGACATTATGCGCAAATCGGCTATTGACCTTGGCAACAAGGGTAAAGACAACTATTTCGGCTACGGTCTGATTGACGTCGACAAAGCTCTGAAGGCAGCATCAAACTACACCACTGCCCTGCAGAACTTCCCAAGTCAAACCGAACGTCGCCTGGAAGCGATTAGCCGGCGGTATAGCGCTGGCAGCTAAGAACGGCAGTTCGCTCGGGATGGAAAGTATGAAGCTCACAGCAGATTGCTCGGGATGGAAAGTATGAAGCTCACAGCGGATTGCTCGGGATGGGCAGTATGTTCTTCCTGATTGGAAACATACTTGCCCTTACCCTCGACACCCGCCGTTCAATTTATATATAAAAATGGAAGCATCCTCTGGCTTTTCGCCGAGGATGCTTTTACTTTTAACCTGCTGCTCACCTTGCACGAAATACAGTATAATTAGCTCGTTTAGGCTTGTATTAGGAATTATGTTGTATGAAATACAGTATATTTCGCCAAGCCAGCTATTTTTAAGTCATTGCGCGAAGATATCCTGCATTTATTGCAGTGTATCTCCCCTTCTCTTGTTGCTACCCTGTAATATCCTGTATTTTATGCGACGTAGCCTGGCTGCCATTATGTAATTAGCTATACCTAGCGGTGAAGCCTTGCGAGGCAACCTTCGGTTTGAGGTAAATAAGCGTAAGCTCCCTTGGAATAAGCAAGTGGAGCTTATTTGTTGTCGTGCAGGACAAGGGCTGGCGATAAAGGAGGGAAAGGAGTACTCTTGAGAAGCGAAGCGTCCGCCGTAGACAATAGCGGTCGAAAGAGCTACTCCAGCCCCGACGATCCAACGGCCAACCACCTAAATTTTCCGCAATAAGCAACAAAAAAGCCTCCCGGCGAATGCCAGGAGGCGTAATTTGTTGTCCGTTGCGGAAAGTTTGCCGTAAGCCGGGTTCTGTGCTTCTAGTGGTCATAACGGGAACGACCCTCCCACGGGCGAAGCGACAATCATCTATCTAGGCTGTTTATTGCTAAACAGCTCAAGCAACCAACCCGAACGAGCCTCGGGCTAAGGCTGCAGCTCTAGGCTGCTACGTTCTCTCGGTCTTGCTCCAAGTGGGGTTTACCAGGAATATAGTCACCCATACTCCTCGTGGTCTCTTACACCACGGTTCCACCCTTGCCTGTGCCGGCGTAAACCAGCCATCGGCGGTCCATTTCTGTGGCACTATCCTTCAGCTCGCGCTGACTGGACGTTATCCAGCACCCTGCCCTGTGGAGCCCGGACTTTCCTCTCGCGGCAACAAGGCCGCCAGCGATTGTCTGTCAAACTTTCCGATGCACGAATAAGTATACAGGGTATTTTACAAAACCTCAACCTGTTTTATCGTCCCAAATGCTACACGAACCGGAAAGGCTCCGTATTTATGGAGGAATGAACAGCTTTTGTCTCATATTTCCGTTCCGACAGCTGTTGATTCAGCCAGTCGGCCACACGCTGCTTCATGATTTTCTCGACATTATGACCTGGATCAATAATGGAAAGACCGTCCGCAAGCGCGTCATGAGCGGTATGATAATCGACGTCCCCCGTGATGAGCACATCCGCTCCGGCAAATTGCGCATGACGGGTGTAACGCCCGCCTGAGCCGCCTAAAACGGCTGCTTTCTTAATGACTCGGTTCGGGTCGCCAACAAGTCTAACATACGGCACCTCGAACACTTCCTTTACCTTTTCGACCAGTTCGCCAAGGGTGACAGGCTGCTCCAGCTTTCCGCTGCGGCCAAGGCCAAAGGATCTGCCCTTCAGATCAACCGAGTACAGGTCATAGGCTACTTCTTCGTAAGGATGCGCCTTCAGCATGGCCTGCACCACCTTGCGGTGAACGCTGTGCGGAACAATCGTTTCAATGCGAATTTCCTTCGCTTTTTCCAATTGTCCTTGCTTGCCTATAAACGGATTCGTGCCTTCTCCGGGAAGGAAAGTTCCCGTCCCTTCGATATTAAAGCTGCAGTGGCTGTAATCGCCGATATGGCCGGCTCCCGCCTGGAACATTGCTTGAAGCACCTTTTCATGCTGCTCCTCCGGAACAAAAACAACCAGCTTATAGAGCTTATCCGTGTGCACCTCTTCGAGACATTGGCGGCCTTCCGCCTTAATGCCAACCAGGTCTGCCATCCAATCGTTAATGCCGCCGTCAGCCACATCCAGATTGGTGTGCGAGATATAGACCGCGATATCATTTTTGATCAGCTTCTCGTACAGCCTTCCTGCCGGAGTTGAGGTATCCAGCTTCGCCAAAGGACGGTATATGATGGCATGATGCGCGATAATAAGCTCCGCTCCGGCAGCGATGGCCTCATCGACAACTTCATCCGTCACATCCAGCGCTACAATGATTTTCCGGATTTCCTTGTTCAACGTTCCAAGCTGCAGTCCGATTTTATCATTCTCGACCGCATAATGCTTTGGTGCAAGCTGCTCCATTAGTTGGATGACGGTCTGCCCGTTTGCAAACATTGAAGCACCTCCTCGATTACATTCATTTCCTCACGGAATTGCTGCTTCTTCTGCTCCGCTTGCTCGAGATCGGATTGGGACATCTGAGCTACAATCTTGCCAAGCTTATCGAGCTCAAGACGCCACTTTTTGAAGAAGACATCCTGCGGCGCACGAAGCAGATGCGGCCCCATCCTTTCCAGAATCGCAGCACCTTTCTCTTGATAAGCAGGCAGTGCAAGGAAAGAGGGGTCGTAAACTTCGGAATTTCGCTTCCTCGATTTGGCCTCATCATATTTGAAGGCATGCAGCACTTCGTAAATTTTATCGTCTTCCTCCAGAATGGACTCCTCCGCAAGGAACCAATCGCGCTTCAATAACCAGCCTCGCACAAACTCTTCGCCGACATTAGGCTGGAGAATCAATTCCTTTACCCCATCCAGCTTTCCGGCTAAATAACCTTCTTCCAAAATGCTGCTCATTAAGCTGCCGCCCATGCCCGCAATCGTTACCGTATCGGTCTCCCCAGGCTGCAGGACGGACAACCCGTCCCCGCGGCGGACTTGAAGCTTGCCGGTAAGGCCCGCATCCGCGGCTTGCTTACGCGCCGCCTCAAACGGACCGGGATTTAGCTCTCCCGCAATGGCAGAGGGAACTCGGCCGGATTGGATCAAATAAACCGGAAGCAGCGCGTGGTCGGAACCGATATCCGCTATGCGCGAGCCCGGCGTTACAAAGTCTGCGATTCTTTGCAGACGTCTCGATAATTTCAACATTAAGCAACCCACACCATCCATTGTTTTCGCATAAAGAACAACAGCCCGCCGCCCACAGCAATCTTCAAGAGCAATTGAAGCTGCAGCTGCAGCATAACCGGTTCTTTCCATACAATCATTTCGTATAACTCCGGCACAAACCATAAAATCGCGCATGCCGCGAATAAAACCATAGCAGCCTGCTTGGACCAACGGTGGACAAACCAGCTTGCCCAGCCGAACAGAACCGAAAGCGGCATCCAATAGAGCTGCGATTCATACCACTCCGGCGCGCTCGTAAACTTGGCTAGCAGCCATGCATATACCATTATTCCCGCAAGCCAGCCGCAAAGATGCAGCAGCTGGATTCTTGCCGCGATTCCGTACACCACCCAGAACAGCGCGCAAAAACCAAGCATCCCTGCCTTCCAGCCCCATTCCGTCATCTCGTGCAAATCCAATATGTATAGGCCGGCGCCAAGCATTAACAGCATACCCGCGCCGGTTACAGCAAGCCCGGCTGACTCATGGCGTCTTCTCAAACGGGCGCCAAACCACAGCAGACCAATGACGCCAACGGCCGAAACCCCAATTTGCAATAGAGGGTGAAAAACGTTAAAATAAAGCACAACAAAGGAAATAAAGGTAAAAAAACCAAATGTAAGGAGCCAATGTTTGCCTGAAGCCTGTTGAACGGCCATTACCGCCTTGGCTATCGAATGATTGGATTCACGCCTTACTTCCTGATCATGATCCATATACAAGTTAAGCAGAAAATCACAATATTGATCCGGCAGCAATTTGCTCCTGCTCCAGTGCTCAATTTCTCTGACGATAATCTGGCGTCGCTCTTCATTCATATGCCTTATGTTATCCTCTCAGGTAGAATGACGATAGGTTCAATTGGAAAAAAAGACCTTGCTGCAAGAGCAGAAAGGTCCTTATCGGTTAATGCTATCTTATTCTAGGAAATCTTTAAGCCGTTTGCTGCGGCTTGGGTGACGGAGCTTGCGGAGTGCTTTCGCTTCGATCTGACGAATCCGTTCACGGGTTACGCCGAATACTTTGCCAACCTCTTCGAGGGTGCGAGTGCGGCCGTCGTCAAGTCCAAAACGCAGACGGAGTACATTTTCCTCACGCTCTGTCAATGTATCAAGCACATCTTCCAACTGCTCCTTAAGTAGCTCGTAAGCCGCCGCGTCAGCAGGTGCAAGTGCTTCTTGATCCTCAATAAAATCGCCAAGATGCGAATCGTCTTCTTCACCGATCGGTGTTTCGAGCGATACCGGCTCTTGAGCAATCTTCATAATTTCCCTTACTTTATCGGTACTGAGTTCCATCTCCGCAGCGATTTCTTCCGGGGTCGGTTCGCGCCCAAGCTCTTGAAGGAGCTGTCTCGAGACCCGGATCAGCTTGTTGATCGTTTCGACCATATGAACCGGAATCCGAATGGTACGCGCTTGGTCCGCAATGGCGCGCGTAATCGCTTGGCGAATCCACCAGGTTGCGTACGTACTGAACTTAAAGCCTTTTTGATGGTCGAACTTCTCTACCGCTTTAATCAGACCCATGTTGCCTTCCTGAATCAAATCAAGGAACAGCATGCCGCGGCCAACGTAGCGTTTCGCGATACTGACAACGAGACGAAGGTTCGCTTCCGCAAGTCTGCGCTTCGCTTCCTCATCCCCGTTTTCGATCCGTCTTGCCAGTTCGATTTCATCATCCGCCGACAGGAGCGGAACACGGCCGATTTCTTTCAAATACATGCGTACAGGGTCATTAATTTTGATCCCTGGTGGCAGAGCCAAGTCATCGTCGAAGTTGAAATCATCCTGCTCGCGATCCGAGTCCTCACCGCGGTTAAGCGGATCACGATCCTCGTCTCTTTCGTTTAATACCTCAATTCCTAAATCGTCAAGCTGTTCGAAAAACTCATCGATTTGCTCCGGATCCTGATCAAACGGCGATAATTTCTCCATAATCTCTTTATAAGTTAAGGAGGCTCTCTTCTTCCCCTGTTCAATCAATTGTTCCTTCACTAAATCCAATTTTTGTTCGGCATCTAGTTCAGTATGCTGATCATTCGCCATATTCCGACTCCCTCCTCCCTAGAACCGATCGTCAAGTCGTTCCTTTTAGCTGTCTCTCTAGGGTTATAATCTCACTTAACATTTGCGCGGCGAGCAGATGATCTCCGGCGCGTTCCGCCTGCATCATTTCCTCTTTTTTTCGGTCGATCTCCCGGAACCTAGGTACTTTGATAATGTCCTGAATATCGGCTTCCAAAATTGCATCGTCAAAAGGAAAATCTCCGTCCATCATCAGAATGGCTGCAGCCGTTCTCTCCAGACGTTCGTCTTGGAGCGAGGCGATAAACCTCCCGGCATCCGGATCATAGCCCTGCGCATAAAATGCGTATAAATAAGCAGCAAGCGCTGCGTGATCCTCAATATTGAACGCGTCTCCCAGCTTTTCATGGACGGTCTGCGCCACATCCCTGTCGCGCATCATCACATGAAGCAGCCTCCGCTCTACATACGTATAAGCAGGCATTAGCACGGGAGGCCCCGATCTTCGGCGATTTTCATTCCTACCATTATTCCACGAATTGTCGTTATTATCCCTTCCGGGTTTCTTTTTTTGCAATTCTTGATGCTTTAAGTGACAATCCTGCTTTAATACCTCTAATGGGAAATTAAATTCGCGCGAAAGCTCTTGCAGGTAAACCTCGCGTTCAATAGCCGAATCAAGCTCTGCCACAATTCCGGCGGCTTCAAGCAAGTAATTTTTCCGACCTTCTTCTTTTAGCAGTATATGGTTTTTTCTTGAATATATAAGCTTAAATTTTGTAGTTGTGACAGGCTGATCAATGACTTCCCGAAGAAAATCATCCGGACCGTATTCGGTAATATATTCATCCGGATCCTTTCCTTTCGGAAGCATGGCCACCATCACTCTAAGCCCTGCTCCTTCGAGCATCGGAATAGACTTCATGGCGGCTGCTTGTCCGGCGTCATCACCGTCGTAACAGATCACAATTTCTTCAGCCTGCCTTGCAAGAATGCTGCAATGCTCCTCCGTCAAGGCCGTTCCCATTGTGGCAATCCCGTTCTTTACGCCCGCACTCCAAGATTTAATGACATCCATATACCCTTCGAATAAAACAACTTGCTTGCTCTTGCGGATGGCAGGTCGCGCATGATGCAGATTGTAAATCGTGCGGCTTTTCGTAAACAGCATCGTTTCCGGTGAGTTCAAATATTTCGGCTGGCCTTCACCGATTATTCGTCCCGCAAACGCCGTTACTTTGCCGTCCCGATCCCAAATCGGAAACATGATTCGTCCCCGAAACCGGTCCACATATCCGCTTCCGTCTGATTTCGCGGATAGCAGCCCGCCTTTCTCCATTAAGGAGGGATCGAAATTTCTGGCTGTCAAGAACCGGCTTAGCGTATCCCACTGTTCCGGCGCGTAACCGATCATAAAATGATTGATCAGTTTGTCGCCAAGCCCGCGATCGCGCAAATAATCTTTGGCGGCACGGCCATGCTGCGTATTGTTCAACAGATAGTTGTACAGCTTTGCAGTCAGCTCATGCGCTTCAAGAACAGCGCTGCGTTCCGTATCGGCCGCCGTTGGCTTCGAGCCGTCCGGATTGGCCCAGGTAACAGGTATGCCTGCCTCTTCGGCAAGCACTCGGACCGCTTCTGGAAAGGTGTAGCTTTCAATCTCTTCCACGAACCGGATCACGTTGCCCGTCTTGCCGCAGCCGTAGCAGTGAAAAATCTGCAGCTCCGGCGTCACGGTGAAGGAAGGCGTCTTCTCCGAGTGGAAGGGACAAAGCCCTTTCATATACTTGCCGTTCTTAGAGAGATGAACGTATTTGCTCACCGTATCTACGATGTCATGATGACGGCGTACCGCCTCAATAACGTCATCCGGTATTTTACCGTAGGTCATTATCCATCACCTTCATCCTAATGACACGTAAATAATATTCGCTAAATGTCATGTTTCTCCTGCAAGTTTGATAAAACTTTTGTCAACTTTTGTTGAAAACGCTCCCGATCCTCATGATTCATGGCTTTTGGGCCTTTCGTTTTACCCCCGGCACGCCTTCTTTTCGCAGATTCATGACGCCGCTCCATCAAATAATCGATGTTCTCGTCCGAATACTGTTCGCCGCGCGGAGACAAGACGACCGCCCCTTTTCCGATTGCAATACATGCCAGACCGAAATCCTGCGTAATCACGATATCGCCTTTGGCTATATGATTGACGATATACAAGTCGACCGATTGGCTGCTCCGGTCGACCTGCACAACCGAAACACCTTCCTGCGGCTCAAGCCGATGGTCATAGGAAGATACCATGACAACCGGGACGCGGAAGCTGCGTGCGGTCCGAGCAATTTCGGTCTTAACGGGACAAGCGTCGCCGTCAACGACGACTGTCGGTTGATTAAGCTCCATCACGCATCACCGCTTATTGTTGTATATTTCAATTACCGTACTATTATATACGGCAATACTTCAAAAAAATCCTGCATTTTGGCTTAAACGCCGCGAAAATGCTCCATAATCAGACTCGCCGTTTCTTCCACCGCGCGATGCGATACATCGATGACGACGCAGCCGATTTGTTTCATAATCGCTTCCGCGTATTCAAGCTCCTTCAAAATCCGTTCTTCCGCGGCATATGACGCGCTGTTCGGCAAACCAAGCGCCTTGAGCCTTTCCTTCCGGATCGTATTCAAGTACGGAACGCCAATCGTCAAGCCGATAATCCTTTCGGCCGGGACATTGAACAGTTCCTTGGGCGGCTTGATTTCCGGAACGAGCGGAATATTGGCTACCTTGTATTTTTGATGCGCCAGATACATGGACAGCGGCGTCTTCGACGTCCGCGATACGCCGATCAGTACGATATCCGCCTTCAGGACGCCGGAAGGGTCCTTGGCATCATCGTAACGCACCGCAAATTCAACGGCATCCACCTTGCGGAAGTAATCCGCGTCAAGAACATGGTTAAGGCCAGGCTCCTGACGCGAATGACGTCCGGTCTGCCGCTCGAGGCTTTCGATCAGCGAGCCAAGCAGATCAATGGCTTCCACTTGATGCTCCCTGGCCAGGTTCTTCATCGCTTCCCGCAAATGCGGGATGACCAGCGTATAGAGAACGATGGCGCCCGACAGCTTGGCTTGCAGAACAAACCGCTCCAGAGTGGGCACGTCCATGACAAACGGCGCGCGGCGAATGTCCGTCTGAACCGGATGGAACTGCGCTACCGCAGCCCTTACGACGAGTTCTCCGGTATCCCCCGCAGCGTCGGATACAACGTAAATAATCACTTCAGCTGAACCTGCCATAATCATCATCCCTTCCCTCTATGGATTGACGACAATGATACATTGACGAGTGCAACCTGGATTACCAGACCAGCTTCGAGAAGTCGGCAATAGCCGTAATGTCGTCCGCGATAAGCGAAAGGGTTGCCAGACGGTTGCTGCGCACGGCGTCATCCTTGGCCATAACCATTACCGAATCGAAATAGGCGTTGATCGCCTGCTTAAGCGAAGACAAATTAGCAAGCGCGGAAGCAATATCTCCCTCGGCGACAGCTGCCGCAACCGCTGGATGGGCTTTTTGCCATTGCTCGTAAAGAGCACCCTCTGCCTCTACTTCGAACAGAGCCGGATCCACTGCACGCGACTCCGCTTTGGAAGCCAGGTTGCATACCCGGTTGAAGGCATCGATCGTCAGCTTGAACTCGCTGCGCTCATTGCCGGATGCCAGTTCGTTAATCAGTGCCGCCCGTTCAACGGTAATACGCAAATCATTAAAGCCGGTTGCCATAACTGCATCAACGACGTCATAACGGTTAGCTTGCTCCGACAGAACATTCTTCACGCGAAGCGCAAAGAAGTCGTTCAAATCTTTACGAATCTCGTCCGCGCCGCGTTTCATTCCGCGTGCTTCATGCACCTGGAGCGCTGCGTCAAACAGGTCTGTCAGCTTCAGATCGAGACCTTGAGCCAGAATGATCTGAACGATGCCCGATGCCTGACGGCGCAGGGCATAAGGATCCTGCGAACCTGTCGGAATGATGCCGATGGAGAAACAGCCCGCGATAGTATCCATCTTGTCGGCAAGGCTTACGATGGCGCCTACAAGGGATGCCGGCGCACGGTCGCCTGCAAAGCGAGGTTGATAATGCTCATTGATCGCTTTCGCTACCGCTTCGCTTTCTCCTGCCTTGCGGGCGTAATCTTCGCCCATAATGCCTTGCAGCTCAGGGAATTCGTATACCATCTGAGTAACGAGGTCGAACTTGCAAATATCCGCCGCTCGGCTTGCTGCCGAAGCCGCGTCTGTGTCTACACCAAGTTTTGCGGCAATCAGATCGGTTGTCGCGCGGATTCTTCTAACCTTGTCCGCAACCGTACCCAGCTCTTCGTGATAAACGATATTTTCAAGCTTCGCAAGCGCATCGTTAATCGCAAGCTTCTGATCTTCCTCGTAGAAGAATTTCGCGTCGGAAAGACGGGCGCGGAGAACCTTCTCATTGCCCTTCGCAACGTTGTCGATCGAAGTCCGGTCGCCGTTGCGCACCGTTACGAAGAACGGCTGCAGCTGGCCTTCCGCATTCAATACCGGGAAGTAGCGCTGATGCTCGCGCATCGACGTGATAAGAACCTCTTGCGGGATATTGAGGAATGCAGGATCAAATGTCCCATATAATACGTTCGGATACTCGACCAGGAATAAGACCTCTTCGAGCAAATCTTCTTTAATCGCGATTTCCCAGTTCTTCTCTTTGGCCAGCTCTTCAATTTGAGCCACGATCAACTGCTCGCGTTCTTCAACGTCAACGATGACATGCTGCTCGCGCAGACGCTCTTTATAATCCGCGGGAGAGGCCACTACCGTCTCTTCGCCAAGGAAGCGATGGCCGCGGGATACGTTGCCGCTCTTCACGTTCGTAATCTCAACCGGAATAATATCCTGGCCGAACAAAGCGATAATCCATTTGATAGGACGCACGAACTTCAGTTCATAGCTGCCCCAGCGCATGTTTTTCGGGAAGGACATCGATGTGATCAGGTTTGTCAGCCCTTCCGGCAATACGGACGCCGTTTCCGTGCCTACGCTGCTTTTGTTCGCATACACGTACTCTACGCCGGCAAGCTCCTGGAAAAAGAACTGCTCCGGCTCAACGCCTTGGCTGCGCGCGAATCCAAGCGCCGCTTTGCTCCAGTTGCCTTGATCATCAAGGGCGATTTTACGCGAAGGACCTTTAACCTGTTCGTTTACGTCTTCCTGTTTCTCGGCTACGCCTTTTGCATACAGGGCCAGACGGCGAGGCGTCGCGAACACTTCAACCGAATCGTAAGGAATACGCGAATCGTCGAACCATTTGACCGCTTTCTCCTTCAATTGGTTCATGGCGCCGCGCACGAAACGCGCCGGTACTTCCTCAAGCCCGATCTCCAGCAATAAATCCTTAGCCATTGTTCTCCACTCCTTTCTTCAGCAGAGGGAAGCCGAGACGTTCCCGCTCCTCCAGATAAGTCGCTGCGCAAGCGCGCGCCAGATTACGGACGCGCATAATGTAGCCCGTACGTTCCGTTACGCTGATCGCGCCGCGTGCGTCCAGCAGGTTAAACGTATGGGAGCATTTCAGCACGTAATCGTAAGCCGGGAATACGAGGTTATGCTCCATCGTTTTTTTCGCTTCTTCCTCATACATGTTGAACAGCTGGAACAACATCGCGGAATCGGAAGTTTCAAACGTATATTTCGAATGCTCGAACTCCGGCTGCAGGAAGACGTCTCCGTAAGTTACGCCGTCTACCCATTCCAGATCAAACACATTCTCTTTTTCTTGAATGTACGAAGCCAGACGCTCCATACCGTACGTAATTTCGACCGCAACCGGGTTAGCATCGATGCCGCCGACTTGCTGGAAGTACGTAAACTGGGTAATTTCCATGCCGTTCAGCCATACTTCCCAGCCAAGGCCCCATGCGCCCAAAGTCGGCGATTCCCAGTTGTCTTCAACAAAGCGGATATCGTGATGCTTCGGATCGATTCCAAGACGCTTCAAGCTCTCCAGATACAGCTCTTGGATGTTGTCCGGAGATGGCTTCAGGATAACCTGGAATTGATGATGCTGGTACAACCGGTTCGGGTTCTCGCCGTAACGGCCGTCGGCAGGACGGCGGGAAGGCTCGACGTAAGCTACGTTCCATGGCTCAGGGCCAATCGTGCGGAGGAAGGTCATCGGGTTCATCGTTCCCGCACCCTTCTCGACATCGTACGGCTGTACGAGAATACAGTTTTGCTCTGCCCAGAACTGCTGCAGAGTCAATATCATGTTTTGAAAATTCATGACAATTTCCGCTCCTTTATCCATTAGTATGGCGAAGGCGAGACACAAAAAGCTCTCGTCTCTACGCCTGCTGCCAGACGTAGGGACGAGAGCTGACTCCCGCGGTTCCACCCTACTTGACTTCCGCTTGCCGCTGCTCATTCCGGCAGCGTGCGAAAATCCTCTTTTCGTTAATTGACTCCGGAGTGCCTTTTCGCATGTTTAGCCTGCCCGGGCTTCCACTATCCCCGGATCGCTAGCTCAAGGCATCAACTGCTACTTTCTCCATCACTGTCCATATTCATATTCAAATATATTAAACATTTTTAATGCCGTTGTCAAACCAGTTATTAGGCACTAATGCCCAGGCACTTCCGTAGCGTTCAGTTCCGCTTTTACGGGATGACCAATCAGATCCTTCATGGAGGCCTTCCCCATGAACAAGACGCTCTCAAGCGTAAGCACGGCAGGAATAATCGAACGCATAAACGCAAATGAAATCGAGCTTGAGAGCATGCCGACGATTTTATCCATGACATCCTGCGGAATCTGGGCTCTCGACATGCGTAGAGACCCCCCCATTTCCTTCCAATTGAACATGATTAATTTCACAGGAAAACAAAAACGGCGTGCTCGGTCTGGGGACCGATCACGCTGTTTATTCGAATGAATATTTGTCCATTTGATCAAGAAATGTTCTGGATTTCAGCGGAATGCCGATGTGGACGTCCATAAGCTCCCGCATCAGCTTCTTCAGTTCTTTTTTCGTCTCCGGTTTCACCTGAATAGCCCCAAGACGCCTCAAGTCCATCCGGCTGAACAGCCGCAGAAGCTTATAAGCCCCTTCCCCCATCGGGATCGCCTGGGCATCGTTTCTTGCGCATCTGGGGCACAATACGCCGCCAGCGTGAGGACTTAACCGGAACGGTCCCTGCTCGCTGCTGCAATTGACGCAAATCTCCAGCTCCGGAGCATAACCCGCAGCCTCTAATATGCGCATCTCGAACAGATGCGATACGATTTGCGGATCTTTGCCTTCCTCCATTGCGGCATACCCCGCCTTCAGCTGTTCGAACAACATGGCACCGGATTCGTCTTCCTGTAGCATCTTGTCCGTCAGTTCTGCCAAATAAGAGGCGTAAGCCGCCAAATCGAGCTTTTCACGTAAAAGATGGTGAGATTCAAGAATCTCACCAGCATTAAGCGTACCTAAACCTTTATTCCGGAAAAATACGAACTCACCATATGTAAATGGCTGCGCGAGAGAAGCATGCCTGCTCTTCACCTTCTTCGCGCCGCGCACCATTACGCCAAGCTTTCCGTTTGTTTTCGTAAGCAGCGTAATTATTTTGTTGCCTTCCCCATAATCCATGCTGCGGATGACAATGCCCTCCACACGATATAGCATACTACCTTCTCCCCCATGCTTGATTCAAGGCAGTCTGCAGGGTAATCCATTAAAGGGCAGACGAATCCTCGAACTCAGCAGCAAGCTCCTCATTGTCTCCCGGCAAATGTTGAGGATGATTCTCTGGACCAAGTTGATCCATTTCCTTGTAGAGCATGTATGACTCCACATCACCGGTCAATGTAAAATACTTCCACGAAAAATTTCGCATTCGTATTCATCCCTTTCCGCCATGGAAATGAAGCCCCAGACGGTAATTAGGATACGGCATTTTACCGAATGCTATCCTTAACAAAATTCGTCAATCCGGCTTAATCATGCCGGAAGCCGAAGTCCTTCAATACGCGCTCCTGATTGCGCCAATCCTTCTTCACCTTGACCCAAAGCTCCAGGAAAGTGCGGGATCCAAGCAAAGCTTCGATATCGCGGCGGGCCTGCTTGCCGACTTCCTTCAGCAAAGCACCCTTTTTGCCGATAATAATGCCCTTTTGGGAATCCCGCTCCACGAAAATAACCGCTCCGATATAAACAACGCCATTCTCCTGCACTCTCATATCCTCGATGCCAACAGCAATGGAGTGCGGAATTTCTTCACGGGTCATATGCAAAATCTTCTCGCGGATAAGCTCCGCGCAGACGAATTGCTCCGGATGGTCGGTGACCTGATCGGCCGGATAATATTGCGGGCCTTCAGGCAAATATTTCTGGATCTGCGTAAGCAGCGTCTCGACGTTGTTGCCTTGAAGCGCCGAAATCGGCACTATTTCCGCAAACGGATACAGATCCTTGTATTGGGTGATAATTTCTAGAAGCTTCTCAGGCTGCACCTTGTCAATCTTGTTCATGACAAGAAGTACGGGCGTATCCACCTTTTTCAGCTGCTCGATGATAAAGCGGTCACCGCCGCCTAGTCCGTCTGCAACGTCAATCAGGAAGAGAACGGCCTCAACCTCTTTTAGAGCGCCTTCAGCGGTTTTCATCATATAGTCGCCAAGCTTGGACTGCGGTTTATGAATACCGGGCGTATCAAGGAAAACGATCTGCGATGTATCGGTTGTGTACACGCCATGGATTTTATTCCGAGTCGTTTGGGGCTTGTCCGACATAATGGCGATTTTCTGCCCGATTAAATGATTCATTAGCGTGGATTTGCCGACATTCGGACGACCGATAATCGCCACGAATCCGGAACGGAATTTCGTTTGAGTCATGTGAATAGTTAACTTCCTTTCTCTAATGAAGCCGGTGTAAATGCACCCGGCAGCAGCTCGCTTACCGTCATAATGTTCCAGTCGCCGCGCAGATTGCCCATAACAACCGGCATATCCGGCTTGCATAGCTCCACCAGTACCTGGCGGCATACTCCGCAAGGGGTAATGGGTCCGTCCGTATCCCCCATGACGGCTATGACCTGGAATTCTCCAGGCCGCCTGCCATCGGCGATTGCGCGGAACAACGCCGTTCTCTCGGCGCAATTGCAAGGGCTGTACGCGGCATTCTCCACGTTGCAGCCGGAGTGGACATGGCCGCTTTCATCCAGCAGCGCTGCGCCTACGCGAAAATTGGAGTACGGCACGTATGCCCGCGACATGGCCTCCTTCGCTGCTTCAAGCAAGTTCGAATACTGCTCCGATAATCCTTCGAATGCCATAAGCCTCAACTCCTATTCTTTCTATTAATCCATGAGAAAATGCCATAAGGGCGGCCCAAGAATGAGCAGCCCAATCATTATCGCGCAGCATGCGGCAACCAGCACGGCACCGGCAGCAATATCCTTTGCCGCTTTAGCAAGCGGGTGAATGCCGGGACTAGACAGGTCAACGGTTTTTTCGATCGCCGTATTCACCATTTCCAGCGTGAACACAACAGATATCGTTAACAGAAGCACCGCCCATTCCAGCCGGGTCAGGGGCAGGAACGCCCCTAACAGACACACGGCAACGGCTGCCGCCGTGTGAATCTTCATATGACGCTGAGACCGGACAGCCAAGACAATTCCCGAACAAGCAAAGGACAGGCTGCGGATAAACTTCAGCATTAACGCGACAGACCTGCCTTCTGCAGAACGGCTTCCTGTTTAGCCGTCATTTCGGCTTCGCCCGCGTCGTCCATATGATCATAACCGAGCAAATGAAGGAATCCATGCACAAAGAGGAAGCCGATCTCCCGCTCCAGGGAGTGGCCGTAATCCTCGCTTTGCTCCTGCGCTTTCTCAACCGAGATCACGATATCGCCAAGCATGCCGGAGATGGGATCAATCTCATCCTCGCTCTCCACCTCGAAAATAATATCGAGCTCTTCCGTTCCGTCATCCTGCATCGCGAAGGACAAAACATCCGTAGGGCGGTCGATATTGCGGTATTCGCGGTTAAGCTGGTGAATCTGCTCGTTGTCGGTAAAGGTCAACGTCACTTCGCCATCCGTCAGCCCTTCCATTTCGCCGGCAATCTGCAGAAGCTGCTCCAGCCTCTCGACCCATTGATCGGGAATCTCCATTTTGTCTTGTTCGTTGCTCCAGTCCAATTGCAAGCTCATGCTTCGTTAACGCTCCTTTGGTTTTACGTCTTCCGGGTATTCAATCCGCGAGTGGAATATGCCAATAACGCTCTCTTTCAAAGAATGGGCGATCTTGTCGAGCTCCTTCATGGTCAGGTCGCACTCATTATATTGATTGTCATCTACGCGGCTTTTAATAATCTTCTGGATCATCGCTTCCACCTGTTCGACCGTAGGGCTTCGCAGGCTGCGGACAGCCGCCTCCACGCAATCGGCAAGACCAACGATTGCCGCTTCCTTCGATTGCGCTTTCGGACCCGGATAACGGTAGTCATCCTCCGTGAAATTCACGGTTAGCCCCTGCTCCTCCGCTTGCTTAATTGCTTTGAAGTAGAAGAACTTCAAGGAGGTTGTGCCATGATGCTGCTCCGCTATATCCCGGATCGGCTTCGGAATATTCTGCGCCTTCAGCATATCGACGCCGTCGCGGGCGTGGGCGACAATGATCGACTTGCTCAGCTTAGGCTCGATGGTATCGTGCGGGTTTTCCATATTCGTCTGATTCTCGATAAAATAGCTTGGCCGTTTCGTCTTGCCGATATCGTGATAATAAGAACCTACGCGGCAAAGCAGGCCGTCTGCTCCGATAGATTCGGCAGCCGCTTCGGCAAGATTGCCTACCATTACGCTGTGATGGTACGTTCCCGGCGTCTCCGTAAGCAGCTTGCGCAGCAGCGGATGATTCGGATTGGACAGCTCTACGAGCTTCAGCGCGGACAATATGCCAAACGTAATTTCAAAGAATGGCATAAGCCCGATAACGAGAATCGCCGTTAATAGTCCGCTTGCGAACGCAAAAGCAAGAGAATACACGAGCGGCCCCTGCTCTAACTGCTCCTTCAGGAACATCAGCGACAATACGGCCAGCGAACCAAACAAGCTGACCATAATGCCCGCCTTAAGGATGGTAGACCGCTGGCTTGCCCGGTGAATCGAGAATATTGCCGCCAGGGAAACGACGATAATAACAAATCCGTATTGGTAGTCGAAAATTTGACCGGTTTGCGTATTTAGTATAATACTTCCGCAAAGCGCGAACAAAACAGAGCTGATCAGCGCCAGATGCACATCCAGCAGCAGCGTAATCAGCATCGTGCCAAGCGCAGCCGGAGCCAAATAACCGGCATAAGGCGCGGAATCGGTCTGCGTAAGGGAGATAACCTGCATCGTAATAATATTAATCAGATAAATGAGCCACAGCATCAGCAGATGAGTATTGCTGTAGCTTGGCTTGGTCGTGTCGTTGCTTCCGTATTGGTGTATATATGTATACAGGCCAACCACGATCATGACGGACATCAGCAGCAGTCCAAGCTGCGGCCAATAATTGCGCTTGTCCTGCAGAAGCTCGGATTCCTTCAGCAGCTCATACATCTCGGGCGTGATGATCTCGCCCTTTTTCACGATGAGATCGCCTTCTTTGATGACAACCTGCGGCGTGTTCTGCTTCGCGAGAATTTTGGCTTCATCGGTTGCCTGCTGGTCGAGGAACCGGTTCGGCATTATCGTAAAACGTGCCAGCTCCTGCACAATTTCGCGGCTGGTACGGTTGGTCAGCGAGCTTGCGTTCACCAGCTCCGCAACCTTCGTGCGCGCCGTTTCCGCATCGCGAAGCTGCTCGCTCATCAGCTTGCGCACAACATCCTGCCCGACGGAGCGCATCTCCTCCAGCTGATCCAGGGTCAGATTCGGGAGCTTGTAGAACGTCTCTTCCGGAATCGTATATACCTGCTCCTTGATTACCTTCGACATCTCTTCGAGTAGCGAGTCGTTGTACTTGCCGGTGCCCATATTCATTTTGACGAAATTATCGACAAACGCATCATATTTGCCGGGAATCTCATTCCGGTAAATTTCAACCTTGTTCTGTACCGTCACCTGATCATCCAGATTCAGCTGCTCAATCCGAATAAAAATTTGATCGATCAGCTGTTCGTTGCGCAGAGCAACATTGGAATAGATGGAATCGATCTTATTCGCAGCCTGTTCCTGCGCTTCCAGCGTAGCCTTGCTGTCGAATATCTGATGCGGGGCTGCTATATCCTTGTCGCTAGGGGCATCCACCTGGATATCGTAAGTTTCGGGTACCAGATGGGGAGCCAGACTGAAATAAAACAGCAGCACAAACAAAAATAAGAGCAGGGCTCGCACTGCTGTGCTCTGCTTCCAGCCAGCCGATTTTGTCTGTTGAAGGTTAATTTGTTTTCCGGCCTGAGTCTGATTCATCGAGCGGACATTCCTCTCTATGCTTTGTTTTCAGCGTCCCAGTTGTATGCCACGATTATTTTCTGAACCAAGGAATGGCGAACGACGTCCTGCTCGGAAAAATGAATAAAACCAATTTCCTCAATATCTCTCAAAATGCGCTGCGCTTCGATAAGCCCGGAGTTTTTGCCCCGCGGCAAATCAATCTGCGTCACGTCGCCCGTAATCACCATTTTCGAGCCAAAGCCGAGCCTTGTCAGGAACATTTTCATTTGCTCCGGGGTCGTGTTTTGCGCTTCGTCCAAAATAATAAACGAATCATCGAGCGTGCGTCCGCGCATGTAAGCCAGCGGAGCGATCTCGATGGTTCCGCGCTCAAACGCCTTTGTCGTCTGATCAGGACCCAATACGTCATGCAGAGCGTCATAGAGCGGGCGCAAATAAGGATCTACCTTTTCTTGCAGGTCGCCTGGCAGGAAGCCCAGATTTTCGCCGGCTTCAACCGCAGGACGGGTCAACATTATTTTTTTAACAGAGCCTTCCTTAAGCGCCGCTACGGCGAGAACAACCGCAAGATAGGTTTTGCCGGTACCGGCAGGGCCAATCCCGAATACGATGTCCTGCTTCTTGATTGTCTTCACGTAGTGCCGCTGTCCGATCGTCTTCACGCGAATCGGCTTGCCTCTGTAAGTCGTCGTAATTTCAGCTTTAAGCAAATCGAGCAATTCTTCCGCTTGCATGCTGCGCGCAAGATCAAGCGCATAAGTAATGTCTCTCTCGGACGGAGTGTATCCGCCGCGGACAAGCTGTAGCAGCACGTTATACAACTGCTCTAGCGATTCCACCTCTTGTGCCCGGCCGGAAATCACAATCTCCGCGTCTCGGGACGACAGAGTCGCCTCCATCTGCTGCTGCACTAGCTTTAGATACTTATCTTGGGGACCAAATACGGCCAAGCCCTCTACTGCATTTTGGAGCGGAATTTTGACTACTTTTGCTTCACTCTGCAACAACCTCATTCTCCTTGCATCTGGACTAGTGGCATCTCTTCTACGATTGATTGCTCCACTTCAAAAAGAACTTTCATATAAACTTTACCATTGTCCGTCTTTTCATGCAAAACAATTTCCTTTAATATAACCGCATCATTGCCTGCTTTCAGCATGACATCGGCCTTCGCCTGGAGCATTCCGTTGTTTTTCGCTTCCTCTTCGGTCAGCTCCCTCTCGTCGGTGCGGACCTCCATAATCGTTTTCTTAAGCCGTCCGAACGGCAGCTTCAAACCGCGCCATGTCGCCTGTTCCTCCACCAAAACGTTTTCGGATGTATCAAACGGATTTTTCCCGTACCCGCTCACTTGCAGCGCACGGCTTCCTATTACCGCGTACCATTTCGTTTTCTTCTCGCCCGTGTATACTTTGACCTCCTGCGTCAGGGGGGAAGCCACGTTAAATTCATACCATACGAGGCCGCGCACCTTGCCTTTCGCCACAACCGACTGCGTATACGCACCGCCTCCGATCGTTCCCGAAATTAAGGTCTGGCCCTTCTTGACTTTCATGTTTTTCTTGACGACGGGGCGTCCCTTCTCTGTATAGATTTCCGTTATTACCGCGTCGTTCGAAGCAACCAAATGCCGCGGATTCTGAAGCTCTGCCTTTTCCGCTTCCGTGGATTCCACGACCTGAATAACGATCCTTGTCCCTTTTTTCTCTACGCCAACCCAGGTTGTTCCAGGAAGATCGGTTACCAATTCCTTGGATAACAGATCTTTATCCTTAAGCTTGAACGACCATTGCATCGGAAAGATTCCTTCCTTCTTGGCAGCGGTCAGAATCTGTTCCTCGGTCAGCTTGACATTCCCTTTCACTTCAATGGACCAGACAAGGGAAGAAAGCAAATAGATGCCCACAAAAAACAGGCCGATCCCGATCGCGAAAAATTTTCTTTTCTCAAAGCGGACCAGCCAGAAGGGCATCCCTTCCCGCTTGACGACATGCGCCCTGCAGCCTGTTTCCTTCAGAAACGGGCGAAGACGGAAAAAATCGCCTACCGACAGCTCGAATTCCAGCTTCCCACCGCTTGTCCAACGAATGGAAGACAGCTCGAGCCCCCCTTCGAGAGCCCTGTTCACAAGCCGTTCAGGTTGTCCGCCCCTGATATGCACCGTAACGACACCGCGTACCCACTGCAGCCATTGACCCGCCATGCTTATCCCTCCTGATCCCTAACTTCGATACTTTTAATTTGACCCTCTATGAATACCTCTTCCGTCCAGATCGTACGTATGACAAGCGAGGTTCCCGTTACTTCCAGCTCGCCTTTGCTTAAGGCAAGTCTCAGCTTATCGCTGGAGAAATGAAGCACGCCGCGGTGATTCTCGATATAAAGCTGCCGGTCGCCGATCATCGTCATGCGGGGCAGATCATAGACCACATCCTGCGGCAAATCCAATATATCGGCAGTCCATTTTCGAAATTTACGGTTTATACGGCCCATAGCTGATCCATTGTCCCCCTCCGCCGCGCGAGTGCACATTATTGTACTGTACCAAAATATGCGACGTTGGAACGATTTATGAGATATATGGAGGAGCGTTGCGATAAAAAAACAGCCGGGCAGCGATGCATGATCGCATCGTTACCCGGCTGTTACGGTTTTTAGTTCTATTTGCCGAATGGGCGCTTGGAACGCGGAGGACCTAAAATTTCGGCCCATACGACCGCTTTGCGCAGCTCGTCGGCTTTGGGATTCGGCGTTTCGGTATGGCTAGTTGCAGCTGGAGCCGCTGTCGCCTGAGGCTTGTTAGCCGCTGCAAGCCGCGCTCGAGGCGGTTCCGCCGGCCGGCTTGGTGCCGCCTGAATCGCCCGCTCCAGCGTTTGCGGCCTGTTGACTTCCCCAGAGCTTCCCCTTTCTCCTTGAAGGGGGGAGCCAGCCATTACGGGCTTCTGAGGCTGATATTCCTCTTCATCCTCTTCTTCCCATACCAGATCTTGACGACGTTCCGGCCTATGCGGCTCGCGCTCGTTGCTTCCTCCAAAGCTCGGCATCCGGTTCGTACGCTTCTTGGCGCCCGAACGCCCGAACATCGAGAAGAGCACCCCGCCCACCACGATCACCCAATAGATGTTCTCGAGAAGAAAACTTATAATTTTCACGCCAGCACCTCCTTGCTAGACACGGCTTAAGCGCCTTAGTTGTCTTTATCGTTAGGAGTGTCCGGCTTGCCAATCGTATTTCTCATTTGGGTATCGGCTTCAATATTCTTAAGGTTCATGTAATCCATTACGCCGATTTTACCGGATTTCAAAGCGTCCGCCATCGCGAGCGGCACTTGGGATTCGGATTCCACGACCTTCGCGCGCATCTCTACGACGCGGGCCTTCATCTCTTGTTCCTGCGCTACGGCCATCGCGCGGCGCTCTTCGGCTTTCGCCTGCGCAATCCGCTTGTCTGCTTCAGCCTGCTCGGTTTGCAGATGCGCGCCGATGTTTTTGCCTACGTCTACGTCCGCGATATCGATGGACAGGATTTCGAAGGCCGTACCTGCGTCAAGACCTTTGCCAAGCACGGTACGGGAGATCATGTCCGGGTTTTCGAGTACGTCTTTATGCGAATTGGAAGAACCAACCGTCGTAACGATACCTTCGCCGACGCGGGCGATAATCGTCTCTTCGCCGGCACCGCCGACGAGGCGTTCGATATTAGCGCGTACCGTCACGCGGGCTTTAACCTTCACTTCGATGCCGTCTTTTGCTACCGCGGCTACGATAGGCGTCTCAATTACGCGCGGATTTACGCTCATTTGCACGGCTTGCAGTACATCGCGGCCCGCGAGGTCAATGGCTGCGGCGCGCTCGAAGACAAGCGGAATGTTCGCGCGCTGTGCTGCAATCAAGGCGTTAACGACACGGTCAACATTACCGCCGGCGAGAAAGTGACTCTCCAGCTGATTAATCGTAAGCCCTAGACCGGCCTTTGTCGCCTTAATCAGCGGGTTCACGATCCGGCTAGGCGTTACGCGGCGAAGGCGCATTGCAACAAGCGTAATAATGCCGATCCGTACGCCCGATGCCAGAGCGGAAATCCACAGCATAATCGGGAAGAAGCTGAGGAATACCGATAGGGCAATAATCGCAACCACTACAATAATTAAAACAGATACCATTCCGTCCATTGGGTATAACCCTCCATGTCATTTTTTTCTTATTATCCTACAGGACCTCTCTTACCACAACCCAAGTCCCTTCGGTTTTTATTACTTTTACCGTCTTGCCTGAAGCGATAAATTCGCCGGAAGTCACAACGTCAATCCGGTTATCCCCAATCTGGATCGTGCCTGCCGGGCGGAGCGGCGTTATCGCAATCCCCTCTTGGCCTAGCAGATCCTCCTTGGTTTCGGCGGATAAATAACCTTGCTCGGTCGTCAGCTTCTCGCGCAAAATAAATTTGTTCCAGATCCCCCGGTCTTTGTATTTGCGGACTACAAAGTACAGGATTACGGCCGCTGCCACCAAAGCGATAACGAGCGAAATAAATGCCGTCATCGGATTTGAAGCCGCTGTCAACACGCCGGCGATCAGCGAGGCGCTGCCGAGAATGCCGAGAATTCCCCAGCTAGGCACAAAGACCTCGATCAACAACAGAGCAATGCCGACAATGAAGAGCACAACGGACTCCATCCCCGCAAACCCCGCAATGTAATGGCCGAAGAAATACAGGCCGAACGACAATATGCCTACAATGCCCGGAACTCCAAAGCCCGGCACGAACAGCTCGATCGCAATACCGGCAATGCCCAAGATAAATAACACGGTCATGACGATCGGATTTACCAGCCAGGAAGCAAGCTTCTCCGCAATCGAAGGATTAAGCTCGATTCGCTCCCGGTTTTCAAGCCCCAGCCATTTGATCGCGTCATCCACGGACTCCGCTTTGTATTCGGCATAGCCGACTTTAAGCGCTTCATCGGCAGTCAAGGTCAGAATCTGGCCGGACTGCTTCACCTGTTTCAAATCCGGAAGAGGTAATGTCGCGCCTGGATCCACCATCGCGGCGGCAATATCCGGGTC
The DNA here is from genome assembly GCF_004000805.1 of Paenibacillus glycanilyticus NBRC 16618. Classification (GTDB taxonomy): domain Bacteria; phylum Bacillota; class Bacilli; order Paenibacillales; family Paenibacillaceae; genus Pristimantibacillus; species Pristimantibacillus glycanilyticus. The sequence goes on from NZ_BILY01000027.1 coordinate 51,987, forward strand.
ACGTCCGTTTAGCTCAGCCGCCTCCCTCATCGTCTTCACCCAGAAGGAAACGACCTTCGGGTTGTCGATAAGTTCGCCGGAGCCGTTAACGACTGCCGCTGCGCCAATCGTGCTCCCGGGTTCCATTACAATGTTTTGCGCATTAAGCGCAATATAAGTCCCTGCCGAAACCGCTTTACCTTCTACGTAAGCAGTGGTAGGAACGCTGCTTTTGCGGATTAGCTCGCCAATCTCCTCGGCGCTGGTTACCTCTCCGCCAAACGTATTGATCACCAGAATGACTCTCTCCGCTTTTGCTTCGGCCGCTTCCTTGTATGCCCGCTCCAAAAACGATTTAAGTCCGGACTCCACCGTTTGCTTCACCGGCACAACGTACACCGCGGGACCAAGCTCTGACCCTTCCGCTCCATGCGCGGCTTTACCGCCGGTTGCCAGCCCTCCTGCCGTAACCAGCAGCATCGAAACAAGCATCAGAAGAGGCCAAATGACAGCTGCAATGCGCCATCGTTTCGTTTGCAAAGTGTCGCTCCTCCTTTTCAATCAGTAACCGTTAATACGCTTATATGAACATTATGTTTCAAAATTGTCATAAATAAAGCAAAAACACCCCTCGAAAGGGGTGTTTTCGTCCGAACATATAGTTATTGCAGAAATTGTTGTACATATTGATTTACTAGTTTACCATCAGCGCGCCCTTTTGTTTTTGGCAAAAGCGCACCCATGACTTTTCCCATCTCGGCTTTGGAAGAAGCACCGAGTTCCTGGATGGTCTGCGTTACAATCGCTTTTATCTCTTCTTCGGTCAGCTGTACGGGAAGGTATTGACTAATAATTTCAATTTCTGCTGAAAGATCTGTAACCAGATCATCTCGGCCGGCTTTGCTAAATTCTTGGAGGGAATCTTTACGTTGTTTGATTTCACGACTAAGTATATCTACCACTTCAGCATCCTCGAGAGGACGCTTCAAATCAATTTCCAAATTTTTTATAGCCGCACGAATCATGCGAATCGTAGTCAGCTTGAACTTGTCCTGATTCTTCATGGCTTGCTTCATATCGTCGTTCAATCTATCGCTCAGGTTCATTATGGAAGGATCCTCCTAAAACTTTCTCTTACGCGCAGCCTCGGACTTCTTCTTGCGCTTTACACTTGGCTTTTCATAATGCTTGCGTTTTTTCACCTCTGCCAAAACACCATCTTTAGCGATGGAACGTTTAAAGCGGCGAAGCGCAGCATCAATAGTTTCGTTTTTGCGAACTTTAGTTTCAGACACCAGTTTTCCCTCCCTCCGAAACAGACCGTCCAGAGCATTAAACATAAACACGGTTTATCACACTTCATTATAAGACAAAACAAAATGAAGTGTCAACTTACACTATTTCCTACTAGTGCACCTAGCTTCTCCCCGCCCAATAAATGGATGTGGAGATGATAAACAACCTGTCCGCCGTCGCTGTTCACATTATTAATCAGCCGGTAACCCGACTCGGCAATTCCTTGCTGCTTCGCGATTTCCCGAGCAGCCGCAAACAATTCCGCAATGACCGGTCCATCCTCTTCGGCAACATCGTTCATCGTAGGAATATGCTTTTTGGGAATAATCAATATATGTACAGGAGCCGCGGGCTGAATATCTTTAAACGCAATGACGTTCTCGGATTCAAACACTTTCGTCGAAGGAATGGAGCCTTCGATAATTTTGCAAAAAATACAGTCCAAATATGCCCCTCCCTTCATTCCATACTATGCCAATAATTATAACAAACAAATGGCATGCTCGTCCAATCGGAGGATGCCGGCCGGAACGCAAACGCGCTCCTGAGCCGGATATAGCCCTTTACTCTTAGTAAAATGGCAATAGCGACAATGCGAGGAGCCCGGCCAGCGGCAATACCTGGCGGTAGAAGCGTCCTCTCGGGTAGTAAGGGTAAGGATATAGACCGGGGTACGGCAAAAATGCTCTGCTGTCCCAGCCCATGGACCCGCTGCACGGGACTGCCAGACATATATACTGGTCATCCACGTATTCAACGATGCCGTCGATACACCATCCGTCATGTGTCTGCGCGAGCACATAGCGGTGGGTATGCGCGGAGCAGTGATCCTTCAGCGATTGGGTCTGCGGCGCCGTTACCGACGCCTGCACGGCCGGTGCCTGATTCTCTGCCTTTGCTGGAGCAATCGTAGCCGGCTTGGACGCAGCCGGCTTCACCTCTGTCAATTTCCCTTTTTCCTTCTTGCTTTTCTCCATCCTTGTCAGCCTCCCGTCTGCTACTATCGTATGCAGAACTGGGCTTTTGGCTACTGGGCGGACAATTTCATGCTAGATTGCTCTTCGATAGATTGCTCCAGCTGCTTGGCAATATCGAGCCATCCGATTCCCGCCCCAATCTGAATCGCTCCGCTGCGCGTTTTGTCCGCGTCGACGTTAAACTGCTTGACGATCGCCAGCTGCTTCGAATAGAGATCCTGCAATGCTTTCAAGTACGCGGATTCCTGCGCTGTAAGCGGTCCGTCCTGCTCTTTTATGTAAGATAGGGAATGATCAACGTCGATCATATAAGCATAGATTTTGCCGGAATCAAAGGGATGATCCTCATCAAAGCTGCCCGCTAGCTGCAAGAAATCATTCACGCCGGCCGCATCGCGGATCACAGTGCCCGCCTCTGACGTTTTCCCTTCCAGAATAGCAGCCGCATCATCAAGCACAGCCTCATAATAAGAGGTTGCTTTCTTAGCGGCTCCGATTACATCCAACCCTTTCTCGTACTTGTCATCCTGGCCGCCCTGCAGCGATTGCGAGTATAGAAACACGTTGCCCGTAAGGCTGAATACAAGCAGCAATAAAGTGATCGGCATTGCGTAAGACCGTTTCTTTGATTGTTCCTTATCCTGTTCCATCTCTTGTTCATCCTTCCAAGTCGTTAACAGAAGTCATTATTCCGCGGAAGGACAGGATTGCTGCCCTCCCGCAGAAAAGAATGCGATAGCCTAACGTCTTTATAACTTTACTGCCTGGCCGCCATCAAAAAAGAATACATGGCTTTCCGCAATCGGCTGGCCGATAACCGACTGGATAGCTTCCGCATACAGCTCCAATTGGAATCTGTGTCGCTCCGCCGCCTGCTCCCACTGCTTCATATAGATCCGGTCGGTTTTATAATCAAGCAGGACAATGCCGTTCTCGTCTTCGAAGAGACAGTCAATAACGCCCTGAATCAGAACCGGTTCGCCGGCCATATCGGATGCCAGTCCCGGATACACGCGCTGCGCCGGGAACATGCAGCTGAACGGAACCTCTCTCCTTACCCATTTGGCAAGAACAAGCCGCTTTCCGATCTCCGTATCGAAAAAGGCTGCCACGGCCGGAAGATCGATCGACTCTGCTTGCCTTGCGGTCAGCAGCTTGCGCGATACCATATCGCTCAGAATCGACTCCAGCCGGGCCACGTCCACGTCTCCCGTTAGCGGCAAATGCTGCATCAGAAGATGGCTTACCGTTCCCTTCTCGGCAGCCGTAAGCGCGGCCTCTTCCATGAACCGCGGCCGTCTTAACCGGAAAGTATAACTGCCTCCGCTGCCGCTCTTCCTGCCTTCTTCTTGCTGGCTCTCGATTAAGGCATCGGCCGGGTATAATGCTGCGCTGTCCTCCGGCATTTCCACCGCTTCCGAATGCAGCCGTTTCATCTCCGTAACCGACGTTTTGGCTGCCACAAGGGTAGATGCGCGATAGCCGTAACGCCACTCCAGCCGATTGCGAAGCTCTTCATCCCGCTCCACCTGATCAAGCTGAGCTAATGACAATACCCCTTGCAGGCGGTCCTCCCTGGCCTGATCCTCTTCCGTACGCTCCTCGACGCCAATCGCCGCTTCAAGCCCCAGCATAGCGGCATCTACCACGCCCGCGCGCCATTGCAGCAGCCTTGAATCCTCCTGTCCCGGCACCGTTTCATCCGGCAGCTGATTAAAGGCCGCGGCTGCGAGCGGACCCAGCCAGTCCAGAAACGTAGACGCCGAGCTTAACCGGAAATCCGGAATATATCCCTTGGCATCCGCGGCGGTTTGCCAGCGGCGCTGTTTGGCAGCGGCATCGGACACGGTGCCGACCAGGAACATTTTCTCCTTTGGACGGGTTAAGGCAACGTATAGAATACGCATTTCCTCGGCAAGCATTTCCATCCGCATACGCCGCCTGATCGAGAGGAACGGCAGAGTCGGATAGCTGACGCGTTTCTCCGGGTCGATAAATTTGGGACCGAACCCAAGCTGCTTATGCTTCAGAAATGCGCTGCGCAAATCCTGCTGATTGAAGTTCTTGCCTAAGCCTGCCACAAATACGACGGGAAATTCAAGTCCTTTACTCTTATGAATGGACATAATGCGCACGACGTTTTCCTGTTCGCCAAGCGCCCTGGCCGTACCCAGATCACCGCCGCTGTCCCGCATCCGCTCAACGAAGCGCAGGAAGCGGAACAAGCCCCGGAAGGAGGTAGCCTCATACTGGCGGGCACGGTCATGAAGCGCCCTAAGATTCGCTTGACGCTGCACGCCTCCGGGAAGACCCCCCGCAAAATCGTAATAGCCGGTCTCCCTGTAAATGCTCCAGATCAAATCCGCCAGCGAGCCTTGTCTGGCATCATTCCGCCATCTGTCCAGCCGGTCAAGAAACAGCGACAGCTTGCGTCTCAGCTCATCGGGCAAAAGAAGATCGCCCGCCGCCTGCAGCACCGCGTCATAGTAGGTATCGTGCATCGCTCCGATCCGGATAAGAGCCAGCTCTTCGGCATTCAAGCCAAAAATCGGCGATCGGAGAGTGCCCGCGAGCGGGATATCCTGATACGGATTATCAATGACCCGCAGCAAGGAAAGGATCGTCTCTACTTCCGTCGCGTCGAAATACCCGCTGCTCAGCTCCGCGTAGGCGGGAATACCCGCACCTTGAAGCTCCTCGATAATGACGGGAGACCAAGCCTGCGTAGCCCGCAGCAAAATGACAATGTCGCGCCATTCCATCGGGCGGCTTTCCCGCTTCTTGCCGTCATAGACCCGGAAGCCCCCGTCAAGAAGGGAACGGATCTGGCGGGCAATAAGCCTTGCCTCCAGCTGAGCCGTCTGCAGCTCCTCCGCCGATTCGGCTCCTTGCTCGGATTCTTCGTCGGAATCCGCGGCTGAAGCCGCCCCATCCTCCTCGTCCGAAGAGCCCGCTTTGTCGATAACCGCAAGCTCGACGGCAAATCGCCCGGGCCTGTCAGGTTCTGGATAGGAAGCCCCGCATACCAGCTCGGCACGCTTGTCGTAATCCATCTCCGCGACCGTTTCTCTCATGATAGCGCGGAACACGTCATTTACTCCGTCAACGACTTCAAGACGGCTCCGGAAGTTGCGGGCCAGATCGATGCGAAGACCGTCACCCCCGGGCGCGCCGTAATTTTTGTATTTGCTCATGAACAAATTCGGCTCCGCCAGACGGAACCGGTAAATGCTCTGCTTCACATCGCCTACCATAAACCGGTTGCCGGCATGCGGATTGGCAATCAGAGACACGATGGCTTCCTGCACCATGTTGGTATCCTGATACTCGTCAAGCAGAATTTCATCGAACTGGCGCTGGTACTCCATAGCCGCAGACGACGGAGTCGTAAGCTCGGGCGTTGATTCCGGCGATCTCAGTATCCTTAAGCAATAATGCTCCAGGTCGCCAAAATCGAGCAGACCCTTAGCCCGCTTCGCGGCTTCGTACCGCTGGCCGAATTCGATGACAAGCTCGGACAGCGCAGCCATGAGCGGGGCAAGCTCCCGCAGCTCCCAAGCGAACTCCTCCGCCGAACGTCCAAACAATTCGTCCGCAAGCGAGCTAATCAGCTTCTTGGCCTGATCGCGAAGCTCCTTAGCCTGCTCCTGCATGCTTTTATCGTAATCATCGCCGCGCATAGCCTTCAGCTTGCCGAACTGCACGGCTTGGAACGGTTCGAACCACATCTCCCAAGGATGCATGCGTACGGTTTCGGCAAGGCTGCCTACAACTGCGAGATCCTCTTCAAAGGTTGCCGCGTAAGGTACCGGGCCAGCCGGCTCCCTCGTCAACCGCATTGCCTGGTCAAGAAGGGACGCCGCACCCGACAGCGCCTGTTCCACGTCAGACCTCAAGCTTGCCACCCAAGGACTGCTCCTGAGCCCTTCCACGTTCTCAACCATAAAGCTGGCCGCGGTCTGGCGGAGCCAATGCTCCGGCCAAGGATGGCTCTGCGCAAAGTCATAGAGCTGTTGAACCAGCTTATACAGCGGCTCGTCGCCGCGCTCGCCGCCGTAACGGTCGGCCAGGCGCAGGAATGCCCCGCTGTCGCCGGCGGATCCTTCATATTTCTCTTCAAACAGCTGATCCAGCACGTCGATGCGCATTAGTTCGCTTTCTGTTTCATTCGCGATCCGGAAACCCGGGTCGAGCCCGATTAACGGATAATACCTGCGTATAACGTCTAGACAGAAGGAGTGGAGCGTCGTAATCGACGCCCGGTTCATGAGCGCAAGCTGTCTGCGCAAATGCTCGGATTCCGGCTGACGTTCGAGCTCTTTCTCCAGCGCAATCCGGATCCGGTCCTTCATTTCGGCAGCCGCCGCTTTCGTGAAAGTTGCGACCAGCAGCCGGTCGACATCGGAGAACGAGGAGATTTTCCGAATAATCCGTTCTACCAGTACCGCCGTTTTTCCCGAGCCTGCTGCCGCGGCAACGAGAACATCCGAGCCTTCCGTCACAATCGCGCGCCACTGGTCATCGGTCCATGTGCTGTTCTCCGGCTTAGCCGGCAAATTAATCGTTTCCATCCGCTGTCTCCTCCTCTCCATGCAGCTGCTGCCAAATTTCATCTTCCGAAAGCTTGCTCAGCTTCGTGTATTCATTGCCGTCGAATAACGGGTCGAATTGGCATACCGGCTTGTAATCGCAGTATTGGCAAGGCGACTTCGTTCCGAGACGGTAAGGCTCGATCGACACCTTTCCACAGCCGATTTCCGTGCCTATTTTTCCGATGGTCCGCCGGACGGAGCTGCGCAGCACATCCCACTGATCGTCCGTCACAACGGAAGAACTGCTGTAAAAGCTTCCGTCGCGCTTCAAGGCAACGGGAAGAATCTCCGAGTAGCCGGATTCCAGATCGCCGTCCATCAGCCGCGCCGTTTCCGCTTCGGCCGTAATGAGTCCCCGCGTTTTGAACTTTTTCAGCATTCTTGCGTTTACCTCGGCCACGGATAACCCGTTGGATACCGCAAGCATCGGATTATGAACGTGGAAATAAAGCACGCCCGCGGGCGATGCCGGCTTTCCGAGCCATTCGGAAGCATGCGTAACAAGCACGTCCAGGTACGTGAGCATCTGCAGAGATAGTCCAAACGCCACTTCCTCCAGCTTAAGCTGCGTTGCGCTCGATTTGTAATCCAAGACGCGCAGCAGCAAGCCCTCCTCGGTCTCAGCCGCGTCTACGCGGTCAATCCGTCCGATAATTTCCATCGTGCCCCCGTTATCCAGCGGTATGACAAGGGCAGGCAGCGTGCCGTCCGGTCCAAAATCAACCTCGAGCCCAACCGGCTGGAACTGAGCCCTGCGGGAATGCTCGCTTAAAATAACCGCCGCCTGGGCAACGATTTCCTTCAGCTTGCGGGCAATGTATTGGAACCGGCCGCTGCTGAGCAGGATTTGCGACTGCAGCCTTGGCGCCAGCTCGTCAACGGTCTTCGCCGCCGCTTCGCGGATTTGCCCTTCCGGCATCGAGCCCCAGCGCTGTCCGACGCTTCCGGCCAGACGGCTGAGCGCCGCATGGAACAGCTGCCCGACATCCGGCGCTTCAAGGCGGTACATCTGGCGTTCGCGAAGCCTTAAGCCGTGAATGGCAAAATGCTGGAACGGACAGGACACGAATCTCTCCATTCGCGACACGCTGGCCTTCAGCTTTGTCCCGTAGAGCTGCTCCGCCGTCGTTGTCGTAAGCACCGTCTCCTGATTGGAGAAGCTTAATGACGCGTTCATGAGCTGCAGCTTGTCCTGCCACTCCGGCCGGATCGCAAACCAGTTATAGACATCCCACCAGAACGGCGCAATCTCGGAGCCTTGCCGCCAGGCACGAAGCTCCGTGATCAAATAAGCAAGCGTCCGCTGAGGATGCTCGATATAAGAGCGCTGTTCGCCCGTCTCCATACCAGGAGTCGGCTCTCCAGACTTCTGATAAACCGGAATGCCAGGGAACAGCTGCCTCACCTGCCGAATGACTTCCGAAGGCAGCAGCGTTTTCCCTTCCTCATCCGCCTGCGCCCAGCTGATCCACAGATGCTGGCTGGCCGTTGTCAAGGCGTTATAGATCAGGAAACGTTCGTCGAGAAGCCTGCGTCTTACGCCCGGCGCCATAACCAGCCCTTCTTCGGCAAGGCGTTCCCGTTCCTGCTCGGTCAGCACGCCGTCTTCTTGAATGCGCATCGGCATGACGCCGTCGTTAGCGCCTAGCACGTAACAGATCTTTACATCCCCGGAACGCGTCCGGTCCATGCTGCCAACCAGTGCCTGATCAAGTGCGGGCGGCACCGCCGCAAGCTTCAAGTTTTCGAGCCCCGTCTCCACCATGCCGGCGAACAGCTCCGGAGGCATATCCTCGTCCCCGACCATTTCCACCAGCTGATCCAGCAGCTGCATGACGCCATCCCATAGCTGGCGGTGTGATCTGGCGCGCTGCGTACGACCGGACGCGCTGTCCTCGCGGCTCCAGCGTTCAAGGCGGTCGGCGGCATCCGCATGATCCAGCAGCTTGTACAACGCTTCGCACATCTCTTTGACGCTGGAGGCTTTCTTCAAGGACTGCTCGAACCGGCGAAGCGGAGGTACAATCGCCTCTCTCGCCGCCATTACGGCCTGAAATTCCCGTTTGGCTTTTGCAGACGGCTCGGATACCGTTTCCGGCTCATCCTCAAGAGACTGCTGCATAAGCGGCTTCCACCTGGAGCGGTCAAGCCACTTCCATCCGTCGACTCCGGCTGCCAGCACATAGTTTTCCAAGCGGTCAAACAGCTCGCGAGACATGCTGCCGTCAATCGGGAACAGCAGCTCAGTCTTGATGCATCGGAATACCGCCTCGTAATGCCAGCCGTGGAGCACCGTCTCCAGCGCGGAACGGATAAATTCTACCAGCGGATGATGGACCGTGTTATTCTTTTGGTCTAGGAAATAAGGAATTTCGTAGTCATCGAATATCGTTTGAATATAGTCCGTATATTCAGCCGCGTTCCGCACCATAACCGCCATGTCGCGCCAGCGCAGCCCCTCTTCGCGTGCCCGCCGAACCATATCGCGTGCCGCTGCTTCGACCTCGGCTCTTCTGTTCGCGGAGGCATGAAGGGATACCCCGCAGGCGGAATTGTCTACAGCAAGCATCTTCTTATCCGGTATAAGCATTGGGGTTCTTCCGCCGTAATGCTTCTCTAAATGGGCAAGCATCGAACTCCCAGTAAAGCGGTATGGAACTCCTTCATCCAGCACGACGGTTTCATGCACGGGCACGCCGGCTTGAGCCGCCAAAGCAGCCAGCTTTCCGTACGTTTCAGCCGTAGGGTGGAAAAGCTCAAGCTCATGCGGTGTTTCGCCGTTATCGTAAGGACGGTCAAGCGTCAGAGCAACGGTCACTTCGGCGGAAGAAGCGATCAGCGTGCCAAGCGCATCGTATTCCTTCGGCGTAAAACCGTGGAAGCCGTCAATCCACAGATGGGCTCCCTGCATCGCCGGAGCATCGGCATAGCCTGCAATCAGCTGCGTCAAGTAATCTTCCGAATCGATATAAAGGCCAAGCAATTCCTGCTCCAGCTTGTCATACACAAGCCGAAGATCATGCAGCTTCCGGTTGAGAAGCGATGCGTCTTCTACCGATGCCGTTTTTTCCTTCAGCAGATCGGCGTCAATCCCGTAACGCTTCCACTCGGTCAACAGCTCGCCCAGCCGTTCAATGAAACCGGGCTGCTCCGCCCCGCTTTGGAAAAGCTCAAGCTGCTTGCCTAACCGGTGTATAATCTTGAAAAGCATCATATGCTTGCCGTTATCGCTGATCGGAATTAAGGCGGTGCCGCCCGTCTCCTGCATGACGCGAAAGGCCAGACGGCGGAAGCTTAGCGCCTGGGCGCGAATCGTTCCGCTTAGCGTCGTATTTTTCAAAAGCGCGTACTCCGTCTGGAAAGTAGCCTGTTCCGGGACCAGCATAACAAGCGGCGCTCCATCCGGCTCGCCTTGCAGCTTGGCGCGGATTGCGTCCAGACAATACGTTGTTTTCCCCGTTCCCGAGCGGCCAAGCACAAATCGAAGCCCCATCCTAACTCTTCCTCTCCGAATCTATCTCATAATCTATCATTCTACCATAACGCGGGGCCTTTTTCACCCGGACGACAAACGTATGTTCTGGAAGAAGTGCTATCTTTTTAACAAGAAAATATTGCAATACCTTAAATACCGAGTATAATACTAGGTAATATAATGATCCGGATCGGAGGAACGGCAAATGACCTCGGAAGAAACGCAATGGATTAACGATTATCTGGATTTATTCAACTACGCCAAGCAAATCGGTGATCTGGAGTGGCAGCAGGAGATTACCCGTTCGCTCGCCGGGTGGAAGGAACAAACAAGCCAGCAAGCTCTGTCGACGAAAGCCGCTGAGTTATGGAGAAAGTTTGACGTCATTAACCGGAAGATGATTGATCTTTATCGGCAATTGAGAAATTCTGATGATTCTTCCGATTTGAAAACGTTACGGGAAGAGGTCTGGCTGTTAAAGCTGCAGCGTGTCGAACTGAGCCGGCAATTCAAAGAATCCTTCTAGCAGGATGAAACGGCTATCGCCGATTATGAATTTTTTAGAATAAAATAAAAAATCCCGCATGCGGATTTCCGCTCTGCCGGATTATGGGTTAGAAGACATGCAGTGAACTGCTCTGTCCATTATGGAACCGCTGGGTACAGTCGTCTGTCTCTCAGCGTTACATTCCTATTATACACATCTATCAATCGATTGAATATGTCTATTTTTAGAACAAGAAGCCGCATGGATCCCTCACCGATCCATACGGCTTTTTTCGTATTATTTACTCCGCACTTCGAACACGGCAAATTTCAAGTAATGTCCTTCCGATACGCCAAGCAGCTGCGGATGATCCTTGCCTGCAGCCCGCCACTCCACGAGACGCAGCAGCTTGCCGGCATCGGATGCCGCTTCCTGTATCGTCTCTAGGAACAGATCCGGCCGCATATGGTACGAACAGCTGGCCGTAACGAGATAGCCGCCTTCGTTAACCAGCTTGAGGCCATGCAGGTTGATGTCTTTATAACCCCGGCATGCCCCGGCAACCGCGCTTTTGGTCTTTGCGAAAGCGGGGGGATCAAGGATAACAACATCCCATGTACGGCCGCCGCCGTTAAGCGGCTTGGAAGTATCCGCGCCGGCACGGCTGCGCTCCGCGCGCTCTTCAACGCCTTTTACCTGCGTGCGCAAATAATCAAAGGCATCCGCCACGACAAATTCCACGCGGTCGGTGAAGCCGTTACGCTCGACATTGCGGCGCGCCGTGTCGATGGCATGCTCGGATACGTCGAGACAGGTTACTTTTTTCGCGCCGTATTTGCAGGCATGGAGAGTGAAGCTGCCGGTATGGGCAAAGCACTCCAGCACGGTCGCACCGTCCCAATAAGGGAAGGTTACTTCTTTGCCGTTCGCATTCACGGGTACAAGCCTCGTAACTTCCGTATCGGTATCAGCAGGGCGGTTCTCGAGGCGAATGCCGCTGCGAGCGCCCCAGCCCTTCATGAGAGGCTCGATAGAAGCGCGATTCTCGCGTTGATCGTAGAAATAACCGGTCTTTTGGCCTTCCACGATATCGACTTCCAGCTTAAGGCCATTCTCTTCAATCTCGAGAATCCGCGGGCATTCCCCGTACAGCACTCCGGTGCGCAGCTCAAGCCCTTCGAGCTGTCTAACTCCGACATCGCTCCGTTCGTAGATCCCTTTCGGCTGGAATACGTCAACAAGAGCGGCTACAATCGCTTCCCGGCGGATATCCAGTCCAAGCGTCAATATCTGAACGACCAGCACATCGGCGAACCGGTCTACCACTAGACCGGGAAGAAAATCAGCCTCTCCGTAGACGAGCCGGCAATCGCGGTCCTGCACGAACCGGCTGCGGTGCGCTTCGCATAAACGAAACTTCTCGCGGAAGAAGTCGGCGTCCATTTCTTCAAGCGGCTGATAAGAGACGACGCGGACCGTGATTTGGGACTTGGGATTGTAATATCCGGTCGCCAAATATTTGCCGTTAGACCCAACGACGTCTACCAGCGCTCCCGGCTCCGCTTCCCCTTCCAGCTTTTCGATTTCATTTGCGTAAATCCATGGGTGGCCTGCTTCAAGACGTTTCCTGCGGCCCTTCTGCAGCCAAACTTTCGCTTTGCTCACTTCGTTAATCTCCCTCTCTATTCCTGGCTTGTCATGCTTGTCTAAGCGTAAGCATATGTATCAACGATAACTTTTTATAAAAAGGAGACCTTTGCTATGCTCCATTCGATTCTTCTGCCAATGGCGATCGGCTTCACCATCTTTATAAGCGGGATGAAGCTGATGGAGCTGGCGCTGCACCGGTTAGCCGGCCCGTATCTGCAGCATATCCTGCATCGCTCAACGGCTACGCCGGTCCATGGCCTTGCAGTCGGTACGGCAACTACCGCCTTTTTGCAGAGCAGTACAGCCGTTACCGTTATCGCCATAGGGCTAGTCAATGCCGGCCTGCTTACCTTCCCCCGGACACTTGGCATTATCCTCGGAAGCAACATCGGCACCTGCCTGACGACCGAGCTTATCGGCCTGAGCTTAAATAAACTTTCCGTTCCATTGCTTCTGCTGGCGCTGGCCGGCTGGCTCGCAACCGTACTGCTGAACGAACTCGGAATCTGGCCCAGATCCCGGTCGCTTCGGCTGCTTGAGACCGTTCGCTCCTCCGCCGTTGCCTTAGGCGGCTTCAGCCTGCTGCTTGCCGGGATGGCCATGATGCAGGCGATTGGACCCGCCGTGCAGGAAAGCTCCATGTTCGGCTGGTTCCTTGAAAAATCAACAAGCAGCCTCTGGTGGGGATTAGCCGCCGGCGCGGTGCTGACAGCAATCGTCCACAGCAGTGCTGCTGTAATCGGTATTATTATGGGCTTTGCAGCCATCGGAGCAATGCCTCTCGAGCTTGGCGTTGCCGTTGTGCTAGGGGCGAATATCGGTACATGCGCTACCGCGCTGCTCGCATCCTTCAGCGGTTCAAAGCCCGGTCAATACGTGGCTTGGTCCCATACCATCCTAAATGCCGGCGGCGCTTTGCTCTTCATGCCGTTCCTTGGCGAGTTATCGGCTGCATCAGGATGGTTCGCCCATTCCCCAGCCAGCCAGATCGCTCACGCACAGACGATTTTCAATATTCTAAGCTCATTGATTGCCTTGCCGTTCTGCTATTTGCCTGTTTTCCGCAAGCTTCCGGTCTAATCAAACTTTACGCCAAGCAAGCTGAGGGCCCCCGCCACGATCCGGTTATTATTCTCATAGCCCGACTGCTTCTGGCGTCTCCAGGCTTCAAGCGGATCAAACCATTCGACGCCCCGGATTTCTTCCACCTGCGCCTGGAGCGATCCGCCTACCGCTTCAACCAAATAATAATGAACCTCCTTGTTGACGGTTCCCTTATTCGCATCATGGTACTGATACTTGATTTGGTCAATCGGTTTAACGATAGCCCCGATCATGCCCGTTTCCTCGGCAATTTCCCTAAGCGCCGTTTGCTCGACCGTCTCCCCGGGCTCCATCTTGCCTTTCGGGAGCGACACTTTGCCATAACGGTCCTGTATCAGCTGAATCTGCAAAAGCCCAGCCTCGTTCCGGCGATAGACTACGCCTCCTGCCGAAATTTCAACCAATTCCGTTTCCCCCTTGCCTGCTCGACATTTGCATGCAACAACGAGGATTCCCCACTTATTCCGATACGACAGAAATGAGCGTGAAATCCTCGTGCGTTATGACTATCTCTAAGCTCTCATCGCTTCCGCCGGGACATCGTCCAGTACGCGGACAAGCTGAGCGCGGCATTCATTGACGCCTGCTTCAGTAATTTTCACGCGGCAAAGCTTGCCGACAAGCGCTTCGGTTCCTTCAAACACAATCTGAATATAGTTATCCGAGTACCCCATCACAAGCCCCGTACCGGGAGCGCCTTTGTAGTCACGCTCCGGAATAACGTCCAGGACGGCTCCTACATGCTGCTCGGCATAAGCAAGCTGCATTTTCTCGGACAAGTCGATCAGTTTATGGACGCGTTCATTCTTCACTTCTTCGTCCACTTGATCATCCATGCGGGCAGCCGGCGTGCCTGTACGCTTCGAATACGGGAAGACGTGCATTTCCGAGAAGCCAATCTCTTCCATAAACTTGTAGCCGTTCTCGAACATCTCTTCCGTCTCGCCGGGGAAGCCAACGATAACGTCAGTCGTAATCGCTACGCCAGGCATTGCTTCGCGGATACGTTTCAGCTTGGCTGCAAACTCGTCCGTCGTATATTTGCGGCGCATCCGCTTAAGCACGGAGGAATCGCCGGCTTGAAGAGGAATATGCAGATGGCGGCACATTTTGGTCGAACGGTTAAGCACGTCGATCATCGCATCGTCAATTTGGCTGGCTTCGATCGAGCTGATCCGGATCCGCTCCAGTCCTTCGATCTTGTCCAGATCCCACAGCAGGTCAACGAGACGGTAGTTCTCCATATCGTCGCCGTAACCACCCGTATGAATACCGGTAAGGACGATTTCCTTGTAGCCGGAAGCTACAAGCTGCTTCGCTTGCTCGAGCACGCTCTTCGGGTCGCGGCTGCGCGAAAGACCGCGTGACCACGGAATAATGCAGAAGGTGCAGAAGTTGTTGCAGCCTTCCTGGATCTTCAGGAATGCGCGTGTGCGCTCGTTGAAATCCGGTACGTCGAGTTCCTCGAATTCACGGGTCTTCATAATGTTGCGAACCGCGTTAACCGGCTGGCGGTCATCGTGAATCTGGTTCACAAACGTCATGATTTTCTCGCGGTCCTGCGTTCCGATAACGAGGTCCACCCCCGGAATCGCCATAATCTCCGCAGGAGACGTTTGGGCGTAACAGCCCGTAACCGCAATAACCGCATCCGGATTACGGCGCACCGCGCGGCGTATAATCTGGCGGCTCTTCTTGTCGCCCGTATTGGTAACCGTACATGTATTGATCAGATAAACGTCAGCCGTCGATTCGAAATCAACCTGCTCGTATCCTTCGTTTTTGAACAGCTGCCAAATCGCTTCCGTGTCGTAAAAGTTAACTTTACATCCCAAGGTGTAAAATGCAACCGATGGCATAAAATCCTTACGCTCCTCCCATTTCTCCGGCTTCGTACAGCAAGCAGGTCAACCCGACGATTCCCGCGGTTTCCGTCCGCAGGATCCTCCGGCCAAGTCCTACGATAACAGCTCCAGCCGCCTCCGCCTCATCTGCTTCCCGTTCCGTAAAGCCGCCTTCGGGTCCAACGATGAGCAGCACCTTCGGCTCGGCTGCCGTATGGCCAGCCTGCCTCCAGCTTAGCAAGGCATCCCGGATGCCCGTACCCGCTGCTGCATCGCCTTCCCGTTCATAACAAAATAACGCTAAATCAAAAGCCGGAATCGCTTCCTTCAGCTCGCGCCAGCTGCGCACGGGCTCGATTGCCGGAACGCGGCAGCGATGCGACTGCTCCGCTGCTTCCTTGGCAATCTTGCTCCAGCGCTCTATACGCTTCGCTTCCTTCTTGCCGTCATATTGAACAATCATCCGCTCGGATTGAAAAGGCGCGAAAGCATAAGCGCCAATCTCTGTCCCTTTCTGGATGACCAGCTCCATCTTATCGCCCTTCGGCAGGCTTTGCGCGATGGTTACCGACCAGCTGGACTCGCTGTCCATAGGCAGCTCCTCCACAATGTCCGCCACAACCTCCGAAGAGGCTGCCTCGCGTACCGAAGCAAGCACGACGCGGGAAATGCCGTCGCTTGCGATAAACTTCTCTTCCGGCTTCATCCGCATCACGCGGACGGCGTGGAAGGCATCTTCTCCTATTAAACGCACGCTAGAGCCGTCAAACTGCTCCGCTGCCACAAAATATCGCTGCATTGCGTCAGTCTAACCATCCTTCATCATAGCATGTTTCCGCCTTAAAAATCTATGAAATGCGGCTTAAAACAGCGGTTGGAATAAATTGAAAAAGAAATTGTAAAGCGGCTCCCACCAGCCGAGAATCGGATCCAGCGTTACCCGGCGAAGCGGCGGAAGAAACACGAGCAGGAGGAAGATGTACATGCCCCACTGTACGTTCTGATCCATCTTAATCCGCGTCTTCGGCGGCACCAGATCCTGAATAATCCGGTATCCGTCGAGTGGCGGCAGCGGAATCAGATTAAAGATAAACAAAAGAAAGTTCAGATACATGAAATAAAAGAAAAAATGCTGAAGCGCCAAGTTAACGCCGTTTGAGCCCGCATACATCAAACCTGTCTTATCCAGTATTAACACAAGAAGAACGCCTAAGACGCCAAGAAGCAAATTACTGATAGGACCAAGGGCCGATACGATAACGCCCATGACGCGCGGATTCTTGAAGCGGCTTGGGTTGATCTGAACAGGCCTCGCCCAACCGAAGCCCGCGATCAGAATCAGGATGGCGCCAAGCAGATCGATATGCACGCGAGGGTTGAGAGTTACTCTTCCCATCTCTTTAGGCGTGTTATCGCCAAACTTATAGGCGCTATAAGCATGCGCGAACTCATGCACCGTAAAAGATATGATCAGGACCAGCGCAATAAAAGGCAGGTCCTCGATTGGATACGCTAAGAAATCATCCCAGCTCATTCATTCACCTGCGGCTTTCTCGCCACGAATGCAATCCAATCCTGATCGCGGCGCTTATCTACGATTTCAAAGCCCGAGCGGATCAACCCTTCCTCCACTTCGGCTTCTTTGTTCATGTAAATACCCGATGCAATATAAATACCGTCAGGCTTGAGCGCCGCGAACACATCGTCGATAAAGAGCAAAATAATTTCCGCGAGAATGTTCGCTACAACCAGATCTACCGGAAGCGTTACCGACGTTGACAGCGCATCCCGTTCGTTGACCGCATGGACAACCTTACCGCCAAGCACGCCCAGCAAATCGCTTTCCAGCACCTCGACATCGTTCTGCAGGCCGTTAAGCCTTACGTTCTCCGTAGCGCTCGATACGGCCACCGGATCAAGATCCAGCGCCAATACGCGGCGTGCGCCAAGCTTCATCGCGCCGATAGCCAGAATACCGGATCCCGTACCTACGTCAATCACTTCTTCGTCGCCTTTAATGACCGATTCCAGCGTTTGAAGGCAAAGCGCGGTTGTTGGATGCGTGCCCGTGCCGAAGGCCATGCCGGGGTCAAGTTCAATGATGCTCTCTCCGGCAGCCGGCTCGTATTCTTCCCATGTCGGCTTGATCGTCAGCCTTTCCGACACTTTAATAGGCTTGAAGTACTGCTTCCAGGCTGTAGCCCAGTCTTCTTCGTCAACAAGCTTAAACGAGATTTCGTAGGTGCCCGGGTCAATGCCGAATTCCTTCAACTGCTCAATCCGCGGCACGATCTGCAGCTTGAGCTCATTCATGTCCACGCTTTCCGTAAAGTATCCTTTGATAACCGCTTGACCTTCCGGAATATCGTTCAGCGGCTTCTCGTACCATTGACCCAGAGAAGTGTCCCGCTCCTTGTTCAAAGTACCCGATTCTTCAATGGATACGCCGCCCGCATCCATTTCATGCAAAAAGTTAGAGATCATCTCGATTGCCTGTTCCGTGGTCGAGATCGTAATTTCATGCCATTTCATATGTACTATAACCCTCCATAAGTGAAAACTACCATCTATTGTACACTATTCATCATTTATGCACAAAAAAGCGGCAAACACAAGTTTGCCGCTCACGACAATCAGCCGATCGTTCCGGTCTCCGGACTTCCGCCGATCTGTTCAATCATGTGAATGGCCCGTTCGACAATCGCTTCGTCCACCGTGGCGGTAAGCAGACCGTTCTCGAACAAACCGTTCACTTCAAACGCTCTAAGTGCCTGCAGCTTGCGAAGCGCCTCCTGGGCTGCAGCCGGCTCGCCGAAGTTAGCCCGGATCTCAACCTGCTGGGACATTACTCGCCCTGCTCATTCTGAGCCCGCGCATCCGCTGCGGCCGCGCGTTGCGCCGCTTGTTTGTCCGCTTCATCGGCAAGCTCTTGGGAAAATTCGACATCTTCGTTTTTGCCAACCGGCAAATCCCCGAAGTTTACTTTTTCCATATAGTCTTTATTCTCGTTAGTCATTGTTATCCAGCTCCTTCAAGTAAGTAGGTAGGTCCATTACTTAAGTAGCTTGTTGCAAGGAAAGCCGAACTATTCGCAACCGCAAAAAAAAGACGTTCCGGGCTACTCGCCGCGGAACGCTTTCTTCATTTTCTCGAAAATCGATTCGTGATGCTCTTGGGTCTCTGCCGGGGACTCGCCGCCGATTCCGCCAAACTGGCGAAGCAGATCCTTCTGCTCATCCGACAATTTCGTCGGGGTAACAATCGTCACTTTGACGTGCTGGTCGCCTTGGCCGTAGCCGCGAAGCTTCGGCACCCCTTTTCCTTTGAGTCGGAAATAAGTACCCGTCTGCGTGCCCGCGGGAATTTTCAGCTTTACCTTCTCGGTCAGCGTCGGGATCTCGATCTCATCACCGAGCGCCGCCTGGACGAAGGTTAACGGCACTTCGCAGTAAATATCGTCATTCTCGCGCTCGAAGAATTCATGCGCCTTCACGCGGATCACGATGTACAGATCGCCGGCCGGGCCTCCGCGGAGTCCGCCTTCGCCTTCGCCGGAGAGACGAATTTGAGCGCCGTCATCCACGCCCGCAGGGATGCGGACATTGATTTTACGCTGTTTTTTCACTCTGCCTGCGCCGTGGCAGGTTCCGCATTTCTCTTTTATTACTTTGCCCGAGCCGCCGCAATGCGAACAAGCCCGGCGATTGACCATACGGCCAAACGGCGTATTCTGGACAACCTCCTGCTGGCCGGAACCGTGACATACCGAACAAGTTTCCGGCTTGGTTCCCGGCTTCGCGCCGGAGCCGGCGCAAGTATCGCAAGATTCCGTGCGCGGAATCGTAATTTCCGTCTCTTTGCCAAACACAGCTTCCTTGAATTCGATGGTCATCGAATACTGCAGGTCATTACCGCGCTGCGGCGCGTTCGGGTCGCGGCGTCCGCCGCCACCGCCAAAGAACATGTCAAAGATATCGCCAAAGCCGCCAAAATCACCATTTCCGGAGAATCCGCCAGCTCCGCCCATGCCTTGATTCGGATCGACGTGACCATACTGGTCGTATCTTGCGCGTTGTCCGTCATCGCTTAGGACATCGTATGCTTCCTTTACTTCTTTGAACTTCGTTTCCGCGTCTGCTTCTTTATTGACGTCGGGATGGTACTTGCGCGCGAGCTGCCGGTACGCCTTCTTGATCTCGTCTCCGGAAGCGCTCTTGCCTACGCCAAGCACCTCGTAATAATCGCGTTTATCTGCCAACTCATCTCACCTCCACCCATGTTTGCTGCAATACAGCCTATTCACACAAGGAGGCCAAAGACAGGAAGACCCTGTCTTTGACCTCTCCCATTACAAGTTAAGTCTTATTTCTTGTTTTCGTCAACTACTTCATAGTCAGCGTCCACAACATTGTCTTTGCCGCGAGCGCCTGCATCGGCTGCTTCAGCGCCTGCTTCCGGGCCGCCTTGAGCAGCTTGCGCTTGCTCATACAGCTTCACGGACAGCTGTTGCACGATTTCAGTCAGCTCTTCGGTAGCTTTCGTAATTTGCTCCAGATCGTCTGTCGCTACCGCGCTTGTTACTTTCTCTTTCGCTGCGTTAGCTTTCTCGATCTCGGAAGCATCTACTTTATCGCCCAGATCTTTCAATGTTTTGTCAACGGAGTAAACGAGTTGGTCTGCGCTGTTTTTCGCTTCAACAAGCTCGCGGCGTTTGCGATCTTCTTCCGCGTTCAGCTCGGCATCCTTCATCATTTGCTCGATTTCAGCCTCGCTCAGACCGCCCGAGGAAGTGATCGTAATTTTTTGGCTCTTGCCTGTGCCTTTATCAAGAGCGGATACGTTAACGATACCGTTCGCATCGATGTCGAAGGTAACTTCGATTTGCGGAACGCCGCGCGGTGCGAGAGGAATATCGTTCAGCGTGAAGCGGCCCAGCGTTTTGTTGCCGGCAGCCATTTGACGCTCGCCTTGCAGAACGTGAATTTCAACGCCCGGTTGGTTATCCGCATAAGTGGAGAACACTTGGGATTTGCTTGTAGGGATCGTCGTATTGCGGTCAATCATCTTCGTGAAGACGCCGCCTGCAGTCTCGATGCCGAGGGACAGCGGAGTTACGTCAAGCAATACCACGTCTTTTACGTCGCCAGTCAATACGCCGGCTTGAACCGCTGCGCCGAGGGCAACGACTTCATCCGGGTTAACGCCTTTGTGCGGCTCTTTGCCGATCAGCTTCTTAACCGCTTCTTGAACGGCAGGGATACGAGTCGAACCGCCGACAAGAACAACTTTATCGATTTCATTTACGGAGAGACCGGAATCGCTCAAAGCTTGGCGCGTAGGAGCGAGGGAACGTTCAACCAGATGAGCGGACAATTCTTCGAATTTCGCGCGAGTCAGGTTAAGCTCCAAGTGCTGTGGAACACCATCGGCCATTGTGATAAACGGAAGCGAAATCGTCGTCGACATTACGCCGGACAGATCTTTTTTCGCTTTTTCGGCAGCGTCTTTCAAACGTTGAACAGCCGCTTTGTCTTTGGACAGGTCAACGCCTTGCTCTTTCTTGAATTCGGCTACGAGGTAGTCGATGATGACTTGGTCAAAGTCGTCGCCGCCCAGCTTGTTGTCGCCGCTTGTTGCTTTAACTTCGAAGAAGCCATCGCCAAGTTCCAGGATCGATACGTCGAATGTACCGCCGCCAAGGTCATAGACGAGGATCGTTTGGTCTTCTGTTTTCTCAAGACCGTAAGCCAGCGCAGCCGCCGTTGGCTCGTTGACGATACGAAGAACTTCAAGTCCCGCGATTTTGCCTGCGTCTTTTGTTGCTTGGCGCTGGCTGTCGTTGAAGTAAGCCGGAACGGTAATAACCGCTTGCGTTACGGATTGGCCCAGATAGGCTTCCGCATCGGATTTCAGTTTTTGCAAAATAATAGCCGAAATCTCTTGAGCCGTATATTCTTTGCCGTCAATAACTTCTTTATGGTTAGTACCCATATGACGTTTGATCGACATTACCGTACGGTCGGGGTTCGTGATGGCTTGGCGTTTCGCCGTTTCGCCGACAATGCGCTCTCCGTCTTTTTTGAAGCCTACAACGGATGGCGTTGTGCGGTTGCCTTCCGGATTCGGGATAACGACAGCTTCGCCGCCTTCCATTACAGCAACACAAGAGTTTGTAGTACCAAGGTCAATACCGATAACTTTACTCATCGTAAGTTCCTCCTAAATATCAATTTTATTCCGTATTTAAATTCCGGTAACCGGAAAAGGGATTAGCCGCTAACTTTAACCATGGCAGGGCGCAGAACGCGCTCCTTCAGGATGTAGCCTTTCTGAACTTCTTCTACGATGATGCCTTCTTCATGCTCATCCGATTCCACTGTCATAATCGCTTGGTGGAATTCGGGATTAAACGGCTCGCCAACAGCATCCATTGCTTTCAAGCCTTCTTGCTGCAACGTTTGTTCCAGCTGACGGAAGATCATGTCCACGCCCTTAGCCAGAGCTTCGAAATCCTGATTCGCGGAAGCCGCGGAAACAGCGCGCTCGAAGTTATCGACAACCGGAAGCAGCTGCCCGATCAGCTTCATCGAAGCGTATTGCGCAAGATCTTCCTTTTCCTTTTGCGTACGACGGCGGAAGTTATCGAAATCCGCTTGCGCGCGTAAGTATCGTTGTTGATTCTCTTCAGCCAGCTTTGTCAGTTCTTCGATGCGCGGATCTTCATGCGCTTCGTTCTCTTCCTGCTGCTCTGTTTGTTGCTCTTCTATAACTTCATCGATTGTTTCGTTATGTTGGTCGTTACTCACCATATTCACCTCCTTAAAAGAATTGCGAAGCAATTTAAAAATGGTTACAACTGGCGGTTCAGTGCCAGTTGAAGACGCGCCCCAAGCGCGTATAAAGGTTGTTGCCTTTGCTCTTGGCTGCGGTGCTGCGCGCCGGGCGCGGGAGAGCGGGGTATTGCCTGAAGAGCGATAGCGCTCGCCTTTGAAAACGGGAATATTCCGCAGGAATCCTAATCCGCATTCCCGTTTTCAACAGCGACGTAAGGCAATACCCCGCTCGTACGCGCACAAGCCCACAGCACCTCACAGCGGAGCAACAGCAAACTATTTATAGAAGCGGCCCAATATATGGGCCATATCCTTCGAAATCACGTCAAGAAGCGTAATGACTTTCCCGTATTCCATCCGTGTCGGCCCAAGAATGCCGATGGTGCCAAGCGACTGGCCGTCAATCTGATACGTAGCCGTAATCAAGCTGCAATTCGCGATTGCCTCATGGTCATTTTCTGTTCCAATTCGTACTTGTATACCCGACGGCGCGGCGGAAATCATTTTCATCACGGTAGGCGTTTCATCCAGCAGATCCAGGATCGTTTTCACCTTATCGACGTCCTTGAATTCCGGCTGCGTAAGCATATTCGTTGTTCCGCTGAGGAACACACGCTGATCCGAATCGTTAGAGAGCGCGCTGTCCAGGATGCCCAGCACTTCCTCGCAATGGTCAACGTAACGTTCCAGCTCCTGGCCTACCTCGGCGTACAGCTTCGACTTCAACCGCACGAGCGGAATGCCAACCAGCTTGGCGTTCAGGATATTTACGATCTTCTCCATCTCATCCATATGGATGCCCGGAGGAACCGTGATGGTCCGGTTTTCCACATGGCCGGTATTGGTTACGATAATCGCAACCGCCGTCGACTCGTCCAGAGGTACCAGGTTAAAATGCTTCAGCGAGTTGCTGAACATCTCCGGCCCAAGCAAAATCGAGGTGTAATTCGTTAGGTTGGACAAAATCATCGCGGCATGCTGGATAACCTGCTCCATCTGAATCATTTTCTCCGAGAAGAAGGAATGAGCCTGCTTCAAATCATTTTCGTTTATTTCATTCAGCTTCACGAGATGATCGACATAATAACGATAACCTTTGGTAGATGGAATACGCCCCGCCGATGTATGCGGCTGCTCGAGGAAACCAAGCTCCTCCAGATCGGCCATTTCATTACGGATCGTTGCAGGACTAAAGGCGACATCGCCGCGCTTAGATATGCTCCTGGAACCAACAGGCTCAGCCGAACGGATATAGTCGTCTACAATTGCATTCAGTATCATTCGTTGCCGTTCAGTCAACATTCGCATCCCTCCAAAAAGTTTATCGGATCTTCTCGTTAGCACTCATTAGACCCGAGTGCTAATCATTAATACAAAAATACCAAACCACCTTAACCATTGTCAAGTCGGTTCCCTTTTTTCAGGCCTATGTCCTTCGATAAAAATAAAAAGGTCAGGCATTATAGCCTGACCCTTCATCTATTCGTTTAACATTTTGAGTACGGCGATTTCGTCGCAGGCATGCTGCTTCGGACAGTTCACGCAGTCTTTCCAAACCTTTTCCGGAAAAATCTCTTTCTCCACAACGGTAAATCCGTTACGCAAAAAGAAATTTACGGCGTACGTTAGCGCCATGATTTTGGGAATCTGCTGCTCTCTGGCTTGCTCGACCAGAAAATCGACCAGCTTGTTGCCGATCTTAAGGCCTCTATATTCCTGGGACATGCCAAGGGAACGAATTTCTACCAGATCCTGCCCAAGCCGCAATAAGGAGCCGCACCCGACAACCTTATCCCCGATCTCCGCAACGACAAACGTATCAATCTGACGCAGCAACGTTTCCCGGGTGCGGGGCAGCATGATCCCCTGTTCCGCATAGCCTTTAATGAGTTCGTACAAAGTTTCCACATCTTCCGGTGCTGCTTTTCTGCAAACTACCGTTAACTGTTCCGTTGCCTCCATGCTGCTTCGCCTCCACCCGGTGCATATAAATTCTATTGAATAAATATACAGCATGTCGCATGTTTTCTCAAGAACTATTTTTCCGAATTTTAGCCAGCGGCTTCTTCCTCTAAACCGATAAACGAACCAAATACATCGTTGCCGAAAAGAACGCCTTTATCGGTCAATTTGTATACGGTATCGCCTTCCTCAAGGACCTTCTCGAGCAGTCCGTCTTTAAGAAGCTTCTCAATGATTGGGCCGAACTTATCCTCCAGCTTCTGCCCTTCAAATTGGGCGGCATAATCGGAAGCGCGCACGCCCTTGAGCAATCGAAGCCCTACCATCATGAAGTCCTCCATTGCTTCGTACTCCGGAACAACGTTTTCTTCAAGACGCGGAAGCTTTGTTTTTGTATAGTCGATAAAAGGCTGTACGCCTTTCACATTCACATGGCGGAGTCCGCGTGCATAACCGTGAGCGCCGGCTCCAAGCCCGTAATAAGGCTCGTTGCGCCAATACGTCGAATTATGCCTGCTTTCATACCCCGGCTTCGCAAAGTTGCTGATCTCGTAATGAACGTAACCCGCCTGCTTCAGCCGGTCCATAAGCAAGGTATACATATTAAACTCTTCGTCTTCCGGAGGAAGAGGCAGCTCGTCGCGTTGATACAGCTTGTGGAACAGCGTATTTTCCTCCACCTTCAGGCTGTAAAGCGAATAGTGCGGCAGATCAAGCGCCAATGCCTTATTAACGCTGTCCTCCAGCATCTCAACCGTCTGCTTCGGCAGTCCGAACATCAGGTCAATCGACAGATTCGTAAAGCCTGCGGCGCGGGCATTTTCCAGACTGCGGTATACATCGTCTACATTATGAATGCGCCCAATGCGCTCCAGCAGCCCGTTATCAAACGATTGCACGCCAAAGCTGATCCGGTTCACTCCGCCGGCAAACATGGCAGCGAGCTTCTCCGGGTCGGTCGTGCCCGGATTTGCTTCCATCGTATATTCCACATCGTCTGCAAGCGGAAAATACTTTTTCACCGAAGCGAGAAAACGTTCCATTTGAGGCGGCGTCAATACGGTAGGGGTACCTCCGCCTACAAATACCGTATCGATTCTCTCCGGCGGTATTTGGGCAACCGTGAGCGCCATCTCTCTCTCCAAGGCGTCGAGATATTCGTCGACAGGCTGTCCCTTTAATACATACGAAGTAAAATCGCAATAATGACACTTGTTCGTACAGAACGGGATATGAATGTAAAGCGCCTTTGGCGCGTAGTTAATCATATTAATTTCCTCCTAAAAGAATCGCGTAGCAATTCATATGCGATCACTATTTCCCCTAATAAAAAATCGACAGGACCAAGGAGGTATTCTCCTTAGTCCTGTCATTCATTGTCCGTGAGTTACGGCGATGGGTAAAGGGTATCTCGTGGAAGAGCGAAGCGTTCGCCTTTGCTGTATTTTTTTCATCCGAATCAAACTTGTTCAGGAAAAAAATCAGCAACAGCGGCTGTAACGAGATACCCTGTCCCTTCCGCCCAACTTACGACTACGCGACAGTAACTAAGAGAATAACCCTTAGTCCTCGTCGATTTTCAGCACCGCCATGAAGGCCTCTTGAGGCACCTCTACGCTGCCGACCTGCTTCATCCGCTTCTTGCCTTCCTTCTGCTTGTCGAGAAGCTTCCGTTTACGGCTGATGTCGCCGCCGTAACATTTGGCAAGAACGTTTTTGCGCATCGCTTTAACGGTCTCGCGCGCGATAACCTTCGTCCCGATCGAAGCCTGTACCGGCACCTCGAACATTTGGCGCGGGATCAGCTCTTTCATCTTCTGGCAAATACCGCGTCCGCGATGGTATGCGCGGTCGCGGTGAACGATAACGGACAGGGCATCGACCTGCTCGCCGTTCAGCATAATATCCATCTTCACCAGATTCGATCTGCGGTAGCCCGACAGCTCGTAATCAAACGAAGCGTAACCTTTGGTGCTTGATTTCAGCTGGTCGAAGAAGTCGTAAACAATCTCCGAGAGCGGAATTTCATAAGTAAGCGTAACCCGGTTCGTATCCAGGTACTCCATGTTTACGAACTCGCCGCGTTTGCTTTGGCAAAGCTCCATAATCGCGCCTACGAAATCATTAGGGACAATAATCGAAGCTTTTACATACGGCTCTTCAACATACTCCAGCTTGCCCGCTTCCGGGTAATTGGATGGATTGTCGATATCGAGAACCGTACCGTTCGTCAGCGTAACGCGGTAAATAACGCTTGGCGCTGTCGTAATAAGCGGGATATTGAACTCGCGTTCAATACGCTCCTGAATAATTTCCATGTGCAGGAGGCCAAGGAAGCCGCAGCGGAAGCCAAAGCCCAGCGCCGTCGAGGTTTCCGGCTCGTAACGGAGCGACGCATCGTTAAGCTCAAGCTTCTCGAGCGCTTCGCGCAGATCGTTATAGTCCTGCGTCTCGATTGGATACAGACCGCAATAAACCATCGGATTGATTTTGCGGTAACCAGGCAAAGCTTCCGGAGCCGGACGTTTTGCTTCCGTAACCGTATCGCCGACACGCGTATCTTTTACGTTTTTAATGCCGGCAACGACAAAACCTACGTCGCCAACGGCAAGCTCGTCCACAATACCCATCCGAGGCTTAAATGCGCCAACCTCGATAACTTCAAACTCGGCGCCGGTCGCCATAAAACGAATTTTCTTGCCGGCCTGAATGCTGCCGTCGATAACGCGCACATACACGATAACGCCTTTGTACGGATCGTAGTGCGAGTCGAAAATAAGCGCTTTAAGCGGTTCATCCGGATTACCGGTTGGAGCTGGCACCTTCTGTACCACTTGCTCCAAAATTTCTTTAATGCCGATCCCTGCTTTTGCCGAAGCCAGAACCGCGTCGCTTGCATCAAGACCGATAACATCCTCGATCTCTTGCTTTACGCGCTCAGGCTCGGCGCTAGGCAGGTCGATTTTATTGATAACCGGGAGGATCTCCAGGTTGTTGTCGAGTGCCAGATATACGTTGGCCAGCGTCTGCGCTTCAATGCCTTGCGCCGCGTCTACAACAAGCAAAGCACCTTCGCAAGCGGCCATACTGCGGGAAACTTCATACGTGAAATCGACATGCCCTGGCGTATCGATCAGATTAAGTAAATATTCTTCGCCATCGTCAGCCTTATAAGTAAGGCGTACGGCCTGCAGCTTGATGGTAATGCCGCGTTCCCGCTCCAAATCCATCTGGTCGAGAACCTGCTCCTGCATTTCGCGCGAGGATAACGCTCCGGTAAATTCGAGAATACGGTCAGCGAGCGTCGACTTCCCGTGGTCAATATGTGCAATAATCGAGAAATTCCTAATTTTCTTTTGCCGGTCACGAACGTCAGTCATGCCTAACCCCCACACAATCCAATATAGCTAATCATTCTTTCCATTATATCAGCTATATGGTATACCAGCAATGCGGTTACGGCAAGATGCACGGCCGCCTATCCGGTAACCGACCCGAATAATGAAGCAATAAAGCGGATCCCGCTGTTGGAGACGGACTGCAAAAGGCCTGCTGTTCCGTCAGCAACCTTGTTCACCGTTGGTTCCCCGTTGTCCGACGATAGGCCGGGAAGCCGTTCATGGCGTCCGTTTTGCTCCGCGATTTTCCGGACTTCCTTCAATTCCTTCTCGAGCTCGGCGATTTTCCGGTCGGCTTCCGTGGATAATCCGCTGCTCTTCACGGTTGTTGATTCTTCATCGGAGGAAGCCAGATTATAGCGGTCTTCCTCCGAAATAACCGACGAAGAATTGTTTTTCTCGATCGGCCCGTATATACGCTCAATGCCTGACGAAGACATTTCGATGCCGTACAACACGATAAATACAAGCACGCCTCCAAGCAAAATCCATTTAAATGCGCCTTTCATCTCTCTCCAGCCCCTTTTAGCCAGGCGGGGCTGCCGCAGCAGCCTTCGCCCGAAGCTTGATTATTTTGAAGCAGATACTTTCTCTGCGTCCCAGTAAATATCCGCAATGACTTTTGCCAATACATCCGCCGTCCGGTAGCTCTCGGCCAAAGTGTTGTCCACGCCGCCAATTTCGATCAATACGCTGTCCTCGGCAAGCGACTGGTTGTACTCGCCGTTGCCCGTTGCCGTGGTCTTGCCCAAGATCCCTCTGGAAAGGCCGGGATATTGCTTCTCCAGAACGTCATGGATCTGGGTTGCGAATTCCGCGTTCTTTTTCCAGTTCGGATTCTTGTGTCCGATAATAAAATAAACCTGCGCGTAGCTTTTGCCGTTAATATCCACCGTAGTGGTTTTGCGTCTGCCCGAATCGCGGTGGATATCGAAGAAGAATTTCAATTTCTTGTTGCTTGCGATTGCTTCCTGCACGGTTTTCTTCGAGTATTTGTAGGAGTAGTTCCAATCGTAACCCGGCACCGTTGTCGGGTAATCCTCATCCGAATGCGTGGTGCCTACGCCCAGATCCTCAAGCTTCTCGGCGAGCCGCTCGCCTACCAGCGTAATATTTTTGGAAGCCGAGTTGGCATCCCCGTTCTTGTCCGCAATCTCCGGATACCAGGATTCCCGGCTATGCGAATGATAAATAAATACCACTTTGTCTTTCCCCGTTGTATGCGTTCCCGCATCATCCGGCGTTGGCGTTGATGTTGGTTTCTCCGTAGGAGTTGGCGTCGATGTTGGCGGCGGCGGAGTATCCGAAGGCTCGTTGCCCCCGCCCGTATTGTCCGGGCCATGGTCATCGCCATTGGCTGCCCCCGTATCATCGCCAGGTATCGGAATGTTGTCTTCCGGCCACACATTCGGCTGCGTTCCCACCCCGCCGCGTATCAGAAAGGAAGAATCCGCCCCCATGCCCGGAATCTCTCCGGCAATCAGGCTTCTTGGATCTCCCGGATTCACGTTTGTCATCAACCGGAGGATAAAGCTGCTGATCTGCGTGCCAGACAACTCCTCGCCCGATTTCGTGCTCTTAAATTGAGGCATCTCCATCTCTAGCATATCCCCAAAAAAACCGCTTGAAACAGAAGCCGCGAAACCGGACATGGAAGACACCGGTGCAGCGAGCGAATGCTGCTGGGCCATTCCCGCAATACCTATCGCAACAAAAAACAGCATGGAGCTTATCGACAACACCGCGAAGGTTCTTCCCGTTACAAGCAGCCGGCGAATGCGTTTGCTCCCGCGTGTCAGATCAAACAACATGATGGTTCTTTTCATTTCGAGCTCTACCTCCCGCTTCTTCGTTGCTCAACTGTTACTAATCTATGAGACAAGAAGGTTTGATAGAACCGAAAAGAAATAATAGATTAATGAATTTTGATAGATTAAGAGATTTCATCAAGCGTAAACGGCAGCCCGTCAAAATAGTCAAAAAAGCCCCTGAGGCTTTTGTGCCCCAAGGACTTTGATTAAATTCAATGCGTATAGGCAGCAACGTTATCGGTATCGACAGCCTCATGGAGCGAAGCGTTTAAGCCGCTTGCGATAATGTTGGCGATATCTTCGATAAACTCGTCGATTTCTTTAGGCGTCACAAGCAGATCATGGCCCACCGGATTAAGCACCTCTTTGACTAGCTGCAGTCGCTCGGCTTCGCCCATTTGGTTCATCAGACCAAATATTTGATCGTTATTGGCATTGTTCGCCGCCATATGGTCCCTCATCAGCTCAATTGTATGATTTACGATCGTGGAGGCGTACACCACCGTCGGAACGCCGATTGCAATAACCGGTATGCCCAGAATTTCCTGCGTAAGGCCTTTGCGTTTATTGCCGATGCCCGAACCCGGATGAATGCCGATATCCGCAATTTGAATCGTTGTATTCACGCGGTCCAGCGCTTTGGAAGCCAGCGCATCAATCGCAATAATGACGTCGGGATGCGTTTTTTCCACGATACCCTGGACAATCTCGCTGGATTCGATGCCGGTTATCCCGAGCACGCCCGGTGCTACAGCGCTAACCGCACGGTAACCCGGCGCAACCTGATCCGGCATCAGCTCGAAGAAGTGACGCGTAACCATCACATTTTCTACGACGAGCGGTCCCAGCGCATCCGGCGTTACATTCCAGTTGCCCAGCCCAACAATAAGCACCTTTGCCGTCTTGCCTATACCAATCCGCTCCAGGAACGTCTCGAAATGCTTGGCGAAATGCGTAGCGACGCGATCCTGCAACTCCGTATCCTGCTTGCGGAGGCCGGGTACCTCAATCGTGACGTAGCGGCCCAGCACTTTGCCGATCGCGCGGGAGCCTTGCTCATTCTGCACATGCAGATGAGTAATCGTGATGCCGTCATCTTCGGTTGTTTCCGAATGTATGCCCGGGATCGGGCCTCCCCCGCCAAGCTGCTCCGCGATTTCTTTTGCCTCAAGCGCCAGATCGGTGCGAATGTTGTATTGCTGCAAATCAAGTTCGGTCATTTAACCATTCTCCCTTCAAAGCCATACCATTCTCTCCAGCTTATTGTTCGCAAGGGAGACAATTTCATACTTTTGCCCGGTTGAGCAAAAATGGCAGGACAGGCTCGCTATTGCTTTTCATGAGAGTGCATGGTAATATATTTTAAGTTGTGTTACCTAGACTTACCGCGTACGCTTTTTGTTTGCTTACGCAAACTTTGTAGGAGGTGAAACTCGATGCCAAACATTAAATCCGCAATTAAACGCGTTAAAACGAGCGAAAAACGCCGCGCTTTGAACGCTTCCCAAAAATCCGCGCTTCGTACGGCTGTTAAATCTGCTGACCAAGCTATCGCTGGCACTGATGTAGAAGCAGCTAAAGCTGCTCTGGTCGCTGCAACGAAAAAATTGGACAAAGCGGTTACTAAAGGCCTGATTCATAAAAATGCGGCTTCCCGCAAAAAATCTCGTCTTGCTAAAAAGCTGAACGCTCTGTCGGCTCAAGCTTAATAAACCGCAAACAAATGAACGGCCTCGCTTATGCGAGGCCGTTTTTGATTTGTCATTATTCGTTTATCTGACGCCTTGTCCTTGCTGAACGCCAAGCGACAGCAGGAATAATTCCAATCCCAGCGTCTTATCGATAGCGCCCGTTTTCATTTTGTAATCCAGATCCGCTATATCGCTAAGCAGCGCGCCAAGCCGTGCTACTTTAAACTTTTGGCTTTTCTCGGCGGCAAGCTTAACCGCGTACGGATGAAGTCCAATCTGCCCCGCCATTTGCTGCGGAGAATACCGGTTCTGCTCAAGCTCCTTGATCTGAAGCATGATTCGCAGCTGCCTTGCGATTAACGCGGCAATCTTGATGGGCTCTTCCCTTCTGACGAGCAAAGCTCGGTACAGCTTCAGCGAACGGTCAACCTGCAGGCTTGCGATGGCATCCACCAGCGCAAATACATCCTCCTCAACGGTAGAGGCTGTCAGCAGTTCCGTCTCTTCAACGCCTATAACCCCGCCTTCACCGGCATGAAGGCATAGCTTGTCCACTTCGATCGCCAGCTGCTGCATATTCGCCCCGGTTCGCACGAGCAGAAGATCCGCCGCATCCGACGTCATCGTCCGTTTCTGTTCCTCCGCTCGTTTGACAACCCAGCGTCTCAGCTCCGCCGCATCAAGCTCCTGAAAAGCGATAAGCGCATCGCGGTCCTTCAGCATCTTCACCAGCTTGCGCCGCTCGTCCAGCTTTTCCGCGTTAATAATGAACAACATAACCGTTGTCTCCGACGGGATGTCCAAATAATGCTGCAGCCGGTCCGTCTTATGATCCAGCTTGCCGCCTTCTTTGCCTCCGGCAGCAAAAACAACCGAATCGCGTACAATAACGAGCTTACGCTCCACAAAGAAAGGCAGCGTCTCCGCTTCAAGCGCCGCTTCTTCAATCAGCGTCTCCGACGTATCGAACTTGACCACGCCAAGCTCACGCTCGTCCGACGTAAACATCGCTTCCGTTAACGTCTCCGTAAACTGGCCGATCCGGTACCGGTCTTTGCCGTATATCACGTAAGCGGGACGGAACTTCCCCGCTTTAATTTCCTTTAACGCCTCTTTTGCTTCCATGCTTCACCTCTCCCCGTCTCCCTTGCATGCATCTTACGGCATTCGCTGAACAGCAACAAAGGGATGGGCTTCTTAGGCCTCATCCCTTTGTCCCTGAACATCTATATAAACATCTGCAGACAGGCCCATGGTACCGCCCTGTAGATGGTCATACTTTTGGTCAAGGCTCACGTTGACTTTTCATTTGTATATCATACGCAAGTGAACGATAAAGTGTGCGAATATCAGCCGTAAAAATGTCTAGAATTAATGAGCTGCCTTCGATTCGGTTTTCGCTGCCAGGTCAATCGTGTAACGCTCCATGCCGCCGGATTCCAGCTGCACCTCATAGGTAATCTGCTTGCCGTCCTCCGACCATGCGAGCGTGGCAACCTTGCCGTTTCTGCGTATGGAATCATAAACGGCTTTCCCTGCATCGTCACCGTTCTTGTAAACATGGATCTGGTAACCAACTGCCTTGGCAATGTAGCTGCCGTCCGGAGAAGCGACCTCGAGCGGTGCAGGCGTAAACCCGGCTATCCCCTGATTCGGCTCACTGCCATCGCCGATGCCTTGGCTAGGTCCTTTGACGGTAGGAGCTTCCCCGGTCGAGGCTCCTTTGTTGCCCGATGCGGGCTCGTTGCTGCCGCCGGAGCTGTTCCCTTGATTATCCGTGGATCCGCCTGCTTCCGATTCGGATGCGGCTATCCCCAAGTCTTCTTCCGTCGTCACATGATAATCGTCGTTGCCCGCTGAATCAGCCGAGGATGCAGATTGATCCGGATCAATCGATTCCGTGTTGACGTGCGCTTTCCCGGTATCGTTGGCATTGTTGGCGTAAGGCTGAACCTCTTTAAACTGTCTTTGCACTTCAGCTGAACTGGCGGAAGTATCCGCAGCAGCCGTTTGCACCTTATCGGCATCAAAGCTATGCGATGACGACGGGAATAAACCCGCATTATAAGATACTAGGAATAATCCGGCTGCTACGCTCGCCGCAATAATTCCCGTTATCGCCCGGAAGCGCAGCTGATGCCGCTCTTTGGCACGGCGCGTGGTTTGCTGCGTTGGCGCAGGAACAGCCACCGGAGCAATCTCCACCGCAGCCGCCTCCGGCTGCCGGAATGGAACAATTTCTTCGAGCTGAGGTAAAATAGCGTCTACCAGACTGTACTTTGGCATGACATGAGGTAAATTGCCAAGCTCATCGGACAGTTTCTTCAGCCGCTCAAACATTGCTGCACAGTCCGGACAATGTCTCGTATGATTCATCAAGATCTCATATTCATGTTCATCCAAATCGCCGTCTAGCTGACGGTTCATGTATTCGATCACCTCTTGACAAGTCATCCCCGGACACCACCTTTCTGATAATCATGTAGTAAAGTTTGAAGCTGCTGCCTAGCTCGGAATAAGTAGGATTTGACCGTATTTAATGGCAGATCAAGCGAGTCAGCGATTTCGTTATAAGAGAAATCCTGCAAATACCGCAGTACAACTACTGCCCGGTGATGCTCCGGCAATTTATCGATTGCCTTGCGGATGTCTTGTACGGCGTAAGCCGACATAACCTCGTCCTCGACATTTTGTTTCTCCCGGAATACCATCTCATGCTCGTCTATCGATACGGTTGGCTTGCTTCTTCTAAACTTATCTATGCAAATATTCGTTACAATTCGTTGAATCCACGTTTTGAACTGGGCCTTCTCTTCGTAGGAGCCGATTTTTGTGTATATGCGGATTAACGCTTCCTGCGCCGCATCCATCGCATCCTGTTCATTATTCAATATATAATAGGCTGTCCGGTAAACATGGGTTTCAATCTCTCGCAACAGAGTTATTAAAGCATCCCGATCTCCTGACTGAGCGGCTCTAATAAGGCCAGGCTCTACCACGAAGGATCCCCCTCTCTTGCAACCTCTCTGACGAGCGGGTTGCATAAATTGTTGCACCTCTAAAATGAAAAACCTTTAATTTTTTAATTGAAAAAGTAGAAAACTCCAACCTAAAGGATAACAAAAAAATGGAACCCCGTATATAGGTAGTTCCTAGTGAGTTAGGTTGAAAGAAGCATTTTAGCAGGATACCCGATTAGGAATATAGGCACTTTCGCCAGCGTCTTCCTAATTCTTCCTGATCGTTTGTTCATATATTCCAGATAAACCCACTCTATAGCGGATTTCGCCATTCTGATCCGTCCGCAATGCCGTGACGCCGTGCTCCTCCAGACGCTTCAGCACATCCGGATGCGGATGACCGTAAGTGTTGGTTGCCCCGACGGAAATTGCCGCCTGAAGCGGCTTCCAATAGCGCAGCCATTCCTCCGAGGTTGAATATTTACTGCCGTGATGAGCAATTTTCAGGACATCGATCCGGCTTAGCTTTTTGGAGGATACGGTTGATGAGAGAGTAGTATTTTGATCCCGCATACGCGATAGTATAGCCGATTCGGCTGTGCTGCTAATATCCCCCGACAGAAGAAAGGTAGATTGATAGATTCTCATCCATAACACAACGCTGTCGTCGTTCTGATCCTCAATGACGCGAATTCCTTCCCCCGCAGCCGGCGGCCACAAGACGGTTAATTCCGTATCGGCATCCACCTTCCACTCCTTACCGATTTCCGCACGGTAAAGCGGGATCCCTTTGCGCAAGGCCGTGCGCATAATCGCTTCCGCGTCCTCGGCATTCTTTAAACTTCCGTTCCATGCAATGGCGCGTACGGGAATAGCGTCGAGCACCGCCTGCAAACCGCGGATATGGTCGCTGTCCAGGTGGGAAATGACAAGCAGATCAAGAGAATGAACCCCTCGCTTCATTAATAAGGGAACAACAACCTTGCTTCCCACCTCAAACGGATCGCTGCGCTGCTTCCATTCCTCGCCGGATTTGCGGAAGCTTAACGTTCCCCCGCCATCGATCAGAATCCTCTTGCCCTGCGGCGTACGAATAAAGATGGCATCCCCTTGTCCAACATCAAGAACATCAACATCGGCCGTACGCTTCAGCATATCCGGAAAATAGGCGTAGAACAATAAGGCCGCACCCGCTAACATGGCGAGACTTAATCCGGTTGACCGCCTCCTCCATATCGGGAGCTTCCGTTCCTCCAGGAGCTCCCAAATAGGAGCAGCATCCCGTTCCATGCCGGCTGACGCTTCTTGCAGGGGCATAGTCTCGTCCGTTTCCTTCTGAACAGCAGCAGGTGCAGCAGGCAGCTGTCTGCATAGAACGGCTAGAGCCAAATACAAGGCGGCAATCCACCATAACGGAGGCGTGGCCCAGATGGTACGGACGGCGTCCACTTCCCCAAGCCAGCCGACCAGAAGAAACGTCCAATCATTTGCGTATACGCTGACGGCTGCCAGCAGTTGACCGCCAAGCGGCCACAGCAGGCCAAAGACCAGCGCTACCGCCCCTATCGGCATTACGATAAAACTAATAAACGGCACCAGGATCAGATTAGCCGGAATCGACAGCAAGTGAAATTGATTAAAGTAATAGACCGTCAGCGGAAAAGATACCGCTTGCGCCACAACCGTCACGGCAAGCAGATCAAGCAGCGGTTTTCCTTTGCGCCAATCCGGCATCGCACGCCTAACCGGCGGTACAAACAGAATAAGCCCTGCCGTTACGGCAAAAGACAATTGGAAGCCTACATCCTGAATAAAGGAAGGATTCCAGATCAGCATCGCTACCGCCGCCGCTGCCAGCAGATGCAGGCCGTCCTTCAGCTTATCCATTCTGGCGGCTAGAAGCGCCAGCATCGTCATGAGCCCTGCCCTTACGACGGAAGGCGACGAGCCGGAGAGAAGCACATAAAACGGAACGGCCGCAATCAGGGTAAGCAGCAGCCGCTCCCGAGTCAAACGCAGCAGCCGCAAAACGGCCCCCAGCGCGTATACAAACACGGCCACGTGAAGCCCCGAAATGGCCAATATATGAGTCAGTCCCAGCCGTGAAAACTGCTGGAACTGCTCGGGGTCCAGGTCCTCGCGTATGCCTAGGACCAGCCCCTTCATGTACCCGGACTGGTCGGCCGGGTACAATCGGTCCATCCGCGCGCCAAGCCAGTCGCGCGCGGCATCCACGCGGCCGAGCACGGCGGCCGCGGTCCAGCCCGGGCCCGGCGCCGCCTGGACGGCGCCGATGCCCTTGACCTTGAGCAGCCAGTGGACATGCTGGCTGCTCTCCAGATAGCGGCGGTAATCAAAGCCGCCGCTATTGGAAACGCCGGCCGGCCGCGCAAGCTCGCCGGCGAGGCGCACGTTGTCGCCGCGGTGCCACGCGGCGGCGACCTGTTGGTGCGGCTGCTCGGCAAGCCGCACTTGAACAAGCAGG
>NZ_BILY01000028.1 GCF_004000805.1 Paenibacillus glycanilyticus NBRC 16618
TGCTCCTGCTCCGCCGCCTGCACCGCCGCCACCGCCTGCTCCTGCGCCGCCGCCTGCACCGCCGCCACCGCCTGCTCCTGCACCGCCGCCTGCTCCTGCTCCGCCGCCAGCTCCTGCGCCACCGCCTGCTCCTGCGCCACCGCCTTGGCCAACGCCAAGACCTCTAGCTTTGCCGACACCTTTGGCGCTTACCTTTTTGCCGTATTTAGCCGTGTTGTACGAGTAAGTAATCGACTGGAATGTTTTTGCATCCACCGAGCCAGTCACCGGGAGGCCATGCGTTTTTTGATAATGCTTGACGCCTCTTACGGTTGTATTGTCATAATAACCGTTGATTTTGCCGGAATAGCTGCCGATTCCCTTAAGCATCCCTTGAATAACGTAGATGTCCGGTCCTTTGGCTCCTTTGCCGACCGCAAGAGTCGTTCCGGCACCGCCAAACATAAGTGCAGCAGACAAAACAACCGCACCCAGGATTTTTCCGGCCTTTTTAGCCTTCCCTTTATTCTCGTCCTCGCGGGAAGACAACATCCAATCCCATTTCATTTGTTACTACACCTTCCTATTCTCATTGAATTGTATTTCCACGCCTTACTATTCCCCAATTCAAAATTTCATACGGCACCTTTCGATATAAAAAATAACGGAAAGCTACCGCGCTGCCCGGTAACAACAGCAAACCCTCTCCGCTTAAGCCGGAGAGGGTTTGCTTTAGGATACGAACTTAACGTCGGCTACCTTGCCGCTTTCTACAAAGCCGATATTCTGATACACCTTATTGGAATCGGGGTTGGTCAAATCCGCATACAGCATGGGGATCCGGTTTTCTTGCACGATCAGGCCGCAGCAGGCGGCAACCGTCGCGCTCGCATACCCCTGCTTGCGCAGCTCCAGCGGCGTATAGACATAATTAATACGGGCATGGCGCGGAGAGCGGTGAGCGATATGCGCCATCGATACCGGCCTTTTATCAACAATCCATATGTATAAATTGCCTGTTGCAATCGTATTTTCCGCCGTTGGCAATTGGCTAGCCGGATGGACCTTGTAACCGTATGCGCTTTCCGCAAAGCCGGCCATGAAATCCGCGATTAGCGGAGCGTCCGAGGAAACGGTCAGCCGCAGTTCTCCCTCTACTTCCGCCGGATACCGGATGTCCGGACAATAATAAGCTTCCATCCCCATTTTGTACTCGGGGCGCACACGGTAGCGTACAGCGTACAGCTCCGCAAACAGCTTGGCATGCCTAGGCTCCGCCGTAATTCCGCGAAGCGAATATCCGGTAAGCTTCACCAGGCCTTTGAAGAGAAGGAGTCTTTGTTCCTCCGTAAGCGCCTCATCCACCCACAGCCAGGCATTATGACCAGGCGAACCGGCAAAAATCACGGAGCCCCCCGCGGCTCTATAGATAACCGAATGGCTCATCTCGCATATCCGGTGCAGCAAATTCATCTTTACCTCGTCTGGAATAAATAAGGGTGATCTTAGAGCATCCATAGCCTGCTCGCCAGGCTGCAATCTCTCCCACATCGCGAATTCTCCTTTCTTATATGGTTCGCGTC
The DNA here is from genome assembly GCF_004000805.1 of Paenibacillus glycanilyticus NBRC 16618. Lineage (GTDB taxonomy): Bacteria > Bacillota > Bacilli > Paenibacillales > Paenibacillaceae > Pristimantibacillus > Pristimantibacillus glycanilyticus. The sequence goes on from NZ_BILY01000028.1 coordinate 1,563, forward strand.
CAAAGAAATTCTTCCCAGTCTATATGTATCTGTTGTATTCGTCAATCCTGCAAAAAGCCCTGCTCGCTGAGCAGGGCTTTTTGCTTAATTTTTAGGCATGAACAGGCTCGGGGCGCTTCAGTTGGAGCGGTGGCGGGATCAGCCACCCTTTCTTTTTGGACATCTCCAAAATACGCAAGCCCAAGGCTGCCTTTGTCATGTGGTATTTGCCGAACAGCGCGCCAATATCTTCCCTAATCGAGATACCCATTGCCTGGCTGCAAGCCACAAGACCCGCCGACAGACCGCCGGCAATGCCAAAGGCGATTTCGTTATCCGCAAATCTTGCTCCCGCGGGAATATCTTCAAGCTTTACCTGCGGCCTTTCGGGCATCCCCGGAGCAGGCGTTATCCCGTTATGGGTAAGCAACGCGTCCAACTCAGTCGACTCCAGCCTTGACTGGTCAATAAGGTCCTCCAGGATCTTTTTGAGATCCTTATCGCCGGCATGGCTTAAATAAGCCTGACAGCAGGAAACGGCGCTTTTGGCCACCATAGACGCCTGCCATACGGCATAGATCTCACCGTAGTGCATCGGCTCGTCTTTTGGATTACCACTTAAAATCCCCATGCTTACGTACGCTCGCGATCACGGCTTCTAAGACCGAACAATCCGGCCAAACCAAGCAGACCAAGCCAGCCCCAGTCGTAATCGCGGTCGTTCGTGTTAGCCAAGGTGCGGTAATTGCCGTTTGTTAAGGCGCTTGTTCCCATACCTGTACCTGTAGTGCTTGTCGTGCTGTAGCTGTTCATTCGGTTTGTATTGCCAATGAAGCTGTTCCGGTTCGGATTATAACCGTTATTGGTGCTGTAGTTATTAGTGCCGAAGCCGTTCGTACCGTTCATTGTTCCGTTATAGTTGTTCGTACGGTTGGTTGTCGTGCTGTTGCCATCCGTTCCGTAAGTTCCGTAAGTCGTGGAACCGTAATGCGTGCTGCGGAAGTTGTCCGTTGCGACCTCATCTTTGGCTGACGCGGCAAAGGCTGGGACGGAAGCGGCAGACATAAGAATAGTTGCGGCGCACAGCGTGGAGAACAATTTCTTTTTCATTGGCGAAAACCTCCCTCGGATATTTGGTACATCCATAAGTGTGCTGTGCGGAAGGCGCGGATATTCTGCCAGATTTTTAACTGGAGGGAATGCGGCCTATATCCAAACCATTCCTTCCGAATACAGTAATCTCATATGCAAATGAGAGTTTATAAAATAAGGCTAGGAGGGGACAAGGGCGAGATGACCAAAGCCATTATTGTAGAAATCGAATTTAACAACCGCTCGAACAAGGGCGGTGTTTACAGGATTGGGCTAACCCCTCAATGGATTAAGTACCGGATGTCCATCTTTATGAAATATACGCTTCGAAGCCTGCTCAAGCAGACGAACCAGAGCTTCCATGCTTTTATCCGTTACACGGAGCGGACTAAGGGAATTATCCGTGCTGAGCTTGCGAAATATCCGAAACTGCCGCCGAATATTCGATTCGTAACCGATAAGCAATACGGAGAAAAGCTGCGGAGAACGGTCGGCGCAAGTTCTTCTTTCTACCTCGTTCGCCTTGACTGCGATGATACGTATCACCGCACCATGATTGACCAGCTTCATAAATACAAGCCAAAGCAAGGTACGCGGGCATTGATTAACCAGGCCGGCTACATTTATGACAGCGTGCGGCACCGGATGGCAACGGTTAGCAAATCCTCCCCGCCCTTTTATACGTGGATTTACAATTCCGAGCAATACTTTGGCGGCTTCCGATATAAGACGGACGGGCACGGCGGAGTCATTAAACATAGGCACGAGGTTCTGACCAAGTCAGGCAAACGGAATTACATGGTTGTCGTGCATAAAAAGAACACGTTAAATCAGAGGCTTCTGAACAGGCATACCTTTATTTCCAACAAGGCAAAAGTGGATGCCATTCTAGGCAAGTTTATTTAATGCTTCTCCTTCATAAATGCCGAGGCTGCAGGGAAAGGTAATACCGACAAATTACGATGAGGCGGTGCGGCGAAATGGGAAGACGAAGCAGAAGATTACTTGTTCCTGAAGCAGGGGCGGCCATGCAGACCTTAAAGGCAGACGTGATGCGCCAGGAAGGCTACGCGGTTGACGAGAACAGACCGGATGACGTGAAATACGAAGTAGCTAGCGAAATGGGAATCCGGATGAACCGCAATGGCGAGAACGGGAATATGAAAACCGAGGATGCCGGCCATGTCGGGGGAAAAATCGGCGGTGCCATGATCCGGGAAATGATCCGGATGGCGCAGGAGAAATTAGCAAAGCGGCAGCCTTAAGCTGCCGCTTTATTTTTTGCCTGAATGAGGTTAAGGCAACGGTCTTAGCATTTTGGCCCGCCGGATATGGGCAACCCCTTCCTGACATAAACCGTATGGCTCCCATGGACAATCGTAGCAAAGCCTGTGAATGTCATCCGGTTGAACAACGGCAGCAATGTTCCCGATCAGCTCCTCCCAGCTTAATCGATTGCCGGCCGCCAGCCCAAGCTCGCCTAATATTTCGCTGTCTTTCCGGTATACGCTTGGGTTATGGCAATGGTTCGGCTGGTCGGATGGAAAGGCCGCGCAGATCTTATCCGGGCCTTCGATAATTTCTATGATCGTCTTCGGGTCGTTCCGCAGCGTTTCATAAACGGCTGTCATGTTCGTGCAGAAGCTTTCCGAATATCCCTTGCCGCGGTATCCAAGCAAACAAAACAGATGATGCCCTCTTAACGCGATGCTTTGCATGGGAACTGCTCCTCCCCTTCATATGTTAACCCAATTTTACCACAAAGGTTAACATATGGGGAGAGTTATCTATCGGGAGGAATATCCGGTTCATGCCTGTATTCCTCCAGGTCAATCATTCCGTTAATCCCTATATACACGCCTTCGGCCTCCAGCATATGCCTCTGCAGCATCCGTGATTCGTCTTCCTGGATAGCGATTTCTCCTTTGGCGTTCACCACCCGATGCCAGGGAAGCTGATGGGCGCTGCTCAAGGAATGCAGGATACGCACGACCTGTCTTGCCCCGCGGCTGCTGCCTGCCAATCCCGCGATTTGCCCGTAGGTCATCACTTTCCCTTCCGGGATCCTCTTAATAATATCGACTACTCTCTGCGTATAAGGCTGTAACATAAGCGTTTGTCCTTTCCCCGTATACTCAAAAAGGATCAGTTCCACTAGCGTTGGCTAATGAAACTGACCCTATTCTCGGTTAATTGAATTCCATTATCCCATATGAAGCCCTTCGAGAGCCGCTTCCGGCTTGTCGGCCTGCGCGCTCTCTCCGGAATTTTTCTTGCCTCTGCGCAGCAGAAGCCCCAGCAAGGCTCCGGTTATAGCCACAAACACCATAATGCCGAAGGTGTAGTCAAACGCATCGACCGCCAAGGCGAGGAGCTGCTGCAGCTGCTCCGGACTCGCCTGCGCGGCGCCGCTTCCCGCGGTCTGATTCGTCAGCGCTTCGGGCGGCACGTTCGCTTCAACCATAAGCTTTGCAATCCGCTTCGTCAGAATTGTGACGAGCAGCGCTACCGCCAGCGAGCTGATTACCTGCTGCATCGCGCTCGTAAGCGAAGTAACCCGGCTGACCAGCTCCCGCGGCGTCTTGTTGATCAAATGGGAATTAAGCGGCATCATCATAAGCCCCATTCCCGAACCGGCCATGATAAGCGGCAGCAGCAGATCCTCTCTTCCCGTATGAATGTCGAGATTCGAGTATTGGAAGATTGCTCCGGAAACAAGGCTGAGCCCGATAACCACCAGCCAGCGGACCCCGATCCGGTCGAATAAATACCCGCCGATCGGCATCATGCAGGCTGAAGCCAGCGCTTGCGGGAACAAGGTAAGGCCGGTATCAAAGGCGCCGTAGCCGCGGCCCTGCTGAAGAAACTGAGGCAGCAGGAAAATCGCGCCAAACAGCGAGAACTGGACAATCCACTGCACCACAATGCCGAACGAGAAATCAACCGAGCGGAACACCCGAAGATCCAGCAGCGGATGCTTCGCGCGCAGCTCTACGAAAATAAAGACGATTAACGCGATGCCGCCAACGATAAGGCCGGTGAGCGTTTTGTCCGAGGTCCAGCTTTCGGCGCCCTGGTTAACGCCATAGGATAAAGCGGCGAAAGCGAGCGGCCCCAGAATCATGCCCGGAATATCCAAGCCGGCAAGCTTCTTGGTTGCCAGCTTCGGCAGACTCCATAGCCCAAACAATACGCTGATAATCCCTACCGGCAGATTGATTAAGAAGATCCAGCGCCAGGAATGGTATTCGACCAGCCAGCCGGACAGAATGGGGCCAATCGCCGGCGCCAGAAGGATCGGCACGCCAAGCATGCCCATGACCTGCCCCACCTTATTGGGCGGACTCAGCCGGTAAACGTACGCCATCGCAACCGGCAGCACGAATCCGCCGCCAAGCCCTTGAATAACTCGGAACATAATCAACGTCTGCGGGTCGTTCGGCAGCGCGCATAGGAGCGAGCCAATCGTAAAGAGAATAACCGAAGTCAGAAAAACCGTCTTGGCGCCGAACCGGTCGGACAGCCAGCCTGCAAGCGGAATGACGGCGGCTTGCGCCAACATATACCCCGTTACGGTCCATTGCAGAGTGGGAAGCTGCGTATGGAAATCCTCCACGAGCTTCGATAAAGCTACGTTCATAGCCGTTGTATCGAGAATAACCATAAAACAACCGAGAATAATCGCGACAAGCGGAAGCAGAATGCTTTTCATGCTGAAATCCTGCTCCTGCGGGTTATCCGTTAACCGTTGTTCCATCCGTATAACCTCCTACATGGAATACCCCATTACGCCAAGGTTGAGAAGGACAACGGCAGTCTGTAATGGTAGTGTGCAATCCCATGTTACTGAGCAAAATAGGCGAAGTCAATCGAATTTTTGGTAAAAAATGCATAAAACGTTTTCAGCTTTATTCCGCTATTTCATCAGCCGCCGGATGATCGAAAGTCCGCCCTTGGCCGACGGATAACGGAAGGCGAAATCGAATCGGGTCGTTTGCTTCAGGACGCTTTTCATATGGGAAAAGGTCTTGAAGCTGTATTCGCCATGATAGGCCCCGATACCGCTCTCGCCCACTCCGCCAAACGGCAAATACGGCGTCGCCAGATGCATAAGCGTATCGTTGATGCATCCGCCGCCAAACGGCACCGCTTCGGTCACCCGCTTCTGAATAGCCGCGTTCTCGCTGAACAGGTAGAGAGCAAGCGGCTTCGGACGCGCATTGATCTGATCAATCGCCTCCTGCAGCTCGTCATAGACCAAGACCGGCAGAATCGGACCGAAAATCTCCTCCTGCATGACCGGCATATTCCAGTCCACGCGGGCTAATACGGTAGGCTCGATCCGGAGCGCCATCTCGTCTGCCCCTCCACCCATGACAACCTCCCCTTCGCGAAGGAAACCTGCAAGCCGACGGAAATGCCTCTCCGAAATGATTTTGCCGTAATCCTTATGCTCAAGCGGATTCTGGCCATAGAACTTCGTTACCGACTTGCGGAGCTGCCGCAGGAACTCCTCCAGCACGCTGTGATGCACGAGCGCGTAATCGGGCGCGATGCAGGTCTGCCCGGCGTTAATGAATTTGCCGAAGGCAAGCCGTCTAGCGGCCAGCTTGAGATTGGCGTCATGATGCACGATAGCCGGGCTTTTGCCCCCAAGCTCCAGCGTAACCGGCGTCAAATGCTTGGCTGCCGCCGCCATGACCTGCTTGCCGACGTTAACGCTGCCCGTGAAGAAAATTTTATCGAACGGCAGGTCCAGCAGCTCTTTGCTTACTTCAACTCCGCCTTCCATAACGGCTATGTAAGAAGGGTCAAACGTATCCTGAACAAGCGAAGACATGACCTCCGATACGGCCGGAGACAGCTCCGAGGGCTTCAGGACTGCGGTATTGCCCGCCGCTATAGCCCCGACAAGCGGCGCCATCGCAAGCTGGAACGGATAGTTCCACGGAGCGATAATAAGCGCGGTGCCAAGCGGTTCCGGCACGATATACCCCTTGCTGCCCATGTGGGTGAGCGCCGTTTTGACCTTGGCGGGCTTCATCCACCGCTTCAGCCGCTTCTGCACAAAAGAGATTTCCTTCAGGACAAGTCCAATCTCGAGCATATAAGACTCCTGCTCGCTCCGGTTCAGGTCAAGCCGAAGCGCCTGCATAATCGCATCCTCGCGTTCCGTGACGGCCTGGCGCAGCTTGGCCAGCTGAGCCTGCCGGAATTCGAGACTCCGGGTTGCCCCCGTTCCGTAATAATGCCGCTGCTTCTCCAGCAACGCTTGAGCTGTATTCGTGTTCGAGTTCAAGTTCATATTCATGCGATACCCCGCCTTTTTTCGATATAAATCCGGACTTGCAAAATGAAATTCTATGCTATAGTTAGGAAAAAGGAGCGATGCCGATTGAACAAAATGCTGCCTGCCCTTATTCTGCTTACAGGCTTGCTTTACATTTTTATCATTCCCGCTGAACCGCATGCCGTCAAGCTAATTTTCAAAGCGATTCCGATGCTTCTGATCATCGCTTATGCTTACTTGCAGTCCGCTCCAAACGGTAAGCGGTTTCAATGGATCCTGCTGGCCGGTCTTGTCTTCAGCGTGGTTGGCGATGTTACCCTGGGTAACTTCGTTGTGGGACTGTCCGCCTTTTTGATCGGCCATTTGTTCTATTTAAGCGGATTTTTCGGGCAATGGCGATTTTCCTTCTGGCGGCTCGTCACTATTGTTCCGATCGGCGCGTATGCCGTATATATGGGCTACGAGCTGCTTGATGCGCTTGCGAAATCGGGGGACGACGCTCTGAAAATCCCCGTTCTTGTCTATGTAACGGCTATTTCGCTGATGGGCTGGTCGGCTATGATGTCCGGCAACGCATGGGCGATTGCGGGCGCCCTGCTCTTTATGGCCTCCGACTCCATTCTCGCCTGGAATAAGTTTATTTCGGATATTGCCGGGTCAGACGTGCTCATTATGACCACTTATTATGCCGCCCAATTCTGCATCGCCACCTGCATCGGATACCGGAGCCGCACCGCTCCTAAGCAAAAAGCCATGATCCTCTGATCATGGCTTTGATTATGCCCGCCCGGTTGTCAGCCGGCTTTTTCCTTGTTCATCTGCTTGCTGCGCAGCTGGCCGCAAGCCGCGTCGATGTCGGCGCCATGCTCGAGGCGGACGCTGACGCTGACGTCTTGTTTTTTGAGCGTATCGTAGAAGCCCTTAATGGAATCGTTCTCGCTGCGCTGGTATTGGCTATGCTCGTCAACCGGATTGTAAGGAATCAGGTTCACGTTCACGAGGGAGCGGCGGCGGTCGCCCACCAGCTCCGCAAGCTCAAGCGCATGCTCCGGCTGGTCGTTGACGTCCTTGAGCAAAATATATTCCAGCGTAATGCGGCGGTTCGTCCGCTCCAGATAATAATCGATCGCATCCATCAGCTTCTCGATCGGAATCGCGCGGTTGATCTTCATAATCCGCGTCCGCAGCTCGTTATTAGGGGCATGCAGCGATACGGCGAGGTTAACCCCTTGATCCTTGTCGGCAAACTCCCTGATTTTGTCCGCGAGACCGCTTGTCGATACCGTAATATGGCGCGGTCCGATAGCCAGACCTTTATGATCCTTGACCGTTGTAAGGAAGTCGTTTAGGTGAATAAAGTTATCGAACGGCTCGCCAATGCCCATGACAACGATATGGCTGACCTTCTCGCCTTGGCCTGCTTCGTCAAGATGGAGCTGAATCTTCATAATCTGCTCGACAATCTCGCCGCTTGTCAGATCCCTGCTCTTCTTCAGCAGGCCGCTGGCGCAGAAGCTGCAGCCGATGTTGCAGCCCACCTGCGTGGTTACGCAGACCGACAAGCCGAACTTATGGCGCATCATTACCGTCTCGATCAGGTTGCCGTCATCCAATTTAAGCAGCAGCTTGACGGTACCGTCCTTCGACACCTGCTTCGTATGCTCAACCAGCGTCTGGATCGCAAAGTTCTCCTCCAGCAGCTTCACGCAGTCCGGATGAACATCCGTCATATCCGCAAAGCTCGTAACCCGCTTCCGGTACAAGTATTCCCACACCTGCGTCGCCCGGAATTTTTTATGCCCGCGCTCGCCAAGCCAAGCCGTTAATTGATCTAATGTAAATCCGTATATGGATGGTGTACTCATCGTTTTTCCTCTTTTCGTGAAACGCGGCCAAAACAAAACCGCATACTGCTCCTATTGTCCCAAAATTAGCTGACGAAAACAAGGGGCGAAAAAGTCCAATCGTTCCAGAATACGTCCATTCCTCCCTCTTATCTGGCAGCCCGGATAAACCAATTTAGGCTTGGCATATACCTAAGTTTCATAACGAATTGCAGCATTCGGGAGATATAAGGTCCAAGAAGGAGCATGGTAGAGTTCCCTCCAAATGTAAACGCTCTAACCAAACTCCTTGTCAGAATTAGACAATATGCCGCCTCTACGGTTCATTTACAACTTCGGCCGTCAGGCGTAATATACGATTCAGCAAATGTAACAATCGCTGAGTTTCCGTTAAGGGAAACGGGGGAACCAATCGATAAGCGGCATGGCAACGGTGTGAGAGCCGGCGCGGCATGCTTATCCGGGGTGAATCCGGGAAAAGGCTGCGCGCGGCCGAACCCGGTAGGGCGACTCTCACCGTCCGAATCCGTCAGCTAACCTCGTAAGCGATGAAAATGCAACTGCCCATTAGGCAGGGCATTTTCCAAGTAGAGAGGATGATGTGATCTTGTGACCTTTAAAGGCCGCGGGGATCTTTCCTCTGCGGCTTTTTCTCATGCCATTTTTAATCAACTGTCTTTATCGCTTAATCCCCTTCGCGGGGAACGGGGGAACCAATCGGACAAGCGGCTGTTCCATACAGCCAGCTTGTCCACGGGGTGAATCGCCGAAGCAGCGCGGGACGCGCGGCATCGGCGTAGGGCGACTCTTACGCCCGAATCCGTCAGCTAACTTCGTCAGCGTACCAAGAGAGGCAACGATGATCGTGAATATAGGCGCGGTTTATTTTCTGCTGCGCTTATAAGCCGCGTGAAGAGTCCCTCTTCCGCGGCTTTTTTGTTTGTCGTTGATTCCTCTAACGAAAAGAGGAGCGTAAACCATGGACGATTATATACTCGTCTCCGCACCCAACGTGCAGGGCGAGGATTTCATTAAACAGCTGCTGCGCCGGCATATCCCGTTTGCCGCCATCGTAAACAACAAGACCGAATACGAGCGGATGCTGGAGCTTGGCGTATCCACGATCATCGTCATTAATACAACCGATGAAGCCACCTGGCGTGTTCCGGAGCTCCCCATCGGACGGATCTTTTTATTCGAAAGAAGCTTGAACCTGTGCTGCCGTTATATCCAGATCTGCCGCAGCTGGACATCCAAATCGATCTGCGTCGTTACGGACAGCGCGAATCCCCGTCTGATCTATAAAGGGATGGGCGCCAATTACGTCATTCATTCCAGCCATGCGGATACTTCCTTTTTAATCATAAACGACCTCATGGCGAGCCAAGATAATCGGTAAGGTCGAAAGTTATTCGCCATTCTTTTAGGAGGAATTTGCTATGCAGGATATCTATATGGTGCTGCTTCTGGCAGCGATATTCATACTTTTCGCCGGCTTTATGCAATGGTGCGACCGGGCTATTCAAGAGGAGGATAAGCGATGATCGTCACGTTAGTGCTTGCCCTGTTTCTTTTTCTTTACTTGATTTACGCCTTGATCAATCCGGAGAAATTTTAAAACCTTATCGATCGCTGGGAGGCCACAATGGATATTTTACAGCTCATTATCGTGATTGGCGTGCTCGTACTGCTCGTCAAACCGCTCGGAACCTACGTGTACCACGTGTACTCGGATCAACCGAACCGGACCGACCGTTTATTCGGCGGCATAGAACGGTTCATCTATAAAGTCATCGGGCTGAAATCGCGTGACGGCATGACTTGGAAAAAGTACGCGTTAAGCTTCCTTCTTACGAATATCGTGCTCGTCGCGCTCAGTTATCTGATTCTGCGGCTGCAGGGCAGCCTTCCGGGCAATCCCAACGGCATCGGCGCTATGGAAGAAACGCTGTCGTTCAATACCGTCATCAGCTTTATTACGAATACGAACCTGCAGCATTACAGCGGCGAAACGGGGCTGTCCTATTTCTCGCAGATGGCCGTCATCATGATGATGATGTTCACCTCGGCGGCTACCGGCTTCTCGGTTGCGATTGCTTTTATCCGCGGCTTAACGAGCAGAGGCAGCACAATCGGCAATTTCTTTACCGATTTCGTGAAATCCCACACGCGGATTTTCCTGCCGCTCGCAACGCTTATTACGCTGGTTCTCGTAGCTCTTCACGTGCCGCAGACGCTGCAGCCTAACGTAACGGCCGCAACGCTGGAAGGTGCAACTCAAAGCATCGCCATCGGGCCGGTTGCTTCGCTGGAATCGATCAAGCATCTGGGTACTAACGGAGGCGGCTTTATGGGAGCTAACTCGGCGCATCCTTTCGAGAATCCAAGCCCGCTGACGAACGTGATCGAGATTTTGTCCATGTGGGCGCTGCCTGCTTGTCTTCCTTATGTATACGGCCGTTTCGCCGGCAACCGCAAGCAAGGCTGGGTTGTGTTTGGCGCCATGATGTCGTTGTTCCTGGTATTTCTCGCGACGGTCTACACGGCTGAGCTGCATGGCAACCCGGTACTGAACAACCTTGGCGCAGACGCCTCGCAAGGCAGCATGGAAGGCAAGGAAGTCCGGTTCGGCATTGCCCAGTCCTCCCTCTTTACGGCGGTGACGACGGCGGCTACTACCGGTTCGGTCAACAACATGCATGATACGCTGACTCCGATCGGCGGTCTTGTTCCGCTGGCGGAGATGATGCTGAACGTCGTGTTTGGCGGCAAAGGCGTTGGTCTCGTCAATATGCTGATGTACGCGATTCTTGCCGTCTTTATCGCGGGACTAATGGTCGGTCGGACACCGGAGTTTCTTGGACGGAAAATCGAACCGAAGGAAATGAAGCTGATCGCGATCGCGATTCTCGTCCACCCGTTTATCATATTGGCGCCAACCGCCATTGCTTTCCTGACGGATCTTGGCCAGGGTGCCATTACGAATCCGGGCTTTCACGGCATCTCGCAGGTGCTTTATGAATACACTTCTTCGGCTTCGAATAACGGCTCCGGCTTTGAAGGTCTTGCCGACAATACGCCGTTCTGGAACATGACGACCGGCCTTGTCATGCTGCTTGGACGGTATGTATCGATGATTGCCATGCTGGCTGTTGCCGGATCTCTGGTCCGCAAAAATACCGTACCGGAGACGATCGGCACATTCCGGACGGACAACGTGCTGTTTGGTGGCATTCTTGTAGGAACCGTCGTTATAGTTGGCGCGCTTACGTTCCTGCCTGCCGTTGTACTTGGACCTATTGCAGAGCATTTAACGATTCGCTAACGGATAAGGATGAGGTGAATAACCGTGACCACACAACGTAAATCTATGCTGACCTCGGCGATTATAAGTCGCGCGGTGAAGGACAGCTTTCTGAAATTAAATCCGCTGACCATGATGAGAAATCCCGTCATGTTTGTCGTTGAGGTCGGCACGCTTGTCGTCCTGCTGATGACGATCTTCCCCGGCTATTTCGGAACGGAGGGCCGACTCGGGTTCAATCTGACGGTCTTTCTGATCCTGCTGTTCACCGTCCTGTTCGCTAACTTCGCGGAAGCGCTGGCCGAAGGACGGGGCAAAGCCCAGGCGGATTCGCTCAAGAAGAGCAAAAAGGATATTACGGCAAACAAAGTAACGGGCTCCACAACAAAGCAGGTGTCGTCAACAGAGCTTCGCAAAGGCGACATCGTCATTGTCTCCGAAGGAGAGATGATTCCGGGTGACGGCGAGATTATCGAAGGCCTTGCCTCTGTCGACGAGTCGGCAATCACGGGTGAATCCGCTCCGGTGATCAAGGAAGCCGGCGGCGACTTCAGCTCGGTAACGGGCGGCACCCGAGTTGTCAGCGACCGGATCAAGGTCCGGATTATGAGCGATCCCGGCGAATCGTTTATCGACCGCATGATCTCTCTTGTTGAAGGCGCGAAACGCCAAAAGACGCCTAACGAGCTGGCGCTGAACACGCTGCTTACCAGTCTGACGCTGATCTTCCTGATCGTTGTGGTTACCCTTGCCCCAATCGCCAAATACGTTGGCGTAGAGCTCGATATTCCGGTGCTTATCGCCCTGCTGGTCTGTCTTATCCCGACTACCATCGGCGGTCTGCTGTCGGCAATCGGGATCGCCGGCATGGACCGCGTGACGCAGTTTAACGTGCTGGCCATGTCCGGTAAAGCGGTAGAAGCAGCAGGCGACATTAATACGATGATTCTGGATAAGACCGGTACCATCACGTACGGCAACCGGATGGCCAGCGACTTCCTGCCCGTCAAAGGCGTAACCGTTCAGGAGCTTGGCGAGTGGGCGGCGGTCAGCTCGGCTAAGGACGAAACGCCGGAGGGCCGTTCCGTGCTGGAGCTGATGAAGACCAAACAGCTGAGCTATCAAGCCCAGCTTGCCGAGAATGCGCAGGTCATTGCGTTTACGGCCGAGACCCGGATGAGCGGTCTGGATCTTCCGGACGGACGCAAAGTACGCAAAGGCGCCGTCGATGCCGTGAAGAGATGGGTAGCTTCCCAAGGCGGCACCGTGCCTTCCGATCTCGACGCTACCGGCGAAGGAGTTGCCGTGCTTGGCGGTACGCCGCTCGCCGTTGCGGTTGATAACCGCATCTATGGAATTATTTATTTGAAAGATACCGTGAAGCCTGGCATGCAGGAGAGATTCGAGCAGCTTCGCCGCATGGGGATCAAGACCATTATGTGTACCGGCGACAACCCGCTGACAGCCGCAACGATTGCCCGCGAAGCCGGGGTTGACGATTTTGTGGCGGAGAGCAAGCCGGAGGATAAAATCGCGCTGATCCGCCGCGAGCAGGCGGCAGGCAGTCTTGTTGCGATGACGGGCGACGGGACAAACGACGCTCCGGCGCTTGCCCAGGCCGACGTTGGCCTTGCCATGAACAGCGGTACGGTTGCCGCGAAGGAAGCGGCCAATATGATCGACCTGGATTCCGACCCGTCCAAAATTATCGAGGTGGTTGCAATCGGCAAGCAGCTCCTGATGACGCGCGGCGCGCTGACGACCTTTAGCATCGCGAACGATATCGCGAAATATTTCGCCATTATTCCGGCCATGTTTATGATCGCGATCCCTCAGATGGACGCCTTGAACATTATGAAGCTTGGCTCGCCTTCTTCGGCGATTCTGTCCGCGCTTATCTTTAACGCGATCATCATTCCGCTGCTCATTCCGCTCGCTATGCGCGGGGTGCAGTACAAACCGATGAGCGCGTCGAAGCTGCTAAGCAAAAACCTGCTGATCTACGGACTGGGCGGCGTCCTGGCCCCGTTTGTCGGCATTAAGCTGATCGACCTGCTTGTTCATGTATGGATCTAACCGATCTGAAAGGATGAGATAATCATGACGAACTCCACATCTTCATCGGGATCAAACGGCTCTCTCTTTATGATTGCCCTAAGAGCCAGTATCGCGTTTATTCTGCTATGCGGCATTATTTACCCGCTCGTGTCAACGGGCCTTGCCCAGCTGCTCTTTCCCCATCAGGCGAACGGCAGCCTGATCAAGGATTCGAACGGCCGGATTATCGGCTCCTCCTTGATCGGGCAAAGCTTCACCGACCCTGCTTATTTCCAAGGACGGGTATCCAGCATCGACTATAAAGCGGAAGCATCCGGCTCCAACAACTACGCGCCTTCGAATCCCGACATGCTTCAGCGGACCAAAGATTCGATTGCCGCCTGGCAGGCTGCCAATCCCGACGTCCCGGTCAGCCAGCTTCCCCTTGCGCTGATTACCAACTCCGGCTCGGGTCTTGATCCGCATATTACGCCGGCATCGGCCGAAGTCCAAATCCCCCGCATCAGCAAGCTGACCGGTCTATCGGCGGACACGCTGAAAGAGCTGGTGAAAAAGCATACCGACGGACGGGATCTTGGCGTCTTTGGCGATCCCCGCGTGAATGTGCTGGAGCTGAACATCGAATTAAGCCAGCTCCGCAAGTAAGGTTAAGCCCCGCCTGCCCGCAAATGGCGCAGACGGGGCTTTCCCGAGGTTTACGGAGAGGAGGAATGAGCGAGCATGAACGACAGCTATCGCCGCAAAACACCCGAAGAGCTTCTGAAGGCCATAACGAAGCTGCATCACGGACGGCTCAAAATTTATATCGGTGCCGTCAGCGGGGCCGGCAAAACGTATCATATGCTGCGAGAAGGCCAGCAGCTTCGGAAGCAAGGCATCGACGTAGTCACCTGCGCCGTCTCCACGATGCAGCGGCCGGAGACGATGGAGCAGCTTGCCGAGCTGGAACGAATCCCGAGCATTCATTGGCAAAAGGACGGGATAGAGCGCAAAGATCTTGATATGAAGGCTATTAAAGCGCGCAATCCCGAGGTTGTGCTCGTGGACGGCCTTGCTCACCGAAACCGGCCGGACAGTCCCCTTCCCACCCGCCTCGACGATATTCGTCACTTGCTGGAATGCGGCATCAGCGTGATTACAACGCTTAACGTGTACGAGCTGAACGGCGTATCGGACCTGGCCTTTCAGCTGACCGGCATCGAGGCCGAGCATACCGTTCCCGACGATATTCTGGAGCTGGCCGATGAAGTCCGATTAATCGACGTATCGCCGGAAACGATTCTAACCCGCTTGAATGAGGGGCATTTGCGCAACGCAAGCTCCCCTCATTTGCTGCTTAGGGGCAATCTCGGCAAGCTGAGAGAGTTAGCGCTGCGGCTGATGGCGGAGGATGTAAACGATTCGCTTGAAGATCACCGGAGACAGCAAGGACTGGTAGGTCCGTCCGGCGCCGCCGAGCGGATCCTGGTTGCCGCCCAATATCACTGGAACGGCTCGATCCATATCCGGAGGGGCCAGCAGGTTGCCAGAAGGCTGAACGGGGAGCTCCTTGTCGTATCCTTCGTCAAAGCGGAGAAAGCAATGACGAAGGAAGCAGCTGCGTTCAAGCGGTCCATTATCAAGCTTACCCAGAAGATTGGAGCAGGCTTTGAAGAGCTTGCCGTTCCCCATCTGCACCGGCGCCATCTGTCCGAGCAGATGGCGCGATACGCGATGGATCACGGCGTGACCCGCATCGTGCTCGGCCATTCAAAGCATACGCCGCTGCAGGAGCTGCTACACGGTTCGGTTGTTAACGGCATTTTGCGCTATGCGCGCCATATCGACGTCTTTTTCGTTGCGGACCGCACCGGAGCGGAAGGCGAGCGTATCCTGCCGGCCAGACATCGAACTACGCCGGAGCCCGTTTATAAAAGACTCAGCCCCACCCAGCAACAGCAAACCACGGAGCGGCTCAAGAGGGGCACCTTCAAGGTCTATATCGGGGCCGCGCCAGGCGTCGGCAAAACCTACACGATGCTGAGGGAAGGAAATGTCCTTCTCCGCAAAGGCATTGATGTTGTCATTGGGCTCCTCGAGACGCATGGACGCAAGGAAACCTTGGAGCAGATCGGCGATCTTGAGATGATCCCTAAAGCCACTATCCCTTACAAAGGAACGCAGCTTGCGGAAATGGATGTTCCCGCAATTCTGGAGCGTTTCCCGGAGGTTGTGCTTATTGACGAGCTGGCCCATACGAATGTGCCGGGAAGCGAGTACAAGAAGCGGTTCGAAGATGTCCTTGCCATTCTGGATGCCGGCATTTCGGTTATTTCAACCGTAAACGTCCAGCATCTCGAGAGCTTAAATGATGCGGTTGAGCAAATTACAGGCGTTAGGGTAAGAGAGACAATCCCGGACCGTATGCTTCGGCTGGCGGATGAGGTTGAGCTGATTGACGTATCGCCCAAAGCGCTGCAGGAGCGGATGCGGCAGGGAAAGATCTATCCGATGAACAAGGTCGAGGAGTCGCTTGGCGCGTTTTTTCAATTGGGCAATCTGATTGCCCTTCGGGAGCTGGCTTTACGCGAAATCGCCGATGACGTGGATGAACGGCTGGAGTCGTGGGAGAGAACGGGCGCGTTGCGCGGTCCCTGGCGGAGACAGGAGGTTATTTTCGTAGCCATAACCGATCTTGCCCAGGGTGAGCGGCTGATCCGCAGGGGCTTCCGCATCGCCTACCGGCTAAAAGCGGAATGGCATGTCATGGCCGTGGATAACGGCCAAGCGGATCGTGCCGCGACAGAACGCCGCTTGGAGGAGCTGCGGCAATTAACGGAGCAGCTTGGAGGTGCGTTTATCCGAAAAGAGATGAAGCAGACGCGCGATATTCCGGCTTTTCTGCTTACCCATGCCAACGCGCGAAAATCCACGCAGCTAATCGTTGCCCAGGAGAAAAAGGGCTGGCTTGCGCGGCTGTTCCGGCCATCCATTATGAAGAAGCTGCTGCAGGGCGGCCGGAACATGGACGTGATGGTGGTCAGCTGCCTTCCTTCGCAAGAGCAATAATATCCTTCGGATCAAGAATATGGCGGTCGTAATCGGTATATGAGGTCTGAATCATGGCGAGGCCCACCTGACGCAGCGTAATGAGATGGTTAGGGAAGAGCGGCCTTAGAATCGGGTACAGCCAGGTTAACGCTTTTGCC
Source organism: Paenibacillus glycanilyticus NBRC 16618 (assembly GCF_004000805.1). GTDB lineage: Bacteria > Bacillota > Bacilli > Paenibacillales > Paenibacillaceae > Pristimantibacillus > Pristimantibacillus glycanilyticus. The sequence continues at coordinate 18,318 of NZ_BILY01000028.1, forward strand.
CACTTCGGAACCCTTACCTGTCCTTTGCTTGGGTGCATATAGCCCGGACGGAACATAAAGGCCCGGCGGAACGGCAGCTGCAGCAGGTGATTCTCGGTTCTTCCCTTCACTCTCGCCCACATGCTTTTGCCCTGCTCCGTACTGTCCGTCCCGCCGCCCGTTACGTAACAGAACACCATATCCGGGTTCAGGCTGGAGAGCAGACGTGCGACATGCATCGTGAGATCGTAGGTCACACGGGTATAGTCGGCCTCCGACATGCCGATGGAGGAGACGCCAAGGCAGAAATAGCAGGCATTGTAGCCTTTTAGCTCGTCTTGGATCGGGGTCAAATCATGAAAGTCCTTATGGATGATTTCCTTCAGCTTCGGGTGCGCAACGCCGCAAGGTCGCCGGGTAATGACAAGTACCTGCTCAACATCGGGGTGAAGCAGGCACTCCATCAGAACGCCTTCTCCCACCATGCCCGTCGCTCCGGTCACAATCGCTTTAATTTTTGGTTTCGCCGGCTTCTCTTCCATCTCTCGCATCTCTCCCTTATTTGCAATCACTACAACCATTATGGCATAGGCAATAAACAGGTACAAAAAAAAGGACGGAGCAGCTATCGGGCTGCTCCGTCCTTGCCTTGTATTAGACCATCATTTGCTTCACAAGCTCGCGGTTCCGTTCTTTGAATAATTCATTATGGGATGAGACCATTCCGTACTTATTGGCTTCCGGTTGAATGTAGGATTTCGCTCTGTTTACCGCATTCGCCGCATCCTGGAAACAGCCTGCAATAAGATGCAGCTTGCCGTCATGCATCAGGATATCCCCTGCCGCAAACATACCCTGTACGGAGGTTTCGCCGCTTGGATTGCCCTTCACATACCAATTGTCGACCATCTCGATATTCAGCTTGCTGTTCTCGAGCAGCGAGGAATCCCGGTCGTAACCGTGATTAATGACCACCTCGTCAATCGACAGACGGGATACTTCGCCGGACTTGCTGTTCGTCAGTTCCACGTGTTCAACAAGCTCATCGCCGGAATTTGCCAGCAGCTTCGTAATTTCGGTATGGAACAAGCATTCGACTTTCGGGCTGTTCAGCAGCGTCGTTACATTCGCTTCATGCCCGGACAAGGCCTCTTTGCGATAGGTAATATAGATCTTCTTCGCGAATGGCAGGAGCTCCATCGCCCAGTCCACGGCCGAATTGCCGCCGCCGGAGATCACGACGTTCTTGTCTTTGAATCTCTTCAATGACTTAACGGTATAGTGAAGGTTGGTTACCTCAAACTTCTCCGCGCCTTCAATTGCAAGCTTGGTCGGATTCAGAATGCCGCCGCCAACCGCAACGATAACGGTCTTCGAATAATGGATGCGTCCCGATGAGCCATGGAGCTCAAAGATATTGTCTTCGTTCTTGGTAATGGATTCGACCTTCTCATTCAGGACAACCTCAGGATCGAAGGTCAGCCCCTGTTTCACCAGTTGCTCGATCAGCTGCGCGCCTGGCGTTGGCGTTAAGCCTCCAATGTCCCAGATCATTTTCTCCGGATACACATGAACCTTGCCGCCCAGAAACGGCTGGAATTCGATCAGCTTTGTCTTCAATTCTCTAAGACCGCTATAAAAAGTCGAGTAAAGCCCCGCAGGACCGCCCCCGATTACCGTTACGTCATACAACTCTTCTTGCGTCATGAACGTTCCTCCTCGGAAAAGCACCGTCGTAATTGATTATCATTATCAACAGTATAAAGCTTTTGAGAATAATTTTCAATAAGCGGTTGACAATTGAGCGGAATCCCTATAATTTAGTAAATGGCGCTAATAGTGATAATCATTATCATTAAATGAGTGTTACATTGAGTATATCGCTTTTGTTGCTTATGTATTCCATTCCAATATAAAGGAGTTCACACACCCATGAAAAAAGCACTTATCTCCCTCATGATGCTCTTCGTTATTATTCTGAGCGCATGCGGCAACAACAACTCTGGTAATAATGCCGGATCAGGGAACACGGCGGCAACAAACAACGCCGGGGCGGCAAACGCGTCTCCGTCGGCCGACGCGACGACTGAAGCAACAGGCACGATTACGTTCCAATCGGAGAGCGGTCCTATGGAAGTGCCTGCTAATCCGAAGCGTATTGTCGATCTTTCTTCTTATACCGGCAGCTTGATTTCCCTCGGTCTCACTCCTATCGGCGTTACCTCCTGGGCGAAAGACAATCCCAACTTTGCCGAGCAGCTAAAGGATGTAACGGAAGTATCCGAAGATGATGTCGAGAAAATTCTCGAGCTTGAGCCTGATCTGATCATTGGCACGGAAACGACAAAAAATGTGGATAAACTGAAGGAAATCGCGCCAACCGTTATTTTCACCTACAATAAAGTCGATTACCTGCAGCAGCATATCGAAGTCGGCAAAGCCGTTAACAAGGAAAAAGAAGCAACGGCTTGGGTAGAAGACTTCAAAGCACGCGCCACCCAAATCGGCAAAGACATTAAAGCGAAAATCGGTGAAGATTCCACGGTTACCGTCATCGAGAACTACGACAAGGAATTGTATATGTTCGGAGATGCCTGGGGACGCGGCACCGAAATTCTGTACCAGGCGATGGGCCTGAAGATGCCTGAGAAAGTAAAAGAAATGACCTCGAAAGACGGCTGGTATGCTTTGTCCCTGGAGGTTCTTCCCGAATACGCAGGCGACTACATCGTCTTCAGCCAAAGCAAAGACACGGCGGGCTCCATTACGGAAACCGAAACGTACAAGAACATTCCGGCTGTGAAAAACAATCATGTTATCACGGCGGACGCTAGAGGCTTCTACTTCAACGATGCCTATACGCTTAATTATCAGCTGAACTTCTTCAAAGAGCAGTTCCTGGGGAACTAAGCCGATGACGCAGGAAACGAGACGACCCATTCCTTTTGCGTTTAAACTTTTTGCAGGGATCGTTTTCTTTGTTGCAATCTTCTTCTTGGCCATGGTGTTCGGCGCTGCCGACACCACGGTCCATGATACATGGCTGGCGCTGACGTCACCTCACGATACTAGTGAAAAGGTGACGCTTTTGCGCGAAATCAGACTGCCTCGCGAGATTGCAGCAATCTTTGTCGGTGCGGCGCTAGCCGTATCCGGCGCCATTATGCAAGGCGTGACCCGGAATGCTTTAGCCGACCCGGGGCTTCTCGGCTTATCGGCCGGAGCGAATGCCGCTCTTGCAGCAACGGTTGCGCTGTTCCCTCAAATCAATTATTTCGGCATTATGATTGCCTGCTTTATCGGCGCAGCCCTTGGCTCCATCCTTGTTATCGGAATCGGCGCGGCGAAGCGAGGCGGCTTCTCCCCTATTCGGATCGTACTGGCGGGAGCGGCTGTTTCCACGTTTCTGTACGCCGTTGCCGAAGGCATCGGCCTCACCTTCAAGGTGTCTAAGGATGTCAATATGTGGACCTCCGGCGGTCTGATCGGAACGTCCTGGGGGCAGCTTCAGACGATTGTTCCGGTCATCGTAGCCGGCATTCTTATAGCCATTGCCATGTCGAAGCAGCTTACCATCCTTAGTCTTAGCGAAGACGTAGCGACCAGCCTTGGGCAAAAAACCGGTCTGATCAAAGGTATCCTGTTCACCGTTACGATTCTGCTCGCTGGCGCTTCCGTTGCGCTTGTCGGCAACCTGGCTTTCCTCGGCCTGATGATTCCGCATATCGTGCGGGCTATTGTCGGACAGGATTATCGTTATTCCATTCCGATGTCCGTTTTTGCGGGTGCTTCCTTTATGCTCCTCGCGGATTTGATCGGCCGGACCATCAATGCGCCGTACGAAACACCGGTGGCGGCCGTTATTGCGGTTGTGGGCCTGCCTTTCTTCCTCATCATCGTTAGAAGAGGAGGCAAAGCGCTGAAATGATTTTATCGCACATGGTTCGAAAACAACGCATTATTCTCGGGGTCCTGCTTCTGCTTATCGTGGCGACCGTCATTGTAAGCCTTAGTCTCGGATACTCCACCTTAACCTTTAAAAGGCTGCTTCCGGTACTTTTGGGGGATGGCACGAAAAAAGAAAACTTTATTCTGTTCGACATACGGATGCCGCGCGTCATCATTACTTTGCTCGCCGGCATGGCGCTTGCCTTGTCCGGCTCCATTCTGCAAGGGGTATCCCGCAACGACCTGGCCGATCCCGGCATTGTTGGCATCAACTCGGGGGCTGGCGTTGCCATCACGGTCTTCTTCCTGTTCTTCCCGACGGAGGCCGGTCCCTTCGTGTATGCCCTGCCGGTTGTCGCCTTTATCGGCGGTCTGGCAACCGCGGTCCTTATAGCTCTTTTCTCTTGGAAAAAGCATGTCGGCATCCAGCCGGTCAGCATGGTGCTGACGGGCATCGGCTTCCAAATGGCGCTTAGCGGCGTCATGATCGTGCTCATCTCCTCGGCTGACCGCCAGAAGGTGGATTTTATCGCCAAGTGGATCGCAGGCGGCATTTGGGGAACGGATTGGGTCTTTATTAATGCCATGTGGCCATGGCTCGCCATCTTTATTCCGTTTACGCTCTACAAGGCAAACCGCCTTAACATTCTGGCGTTAAACGAACCCGTCGCGGTTGGGGTTGGCATCTCGCTGACCAGAGAGCGCCTTGTGCTGCTCTTCTCTGCGGTTGCGCTTGCGGCCTCCGCCGTATCCGTCACGGGCGGGATCGCCTTCATCGGCCTGCTTGCTCCGCATATCGCGAAGGCCCTGGTAGGTCCGCGAAATCAATTGTTTATTCCGATCTCCATTTTGTTTGGCGGCTGGCTGCTTGTTCTGGCCGATACGATTGGCCGTCAAATCGACATCGCGGGCGGATTGCCTGCCGGTATCGTGGTATCGCTGATCGGTGCGCCGTATTTTCTGTTCCTGCTGCTCAAGAAATGATTATAAAACTAACAAAAGGCTGCCCATGGGCAGCCTTTTGCAGCCTCCTCAGTTGTTCGTGATGATCCTCGCCTCGTAACGAATCACCCACTCTTTCCAGAAAGCCTGCAGGTCAAAGCTCTCGGGCCGCTCGAACCTCTCTCCGGTAACCGTCAGATCCTGTATGCGGGATAACCGGTAAGCTTGCATCCCCTGATTGCTTTCCCCAACGAGAAACCAGATACCGGCTTTGGCTACAAGGCCGTAAGGCTTAACGGCTGGGCTTTTTTCCGCGCCGTCACGGCTCCGGTAGCTAATCTTCACTGCGTAATGCTGCATAATCGACTCTTGAACCGCGGCAAAATGCGGCAAGGCCTTCTCTTCCTGCTGCCAGGAATCCGGGTCGATATGAATGCGTTGCCGGATCCAGACGGCATCCTCGCGGCTTTGCTCCGGCAGCGCCTGCATCAGCTTGAGCAGCGCGGAACGAAGGGCGGAGCCAATTCCGAGCTGATCCAACGATCCCTCCGCCGCATACAAGAACAAGGCCTGAATTTCCGGCGTCGTTAAGCCGTCAATCGGGCTTTTGTAATTAGGCGGAAGCGAGAATCCGCCACCGGCACCGGGATCCGCGTAGACTGGAACGCCAGACAAACTGAGCGCATCCATGTCGCGGTAAATCGTACGCTCCGATACCTCCAGACGCTCGGCCAGCTCCGCGGCGGTCTTCTTCCCCTCCAGCTGAAGCAGCATCAATATGGATATCAGCCGGTCAGCCCTCATGTCCAGCTCTCCTTCCGATAGTTAATCTTGCTCTTATTATTAATCACTGACAATAGATGTCAAGGTTGATGTTGTACACTAGCAGCATAATCCACCCTAAGAACGGAGCTCTGATTCCTATGCTACGGGCACCAATACGGTTACAGATACAGAAGTGGAATAATTGGCTTGGTCACCATCCCACTTTAAGAAGATTACAGCTTATTGCCCTGCTCCGCAGTATTGGACAAGGCTTTGCGGCGGTCGAGACAAGCTTATATTTGAGGGATCTCGGCTGGAGCGGAGCTTCGATCGGAGGATTGTTCGCGGCAGCCGGTCTATTCCGTACCCTCATCGTAACCTTTACCGCGGAAATTAACGCCCTTCTTGGTCCAAAAAAATATTTGCTGCTGTATGAGGGCTTAACGGGAGCAGCAGCCTTAATGGTTATCCTATCAAGCCGTACGGTGCCGCTATGCCTGGCCGTCATCGCTGCCGGCTTTGGCATGGGCCACAGCGGATCAGGAGGCCCGGCGGCCCCCATAGAAAGGCGATGGCTTGGCGCCTTCTCCCGCAAGCTGACCATCCTCTTCGGCAAGCATGCGCTGCTCGGCTATGCGGGGATGGGACTTGGAGCATTTATCGCCTGTCTGACTCCCCTGCTCCAGATCCGGCTGCCGAATCAGGAAGCCTATCGGCTGCTATTTATCGTCCCCGCTATATGTGCCTTTGCCGGCGGCGCGCTCATCCTCACCATTCAAGGCGGAGCAAGGCGCCGATCGGCTATGGGCGAGGAATCCCGCCTTGCGGCTTCCGCATCGGCAGCGCCGCCTCCTTCGGTCAAATCGGCCATAAGCAGACGTATGTCCTTACTGCTGGCTGCAGGAGTCATTATGCTGGGCTTCCTCACTCTCGTTGCTAGGGGAAGCGCCAGCTTTCCGCTGCTCTCGGCATTAATGCCCGTATTGCTCTTCCTGCTGCTTATTGCCCTAGCCATGATTCGGGTATCCGGCAGCTCGCCGGAAGAGATGGCCGGCATGATGAACATGGTACAGACGGTCGCGGTTACGCTGACCAGCACCATGAGTGCTTATTGGTTTTCCGAACGGTTTCGGGTATCCGCCACTGAGGTTGGATTGGTCATTGCTCTGTCTTATCTGCTAGCCGGGGCCTTGTCCTATGTCCTGATTCATGCGTCAGAACGAATGGGGCCAATCAAGCCGGTAGTCAGCCTGCAGCTGGCCGGCGCGGCATGCGTGCTTTTGCTGCCGCTCGCGCCTTCTTTTATTACAGCCGCGAGCCTCTATGCGCTATGCAGCATGTTCAATCTTGGCACGCGTGGCACCCGATACGCCGTTATGATGGACGAACAGCCAATAAGGAAGCAGCGCTCCCCGTCCTCGCGTTTAGCGTCTTTTCTTATCCGGCTTGGCGCCATTCTGTGGCCCGGTGCCTTTGGCCGCATGATGGATGAAGGCGAGCATATGCTTCCTTTCTTCCTGGCAGCTACCGTTCAGCTATTCTCCACCTGGCGATTCAGCAAAAAAGAACAAACAAAGGCCCCCTTATCCTAAGGGGGCCTTTGCCTTTCGCTTTAAATCCTATTTATGAGGAAGCTGCTGTACGTAGCTGTCCGATAAGTGCAGAAGCTCAAGCGCTCTATTGTACTCGTCTTCGGTTACGCCGCCTTCCGTCGTTTCCGTGCCGTCGACCACTTTGTGATTCGTGCCGTCTTTGTATTCGATACCCGGAACAAACAAGTTCTCGTTGTCGATTACCGAGCCGCTAGGCAGGAAGTGACGCATTGGAATCAGCTCGGAGCTTTGGTTCAGAAGATCTTCGCCGAAGTGAATCTGATTGGACAACGACGCGCCTACCAGGTTTGCAACGGTTGGCAGAATATCGATCTGACCGCCCACTTTATCCACTACGGACGGTTGAGTTACGCCCGGAACGTGCATAATAAGAGGGATATTGAACATTTCGGTATGACCGTAATCCGTGCCAAGCATTTCTTTCATGAGAGCTTTTTCGTTATCGTCCAGCGAATACAGAGGCAGACCTTGGTGGTCGCCGTACATGAGGACGATGCTGTCATCCCACAGACCGCTCGATTTCAGGCCGTCGATAAACTGGCCAAGCGCATAGTCCGCATAGTTTTGTGCTTTCAGATAACGGGTTACAAGGCTGTCATCCTTGAATTCCGCAGGAAGCTCAATCCGGTATTTCGAAGTCGGAATGTTGTAAGGGTGATGCGCGCTCATCGAGATGACTTGCGCATAGAACGGCTTATCCGCCTGATCCAGCTTCGCAAGCTCAGGAAGAGTCTTCGAGTACAACACTTCGTCCGAAGCGCCGAAGGCTACATGGTCTTCGTCGCCATAGAAGGCTTGATCGTAATATTTATCCCAGCCAAGAGCCGAGTACAGCTCCGTACGATTCCAGAACTCAACCGCGTTCGTATGGAACGTTGCGGTATAATAACCGTTCTCTTTCATCAGCTTCGGCAAGCTTGGCAGTGCTTTGTCGACGTTAACGTCTGTCGCTGCTTTATGCTTAGGCACGTACAGCGATGTATTCACCACATACTCCGCGTCGGAAGTCGTGCCTTGGCCGACCATCGTATAGAAGTTTTTGTAATGCGTAGCTTCTTGAACCAGCTTGTTCATGTTCGGCGTAATTTCAACGCCGCCAACTTTCAGGCCGATCAGGAAATCCTGGTACGATTCCATTTGAAGAATAATGACGTTTTTGCCTTTCGCGGCGCCAAAGTATTTCGGCGATGCCTGCTCGGTAATGCCTTTGAGCTCATCGATCTTGGCCTGCGTAATTTGGTTTATCGGCGTAATCGGCTCTTTCTCCATCATTTTATCAATGATGTTGTATACTTCGTAATCGAGAAGACCCATCTCTTCGGCCTGCTTGTTCTCGTTCATGCTCGCGCGGTTCGGCCATACGTTCACCAGGCAGACGACTACGGACAGGGCGAATACCGCCATCCACGCTTTGCTTCTTACCGGGCGCAGCTGCGCATCCTGGCGTGCTTTCCGGAATCTTGGCAGAATCAGAACGACCGAAATAACGATAATATCAAGGAAGATAAGCAGATAATAAGGATCCATCAGCGAGTAGGTGCTTTCCCCTACCTCAGCCATTTTGTTGGCTTGGCTTAACGCATCCGTATTGACGATAATGCCGTAATATTTGTAATACATCAGTATGGCGAAATATAAGGCCGTAAACAGTAAATTGACAATCATGTAGTAAAGCATCTTGCGCTTGCCGGCAAAAAACTCAATCAGGCAGAATACCGCGACAAAGAACGGAATCTCCGTCATAATGGTCAGCCACGAGAACCCGTTGCCGAAGACGACATCGCGGGCAACGATACTTTTGATCAACAGGATAATAACGAAATAATAGAATCTTCTATTTAAAAATCTAGTTATTAAAGACACCCTAGTCATCACCTTTCATTGTATTTCATTGGGAATCGCACAAAAGAACCTTCGGCTTTTTCTCTGTAGCAGAAGGAGCTCTCCATAGATCTATTGTAAAATCCACATTCTCTTCCATGTGTTTATAAACATCCGGTTCGTTCAGGAGCTGTATCCCAACCGATTTGCTCATAATCGCATGCAAGGTCGTGGACAAGAATTGTCTCGACGCTATCCGGAAATCGAGCGCGCGAATCTCGCCTTTCTCGTGCCGGTCTCTCAGAAACTTCTCAAAAATGGCGCACTGCTCGCGAATCAGCGCCGTTAATTGCTCGGCTTCCTCGAAGCCCAGCAGGTCATTCTCCCGGAACAAAATCCGGGTTAAATCCATGTCTTCCGTAAACAGTTCGTACAAACGGCGCTTAATGGTGATCATCGCGTCCCGCAGGTCGAGATCCTCGATAACCCGTTGTATCTGCTTTATTCCTTCTCTGCGGTGCTCGAAGCTCTCACGTAGCAGCACCGCCATAATCTCCCGCTTGCCGCCCGGAAAATAATGATAAAGGATACCGTCTCCCATCCCGATCTTCCTCGTAATTTCTCGTACCGGGGTGCCGTGGTATCCTTTTTCCGCAAATAATGATTTTGCTGCTTCCAATATTTTTTCTCGTGTCTCAGCGGCCTGCTCTTTTCGGATGTTGCGAGTCATCGTCGCCACCTCCTTACTTCGTAAGCGTAAATTTCACTGAACGATCGCACAGCGAAATTTTAGCGCAAGGCCGAGGTGATGTCAATCGGTCTGCCAAAACATCACAAAATCGCCTAAACTTTTCGGTTATCTCTTACGACGGCGTCTTTTCTTTTTTCGAAATGTTCCTTGAATTCGACAAGTCCAATCTCGCAGCCGGGTCCGATCACAACTTGGTTCCCTCTTACTATATCAGCAATCGTATTTTCCAAATAGATATGATCTCCTTCCATAACTGAGACCGTTAACCTAGCGCTGGAAGAAGGTTTGAAAAAGAAGCTGAGCGGATGCAGCCACTTGGCTTTGCGAACTATTATATGTCCTCCGCCTATCTCATGTGCCTTGCAGTCCCGGTACAGATGAATTTGGAGCTTGCCCGCATTCAGCAAACCGCCGATTTCAAAGATGCCCCGCGCCGTAAACTGCTCGGCCTCGCAGTCGCCCAAGGTGTGCAGCATGCCCCTCAGCTTGATTTGCTCACTGTAGACATGATTCTTCGATTCTATCGTGCCCGCTATATTCAGCTCCCGCAGCTGAGTAGTCCCGCCAACGCTGACCGTGCCTGAAGTCTTGAGCTCTCCCCCGCGAAGTCCGCCCGATACCTCGCAAGTACCCACAATGTTCATTTTATCGGCCGCTACCGTTCCGTCTACCTCCAGCGTGCCCACGCAGCTAAGCTTGGCGCAGCTTGTATCTCCTTCAATCATGCCTTCTCCGACAATTTTGACGCTGTTGTAGGTACCGCCCATGACGCTGGAGCTGCCCGTGATTCTTAAGTTTCTTATTTCCTTTCCGACCGCCTGCTGATTCATCAGATCTCCTCCTTTTCCGTTATCTTTGGACATGCTTGATGATTTTGGAGCTGCTATGCACATCAAGGCTTTCCTTATATTCCACGCTGCCGATGGTACAGCCCGGTCCGATTCGGACGATTCCCCCGCGCACGATATCCGCCGTCGTATACTCCAGATAGACGTTGTCCCCTTCTATGACTTCCGCGCTCAGCTTGTTGGCGAAGGGTCCCGGAACGGACTGCAGCCATTTGGCGAACCCTTTGCCGGGCTGCTTGCCGACATGAATGCTCTCGCCGCCAATCTCGTTGATATGACTGCTTCCCTGCAGCGTCAGCTTTATTTGACTCGCATTCAACGAATCGATGTCCATCCGGCCGTTTGCTTCGAAGATCTCGGTCTCGCAGCTGCCCTTCACCGTTACCATGCCGTTCATGCGCATCTGTTCGCCCGTGACGGGTCCGCCAAAGCTTACTTTGCCTTCAATGTTAAGCTTGTCGGCATGCAATCCCCCACGGATTGAAGACATGCCGTTGATAGAAGCCGTTACCGCCCTTACATGCCCCTGAACGTCGCCCTTGCCGTTAATCGACAATTCATAGCAGCGGACATCTCCTTCAATCTTGCCAACTCCCTCAATCTTCGCCAGATGAACGTCTCCGCCCCCGGATCTGCCGATTCCGGTAATAAGTATTTTTCGTTGTTTATCTCCCATTGTACGTTTCACACCTCCGTCATATCGCCATTAGCTTCAATTTTAATTGCTCGATCATAGCCGGCACATCCACTCGGAGAATGATCTTTACTCCGCTTTCGAAATGAATTTCGCCTCCGGATGGGACAAGAAGAAAGACGGACACGCCCATTTTGCGAAGCAGAATCAACTCGCATTGCTGCTCCTTGAACTTCTTGTAGTGCTCGAGGAAGGTTGGCAGCATCGTTTTGCCCTCATCCAGGCTGATCTCCCCCGTCTGCAGGCAGTAATCCAAAATATAGACGCATAAGGTCTGCTCAAACGTGTACATTTCCGATTGTCCGATATAGGATTCGGCTGCTTTTGAGGCGCTTAGTGAAACAATGTTTCGTTCTATTAATTCCTTCATCGATATCGAAATGGCCTTTGAGGCCGGCGAGAACATATCCGCCAGCTCATCCAAGGAAAGATCGTCCTTCATGTTAACGATTTTATCGATTCGGTCCAGGATCTTCTGCTTTGGAAAAAAGGTCTCTTGCCCCGTAAAAGCCGACTTGCGGATAAACCATTCCTCCGGCAGCAGGTTCTTCCGCTTCCAGCGGTACAGCTGCCCGTAAGAAATACCCGTAAGCTCCAATAAATCTTTCTTGGATATTAGTTCTTCCTCCATCATTCCGCCCCCTTCGCTCTCAATATAACATAACATTGTTACGTTGTTAAGTCAAAAAGGAAGCCGCCCGCAGAATTAGGCTTCTGCAAGCGGCTTATTTTTACTCTCCCCTCAGTTCCCAGGGTTCATACAGACAGCTTTGAAATCCTTTTAATGGCCGCCCGCATGGTCGACATGCTTCACATGCTTATGGTTCGCTAAGATGAACAAGACCGAAACGATAACAAAACCTGCCCCCACATAGAAAGGAATATGCGGGTTGAACCATTCCGCCAGCTTGCCGGCGAAATAAGGGGCAATCGCGCCCCCGATAAACCGGAGGAAGCTGTAGGCCGCCGACGCCGTCGAACGCTCGACGGGAGCGGCATTCATGACGCCAGTTGTAATCAGGGTATTATTGTTGCCCAGCAAGGCCCCGGCAAAAATAACGCTGGCGATAATGACCCATTGGGTATCCGTCCAGATGGCCATCGCAAGCAAGGTAAGACCAAACAACGTCAGCATAACCGCCATCGATTTGACCGTACCGAATTTGCGCTGCAGCCATGGCGCCATGAAGACGGAAGTAACGGCCAGCAAAATCCCCCAACCCAGGAACACGTAACCAAGCTCGTGGATGCCAAGCCCCATCACGAACGGCGCATAAGCCATAAGCGTGAAGAAGCCGAAATTATAGAAGCAAGCCGTCAGGCCAAAGACGACAAGCGGACGATGCCGCAATGCCCGGAACGGATCAAGCAGCGATGTTTTCTTCGCCGGTGCGGACGATGCCTTGGGAGCTCCCGCTGTTTTGGGCATCATAAAGATAATCGCCAGGAAGGCAATAACCATAAGACAGGCAACGCCGATAAACGGACCTCTCCATGAGATGGAGCCCAGCTCGCCGCCAAGCAGCGGACCTACCGAAATCCCGATGCCAATCGCGGCTTCATAAAGAATGATGGCTTTTGTCACGCCGCTTTTGGACAAGGATACGATAGCGGTTAACGCCGTTGCTACGAAAAACGCATTGCCTAGACCCCAGCCGGCCCGATAGCCGACAAGCGCCCAAATATCGTTCGACATCCCGCCAAGCAGCGAGAATACCGCGATAATGACGACGCCAAGAAGAAGCGTCCATTTGATTCCCAGCCTTGAGGTCACTACGCCGGTGATCAGCATCGCAACCGCCATAACGGCGTTATAGCTGGTGAACAGCAGGCTTACTTCACTGGCCGATGCCTGCATTTCTTCCGCAATAGCTTTCAGGATCGGATCGACAAGACCAATCCCCATAAAAGCGATGATGCCTGCGAAAAAGACGGCCCAGACCGCCCGGGGTTGATTAAAGAACCCGCCTTTTTCAACGGATAAAGGTTTATTGGCAGCAGACGCTGTCGGTTGAGATGAATTTGCCACGCTCATTCTCACTCCTGTTTATATTTCTTTTTGGCTTCGTTGATTCTGTCTTTAAGCTGGTGAATTTCCGACCGCATGCTCTTCATCTTCTCCAGCTTCTGGTCAAGCAGCTCCAGCTGCTTATCTACCGTCTGCTCAAGCTCGTCAATCTTCTGAAGACGGAGCCGGGTGTCCTCCGTCTGCCGGATTTCATCGCGCTGGTTAATGAATTCCTCGCTCATCGCCACGTATTGCTGCAACTCCTGCAAGGAGAAGCCCAGCACGTCGCGCGCGTTAATCAGCTTCTTCAGCCGCTCGACATGGAAGTCGGTATACAAGCGGAAGCCGCCTTCACTGCGCTCCGGCGGAGTCAACAAGCCCAGCTCTTCATAATAACGAAGCGTGCGTTTCGTTAAACCAACCATTTTCGCAACATCCTCGATTTTGTAAAAGATCTTCATCGCCTCTTTCCTTTACTCTCTCTGCTAACTACTCTACACCCAAGTTAATGTTGACGTCAACGTTAACTTTGGAAAAATGACAAAGCTGGTGCCATCTTCCTCCGGGATAAAATTAAGATGCCCTTCGCTCCGCGGACTCATTCCGCGCTAGGCATAACAGAAAAGCCGGAGACGCCTCTAATGATTGCGTCCCCGGCTTCGCCGATCCCTTATTCGATGTTAGGGAACAAGAATAATCTTGCCCGTGCTTTGACGGCTTTCGAGCAGCCGATGGGCGTCCGCGCCTTCCGCAAGCGGAAAAGCTCTGGGCTGCTCCAGCTTCAGACTACCGTCCCGAAGCCAGCCGAACAATTCGTCCGCCCGGCGGATGCGGTCTTCACGCGACGTGACATGATTCCATAGATCCCCGCCCGTTAACGTTTTCGACGTATCCATAAGCATTCGCGGGTCTACAAAAGCCGGGTCTCCTCCCGCCATGCCGAAGAAAACAACCGCCCCTTTTATCCTCACAGCCGTAAAGCTGTCCATTAACGTAGAACCAACAGAGTCATACGCAACCGATACTCCTTCGCCGCCGGTTGACCAGTTCTTTGCCGCATCTACCCAATTGCTGCCGTAGAGCAGCGCTTCGTCGGCACCCGCTGCTAGCGCCGCTTCCCTTTTCGCTTCGGAAGAGACAAGCCCCAGCACGCGCGCGCCCTGCCGCTTCGCAAGCTGCACGAGCAGCTGTCCGACGCCGCCGGCGGCGGCATGGACAAGCACTTCGTCGCCCGTCTGTACGCGATAGCTGTCACGGGTCAAGTAATGCGCGGTCATGCCCTGCAGCAGTACCGCGGCCGCAGTCTCGAAGCTGGTATCGTCCGGAAGCGGTATCGCCTTCTCCGCCGGTACCAGCACCAGCTCCGCATTGGCATGCGGTACATCGCAGAAAGCGATCCGGTCGCCCCGCTTCAATCCGCCTGCGTCCGGACCGGCCTCCTCCACGAAGCCCGCTCCCTCGTAACCCAAAATATAAGGCGGATTCCCCGCCAGATGATAATTGCCCCGCCTGCGGTAAATGTCCGCGTAGTTCAGACCGGCGGCTTTCAGCCGCACCAATACGGTTCCCGGCTTTACCTCCGGCGCGGGAATTTCCCTGTACGCGAGCACCTCCGGCCCGCCAAACGTTTCAAATACCAATGCCTTCATGCTATTCATCCTGCTGCCTCCGCATACGTGCTTAATATTACTCTTATCTTCCCCGGTTGAAGGTTAAATCTTCATCAAATTTAAATCGATCATCCGCATTTCAACGCAGCTACTTCGTAGCCATCATAATGCTCCCGAAATCGGTTGGATCATCAAAGGTTTTGCTCGCCACAGCTTTTCCTTCACCGTTGAGAGCTTCAATCTTGTACGGCTTATCCGCTGCAGCCGGAAGGAGGGCATACCAGATTCTCTGCTGTACGCCTTCGCTAATGATCTTGGCGTTATATTCTCCGGCTGCCTCGCCGCCTACGGTAACTTTGACGCCAGCTACAGCGCTATTCGCAAGCTGTCCGTAAATTATCGGGAACGGGCCATTTATCCCTTTATACTTCGGTATACTCATGAAGTCTAAAGCTTCATTCTGATCGGCAGCAGCGGAATAGCTATAATTTCCACCATAGACCCATTTCCAACCCAGCAAGGTTTTCCGAACGAATTCAAGCCCCAGATTGTTTCCTTCTTTCTGTTCATTCAGCTTATTAAACAGCAGGAAACCTCCGGCAACAGGCTCCCGGTAAATGATATGGGTCCTTGCGTCGTTCCTGAATTTCCGAACGGCTTCCTCCGGGGTATTTCCCAGCGGAATTTTAATCGTTCCTGATATACCCGACGCGCGCGAATATCTCCAATCCGCGATACCACCGGGCCGGTCATAAGCATACACAAATCCAATAAATAAAACTAAACATACCGCTATAGCAATCGCCGTTCTCATGAGCCATATTTGTCTGCCCGTTCGTATTTTCGGATACATGATTGCCTCCTTGCTTTATGTTTGCGAAGCATGCTGAACCAATCCCGCCGAGCGGAATTCCTCCAGGAATTCATTCAGCCAGTCCTCGCCGTAATCAAGCGCGCCGGACTGGGTCGGGACGAAGAGGACATCAAGGCTCATGATCCAAAAACGCCGGACAAGCACAAACAGCTCCACTGCCTGCTCATCCTTTTCGGAAAAAGGCCTTACGCTACGGTATCCGGCCAGCAAGGCCTGCCACAGCTGCTCCTTGTTATCGGCGGATTGCCGCTTTCTGCTCCGGACTTGGGCAAGATCGTACGCCCGCCAGCCGGGCGCCGACCACTCAAAGTCAAAATGGGTGTAGCGTCCGCCCGTCTCAACGGCATTATTGTTGCCATGCATATCGCCGTGGCAGATGCCCCAATCCAGCCCGTCCGCTGCGGCGGAAGCAACTCTATCCTGCAGGGCATCGGCATATTCGCGGAGAAATACCGCCGCCGGATGCTCCTTGCCTATATGGCGAATAATGCGCTGCAAGGATTCCTCCACCAAAAACTCCGTATTCAGCTCCCGGCGCGGAAGCTCTAGCCTGACCCGATCCATCGCCAGATGGAGCTGCGCGGCCGATTGCCCAAATGCGTAACAGCTATCCTCGTCCTGCAGACGGTTCTCAACGCCTTCCACATACTCGAAAAGAACGGCGATCCGCTCCCCTTCCGGCGCGGCAATAACCGAATAGCGGGTGCCGTCCGCCTTTCTAACCGGCCGTGCTATCGAAGCTTGCGATCCCGCCAGCAGCTCTTCCAATTGACCAAGAAGCTCCATCTCATACGCGGCTTCTTTCTTCCCAATCTCCTGCCGGTAGATTCTTAATATATAGGTTCCCTTTTCGGTTTGCACGCGATAGGTATCATTCAAGCCGCGGAGCCAATACACGCATTGGGCCCACGGGCCAAGCTCATACTGCCCGCTAAGGCCGTTCATCAAATAGTCGGGCGCCAGCACCGAGCTGACAGCCATCGGCTGATTGGTCATTTCACATCGGTCCCCTTCCCTATTTCAGTATCTCTATCATAAACGAGCATCACTTCCACATAAAGGAATTTAATTGTTTTATCCGTTTCTATCACGCTCTCCATCCGTTAAGATAGTAAGAGTAGACCCTACAAGGAGGGAATAATATGATCCCTGACCGCAAGCACCTTCGCGGGGATTGCGACAATTGCTTTGGGTTATGCTGCGTTGCGCTCCCTTTTGCCGCTTCGGCGGACTTTGCCATAGATAAACAAAGCGGACAGCCCTGCCGCAATCTGCGGAACGATTACCGCTGCGGCATTCATGCCAAGCTTCGTCAGCAGGGCTTCCGGGGCTGTACGGTGTACGACTGCTTTGGAGCCGGGCAGAAGCTGTCGCAGCATACCTTCGGCGGGCGCAGCTGGCGGGAAGAGCCCCAAGCAGCAAAACTTATGTACGAGGTCTTTCCCGTGATGTGGCATTTGCAGGAGCTGCTCTGGTATTTAGCTGAAGCGCTTGAGAATCCAGCTGCCCAGCCGCTTCGATCGGAGCTGCGTGCCGCATGGGAAGAAACGGAACGCCTTACCGGCTTGGATGCGGAAGCTTTGCTTAAGCTGGATTTTGCCGCTCACCGGGCCGAAATGAATACCCTGCTGCTGAAGACAAGCGAGGTCGTACGGGCTAAAGCACCAAAGTCCAAGACCGATACCCGAAGAAAAAAACCGGTCGGACGCGGTGCCGACCTTATGGGCGCCAAGCTGCAGAACGCCGATCTTCGCGGCGCTAATTTGCGCGGGTCGTATCTCATCGCGGCCGATCTCCGCGGGGCCGACCTTCGTCATGCCGATCTGATTGGCGCCGATATGCGGGATACCGACCTGAGCGGGGCAGACTTAAGCGAAAGCCTGTTCCTTACCCAAGTTCAGCTCCAAGCGGCAAAGGGCAATGCGGACACCAAGCTTCCGCCCGCGCTTAGCCGCCCCGACCATTGGAGCGGCAAAAAGCCGGCCACGTCCTAAGACGAGACCGGCTTTTCTCCCTGCACCGCATTATTGATATTGCGCTGCAATCCGTTCCAAATATTCCTCAATCGGCAGCGATTTTCTCATTTCCGTCAATTGATGGGCAGCTTCTCCGACCAATGTGCGGAACTGCTTGCTTTCTCCCAAGGCCAGACGGGCGATGGCATCCACAATCGTCTGCGGATCATCCAGCTCGCCTTCGGAAGATTTAGCCATCATCCCTTTTACTTTCGCGGTAATGTCGTCATAATCGGTAATCTCTTCGCTGTGGCCCCAGGCGATCTTGCTCACAAAGTTATTGCCCGACGATCCGCCCTGCTCCACCAGTCTCAGCTCAATCCCAAGCGGCTTCAGCTCGTAATACAAGCCTTCGATTAAGCCTTCCAGGGCAAACTTGGACATGTTATATAAAGAACCCGTCGGCACGGCTGTCGTTACGCCCATAAACGAGCTGATCGTAATGAACATCCCCGACTTATTCGCGCGAAAATGCGGGAGCATTGCGCGAATGACGTTAATGGGCCCACGCACGTTAACGCCGAACTGCCAGTCGATTGTCTCTTCCATCGCCAGCTCCAAGGCGCCATAAGCGCCAACGCCGGCGTTATTGATGACAACGTCAATCCGTCCAAAAGCTTTAATCGCATCGGCTACCGCAGTCCGGACCTGCTCCACATCCGTAACATCCAGCTTAAACAGCTTCACATTGCTGTACTGCGTCAGCTCCGTCTCGTTCTCCGGCGTACGCATCGTAGCCGCCACATTCCAGCCCAGCTTGGCAAAATGGATCGCTGTCAGCTTGCCTAATCCGCTGCTTGTTCCCGTAATCAAAATCGTTTTATTCATTATGATTCTCTCCTCTAATTTTTAGTTTTAGATCGAACGTTCATTCTAGTGAATTCAGAAGCCGGCCATGGAAGACCGCGACAGCGGAAGCGTGCTCGTCATTGATCGCGCTATCCTCTAATTGCTCCCTGCCAGCATATTTCTATCGCCTGCCGAATCCCGGCTTCGGTTAAATCCGAATTGCCCTGCAAATAACTTTTCACCATGTAGACCATGGAGCCGTAATGCATCTGGACAAGCAGCTTGGGGTCCATTTCCCGGAACAGTCCTTGCTCCATAGCGTCCGCGTAAAGCTTGTTCATCGGCGCGCACCAGCCGCCGTTATAGGCTTTTTGCTTCACCTCTTCGTAAATATACGGCGAGAAGGAGTACTGCTCGATGAACTGGAAGCCCTCCGGATACTGCCGGCTGGTCTCGATTACGCGTTCCCAGCCCCAGATGAACCGCTCCCGGATCGTTCCTTCCCGGTTCAAGCCTTCCTGGACGAATTGGCCGTTATACGCAACGATAGCCGTGTACAGCTCGTTAATAATTTCTTCCTTGCTGCTGAAGTAATGATAAATGCTGCCCGTCGATACTTTAGACTCCTTGGCGATAAGCGCCATCGAAGTAGCTTGAAGCTCCTTGCGGATAATGATCTGCAGCGTTGTCTCAAGCACGGCTTTCTGCACTTTGTTGTATTGTTCGAACATGTTGCTTCCTCCAACAAGTTAAGATCCACTAGATAGAACGTTCATTCTAGTGCAATTATGTACCTTGCGACTGTCGCTGTCAACTGGTAAGGAGTAGTATGCCTCGCTTTCCGGCAATTACTCAAGCTCTAACGAACGTATCGTTAGAGCCCGCGACAAAAAAAGACGGCTGCCCTAAGCCATTCGGCTTGGGAGCAGCCTATTCTCATGTTCCGTAAGCGGCCTGCAGGCGTGCAGCCATTTTTTCTTTCTCCCGCACCAAGTCCTCTACGAAGGTATTGCCGTTACGGCGGTTAAACGCTTGAGCCAGACGCTCGATCTCTTCATCCAGCCAGGCTAAAGTGACGGTCTCCGCCTCGGCAAGCTTTTTCCTCCGTTTGCCCTTGCTCCATTCCTTCAGGAAAATACGGACGGACAGCATATATTGCAGCCGGTCCCATCCAACCTTGCTGCCTAGACCTAGCCGGATCGTCTGCTCATACAGCTTGACGGCCTTTGGCATATCCGTTACGGTGAAAAACTGCAGGAAGGTGCCGTATTCCTCCAGATAGGACGGCCCTTTAAGGGCACGGTAGGCTTTTTTCGCGGTCTCCAATGCCCGGTCGTATTCCCCAAGCCTAAGCAGCGGCATCATCATTTCGCTGTACGTGCTCTCCGGGATCGATCGGCAGGACAGCTTGCCATCAAGGATAGGCTTCAGCGATTGGAGCCCTTTTTTGTGATGATTAATCGCAAAATGATAGCTGCCGAACATGTTCTGCTCGCAGGCGCTGCAGTCCGACAACGAATCCCGCTTCGCCGCTCTCCAGCTCTTGTAGTAATCTGCCGCTTCGGCAAGCTTCCCCTGCCATAGCATGAGACTAACCCGCTTCTGGTAGTAAACCCGGAGACTATAACCGTAAGCGATGCATTTTTCCTTAAAATCCTCGTAAATCCGCTCAATCTGCTCCAGGCTTAATTCCGGCATCCGCCACACATACCCAAGCACCCATTTATAATGCCACATGATATAAAAGTTCGAATACGCGCCCGGATTCTTCTCGAATTTGGACAAGCACCAGGAGAAGGAGACCAGCATCCGCTCCGGACAACCGCATTCCGGTGCCGCATTGGAGTAGTCCATTCTCGCGTGATAAGCCTCTTCTTCCGTCATATACCGGTCGGCGACACGAATCATCTCCTCCAGAACGGCCAGCTTCTGCTTACCGTCCGGCATGGACCATGTCGAGCGCCTCAGCTCCTGAAAACGGTTCTTCATCGGCCGACCTCGGCGTTCCGGTCAAGGCCCATATTCATGAATTGGAGCAGCGACTCGTTCATCAGCCTCAGCTCCTCGCTGCTCAGCGGGTGGTTCCCCATTAACAGAGCCTGCGTATATAACAGCTCGATGCTGTTCTGCTGGAGCTTAAGATCTCCGGATGCGATCGCCTTGCGGACAATCGGGTTATTGTAGTTGAAGCATAGCCTTGCGTAAGGCTTCTCGTACAACTCATCCTTGATCACGTGTATAACCTCGGCAAACAACGGATTCGCCTGCTCTTCGCTTTCCTCCATCATCTTGAAGAAGTTGACCTCCTGATTAATGTTGAAGAGGACGGGAATGTCCGCAGGCTCGAACCATTTGATCAGCGAACGGCATTGATAAGGCGCTAGCAGCCGGTCCGCCAGGTCCAGAAAAGGCTGCACTTCATCCCGCTCGCTCCGGCCAAGCGATTCGAACCGGCTGGAGAAGCTCAGAATATCGAGCACGCTGACCTGCACCTGTTCGTCAATGGAGGGAAGCCTTCGAATCAGCTCCAGATCATGGACATAACCGCCGTTGATAACCATCATGTTCTGGGCCTTCGCCACGCGGGCTACCTGCCTGAACTCGTCAAAGCTGGAAGTCACCATAATATGACGGTGATTGCGCAAAATATCGGCCATCTTCAAATCGCCGTAGGACGTTTCGAAGCTTAAATGCAGGATAAACAGCTCATACAGCTCATCGTCCTCGGCAGCCATCGTTTTAAGCGAGGCATAATGAATAAGGACAATCCGTGCGAACAACTCCGGATCTTTGTCGGCGAGTTCGATCAGATAACGCTTGATGCAGACGCCAAGCTCATCCCGCACCGCGTAGAAAAGGTCATTTTCCTGGAAGGACTCCCTCGATGCCGTTGGCCGAAGGCTGTTTGTGTTAATGATGCCATTGACGAAAAAGGCCCACGACGGCAGCATATTGTTCATTTTGTCCGACAGCAGGACGCGCTTCAGGTACGCCTTATGACGTTTCTCGTCCTGCAGGCTGACGGAATAAGGCAATATATAAGCAATCCCTTCCGTGTCTCCGATCAGAGACTTCAGAGGAATAATATCCATCGGCTTCTCGTACTCGCTGTCCTCGATATAGGAGATCGCTTCTGCTTTGCCCATTCGCCAAGGAGGAGTCGTATCGTTGATTTGCCGGCTGTCCTTGTCCTCCGTCAGCACGATTGGCGTCTCCAAATATTTGCCGAACCGCTCGAGCTGCTGGTACATCTTGTACCACTCGGCGTATTCCTCGTATTCCGGCTTCAGCTTCAGATACACCGTCGTTCCGATCGGAACCGTTCTCTTCAGCTTATTCGTGACATAGGTGCCATCCGGCTTGCCGCGCCATTCCAGCGAATCTCCCTCGAGGGCGGACCGGGTAATGAGCACAATCTCGTCGCTGATGACGAAGCAGGACAGAAGGCCAACGCCGAACTGGCCGATATAATCGTCCGCCGCATCCTGATCCGCCTTTTTTGTTGTGCTTCCTATCCGCGCCAGAAACTGTTCGATTTCCGATTCCGTAAGACCGATGCCGTTATCCATGAAAGAGATTGTATGCGAGGACGGGAATAGCTCTACCGCTACCTTCCCCTCCGTTATATGTCCAAGTCTCTTTCTCGCCGTCACCGCATCCACCGCATTCTGAAGCAGCTCGCGGACGAATACGCCCGGATCGGAATACAAATGATTGGATAAGAGATCAATAATGCCCTGCAGATTCACTTGAAAATTCATATTGCCCAAACTCTCACCTCACGGTTCATTTCTCGTTTTCCTACTATAAGCCAACAGTACAGTATGAATATCGTCAGGAACAAGGGCACTTATAAGTATAAAAAAAGAAGCGCGCCAAAGCGCAACTGTAAATACGGTTTTTCCCGTTCTACAGTTGCGCCTTCGGCGCGCTTTACAATAACTTTATCTAGGCGTACATCGTTACGATTACGCCGTCGTAATTGTTGCCGGATACCTCGTACGGCTTGCCGTTCCGCACTTGGACGGTGGCGCCGCTTCCGACCATCGGGTAGTAGGCGACGGTATATTTTTGACCGCCTGCCGTGATTGACATGGCCTTCGTTTGCTTCAGCTTGTCCAGATACTGCTCCAGCGTCAGATCCTGCTTATACATGATGGCGCTATGCGCTTTCCCGACGTAACGGAAATGCCAAGGTTCATATTGAATGCCCGTGATATCTTCTTTCCCTTTCGGATACCGCAAAATAAACCCGTATTCCCACGCGTGCTTTTTCAGCCATTTGCCTTCCTCGGCTTCGTCCATCTTTGCAGTGGTTGAACCGATATCCAGCGATAAGCCGAGATTATGCTCGCTGTGGTAAGCAGGAAGCGCATAGTCATGCCCCATATCGCGGTACAGCTGGTCTTGCTTTTCCGCGTCGCGGTAGCCGCTGCTGATGAGAAAATGCTCCACACCGTCTTTTTTCGCTCCTTCCACCATCTCGCCAAAGTCCTTTGCCACCGACTCGGACAGCTGAATCGACGGATCTAGCAGGCCGTAGCCTTGCACCAGATCCGGGCGATCCGATAGCGAGACGATATCCGAGCGTATTCCTTCCGGATGCAGAGCATAGTCGTTATTCACAAGGAGCAGATCCCCCTTATACATCTGCTCCTTGCTTACGGTTATCATCTTGCTGTCTTGCTGCGGCAGCGACCCGTTTTCTATATCAACCTTGTCTTCCCCGGCGCTTTTCACATTAAGCTGCGAGATCCCGTAACTTAACAGGATGACAAGGATAAACGCAAAAACCCACTTCCTCATGGCCCCATTCCCCTTTGCTTTGTTCATGCAACTAAGGATATAGGACACAATTTAAAAAGAAGTGGGGTAAAAGTTAAAGTTTTTCTTAAATCGGCAGCTTAACCGTAAATACGGTACGGATCGTGCTGCTCTCGGCCGTTATGGTGCCTTGATGCTGCTCGACGATATTTTTGACGATAAACAGCCCTAGCCCCGTGCTTCCTTCGGGAGAACGGGCGCGGTCGCCGGTGTAAAACATGTCGAACAGATGCGGCAGATCCTCCGGCTTGATCGAATCGCCGTAATTGATAACCTCCAGAATGGCATGACCGTTCTCGGTTCTTCCCTTGATGTCGACATATTCGCCATCCTGACCGTAACGGGCGGCATTGGTCAACAAATTTTCGAATACCCGGGCCAGCAGCTCGCCGTCCGCCTCCATCACGAGATGGGGAGGAAGGTCCAGCCTTGCCGTCAGGCGGCTCTTCACAAACACCGGGTACAGCTCTTCGCTTAGCTGCATCAGAAGCTCGGACAAGTCAATCTGCTTCTTGTCCAGCGTCAGCATGCCGTAATTCATCCGGGTAACCTCGAACAGCTCGTCCACCAGCCGCTCCAGCCGCTGCGATTTGTTAAACGCGATAGCGGCAAAATGCCGGACCTGTTCCAGGGAGAGCTGCTCGTCGCGCAAAATAAAGTCCAGATAGCCAAGCACGGAGGTGAGAGGCGTTCGCAGATCATGCGCGAGATTAAGGACGAGCTGGTCCTTGCTGCTCTCGGCGAAATCTCCACGCTCCACCGCCTTTTGCAGCATCTCGCCCGCTAGGTTCAGGTCTCCCGCAATAACGCCAAACTCATCGTCGGAAGGAACCAGCACCCGCCCGGTGAAATCCCCGTTGGCAAGCCGGTGAATGCCGGTCGAGATTTCCTTGAAATAAGAGACGTATGGCTTGGTGAACAAATAAAAGAAGAAGAACGATAACGGCAGGAAGAAAATCAGGAAGAAATTCAAATCGCCAATATCGTTAAGCCAGCTGCGGGCCTGAACGATCGGATCGTCCGCGTAACGGATTCGCTGATTATAGTAAGATTTCAGCAGCCTGTAGATCAGGTAGGTCACCGCTCCCGAGATGAGCAGGCTCATGACGAACAGCTCGATCATGCGGGTACGGAAGCTTCGTAATTTTTTAGCCTTGGAAGGCATAGCCTACCCCCCAGACCGTCTTGATCCATTGCTGATGCTGCTTGTCCTCGCCAAGCTTCTTGCGCAATGTCCGGATATGAACCATTACCGTGTTGCCGCCACTCTCGTAATAAGCCTCGCCCCATACTTGCTGGAAAATATGCTCCGCGCTGAATACCTTCTTCGGATGGCTGGCCAGCAGGTGAAGGATATCGAACTCCTTCGGAGTCAGATCAATCCGGTCATTGTACAAGGTAACGGTGCGCTGCTCCTGGTCAATCGTGAGCCCTCCCGCCACTATCGCGGAAGACGCATGACTTGGTGCGGCTACCGGCTGATTCAACTGCCTGAAGCGTCGCAGCTGGGCGTTTACTCTGGCGAGCAGCTCCATCGGGTTAAACGGCTTGGTCATATAATCGTCGGCGCCCATAACGAGGCCGGATATTTTATCGAAATCGGAAGTCTTGGCGCTTAGGAAAATAATCGGCATCCGGTATTGCTGCTCCCGAATAACGCGAACGACTTCGTAGCCGTCCATATGCGGCATCATAATGTCGAGAATAACCAAGTCGATTGTATTCGTCTGCACGAGACGGACGGCTTCTCTCCCGTCAGCGGCCTTCAGCAGCTGGTAGCCCTCCTTGCCCAGGTGGAGCGCAATCAGCTCCGCGATATCAGGGTCATCCTCCGCAATCAAGATCGTTGTGCGCTGCATCCCCATTGCAAATCATTCCTTATCCAGTTTCTTGTTTATTCCAACTCTTATTGTAACCTCTTGGACGAGCCATTACACGAAGTAGTTGCACCTTGGGCTCCAAACCGCGAGGAGAGGGCTGTTTCCGCCTCGCGTCCCCGCGCTCATCCCGCTGTAAGACGGTTTTTCCATCTTATTCGGTCGTTTCCTCCCCGCGTCCCCACACACATCCCGTTGTAAGACGGTTTTTCCGTCTTATTCGGTCGTTTCCTCCCCGCTTCCCCAAGCACATCCCGCTGTAAGACGGTTTTTCCGTCTTATTCGGTCGTTTCCGCCTCGTGTCCCCGCGCTCATCCCACTGTAAGACGGTTTTTCCGTCTTACAGCGGGAGCGCGGCGGCACGGGCAAAATAAAAACGCCGTCCCCAAATGGGACGGCGTTTCACTTTCCATTATATAGAGGCGGCGTTTTGCGACGCTGCCGCTTTTCCTTTTTTCACGCCTGCGGCAAGCAGCAGAACCAGGCATCCGCCCGCAATGCTCCACAGGACTGCCGCGTTCGAGCTAACGGCATCCAGCCCGCCGAAGTACATGATTTCCCGAAGTCCGCCCGCTACGAAGCGAAGCGGTGTCCACGAGTACAGCAGGTTCTGCGTCGCATCCGACAGGAATTCGACCGGCATGTTCAGAATTGGCATCGAGAAGAACATAAGCAGGACGAGAATCGCCATCGCCGGGAAGCCAATCCAGTTGAGCAGCATCGATTGCAGCAGGTAGAACGCCGAACCGCTCAGCCATAAGAACAGCCATGTATCGGTTGCATGCGAAAGCTCCATTCCGTACCAAGCGTTAGCCATCCATACGATCAGGCCGGAAGCGGCGCCGATCAGCACCAGGCCAATGACCGGCTGCATCAGGTGAGCCGGCCATTGGCGGCCGGCCGCCTTTTTCGCATTATTGCTGGCGAGGAACAGGATCATTGCCGTCACCAGGCTGCCAATCCACATAATTTGCGTGAGCAGCCCAGGCGCGTTGCCGCTTGCGTTATTAGCGCCAACCGGATGAACGGCTTCTTCCCTCACTTGAATAGGTGCGAGCAGTGCCGCTGCCGTAGCAGCCGGGATCTGCTCGGAGCGCTGGGATAACTGCTCAAGCGCCGATTTTGACAACTCGAGGGATACCATCTTCATTACTTGACCGAGTCCTTGCTTCACAACCGTTGCCGCCTGCGCGTTCATGCCTTCATTACTTATGATTTGCACGGTTGCAGGAGCAGGCGCAGGACCCATCATTGAGGCTACTCCGGCACTCAAATCCTTCGGCAGCACAAGCGCGCCGTAATAATCGCGCGAGTCCAGCCCTTTGCGCGCTTCTTCTTCCGATCCGACAATCTTCCAGCTGATTGGCAGCTGTGTATTAGAGGTCAGCTGCTGCTTGATCATTTCGCCCACGGCCAGCTTATCTCCGGTTGGAAGATCAACAGGTTCATCCTGCACGACCAAAGCCACCGGCACATCATGCGGTTTCGAACCAAGCACGGAACCCATCATCGCAAGTCCAAACACCGTAAGCACAAGCGTAATGATCAGTACGCCAAGCCATAACATTTTTTGTTTAAAAATATTCATAAATCTCCATCTCCCATCTCTATATAAATGAACATTGTGTTGATTAATGATCACGTTGTTAATTATAATGAGAGACAAAGGAAACACAATAATCATTCCTCACCTTACTGTTTATTACTCACCACTTCGGGGGGCAGTGTTCATTATCGCCGCAAAAATCGCAGAGGGAGGCCCTCATGTCCGAGAAAATCGACCGGAGAAAAGCTAAAACAAAGCAGCAGATCCATGATTCGCTAATGGCTCTTATCGCCGAGAAAGGCGTGGAGCATGTAACGGTTACCGATATTACAAGCCATGCCAACCTGAACCGCGGAACCTTCTATCTGCATTACAAGGATGTGCCCGATGTCCTTCAGCAGCTCAAGGATCATGTGTTCAAGAGCATTGAGCAGTACGTGGTGAAGCTCGACTTCCGCACGGCAATGGAATACGCCGACCGCCGGGTGCCTTACCCGCTTGGGGTGCGGATTTTTCAGGAGTTTGCGAAGCATGCCGATTTCTTGAAAGTGATGTTTGGTCCTAAGGGGGATCTCTCCTACGCCATTCAATTCCGCAAGCTCATGGCCCGGCATATTTACCAGAAGATCGATATTCCCGAGGCCGCTAATCTTAAGATTCGCCGGGATTACGTGGTTGCTTATATGACCTCCGCGCATTTCGGCATGCTTATGCATTGGATAGAATGCGACCTGGATCAAACGCCGGAGCAGATGGCCTTCATTATGATGAACATCGTGAACTTTGGCCCGCTGGTTTCGTTTGGAATAAAAGAAATGCCTCCTGCCAAGTCGTAAAAAGAAGAAGAGCCTCCACACCCCGTGAAGGCTCTTCTTCTTTATCGTTCATACTCGGAATACCACTTCGGCACCAAACGCTCAAAGCCGTCATGGTCCTCCCATACTTTATTTACCCGGGTCAGCATATCGTCCAGCTCCTCCGGGCGTACGCGAAGAATCCAGACGATCGAGGACAGAATCGTCAACGCTATATAAAGCGAATATAAGGCCCAGAAGGAATCCTCAAGCCCCCCTTCCCCGTAATAGCCGTCGATCTGTCCAACCGCAAACGGAATGCTGGCCTCCACGCTGAAAAAACCCGCCTTCAGAAATTCATGCACGGGATCTCCCCAGTCAAACCGGTTCACATCAATGACGCCTGATAGCCGACCATCCTTCACGATGAGGTTGCCGGTATGAAAGTCGTCATGCTGAAGCTTGCTCGGGCGCCCCTTCAATAAGCCAAGATTCGCTTCAATAAAGGTAAACAGCTTCTCCTCGAAAGCAATCGTAACGCCGCTTTGCTCATAGCCCTCCCGGTACCGCCTGTATTTCGCAAGTACGCGGGTTTCCCAAGGCTCGATAGATGCCGGCGCCTCAATCCGATTGATTTTGCGCAGCTCAGCTCCCGCTTGCAGACCAATCTCATACTGCCGGCTTGCGCTTAAGGCCGGAAGCTCGTCTATCGCATCGCCGCCTTTAATGTAAGTCAGCAGCATGTAGCCAAGCCCCAACTCCTCCAGCTTCCCTATCGCAACCGGCAAAGAGCACATAACCTCTTGCTCCCGCAGCTGCTCAAGGACCCGGAATTCCTGCTGCTTCCTTGCTTCCTCTTCGAGCGCATAGGTTCTGAGCACATACACCGCCTGTCCAAGACGATCGCAAACGGTATACTTGCCGTCGCCGGAGTAGCCTTTCTGAATGGCCTCCAGCTTCATATCGTCTTGCAGCTCCGGTATGGCCGATAGCCATTCATTCATGTCTGGCCCTCCTTCCGGTAAAAAGCTTATAAAATCATCCGCATGAGCGCGGATATATAACGCAAGCCTGCGAAGACTGTCCGGCACCCCCGCCTTAAACCGTCTGTAGCAATCTTCAACCTTCAGGCGCAGCTTATTATCCAGCTCGAGATCTTTAAAAGTTACTTCGCTTAAGGCACGGCCTTGCTGCACCGCATGCAAATCAAGCAACAATCGAAGCTCTTCCAGACTGCCGTGCATCGTCTCCGCTCCGAAAAAACGGAGTGCCTTCCAGACGCCATCCGCGTATCCGGGCTGGCTGAGTACATGGGCGGACCAACAGTACAGCTCCATTGACGAATGCTTGGCATGGTCGTACCAGGCGCTGAACATAAACAAAGCTTTTTGCGGACGGTTAAGTCTGGCAAGCGCCTCGGACTTTACCGCCATGCTTTTACCTCGGATTTGATCAGCCACCGGCCGTATGCAA
Source organism: Paenibacillus glycanilyticus NBRC 16618 (assembly GCF_004000805.1). Classification (GTDB taxonomy): domain Bacteria; phylum Bacillota; class Bacilli; order Paenibacillales; family Paenibacillaceae; genus Pristimantibacillus; species Pristimantibacillus glycanilyticus. Next base: position 47,489 of record NZ_BILY01000028.1, read on the forward strand.
GCCCTCCTTAACTCGTCGTCCCCAAGCACATTGAACTGCTTCCTGCTCATCGCAACCAACAAAGAAACACCCCTTTTCCACACAAAAGATACGCAAGCAAATGGAAAATGTTGCACCCTGAGTTTAGCGGTTTTCCGCTCGTCCGCAACATGGTTCGGACGAACTTGGCAAACAATACAGATACCTGTTTTTGTACCGTTCTTCTCAGTTCCCATATCTTTTTCAAGAAAACCCGCTTACTATAATTGAGAAACTGTTAAAAAATTAGTACACTAGAAGAAATAAAGGAGGCGGACTTATATGACCGAATCGGCAAACCATTTTGAACTTGGCATTAGTACCTTTCTGGAAGCAAAACCACATCCGGGCATGGGCGGGGCTTACAGCCACGCGGAACGGATCCGCAATAGCGTGGAAGAAATGATTCTGGCCGACCAGGTTGGCCTTGATGTATACGGAATCGGGGAGCATCACCGGCAGGATTACGCGGCAAGCGCTCCGCATGTCATTCTTGCGGCTGCGGCCGCGCAGACGAAGCATCTCCGTCTGACCAGCGCCGTTACCGTATTGTCGTCCGACGACCCGGTGCGCGTGTACCAAGGCTTCTCCACCGTTGACGCGATCTCGAACGGCCGTGCCGAAATTATGGCGGGCAGAGGCTCGTTTATCGAGTCGTTCCCGCTCTTTGGCTACAGCCTCGAGGATTATGACGAGCTGTTCGACGAGAAGCTGGAGCTGCTGCTCCAAATTACGAAGGAAGAGAAAGTCAGCTGGCAGGGCAACCACCGCGCCGCAATCGATAACCTAGCCGTCTACCCGCGTGCGGTGCAGGACCCGCTTCCGGTCTGGATCGCAACAGGCGGCAACCCGCAGTCGGCAATTCGCGCGGGCGTGCTTGGCCTTCCTGTCTGCTTCGCGATCATTGGCGGCATGCCGGAGCGATTCGCTCCGCTTGTTGAGCTTTACAAGGAAGCTTATACCCGTGCCGGCCATGATCCTAAAAAAATGCAAATCGGCACGCACTCGCATGGCTTCGTCAGCGACACGGATACAAGAGCAACCGAGCTCTTCTACCCTGCCCAGCAGGCGATGATGAACGTCATCGGCCGCGAACGCGGCTGGCCGCCATATACCTTCGAAGCTTACGATGCGGCTCGCAGCATGCGCGGAGCGCTTTATGTCGGCGAGGCGGAATATGTAGCGGAGAAAATTATTTTGCTGCATAAGAACCTGGGCTTAACCCGCTTCTTCCTGCATGTCGACACCAGCTCCATTCCGCATAAGGATATGATGCGCGCCATTGAGCTGCTTGGCACCAAAGTAGCGCCGATTGTCCGCAAGGAGATCGCTGCTTCGGCAAAATAATGGATTAGGCATAAAAAAGTGCGGGCCTGCGAAGGCTCGCACTTTTTCTATGGGAAAAGCGGATCAATCGCCGCCCGCATTTCCTCTTCCGTCATATGGCCAACCCTTCTGAAAACCACGTCGCCCGATTCGTTCACGAGAATAGAGACGGGAATCGATTTGATGCCATAGGCATACGTAACGCTTTTATCCGAATCCAGCACCACCGGGAAATGATATTGCTTCTCCGCGATATATTTGGCCACTTTCCCCTGTTCCTCCCCGACGTCAACGGATAGGACAACAAGTCCTTTATCCTTATAATCCTGATACACCTTCTCCAGCGCAGGCATCTCCTTGTCGCACCATTTGCACCAGGTCGCCCAGAAGTTGATGTAGACGGGCTTTCCTTTCAGACCCGACAGCGTTACTTCCTTGCCGTCCAGATCCTTCAGCGTAAAGTCATCCGCCGGTTCTTTGGCTGCTTCCGTCTTCGTTTCCGCTGCCAGGGCAGCAGCATCCGTCTTGATCCCGTAGTTTTGTGTCACGTAAAGCGAGAGCAGCACGAACGCAGCAACGGCTCCGATCAGAATCCAGGTAGATTTTCTCACGGCTTGCCCACCTCCCTATAGTTGAATAAGCCCGGCATACTTGCTGAATACCTCCAGCTGATTCGTAAACACAAGAACGCCCATCAGCATCATAACGGCTCCGCTAACAAGCGAGATTTTCGGGAGATGCTTCGTCACTTTTCGAAGGTACGCGGATAGGTTATCGATCAGCACGGCAGAGAGCAGGAACGGAACCGCGAGCCCCAGCGCGTACATCGAGAGCAGGAGTACTCCCTTCCCAAGGGTCGCCATGCTTCCGGCGTAGATCAGAATGGAAGACAGAATCGGCCCGATGCAAGGCGTCCAGCCGACGGCGAAGGCCATGCCCAATACGAGAGCTCCCGCTTTTTTCCCCGGTGATCCGCTTGGCAGAAACCGTTTCTCGGAATAGAGCAGCTTGATTCGCAGCAGCCCCGTCATATGCAAGCCAAAAACAACGATTAGAGCTCCGCCGATCTGCTGCACAAGCCGCATATGCTCGGATAGCAGCCGGCTGACGGAGCTGACCGATATCCCGAGCAGGACAAACAGAATGGAGAAACCAAGAATAAACAGCGCCGTCTGCGAGATAACCGTAAGCTTATTGGGGCTGTTCTTCAGATCGGTGGCCGAGGTGCCCGCGATATAGCTGAGATAGACCGGAATAAGAGGGAGAACGCAAGGCGATAAAAAGGACAGCAGTCCCGCCGAAAAAGCCAATAAAATATCCATTATTTTTCACCGCCACGTGGAAAAAGGGGCGGCCAAGTCGGCCGCCCACCTCTTCTTCGAGTTTCTATTATTGGGACAACAGGTTATACAGCACTTGCGCCGCTTCCGCTCTTGTCGATACGCCTTCCGGATTCAGCTTATTGCCGCTTCCTTTAATAACGCCAGTCTCGACAAGCGTTGTAAAGGCCGTTTGCGCATAACCGGCAATATCGGCAGCATCCGCATAGGAGGCTACGGTTGCGCCTGTTTTGGCCGTTGGCAGCTCGCCTAATTGCTCAAGCGAACGGTACAGCAGCGTGAACAGCTCTTGGCGCGTAATTTTGTTATTCGGATTAAACTTGTTATCGCCCGAGCCTGTTGCGATGCCAAGACGCTTCGCAGCCGCCAGGTAATTCGTGTAGTACGTATTTCCTGCGTCGGCAAAGTTCGCCGCGCCTGCCGCTTCCGGCTCGATTCCGTATGCCTTCAGCAGGAAGACGATGAATTGTCCTCTTGTCAGCTCCGCATTTGGACTGAAGTGATCGGCATCGGTACCGCCGGTAATCTCGCGGGCAGCCAGGAAGCTGACCGCATGATGGAACCAAGCTGTTGCCGGCACATCCGCGAAGCCTACTTTATTGAAGCCGATAATGTATTGCGAGAAGTGAGTGGTTGCGAAATCTACGGTTCCCGTTGCTGCATTATAATGACCGCGAATCGTTTGCAGCTCGCCGGAATCCGCAAGGTAGTACACCACGATAGATTCGGCATTCTCGCCGGCTTTCAGCGTGTACGGGAGACTTACCTGCACCTTGCCGCCGCCGAAGCTCGAGATTTGCTTATCGCCTGCAAAGAGGGACAAATCGTACACCGGACGGTCGCCCAATACGGCCTTGCCCTCTTCCGTCAGTTCGAATTGAGACACAATGAAGCTAATATCGCCCGACAATGCGTTAGCGCTAATGCTTTTTACCGCTTTCGAATCAAACGTTACGCTACCAATCGCCAGATCCGCCTGCACCACTGCTTTGGTGCTTGATGCTATCGAATTGAAGGAGTCTCTTGGAATCGTCAGCTGCGTGGAAGTCGTATCCGCGGTTCCAGCCACCTGGAAGCCGATAACCGCCTCTTTGCCCGCTGCTTCCGCTTTGGATGCTTTCGTAATCAGGCTTGCTACATCGCTTGCCGACACTGCCGCGACCGTCTCACCTGTTGCCGGATCAGTAGTACCCGTAACCTTAACCGTGTTCACCGCATCGACAGGCACTGGTGTTGGTGTTGGCACCGGTGTTGATGGTGTCGATGGTGTTGGTGTTGGCGTTGGCGTTGGTGTTGGCGTTGGTGTTGGTGTTGGATCAGTGCCAACATAAGCCGGAACAACCACGTCTACCGCCTGACCAGCCGCATAAGGAACTGCTGTTGGTCCGGTTTGAGAATTTGTTGGACCGTTATAACCGTTCTTCGCCGCGTATCTGACGGAGTACGTACCAGCGGCAAGACCTGTGATGGCATTGCCGGATACGGCTGTATACGCCGAGTCCGCCGCGCTTTTCAGCTTGTATTCCAACGCTTTGTTTGTTGTGCCCGTGATTTGACCGTTATTGTTTGCGCTTGAAGTTGGCGCTACGCCAGTCAGACCGGTTGGCGTTGCTTCCAGGCGCGTGAGTAATTTATTCAGCGCGTTCGTGTAATTCGTATGATTGCGGATCGTGCCGTCAGCTACGGCATAATCCGGCTGAATGTTTTTCCAGGTGTACATCAATTCCACGTGGCCAAGGATTGGCGCTTTGCTGCCGTCGGCGTTCACGTTGTCCTTGTTGTAGGCAAACAGGTAAGGAACCTGCAGCTTGTTTGCAACAACATTTGTGCCGTTATCTTTCGTATAGTTTACGTTATTCGTAGTAGGTAGATATTGGGTCTTAATATTAGGCAGATACGTATTCACCAAATCCACATACAGCTTTGCCAACGGATGGTTCGTATCGCGCACCTGCAGGAAGCTGCTGTTATGCGGATCCGCGCTTGGATCAAGCACCGAGATGCCCGCATCCAGCTTCGTGTCCCAGAAGTAGACTTTGTCGACGTTGTACTTCTTCGCGTACTCATTAATGAAGCGGATTGCCGCCTGCGTATTCGGGCACCACGAGCCGCCGAACAGAATGACATAGTTGCCTTTGCTTTGCAGCAAATGAGTCAGCTCATTGTAAGTGACATGCTCGTAGACAAGCTCGCCGTCATCGCCAACGACTTGACCGTTTTCCTCGTGCGTCGGGAAGATGTCGCGTCCTACCGTTTGGTCCTCGTGCTTGTTAAACGCCGGAGCGATAAAATCCCAATTGGTGAGGCTGTCGTAATCGGCAGCAGGCACTTTATTAAATACATTCAGAACCTGTTCCTTATAGCTGTCGACCTTCGCCGTATCCAGCGTATCGCCGTCGTTAGGATCGGCTGTCAGGAAATCGTTCCAAGTATAATTCGCGGAAGAACCGTGCTTCTCGAGCGAAGCGATGATCGGCGCGGCGTTGCCTTCGCCGTCCTTGTGATCCTTGTCATAGATGAACAGGAACGGAGACTCGATTTTTTTCGCCTCGCCGCTCGCAATGACCGTAGACGGCGCCGTTACCGTATCACCGCTTTCCTTTTGCGGGGACTTCTTGCTGTAAGTGATCGTGGCATCGGTATTGGCGCTGAGGTTCGTCAAATACTTGTCCACCAGTTCTACATACAGCTCGTTGAAATCATAGAAGTTCGTTGTGTTTGTCGTTCCGGAGGTTACCACCTTGGTATACGGAGCAGCCTGCTGCTCGGCAATATCAACCGATTCGCCATCCAGCTTCGTATCGAAGTTGTAAATGGTGTCTACACCGTATTGCTTCGCAACCTGGTTGATGAAGCCGATATCCGCCTGCGTCTCATCGCTCCAGGCTCCGCCGAACAAGACGGCATATGTACCTTTGCTATCGAGCAGCGTAACCAGATCCTCGTAAGTAACCGTCTTGAGAATATGGTTCGCGTCGTTCAAATGCGGGTAAACATCACTGAAATAATCATAATGGCTGACAGCGCTATTAAAGTTGCTTACTTCCGCGGCGCGTGCCGTGCCGGCCTGGAAGACCGGCAGCACTAACGCGGAGGCGAGTAGAACGGATAGTGTACGATTAAAAGTTTTCATGTGTATATACTCCTCTCCCTATTTAACCCATTCGTCTTGCAAAAAGCCGATTAGCAGCTTTCTTCGCCGTCTACCGCGCAATCCTCATCCGAAGACGAAGGAGCCGGAGAAGGGGACGTGGAGGATCCGCCAGAGGAGCTTGTCGAGCCGGAAGAAGATGAACTGTTTGCCGGAGCTTTAACAGCAGGCGTCTTAGGCTGGGACTCTTCTTGCTTGACAAACGTTACTTTTTTGCCCGAATCATCCGATTGGCTTGCGGCAGGCGCCGAAGCTTCCGGTTTGCTTGCTGCCGGCGTGGATTGGGCCGGTTTGGCGGCTGGAGCCGGCGTTGCTGCGGGAGCAGCTGAAGTGCTGGACGGCTTAGTGGATGCCGCTGGCTCGGCAGCTTTAGCTGCGGCTGGTTTCGAAGCTGCAGGTGTAGATGTCGGAGCCGGAGTAGAAGCGTTTTGAACGGCTTCCGTGGTGCTTGCTTTGGCTGTTTGCGCTACTGCTTTCGTCTCTTCCGCAGGTGCGGCAGCCGTCTGTGCCGATTGAACCTCGGCAGCTTGAACGGCCGGCTCTTGAGCTTGCGTCTCGGCCGCTGCGGTTGTTACTTCCGGTGTCGCCTGTGGTTCAGCTACTACAGCCGTATTGGCAGCGTCTGCTTGCGGCTGCTGTGCAACAGCCGGTGCTGCAGGCTCTTGAGCCTCCGCTGCAGCCGGCTCCGTGCCGGAGGTGTCCTTGTTCGCGTAAACGGCAGCATATGTCAGCGATGAGAAGACTACGGCTGCGGCTACGAAAGTAACTGTCAATTTGGAGCTAAACCATTTTTTCATGATGAAACTCATCCTTTCCCCTTTGGTTATAGACGGCTCATTCAGTAATCAGGCATAAAAAAAGATCCAATGCCCGCATCTAGTGATGCTTGAGCATTGAATCTCTGGAGGTCCAGTCGACTAATTTCTTATCCAAATTACGTTATGATATTCCGATTTCTAACCCTATCTTAGGATGTAAAAGATTGGATGTCAACTATTTTTTAATAATTTCCCATAGAAATAGTCGGATTTATTTAATTCTAAGAGCTTATAAGTTTTTTCTTAATAAACATGACTTAGAATTCTCCGGATTGAAACGCGCTCCGCCAAGGACGGCGATAGCCGTTTCACCTTGTTCTAATAAAAACGATTGACAATTGCCTCTAACGTTTGTAAATTATTGAATTGTAATTCCTATCAAACAACTTGGATTAGGGGGTAATGGTAAGATGGATAAAATAGATAACAACCTGTTGCTGGCTATCGAGACGAACTGGTACAGCTTTGTTACCGCAATCTTCGTCTTTGCTTTTCTGTATTTCCTGGCACGCAAGCGTGTCGGCTTCGGCACGCGGGTGCTAGTCGGATTAGGGCTGGGGCTGGTCGTCGGGATCCTGTTCCAGAGCCTTGATTCCCTGGAGATCAAAGGGATCACCACCTTCGGCAGCATTTATATCAGCTTGATCCGCATGCTCGTTATTCCGCTTGTTTTCGTTCTTGTATTAAATAGTATCGCTTCGCTCACAAGCCTGGACTACCTGCGCAAAATCGGCTTCAAGACGTTCGCCTGGTTCCTTGGCACAACCGGCATCGCATCCGTTATCGGCTTACTGACCGCTCTGGTATTTAACCCGGGCAAAGGCATCCAGCAGCCTGCCGCAAGCGATGCGGCAACGCGCGAGATTCCGACTTTCTCCGATGTTATTCTCAGCCTTGTCCCTTCCAACCCCGTTAGCGAAGCGGCGGACGGCAAGGTTGTTCCGATCCTGATTTTCGCGATTTTCCTGGCCGTAGCCATCATTAAGGTTGGTTCGAAAAACGAAGAGGCCGTCAAGCCAGTCCGCGATCTTATCAAATCGGCTACCCAGGTCCTGCATCAGGTCGTTAAATTCGTTATCCGCCTTACGCCATACGGCGTATTCGCCCTGATTGCCGGCGTTGCGGCCAAATACGGCTGGGATACCCTGCAGGAGCTGGGCAGCGTTATCGTCACCTCGTATGTCGCCCTTATCATTCATTTTGTGCTTGTGTTTGGCGGTCTGGTGCTCTTCGTCGCGAAGGTTAACCCTCTCAAGTTCTTCAAGAAGGTCTACCCGACGGTTGCCGTAGCCTTCACGACCCGAAGCAGCTATGCTACGCTGCCCATTAACCTAGAGGTCATTACGAAGCGTCTCCATGTCTCGCCGAAAATCGCGAGCTTTGTTGCACCGCTTGGCGCATCCGTTAACTTCAACGGCTGCGGCGGCGTATGGCCTGCGATTGTTGTCGTCTTTACTTCGCAGGCATTTGGCATTGAGCTTGGCCTGACCGACTACATCGTGCTTGTATTCGTAAGCATCATCTCTTCCATTGGCGTTGCGGGCGTTCCCGGACCGGCTGTTATTTCGACAACGGTTGTTCTTACCGCGCTTGGCCTTCCGCTCGAGGCGCTTGCGATTGTTGCCGGCGTTGAAGCTTTAATCGACATGGCCCGCACGGCCGTTAACGCAACGGGTACATCGGTTACCGCTCTGCTCGTAGCCAATTCCGAAGGCGAATTCGACCGCGACGCATTCAATAACGACGACGATGAAGAAATCGCGTTAAACGCTGTGTAAGCAGAGAACAAAAGCGAAAAGCCGCCTTTTCCCGCATAATACGGGAAAGGCGGCTTTTTCATTTGCAGGCTTCCAGCTGCCGGTCAATATAGGCCAGCAGCCATTCCCGCTCGCCGGGAATTTGCTCGCGCAGTCTTGCCGCGGCTACCGGTAAACGCCAGCGGTCAATTGCGGCCCTATCCGCTCCCGTCAGCCTGCAATATTCGGACAAATACGCCTCGTTCAGCCGCTGTCCCGTTTCCGGAGGGATAGACAGCGGAGGCATGGAAACAAACGGCGACAAGAACATCATGGAGGTTCTCGCCGCGTCGCATAGCGGATCGCCCGAATTGGCATCGATCCAGTCGATCACGGTCAGCCGCCCTCCCGCCTGGAGCACGTTATCCGGATGAAAGTCGCCGTGACAGACGGATTCGCCTTCCGGCAGACGCTCCAGCTCCGTCAGCACCGGCTCCACCCGATCGTCCAGAAAAGCTGCGGACTGCCTCACAAACATAGCCATCCGATCCTTCTGCCTAGGCAGCCGGGATGCCCTGCAGCGGTGAATATCCGCATGCAGTTGGGCCAGGAGAGTACTGTAATGTTCCGCCTTATCCATATCGTGCAGCATCAGGGCCAAAAGGGATGGCCCAGCGATCTTCTCGTAGACCAGCCCGCTTCTCCCATCCACCTCGACCTGTCCAAAAACCTCAGGCGCAGGTACGCCTGCCTTATAAACGGCCTTGCCGATCTCCGTCTCGTAATGAAGCCAGTCCTTCGGGATGTTCCCGTAATAAAGCTTCACGACCTGCCCTTCGCCCCATTCGTAGACCTCGGCGGTCATGCCTTTCCCGATCAATTGCCCTGCAGTCATCCTTGTCCTCCTTCTTGCGGTCAGGACGACATCGTCCGGCCGCGGTTTTCCAGGTTTTTTGCGGTGGCGCTTGTGGGTACGTCCTTCTCTTCTTTAAGCGTTCCGAAGAGAGCATCCACAAGCGGCGTCGATACGCCATACCAATAATTCTCGTTCTTGAAATGATGGAGCAGATGCATCCGCTTATTCCACTTCCAGAATCTCGTCTTGGGCTGGATCGGCCGGTGCGCGACATAATGCTTCCATTCATAGACGAGCAGCATCGCCACAAGTCCCGCCGCAAAGGCAAGAGTGAAGTCCATTGAGCCCGCGATGAGATAGAACAGGAGCGCAAATACGCCCAGGTTGGGCAGGCTGTACCATACCGGCAGGAACAACAACTTCAAATCATGCGGATCCGCGTGATGATCGTAATGCAGACGCTTCAGAAATTTGAGGAATAACGGGTTGTGGGGGGCCTTCAGATGAAAGAAGAACCGGTGGGTCAAATATTCGCTGAACATAAATCCGATAAGGCCAAGGATAAAGAAAACCAGACTGTGCCAGTTCAGGGCCGCAAACGCGGCCCAAGTCAACAAACCGATCAGCACCGCTGTCATCATCATAATATCCGCATGCAAAAAATAGTCGCGGTAAAGCCCCTTTTTGCTCACTTTTAACCCCATCCTCTACCCTCTTATGATGTAAGCCCTTACTTCTTATCTTACCAGTAATTTTACAAAAAATGTTCTTGCTTATATGCCCGCGAAGCGAAATAATAGGGTTTATTATTCAACAAGATGTGCTCATCAGAAAGGTTGGCTTTACCTTATGGAAGTCTCGCAGCAATTAAACAATAAGCAAGTCTTGAGAGGGCAAGCCGGGAAAGAGCCGTTCCCGATCTCCGTCTTGTCCCTGACCGTTGGCGCCTTTGCAATCGGCATGACCGAGTTTGTCATTATGGGCATTCTGCCGAATGTCGCCAGCGACCTGAATGTAAGCATCTCGGCAGCCGGCCAGCTGATTACGATGTATGCCCTTGGCGTAGCTGTCGGCGCTCCGATTATGACGATTCTGACGAGCCGGATTCCGCAGAAAAAGCTGCTCTGCATTCTTATGCTGCTCTTTATTCTCGGCAATGGCCTGTCGGTTGTGGCACCCAATTACGCGGTTCTCATGATCGCCCGGATGATTACGGCCTTGACGCATGGCACTTTCTTCGGCGTTGGCGCGGTTATCGCCTCCAAGCTCGTAAGAGCGGATAAGCAGGCGGGAGCCGTCTCGATAATGATGGCAGGCCTCACGATCGCCAACATTATCGGCGTCCCGATCGGTACGTACATCGGTCAGAACTGGGGCTGGCGCGCTTCCTTTGGCGCTATTGCCGTCATGGGGATCCTCGCACTAATAGGCATCATCATCTTTATTCCCAAGCTTAAGCTAAGCAAGCAGGTCAGCGTTCTTAAGCAGCTATCGGCGATTGCCAGACCCAAGCTGCTTGTCTATCTGCTGATCGCGGCACTCGGCAACGCCGGACTGTTTGCGGTATTTACGTATATCACGCCGCTCCTCACGGATATTACCGGCTTTGCGGAGCATAACGTAACCTGGATTCTGATTCTGTTCGGAATCGGCGTAACGGTCGGTAACATCGTTGGCGGCAAGCTGGCCGACTGGAAGCTCATGCCTTCCATTCTTGGCCTTTATCTCACGATAGCGGTTGTGCTGACGATCTTCACCTTTACCGTTCATAACGAGATTGCATCCGTCATTACGATTTTCCTATGGGGGGCGGCCTCCTTTGCCGTATTCCCGGGGCTTCAAGTACGGATTATGAGCCTGGCGCAGTCCGCGCCGGCGCTAGCTTCGACGTCCAGCCATTCGGCAGGCAACCTCGGCAATGCCTCCGGCGCCTTTATCGGCGGCTGGGTCATTACCCATCTTTCCTTAGGCGCTCTGCCATGGGTAGGAGCCATCCTGGTCGGCCTTGCGCTGGTGCTTGGTCTGCTCAGCTACCGTACAGACGCCAAGAACCCATAAAAGCAAGAACTACAACCCTCTGGACTGCAGCAGTCCAGGGGGTTGTTTCATTTTTAGGCTAAGCCGGCAGCCGGATGGTAGCCGTCGTTCCGATATTCGGCTCGCTGGTAATCGATAGAGTGCCGCCATGGGATTGAATGATTTTGAAGCATACGGTAAGTCCAAGTCCGGTTCCCGTATCCTTGGTTGTATAGAACGGCTCGCCCAGCCGGTCAATGACATGCTGGGGAATGCCTACTCCCTGGTCGATAATATCAATGACCAAAAAGCCTTTATGGTCCTTCTTCATATGCACGTGAAGCTCGCCTCCGCCAGGCATGGCTTCAATCGCGTTTTTCATCAGATTAACGAGCACCTGCTTGATCTGATTGGCATCGCATTGGACAATCGGCAGATCCGGACTTTTCTCCGCGGATATGCTGACATTCGTGATAATCGCTTGCGACTGCATAATCGGAATGATATCGTCCAGCAGCGAGCTCATGTCGCAGCTGCTGATCTGCTGCCACTGATGCGGCTTAGACAGCAGCATAAACTCCCCTACGATATAGTTAATCCGCTCGAGCTCGGTCAGCATCATATCGAAATAATGGCGGTTCTGGTCCGTTGTTCTCCGGTGGAGCAGTTGAGTGAACCCTTTCAGCGCGGTTAAAGGATTACGAATTTCGTGGGCAACCCCCGCCGCCAGCTGGCCGATAACGGACAGCTTCTCCGACCGGATCAAATGCTGCTCCGACAGCTTGCTCTCCGTCACATCCAGCAAAAGTCCGGATATGGCCGGCTTTCCTTTGAAAAAGGCGGGAGCCGCCTGCATCTCGAGGAACAGTTCCGTTTGATTGGATTTCCGCGCGGCAAGAGCAAGCCGGGAGGATTGATTCAACCGGCAGATCATGCTGAATTCCTGCTTCAACCGGTCGCGGTCCGCCTCCAGTAGGAAGCTTGCCAGCGGCTGGCCAAGCATTTGCCCCGGCTCGCAGCCGAACATGCTCTCCCCTTGCGGATTCATATAGACCAACCGGCCATTTTGCTCAATAAACACGCCAAGCAGCGAGCTTTCCACAAAATTATCGTAATTGACCCTCGACTGCATGAGAGCGGCCCCTGCCGATTCCAGCTCGTAAATACCCACCGACAGCCGAATGGCAAGCAGCACAACGGCTACAATTGCTCCTACGCTAATCATCGAGAAGTCGCCAAGCCTGCAGATGACGGCGATAAGAGCGGCGCAGACAAAGATAATTAGCGCGTAACGCCTCATAAAGGTCTGCCTGGACTCGTTGCCCGGCCGGAGAGAAGCACCAAGCGGATCCTTGTCCGGCAGTGCGGCAAAGCCGATAAACATCATGCCGATAAACCAGCAGAAGTCCGCAATCCAGGACCATTGCTCGCCTGCGGCGGCATAGGACAATAAATAGACAAATGCCGTGTTGCCTAATAATTTGATTAAAAAGCCGCTCAGCAGAAACCTATTGGCCCTGTTGGAAATAATCTTTTTGCCGTACCAGCTGAAGAACAGCAGAAGAAATACAATGACCGCATTAAAGGATGAGTTAAACATGTGGTATCCCACAACATCCCGGTTAACGTGATGATGGGACAGGATCGGTTCAATCAGAAGGTTCCAATAGAGCGTGGAAGCCATCGTGCCGTACAATAAAATATCGAGTATGAATCGAAACGCAAGGTTGGAGCGGCGCTGCTGGTACTGCATATAGAGAGCAATAAGATAGAATAAATATTGAAGTCTCCATAGCAGCTCCGGAATGCCCAGATAATCCGGCTCGGCGCCTCTAATAAGCGTAACAATAGACCAGATGAGCTGGGCAACAAAATAAACCAGCAGGCCCAAGCCGTAAAACAGCCAGTATTTCGCCTCTTTGCTGGAGGCTCTAAGCAGAAGGACTGCCGCGTAAAGAGCGGCCAACGTTTGAAGAATATGGCTAACGGCCGCCCCGGTAAAGGAATCTCTCCGCAGAAACAGAAGCCAGCCCGCGCATAACACCAATAGAATGATTCCGAAGTAAACCGCAAAGCTCCTGCCGCGAAACAATCATGAACCTCCCTTCGCATACTTACAACATTTACTAGTTTCTATATTTCCTATAATACGATTTATTCTACCAAAATCCTCCTTTTACCTACGTTTCGTACAAGATTTCTATTATATACGCGTAAATGCTCGGCTTTTCGACACCAACTGTCGCAAAGCGAAGCGGCTTCGCCGTCCTTAGGCGGAGAAGCCGGTTCATTGGCTTATGGCTTAGCATTCAAAAAAAGCGCTTCTCCGTTAACGGGGAAGCGCTTTTTCACCAGGCTCTATATGGGCTGAACGAACCGTATTCCGTCCGCTGTTCTTGGCTTCGTACAGGGCATTGTCGGCTGCCTTCAGCAGCTGGTTAATGCCTCCTCCCGCCTCTTTGCAGCCCGCTCCCGTCATGGCAATGCCAAAGCTTGCCGTCACAGACAACGGATGCTCGGATGAAGCCGCGACCATCGCTTGGGCGGCAATCTCGCTGCGGATTCGCTGTGCGGCGGCCTCTGCCTCCTCGAGGGACAATCCGGGCATTGCGACCACGAATTCCTCGCCGCCATACCGGCCGAATACGTCCTCCGGACGAAGCAGGTGCCGGCAGATGTCGACCACATGCAGCAGGGCGCGGTCTCCAACATCATGGCCGTAAGCATCGTTAATCTGCTTGAAATGATCGATGTCGAACAGCAGCAGGGCAAGGGGCTCGTCCCGCTCAGCCGATTGATGCAGAAGGGCTTCGCTTAAATGAATGAAGTGAAGACGGTTAAAGATCCCCGTCAGTCCGTCATGATAAGCCAGCACCCGAAGCTGCTCCTGGAGCCGCACTCTCTCCGTTATGTCAATCATAACGATCAGCTTGCTCGTCTCCGGGCCCCTTTTCTTCCGGATAAAGGAAGAGCGGATCTGATAATAGTAGGACTGTGTGCCAACGGTCCACTTAACCTCATCGTAGATATGGGGCATATCGCCGCCTGCTTCCGAATCCAAATCGGGCATCGCAAGATCCGTATGCAAGGCAAGCAGCGGTTCAATCGCCTGGCCAAGCGCGGAGGTTGTAAGCTCAGGCAGAATAGCCGCGGCGGCGGGGTTAAAGTCAACCAGCCGGTTATTGCGGTCCAGCACCAGTACGGCGTCGTTCATGCTCTCAAACAACGTATCCCTGGCGACCGGCGCAACGTTCAGCATTCCTTTTGAAACAAGTCCCCACATATACAAAGCGGCCGTAACGGCCATGATGACGGGAATCGGATCAATGCCTTCCGGCGTCAGGTTGCCCAAGTAGAGGAAGTCGCCGGCGATCGGCAGGAGAAGCCCCACCATCATCGTAATATGCTGAAGACGGTAAGAGGACCGCATCCGGTTCCAATAGATCAGCAGCAAGGCCACTCCGCCAATCATGCAGCCAAACGTATAACCGCCCTGAATGATATACCATGGCCCCGCGTTTAATTCGACTTTATGAATGCCTTCGCCCAGCTGCAATTCAACGGAACGGTAATAGAAATGGTGCAGGTCGTTTGTCATTACAAGAATCAGCGTAATAAACGGCATCAGATACATCAGATACCGCATCTGCCACTTCAATAACCTTTCCATTCCAAGGAAATACATGATCAGCATCAGACTGACCGGCGGAATAAACGGCATCCCGAAGTACTCTACCGTAATCCAGAACTTCACTTCCTTAAGCGTACCGGCAGACAGCTCTAAAGCGGAACCGAATATATAGATGGCCGATAGAAAGCACATCGCAATAAAGGTCCTGGCCATCGCCTGCTTGGAACGGTTCATGAACACGTAAATACCCATTATGATATTAATAACACCGGCTGTAACCATTAACGTCAAGACAGCGGAAAAAGGTGTTCCCATACTTGGTGCACTCCGTTATGTAAGATTAGCTTTTGCAACTGATCGTAACACAAATAACAGCAATTGTGGGCAGTCCCTGAAATTTCTATTTCCGGGCGGACAAGAGCAGGAACATCGGTCGTCGCGTTTCATCCTTCATTTCCGCATATTGATTCAGTGCTTCTTGCGAGGGTCCTGGCTCCGCAACCTCCGCAACCTGGAACCCGGCTTGGATAAGCGCGTTCATAATGGCGGATAAGGTGCGATGATATTTGATGACGTCGGAGTCCAGAAAACGGGCGATACGAGAGCCTTCGTCCTGATAGTTGTCAACCGGCCAGTGCAGCCGCTCGCCCGATGGACCATAATGCCAGTCCTGCGCGGCAACGGCCGTAAAGACCGGATGCTCCATGGACAGGACAAAGCTGCCTCCAGGAGCCAGACTGTCGTAAATCTTGCGGCAAGCTCCCGCGAAATCCTCGACGTAATGGAGCGCCAGCGAGCTGATGACAACGTCAAACTCTCCGGGCTCGAAAGAGATATCTTCGATAGCCGCCTGACGGTAGGTGATCGCGGCATCCTCGTTAAATGATTTGGCACGCTCGATCATTTTCTCCGAGATATCGATTCCCAGAACGGAACGAGCGCCTTGCTCCCGCGCATATCGGCAGTGCCAGCCATACCCGCAGCCGAGATCGAGCACTCTCTTATCTCTCAAATCCGGAATCATCGCGCGCAGGACTTGCCATTCGCCTGCCGCCTCCAGACCGCCGATCGAACGGGCCATCTGACTATATTTATCGAAAAAATCCGGATCATCGTATTTATTTTGCTTCATAACGTGTCACTCTCCTCTTATCATTCAGCCTTTATAAGCCTTTTCGACATCGTTCCTAATAAAATGAGTATAACCTCTTCTCTTCTATAGCGGCAGCTTTCTCTCATCGTCTATAGCCAATAACCTTAAGGCTTTCCCGGTTTTTTTGTCTTGGCGACGGACGGCCGCCATTGTATGAGTTTCACCAGCTGCTCCTGCATGTAAGCCGGAGAGTAAGGCAGACCGTTTTCAATCCAGTAGAAAATCAGTCCCAGCAGCGCATGATTCGAATAGACGGATAGCAGCTCGGCATTTATTCCTTCCAGAGTCGGGTGCTCCAGCTCATCCCTTGAGATCTGCTGAATCGCAATGAACATCTTCTCTCTCAGATGGGAATGCGCGTTGCTCTTCAAAAGCAGAGTGTAAAGCTCGGCATGCTGCTGAATATGCTCGAAAATTTTCACCGAATGGGCCGGCAGCTCATGAATGCGGAAATATTCCTCGTTCTCGTAGGGAGCGCGGAACGATTGCAGCAGCTCCCCGATCAGACCGTGAATGATGTCGTCCAGCAAGGCTTCCTTGCTCTCATAATGCGAGTAGAAGGTCCCGCGGTTGTAATTGGCGAGCTCCACAATCTCCGTTATGGAAATGTCGTCGAAATCTTTTTGCTTCATAAGCGTAAGCAGCGCCTGCTTTAACGCCTCCCTGCTGCGGATCACCCGGCGGTCGACAGCTTTGTTATGATGAACGGGCATGCCATCCCTTCCTTTTTCCAAAAAGTTTTTTTCAACAAACGGCAGCCGTTTGTTCGTTAACGCACATTTCGCGAGGTTTTACTGATTGAGGCTTGCTCCACAGCTTTATTATACTAAAATAAACAGTTGTACTTATAACCAACAGCTGTTGAAAAACATTTTCTAAGCCTTCGCAGGAAGGACAAGCATACAAGCCAATTGAAACCGGGAGGAATTAACAATGAGACTATCGGGTAAAGTTGCAGTTATTACGGGCGCCGCTTCGGGTATGGGCAAGGCGATTGCCGAGCTGTATGCCGCGGAAGGAGCAAAGGTGGTCGTATCCGACCTTCGCGTGGACACCGCCCAAACCGTCGTTGACGGAATCGGGGAAAAAGGCGGTACGGCGGTTGCCGTTGCAGCCAACGTCGCGAAGGAAGAAGACGTGCAGCAGCTCATCGACACGGCGGTAGAGAAATTCGGCACGGTAGATATTCTCGTCAACAACGCAGGCATTATGGACAACTTTGTTCCTGCCGCCGATCTGACGGACGAGCTGTGGGAACGCATCTTTGCGATCAACACAACCGGCCCAATGCGGACCATCCGCAAGGTGCTTCCGCTCTTCCTGGAGAAAAAAGCAGGCGTTATCGTAAATATCGCTTCCGCCGGCGGCCTATTTGGTTCCCGTGCCGGCGCGGCTTATACCGCCTCGAAGCACGCCGTTGTTGGTCTGACGAAAAACGTTGGTTTCCAATATGCCACGCAAGGCATCCGATGCAATGCCATCGCTCCCGGCGGCGTAAATACGAATATCGGTACTTCGATCAATGCTCCAAGTCCGTTCGGCATGGAACGCGCTATGGTTGGCATTCAGGTGAATCCTCGCGCGGGCGAGCCGGAAGAGATCGCCAAGGTTGCCTTGTTCCTGGCATCGGATGATTCCAGCTTCGTGAACGGTACCGTTGTAACGGCCGACGCCGGCTGGACGGCTTATTAAAAATAATAGTCATCAAACAAGCGTCAGCCGCAGTGGGCTGGCGCTTGTTTGATTACACTTCAATATAATCGAGAAACTTCCGGGCGAGCCGCTGCTGGCTGCCTTTCTTGGAATAGATGCCGCCAAACGTACCGCTTGCATCCAGGCGGTAGCCGGCCAGCGGAACGGCCACAATCCTCCCGCTTTCCACATACGGATCATCCCTCAGCATAAGGCTGGACATCAGACTGATGCCAAGGCCCTCCGCAACGCTGCGCTTTATGACCTCGGGGTTCGTTGTCGTGAAAATAACGTTAATCCCGCCGCATACCTGCTTAATATCCTCCGTTACTCCGTCCCAGAAGCTGCTTGCCGACATAATAAACGCATGATTGGCCAAGTCTTTCAGCATAAGTTCCTTGTTTAGCGCCAGCACCGAATCCCGGGGCACAATCGCCTGCAGCTCGCCTTTGTATTGAAAGGAATGGAAGGCAATCGGTTCCGGCAGCCCGTCGCTCGTATATTGGCTAAGCGAGATTAATCCCAGGTGGGCTTTATCGTGGACGATTCGGTCAATAACAATCCGGCTCTCCAGCTCGACAACCATCACCTTGATTTGGGGATAATCCTTCTTGAACCTCGCCAGCGCCTTAGGCAAAAAGGTCATGCTTAGGCTCGGGATCGTCGCGATGATTAGCTCGCCTTTATAAACAGAGGTAATGGCTTGCACCTCGTCCTTGATCTCGTCGACCTTCATCAGAATTTCGAGCACTTTCCTGATGATCGTTATGCCGTCCTCGGTCGGCACGGTACCGCTTCGGGAACGTTTGAAGAGCGGAATGCCGATTTCCTTCTCCAGGAGGGAGATGGATTGGCTGATCGCGGATTGGGATACATGAAGATTTTGCGCGGCCAGCGACATGGAATTCGTCTCGAATACTTCCTTCACATATTCCAATTGTTCGATATTCATGGACTTTTCTCCGCCCTTTATATTAGCGTTGCTTATATTACCATCAACAATAGATGGTATCTCATCTGAATTCATTATATTATAATCGACCTCACGTCAATAAGTGGAGTGTGAGGTTTTTTATGAATGCGAAGCAAGACGGCAGCCGGTTCTGGCTTATTATACTCGCGATCTTTTTCGGCAACTTCTCTTCGATCTTGAATTCGGGAACGGTAACGGTTGCCCTGCCCTTCATGATGAAGGATCTTCATTCGGACCTGAACGATACGCAGTGGGTAACCACCGGCTTTATGCTCGCTATGGGGTCCATCGCCCCTATTGTTGGATATCTGGGAGATAAAATCAGCTATAAGCGACTTTATATGTTCTCGTTAGTCGGCTTTTTAATTTGCTCTATCCTGTGCGGCTGCTCCTGGAACATCAGCTCCCTGATCGTCTTCCGGATTATGCAAGGCTTATTCTGCGGGGCGATTCTGCCGGCAACGTTAACGATCGTCTATCAGGCGGTTCCGGCGGAAAAGCAAGCGCTTGGCGTCAGTCTTTGGAGCGTAGCCAGCATGTTCGCTCCGGCTATCGGCCCAACCCTTGGCGGCTTGCTGACGGAGTATTACGGCTGGAAGGCCATCTTCTTCATGAACATCCCGCTTGCGCTATTGGCAATCGCGCTGGCTTCCCGTTACTTGCCGATGCAGCAGGCCAACAAAGGCAGCTCCCTGGATCTAGCCGGGCTGCTCACCGCCGTAACGGGCAGCACATCCCTGATGATGTATTTCACGCAAGGGAATAAAATCGGCTGGTTTTCCGGCTGGGGAATCCTATGGATGACGCTTGGCGTAGTCAGCATTGCCTTGTTCATCTGGCGGGAGCTGACGGCGAAGACGCCTCTCCTTAATCTCCGGGTTTTCCGGCACACAACCTTCGCCTTTGGCATAGTCGTCAACTGCATTTTGACCATTGGCTTGTACGCGGGGGCGTTCCTGCTGCCAATCTATATGGAAAATGCCCTTGGCTCCTCGTCCCTGACGGTAGGGCTTATGATGCTGCCGGGCGCTTTGCTCATGATAGGGGCATCTCTATTGTCGGGGCGGCTGCACGGGAAAATCCGTCCGGAATATCCGCTGCTTGGCGGCGCCTTTCTGCTCATCATCGCGACATGGGCGTTCAGCCGTCTATCCCTGACAACGTCCTACGCGTTTATCATCGGCTGGATGATCTGTCGTTATGTCGGGCTAGGCTTCTCGTCCCCGAATATCATGACGCTCTCGATGAGCGCCATTCCGAAGGAGTCTACCGGTCATGCTTCCGCGATTACGAACTGGCTTCGCCAGGTCATTGCTTCATTCGCGATCGGCATATTCAGCTCGGTTTATTCGGTCCGGACGCAGACTCATTACGCGGACCTTAACGCTAGCGCAAGCGGCACGGTGAAAACGTCCCTGCAAGCGACTGCCTCCGTGCTCGCCATGAACGATACGTTTATCGTGGCTTGCGTCGTTACGGTTGTTGCGATTCCGTTTATTGTTGTTCTGAGCTCCCGCTCCCGCATCAGCGGCAAAAAAGCAGCTTCGACCGTTTCCAAATGATATCCGAAAGCCCCTCTATATCGGTATAGAGGGGCTTTCGGCGTCTGTAAATGATATAATTTACCTTATACAAGCCCGCGTGGAGCAGGAGGTAAAGCCGTTGTTTCGGATTATGATCATTGAAGACGACGAGAAGATTCGGCGGATTGTCGCCGATGCGTTACGCAAATGGCAGTATGAAGTGATCGAGTTGACGTCCTTCGACAACGTGCTTGGGGAGTTCGAGGCCGCACAGCCCCATTTGGTGCTGCTTGACGTCAATTTGCCCGTGTTTGACGGGTTTTACTGGTGCCAGCAAATCCGCATGGCTTCGAAGGTGCCGATTATTTTTATTTCATCCCGCAATCAGAATATGGACGTGATTATGGCGATTAATATGGGCGGGGACGACTTCGTGCAGAAGCCGTTTGACCTTGGAGTGCTGGTGGCAAAGGTGAGCGCGCTGCTCCGCCGCAATTATACGTATCAGGACGACAACCTGCAGTTGTCGCACCGGCAGCTTGTTTTCCATCTGTCGAATTCCTCCGTGCAGTATGGGGACCAGACGGCCGAGCTGTCGCGCAACGAGTTTATTATTCTGCAGACGATGATGCGCAGCATCGGCAAGATCGTCTCGCGCGATGATCTGATGCAGGTGCTGTGGAACGACGAGCAGTTTATCGACGATAATACCTTGACGGTCAACGTTAACCGGCTGCGCCGCAAGATTACGATGCTTGGGCTGGAGGATTTTATCGCGACCCGCAAAGGAATGGGGTATATCATCGAATGAGCTTCTGGCGATTCCTGAAATACGAACGGCCTTATTTTCTATTATACGGCATCGCTTTTCTGCTGACGGTTGCGGTATTCGCCACGGATCCGCAGTCGTCCTGGCATTGGCCGACCTTCTTCTACGCGCTAACGCTGGTTGTGCTCTGGCTTGCTGCTTTTACCGCCTATCGCTATACGCGGAATCTTCAGGCGATCCGCCGGATGCAAAGCGAGGACGCCGAGCCTTTGTCGCTCGAGGCGGAGGCTTACCGGGATACGCTGGAGGAATCGGGCATCGCCCATATCCGGTCCTTGAACGAGGTGCAGACGAAGCAGAAGGAATATTACGACTTTATCATCTCTTGGTTCCATGAGATCAAGACGCCGATCTCCGTTCTTCGCCTGATGCAGCAGACCGAGGTGGACCCGCAAAGCCTGAACGAGGAGCTGTCAAGGATCGAGCATTATGTCGATCAAGCCTTGTATTATGCGAAGCTCGACAGCTTCAATCAAGACTATGAGATGGTGAACTGCGACCTGGAGCCGCTCGTCAAGGATGTCATCAAAGCCCACTCCAAGTCTTTTATCTCGAAAAGAATCCGCGTTCGGCTCGAACTCCCGTCCACCGTCGTCCAAAGCGATTCCAAATGGCTGCTGTTCATTATTAACCAGATCATAACGAACAGCCTGCAATATACAAGGGATCACGGTGAGATCAGCGTAAAGGCGGCCTCTACCCCTGAGGAGAAGCTGCTCATTCTGCAGGATAACGGCATCGGCATTGATGCCATGGATATGCCCCGAATCTTCAATAGGGGATTTACGGGATTAAACGGCCGTACGTTTGCCAAGTCGACGGGTATGGGGTTATATCTGGCCCAGGAGCTGTCGAGAAAGCTGGGGCATTTCATCACCTGCGAATCCGCGCCGGGCAGCGGCTCGGTGTTCACGATTCATTTTCCGAAGCATCATGATCCTTATTTGAATACGCTTCAGCGGCAAGAGTAGAGAAAACAAAGGGCTGTCCCACACGTCATGAATTGACGATGGGACAGCCCTTTGCGCAGGCTAAGGATTCTGATTGATAATCCGGTAATACAGGTTGGCCGACGAGACGTAGAACACCAGATAAATGAAGAAGAATACCCCGATAATGCTCCACACGATGCCCGGCAGCTCCGGGAAATCCGTTACCGAGTCCAGAATGTAATACTTGATAATCGTCCAGCTGTACAGCATCCCAAGCACGATTGGCGGCAGGAAGACAAACAGCAGCTGCTTGCGGATGACGCTCCGGAACTGGCGGTTGTGAATGCCCATTTTACGCAGGATGGCATATTGAAGCCTCTCGTCGGTGGCTTCGCGCAGCTGCTTGAAGTAGATGACGCTCGCCAGCGCGAAGGTCGCGATCAGAGCAAGGAAGCCGGCGGCAAACAACAACAGGGACGAGCTCTCGATCTGCTTCGAATAGATATCGGCGAACGAGGAGTAGTAAGCTGCTTTGTTGTGGTCGACAACCATGCCATGAACCTGCTTGGATAATTCCTCCGCGTTTTTGGCGTCCGATAGCCCGTAAATCTCAAAGCCTTTTTTCTCCGTTCCGCCGCTGAGCTGCCCGTAAGCCTCATCCGAAATAACAAACACCGGAGGCTTCTTGTCCATGGACAGGACCGGGTCCGTTGCCCAGCCGAGATAGGCATAATCCTTTTTCTCCACGATCGTAAAGGTCTTCCCGCCATCGGCTTTTACCTTGAAGTCAGGCGTCTCTCCAGCGGAGTATCGCTTCGGGAAATCCGAGCCTTGGGAGAGGGCAACGGCCTCCATTCCCTTCAGATCTACCTTTTGCTTATCGCCCCGCAGACCGATTAGCTCATTGTAATCCTTCTGGGAGATCAGCCATAGGCCTGGAACATAATACTCCGGGTTATCGAATGCGATGCCGCGCTCCGTCACCGGTTCCACAACCAAGGCTTCCGGCTTCAGATGATAGTGGATGTCATGGTCGGAGCGCTTAATCATCTCGTCAATCTTCTGATTGGTTGCCGAATCAAGAGATTCATACGCGATCGAATTCGGCACATTCCTGCCAACCGCTTCGAACTGCACCTTGTAGTTGATCGTCACAAAACAGAGCAGCATTACTATAACCGCGCTGAACAAGGAGATAAACGTCAGGTTCAGCGTGTTGCCCCGGATTTGAAAACGGAGCGAGGACGTCCACAGCACGGTATTGCCTTCATGGTACTTGCGGCCACGGCTGATGAGCTGAAGCAGCCAGCCGGCGAACTGGCGGAAGAACAGATACGTCCCTCCAACGATGCCTATGGCGGTAGCAATCAAGCTGAAGACCCCGTAATCCTGCCAGACGGCCGAATATTGACCGCTGCAGATCAGAAACAAGGCGATGCCGATCAACAGAACGGCCAGAACCGCCATCACGGGGGATACGCGAACCGGCTTCTCGGCCTTTTGCTTGGCATGGAACAGCTCCGTCAGCTGCACGCGGTTAACCAGAATGTAGCTTTGCGCGCTGACGATGAGCGCGATCAATAGGATAACCCCGGCAGCCGTCGCCATGGCTCCAATCGGGAAAGACAGCGAGATGACCTGATCGTATTGCATGAGATTCATAAGCAGCATGCCGAACAGCTTCGACAGCAGCCCGCCGAGCAGAATGCCGACAACCAGCGAAATCGCGCCCATGACAAGCGTCTCGTAAAAGATCATCCGCACAAGCTGCCGCTCGTTCAGGCCGTACAGGAGATACATGCCGAACTCTTTTTTCCGCTGCCGCATGAAGAACGAATTGGCATACAGGATAAAGAAAATAATGAACAGGAAGATAACGACGGACGCAATGGCTACCCCGGTCCGGAACAGCTCCCGGTTCTGCAGCGCATCGATAATGTCTTTGTTATACATAAGCGAAGAGAACGTATATTGAATAATAACGCCGATAATCATGGACATCAGATAGATGGAATACAGGCGGAAGTTGCGTTTGACATTGCGGATCGTCAGATCGAACAGGCTCATCGCAGCTTGCCCCCTATGAGGCTTTGCGTCTCCAGAATGCGCTCATAGAATGTCTTCTGGCTTTGCTCACCCGCGTAAATCTCGCTTACGACTGCCCCGTCCCTTAGGAAAATAACCCGCTTGCAGTAGCTCGCCGCATAGCTGTCATGCGTAACCATCAGAATGGTTGTGTGAAAAGCCGCGTTAAGCGATACAAGCTGCTCGAGCAGCTGGGTCGCCGAGCGCGAGTCGAGTGCGCCCGTCGGCTCATCGGCGAATACGATCGCCGGCTCCGTAATAATCGCCCGCGCCGAGGCTACGCGCTGCTTTTGCCCGCCGGAAATTTCGTTCGGATATTTCTCGAGCAGCCCTTCAATGTGGAGCGCTTCAACGATCGGCTTAAGCCGCGCCTCCATGTCCGCCGCCTTGTATTGGCGCAGCGACAGGGGCAGCAGAATATTCTCCTTCACCGTCAGCGTGTCGAGCAGATTATAATCCTGAAAAATAAATCCCATCCGCTCCTGCCGGAATTGGCGAAGCGACTTCTTCTTCATATCAAGCAGCGACTTCCCCTCAATCCATACCTCGCCGCCGCTAAGCTGGTCAATCGTGGAAAGCACGTTCATCAGCGTTGACTTGCCCGATCCCGAAGGCCCCATAATCGCCGTAAGCTCGCCTGGCTGGACCGTCAGATCAATGTTTTTCAATACGGGAGTAGCCCCGTAGCTCTTTGATAAGTTTTTCGTCTGGATAACCGTCTCCATCCCAAAGCCCCTCTCCTCTTTCTATCTTTAATATAAACAGATCGGAGAGAGGCATCCATCGAAGTAAGATCGTTCCAGGTGACGTTTTTGTCACGATGGCGGTTATATCTTCACGCCGCCGGCAGTTCCGGCAGCCCGTCAGGCCTTGCTTTATTGAATTCCTTTTTTCTTCAGATCATCCAGATGGCGTTGATACATCACTTTCTCTACTTTCTCAGCACCAACCTGATCCATTTGCTTCAGGAAGCCGTTGTAGACGGAATCGAACTCTTCGTCCGTTTTGGACAAGACGAGCTTCGGAATCGTTTTGTTCCACAGATCCTTGATCTTGGAGTTAATGGTTCCTTCCGGCGTGGAACCGTCCGGCTCCAGGTTTTCCATGCCAAGCGAATAGTTGTCGAAGTTATATTTCTCAAGCAGCTTGCTTGCTTCGTATTGTTCCGGCTGGCTTTCCTTCAGATCGCGTGCCGCAGCATCATCCCACAGCTTGCCCGCTCTGAAGAGAAGCGTGGAATCGTTGAAGCCGTATTGCGCGTTAAAGGCGGCGTTGTCTTTAATCGACAGGTCGAGAATGTCCTGCTTGTATTTCGGAAGGCCGTCTACCATATCGTAGGTTTCGCCTTCTTTGCCGTAACGCATATCCAATTGGCCTTCCTCCGACCAAGCATACTCCGCCCAGCGGATAATCCGTTCAGGATCTTTCGCTTTCTTCGTAATAAAGAAGCCCTGCCAGCCCATCAGACGGGAAGCCGGATAACGCGGATCTTGGCCGTTCGCCTTCAATCCGCCCAGGATCGTATACTTCTGATCCGCGCCGACCGTGCTTTCAATCTTCGGATTGTACATCGCATACATGTTGTTCATGAACTGGGAAGCTACCGCATATTGCGCGCCGTACAGCTTCTCCTCATATTGCTCCTGCTTGTAGATCAAGAGCTGCGGGTCAAACAGACCGTTGCGGCTGAGCTGGCTCATGTAACGGAAAGCATCAATAAAGCCTTTGTTGCGCATCGGGTACTCCACGATTTGCTGGTCATTCTTGACGCGTTCTTCAAGCAGGTGAGGAGAGAAGGAATCAATCAGGTAATCCATGGAATTGCTGCCGCCAAACCCATTCTTGGCAACATCGAAGAACTCAACGCCAACCGGACTCACTTCCGGGAATTTCTCCTTCGCAAGCTTAAGCGCATTCATCAGATCGTCCGTGGTCTCGATCTTTGGACTTCCGATGGCCTTGTAAATATCGGAACGGATGAACCAAGGACGTACCGCAACGATTGGAACCCCGCTTTTCAGACGGTCGCTTGTTTCATACAGGTTCGGCAGGTACCAAAGCTTGCCGTCAATGGAGTGATAGTTCACCATATCCGGATCCAGCTGGTCTTTGAAATCCGGCGCGTATTTCTCAATCAGCTCGTCAATCGAATAGACCATGTCATTCTGAATCAGCTTGCTTACGGCAGGGTTGTTCCAGTCGAGCATAATCGTATCGGGCAGATCCCCGGATGCGATCATCGTGTTCAGATAGTCATCGTCGCTGCCGGTTGCCAGCTTGCGGTCTACCGTTACGCCGGTTTTCTCCGTGGCAAGCTTCATCGCGTATTGATCTTTCCATAAGTAACTGGAAGCCCAGTTGCCATAGAAATATTGCGTGAACGTAAACGGCGACGTGTCTTTCTTCCACGATGGTCCCGTCTGCGTATCGCTGCTGTTTGCCGAGTTTGTAGCCGCAGCGTTATTGGATGCCGCCGCGTTGTCCGCATTATTGTTCGAGCCGCAGCCCGCAAGCACGGTTAATACAAGAGCTGCCGTAGCTAATGCCTGAATGCCTTTCCCCTTCATCTTAAATGACCTCCTCTAGTTTATAGACTGCCCTCTTCAACTCTATATACTTTAAACGGCCGAAGCCCTTAAAGCCAAAGCCAGCATTACCCTTTTACCGAACCGATCATAACGCCCTGTACAAAATATTTCTGGACGAACGGATACGTAAACACGATCGGCAGCGTCGTAATCACCATCGTCGCCAGCTTCAGAGAAGCCGCGGACACCGCGCCAAACCCGAGCTGACTGGCAAGTTGGCTAACGTTGCTGTTCGAGCTGATGATCTGCATCAGAATCTGCTGAAGGGTCGGGAGCTTATCTCCTCCAAACAGCATCGCATCGTACCAGGAGTTCCAATGGGATACGGCATTATACAGGGCGATAGTCGCCAGAACCGGCTTCGATACAGGCAGCACCAGCTGGAAAAAGATCCGCAGGTCGTTCGCGCCGTCGATCTTCGCCGATTCTTCGATTTCCTTCGGAAGGGCTCGGAAGAACGTCAGCATAATAATCGCGTTGAACACATTAAACAGATTCGGAATGATATAGACAAGGAAATCTTCCTTCAGGTGAAGATACTTCGCGACTACAAGATAGTAAGGAATAATGCCGCCGCTGAAATACATGGTCATAATGGCCATCATTAGGAAGAACCGGCGTCCGATCAATTCCGTTTTCGAGATGCCGTAGGCGAACGCCCCGGTGAATAGAACGGCCGTTGCCGTACCGAGAAGCGTGCGGGCGATCGTAATAATAAACGCATGCAGCATGTTCTCGTCCCGGAACACAATCCGGTAATTATCAACCGAAAAGACGCGCGGCCAGAACGTAATACCGCCGCGGGCTGCATCCGTCGGATCGTTAAATGACGTAATGACGATATTGTAGAACGGATATAGCGTGACGATACAGAGGCCTAGCATCAAGATGACGTTTAATGTATCGAAGCTTCTTCCGCTCCAGCTTTGCGATGCTTTTATCATTCATTGTCTCCTCCTAGAACAAGCTTTCTTTCGTAAGCTTGCGCGACGAATAGTTGGCAGCATACATCAGCACGAACGCCACAAGCGACTGGAACAGTCCGATTGCCGTGCCATACGAGAATCTTCCGGATACGAGTCCCATTTTGTACGAATAGACAGCTAGTACGTTGGCCGCATCCTGCGTCATCGAGTTCTGCATCAGGAACATCTGGTCGAAGTTCGAATTCACAAGTCCGCCGATCGATAGGATGAGCAAAATAATAATGGTTGGCTTCAGAGACGGAAGCGTAATATGCCACACGCGCCGGAACCGGCTCGCGCCATCTACCACTGCAGCTTCATAGAGCTGCGGATCAATGCCGGCGATGGCCGCCAGATAAATGATCGAGTTCCAGCCGACATTTTTCCAAATCTCCGTGATGACGACCAGCGACAGGAACGAGTGAGCATCGCCCATCAGCATGACATCGCTTCCAATAATGCCAAGCTTAACGAGCAGCTTGCTTACAACGCCGGTTTCCGGATCAAGGAGTGTATACATAAAGCCAACGACCAATACCCAGGATACGAAGTAAGGCAGATACGTCAGCGACTGCACAATCCGTTTGAACCGTTTGAACGCCAGCTCATTAAGGAGCAGGGAGAGAATAATCGGTGCCGGGAAACCGAATACCAGCTTCGCAATACTGATCTTGAACGTATTGGTCAGGGATTCACGGAACGTCGGATCCGCGAACAGCTCCTTGAAGTTGTCAAAACCAAGCCAAGGGCTGTGTATAAATCCTTTGAACGGCGTGTATTCCTGAAAGGCAATGATGACGCCATACATCGGAATATAGTTGAAAATAACCATCCACAGGACAGCCGGCAGAGTCAGAATAAGCAAATACCGCTGCAGCCAGAGCCTTTTCGATAAAGTTCGTTGCGTGTTCATAGTCGACTTCCTTTCTAAGCTTCGTTACCGACCTAACTCCATTATAGGAACTGCCTTTCCGGCCGGATATGCAAAAAACGAACGCGGGTATTAAAATTCAACGAAATTTGAAAGCGCTGTCTTTCATGGTCGGTTACGCCCCCTCGAGCGTAAATGGCTGTACGAAAAAATGCCCCAGCTGCCATACCGGCACTGGGGCATTCCTATTTATCGCTGCGTCATTTCCTGATAATCGCCTGGGGTCATCCCGTAAGCCTGCTTGAATAACGTCCCGAAATAAGAGGTATTCGGAATTCCAACCCGCTCCGCAATAACGGATACACGCTGCTTGGTCGTTCGGAGCAGCTCTTCGGCCCTCGCAAGCCGGTATTCCTGGATATAGGCAAGCGGAGTCTTGCCCGTCTTCTTCTTGAACAGCATCCCCAGATGATTCGGGGATACAAATACTTCAGCCGCCAAATAAGGCAAATTCAGATCCGTCAGCCCATACCGCTCCTCGATCAGCATCAGAACCCGGTTCACGATGTAATCATCCTTATGCTCCCGCTTCTCGTTTAATTGCTCCGCGAACCTCCCGATAACGGCGATGATGTACCGCTTCATCTCCTCCCGGCTCTGGCAGGCAAGCAGGTCCTCCAGGTCCTGGGCGCTTCCCGCAGAGGCGCCCTGTCCTCCTGGTACGCCGAGCATTCTGAGGCTGCCGATCAAGTCGGCAAAAAGGTTCCCGATATAAGCCCGTCCGGCACCCGGATAGGCGGCGGCAAGCGCGAACAGCCGCTCAACCGCAGCTTCCGCTTCATCGCTTCGGCCGCTGCCCAGTGAGCTGCGGACTTGCTTGCTAAGCTCTTTATATTGCCGGGTGAACTCATCGACGTGCAAAGCAAACTGCTGCTTTGCAGCCTCCTCCTCCCCAACCTCGCATACGCTATCCCGCCCCGCCCATACCGCATACCTCAAGGCCTGACTTGCCTGACGATAGGAGACCTCTGCCTGGGCCAATAGCCGGGCAGCCGTCCCTTGGCCTATCATCCAGCCACTCTCATCCGCGATTAGGGACAGCTGCTTCAAGAGTTGCTCAGCCAGCTCCCGCTGCTGCTCTTTTTCTTCCATCCGGAATATGAGGGCATACTCCAAGCCATGCGGCTCGCCTGCCGCATATGCGATAACCGGCCGGCCCAGCGCTTCTTCAGCCCAATCCTCCAGCCTGTCTGTACCGGCAGGCTCGCCTGCTGCCGGCGCCCTTACAGCCCAGACCGCATAACCGTCAGGAAGAGGCAGGGAGCTAACCGCATCACTCGAAAGAGCATCACGAAGATCGTCTTCGCCCTCCCGGCTTCCGGCGAGCAATCTGCCCAACGCCTGCTGGAGGGCGACACGACGGCCAGCCTCGGCCCCATGCTGCCGCCGTTCTTCGTCCAGTCTCGAACGGCGTGTATCTTCACAGTGCCGAACGACCTTTTGCATCGTTTTCTGAATCTCTTCTTCCTCCACGGGCTTCAGAAGATAATCTACAGCGCTAAACCGCAAGGCATCGCGGACAAATTGAAAATCATCGTAGCCGGTCAGAACAACGATATGGGTATCCGGAAGCTTCTCCCGGACTTGCTTCGCCATTTCGATTCCGTTCATGCCGGGCATTTGAATATCGGTAATGATGATATCCGGCTCCAGCTCAATCGCTTTCTCCAGTCCTTCAATACCGTCGCAGGCCGTATCGATGCTGCCGATTCCAAGTGCAGGCCAATCCAGAAACTCAACCAGGCCCTCCCGTTCCCACCGTTCATCCTCTACGATAAGCATTTTAAACATCCGTTCTCCTCCTCGATGCAAAAGAAATCGTGATAACCGTGCCGATTCCTGTCCTGCTGAACAGCTCCAGCTGGTGGTGTGCCCCATAATAAGCCTGCAGCCGTTTCCTGATATTCGCAATCGCGTACCCGCTTCCTTCAGAGCTTACCGGGTTTCCTTCCACCACATCCCTCTTCCGGTCAGCCGGCATCCCGACGCCGTCATCGATAATTCGGAGCACGACCTGCCCGTCCTCCAGATAAGCTTTAATAATAATGGTGCCGTGAGACCGTTTCGGCTCTATGCCATGAACGAGCGCATTTTCGATAAGCGGCTGCAAAATGTTTTTGATCGTTATATATTCTCTCACCCGTTCATCTACTTCAAAGACAGCGTCAAATCGGTCCTCGAACCGGAACTTCTGGATAGCCAGATACGCCTTCACCATATCCAGTTCGTTTGCGATCAGCGTCTCCGAGCTGCCCTTATTAAGCACCAGCCGGTAGAACTTCGCAAGCGAATCGGAGATGCGGGCAACCTCCGGAGCCTTGGCCTTTCGGGATACCCAGGAGATCGTAGCGAGCGTATTGTACAAAAAATGCGGGTTAATCTGCGATTCCAGCGCCTTGAGCTCCGCTTCCTTCTCAAGCAGCTCCGACTTGTATACCTTCTCCACCAGGTCATGAATTCGTCCCGTCATATGGTTGAAGCTAAGCGCCATCTGCGAAAATTCATCATTCCACACGACAGGCACGGATACATCCAGCGAGCCCTCCCGTACCTGCTTCATTGCTTTCAGCAGCGGCTTCATCCGGGACAAGAGCTTAACCGTTACGAAGTACACAAGCAGGCTGAGCAAGAGCAGTGCAGCGGTCAGGATGACCAGCATCGTGCGGATGGAATGACTGACCTTCTCTACCACATGGCTTACCGGGAACACACCAACGACCCGCAGGTTTGGTCCGGTAACCGGAATCGAGATAACAATCGACCGTGTCCCCTGCACCGTTGCAAGCTTATTGGTCCGGCCGTTATCCAGCAGCCCGGCAAGTCCCACCGAATCGGCATTCTGCCCGTAAGTGCCGGGAATGTTGTTCGAGACAATCCGGTTTCCTCTGTCAACGATGAATACGCTTCCCAAATGGCCTGAAATGGAATCCTTCACCGCCTTAAACAGCTCGTCTTGCGTAATTTCAATCTCTACCAGGCCGGAAATACCGTAATCGCGATTTGAGAAAATTTTCCGATTGTAGGAAAGCACATCGGCTTTGGCCGATATGCCGGGCTTCATGAGCAAGAGCCTTTCCTTATGCAGACTATGCCACTCCGATTGGATGCCGGCATTATGCAAAATCGATTGATACATGGAATCGCCTTTGATCCGGTTCATGGCGTAAAAGCCGTCATATCCTCCATACAGCTCCGGAATCGTGGGATTGCTCATATAGACATGTATCGAATGAATATTGGCGTTCTGCCTCATGATGTTATCGATAATCGGCATGATGTTGTCGCGGTAATCCTGCAGCTGAAAGCTCTCGTTAATAAAATCACTATCCAGAAAAGTCTGCACTCTGGCGTCAAATGCGATAATCTGGGAAATGTTCTCCGTCAGCTTCACTTTCTCTTCCACGCTGGCTTTTGTCTGCAGCAGATTCTGCTCCATCACCGTCTGTGCCTGTGCAATTGCCGATTGGAAGGCCTGACGGTACAGCATGTATCCCGTAACGGAGAGCGAGACCAGCAGGATCGATACATAGATGGTCACAAATTTTGAAGTTACGCTCCAGTTCTGAAAAAACCGCATAAACCCTCTTCCTTTCCGCATCGGCAAAAAGAATATGCCGCCCTGTAAACGGGCGGCAAAGTGCTATTTCGATTCCCTATTCAGCACTTCTCGAAGCGCATCCGCCCACAGCTGATACCCTTGTTCTGTCAGGTGACAAGTATCGAATGCGATCTCCCGCGGCAAATTTCCGTCTTCGGCAAGCATGGAAGGCCCGATATCAAGGAACGTTAATCCGAGCTCGGTGGCCAGCTCCGCATATAACTCGTTCATCCGGCCGATCAGCTTGCGGCGCGGATCCTCCGGCGATTCTTCGCGCGGAAATACGGCCATTAAAATGATATGCGCGGAAGGAGCATGCTTCCGGACACGTTCTACGATAGCCCGAACGCCGTCACGGGCTTCCTCAGCTGTACTCGCCCGGGCATTGTCTGTCTCGCTTGTATTGTTTGTTCCGATATTGATAACGACCCACTTCGGAGAAAGGCCTTCGAACTGCCCGTTGTCCAAACGCCATAATACATTTTGAGTACGGTCCCAGCCAAAGCCAAGATTAAGCACGCGCCGGCCTCCGAACACGGACTCCCATGCTTGCCCTGTTCCATGCCGGCTTGTTGATACCGGCAGCCCTCCCCAGAAATGCGTAATCGAATCCCCGATCAGAACAATCTCCGGATCGATTTCATTCCTGATCTGCAGTACCTGCTCATGCCGTTCCCACCAATCGTAGCTGTCCTCTTCCAGCTTGGTCGCCGGAATAACAGCCGTATTTACCGTATGCGTTTTCATTAACTTGTTGCCTTCTGCTGCCGTCTTATTCACTTGAATCACCCTGTCCCTATGATTTGACTCTATTATAGCGGAGAGAGGCCGACTTTCAACATGAAAAAAGGGCAGCTGATCATCCTTTGATCAACTGCCTCTGCACTGCTTTACTATTCAGCGACCATCTTAACCACAGTGTCCAGCGGCTCCCATTTTTCCTTCGGTATTTGAACGGATATCCCATTCTCGTTCTGTACGAATGGAATAACGCTGCCGTCAAGTAACTCGCAGCGTATGATCTTTTGCTTAAACGGAGGTAAAATCATGTTTTCAAAAGCAAGCATGTCTTGCACGTGCAAATAATAATGATTTCCCTTGCAGGTCATGCCGTAGACATGATCGACCGGCTGAAGCGGTCCCGCTGTAGTTCCGTATATAGCCTCGCCGTTTTTCTTCATGAACGCTCCAATATGCTTTAAATGCTCGACTTGATTCTCCGGAATTCCCCCGTCCGGATGAGGCGCAATGTTTAGCAGAACGTTTCCTCCGCGAACAAAACAGTCTATCATAATCTTGATAATTTGCTCCAGCGGCATAACCCTCTCTTGCTTGTCATAGGACCAGTGGTAAGGTATGGAAAAGCATTTCTCCCAGGCAATCGGAAGTATATTCCCTGTAACATCGTGCGGTCCTTCGTCGCATTGAAAATCTCCTAACCATCCTGATCTCGGATTGATTACGCATTTCGGCTGATTGCGTCTAACCATCTCGTTTAGACGGATAGGCTCCCAAAACCAAGCCGCGTCCGCATCCGTCCCGGTATGAGCAAGCCAGCCGCCGTCATACCAGAGAATATCAATCTTACCGTAACGGGTGGTTAACTCCTCGATTTGGTCATAACCTTGCTTTTTCATCAGCGATGCATTTTCGGTTAGCTCTTTGGGGTTAAAGTAACCGGGAAACCGCCAATCCATCGGCGAATAATACAAGCCTACCTTTAAACCTGCTTCTCGAAAAGCATCGGTATATTCCTTTACGAAGTCGCGTTTCGCTGCCGTACGTATGCTATCGAATCCTCCATAGCTCCCCGGGCTGTCCCATAATGCAAATCCGTCATGATGGCGGGTGACCATAACCGAATATTGCATACCCGCCTCCTTAGCCAAACTGGCCATCCGTTCCGGATTCCATTGCTGCGGATTAAACTGATCGGCAAGCTTCGCATATTCGTCCGCAGGGATACTTTCATTGAACATAGCCCACTCGCCGCGCCCGGGAATCGAGTAAAGGCCCCAATGAAAAAACAATCCGAGCTTGGCATCCTTCCACCATTGCATATCCTCATCGCTCAGGTTCAGCCAAGGCGCTTCGACGCCATCCAGGCTTTTTAGCTGAATGCTGCTTTTCAGCATAGAGGCAAGCTCCGCATCTTTTAATTGCTTGATAGACATTCGCACTGTCCTCCTAATAGTAGGTTCACATCTATATAACGATATCATTTCCTTATTGAAATTATATAGAATTGATCTTACGATAGAAATAACATTTATCGAGAATCCATATAACAATCCAACGTTTTGAGGTGCAGATTTATGATGTATCGACAATACTTTCTGCCTTCTTTCGAAGAGCTGAATTTTTTCTGCTTTCCAGACAGCGTCGGGAAATATACACATCCTGAAGATCATAATGTCTATCGGGAAACAGGACTGAAATATTTCTCGCTGCATTTCATCGTTAGCGGCAAGGGGTTTATCGAAATAAACGATACGGTCACCGCATTGAAATCGGGCGAAGCGTTTCTTCATATGCCGTTTCAGAAGATGCGTTATTATACCTCTAAGGACGAGCCCTGGGTAATCTATTGGCTCCAATTCAGCGGAAGCCAATTGGCGGATTTTTTATTGCAAAGCGGTTTCTACGAATCGACGATTTGGTCTATAAATGATATCGAATCGTTAGAGCAAGCCTTTGTTGGTTTAATGGATGAGATTGAAACGAACAATATCTCACGACTAGCCAATATTTCAACATTAACCTATTCCATCCTAACTCAATTTACCAGCAACGCCACTCCCTTCTCTAGCCACAGGGGAAAAGCCAAAATTGACCGGATTTTCGAGCTTCTCCCCGAAATGCAACAAAACGCCCACCTTCCTTTTACAATGGAAGAATGGGCGTTTAAAGCGGATCTAACTCCGAATTATTTCGGAAGCTTGTTTAAAAAAGTGACTAAAATGACTCCTCTTGCCTATATCACAAAATGCAGGATTCAAACGAGCAAACGATTGATGCTGAGCGACATTCATATGCCAATCTATGAAATAGCTACAGCGTCGGGTTACCCCAGTGCAAGTTACTTTAATAAGATATTTTTGGAGATAGAAGGCATGACACCTGGCCAGTTTAGAAGCAACCATTACAAATCTTGTTAGCTCTTATTTTTCACTCTCCGCCTATCCTGTACATGTAAAAAGGCTGAACAGCTGCTTATCGCAGTTGTTCAGCCTTTTTAATTGACGTTATATTACGCTTTGTTCGAGGAACCGAACTCGCGGATTTTACCGATAACGGTTTGTTTGATCGCTTCGCGGCCTGGAGCCAGGAATTTACGCGGATCGTATACGTCGGAGTCTTTAGTCAAGATCTCGCGAGCAACTTTAGTGAACGCGATTTGGTTCTCTGTGTTCACGTTGATTTTTGCTGTACCGCGAGCAATCGCTTTTTGGATATGCTCTGTAGGGATACCAGTACCGCCATGCAATACGAGCGGAAGCTTGATTGTTTGGCAGATTTCTTCCATTTCAGCAAAGCCCAGTTTAGGCTCGCCTTTGTAAGGGCCGTGAACGGAACCAAGAGCTGGTGCCAGGCAGTCGATGCCAGTACGTTCAACAAGCTCTTTGCACTCTTTAGGGTCAGCGTAGATAACGCCTTCAGCGACTACGTCGTCTTCTTGGCCGCCAACTGTACCCAGCTCGGCTTCAACGGAAATACCGCGCTCGTGAGCGTAAGCAACAACTTCGCTAGTGATGCGAACGTTGTCTTCGAACGGATCGTGCGAAGCGTCGATCATAACGGAAGTGAAGCCAGCGTCGATCGCTGCTTTACATTTGTCAACGGAGGAACCGTGGTCCAGGTGAATAGCAACAGGAACCGTGATTTTCATTTCTTCGATCAGGGCTTTAACGATGTTTGTTACCACTTTGAAGCCGCCCATATAACGAGCTGCGCCTTCAGATACGCCCAGGATTACCGGGGATTGCTCTGTTTGAGC
This sequence comes from Paenibacillus glycanilyticus NBRC 16618, assembly GCF_004000805.1. Lineage (GTDB taxonomy): Bacteria > Bacillota > Bacilli > Paenibacillales > Paenibacillaceae > Pristimantibacillus > Pristimantibacillus glycanilyticus. Next base: position 83,647 of record NZ_BILY01000028.1, read on the forward strand.
AGCGTCAAGGATCGCTTGCGTCCATTCCAGGTTATTGATGTTGAATTGACCAACAGCGTAACCGCCTTGCAAAGCTTTGTTCAGCATGTCTTTCATTGATTCCAATGCCATTGTTAAATCCTCCTCAGATAAATGACTAGACCTTTCAATCATACCCAATTCAACTGCTGTTATGCGGTTCCAACCGGCAGATCTATCGGCCCGAACGGAATGGGCGTATGTACTCGTTCACGTTCTCTTTAAGTCAATATGTTATCACAAAATTCGGCATAAGACTACCTATTGGAGGTCAAGCTCCTTTGTCGCAGAGCAAACCAGATTAATTTAAAAATTGTAAGCGCTATAATGGAAGCAATGAAAATAAGCAGGATCCAAAAGACAGCGGCTAGCCATGGCCAGTCATCAAAAGGTCCGCGGTATATGACAAAAGCCGAGTCATGATAACCGAAATCATCGTTATGACTATCCGTACGAAACAAGGTCTGTACAAGGCTATTGTTCGTCAAAACGAGGATTCCCACAACCACTAAACCAAGCAAACCGCCTTGCCATATTGTTCCTTTGACACTCATTGTTACACCTCCTATCCTCGCAATCGCTGGATGGAATAATATCTATCTGATATTTTACCATTAGTACGCGAAACAAGCTGCCGGTCCTTGACGACCGGCAGCTTGTTTTTTCACATTCTCATTTAAATCTTAACCGGCATCTGCTGCTCGTCCCGCTGCTTCTTCGTCAAGGCGAAATACAAGCTCGTCAGAAGGACAAAGATCACAACGTAAAAGGCAAGCCGCCCGGCCTGCGACCACATATGAGCGAAATCGCCGCTCGAGATCACGTCCCTGTAGCCGCGGATGCTGTAGGTCATCGGCAGCCAAGGATTCATCGCCTGCGCCCAGCCAGGCAGCAGCTCATACGGGAAGGTGCCCGCGCTTGAGACAAGCTGGAAGATCATGAGCAGCAGCACAATGAACCGGCCGGGATTATCGAGCCAGGTCACAAAGGTTTGAACAACAAACATAAAAGTAAATCCGGTTAATACGGTGTACAGATAAAATAGCGGCACGCTCTGCACCTTTAATCCCAGCACGTATAGAATAACCGTGCTTAATATAAGGGATTGCGCAAGACTCATCACGCCGAAGGTAAGCAGCTTGCTGAGGAACAAAGGAAACCCGTCCGCTTCTTCATCCGCCGATCGCCTAGCCGAGAACATCGTCGTGAAAACAAGCGAGCCCGCAAACAAGGCCATGGACAGAAAATACGGGGCGATCCCGTTCGCGTACAGCCTCACCTTGCGGTCGTCATTCGCCACAATCGCAACCGGCTCGGCAATCATCTGGATCGTCTTCTCATCCGCCTTGAGGCTGGCCGTTTGCTCGGCGGCGCTCGCCAGATTGTCCGCCAGCTGCTGCGAGCCGGTGGCCACCTTATCGGCTCCGGTTGCCAGCTCGCCCCCACCGGATGCCAGCTGCGAAGCCCCGCTTGCAAGCGAAGCGCCGCCGGCCTTGAACTGCGAGATGCCGGACTTCAGCTTCTCCGACCCCTGCGCCAGCTGCGCCGCGCCCTGTCCGAGCTGCTTGCCGCCCGATACAAAGGCCGGGAATTTGGCCGCCATTTGCGTTAAGCCGTCACGCAGCTGGTCCTGCGCCGTCGCCAGCTGCGTGGCGCTTTGCAGCAGCTTGCTCTGACCGGCGCTAAGCTGCTTGCTGCCGGCAAGCAGCTTCTGCTGCCCGGCATTCAAGGTGCGGCTGCCCGTAAGCAGCTCCTGCTGGCCCTTGCTCAGCTCCTTCGCGCCAGCAGCTACCGCCTGGCTTGCCGCCAGCAGCTTCTGCACCGCCGGATCGGCAGCCAAATCGGCGTTGCTGTCCGCCAGCTGCCTGAGGCCCGCAGCTAACTGGGCGCTGCCATCGGCCAACGTATTGCTCGCGGCAGCCGATGCGGTCAGCCCCGACACCAGCTGCTTGCTGCCCGCCGCGGACTGCTGCAGGCCGGCGTACAGATCATCCGTCCCGCTCTTGGCGGACTGGATTCCGTCCTTCAGCTGCCCCGATCCATCCGCCAGCTTATCGGCTCCCTGCTTCAGCTGCGTGGAAGCCGCGCCTAGCTGCGAAGCCCCGGATGATAAAGTCTCCGCACTGCTGCTTAGCTTCGACAGCCCCGCGTTCAGCTCCGATGCGCCGTTCTCCAGCTGGCCAATACTGGCGTTGAGCTTGGCCGCCCCGCCTGACAGCTCCTGCAGCTTGCTGCTTAGCGTCCCCGCGCCATTCTTTAATTGCACCGCGCCGTCACGCAGATCAAAAGCCCCTGCCGCCAGCCTGGAAAGGCCGCTCGAAAGCTCCGAGAATTGAGAAAGCATACTTCTCGAATACGCCTCGGTCAGATTTTGCGACAGCCTGTTTCGCAGCTCCTTTGTCGCATTTTCGCTGATCTGCCCGGATATAAAGTTATAAAAGCTGTTCGATTCGAAGATAATATCCGCCTTCTGCGGCGTGTTGCTCGTTAAAGAGGACGCATGCTCGGAGAAATTGTCCGGAATCGTAATCGTCGCGTAATACCGGTTGCTGACCATCCCCTCGCGTGCGGCCTGCTCGCTGACGAACCTCCAGTCGAAGGTCTCGTTCTCCTTCAGCTCCTTCACGAAATCCTCGCCGACATTCATCGCTTTCCCTTGATATTCCGCGCCTTTATCCAGATTGACAACGGCAACCGGCAAATTCTGAAGCTTCCCGTAAGGATCCCAATTCCCCTTGATCAGGAACCCGCCGTACAGCATCGGCACGATAGATACGCCAAGAAACGTAATGATAAGCATCCTGTTTTTCAGGAAATAACCCAAGTCCTTCTTAAACACTCGAAACGAATTAGCCAATTCGGATCCATCCTTTATCTGTCATTCTTCGTGCCCCTATTGTTTCCTATGCCTTCCACTTCCATTCGACAGCTATTGCATTTACAATCTCGTACACTTTAATAGAGGACTACATTTTGAAGGGATGCGATGCTGATGAGTCGATGGAAAATCGTTGTGCCGCTGCTAATCGGTTGTCTCTTTGCCTTTGCAATAACCGGCTATGCCGCCTCCCAGGCGGCGTACGAGGAAGCCGAGCAGTCATGGGCCGCCCCGGCATTAAAAGAATGGCTCGATCTCGGATGGCTGCAGGGCTATCCGGACGGAACGATTAAACCGGAGATGCCCGTAACCCGGGCGGAGATGGTATCAATGATCAACAGAGCTTTCGAATTGAGCGATACGGCTCCCTTCTTTTATCAAGACGTCAAGACGTCCGACTGGTTTTATACCGAAATAGGCAAAGCCGTTCAGGCAGGCTACATACCCGAGGGAGGCAACGGCCGGATAAGACCGGAGCAGATCATTACTAGGGAGGAAGCGGCGCTTATGCTTGCGACCCTTGTTCAGCTGGAGCTTCCGAGAGAACAGGATACCCCGTTCAAGGACAATGATCGGATTCAGGAAGCAAGCCGCGGAGCCGTTGCGAACTTAGCGGAAAAGGGAATTGTGCAGGGCTACCCGGACGACACCTTCCGGCCTGACGAGCCGGTCACCCGTGCAAGCGCTGTCAGCATGATCGACAGATTGCTGAAGTCCGGCATCGTAAACCGGACTTACTCGGCGCCGGGTACCTATGGCCTTGAATCCGCCGTCGAGACGGTGTACGGAGACGTTACGATAGCAGCTCCTGATGTTACTTTGCGAGATTTGCATATTAAAGGGAATTTGATTATCAAGAGCGGCAGCGAAGGTTACCGCCTTATCGATGTCACGGTGGATGGCGACACTATTAGCTGACATCAGCTTGCCTATAGCATTGTTTTCCGGTTATTTGGTACTATTAGTCTAAAAAACAGATAAAGGAAAAATACTCGATGTCTTCAACCTCATTAGAATCTATTGCTTTCCGCGAAATCCGGGAACGGATTATGCGGGCTGAATATATGCCGGGTTCCATGCTATCGGAGAACGAGCTTGCCGCGCAGCTTGGCATGAGCAGAACGCCGGTCCGCGCCGCTATCTCCCTGCTTGAACGGGAAGGGCTTGTAGGCTCCTTCAGGGGGCGGGGGGTTATGGTAAAGGAAGTATCCGTCCATGAATTCAGCGAGATGTACGAGGTTCTTGTCTCCATGCAGCTGTTCGTGTTGGACACGGCCGCCAAGCGGCAGTTAAAATTCGATATTGCAGCCATGGAACAAGTACTTGAGCAGCAGCAATCCGCCTTGGAGCAAAAGGATTATTACGGCTACTACAACAGCACTTTGCAGTTTACCGAAACCATTCTGAAGACGATCCATAACGAAAGCATGCTGCAAATCATGGAGCTGTACCGCGGCCGTTACGTGTTCACCACCGTATCCTATCGCATCAAATACCCGCAATATCAGCCAAGCCGTTCCATTCAAACGAACTGCAGTATTCTGGAAGCGATCAAAAGCGGCGATATCGCCGCGGCTAAAGCCGCCGTCGCCTCGCAATACTCGGATACCCATGAGCATTTCATTCTCCATGGCTTAATGAAATAAATAGTTTATTCAAAAAAAGCCATGAACTCCGATGTCGGAA
>NZ_BILY01000029.1 GCF_004000805.1 Paenibacillus glycanilyticus NBRC 16618
CTCGGCAAGCCGCACTTGAACAAGCAGGCGCTCGCGGACCTGGCGCGGCGCCGCTTCGCCACCCACGCGGACGGCATCGGCCGTCACGCGGAACATCGCGCGGTCTCCGTCGACCTCTACCGCGGATACAATCGTGCCGGTCACTTCCGCTTCATACGAAGCGCCCGGCAGATCCAGCGCGCTCCCGTTGCGGGCATCGGCCCACAGCCGCTCGCCGGCTGCAAGCATGCAGCCGATTAAGCAGACAACGGCAAGCCGCCTTGTCGATTGTCCAACTAGCACAAGCGCAAGCAACAAAGCCGCCGCCGAGCTTATGGCCAGAGCCGCTCCCCCTACGCTCAGATGAGCGGCCATGCTGCTTCCCGCTATCCAGAACACGGCAAACCATACTAAAGGCCGTCTATTCACGGCAATCCCTCCTCCGTGCAGAAAAAAAAGAACCTCCGGACGCATCAAAGCAGATGCATACGGAGGTTCTTCCCCATTCGCTTATTTAGTTAGGATGTAACCTTCATGCTCGCCTGCGGCGGCGGCTCGTAATCCGTCAGCGAACGGAATACAATCCCCTTCTGGCTCATAAGCAGGCTTACCTTGTCACTATCCTTCGGATAACCGCGATGGAACACAATTTCCTTCACGCCGCTGTTTGCCAGCATGTTGGCGCAAGTCCAGCAAGGCTGATCGGTTACGTATACCGTTGATCCTTCACGGTCGGCGCGGTCCGTAAAGAGAAGCAAGTTCTGCTCCGCGTGAATCGTGCGGATGCAGCGCTGTTTTTTGACCATTTGCTCCTGACCGTCGTCGCCGATTCGCGTCTCCCATTCTTCCGCAATCATGCAGCCTGCTTCCGAACAGTCCTGCACGCCCATCGGAGCGCCGTTATAGGCGGTTCCCAGCAGCTTCTTGCCCTGCACGAGCACCGATCCGACATGACGGCGGGGACAACGCGAGCGTGTCGACACCATATAGGCAATATCCATAAAATACGTATCCCAGTCTTTGCGTGAAGCATCCTGCGCTTCTGACATGTCTTCCACTCCTTTTCCTTTTGCCCGGACAGCTTCCGTCAGATTCCTCAAGGAAGGAACCCGACGGAGCTGCCTCTATCTAGATGTATATAGATGATATCGTTGTATTAGTTCGATTGACTTGCGCGCAAGGCTTGATCCAGGTCAGCCAAAATATCCTTAATGCCTTCCGTGCCGATCGACAGGCGGATCAACCCGGCCGTTACGCCTGCCGCTTCCTGCTCCGCAGCCGACAGTTGCTGGTGGGTTGTGCTTGCGGGATGGATGATAAGCGACTTCGAATCGCCGACGTTCGCCAAATGCGAGAACAGCTTCACGGAATTGATCACCTTCTTGCCGGCATCGATGCCGCCTTTAATGCCAAAGGTCAAAATGGCGCCTTGGCCGTCCGGCAAATATTTCTTGGCCAGCTCATAAGAAGGATGGCTCTCGAGACCCGGATAGCTTACCCATTCCACCGATTCGTGCGACTCCAGGAACTGGGCAACCTTCAAGGCGTTTGAGCTATGGCGTTCCATGCGCAGATGCAGGGTTTCGAGACCTTGCAACAGCAGGAACGAGTTAAACGGCGACAGGGCAGCGCCCATGTCACGCAATAATTGTACTCTAGCTTTAATGATATAAGCAATCGGACCAACCGCATCCGTGTACACAACGCCGTGATAGCTAGGATCCGGAGTGGTCAGGCCAGGGAATTTGCCGCTTTCTTTCCAGTCGAAACGGCCGCCGTCCACGATAACGCCGCCGATCGATGTACCGTGACCTCCAATGAATTTGGTTGCGGAATGAACCACGATATCCGCGCCGTGCTCTATCGGACGGAGCAAGTAAGGGCTCGGGAACGTATTGTCCACGATAAGCGGAATGCCGTTCTCGTGAGCAATAGCCGCTACGGCCTCGATATCAAGGATATCACCCTTCGGATTGCCTACCGTTTCCGCATACAAAGCTTTTGTCCGTTCCGTAATGGCCGCACGGAAATTTTCGGGATTCGACGGGTCTACGAACTTGACTTGAATGCCCAGCTTCGGAAGGGTTGTCGAGAACAGATTGTATGTACCACCGTAAAGGCTGGTAGCGGATACTATCTCGTCTCCCGCTCCCGCGATATTCATAATCGAATACGTAATCGCAGCTTGTCCGGACGCTACGGCGAGTGCGGCAGGCGCTCCTTCCAGCTCGGCGATACGCTTCTCGAATACATCCGTTGTCGGGTTCATCAAGCGGGTATAGATATTGCCGAATTCCTGAAGCGAGAACAGGTTCGCCGCATGATCCGTGTCACGGAAGCCGTAAGAGGTCGTCTGGTAAATCGGAACCGCGCGGGCAAAAGTAGTCGGGTCAATCTCCTGTCCGCCATGGACAGCCAATGTGTCGAGCGAACGTTTGTTTTGTTCTTGATTCGTCATGTGCAACAACTCCTTGGTATATGGGATGGACATGCTTCAACCATTTCAAAGCAAACGGCTCGGTTTGGGTAGTCCAATGGAATCGAACTTAATGCCCGAATATGGTTATATAGGCCTGGGAAAACCTCCCTGCACCTTGTCCCATTCTCTCATAATCATGGCGATGCGACAATGCTATCTTTTATTCCGGCAAGCAGCTTGCTGCCTATTCCCTTCACTCTAAGAAGATCATCCGCGGATGAAAAAAGTCCATTCTGTTCCCGGTCGGCGATAATGGCCTGCGCTTTTGCCGGGCCAATCCCTTTCAGCGTATCCAGCTGCTCGGCCGTTGCCCGGTTAATATCAAGCTTGCCTGACGAGACTTCTTCTTTCCCTGCAGTCTCTCCGGCATTAGCCTCCGCATGAATGCTCCCAGTTTGGGCGTTCGGCAACTGCGCTCCGATCTCCTTCGTTTTTTCCGGCAGATCCGCCTTTTCCACTGCCGCTTCCGGTTCTTCATTCATTTGCAGGGCAGCGCCAACCTCCCGGTTTAGCTTCACCCACTCATCCGGCGCTTTCTCCTTTGGCTGCGCGAAGGCTGCAGCAAGCATTACAACCGCAGCCGCGACAAGAAATAGAGGGATTATAAATCCGTTTTTATTCGAATTCGTTTGACGTCCTTGCAGGAAACGAGCCACTGCGAACACTCCTTCTACCCAAAAAAAAGGGGATTTTTAGCATTTCCATGTCATATTAGGCAAGTCTTGAGGAATAGGTTAAAAGAGCAAATCTGTTAGGAGGGCTGAGCATGAATGTCGGATTCATTGGGACGGGCGCGATGGGAAGCCTGCTTATCGAAGCCTTCGTCGCATCTGGAGCACTCGACCCGTGTCAGATCGTAATCAGCAACCGCACCTACGCCAAAGCCCAGGCGCTTGCTGAACGATATCCCGGAATGAGAGCCGAGCGTTCGAATGCAAGCACCGCAAGCGTTAGCGACATTTTGTTTTTATGCGTCAAACCGCTTGAATATAAGAAAGTGATTGATGATCTTCTGCCGGTCCTGCGGCCGGAGCAGCTTCTTATATCCATAACAAGCCCGGTTCTGATCGGGCATCTGGAAGAGCTTTTGCCTTGCAAAATCGCAAAGGTTATTCCAAGCGTCACCAACCTTGTCTGGAGTGGAGCCACCTTATGCATCTACGGCTCCCGCATTACGGAAGAGGACCAGACCCTTATCGAAGATATGCTTGCTTTCATCAGCGAGCCCCTTCCTATCGAAGAGCCTTACACCCGGATCGTATCGGACCTCTCCAGCTGCGGACCTGCCTTTTTCGCTTATCTGGTCGAGCAGTTCGTAGATGCCGCCGTATGCGAAACGGGAATCAGCCGCGAGGACGCAATCAGCGTTGCAAGCAACATGCTGCTCGGCACGGGACTTCTGCTGACGGAAGGCGGACTATCTCCGGAAGATATCCAGAAGAGAGTAGCCGTTCCCGGAGGAATTACGGCCCAGGCCCTGCAGCTGCTGAATCGTGAGCTTGACGGCACCTTCAACCGGCTGATCCGGACGACGCATAAAAAATTCGACGAAGACGTCGCCAAAATAAATACGGCTTTCTACGGCGAAGAGGTGAACGGACAGTAGCACATTTTGCGCTGCTGGGCCGCTCACCTCTTCTTTTTTTGCTTGCTATTTAGTTCGCTACGATGTTAACGAGCTTGCCCTTGACAACGACCACTTTGCGGATCGTTTTGCCTTCTATCAGTTCTTTCACTTTATCCATGTCTTTGGCGAGGCTTTCCATCTCTGCTTCCGCCGTATCGGCTGCAATGGAAACGCGCTCGATAATTTTACCGTTCACTTGCACGACGATTTCAACTTCATCATCCACGGTCAATGCTTCTTCGTACGAAGGCCATTGCTCGTAAGTGATGGAGCCCGTTCCGCCCAGCTTCTCCCACAGCTCTTCAGCGATATGCGGAGCCAGCGGGGACAGCATTTGCAGGAAGTTCTTCATGGCTTCAACCGGCAATACATCCGTTTTGTAGGCTTCGTTAACGAAAATCATCAACTGGCTGATCGCGGTGTTAAAGCGCAGGTTCTCGAAATCATCGGTCACCTTTTTGATGGAACGGTGCCATATTTGCTTGAACGCTTTTGTTGTTTCGCCGTCGTTTGCGATTTTCGCGTTTACGCTGCCGTCTTCGCTGACGAACAAACGCCATACGCGGCTCAAGAAGCGGTATGTGCCTTCTACGCCGTTGGTATTCCAAGGCTTCGTCGCTTCCAGAGGTCCCATGAACATTTCGTACATGCGGAGCGTATCCGCACCGAATTCGTTCACGATATCATCCGGGTTAATAACGTTGCCGCGCGATTTGGACATTTTCTCGTTGTTCGTGCCGAGAATCATGCCTTGGTTCACCAGCTTGTGGAACGGTTCTTTCGTGTTTACGACGCCAAGATCGTACAGCACTTTGTGCCAGAAGCGCGCGTAGAGCAAGTGAAGCACCGCATGCTCCGCGCCGCCGATGTACAGGTCAACCGGCAGCCATTCCTTTTGTTTTTCAGGCGAACAAATTTCGTTCTCGTTCTTCGGATCGATAAAGCGCAGGTAATACCAGCAGCTTCCAGCCCATTGAGGCATCGTGTTTGTCTCGCGGCGAGCCTTCATGCCCGTCTCCGGGTCAATCGTGTTTACCCATTCCGTAACGTTCGCAAGCGGCGATTCACCGGTGCCGGATGGCTTGATCGCATCTACGTCCGGCAATACAAGCGGCAGCTGATCTACGGGAACCGGCTTCATGGTGCCGTCTTCCAGGTGCAGAATCGGAATCGGCTCACCCCAGTAGCGCTGACGGCTGAACAGCCAGTCGCGCAGACGGTAAGTGACCTTGCCGTGGCCTTTGCCCGAGCTTTCCAAATGCTCGATCATCGTTTTGATCGCATCTTCGTTGTTCAGACCGTTCAGGAAATCGGAATTGACGTGAGGACCGTCGCCTGCATAAGCCTCTTTCGTTACGTCGCCGCCTTGAACAACCTCAAGGATTGGCAGATCGAACTGCTTCGCAAACTCCCAGTCGCGGGTATCATGGCCTGGTACCGCCATAATGGCGCCCGTTCCGTAACCCGCAAGCACGTAGTCGGCAATCCAGATTGGCGTCTTTGCGCCATTAACCGGGTTGATCGCGTAAGCGCCCGTAAATACGCCTGTTTTGTCCTTCGCAAGGTCGGTACGCTCCAGATCGCTCTTGCGAGCCGCCGCTTCTTTGTACGCCTCAACCGCTTCGGCTTGGTCAGCCGTCGTGATTGCCGCAACCAGCTCATGCTCGGGTGCCAGTACGCAGTAAGTTGCGCCAAACAGCGTATCCGGACGCGTTGTAAATACGACAAGCGAAGCATCATGACCGTCAATGGCGAAAGTTACTTCCGCGCCAGTCGATTTGCCGATCCAGTTGCGCTGCATGTCTTTGATGCTTTCCGACCAGTCGAGCTCTTCCAAGTCCTCAAGCAAGCGCTCGGCGTATTCCGTAATTTTCAGCATCCATTGGCGCATTGGCTTGCGGATAACCGGGTGGCCGCCGCGTTCGCTCAAGCCGTCGATCACTTCTTCGTTCGCCAGTACGGTACCCAGCGCAGGACACCAGTTAACCGGTACTTCGGCTACATAAGCGAGTCCTTTATTATACAGTTGGATAAAGATCCATTGCGTCCATTTATAGTAATCCGGATCCGTTGTGCTGAATTCGCGGTCCCAGTCGTACGAGAAGCCAAGCGATTTGATCTGGCGGCGGAAGTTGTTGATGTTCTCCACCGTGATCTCGCGCGGATGGCGTCCCGTTTGCAGAGCGTATTGCTCCGCCGGCAGACCAAACGCGTCCCAGCCCATCGGATGAAGAACGTTATAGCCGCGCATCCGTTTGTAACGGGATACGATATCCGTAGCCGTGTAACCTTCCGGGTGACCTACGTGCAGGCCCGCGCCGGACGGATAAGGGAACATATCAAGGGCGTAAAATTTTTTCTTGCCCGGATCTTCCGTTGTTGCAAATGTCTTGTTCTCATCCCAATACTTCTGCCATTTCGGCTCTACCGCCAGCGGGTTGTAGCCTTGAAATTCCTGACTCATCATCATTTCCTCCTAAAAAGTGTGCGCGAGCGCATCACAAACATAAAAAAACTCCCGCCCCTAGCGTATTATCGCTAGGGACGAGAGATTATTCCCGTGGTACCACCCTAGTTAACGTCCGGCATGCTTTGCCTTTCGTTCACTCATTGCCTTTAACGCAGGCTATTCGTTGCGTAATAATAACGCAAAGCTCCAAGGCGAGATTCATATCGCTGCAGGTCCGGCTTGCACCATCCGCCGGCTCTCTTAGCCTTGCTCCGCGACATTACTGCTCCTCTTCAACGCCATTAAGTATAGAAAAACATGGTTAGACCCGATTATAATATTTCGTTTGACGCATGTCAAGAAGTCTGGGCTAATTCAGCAGTTGTAATGACTACCGTCTTCCCTTTTTCATCCCATCCGACTTTCGCTCCTAAAGATTCGCTTACAAATCTGGCAGGAACAACTGTATTATTGTTAACCAAAGCAGGCGGGGAATCTAGAGTGACCTTCTTATCATTTACGTATGCCGTTTTTTGGCCAACTGTTAGTTTAACAGTAATTTCACCTTTCTTCACCGTAATAGAAGAAGTAGAGGAATTCCAGGTCAATTCCGCGCCTAATGCTTCCATAATTGCCCGCAGAGGTACCATTGTACGATTTTTAATACTTACAGACGGCTGATCGGATTGCAAAATATTTCCGTCAATTTCCACAAAGATAGGATCCTGATCCAAAGTTTGATTTGGGAAGCTCGCGATTCCAACCGGGATCGTACGGCTGCCCTTTTTACCATCTCCGACAAAACCGCCGCCCCATGCCCATAATGTACCGTCTGCTCGAATCGCCATTGAACGGAACCCAATACCGTGGGCTGCGATATTCGTAATTTTCTTTAGTCCTTTTACTTGAACAGGCACATCGCTGGACTCCCAAGTTCCATTGCCCAGTTGCCCGCCGGAATTTGTTCCGCTAGCCCAAACCGTACCGTCTCTCCGTAGCATAAGCGGTCCACCCGCACTCGCTTGAATGGCAACAATGTCTTTGACGCCTTCAATCAGCCTAGGAGCCGAGTCTTCTGAGACAGAGACCCCGTTAACTAGCCCTTCGCCATCGGATCCCCAATACCAGACCGAACCGTCTTTTTTTAATCCGTATGTATATTCAGCCCCTACAGCTACTTGGATAATATCTTGTATTCCCTGCAATTGAGTCTGGTATTGCCATACCGTCCCGTCCTTCTTGAGTGCTACAAAGCTGCCATACCCTGAGGATATAGTTACAATGTCGCTTAATCCAGGCAGTTTTACCGGCTGCTCCGAAGAACTGATATTGCCTAACGAATCTTCCGTATAAAATCCTCCCCAGCCCCAAACGGTACCATCTGATTTAACCGCAAAACTTCGGGTCCAATCCGCTTCAACGGCAATAACATTGGTTAACCCCTCCACCTTTTGAGCAATGGCAGAGCTTTGATGATTGCCATTTCCCAACTGACCCTCATGATTACCGCCCCACGTCCACACCGTACCGTCTTTTTTGAGCGCCAGTGAATGCACTTGACCCGCTGCAACTGAAATAACATCCACTAATCCTGCCACTTGCACCGGAACCAGCGCATATAAGTTCGTTTCTGAACCTTCTGCTCCTCTATACGTCGTAATATCGCCCCATTGCCATACCGTCCCGTCATTTTTCACTGCCACACTGTGAATACTCCCTACCGCAATTGCTTTCCAGCCCTTGTTTGAGGCTATTTGAGCCTCAGCAATTGACAATGGTAAGGTACATGTCACAAACATCGCTAAGATCAATAGTTTAGAGTACCAATTGGATATTATTATTTTCGTGATCAAAAAATTGTCAGCTCCCTCTTTATTCGCATTGCACACAATTCCAATTATACCAAATATTTAATAGAATTGACGCAAAAAGAGACTTCCGGAATTTACACCGAAAGTCTCTTAGAATTCACTTTAATATTGCAGCTACCCGAGCAAATCCGGATTATAAGTAAGGCATCCGGCGATAATCATGCCTACGCTGCACGAAATAAGCAGAATAAGAATGCCTACCGCGATGTTGTTCTGCTCAATGGCTTTAAAGATGGTCACGTTCACCTTAAGCCCCTTGCCGAATAAATAAGTAATCAGCTCCGTCAAGTAGTAGAGGATAACGAGCGCAATGATCCCGATCACGCCCCACAGCAGCATGTCGGAGAGCGATACCGAGTTTTCCGCAGCCGCGCGGATTACGATGGCGAGACCTGCCAGCCTGCCGCCAAGCGACAAGGCTGCCGAAGCATTTCCTTTAAAGATAAGGGCAAACTCCTTATTCTTCGTTGTCAGTTCAAACAAGAGCAGCCCTGCTATCATAATGGCGAAACCCGTCAATGAATAAAGCAAAAAATCCACATATAAATTAGTGTCCATTCCTATTTATCTCCTTACTCTGATTTAGTAATGCCAACCGGCAAAAAATAAGATAAATTATCCGTAATCGGGCTGCCGATGCGAATGCCTATGGCGCCCGCATTTCCTCCGATTAAAAAGCTGCCGTACATGTACGAGCCTTCACGTTCTCCCTTTACCGTCCGGAAATTGGCGGTTGGCAGCTCGACGTATTCCTGATAGACCGGAAGGTAATGAGCGTAGGAGTTATGACTATCCTCCGCCGCTACCGTACCGTCGCCTTCGAAAATTTTGACCGTATCCCCTTCGCGTCCAAACGCAGGCTTCATCACGTATTTCGTCCGGCCTTCAAGAAAGCGGTCCGGCTCCAGATAGGTAGGGAGAAAATGCTCTCCGATCCATCGGTGCTCTTCTTCGGTAAAAAAAGGACTCCCTTCTTCATGCAGTCCCCAAATAATGGCCTGCACGGCCTTCGATTGGAGAAGGAAGGCGGACGGCGGATTAACGACTGCGACCTTCTTCTGCCCGATGAGCTCCAGCAGCCATAATCCGATCGGATTCCCTTCCTCATCTTCATCCTCAATAAGATTCTCTACCGGGAAGGTTTGGCGATACAGCACGTGAATGGGATTTCCCTCTCCGTCAAACAACCCGACATGCCGGATAATTTGAAGCTGATCAAGCGGAACAAAGCTCGACGGGAAGGGCAGAAAGCTCTGCAAGTAAAGAGCCGTATTGGCGTCTTCAACGTTATCTCCATGGGCCGTGAACACGATGCGAGGATCATTCGGATCTTCACCGAGGTATTCCAGACTCTCGACAACCGCTTTCTCAACCGCAAGCGCAAGCTGCTTCTCAAAGCCCTTATTCGGATTATGGTGATCAAAGACCTCGCAGACCAGGCCATTTACATGATGGAGCTCCTTGATGAAGGTCGGGGTATCCGAATTAATCTCCATGCATTTGTACGTCTCTCCCGTCCCAACCAGATCCAGTCTGGCGATAACGCTTTCGACCGATAAGCTTCTGATTCTTATGTACGCCAATGTTTCGCGCGGGAAACCAAGCATCAGCAAAGTCTCGTCATCCACGGTCCGAAGCAATTGCGCGGTCTTATAGAAAATATAGCCAATGCGGTTCGTCGATTCGCGAATTTTATGAACCTCTTCTTTCGTCATGCCGTATAGGTCGTAAAGGGAGTACTCTTCGCCATACAAATCTGCCCAATAATCTTTAATTCCGGAATAAAAGGCGTTTCTCGCCTTGGCGAATTGGTCCACGTTCAGCCTCCGCCAATGGAGCTGCCTTTGCCAAAGCCGGAGCTCGTTTTGCTTGTAATGCTGGATTTATAAGCAGAATAAGAGCTGCTTTTTTGCAGCGCCGATCGGGAGGAATAATAGCTGTTGCCATAGTAATAATTCCGGTAGTAAGAGGAGCTGGAATCGTCGCAGCGGTATACGCCGTTTTTGCTGTCCCACTCCCAGTCCCTGCATTGGCTGTCCGTTGGCGGAGCCGTTCGCGGGTAAGTCGTTGTTTGACCGCAGCCCGCAAGGGCGGTAGCCATGGCAACGGCAGAGACGCCAAGCATTGCTTTTTGAGTTAAATTCATAAACTGGTATCCTCCAAGCTTCATAGTTCCTATAAAGTTATATCATATTTTAATAGGGATGCAGCAAGAAAAGTTAAAGTTTCCATAAAATGATGGTATGATAGTGAAATCATTTTGATTCGGAGTGAGAGAGATGAATAAATTAATTTATTTTGTCGACAAAGGCTTTAATGAATACGAGCCGTTAATGGAGTATCCTGCCGCTTCCGTTGGAATCGATGAGATGTATGCCCGTCAATTATGCACCTACCTGATTGCAAACGGAGTTCAATACGAATTAACCTCAAACGAGATGCAGGAAAAAGAAGAAATGCTGATCGTCAAACGCATCGGGCCAAACGAGAATTACGGAGACGAATCCAACTACCGGGGACGCGGCATTTATATCGAATTCAGGAAGCCTAACGAGCGGGGACGCAAGCTGACCGAGATCGGCAGCGCCAACCATTATGAGGTTATCCGTTACTTGCTGAAGGACATCGTAGATGTTCCGGGTTACGGTCCCATGTTTACGACATCAACCGAAATTGACGAAGACCGGGGCTGTTACGTGATTTACGTCCGCGGCATGAATGAGCCTGAGGATTAATAAAAAAGCTGCCTTAACGGCAGCTTTTTTCATCTACAAATTGTTTAATTCGATCATGAATGGCATCCCTCACGGCACGGAATTGGACCATGATTTCTTCCTCGGTGCCGGTAGCCTTCGCCGGATCGTCAAATCCCCAGTGCCACTTAACGACATTTTCATTGGCAATGACCGGGCAATGCTCGTCCGCATGCCCGCATAATGTAATGACGTAATTAGCCCGGTTTAATAATTCGACATCAATCACATCGGAGGTATTGCCCGAAATATCCACTCCCGCTTCTTTCATCGCTTGCACGGCTTTCGGATTTAGTCCGTGCGCTTCCAAGCCGGCGCTGTACACCTGGAATTCGTCTCCGCCCAGCAGCTTCATGAATCCGTCCGCCATCTGGCTTCTGCACGAATTGCCCGTACATAGGAAATATACGATAGGTTTTGCTGTCATCCGTATCCTCCTGTCATGGCTATGCCATTTGTTTTTCCGCTTCTTGTTTTTTGCCGGATTTCAACCTGAAGAAAAAGGCGAGGGCAACACCCGCTGCCAATAGGAATCCTGCAATCGCAAAGCCAACATACACGTTAAACGAATGAATAAACTCAAGCCAGATATATAACCCGGCCAGCGTGATAAACAAGGTCGGCACGGTTAATACGAAGCCTGCTTTCATATAAGAGCCCCATGAAATCTTCACGTCCTTCTTTGCGAGAACATGAAGCCATAACAAGGTGGCCAGCGAACCGATTGGCGTCATCTTTGGACCCAGATTGCATCCAATCACATTCGCGTAAACCAACGCTTCCCGGATCGCGCCTGCCGTAGCTGTCCCCTTGATCGCTAAGGCATCAATCATTACCGTTGGCATGTTGTTCATTACGGAGGATAAGATCGCCGACAGGAAGCCCATACCCATCGTTGCGGCAAAAAGTCCATGGTCGGCAATGGCTTGAATGATGTTCCCAAGCGCATCCGTAAGTCCCGCGTTTCGCAGCCCGTAGACCACGACATACATGCCAATCGAAAACACAACAACGGTCCATGGAGCTTCCTTCAACACCTTCTTGGTCTGAATCGCCGGGCTCCGGCGGGCGAACAGCAAGAAGACCAAAGACACGGCCCCCGTAATGATCGATACCGGCACATGAATAAATTCGCTGGCCAGATAGGCAACAAACAGAATCGCCAACAAAATCCAGGACAAGCGGAACAGCTTGTGATCTTTAATCGCTTCTCTTGGTTCCTTCACCTCGCGGACATCGTAATCCGCGGGAATGCTTTTCCGGTAAAAAAGATACAGCACAAGAAGGCTTGCGCCAAGCGAGAAGAGGTTCGGGATGATCATCCGGCTGGCATATTCCACAAAACCCGCTCCGAAATAATCGGCCGAAACGATATTTACCAGATTGCTTATAATGAGGGGCAATGACGTCGTATCCGATATAAAACCACCGGCCATAATAAACGGCAGGATCATTTTACTGTCGAACTTAAGCGCCCTGACCATGGCGAGCACAATTGGCGTAAGGATAAGCGCTGCTCCGTCATTGGCGAAAAAGGCCGATACCGCTGCGCCAAGCATAATGACGTATACAAACATTCTTCTGCCGTTTCCTTTAGCTAGACGGGCCATATGAAGGGCTGCCCACTCAAAGAAACCAATTGCGTCAAGGATCAACGAGTTCAGGATAATGGCGATAAAAGCAATCGTTGCATTCCATACAATGCCGGTTACGGTTCCTACATCCGCAAAGCTGACAACGCCAAAAAGCAACGCCAGTACAGCACCGCCTGCGGCTGACCAGCCAATACCAAGCCCTTTCGGCTGCCAAATAACAAACGTTAACGTAATCAAAAAAAGAATAATTGCTATAAATGCCACTTGTCGTTCCCCGCTTTAATTCATATCGATTCGTTAATAATTGCAATTTGCAACTATTATCCAAAAATAAACTCCTCTATAGAGGAGGTAAACAGCAATGAGAACTTTGCCCCATCGCCTCATTTAATAGCTGAAGACTTTCGAGCACCTGCCTTTTTTTATCTGCGGGCACATACTGAAAAATGCTTAAGATATAATCTTCCATTGCTTCCGCAACGGCCTTCTGCTGCTCATGTCCCTTTGCCGTCAAGGTTAAGGTTACGTATCGACGGTCCTTCTGATCCGGTTCGCGACTGAGCAGATCAAGCTCAACCAATTGCTGGACCTGCCTGCTTAACGTGCTTGCTTCCACGCAGAGCACATCTGCCAGCTCATTCAACGATAGATTCGGACGCTTGTGCAGCTCATACAGAATATGGCTTTGAATAACGGAAATCCCGAATCCCTGGGCTCCGCCCTTCTGCTGCAGGCCGAATCTTCTAACGACGCCTTGCAGTATTTCGCGCACATCCACATACTGCGGCAATTGTTCCATTCCTACATCACCCGCAATAGTTATAACATACAATAGTTGCGACCTGCAATTACTTTTTTTTCTTATTCCGTACCTCCGTCCTGCTCATTAACAAACCGGATAATATCCGCGTAAAACAATGCTTTGTCTTCACCCTTCAGCGCATGGTCAGACCGGGCGTACTCTTTCACGCTGACCGCTTCACTCATCCGTTTGTACCTGGCCAGATCCTCTTCCGTAACCAACGAGCCCTCCCGTTGTCCCCTTGCCACCATAAGCGGCAGCTGCAATGGCTGATCCAGCGGAATTTGAACCGACTCCCGTTGTATTCCCCATACTGCGTCAGCCCGTATGTTAGATGTCCGGTTATATGGAATCAGATAATGATGGATATAGTCCTCCGCCCAGCCGTCAGGCATCGCCCGATGTTCGGGCGGATAATCACCAACGATAAAGGAACGCACATCGCTTGGATAGGCATGGGCGTATTGCAGCGCATAGGATACCCCTCTTGAATAAGCAAACAGATGGAAGCTCTTCACCCCGGCATCCCTCACGACGGATTCCAGATCAGTCAGATGATCCTTCAGATCGTAACCAGCCTCTGGGGTATCGCTTTTCCCTCTTCCGCGGAATGATAATAGAATGCATCGCCTTGGCGCCGCCGCTTCCATAAAATCCAAATATTCTTCCGCCGTTTCCGATAATCCCGGGCAGACTACAATCGGAACCAACCTTTCATCCGCTTCGTCTCTTGAATCGTAATAATGAATGCTGACCTCGCCATTACGCGCGTAATACTCGCTTACCGCCATGCTTTACACCGCCCCTGCCTCAATTTAAATGGCTTTATTATAGCACTCAAGTATGAAGGTGATATATACTTTGTTGCATCATATTGATTTTTGTCGAATTAGCAAGTATGGTAAAAGATGACAGAAATATCAACTGTAGGTGACGGTAATGAGATCAACCATTCTTCTGATTACAGGCATAATTGTACTGGTTATATGTTCGGTCTACCAGATTCAACATGTCTCTTCCATAGAGAAACCCCAGCAAAACTATTCCGTCATCAAGGAATGGGACTACCAGTGGCTGTACAAGCCTAAGGAGCCCTATCAACCGGAATGTATCGCAGAGGGAGACCCGACAAAATGGCAGCATGCAGACAAAGACCAGCCTATGCAGAAGCGGGCAGCCGGTGCCGATGCCCTGATCCTGCGCATCACACTTCCGTCCCTGGATTGGAATACGCCGGGAATATGGATAAAACGTGCTTACGGGACTGCTGTCAGCGTAGCTTTTGAACATCGGGAAGGCCTGCTCTATAACATGGAAAGATCGTATCCTTACGATGTGAACTATACGCTGCTCCCTCTGTCCGATGCGACAAAAGGCAATCACTTGCTGATCCTGCTCCGTTTATCCGATGAGAGACAATCGCTGGAGCCTGAAATGGTCATCGGCGATTACAATCAGATGCTTCCCGAATATGAGCGTTACGGATTGATTGAATTGGTCTATGGCGGTTCGTTTATGTTCATTGCCTTAATCATGATGACTTGCCTGTTTTTTCTTAAACGCGAGCAAATTGTGCTGTGGATGTCTTTATGCCTGATCATCTTATGCCTGGGTGAAATTATACTAGCCTACTCTCCCGCTCTATACCACCATTATTATGCTTACGGAAAACCGTTTCTCGATTTGTTTGATCTAGCCCTGTTCCTGCTTACTCCTGCTCTCGCGGTCTTTTTCGAACAGACTCTTGGACCTGGCATTCACGGCATTATAAAAAAATTCAGAATCGTCCTTATTCCGGTTACGGTCTTGGTTATTGTGTTATGGGCGCTTGGCAAAACCATTGTTCCGGGCATAAGCCTTAGCTTGCTTCAAGTTGTACCGCTTACCTTTATCGCCGCTATTCAATTTCTCATTCTGACTGTTCACGCGATTGGTTACGCTTGGAAGGGGAACCGGGACGCGATTATGATTTCCGTCGGATACTCCGTCTTCTTCAGCGTGTTTATCTCGGAAATTATTATCTATTTCAGGGATGAGACCTATCATCTGATCTATTGGAAGTGGGGGCTGCTCGCCTTCCTGCTGTCGCTCATTGCCGTGATGGGCAGGCAATTCTCCCGCAACCACGACCAGCTCGTTAAATATTCCAAGGAGCTTGAAATGTTCAACCGGGAAATTCAGCGCGCGGAGAAAATGGAGCTGATCAGCCATCTGGCCGCTTCTATCGCGCATGAGGTACGCAATCCGCTGCAGGTGACGCGCGGATTCATTCAATTGGTAGGAGAAAAGGCCGTAAACAAGGAGAAGCAGTTCCTGCAGCTGGCCGTACAAGAGCTCGATCGCGCGTCCAGCATCATTACCGAGTTCCTCACGTTCGCCAAGCCTCATCTTGAAGATATAAAAACCTTGAATATTTCGGAAGAATTGAATCAGATTCAGGATATCATCTCACCGCTTGCCGCAATGCAAAGCACAAGGCTTGAAGTCATCGCGGAACCGGACCTTTATGTGCTCGGCAGCGCCGAGAAGTTTAAACAGGCAATCATAAATATGATCAAAAACAGCCTGGAGGCTATATCCAGCTTTGACGGAGCCGTATCCATTCTGGCCAACAAGGAAGACAATGAGGTTCTCATCCGGGTAATCGATAATGGCGAAGGGATTGATCCCGAGAAGCTGGACAAGCTTGGCGAGCCCTATTTCTCCAACAAATCCAAGGGAACGGGCCTTGGTCTCATGGTCACCTTCCGGATTATCGAGGCTATGGAGGGTTCGATCCGCTTCAGCAGCACCAAAGGGGTTGGAACGGAAGCCGTCATCCGCCTTCCCTCCGTTTCGACGAACCCCTCGGAAACACCCTTTCCGGAAAGCTGACGAGAAAAAGCGCCCCGTTTGTCATAAACGGGGCGCTTTCTATTTAATCCAGCCAGTTGATCAGTCCGGCAATTGCGAGACAGACCAAAGCGAGCACAAAGGACCAGGTAGCAACTTTGTTTCTCATTCTTTTATCCGCTGGCTGCTCCGAATTAAAATTGCTTCTTTGCTGCTCAGGCGTTGTCCAGGCTCCCAAAGCCACTCCGGATATCAAAATAAATCCACAGCCGATATAGATGAATAATTGAAACATGGGTTCGCCTCCTGCTGCTGTTTCTTCGTTAAGTATTGTATACGGTTCAATACCGAAAAAGTTTTTCTCAGGATGCAAAAAAATAGACAGTCCCGTTCAGGACTGTCTTCTCGAACCTTTTATCTGTATATGATCTCCTATCCCCTGCACATCGTCTATCTCGAATAACTCGGCCCCTGCCGGAATCACTTCTTCCTGCAAATTATACCCCGGCCAGACCGCTACTGCCGTAATGCCTTTCAGTTCGCCCAGCAGCCGTTCGTCTTCCGCCCGCCTCACGATTACAAGCTTCGGCAACCGCTCCGCCTTAAACCCTTCAACAAGGATAAAAGCCTCCGCCGGCGCTTCTCCGATCAGCTCAAGCAATGCGGAAGGCTTCTCCTTCACAATAGCCGTCCGGTCTGCCGAAGTAATCGCCGACCAGACCGCTCCGGAGGATCGGTGCCGGGCGGTATCCGCATGCGCCGGCTCTGCCTCGAATTGATGGCCGTCATGCTTAACCGTGGCGACCTTAATTCCGCGGGACGCCAAATAATCGATCAGCCGGCACATGAGCGTTGTTTTGCCCGTATTTTTATAACCCGTAATCTGATACACGGCTGCTGCCATGGCTACACCTCCTTTCGAATTTTCGCTTCTTCGTATTGCTCCGGCGTATTAATATTGTCAACAAAGCTAAAGGAAATGCCGGCCGCCTTAAACTTCTCCTCCGGAACCTTGGCATAGTTGATCCGCTTCAGAAATCCGTTCATGCTGTAATCGCCCTCCGACAGACAACGCTCAACCTGTTCCAGGCACTCCGCGCGGTAAATAGCATGAAGAGGATGAAGCCGACCATTCACTTCGGGCACGGCAGCCAGACTGCCGCTCTCTTCCATCCGATGCCGCAATAAAGCGGCAGCCTTACCCGATACGAAAGGCATATCGCAAGCGGATACCCACAGCGCGGAATAACAATTGTATTCAAAAGCGGTATGAAGAGCCGCAAGCGGACCTTGACCGGGCGCCGCATCAATCAGGCATGGCAGCCTCAAGCCGGAGAGGAGCTTAGCCTGATCCTCCGACGCGACCACGGCCGTCACGCTGCCGCATAAGGGCAGCATGTTTTCACGAACGCGCTCAATCATAAACTGCCCGCCGATCGGCAGGAGCGCCTTCATTAATCCGCCCATTCGCCTGCCTTGGCCACCGGCCAATATAATGCCGCCAATCATTCCTTCATCAGCCCCTTCTCCTGCTCCTCCAACAAATACTCGGCAAGAGGCTGAACCTTTACCGCGCTTGTCTTGAAATCCGGCATCTTGCAATTCGGATCCAGCAGAGCAGGGGTTGCCCGATTCACGTTCTGGGCATCTCCCCAATGCATTGGGATAAATAACGTATCCTCGCGAATATCCGAGGTCACCTTCGCGCGAACGATAACCGTTCCCCTGACGGATTGCAGGCTGGCGAGCACGCCATCCTCAAGCCGGTATTTCCGCGCTGTCGACGGGTGAATCTCCAATATGTTTTCCACCTCGCGGGCAGCCAGGACGGGGCTTCTTCGCGTCTGCACTCCCGTTAGGTAATGGGACAGCATTCGGCCGTTTGTCATGTACAGCGGGTATTCATGATTAGGCTGCTCGGCCGGAGACT
Source organism: Paenibacillus glycanilyticus NBRC 16618 (assembly GCF_004000805.1). Lineage (GTDB taxonomy): Bacteria > Bacillota > Bacilli > Paenibacillales > Paenibacillaceae > Pristimantibacillus > Pristimantibacillus glycanilyticus. The sequence goes on from NZ_BILY01000029.1 coordinate 18,318, forward strand.
GACTGTCTACGGACTGGAATACGGCAAGCCCGTCCTGATGGGCGAATCGTTCTCCGAACAACCGCGGTGTTCCCGGATGGTCAAGAGAAGGGCATGGCCAATAGATTCCTTCCTCCTTGCGGAGCCTTTCGTACGTAATGCCGTAATAATCCGCAATGCCGCCGCGGCTTGCCATGCGTAGCTCATTAAAAATATCCTCCGCCTGGCGGAAGGTGAAATACTTTTCTTTGCCAAGCCAATAAGCCAAATCGCATAGAATCTGCCAGTCATGACGCGCTTCACCCGGAGCCGGACGGCCAGCCGGCCGCAGCAGAACCCTGCCCTCCAGATTCGTCATCGTTCCCTCATTCTCGAGATAGGACGTCACAGGCAGTACGATATCGGCGAGCTTTGCGGTTTCCGAGAGGAACATATCCGCAACAACAAGGAATTCCAACCGTTCCAGCGCTTCTTCCACCAGAACGGCGTTTGGGTTCGATACAATCGGATTAGAGCCCATGACGAACAGCCCTCTTATATCCCGGCTATGAACAAGCTCCATCATCTCGTACGCGGATACTCCTTTGCCGGGAAGCTCTTCCGGTTCAATCCCCCATACGCGCGCTATATAAGCGCGGTCCTCGGGATTTTCGATCAATCGGTAGCCGGGCAGCTGATCCGCCTTTTGCCCATGCTCGCGTCCGCCTTGTCCGTTCCCTTGTCCGGTCACCGCGCCATAGCCGCAGCCTTCCCTGCCGATTTTGCCCGTGGCCAGAACCATGTTAAGAAAATTTCTTACGGCCATATGCCCGTCCGCATGCTGCTCGACGCCGCGGGCTGTAAAGACCATTCCCGTACGCGCTTTGCCAAAGCTGATTGCCGCTTTGCGGATCAGCTCCAAGCTTACGCCGGTAATATCCGCCATTTCGCTAAGGTCCAGCGAATCCAGATGCTCCTTCACCTCGGCAAAGCCCTTTGTCCTGCTCTTGATAAAGGCTTCGTCAATCAGCTTCTCGTCAAAAATAACCTTCAGCATGCCGTTCACCAGAGCCGCATCCATACCGGGCTTCACCTGCAGATGAACGTCGGCGATAGAAGCGGTGGCCGATACTCGGGGATCAATAACAATGATGATGGCCCCGTTTTCCTTCGCTCTCGTAAAATACGGCATCAGCGTCGGCTGGCATTCCGCGATGTTAGTCCCCGCCAAAATAATGCATTCGGCTAGCGGAATATCCGACAGCTTGTTTGTCAGGCCGCGGTCGATGCCGAAGGTTTTTACGCCCGCCGATGCCGCCGCCGACATGCAAAACCTGCCGTTATAATCAATATATTTGGTCTGCAGGGCTACCCGCGCGAACTTGCCCAGCAAATAAGCAGATTCGTTTGTAAGCGATCCGCCGCCGTACATACCAACGGCATGGGCGCCATGCTCCGCTTGCAATCCGGACAGCCGGCTGCTGACTGCCTCGAGAGCTTCTTCCCACGTCACCTGCGTCAGCTTGCCGTTTTTGCGAATCATCGGGTGAAGCAGCCTTTCCCTGCTGACCGCATGCTGATACGCGTTCATCCCTTTCACGCATAACCGGCCTTCCGAAGCTTTGTTCGGGATCGCCGTTACCTGATAGGTCGGCCGCCGTCCCGAACGGTCCTCCACAACCTCCATCTTGCATTGCACGCTGCAAAAGGGACATTGCGTGGCCATCACTTGCCTCGCCTGCTCCACCGAGAATGTCATTGTTTCTACGTGCCGCTCCATACCATCTCCGCCCTTTCCGCCGCCTGCCACCGGCTGAGTAAATCTTCTTGCTCTCCGCGATCCAGAAGCTTTTCCCTAAGCGGCTGGAGGCCGATTCGCTCAAGCCATTTCCAAGGACGCTCCCCGTAATAAGCGGATTCCCGGTACCATTGAACACAGGCTGCCGCCAGCTGCATGGCTTGCTCCTCGTCCGCCTCAACCGCAAGCAGCTGCGCTTGCTTGACCGGATGCTCCGAATGGCCTCCGACGTAAACCTCCCAGCCGGCAGGTACGGCGGCAAGCCCAAAATCCCGGACCAGGACGTCCGAAGGCTTCAAATAATGGGCAGACCGCTCGGTTTGCACCGGATAAGGCAGTTTGAGTTCCCGGGTATCCCATGATAACTCCTTGCGCTCATCGTCCAACAACGGGCTTACTGTCTTTTTGGATTCCTGGATCAATCCCATATAATAAGGAATGGCGCCGCGGCAAACGACGCAGCCGTCTGCCTTGCTCCATCCAAGCTTTTCTCTTGCCTGCGCCGCGTTTGCGTACTCCCGTTTCGCAATTTCGGCTTTTACTTCTTCATGACCAAGCTCGGTACAGCCGCAGATTGGGACTACCTTTTTAGTTCCGCCTCCCGCTCCCGCCAGCACGCTTGCCAGCACCGCGCCAACGAGCTGCTTACAGCCGCCGCACGAGCCGGATGCTTTTGTCTTATCCCGGATCTGCTCGACCGTCTGCAAATTGTCTTCCTGGATCGCGCATGCGATAGCTCCCTTGCTGACGCCGTTGCACGAGCATACGGTCTGGTGATCGGCCATCGCAACAACAGCCTCATCGGCACCGCCGGATGCCCCCTCTGGCTTCTCAAGGAGTATCTTCGCATCCGTTTTCTTCTTTAAGTAATCAAGCAGCTTCATTCCTTCAGAGCTGTCCCCGTACAAGACGGCACCGGCTATTTTTCCGTTTCTGACGGTTACTTTCTTGTAGGTGCCCTGAAGACCGTTATATTGCTGCAGCGCCACCTCAACATCGCCTTGAATGTCTCCTGCCGAGAACACGTCCACCCCGGACACCTTCAGCATGGAATAAGGAATGGAGCCTTTGTACGGCCCGGTGTCCGTATCTGTAAGCACCTTGGCCAGCACTTTGCCCTGCTCGTACAGCGGGGCGACCAATCCGTATACCGTCCCGTTATGCTCCGCGCATTCTCCAACCGCATAGATATGAGGCACGTTGGTCCGCATGTAATCGTCGACAAGAATTGCCCGGTTCGTGGCAATTCCGCTGTTAACGGCTACCGTGATGTTGGGACTGATCCCTACAGCCAGGACAATTAGATCCGCCACGAGCTTGGTGCCGTCACTGAACAACAGCCCTTCCGCCCTTTTGCGGCCGATAATTTTCTCCGTCCGCTTCTCCATCCAGAACCGCATGCCCTGCTGCATTAGCTCCCGCTTCAGCATATCGGCCGACATCGCATCCAACTGCCTGTTCATCAGATAGGAGGCATTATGAACGACATGCACCTCCATGCCCAGGTTAAGCAGACCGCGCGCAGCTTCCAGCCCCAGCAAACCGCCACCGATAACCGCCGCTCTCCGGTAGGATTCCGAGGCTTCGATCATCGTCTCGCAATCTTTTATGTTGCGAAAGGCCGTTACGCCAGATTTCTGAATACCCGAGATCGACGGGACAAAAGCCGAAGATCCCGTTGCCAATATAAGTTCATCGTAAGGCACCGTCTTGCCCGATTCCAGATAAATGCTTTTTCCAACCGCATCGATCCGCACAGCCTTCTCGCCCAGCAGCAGCCGGATCCCCCGCTTCTTATACCAGGCAAAGTCATTGATGGTTATATCCGAAATGGAGGTATCGCCCTGCAGCACTTTCGACAGCATAATCCGATTGTAGTTCGGATGCGGCTCATCCCCGATAATCGTGATTTCGAAGGCTCCGGGCGATAACCGGTCTATCTCCTCTACGCATCTTACGCCTGCCATTCCATTGCCGATTACCGCTAGTTTCCTTGTCGTCACAACGTTAATCCTCCGTTTGCCATATGCGTTAGTAATAGAAAAGAAACGATTTCCCCTTTCGCCGCACCTCTTCCGCCCGCCGGGATTACGGCAATGGCGTTTGCTTCCGCGAATGCCGCAATATTCCCCGATTTGTCGTTGGGCAGCGGTGAAATTCGCCATACCCCAAGCTCCATGGTTGCTATCGAGCGAATATATCGGGGATAAGGGCAAGGCTTGCCGACCGAGTCCTCCAGCTTACCTTTTAACCACTGATTGCGGTAATTTTTCATTCCCTTGAGCCATTGAACGGCCGGCTTCACCAGCAGCTCAAGACCGGAATAACAAGCGGACGGATTACCCGACAAACCAAGCAGCAGACAGCCCTCTTTTTTAAAAGCGGAGGTTGGGGTTCCCGGTCTCATCAGCACCTTCGTAAACATCGGCACAAAGCCGGCGCTGGCAGCGGACCGCTCAACGTAATCATGGTCACCGACCGATATCCCGCCTGTCGTTATAACTATATCGGCCTGCTCCGCGGCAAGCCTGATTTCATTAGCCAGAATGGCGGGATGATCCGGAACCGGCTTCCGGCGGGTGACTTGAGCGCCAAGCTGCTTCAGGAAAGCGTAAACTACAAGTCCGTTAGCGTCATAAATCCGGTTTGCGGAAAGCGCCGTACCCGGCTCCTGAAGCTCATCGCCAACCGGCAGAACAACGATCCTGGGCTTCACGCGCACAACCGCTTCAGCCTGCCCGTAAGAGGCCAGCACCGCCATTTCTTTTGCCCCTATCACGGTTCCTTTCACAAGAATCAGCTTGCCTGGGGCAAGATCCTCTCCGGCTTCCGCGATATGTCGGCCTGCCGGATGCGGACGGTCTATTCCGATCCACAGGGGCTTCCCGTCTTCTCCGTAAATGGGGGTAACCACTTCCTGCATGACAACGGTATCGTAACGATGCGGCACGGGCGCACCCGTAAAAATCCGCACGGCATCCCTATCATTAACCGGCCGGTCTACGGTACACTCCTGAGCCCATTCCTTGGATGTGCCCGCCTTAACCTCCGCAATCACTTTAAGCATGACCTCACTGCCCGGACCGGCTTCAAGCAAGGTTTGAGAGCGTACGGCATACCCGTCCATAGCAGCCCGGCGGAACGGCGGCATTGGAAACGGCGTAAAGAAATCTTCCGCCAGCACCCTGCCCACGCAATCCTCCAAGGGCAGCTTTTCGGTTCGAACGGGGGACGCTCCCCCGCACAAATGACGAAGCGCTTCTTCTACGGATACAACAAGCTGCTGCTTCTGCAAGGTAGTCATTAGACATTCCCTCCCCACCGCACAAAATGAACATAAAAAGCCCGTTTCCTATATAAATAAGGAAGCGGGCTCCGTTGCCAAGGTCGACAGCACATCGTTGTGCTGAACTTTTGTTTTGAGCATAATGGAAGTTTATTTACATGTCAATATAAGTTACATAAAAATATCGAATACCGCTTTGTTTTAAGAATATTTTAAAATTTGGTGTTAAGTTTATTGACATGCATTTGACAATTCACCTATAATTCGAATTGGGTTCACAATGATGTGACCGTACGATCCGGTGGGTACAATGCTGTACCGCCTTCGGCAAAGAGGCCGCTTCTGTCCGCAAGGGCAGTTTGCGGCCTTTTTTTAATGTTGAAATGAAACGAAAATCAGACTCTCGCCCCGGGAACGCGCGTCTGCAACCGAAAAACAGAAATATATCCATTGGAGGGAATTGGTTATGAGTAACCCTACGTCGTTCTGGAAAAGCGGTCATAAGCCTTCATTATTTAGCGCCTTTATGTATTTCGATATCAGCTTTATGATCTGGGTACTGATTGGGCCGCTTAGCGTCGTTATTATCGGAGATTATGATATGACGCCGGTTCAAAAAGCCAACCTCGTTGCCCTGCCGGTGCTTGGCGGCTCCATTCTCCGCCTTGTGTTCGGCTTCCTTACCGACTATATCGGACCAAAGAGAACCGGACAGCTCGGTATGCTGCTTACGATGATCCCTCTTGTATGGGGCTGGAAATTTGTTGATTCCCTGTCGGATCTGCATATCGTTGCTCTCATGCTTGGCGTCGCAGGCGCATCGTTTGCCGCTGCGCTTCCGCTTGCAAGCCGCTGGTATCCGCCTCAATATCAAGGTCTCGCCATGGGAATCGCCGGCGCGGGCAACAGCGGAACGGTCTTCTCCACCTTGTTCGCCAACCGGATCGCCCAGCATTTCGGCAGTTGGGAAGTGGTTTTTGGCCTTGCGCTTATTCCGATCGCAATCGCCTTCATCGTCTTTACGATCTTCGCGAAAGACAGCCCGAACCAGCCCGCTCCAAAAAAGCTGTCACAATACGCAAAAATATTGAAGCAGCGCGATACCTGGCTCTTCTGCATCATGTACGGCGTTACGTTTGGCGGCTTTGTTGGCCTATCCAACTACCTGACGATCTTCTTCAACACCCAATACGGCTTGTCTGCCGTCAAAGCAGCAGATTTCACTACGCTGTGCGTCATCGCTGGCAGCTTCTTTCGTCCGATAGGAGGGTACTTGTCCGATAAGCTTGGCGGCATTAAGGTTCTAATGATTTTGTATACGGGAGCGGCTGTTATGCTCGCAACGATTTCGAGTCTTCCGCCTCTCTATCTCGTGATTGGCCTGTTATTCGTAGGCATGATGTGTCTTGGCGCCGGCAACGGCTCCGTGTTCCAGCTCGTACCGCAGCGGTTCGGCGACGAGATTGGACTGGTAACCGGGATCGTTGGCGCAGCCGGCGGACTTGGCGGATATGCTCTGCCGCTTATTCTAGGCAACCTGTATCAGTCCACTGGCTCCTACACGCCGGGCTTCCTCATTTTGTGCGGCATAGCGCTGTTAAGCGTCATTATGCTTGCGATTGCCCAGCTGGACTGGAAGAAAACCTGGATCGGGGAAGGCGGCAAAGCACGCAGCGTGTAAGATAGGACGCGCCAACATTTTGTCCGCTCCCGCATGAAAAATCTTTCCGTGAGGGTTATAATGGGAGCAGGACGGAATAGGAAGAGGAGAATCACGCATGCGCTTTATCGACAATCACAATATCACGGACCCGACGCTGAATCTGGCGCTCGAGGAATATATTTTACGTTCGCTGCCGGAAGACGAATATTTGCTGTTCTACATTAACGAGCCGTCTATCATTATCGGCAAGAATCAGAATACGGTTGAGGAAATTAACGCCGAATACGTCAACGAGAACGGCATCCATGTGGTGCGCAGGCTGTCGGGAGGCGGCGCGGTCTATCATGATCTCGGGAACCTCAGCTTCAGCTTCATCATGAAGGATGACGGCAAGTCGTTCCACAACTTCAAGAAGTTCACGGAGCCCGTTGTCCGCGCATTGCGCAAGCTTGGCGTAGACGCGGAGCTGTCGGGACGCAACGACCTTCAGGTCGGCGAACGCAAAATTTCCGGCAACGCCCAATTTGCTACCAAAGGGAAAATGTTCAGCCACGGCACTCTTTTATTTGATTCGGAGATTGAGAACGTCGTTTCGGCGCTTAAGGTTAATGCGGAGAAATACGTCTCGAAAGCAACCAAATCCATTCGGAGCCGCGTTGCCAACATCTCGGAATTTTTGAAAGAACCAATGACCATTCAGGAATTGAGACAATATTTGCTGGAGTCGATATTCGAAGGCGAGCCGGAAATTCCGGTTTACAAGCTGACTGAAGAGGATTGGGCGAATGTCCGGAAGCTGGCTGACGAGCGTTACCGCAGCTGGGACTGGAATTACGGCCGCTCCCCTGCCTTTAACGTCCGTCAGACAAAGCGCATTGAAGGCGCGGGCACCTACGACATACGCCTGCAGGTGGAAGAAGGCAAAATCGTGGATGCCGCCGTATTTGGCGACTTCTTCGGCAGAGGCGAGACAAGCGAAGTGACTTCGAAGCTGATCGGCACGCGTTACGACGCGGAATCGCTCGGCAAGCTGCTGGATGAGATCGACGTGAACTTCTACTTCGGTCCGATTACGAAAGAGCAGCTGTTGTCGCTCATGCTGTAATTAGGCTTCAAACTAAACACTCGGATGTGCTTGTCCTTGATAAGCGCATCCGAGTTTTTAATTTTGTGCTATTTGTCTAACGTCCTATAGATCTTTTTGACTCTCTTTAACTGAGCGTCCGTGAGTTGCTGCTCTCTTGCACGCAGTACCTTCAGGAAAGCCTCCTTATTTAGAGCCGTCACGGCAAGAAGCACGCTTTCCGAATGCTGCGGCACTTCCTTGGGCCTGCAGCTTTCAAGATGGCGGAGCAGGATCGGAAAAATTAACTTGTTGTTGTCCTCGTTTGCTGCCGCTAATTTCGAAAGCGTAAGAACAGCCTTGTCCACGGTTATGACTGAACCTTCGTTCATGGCTTTCGCGATTTGACCGTAATGCTCCATAATCGCTTCCGATGCCGCATCCGCAATGGTGCACAATGCCGTCATCCCGCCCCATACCAGCCGATTATCCGAACTGTCCAGCAGCTCGATAAATCGTGCAGCGAATGGGCTTATCAGGTCCGGCCGAAGCTCGCCAATCTCATAGGCAACCTTGATGCAATCATGCCGAACCTTTTTATCCTTACCGGACAAATTCTCGATGATAACTTGTATGCCGGCAAGATTTTCTTCGCTTGCCAGCCTTCGCGCAAGTTCAATATTAGGTTCCTCGTCATTACGGCCAAGCCGGGAAGCCAACACATTCACAACGGACACGATATCCCTCTCTTTCGCACAATAATAACCTACTCGCCTAACACAAACTGCAGCCCCGACCAGAATACGCGGATTGCGAAATAAACAAAAAGCAGAGCCGAGAAAATCGAAATGATCCTCACGAACTTTGCGCCTAGCGCTTTGCCTGCCCGCCCGCTTAGGTAGGCCATGCCAAGCGACCACAATAAGCCGGCGGAAAAGAAGCCCGCGATAAATACCGCAATCGTATAACGGCTATCGCCGTGAACCTCGGCTACAATCGGCCCCGCCGAAGCGACAAACCACAGCATAACCGTAGGCGACGACAAGGCCGCTCCGAGTCCAAACAGAAAATCCGCGAGCCTCCGCTTGGGCCGCTGCCCTGCTTCCGATTCCCTCGCCTTCCAATCGATCATTCTCGGATGGAGCGATTCTTTCGCCATTTTATAAGCAAGCAGAAGCAAAACCGCCGTTCCCGCAATCCATAAAATCCAACGAACGACGGTAATCTCGAGTATAAAGCTGAACCCGATCAGCGCAAGCGCAAGATAGGTCAAGTCTCCAAAGCATGAACCGAAACCTATCATAAAGGAAGGCTTAAAGCCGCGCTCGACCCCGGTTTTAATAATGGCAACGTTCACCATGCCCAAATCCAAACATAGAGATAAAGAAAATAAAAAGCCTTGTATGAATGCTAACCCTAAGACCATCTAAACGTTCACTCATCCTGCTTCAAAGATTTAACCCGGTACCAATATTCGTATTGCGTCTCGAAACCGAATTTGTCATACAGCCGGTTTGCGGGTTGGTTCGCCTGAACGACCAATAAATAGGCTTTATCCGCCCCGTTCCGCTTCCCCCAACGAAAAATGTGCAGCAGCAGCTGATAGCCAAGTCCTCGATTACGGAACCTCTCGGAGGTGACAATATCGTACAAGCCGATATAGCCATGCTCGATTACGCCGATTCCGCATGCCGCCGGAACCCCATCCGCATGCAATGTGACAAAGCATAGGCGGAGCGGCATGCCGGTCAGCATCTTGACCGCCGTTTCCCGCTGCTTGTCCGAGAGCGGCATCATCTGCGTAAATTCATCCAGCCAATGTTCGCTAAGCCGTTCGTCGATCCGGCATGCGAAGTCTGCCGGCTCCGGAAGATCCTCCAGCGCCGCCGTCTTCACGTAAACGGGATCCACCATCCGGTAGCCCCGCTCCTCCAATAGAGTATCCAGCTGACTAGGTCTTGCAAACGGCGTGATTTTAAATACCGCGTCCAAACCGCGCTCCGCGTACAGCTTCTCGCAGCGAACGATTTTTTCCATCACTTGGCCATGGCTCTCGTACAGCGGCATCACGCAATTCGAACGCTTCGTATAACCATCCGCGAACCGGAGGAGCCAGCCGTCGTAAACGACCGTCTGAAGAGACGGCCATGCGTTGAGACTTAACTCTTCTATCATCTGATGCAGCGTGTTCGTCTGCATGTCCAACGTCCTCCTTTTCATAGAAGATGAAACCGTTCCAGCTGCGCATGTAGATTTTCCCGCAAGAGAATTTCTTTTTGCTTAGGCCCCAACAGGTCAAAATGCGGGTATTTATCCCGTCTATGAATATATCTCGGATTGAGACCGTTATCCCTGCACCATAACGCAAGCTTGTCCAGATCGGAGCAGCCTACCTTGGTTACGGTCTTCATGCCCGGAAAACGCGGATCCACCCAATAATGCGTCAGGTAGGCAATCTCCCCGCGGGCGACCGCTTCCTTCCATGCCGTCACTTCAGACCTGGAAATCCCGAATGCCATCGCGCTCTAAGCTCCTTTATCACGAATAAATGCGTTTTACTCTTCCGACTTGGCCGTCAGTGAGACGCACCTTGATGCCATGCGGATGCGTCGGCGAATTCGTAAGCAGATCCTTTACGATGCCGCGCGTCAGCTTCCCCGTCCGCTGATCCTGCTTCAGGACAATATCCACCTCAAGCCCCGGCTTCACCGAAGCGCGCTCTGTACCGCTATTCATTGTTGATCATTCCTTTGTTTGCATGTATGCTTAATAGCTTATGACGCCCAGCATAGCATATGTAGATGAAAGATGCACTTCCAAGGCACAACTGGTATACTAAACGATAAACGAGTTCGATGAAATGAGGAACATATACAAAATGTCAACTGAATTTATTTCCATGGGTATTATCCCGGAACTGACCGATGTCCTGCAATCCAATGGGATTACGAGTCCAACTCCCGTGCAAAAGAAAGCAATCCCCGTCCTGCTGTCCGGACAAGACGTCATCGCTCAGGCCCAAACGGGGACGGGTAAAACGATCGCCTTCACCTTGCCGATTCTGCAGCGCATCGACGTCGAAAAGGAGCAGGTTCAAGCGCTGATTCTGACTCCGACGCGCGAGCTGGCTATCCAGATTACAAGCGAGCTGAAAAAGCTTGCCGCGGCGGTTGGTGCCAAAGTCCTTGCCGCATACGGCGGACAAGACGTAGACGCGCAAATTCGCAAGCTTAACAATTCGCCTCACATCGTTGTGGCTACGCCCGGCCGCTTGATCGACCATATGAGACGCGAGACGATCAACCTCGGCAAGCTGAAGATGCTTGTACTCGACGAAGCGGATCAAATGCTTCACATGGGCTTCCTGCCCGAAGTGCAAAATATCGTTGAACAGACGCCTCGCGCCCGTCAAACGATGCTCTTCTCGGCTACCATGCCGGATCAGATCAAACGTCTCGCCGAGAATTACATGAAGACTCCGGTCGATATTAAAATTCAAAGCGCGAATGTCACGTTGGACAATATCAAACAGCTGGTTATTGAGACGACTGACCGCGGACGCCAAAAAGCGCTGATTTCCATGATCGAAACACAGCGCCCTTATCTGGCCGTTATTTTCTGCCGGACGAAGGTTCGCGCAAAAAAACTAAACAAGGATCTTCAAGACCACGGCTTCGAATCGGACGAGCTGCATGGCGATCTTACGCAAGCCAAACGCGAGCAGGTCATGAAACGCTTCCGCGATGCGAAGCTTCAAATTCTGGTCGCAACGGACGTGGCGGCACGCGGCCTTGACGTTGAAGGCGTTACCCATGTGTTCAACTACGATGTGCCAACCGACTCCGAGATTTACATCCATCGGATCGGCCGGACAGGCCGTGCCGGACAACGCGGCGTGGCAATTACCATCGCATCGCCTTACGACCGCGGTGCGGTTGCCCATATCGAGCGCAGCATCAATGCTGTACTTGAGCGCCGCACGGTTGAACCGGACGGCACAATCGTGAAGACTAGCGCTCCGCGTTCCGGCAGCGAAGGCAAGAGCTATGACAAAAAACCGGATCGCGGAGGCCGCGGTCGCGGCAATCGCGACTTCAAACCGGCGCAAGGCGGACGGGGCGGCAGAGGCGAGCGCAATGAGCGCGGCGCGGGTGCAGGCCGTTCGCAAGCAGGCGGACGCGGCAAGCCGGAACGAGCTGCCGTCAGCGGCACCGAGGGCAATCCGTGGGAAGCTGCTGCTCCCGAACGCGGCGGCAGAGGCGGCGAACGCGAATCCGGACGCGGTGGCAGAGACGCTCGCGGCGGCAGAGGCGAACGGGCTCAAGGCGGTTCTGCTCGCGGCAATACGCGCGGCGCAGCAACCGGCAGCGGCAGAGGCGAACGGAGCCAAGACGGCGCAGCACGCGGTAATACGCGCGGCGCGGCAGCTGGCGGCGGCAGATGGGAAGGCCGTCCAAGCAGCGGCAAAGATTCACGCGGCTCGGGCGGCAGCGCTCCACGCAGCGGCAGAGATTCGCGCGGTGGCAATAACGGCGGCGGTTCCCGTGGTCCTGCTCCCGGCGGTCGACGCGGACGCAACAGATAAGCATAAAGGAGTTGCAGTACATTGAAGAACGTGCAGCTGCCGGAGGCTTATGTCCGGCAAATGCAGGCTCTTCTCGGAAGGGAAGAAGCCGAGCGGTTTCTTGACAGCTACAATGATGCCCGTGTTTACGGGCTTCGGTTTAATCCTTTGAAATGTCGACAACCAATCGGGGACCAAGCGGCTGCTCTTAAGCAGCCGTTTCATTTGGAGCCCGTACCTTGGTGCAAAACCGGTTACTATTATGACGAAGCTTCAAGACCCGGCAAGCATCCTTATCATACAGCCGGTCTTTATTATATCCAGGAGCCGTCCGCCATGTCGGCGGCCGAGCTGCTGGATGCCCGGCCCGGCGAGACGGTTCTTGATTTCGCGGCCGCTCCGGGCGGCAAAACGACGCAAATCGCCGGCAGCATGAATGGCGAAGGCCTGCTGATCGCCAATGAGATCCATCCTGCCCGAGCGAAAATTTTAAGCGAAAACGTTGAACGTCTCGGCATCCGCAACGCTGTTGTTACGAATGCCGCGCCGCATGAGCTGTCGAGACGGTTTCCCGCCTTTTTCGACCGCATCATGCTGGATTCTCCTTGCTCGGGTGAAGGCATGTTCCGCAAGGATGAAGATGCGGTAGCCGAATGGTCGGAGGCTCATGTCGCCTATTGCGCCGAACGCTCGTCCGAAATTCTGGAGCATGCCGCGGTCATGCTTAAGCCCGGCGGCATACTCGTCTACTCGACCTGTACGTTTAACCGTGCCGAGAACGAGGATACGATCGAGCAATTCGTTGCCAATCACCCTTCCTTCCAGGTTGAACAAATCGAGCGTTTATGGCCGCAGCAGGTCCGCGGCGAAGGACATTTTGTCGCCCGCCTGCGGAAAACGTCCGAAGGCGAGCAGCCTGAGTCGGCGGATGAACCGGCAAAAGGCAGAGACAAACGGCGCGATAAACGCGCGGCGGGACGGCCCAAGCCGCTGACGGCCGAGATGGCCTTGTTCCACAGCTTTGCCGAGCAGGCATTGCCCGGCTTCGAGCTTGGTCCGGGCGAGCCGCTTCGCTTCGGCGACGCCCTCTATTGGCTGCCCCATCAAACAAACGGCAGCTTTGGCGCCTCCGATCTTGACGGCCTTAAGGTCGCGCGGCCCGGCCTTCATCTCGGCGATATCCGCAAGAACCGGCTGGAGCCGGCGCATGCGCTTGCTCTCGCGATTCAAGCGGAGGACGCAACGTGGGTACGGAGCTATCCTCCTGATGCGGCGGAGATTGCCGCTTACCTTCGCGGAGAGACGCTGCCCGCTGCGGGCGAAGAGAGCGGCTGGGGCCTTGTTGCCGTAGACGGGCTTCCGCTTGGCTGGGCTAAAGCAAGCGGCGGCCAGCTTAAGAACCATCTGCCGAAAGGGCTTCGGCGTTTCAATTAATACCGCGGCGAATGCCGGGGATGATGCCGAAACCCGCTGCCAGCAAGCTTTTTCCTTCTGGGTAACTACCCAAATCCCGATGTATCGTGACAGGAGTCCATTCCAAAGAAGGCCTCCCACAATACTATACGGTATACCGAACAGAGGGCGAATGTACTCGAGTGACAGCAGCCTTCCAGCGGAATATAATCACAAGGAGGAATTAGCATGTCTGGCGTATATGGAGGCGGCGTCAATACGGTAGGTTTCATCCTTGTCCTTTTCATTCTTCTGGTAATCATCATTAGAGGAGTTTGGCACTAAGGACTTGGTACTAAACCCAATGAAAGAAGGGGCAGCTCCCGAGGTCGACATCACCAAGGGGGCTGCCCCTTCTTATTGTTCATTCTCAATCCGCTCAGCTCCAGGCGAACTCCCGAAGGGCGTACGCAACGCCATCCTCGGCGTTGGAACGTCCCACGACATCCGCCGCTTCCTTTACCCCGTCCGGGGAGTTGCCCATCGCAATTCCGCAGCCGGCAAACTCCAGCATGGAAATGTCGTTATAATAATTGCCGATCGCAAGAATCCGGCTCCGGTCAATGCCATGGCTGAGAGCAAATTGCCGCAATGCTCTGCCCTTGCTTGCTTCCGGATGATGCACGTCGATAAAGAAATCGCCGCTTCGGATCGTCTGCAGGGACGACGGCCATTTCTCCCATTCCTCCTGCACCCGGTCCATCACCTCTTTGCTGCCGAATACCGTAAACTTGACAAGCCCCTGCGGCAGGCTGGCTCCTTGTCCCAGAACGGAAGGCGACGCATGGAACTTGCTGTACATATCGGATACCTCTGGCGTTAACGATTCAACCATCATTTCAAAAGCCGTATTTACGTCGTAATGGACTTGATTTTTCCGGCAATAATCCACGAATGGTTCCAGCTGCTGCGGCGCGATCTCGTATTGGTGGATGATTTTCCTCGTATCCGAGTCAATCGTCGCTCCGCCGTTATGCGTAATAATCGTACCGGTCAGCTCTAACTCCTCCAGTACCGGAAAGACGCTGAAAGGCGCCCGGCCCGTGCATAATACAATGCTTGCTCCCCGGTCTGCCGCTTCCCGCACGGCTTCACGAGTCTTGCTTGTCAGTTGATGATCATCCGTCAATAAGGTGCCATCTACATCAAGCGCAATCAAATCATACTGTAATGCCATACGATTCTCTCCATCCCGGTCTCTATTTTTAATCCGCAGCCCGGTGAGCGCGCAAAAGCGCGATTTCCTCATCGGTTAATTCGCGGTAAGTCCCTTCCTCCAGGTCGGCATCCAGCTCAAGCGGTCCCATCGATACCCTTTTCAGGTATACAACCTTTTTGCCTACCGCTTCGAACATCCGCTTCACCTGATGGAACTTCCCTTCCATTATCGTAAGCGATATGACCGAAGTTACGCCACCCTCGCCGCCGTCCTTTTTCAATATCTTTAAATCCGAAGGCATCGTGACGTATCCGTCATCCAGCGTAACGCCGGCCTTGAATTGCGTCTGATCCTCTTCGCCGACATCGCCATGCACAACCGCTTCATAGGTTTTGGGAACATGCTTGCGCGGCGACAGAAGCTCATGCGCCAGCTGTCCGTCATTCGTGAGCAGCAGGAGACCAACCGTATCCTTGTCCAATCTTCCGACCGGGAACGGATCCATTACTTGATCCTCCGGCTCAAGCAAATCGATAACCGTCCGTTCGCGGCGGTCTTCCGTAGCGGAGATGACGCCGGGAGGCTTGTTCATCATCAAGTAAATAACCTCTCGGTACATCACCCGTTCCCCGTCGAACGAAACCTCATCGAGCTCCGGATCAACGAGTTGCCCGCTGTCTTTGACGACTTTTCCGGCTACCGTAACTTTTCCCTGCTTCACCAGCTTCTTGATCTCGCTGCGGGTTCCGTATCCGGTATGGGACAGAAGCTTGTCTATCCGCATCTTTTTACCCAACTTACATCCACCTCCAGCCAGCCGGCAGCTCGTTCTTCAGCATGCCGTCTCCCGTATATTTTCCCCACCCGACCGGATAACCGTCCGTGCATACAAGCACGTATCCTTTAAGCGGCTGTGCGGGATTTCCTTCAATCTTTATGTTATGGGCTTCTACAAAAAGCGTCTCGCCTTTCAAATACCGGATAATTTCGGGACTATCCGACGCAAAATCGAGCGATCGTACGGCTTCCGAATGCCGGAGCCCCATGGCAAGCGCTTGCGAAGGCTCGAATCGGTTGCGGCCCGCTTCCCCGACGTACCAGCCGGCGCGCACGACATGCAAACCGTCTAATGAAGGCATTCCTTCCGGCTGAAGATAGATACGAGAGCCAAAGCTCTGAATAGACCCCGTACCGGCAAAACTACCCGACAGCTCTTGATCCGCGAAAGAATGCCATGACGCGGCTGCATCAACAACCTCCGGCTGGCCTTTGCCTGAATGCCGTACCGAACCGCCAGCCCGCTGAAGCTTGCCGCCGTCTTTTGCTCCGCGGCCGCCCTTCTTCTCCGCTGCACGCAAGGCAGCGCCTGCATTGCCCTTTACTTTTTTTCTTTTTACGTTGTCTTCCTCCATCTGGATAAGGGGCTCATTGTAAGGCATTCCCTCCGTGGGAGCCGTGCCTTTGCGGGTCAGCACCGCCGCGTAATGACCCTCGCCTTCGATATGGTGAGGCCACAGCCGGACCGTTCCCGCCAGCGACGCCGATTGCTCGGCCGCAAGACCTTCGCCCGCTTCTCCAGCCCATTCCGGATGCCCCGGCTTCCAGCCGAATTGATGCTGAACCGGCTTAACCTCGAAATCCGGATATTCGGCAAGCAGCTCCGCGATTTGAGCTTCGTTTTCTTCCGGAGAGAATGTGCAGGTTGAATAGACCAAAATGCCTCCCGGAGCCAGCATTGCTGCCGCATCGCGTAAAATAGGCCTCTGCATCGCCGAGCAGCGTTCGATGGAATGCTTCTCCCATTCCGCGATCATCGACTCATCCTTGCGGAACATGCCTTCTCCCGAGCATGGCGCGTCGACCAGTATGCGGTCGAACCATTCCCGGAAGACCGGCGCAAGAGCCGACGGCTCCTCGTTTAATACAACGGCGTTGCGGACGCCGGCCAGCTCGATGTTTTTGGCAAGCGCCTTCGTCCGTTCCCTGGCGTTGTCGTTGCTTACCAGCACGCCAGCGCCTTGCAGCTTGGCCGCAATCTGAGTCGACTTGCCGCCCGGCGCCGCGCATAGATCAAGCACGCGATGTCCGGGATGGACATCAAGCAGCTCAACCGGAGCCATCGCGCTTGGCTCTTGAATATAGTAAAGACCGGCATGATAATGCGGATGCTTGCCCGGTCTTGCTCCTTCTTCATAATAAAAGCCTTCCGGCGCCCACGGGATCGGGCGAACGGCTTCTCCCATCGGCGAGATCGGCTTCCACTCTTCGGCACCCAGCTTCAAACGGTTGATCCGGATACCGTACACACGAGGATCCTCGTAGGAAGACATAAACCGGTCAAACTCTTCTCCAAGCAGTGATTTCATTTTTGTCGTAAAAGCAATCGGCAAATAGCCGGACATCTGGTCATCCCCTTGCAAGCAGCTAAAATACGTTAGAAATATAACATCGAGTATACTCTAATGCATCTCTAATTAGAAGGGCTGAGCATTTGTGATCAATATGTGAAATTAATCACAACCCCTTGTTAATTTGATAAAAGTGGCATATGATAAGAGCAACAAGAGATTGTGAATTAATTCACACAAGATGAAGCGGCATCGCCGTTTATCAAACCGCAAGCTCTCGTCACCATCTTCACTGAGCCCGGAAGGAAGCCGGCGATGCAATGAACAAGCAACATGCTCCCCCGTCAAGATCCGCTTCCTTTACTTACGCAGAAGTATGTGAATATTTTCACAGGAAAATTTGAGGAGGAATTTTATATGAAGATCGCTGTTATTGGATGCACGCATGCAGGTACCGCCGCTGTTACTCAGATGGCTAAGCTTTATCCCGAGGCGCAAATTACGGTTTACGAGCGCAATGACAACGTATCGTTCCTCTCGTGCGGCATTGCCCTTCATGTCGGCGGCGTTGTGCAGGATGTGAAGAAGCTGTTCTACGCTTCGCCTCAGCAGCTGACGGACATGGGTGTTCAGATGAAGCTGCGCCATGATGTGCTCGAAGTCCACACGGAAGCCAAGACAATTCTGGCTCGAAATCTCGAAACCAATGAGGAGAAGCTGGAAAGCTACGACAAGCTGGTCGTAACAACCGGTTCGTGGCCGATTATTCCAAAGCTGAAAGGGATGGAGCTTGAAAATATCGTCTTGTGCAAAAACTACAATCACGCCCAAGCGATCATCGAAAAAGCGAAGCATGCCAACCGGATTACCGTTATTGGCGCCGGCTACATCGGAATCGAGCTTGTTGAAGCTTTCGAGCAGCTTGGCAAGCAAGTCACGCTTATCGACAATATGGACCGGATTTTGTACAAATATTTGGACCGCGAGTTTACCGACGCGATTGAACAAGAGCTTGGCAACCGCGGTATCGAGCTTAAGCTGGCACAGACCGTAACCGGCTTCCGCGGCGAAGAAGGCAAGGTAAACACCGTCGTAACTACAGCCGGCGAATACGACACGGACCTTGTTGTCCTCTGCATCGGCTTCCGTCCGAATACGGATCTGCTGAAAGGCCAGATCGACATGCTGCCTAACGGAGCCATTATCGTGGATGAGTATATGCGCACCAGCAACCCGGATGTCATGGCCGCGGGCGACAGCTGCGCCGTCTTTTATAACCCGACCCACAAGCATGCGTACATCCCTCTCGCAACTAACGCCGTCCGGATGGGAACGCTCGTTGCCCGCAACCTTGTCGCTCCAACGGTCCGTTACATGGGTACGCAAGGCACTTCGGGCATTAAGATCTATGAGCAAAACATCGCTTCGACCGGCATGACCGAGCTGGCTGCCCTCGATGCGGGGATGGATGTAAAAACCGTCACCCTGGAAGACAATGACCGTCCTGAATTTATGCCGACCTACGAGAAAGTATTGCTCAAGGTCGTCTACGAAGCGGATACCGGCCGGATTGTAGGCGCCCAGGTAATGTCGAAGGATGATCTGACGCAAGCGATCAATACCATGTCGGTCTGCATTCAGAACGGCATGACGATGAATGAGCTCACCTTCGTCGACTTCTTCTTCCAGCCTCATTACAACAAGCCTTGGAATCTGCTCAATCAGGCCGGCTTGCAGGCGATGTGAAAATACAAAAGCGGAAGCTCCCTTACTGAGCTTCCGCTTTTTATTTATTCCTCTACGAATTGAATGCCGTCCGGAGACAAGACAGCGATGCGTGCCAGCGAATCTACCCGATAGCCCGCTTCCTTCAGCTTGTCCGCTCCGCTTTGGAAGGACTTCTCTATTACAATGCCGATACCCGCTACGCTTGCGCCTGCCGCTTCCACGATTCTCGCCATCCCGAAGGCCGCTTCCCCGTAAGCAAGGAAATCGTCAATGATAAGCACCCGCTCCCCCGGCGACAAAAACTTGCGGGAGATCGCCACCTCGCTCTTCACCTGCTTCGTGAAGGAGTATACCTCCTCGACGTAGAGATCGTCGCGAAGCGTAAGCGATTTTTGCTTGCGCGCGAAAACAAGGGGCACCCGGAGTGCCAGTGCCGTCATAACCGCGGGAGCAATCCCTGACGATTCCAGCGTCAACACCTTGGTAATGCCTTCTCCTTCATACGCCGCGGCGAAAAACTGCCCGATCTCAAACATCAATTGCGGATCTACCTGATGATTAAGAAAGGAATCCACCTTCAGTACGGTCTCGCTTAATACAATGCCTTCGTTGCGAATCTTATCCTGCAATGCTTTCATTCTCTTGCAATCCTCCTGCCCGATTTCTTCTCTTTTATATTGAGACTACCCGGAAACGGGCAAGCGCGCAAGTTTTTCTAGTGTGCGGCTGCCGGCGCCGCAGGTGCTTCTTTGGCAGAACGAAGCAGATACGCCGCAAGCATAATAACCGCAAACCCCGCAAGAAAGGCAAGCAGAATGCCCGTATTGCTCCAATACATATCCCAGTTGCTTGTGGAGATGACGCTCTTCATGCCGCGAAGCACATATGTCATCGGCAGGCATGCCCCAACGGATTGAATCCATTGCGGCGCAAGCTCCATCGGGAACGTGCCGCCGCTGCTCGCCAGCTGGGTTACCACAAGAGCAATGCCAACCAGCTTGCCCAGCGTTCCGAAGATCGCGACAAGCATCAGAATGAGGGTCGTGAACATGCAGGCCGTAACGAGAGTGAACAGGAGGAACTTCGGCACGCTTTGCACGTCCAGTCCAATCGCGTACAGCACGATAAGGTCAAGCACGATGGTCTGCAGCAGGGCTACCAGATAAAAGACGCCGATTCTGCCCCAGAACTTTTGCCAAGCGGAACGGACCTGCCCCTCTTGGAAATGAATAATGTTAGAGGCCATCAAAGAACCAACCAGGAGGCCTAACGCCAGAAAATAAGGGGCTGAGCCCGTTGCGTACGTCTTAACCGTATTCAGCTCTTTTTGTTCGAGCTGCACCGGCTGGGCGTACATATTAAGCTCGGCATCGCTTGCTTTTATACCCGCTGTTGACTGTGCGGCATCCGACAGCTTGTCCGTCAGCTGCTGCGAGCCGTCCACGAGGCGGATAACCCCGCCAAGCAGCTCTTGCGAACCGTTGTTCAGCTGCTGTGCGCCTCCGGCAAGCTGATGAATGCCGCTCTGCAGTTTGCCGATGCCAGTGCTGGAGGTGTCCAGCCTGTCCTTCAGCTGGGCGCTGCCGGCTGCAAGCTTGCCGCTGCCCTCGTACGCTTGCGCAAGGCCGTCCGCCAATGCCGATTGTCCTGCAGCCAGCTTAACGCCGGATTGCCGGGCGGCTTCCGCCGGCTGCTTTAACCCTTCAACAGACTTGCTGGCGCCGTCAGCATCCTGAGCAAGCTTCTCGCTGCCGCTTACAATCGCAGCGAAGGCAGTGTCATCCTTCAACTCGGGATGCTGCTCGACATAAGCCTTGATCCGTGATTGAAGGCTTTCAGCCGAGTTGTCCACTCCTGAAGCAGCCTTCGTTGCGGAGTCTGCCGCTTCATTCCATGCTGCCGTATTTTTTTGCAGCGCATTTGCCCCGTCAGCAAGCTGTTGTCCTGCCGACTTCAGCTTGGAAAGATTATCGTTCAAAGAAGCTGTCCCCGTAGATAGGCCGGCAGCTCCGCTAGCTAATTGCTGAATCCCTTGCCCGAGCGGCTTCATGCTATCGCTCAGCTTTCCTGCACCGCTGGCCAGCGACGCTATCGCGTTATTCAGCTTGCTTACGCCATCCTGCGCGGATTCCGTTCCTTGCGCCAGCAGCTCCGCGCCGCTGCTCGCAGCCGAGAAGCCGTCAGCCATTTGCTGCATTTTCCCGTAAACGGTTTGCGTATAGCTCTTTACGATATTTTGGCTGACCTTATTCGTTAGCTCCTTAAGCACGTTGCTTCCGATCTGACCGGATACATAGTTGTTGCCCGGATTCGTCATATAGAACAAATCGGCAGGCTGCGGATGCTCTTCCGTCAGCGTTGTAACGCTTTGCGAGAAGTTGTCCGGAATAACGATTGTCAAATAATAATCGCCGTCATAGAGCCCTTTCTCCGCCTCTGACCTCTCTACAAAATGATAATCAAGCGTATGGGCGCTTTTCATATTATCCACGATATCTTGGCCAAGATGCAGCTTTTTGCCCTCCGATACGGCCCCTTTGTCCTCATTGACTATCGCTACGGGCAGCTTGTCCATATGGCCGTACGGATCCCAATAGCCAGCCAGAAACATGCCTGTATAGAGCAGCGGTATAAACAACAAAACAATCGAGCCGATCCGAAGCGTTTTGTGATTAGCCATCAGCTTCAGATTAAGCCAGAATAAGTTCCCTTTCATTTGACATGCACTCCTACTATTTATTTGTATGATACAAGTAATAACCATTGTATTATACAAGTTTATTTTCGGAATGCAAATACATATCGTGAGGACATACATTACTTACCATGGACTTGCTTGCATTATGCAAACACGAAAGGTAAGCTAACATTAAGAAACTAAGACAGGAATGGAAAACAGCCCTATGGACAGGAACGATAAGTCGCCATTCAGCTTGATCGAAAGCCAAATCTCCCTCTTCATCCGCCGCGCCGAGGCTGCCCGGCTCTCCAATATTATGGGCAAGGAAATGGACCGTTCCTCTTACTTGATCCTGCAGCATCTGGAAAAAGCGGGACCAACCGGAATCAAAACGCTTTCCACCACCTTCCAGCTGGATATCTCTACGGTAAGCCGTCAGATTGCGGCCTTGGAAGCCAAAGGACTAATCTCAAGGTTGACCGATCCGAATGACGCGAGGATCAGCCTGCTGCAGCTGACGGAGGATGCGCCTTCCTTGCTCGCGGAAGTTCGCGAGTCGAGAGAGGCATTTTTCAAGGATCTTCTTAACGATTGGAGCGAGGAAGATATCCGTACCTTCGGCACTCTGCTGCTTAAGTTTAACGAGACGGCCGAGCAGCGAATCCGGTCACGGGCATAATGAAAGAGGAGGTTGTCCCGAAATGGGCAACCTCCTCTTTCTCCTTTATAGACCAAGCATGAACTGAATCGTCCGGTCAGACACTTCCGGAATATGCTCGTGACCGTAATCCGGATAAATATCGGCCGACTTCGGCGCGGTAATGTTGTTGTACGCCGCAAATTGCGTGGAAGGAGGGCAAATCGTATCCGCTAGTCCTACGGTCATCAGCACTTCCCCTTTGATCCGGTTGGCTAAATGCTGCAGGTCGATGTAACCAAGCTTCTCGAAAATTTGCTCTTCCCGCTCATGCCGCGGGTCGAAATGCCGGAAGAAGGTTCTCAGCTCACCGTACGCGTCCTTCGCCAAATCCATCTCCCACACGCGTTTGTAGTCACACAGGAACGGATACACGGGCGCAAGTCTCGAAATACGCGGTTCCAGCGATGCACAGGCAATCGTTAACGCGCCGCCTTGCGATCCGCCTATTGCCCCTACCCGGTCAGGGTCAACCTCCGGCCGGTCCATGGCAATCCCCGCAAGCTGCGCGGTATCAAGGAAAATATGGCGCATCAGCAGATTGTCGGGGTGGTCGTTCAGCCCCCGGATTATATGCCCGTTGTGGGTAGTGCCCTTTACTCCGCCCGTATCCTCCGACAGCCCGCCTTGTCCGCGGCAATCCATCGAGAACACGGAATATCCGAGGGCCGCGTAAGTCAGCTTATCGGACCAGTCTCCCGCATTCCCGGTATAGCCATGAAATTGAATAATGGCGGGATGCGGCTCCGGGACATTTTTCGGACGGACGTATTTGGCATGGATTCTCGCTCCGCGCACACCCGTGAAATACAGGTCGAAGCAGTCTGCAAAAGGTACTTGAAAGCTGCTCGGCACAAGCTCGATTTGCGGATCGACCGCACGCATTTCATCCAGCGCACGCTCCCAATAAGCGTCGAAGTCTTCCGGACGAGGATTGCGTCCTTTGTAGTTGTACAGCTGTTCAAGCGGCATATCAATTAGCGGCATAGATCATATCCCTTTCTTTTAGCCCCGACTGCTTCGGGACTTCATTCATTAAGAAAGCTGAAATCGGGACGCTCCATAAGCTTCAGATTGTTGGCGATCAACTCGCTGCGCTGCTGCACGCAGGCATAGGAACGAAGCGGATCCGCAGGCGTATTTACAACGTAATCGACGAGCTTCTCAACGGTCGTAACCGCGACATGACAACGCGTATCCGAGGAAGCATAATAGATGTACACCTCTCCGTTGTCTCTTGCGATCAGCCCGTTCGTAAAGACGACATTCGACACATCGCCAACCCGCTCATCCCCATCCGGCGCAATCAAGTGGCCTCCGGGCGCATAAATTACCTTGCTTGGATCATTCAAATCCGTCATAAACGCGTAGATCACATAACGCAGTCCTGCCGCCGTATTCCGAACGCCATGGGCAATATGCAGCCACCCTCTATCTGTCTTAATTGGCGCCGCACCTTGTCCGTTCTTCACTTCCTTGATCGTATGGTATTTTTTCTCATCCACTATCGTTTCCAACTCAATAGTCGCATGCTCGATGCTAGTTGACAAGCCCCAACCGATACCGCCGCCGGATCCGGCTTCAATAAACCCATCCTGCGGCCTAGTGTAGAATGCATACTTGCCGTTCACGAATTCGGGATGAAGCACGACATTGCGCTGTTGGGAGGAAGGTGTCCGGAGATCATCCAGCCGTTCCCATGCTTTCAGATCCCTCGTTCTCGCAATGCCCGCGCTTGCGAAGGCACTGGAAGTGTCTCCCTGCTTCGCTTCGGGATCCTTCCGTTCCGTGCAGAATACGCCGTAGATCCATCCATCCTCATGCTTCGTCAGCCGCATGTCGTACACGTTGACATCCGGAATATCCGTCTCCGGCATTACTATCGGATAATCCCAGAAACGGAATCCGTCAATGCCGTTAACGCTCTCCGCAACCGCAAAGAATGATTTCCGGTCATGACCTTCGACTCGCGCAACCAGATAGAACTTTCCGTTTAATTCGATTGCTCCGGGATTAAAAGCGGCATTTACGCCAATCCTCTCCATAAGATGGGGATTGGTCTCCGGATTAAGATCATACCTCCAATAAACCGGCGCATGAGCAGCCGTAATAACCGGGTATGCATAACGGGCATAGATGCCGTTTCCGCCATGAACGGGCGTGTTCGTCCGAGTAAGAAGCTCCTTGTGCTCCGCATGCAAACGTTGTAGTTTTTCCATAAAAACGGTTTCGTTCATTGTCTATTCATCCCTTCGCCTATTTGGTTTGTACGTTCAGCTTCTCGAGTCGTTCCAGCACTTCCAGGCCCATACGGCCATTGTGATACGGGCATTTCCAAGCATCAACCTTCATGTCCGCCATGTCGGGCTCACCCGCCCGATTGACCTTCCAGAACCATTCTCCGTTTGCCTTGTCCACCAGATAACGATCGATAAACCGCCAGGTCCGGTAAGCCGCATTCAGAAAATAATCCTTGCCCGACAGCTGATAGGCATTCAGGAATCCCACGACCGCCTCCGCTTGCGGCCACCACACTTTATCGGTATCCGTCCAGCCCTTCGGGTCCGCTTCGTTAACGACCGCGCCGTCGGTATCCACGCCTTCCTCGTAGACGGCTTGCGCCATGGCAAGCGCAACCGCCTCCGTACGGTCAATCAGCTCCCCATCTCCCAGTACCTCCGCTGCTTCCATGAGCAGCCAGCTGCCCTCGATATCATGTCCGTAAGAAATCTCGTGCGACTTGGAATTCCACCGTTCATCGAAGAACAGCTTGAAATGCGCGGACTGCGGGTCCACGATATGATCAAGCATCGTCGCGATAAGCTCCTTTTGACTTTCCTTCAAACGCTCCGAAGGCCATACCCGACACAAATTCGTATATGCTTCAAGCACGTGCAGATGCGTGTTCATAGATTTCTTCTCATTCAAATCGGTAGAGCTAAGGCTAAGCTCATCCGTGGCATCCCAGTTGCTATCAAGTGCTTCGATATACCCTTTGTATACAGGATCATAGCTATATCGTTCGATCAGCTCGAATAACTGAACGGCTTGCTTAAGCACCTCTTCATTCGGGCAAGCCCGCACGAATTCCGAAAAAGCATACAAAACAAAGGCTTGACCGTAAATTTGTTTTTTCTTCGATATGGGCTCTCCCTCGTGGTTCAACAGCCAGAAGTATCCTCCGTTCTCCCGGTCGTAAAAACAGGAGGTTAAATAACGGTAAGCCCGTTCAGCCATCGTCAAATAGGCAGGCTCTCCATACTTTCGGTATGCGGAAGCGTACGTCCACAAAAGGCGCGCGTTTAATACGAGGGATTTATCCGCCTTCTCCTGAATCTTCAAATCATTGGCGATCCGCCCAACGAACCCTCCATCCCGTTCATCAAGCGCATGCTTCATCCAAAAGGAAAGAATATTATCTTGCAGCTCGCTTTCGATCTCTTGCCGCCAGCTTTTTAAGTCTTGCTGCTCCACCCGTTTCAGCTCCCCGGTTATAACTTAAGTAAATTAAATATTAAGTTATCGATTAAGTTACAAGTTCATTGTAAAAGGACTGCTCACTCCCGTCAATAAAAAAAGCATGAAGCGACTATCGTCACTTCATGCTTCTTACCGATTCCCGGTAAATCATTTTCCCTCTGACCAGTACCCTGCCGCTGTTTAATGCGGGGTCACTAATTTTGCGGACCATCTTGTTAACCGCCGTTTTAGCCATTTCCTGTCTGTCAACTTCAACCGTCGTAAGCGCCGGCTCGGCAAGGGTGGCGTAAATATCGTTATCGAAGCCAACAACCGAGCAATCCTCCGGTACCCGAACTCCTTGCTTGCGCAGCGTATTCATCAGAAGATAGGCCACTTGGTCGCAATTGCAGGCAAAAGCGGTTGGCAGTGCTTCCGGGATGGCGACATCCAGCAATTTGCCGCTCTCATCCCGGTCATTCAGGATGTATTCCTGCCGCAGCGGTATGCGATGCTCAAGGAGCGATTTATAATAACCCAGAAAACGGTCTTGTATACTGCTGGTAGCATGCAAGCTGCCAACAAAAGCGATATCCCGGTGGCCGTTTGCGATCAAATAATTGGTCATCTCGTACATGCCGTAGAAATTATCCGTAATGACGTAATCCAGTTCCGTCCGGTCCGTATAAAAATCCAGAAATACAAGAGGGATGCCGGTTTCATGAATGGCCGAAATATAAGCATTGCTTAGCTGGCCTAATATAATAAACCCGTCGACCTTGCGGTCATGGTAGATTCTCGGCAGTACGAGCTGCCCTTCATCTTCCTCGCTCAACGTATGCAGAATGCCGGAATACTGCACATCCTCCAGAGCGGTAGACAGATACTGATAAAATTGAAGATAAAAAGACTGCGTTACGCTGGCATACCTCTCTGCTATAACAACGCCAATGTTGTAGGAGAGCCCTTCCTTCATTGCCTTCGCCGCCGTATTGAACCGGTAGCCCATTTCCTGGGCAATCTCCTTAATCTTCTGCTTGAGTTCGTCACTGACGCCTTCTTTGTCGCCCAGCGCTTTCGAGACGGTTACGCTGCTGACGCCAAGCCTATTTGCGATATCCTTCATCGTTACATGGTTCTGCTGCATCTTATGCCTCCCGGCCGTTAAGCTTCATGCTTCATGTTTATCGTTAACCTTACATCGTTAAGATAAGGCGGACTCAAGTTTTTGTCAAATTTCAGCGCAAATAAAATCCCGCGTCCTGCCTATAAGCAGTACGCGGGATTTTGAAGATGAGCCTCAGCCAGGATTGTTGCCTTTCTTCGCGCGGAGAATCGCCGCTTCAATATCAACCGACAGCTGCTTGAGACCATACAGGTCCTCCTGCTCAAACAGCTCGTTGAATTTCATCTGGAATTGCGCCGCTTCTCTTACGCGGTGATAGAAATACAAATCCTGAATGGCGCTGAGCACGGTGGAAACCACGTTGGAGCGCTCCTCGAAGTCGCGCTGCGCATCCAAAATTTCGTGCCGGATGCTCGACATCTCGGTATCCAGCAGAAAAGCCGCTTCGGCTGCTTTCTTCAACCGCTCGCGAACGTCGTCCGGCAAGCTTTCCTTATATTTATAATTCAGCGAATGCTCAATCGTAGCCCAGAAATTCATCGCAAGCGTGCGAATCTGAATTTCGGCGAGCACGAATTTTTGACCAAGCGCCGTTTGCACCGGATATTCCACAATCATATGGTAGCTGCGATAGCCGCTGTCCTTGTAATTCGTAATGTAGTCCTTCTCGTAGACAAGCTTCAGATCCTTCCGGATGCGGATGAATCCGGCGACACGGTGAATATCGTCTACGAACTGGCACATGATCCGGATACCCGCGATATCCTCGATGCCTTTTTCCAGCTGATCGGCGGGAACGCTAAGCCGTCTCGCCTTCTCCAGTATGCTTGACACTTTCTTAACACGACCGGTAACGAACTCGATCGGAGCATACGCCTCACGCATCTTAAGCTCGACCCGCATCGTCTTCAACTTCACTTTCAATTCTTCGACTGCTTGCTCGTAAGGCTGTAAAAAAAGATTCCAATCTCTTCCATCCATCCGGCCGCCTCCTGTTCCTATCGATGATCTGCGCCCACTGCCTCCGATATGTTACGGTAGCCGTCTTTACGCAATCGTTCTTTTAAGCCGTTCGTCAGTTCGCGGAGTACTCCTGGACCTTTATAGATCAAAGCGGTATAAATTTCGACGAGCGAGGCTCCGGCGCGGATTTTATCGTATGCGTCATCCGCCGTGAAAATTCCGCCCGAACCGATAATCGGAAGCTTGCCTTCCGTCTGCCGGTATACCGCCCTAACAACCTCGGTCGAGCGCTCGCGCAGCGGCGCTCCGCTAAGTCCGCCCGTTTCCTTGGCGTTAGGATGCTTAAGCCCTTCTCTTGAAATCGTCGTATTCGAAGCGATAATGCCCGCTACGCCGCTGTCTTTAATCGTCGAGACGGTAAGCTCAAGCTGCTCGTCCGTCATATCAGGAGCAATCTTCACCAGAACCGGCTTTGCTTTACTACCTAATTTCGACGCCTGAAGCCCGATTTCCTCCAACACTTCGCCAAGAAGCGTGCGCAGCTCGTCGCCATGCTGCAGCGCGCGCAGATCCGGCGTGTTCGGGGAACTGATGTTGACGACAAAGAAGTCGCCATACGGATATAACACTTGTATGCAGGAACGGTAATCTTCGTGAGCCCGTTCATTTGGCGTTGCTTTATTTTTACCGACGTTAACGGCAATCGGGATCCGGTTAATCTTGCGCTGCGACAGCTGGCGGGCCATCGCTTCCGCCCCTTCGTTATTAAAGCCCATCCGGTTAATAAGCGCTTCGTCGGAAGGCAAGCGGAAGAGCCGCGGCAGCTCGTTGCCCGGCTGTCCTTTTGGCGTTACCGTTCCTACCTCGGCAAAACCGAAGCCGATGCTGGAGAAGCCGTCCGCTGCTACGCCATTCTTGTCCAGGCCGGCGGCAAGCCCTACCGGATGAGGGAAATGAATGCCGAACAGATCAACCGCAAGCTCTGGCGAATCGCTCACGCCGTACATGGCATGCAGCATGTTGTTCATGCCCGGAACGCGTCCGGCTGTATGCAGGCCGTCAATGACGAGATGATGAGCCTTTTCGGGATCCATTTGGAAAAATACCGGTTTAAGAATAGAAGAATAAAGCAAGATTACACACTCCGTTTCAAGTTTCTGTCCTACCTGACAGTTTATCTTTTTTATAAGAAAAAGAAAAGGGCGACGCTGGCCGGCAAGTCCTTCCGGATATTGCGGCAGAACAAGAAACCGTTTACAATGTGGGTATATGGTATTCATTTTTCCCACGGAAAGGTTGATTGACGATGAGCACAGCCAAACGGAAAGCTCCCGCTATGAAACAGAAGCAAAAAGAAGAGGTAAACGTCAAGGCGCTCGCCTGGATCGGTTCGGTCGTGGTTGTTATTATCGCCGCCGTTACCGTCCTCCTCATCCTCAATCAATAGTCATACGCAGACGCGCAAAAAAACTCCATGCTCCCAGCGAACGCTGAAGTAGCATGGAGTTTTATTATGACAGCTTACATATTAAACGGATCGTCAGCGATTTTGATCGAATCTGTAGGGCAGCCGTCGCAAGCATCTTGCAGATCGTCGTACAGATCTTCAGGAATTTCTGTATTACCATGGTTGCCGTCGTTACCGAAGATGACTTCAGCAATACCCTCATCGTCGTAATCGTAAATATCTGGTGCCGTAGCGCCGCAAGCTCCACATGCGATACAGGTGTCTTTCTCTACCCATGTAAATTTAGCCATTGGTATTCCCTCCCACAAAAAATAGACATAAAAATGCTTCTGCAAACGTCGTGATGTATCTACCGCTCGCTATAATTATTGTGAACCTTCACTCATCAATATATAACAAACCGACCACCTTGGCAACAAGCTATGCCCATGCAATTGTTACAATTCATCCTTTTGGAGAGAAGTGCCGCGCAATCGCTTATTGCGGATAAGCACGGACGGATCATCCCCCAGCATGCCCGCCGTAAGTACGGCACTCTCGCCAAATTTGTCCCGCAGCACATCCATCGTTTTGGTCAATGCTTCCTTGCGAGGCTGCTCCTTATAATCGAACAGATCAAGCTGAACGGCAGTCTCTTCCTCCGCCGTCAGATTTTGCAGGGTAACCCCTAGGAGCCGGGCAGGTTCATTTCCCTTCCAATGTTCATCGAACAGCCGACAGGCTTCATGATAAATAACATCCGTCGAATGGGTCGGGGCGCGAAGCGTGCTGGAACGCGTTATAGTGGCCATATCCGGCTTCCGGATCGTGATCTGGACCGTTGATGCCATAAGCTTCTGCCGCCGCAGCCTGCGGGCCGTCTGGTCGGCCAAATTGAGCAGAATCCGGTGGGCATCCTCCCTGTCCGTTACGTCATAAGGCAGCGTGGTGGTGTGCCCGATCGACTTGCTTTGCTCCCGGTCCGCGCGCACCTCGGAATGATCAATGCCGTGGGCGGCCGACTTCATCCACGAGCCGTATATGCCGAACTGGCGAATAAGCAGCTCCTCGTCGGCCGCCGCGAGCTGACCGATTGTTCGTATGCGCAGCCTCTCCAGCTTTTCGGCCGTTTTTTTCCCGAGACCATGAAGCACGTCGCATGGTTTATCCCACAATACATTCGGTACATCCCGTAGCCGCAATACCGTCAATCCGTTAGGCTTCTTCATATCGGAAGCCATTTTGGCGAGCAGCTTGTTAGGCGCGACGCCAATCGAGCATGGCAGCGTCCACTCTTCCGCGATCCGCTTTTGCAGCGCTTCCGCGATTTCCAGGGGCGAACCGAAGATCTTTGAGCCGGTAATATCCATATAACATTCGTCGATCGAGATCGGCTCCACTAAGGGCGTATATTCCCTTGCGATCTTCATAAACCCGCGCGAATATATGCGATACAGCTCAAAATCCGGCTGGATGATGATGAGATCGGGACAGATCCGCATCGCCTGCCTAACGGTCATGCCCGTCTTGATTCCCTTGCCTCGCGCGGCGTAAGAGCAGGTGACGATAATCCCTTTGCGGAGCTCTACGCTTCCGGCAACGGCCGTCGGCTTTCCTTTATATTTCTCTGGTTCCTCCGCTTCGTGCACGGAGCAGTAGAATGCATTCATATCCAAATGAAGAATGACGCGCCCTTTGGCCGGATAATCCTTGTGTACGTCAGCCATAGCCTGTATTCACCTTCCTACTCCTCCCAGCATACCGCCCAGCAGGAAGGTGCGTCAAATCATATGGAGGCGTCAAAAAAATTCCATGCTCCTCTCTACATTCTAATCAACAAGTGTTATAATAGTTAATTATATTTTGTGTAGGCGATCAGTGAAAAAGGAGGCGTCCCGGCTATGACAACATCGATAACAATATTTGATACTACGCTGCGCGACGGTACGCAAGGCGAAGGGATCAGCCTGTCAGCGGATGATAAGCTCAAAATTGCTCAAAAACTTGACGCTCTCGGCGTTCATTATATTGAAGGCGGGAATCCTGGAAGCAACGGCAAGGATATTGAGTTTTTCCAACGGGTTAAGAGCTTGAAGCTGCAATCGAAAATTACGGCATTCGGAAGCACGCGCCGTAAATTCAGCCAGGCTGATCAAGACGCTTCCCTCGTGCGCATTGCGGAGTCCGGCGTACCGGCGGCTACGCTCGTAGGCAAATCGTGGGATTTCCACGTGCATACGGCTTTGCAGACTACGCTGGAAGAAAATTTGTCCATGGTTTACGATTCCATCGCTTTCTTGAAGCAAAGAGGCATGGAAGCCTTGTTTGACTCCGAGCATTTCTTCGACGGGTACAAAAACAATCCGGAGTATGCGGTAGCGGTATTGCGAAAAGCCCAGGAAGCCGGCGCAGATTGGCTGGTGCTCTGCGATACGAACGGCGGTACCTTGCCGGGTGAAATTCACGAAATCGTCAGCCGCATCCGCCAAGAGCTGACGGCGCCTATCGGCATACATACCCACAATGACTGCGAGCTGGCCGTGGCCAACTCCCTTGCAGCCATTCAGGCCGGTGCGCGTCAGGTGCAAGGAACGATTAACGGTTACGGCGAACGCTGCGGCAACGCGAATCTTTGCTCGATCATCCCGAATCTTCAGCTCAAGATGGGTTACGATGTTCTCCCGGAAGAGAAGCTTCGGTCACTAACCGGCACCGCCCGTTACGTGAGCGAGATTGCGAACGTGAATATGCCGGTCGGACAGGCTTATGTCGGCAATGCCGCATTTGCCCACAAAGGCGGTATCCACGTGTCGGCAATCATGAAAGACTCCAAAACGTACGAGCATATCCAGCCTGAGCTTGTAGGCAATAAGCAGCGCATTCTGGTATCCGAGCTTGCCGGCCAATCGAATATTATTTCGAAGGCGCAGTCGCTTGGACTGGATGTGAATGCCAACAACGAGCAGACCAAAGCGATCATGGATCATATCAAGGAGCTTGAACACCAAGGCTATCAATACGAAGCCGCGGACGCTTCCCTTGAGCTTCTTCTCCGCCAAGCCTTCGGCGAGCCGGTTGAAGTCTTCAAGGTTGAGTCGTTCAAGATTCTGGTTGAGAGCGGCGCGAAAGGTCAAATGAACTCGGAAGCCATCGTCAAGCTGAACGTAGACGGCCAGCAGGTCTACACGGCAGCGGAAGGCAACGGTCCGGTCAACGCGCTCGACAATGCCCTGCGCAAAGCTCTGGTGCAGTTCTATCCGAAGATCGAAGAGATTCATCTCTCCGACTATAAAGTTCGCGTATTTGACGAAAAGGATGCAACAGCCGCCAAGGTGCGCGTTCTCATCGAATCCTCTAATGTGGACAGCACATGGAGCACGGTAGGCGTATCCAGCAACGTAATCGAAGCAAGCTGGGAAGCGCTTGTCGACAGTATCCGTTATGCTTTGCTTAACATGGAGAAGTCAACAACGGCAAACTTTGACAATATCGAACGCATCGGCGTAATTAACCACTAAATTAAAAGAAACGCCCGGCAGCTAGTCTGCCGGGCGTTTCTTTTTTAAAATCAGCTGTATTGCTCAATCAGCCTTTCCCATTCGTCAATCGTAATGACGCCGTTGATTCTCTCGCGGATGACACCCGAGGAGTCGATCAGGAATGTTGTAGGGAACGTATCTACCTTGTAGGTATTGGTGACATCCCCTTTCCGGTCCATCAGAACCGGGAACGTAAATTCATGATCGTCCACAAACTGCCTTGCCGCTCTTTCCTTATCGAACTTTGTGGCATTTACGCCGTAAAACGCGATTTTATCCCCGTATTTCTCATACAGCTTCTGCAAATCCGGCGCTTCCAGCTCGCATGGACCGCACCAGGAAGCCCAAAAATTCACAAAGGTCAGCTTGTCCTGCTTGCCGCCGATTGCGTAGTTCTTCTCATCAAGCCCCGGAAGCTCAAAGGTTACCGCCTCGGAGCCGGCCTTTGGCTTGAAATCGGAAGCCGCTGCCGTAACGCTTGATTCATCCTTGGATACATATTGATACACCGCTAAACCAGCCAATACAAATGCGGCGATAAACAGCATCGTAGCGCGCTTCATGGTGTCCCTTCTTTCTTCTTCATTTCTAGATTATGCCTATCGTAACACGGCGAGGAATGGAAGCTCAAGCCGGGGGGCACATTAGCCATAAAATCGTCAATGTCACCTAGATCGGAGGACAACCTTTTATGGCCGAACACAAATGGCTGCAGTATATCGCTTTTGCTTCCGTCCCGCTCGTCCTGGTGCTCGGCAACTCCATGCTTGTCCCGATTTTGCCCGACCTCGCCAAACAAATGAAGCTGTCCGAGCTGCAGTCCAGCCTTGTTATCACTTTATTCTCGGTAAGCGCCGCCGTTTTCATACCAGCGATTGGGTATTTGTCGGACCGTTTCCGCCGCAAAGCAATCATCATTCCCGCATTGGCGGTATATGGGGCTGCGGGAATCGTTGCGGGCTTTGCCGCGATTTGGGGGTCTTATTGGCTTTTGATCAGCTCGAGGGCTTTGCAAGGTCTCGCAGCCGCCGGAACCGCTCCAATTGCAATGGCACTGGTTGGCGATATGTACAAGGATGGCCAGGAAAGCGAAGCGTTAGGCATAGTCGAAGCCTCCAACGGCGCAGGCAAAGTGGTTAGTCCGATTCTTGGCTCTCTCCTCGCCCTTATTATCTGGTACGCGCCATTTTTTGCTTTTCCCGTATTTTGCGCGGCATCGCTGCTTGCCGTTTGGTTTTTTATAAAGGAACCGGATTCCAAATCCGAGCCCTTGAAGCTTAAGCAATATTTGACCGACATGAAAAAAATATTCCGTGAAAAAGGCCGATGGCTGATTACCGCATACTGTACGGGAGCATTAGGCCTATTCCTGTTATTTGGGGTCTTGTTTTATTTGTCCGATCTGCTGGAGAAACCTCCCTACAACATCGACGGTGTTCTGAAAGGCTGTATTCTTGCCATTCCGCTGCTTGGTCTTGTCATAACCGCCTATTTAACCGGACATTCCATCAAGAAGGATGGCAAAAAAATGCGCCGGTGCATTCTAATCGGACTCTCGCTTATGAGCGCTGCCCTGATCGGCTGCTTGTTCAGCTATTGGCTCATCTACGTGTTTATTGGTTTCATCACAATAAGCAGCGTAGGCACAGGATTGCTTCTTCCCTGCCTAAACACATGGATTACAGGCTCCGTCGACAGCTCTCACCGGGGGATTGTAACCTCCTTCTATAATAGCTTAAGGTTTTTCGGCGTTGCCGCAGGCCCTCCGCTGTTCAGTTGGCTCGCGGACCGTTCGGTTACCGCTCTGTTTATCCTTTTGGCCGTGTTGGCTATTGTCGCCTTACTGTTCGCAATTCGTCTTCTGCATCCGGAAAAAACGGCTAATCCGGCTAGCTAAACCGTTCCTGGGGCATGTATAATGAGCTGTACCTTCAGGAAAGGAGCATCCGGCTTACATGCTTTCCATTGCCATAACACGTCCAGCATACGAACAGCTGCTTGGCTTTTGCCAAAAATCGCTGCCGCAGGAGGCATGCGGTGTTCTAGCAGGAGCGGCCGCGACGCCAGACAGCCCCGCGGTTGTTACCCATGTTTACATGATATCGAATGTACACGAAGAGCCCATTCGCTCATTCCGGTTTCATCCCGGGGAATGGGTATCCGCGTATTACGACATACAAAAAAACCGACAGTCGCTCGTCGGTTTTTTCCACTCCCATCCCATTTCATCGGCAGTTCCTTCCAAACGCGATTGGCTTGGCTTGCCGGTCTCCGATGATGGGCTCTCTTATTGGATAATCTCTATGCCGGGCAGTCCCGCGGCAGTTGTCCAGCCTTTCCGGATGGATGGACAAAACTTTCGTCCGCTTGCTCTAGTGCTTGCTTAAATAAGCGTATAAATCCCCTAATGTCGTAATATTCCGGTCCAAAATCCGGACAAGAAACTTTTGCCATAGCTTCGCCGTCATCAGGGAGTCCTGCAGGGCATGATGACGCTCGGTAATCGGAATCCCAAAGTCCTCCAGAAGATCGTCGAGCGCATAGGAAGCCCGCTTCGGCTCCAGCCATTTGGCAACGAGCATGGTGTCCAATACCCGGTGATTCAAGCTGACCTTGGAGGTCCGCCATAATGCTGCGTTCAAAAATTGCTTATCGTGTCCGGCGGCATGCGCAATCAACAGCCTCCTTCCGATAAACTCCATGAAATCATGGAGAACCTGCATCAGATCGGGCGCATCCTGCACCATCTCGTTCGTTATCCCCGTCAGCTCGATAATTTGCCTTGGAATACGGCGCTTCGGATTGACCAGACTATGGAACTGCCTGGATTCGTCAAGCTCAAGACCTTTCATATGGACAGCCCCAAACGATATGATCTCGTCGCCGTTAGAAGGATAAAAACCGGTCGTCTCCAAATCAAAAACAACGATATCGAGCTCCCTCAGAGGGGTATCCAGCATGGACTGTTTGCGCTGCTCCTTGTTGATGGAACGGATAAACGCCATCTGCTGCGCATTTTGCGAGCCCAGCATGGAAGCAAGGGCAGGCGTAAAGCCTCCCATTTTATACAGGTTCCACATCCGTCCGACGCCTTTTGGTTCCTTCATTCCCTTTCATCACCGCCTTACATAAGCCTTCCCGTTGTCCTTTTAAACACTTTGCGCTGTAGCTTCTTGCCGGTTTTTAACGCGCTCTTCAGCTCCTCGGTCATTTCTCTCGACAAGCTCCGGCTGGAGAGCTTACCGTTGTTGGCATATAGGCCGTCCTCATTCTGCTCCGTTGTCATTAACCGAAGCCGGAGAAAGAGCAGGAAGGCCTGCTCATATGCCGCAGCCTCCTCCGATGGCAATTGATCGTGGAGGGCAAGCGTGCGGATTCGGGACAACGTTGACGTCTCGCGGATGCCCGCTTGAACGGCCAGAAGCCGAATCGCGTTCACTAGGGGGATATAAGCGCCGTATTTGATATCCAGACTGCCGGCATCCGATCCGTATTGTTCCTTCAGCAAATGACCGAATAATCCGAGCAGCACTTTATGACGCATGGTATTGTCCAGCATTCGCCGCGTGATATTCGGATACTCTATTACATTATTGAAATATTGATCTCTTAGCTCAAATGCGAGACGATGATCGCCGTAAACCGACCTTCCGTCCGCCAAAATCAACAAGTACCGCACAGCTTCCCAGGAAGGTTCTCCAAACCAGCCATTCAGCTTGACCTTCCATTCGGTTAACGACATGCACCATTCCGGGTTGTTGCTCAGCACATTGCCTTCGCATAACGGATAACCGGACTGATGCAGCATCGAGACGATGATTGAGGTTAATTGCTGAAAATAAGCCGTTGTTTCCTCCGAATCGCTTGCGGAGTCTTCAAACACAATACCGCTGTCCTGATCACTCGACAGCGTCTGTTCCAGACGTCCTCCGCTGCCGAACAATAGATACGCGTAAGGCACGGGGGGAGAACCCATCCCCAACCGTGCCATTTCCGCTTCCGCTAATATGATTGAGCGGCAGATAAGCGTATCATGCAGCTCATTTAATTGTTCGTTGAATTGTTCGACCGGACTCATCTGGAGAATACCTTTCATATGCTCGTGTACTTGATCCCGCAAATTGCGCAGTACATTCACGTTATCGGCTTTGCCGATTTGCTTCAGAAGCTGCACACGCACCGGATCGCCCATCCGCCGCCTCTCCCCTCAGGTCAGTCCAACAAACCTTGCCTTAACCTTGGATGCCTTGACCTTTTTTAAGTTGCTCAGGATAACCATAAGCGCCGTGCTCACTCAGGTCAAGACCGATAATTTCTTGCTCTTCCGTTACGCGGAAGCCGATTGCTACTTTAATGAGGAAAAGAACCAAGAACGATGCTGCAAGGACAAACACTCCGCATACCAGAACCGACAGCGCCTGAACGCCCAATTGGTGCCAGCTGCCTGTATCGATCAGACCGCCTTGACCAACGCCAACTTTTGCAGCCAATTCGTCCGTTGCGAAAATACCGTTAGCCAGCGTACCCCAGATACCTGCGGCGCCATGCACCGACATCGCATAGATCGGATCGTCGACTTTGATTTTCTCGAAGAATTTCGCGCTGTAGAATACAAGCACGCCTGCTACCAAACCGATAACAACGGCAGCCCAAGGCTCTACGAATGCGCAAGAAGCCGTAATGGCAACCAGACCGGCAAGAGTACCGTTCAGCATAGTCGTAATGTCGGCTTTGCCATTAACCGCCCATGAGATCAGAAGAGCCGCAACGGCGCCGGCGCCGGCGCCCAGCATAGTAGTAAAGCCTACATAACCAAAGAAGCCATCGCCGATTGCAAGAGTAGAACCAGCATTAAAGCCGAACCAGCCAACCCACAGCAGCAATACGGAAAGTGCAGTAAACACTTGGTTGTGACCGGAAATTTCATTAGCGGAACCGTCTTTGTTAAATTTGCCGATACGAGGTTTCAACAGAACAGTTGCCGCGAATGCCGCAAGCGCGCCTGATAAGTGAACAACGGTAGAACCCGCGAAATCTTGCGCGCCGTCTTTTGCAAGCCAGCCGCCGCCCCAGATCCAGTGAGCCACGATTGGATAAATAACGCCAACGAAAACAATAGTAAAGATAAAGTAAGAGGACAATTTAGCTCGTTCCGCGAAGCCGCCCCATGCGATGGACAACGATACAGCAGCGAAAGCCAATTGGAACAGGAAGAACAAGGTAGTAGGAAGACCGTCATCTACGCTAATAATAGAAGGATCAAACAGGAAATCGCCGAATCCGATAAATCCGTTAATCGAGCTGTCGGCGCCAAATGCGAAGCCGTAACCAACCGCCCAGTAAATCAATGCCGCAAGTCCTGCCGTGAAAATCGTTTTGCCGGCAACGTGGCCAGCGTTTTTCATTCGGGTGGAGCCTGTTTCTAAAAGGATAAAACCGCCTTGCATGAGCAATACGAGCACGAAGGCTACCATTACCCACAGCGAGTTAATTCCCATGTTAAGTGTTCCTGCCGTTGGGTCATCGGCAAACGCCATAGCCGGGAACACCAAGCATAACGCAGCTAAAGTTAACACCATTTTCTTAATCAATACGACCACTCCCTTAATGTGATGTTTACTAACATGTTAGGAAAGACTTAATGTCATTATAGTCAGGAACACCTAATTTGACAATATATATTCTTGTAAAATAGAAAAAAAATCTAACGTTCGTGTCTCAAAACGAACGGAATGTTAAGTTTTTTCACAAATCCTCTAGGGAATTGGTTCTAGAGCCTATCCATTCTTCGCATTTTGAATCTACGACTTTGGAATCAGAAACTACGAACTTTCATTAAAGAGGCGAAATTTGTACATTCATGTAACACGTTTGACTGTACGGTTAGTTTCCGATTATGATTAGGGGACAGTATTATAGAAAGAAGGTGGAGAGATTGGGGATACGAAGCTTTATCGTATAGGCGAGCTCGCGAAGCTAGCGGGTGTCAGCCCTCGGACAATTGATTATTACACCTCAATGGGCCTGCTAGAACCGTCGGAACGTTCCGCCAAAAATTATCGCTTGTACCATGATGAAACTTTAGTCCGTCTCAAACGTATCGAACAAATGAAGAACGAAAAATATACGCTAGACGAAATCAAGGAAGCTTTGGACGGCTGGAGCAAGGTTACGCCGGAGGAGCAAGTGTCTCAGAAGCTGACAGACCTTCAGCATCATCTATCCCAGCTGGAACGAGAAGTAAAAGAGCTGGAGCCGGTGATCAAACAGCTTAAGCCGAGACAAGCAAACCGGCTGTACACCCGCTTGATGCCGCAAACCGCGGCTTGCATCGAGGCGTTAATGCTTCTCATTAACAAGGGACCATTTATGTAAGGATATGTCCCATCGATGCAATCCTTGACCACTCTGATGGAGGTATGATCACATGTTTTTTCACCCTATGGACTTCCTTATCCTAATCGCCTTTGGTTTATCCATTTGGGCGCAGTTCCGGGTAAAAGGAACGTTCAACCGTTGGGCCGGCGTACAAACCGCGTACGGATTGACCGGTTACCAGGCTGCAAGACGCATGCTGGACGCTAACGGCTTGCATGACGTACCTATTGAACCCGTACGCGGTACCTTGTCGGACCACTACGATCCGATCCACCGCGTTGTCAGATTATCCGAGCCGGTCTACTATGAAAGCTCGATTTCCGCCGTTGCGGTTGCCTGCCACGAGGTTGGCCACGCGATCCAGCACAAAGTTCATTACCCGATGCTGGTGCTTCGCCACCGGATATTCCCGGTCGTTAACATCGCATCCGGCATTGCACCGTTCCTGCTCATCGCCGGTTTCCTGTTCCACGCAATGAACCTTGTAGGACTAGGCATCATCTTCTTCTCCGTTGCCGTTGCCTTCCAGGTGATCACGTTGCCGGTCGAGTTCAACGCAAGCAACCGGGCACGCGATTTAATGGTAGCTGAAGGCTTTATTACAAACGAAGAAGAACGTGGCGTAGCCAAAGTACTTAACGCAGCTGCACTCACTTACGTGGCGGCAGCACTGATCTCTTTGCTGGAGCTGGTTAAGTACATTATGATCTTCACCTCTTCGAACAATGATGACTAACCAATAACAAAAGGGCTGCCCCAATCGTCACGATGACGATGGGACAGCCCTTTTTCTATCGTTTATTTCTCTTTGTTCCCTTGTTTCCCTTCAAGCTCGTTAAAGTATCTCAGCAGGAAGCCATGGAATACTTTTGCCACTAGCGGCATCTTCTCGTTAGAGCGATGAATGATGCCGATATTCCGAGTGACATTGGGAGTTCTTACGCGAACCTTCGCCGATTGCAGCACACCCGCATGATACAAGGCCATCTCCGGCAGCAGACTTACCCCCATACCGGCCGCAACCAGACCTCGGATGGTCTCGGTCTCTTCCCCTTCAAAGCCGATCTTCGGGGTAAATCCGGCCTCCTGGCAGGCTTCCCATACGATTGGCCGAAGCGAGTACCCTTCACTGAACATTACAAACGTATCTTCCTTCAGTTGAATAAGGTCGATCTCCTGCTCTCCGGCAAGCGGATGATTCGGTGGCAGGATAGCAAACAGTTCTTCCGTAAGCAGAACTTCGCCGCAAACCTGCTCGTGCTCATCCGGAAAAGGCGAGATAAAAGCGAGGTCAATCTCGCCTTTTACCATATCCCGAATCAAGGACGGGTACATCCCCTGACGGAATCGAAATTTGACATTAGGATGAAGCTTGCGGAAGGCTGCGACAACCTGGGGAACAACAGACACCCCGAGACTATGCGGAAAGCCTAGCCGGATTTCCCCTTTCTCCGGATCCATAAACTCGTGAATTTCCACGACTGCCCTCTCCAGATCGTCAAGGATCACTTCCGCGCGTTTAAGAAACAGCTGACCTACCGGCGTCAGCTGCAGGTTGCGCCCTTTCTGCAGGAACAGCTTCACACCCAGCTCTTCCTCGAGCTGATGGATTTGACGGCTGACCGCAGATTGCGCAACATGCAGCTCTTCGGCCGCTTGCGTCACATGTTCTTTTTTGGCAACCTTCACAAAATAATAAAGCTGTCGTAGTTCCATAATGTCTCCAATCTCTCCCGTACATCCTGATTCTAATACACGCGCCGTCTCTTCGTCATCGCGCGGTCCAATAAGCCGTAAAGCAAAAATCCTGCAACTCCGCCCCCAACATGCCCAAGCAGGCTTACGCTAGGCACGATAACCGAGAAGACCAGACCAAAGCCAAGAATCATATATACCGTTTTTCTTGAACCTTGGTCCAGCCATGCCTTGCGGAAGATCGCGATATAGAGAAACGCTCCAAACACCCCGTAGATCGCTCCCGAAGCTCCGGTGGACAAATAAATTGTCCGGTCATCCCCAAACAGACCATGGACCGCTCCGGTTACCAAATTCGCGATAATTCCGCATAAGAGATAAAACACGGCGTATTTCGCCGGCTTCAATAACCGCTCCAGAGGCGGAGCAAATACAAGAATCGAAAACATATTAAAGAAAATATGTTGAAAGCTTGAATGCATAAACATCGAGGTTATGATCCGCCAAGGTTCATGAAGTCCGTACGGATTATCCGGCATATAGCTGACAAACCCGCCTGACCGCATTAAATGATAATTGTCGTTAATATCCCCCGTCACGGCGATTGCAATAAAATAAATGAGATTAAGCGCAATGATCACGGAAGTAACCGGATAGGCGCGCAAATAACCCCGAAAGCTTTCGTATCTTAAAAAAATCATTACGTATCACTCCTTCCAACCATTGGACAACCCCGATTCATAAAGCTTATAATAAAACCTGTTACAAACCCTAAACGTGAGAAGGAGGACATATCCATTATGTCACAAGAACGCACTGGCGTTGCCGCATTTAAAGGCAATCCTATTACATTAATCGGACCGGAAGTAAAAGTGGGAGATCAAGCTCCTGATTTCACCGTCAACAAATCGCTTGTCGACTCCGTATCCTTGAAAGATTTCGCAGGTAAAGTAAAATTGATCAGCGTTGTTCCTTCGATCGATACAGGCGTATGCGATGCGCAAACCCGCCGTTTCAACGAAGAAGCCGCTTCGCTGGGCGATAACGTAATCGTGCTGACAGTAAGCGTCGATACTCCATTCGCGCAATCCCGCTGGTGCGGTGCGGCAGGCGTAGATAAAGTCGTTATGCTGTCGGACTTCAAATCGCATGACTTTGGCCAAGCTTACGGCGTATACATAAAAGAATTCGGTCTTGATATGCGCTCCATCTTCGTCATCGACGCAAACGATAAAGTACAATACGTCGAATATCTGTCCGAAATGACGGAACATCCTAACTACGAGCAAGCGATTAACGCGGTTAAAGCTCTCGTATAATTTACGCGTAAATAAAGCGAGTGAAGGCTTACCTTCCTCGCTTTTTTATTTATTATGTGATTCCTTCTTATGCCTTGAATGCAGCAAGCTTCTTGTCCAGCGTCCGGTAAATATCAAGAATAACCCGGTAATTGGAACCAAGATCGCCTAACGAGCCTTTGGAAGCGGAATAAATATCAACTGCCGAGGTAACAGGATTCACGCTAATAACGGTAACCGTTATATCCATTGTACGTCCCGTCATCGTACGTTTCTCCAGGACAATCTCCCCAACTGACTTCACTTCGTGGAGCAGCTTGTAGCCCTGCATCTTCTTCAGGGTGGACACGACTTCCTCCCATGCCTTTTCCTTCGAAAGCTTGTAGATATGTGATTTGAGCAGTGGGTCTTTAGCTTTATCGCCCGTCGCTTCGTGACTGCGAAGCAGTCCGATTAGAGTGCGCTTCAACAACGATGATCTCCCCCTCTAGCATCTATGTACATCAATATAATTGTAGCATGTTTATATGTATGAAAAAAGTCCATAAACCTGTTTCAACATACAAAAGCAGTTCCTTGATCATCCGGTGAGGATAACCAAGGAACTGCCGGTCACTATAATGGCAAGAAAAAACCCGCGAATGCCGTCCGACTTACATGCTTCTGAACCCGCTCTCGCAGGTGGGTGTCCGCAGAAACGTTTTTGAGATCCCCTTTAGGGGGCTTGTCAGCCGCGTTTCA
Source organism: Paenibacillus glycanilyticus NBRC 16618 (assembly GCF_004000805.1). GTDB lineage: Bacteria > Bacillota > Bacilli > Paenibacillales > Paenibacillaceae > Pristimantibacillus > Pristimantibacillus glycanilyticus. Next base: position 61,360 of record NZ_BILY01000029.1, read on the forward strand.
ATGTTGGTCTCCCTAGAAACAGCCATTGGTTCAAAACAACGAAAAGCCGAAACGAACATCGCAGGATGTATTGCTATTATAGACGTAAATCCGGCAAAAGTAAACTTCGCATTGCTTGCAATTACTGGTTCCTGTCTCTCTCCGAATCCGTAAGCTCCGCAAGCTCGTTTTCCTGCGCTTCCGCTGCCTTCTTCTTTTCGTTCTCCATCTGATCTTGAAGCTTGCGGTAGATCAAGTGGAAATTCCAGAAGGAAAGATAAGCGATTACGCTACCCATGAAAAACGGAATAAGGAACGTATACTGCGTACTGAAGTACATAACCGCTGCGGCCATAATCGCCGTCGAGAACGAACGGATCGGACGTCCGATCGTAATCAGAATCGCGTTCTTCAGCAATTGAAACGTTTTCATATGATAGTGCACAAGCATCGAGAAGAAGTTGAATAAGGAAACAACGAGAAGCAGGCAGATCGCCAGGTACAAATAGGAGAACAAATTGAACTTATCCTGGTAAACAATAAAATCAATAATCATGATGCCAAGAATAAGCGAATAGAAAATGCCGCCAATCATACTTTGCAAATAGTTCTCTTTGTAACCGCGAAAGAACGTTTTGAACATAGGTACATCGACTTCGCCCATCACCCATTTGCGTGCAATCGTAAACATGGCTGCCGTAGCCGGGAACAGGGTGAATGGCGCAATAACCGCCATCATAATTAATGTAGCATACACCTGACTGGTAATCGCAGAATCAGATGTATTCGCCGGGGCTGCAAGAAGTCCGCTCCAAGCGATAAATACAAACGGAATCGAACATACCAGCCATAAGATGTTAATGACCGCCAGACGCATTATCCATTCGGAAATCCGATACAAACCGCCAACAAGGCCTTTTGGTTCCATTTGATTCGCCCCTACCCTAATAGAATGATTATGAAAAAAAGGGAAAGCCCGGATGCCCGTTTAGGCATCACGGACTTCCCCTGATCTACATACCTTAGTTGTTTACGAAGTCTTCAGACGAATATTTCGGACGGCGCGGTTCGCTGCTGTTGCTGCGGCCTTCGCCGCTGCGTCCGCGTCCTCCACCGTTGTTGTCGCGATTGCGGTTTTCATAGCTGCCGCGGGATCCTCCGCCGCTGTTGCTGCGTCTGTCATCACGGCCGCGGTATCCGCCGCCGCCTTGACCGCCGCCGCGGTTGCCGCCGCCAAACGATCCGCCGGAGAAACGGCGACCATTCGAGCGGATATCCGGCTTGCGTTTTTTAGCGCGAAGCGGTTCTTCCGGCGTCAGTTCAACGCTAACGTCTTTCTTCTCGCCGGTAAGCAGCTTCAGAGCCGCTGCCATCAAATGCACGGAATCGTATTGCTCCAGCAATTGGATTGCGATGCCTTTGTACTCGGTGAAGTCTTCATTCTGAACAACTTCGAGCACGCGCTCAGCGGTAAGGCGTTGTTTGCCTTCGATCGCTTCGGCCAGGCTAGGCAAAGGCTTCTTGCTGATGCGTTGACGAGTAACCTTCTCGATGAAGTGAAGATGATCCACTTCGCGAGGCGTTACGAAAGAGTAAGCGGAGCCTTCTTTACCGGCACGGCCGGTACGGCCGATACGGTGAACGTAGCTCTCAGGGTCTTGCGGAAGGTCGAAGTTGATAACGTGAGTTACGCCCGATACGTCGAGACCACGTGCTGCCACGTCTGTTGCCACGAGAACATCGATGCTGCCATCGCGGAATTTGCGCATAACGTTATCGCGCTGGTTCTGAGACAGGTCACCATGCAAGCCATCAGCCGAATATCCGCGTTTTTGCAGACCTTCGCTGAGCTCATCAACACGACGTTTCGTACGACCGAAAATGATTGCGAGTTCAGGCGATTCCATATCGAGCAAGCGGGCTAGCGCTTCGAATTTCTGACGCTCGTGAACTTCGAAATAATTTTGTTGAATCGTTGGTGCTGTAACTTGTTTTGAAATAACCGCTACATGCTCCGGATTTTTCAGGAATTGCTGTGCCAGCTTCTGAATGTTCGGAGGCATAGTTGCCGAGAACAGCAAAGTTTGGCGCTCTTCCGGCACTTGCTTCAGAATGGATTGGATATCCTCCATGAAGCCCATGTCCAGCATTTCGTCCGCTTCGTCAAGAACAACGGTACGTACATCTTCAAGCTTAATGGTCTTGCGGTTAATATGGTCGAGCAAACGGCCCGGTGTACCGATAATAATTTGCGGCTTCTTTTTCAGCGCGCGAATCTGGCGACCGATTTCTTGTCCGCCATAGATCGGCAGTGAACGAAGACCTTTGTATTTAGTCAGCTTCCCGATCTCGTCTGCTACTTGGATAGCAAGCTCGCGGGTTGGCGTCATAATCAATGCAACGATACGTTCTTCACTAGTCGGAATTTTGTTAATAAGTGGAATTCCGAATGCAGCCGTTTTGCCTGTACCCGTCTGTGCTTGACCAATCATATCGCTCCCCGCCATTGCAATTGGGATCGATTTGTCTTGGATTGGGGTAGATTCCTCAAATCCAAGCTCCGTAATTGCCTGCAACACTTTCGGTTCCAGGCCAAATTCAGCAAATGTTTTCAAACTTTTCTCATACTCCTTTTATCTGCAGCCTACTAAAAAATATCCAAACCATTATAGCACATAACAACTTACGAATACCAGCAATGGGCAAAAAGCCATACTACCATAGATTAACAACCGCTGATTTTCGGCGAATTCAATTATGGAGATTACCAAAAATGAACAAATGGATTTTTAAACCTGCGGTTACCGCGGTAGTTATGACCATAGGCGCTTTGCTTATTGCCGGCGCGTTCAATTTGTTCCTGATTCCCCATCAATTGCTGAGCGGCGGCTTGTCCGGCGTTGCGATGATGATCGGCTATATTACCGGCGGAAATATCGGCTGGCTCTATTTGTTGCTTAATGTTCCGGTTCTAGTCTGGGGCTGGTTTATTGTGGGAAGGCGATTTATCATTTGGAGCATGTACACCGTGCTGGCCTCAACGTTATTTCTCCAGCTCATTCCTGTCGCAGCCATTGCCAAAGATATCGTGCTTGGCTCTGTTTTTGGCGGCATTATACTTGGCATCGGCACCGGTATGACACTTCGGTACGGTGGCTCCTCAGGGGGATTTGACATCATCGCATCCATTATAACACGAAAAAGGGACTTGCCCGTCGGTTCCATTATTTTCACCCTGAACGGTCTTGTCATCGCGGCCCTTGTCCTCTATACGCAGGATTGGAATCTGGCGCTCTACTCCCTGCTGTCCATCTATATCGCGGGGAAAGTGGTCGACATCATCCATGTCCGGCATATTAAAGTAACTGCCTTTATCATTACGACCAAGACGGAAGAGATGCTTACGAAGCTGCTAAGCCATCCTCGCGGCATTACGATCATCAAGACCAGAGGCGCCTATACGTCCGCCGAGCAGGATATGCTGATGACCGTCCGCACGCGGTACGAGCTTGCCGAGCTGCGAAAAACGATTGCCTCGATCGATAACCGCGCTTTCGTTAATATCGTGGAAACCGTCGGGGTTATAGGCGACTTCCGGCGGTCGAAGGATTAGCCCAGTTATAATAGACAAACATGGAATCATATACATATCCCTATGTTTTTGCATTTCATCCTGTTATAATGTGGTTATCCCGTTAACTTTGGTTTCTTGCCATATGATTTGCCCTGAACCTATGATGAAAGGGTGATGCTCAGGTGGATATGGAAACAGTCACATTGTCACAGATTGTGGAAAAGCTGGTGCCCGAGCTAAGTTCTTTCCTCACGAAGCGCGAGCTTGCGATTAACATCGTGCTGCGGGATGGATTAGCCGTTCTGGAACCGGAAGATGCAAGGGAAATTGTGCAGCATAGCATTTGCGAGCATCAAATACAGGCTTTACTGCAATGACAAAATGGGGTATAAAATCTAGAAAGTTAGCCTGCCGGCTTTAAGCCGGCAGGCTTTTTGTTTGCGCCCAAGACATGAAACAATTGCCTGCTTAGAAAGAGGCCTGACCGAAAAAAATAATGCCATGATTCCTTCTTCTGCTTTATAATTTGGATGAAAACGCTAACGGGGAGAGGGCATAATTATGGACATTATCTTTTCGACGCTGATGCTTTTGTATCATCTTGTTACGGGAACGGGAGAAGAAAATGCCGCCTCGAAACAGCTAGCTGCCTCTCTTTTTAACGCAGCCGCAGGAAAAACGATTATCCAAGCCGTACCGGCAATGACCACCGCAACGCCAGAAGCGCTCAGAGACGGCTTTAAGGCCGATCCCCAGCCGGATGCCCCAACCGTCAAAGGCGTCTACGTAACGGCTTACAGTGCCGGTGGATCGCGTCTGAACTCTCTGCTGAAGCTAATGGACGATACAGAGCTTAACAGCATGGTCATCGACATTAAAGATGATAACGGATACATAACCTATCCGACGCAAGCGCCCGAGCTGCTGAAGCTTGGCACCACGCAGAAATACATCTCTAACATCCAGGCCCTGATGTCCAAGCTGGAGGCTCACAAGGTCTATCCGATTGCCCGGATTGTCGTCTTCAAGGATACGGTTCTGGCGAAAAAGCATCCCGAGTACTCCTACCGTTACGCGGACGGCTCCTTATGGGCTAACGGCAAAGGAGACAGCTTCGTAAATCCGTATATCTGCGAAGTCTGGGACTATAATGTCGCAGTTGCCAAGGAAGCCGTGAAATTAGGCTTTAAAGAAATCCAATTCGACTACGTCCGCTTCCCGGAAGGATTCGAGAAAAAGGCGGATTCGCTAACGTTCACCAAAACCGAACAAAGCCGGGTTGACGCAGTAGCCGGCTTCGTGAAATACGCACGGGAGCAGCTCGAGCCGCTTGGCGTTCGGGTTTCCGTCGATATATTCGGCTATGCCGCGTCCGTGCCTGCCGCTGAAGGCATTGGCCAAGACTTTGTTAAGATATCAAGCGATGTTCACGTTATCTCTCCTATGATCTATCCAAGCCATTACGGCGCAGGGTGGTTCGACCAGCAGGATCCGGACAAGAGTCCGTATGCCACCATTGCCGGAGCAATGAAGGATACGCATAAAAAGCTCGATCCGATCGGAGACAAGAAGCCGATCATCCGTCCTTGGATTCAGGACTTCACTGCCAGCTGGCTGGGCAAAGGGCATTATATCAAGTACGGCCCTGCGGAGGTGGAAGCCCAAATCAAAGCCCTCCATGACGCCGGAGTTGACGAATACCTGTTATGGAATGCCGGAAACAATTATTCTGAGGGCGTCAAATACTGACGCTCCGACGCTCCGGTTATTTCGGTCGGTCGTTCCTTGCGGGTTGTTTCTTGATCAACTTGTTATTGGTTGAAACAAACGCGCAAAAGTCACGCCCGACTCGAAATAACCTCCGCTGACCATTAAAACCAATTCAATAAAAAAGGCTTCTTCGATCAATTACGGATCGAAGAAGCCTTTCTTAAATTCTGTATAAATTACTCAACAATAGCCTTACCTTTTTTCTTGCGGTTGAACAATTCATAGACCATCGGTACGAAAATCAATGTCAACAACGTCGAGCTGATCAGACCGCCGATAACGGTGATCGCCATCCCTTTCGAGATCAGGCCGCCCGATTCGAAACCAAACGCCAGCGGCAGAAGCGCGCCAACCGTAGCGATAGCGGTCATCAGGATTGGACGCAGACGAGTGCCCGCTGCTTCAAGCAGCGCTTCGCGAACGGTCAAGCCTTCTTTTTGCTTCTGAATGACGCGGTCTACGAGTACGATCGCATTCGTTACCACGATACCGATAAGCATCAGCATACCGATCAGAGCGGTCACGCTGATTGTCTCCCCTGCGATCCACAAGCCAACCAATGCACCGATAACGGTGAACGGCAGCGAGAACAGGATGGCAAACGGTGTAAGCCCTCCGCCGAATGTGATAACAAGAACCAGGTAAACAACAGCGATAGCGGCAAGCATAGCCAAGCCAAGCTGCATAAACGATTCTTGCATGTCTTCCGTTACGCCGCCCATTTTGATCTCAACGCCTGCCGGCAGCTTCATGCCGTCAATCGTTTTCTGAAGATCCGAGGACACGGCGCTAACATTGGACGATACCACGTCAGCCGTTACTTCCGCATTGATGCGGTCGTCAAGACGGGTAATCGTGTTCGGAGACTTGCCTTCTTCAATGGTAACAACATCCTTCAGAGCTACCTCTGCGCCGGTAACAGGCGATTTAAGCTTGACGTTTTCCAGGTCGGACTTTTCCTTGTACGTCTTTGTATCCACTTTAACGTATACATTTACGTCTTCATTGTTTTTCTTGATTGTCGTCAATACCGGATTTTCTCTAACCGGACTAAGCGCCATTGCCACTTGACCGGCAGTCAGGCCATATTGGCTAAGCTTCGCTTGATCCGCTACGATGCGGTATTGCTCATAACGCTCGGAGAGGCTCGAGTCCACTTTCTCCAGATCTTTATTTTCTTTCAGCTTGTTCATCAGATCGGCAACAACGGGATCAAGCGAATCCATATCCGGACCGTATACGACCATCGAGATCGTCGAACCGCCTACGCCGCCGCCAGCACCGAAGTTCTGCTCTTTCCATTCGCCTTTGCCGCCCAGCTTCTGAAGCAGCGGAACGATCTGGTCCTTCTCTTCGGAGAAGTTCTTCATGTCTTCATCGTAAGTCAGGTTAAACAAAGCTTGCTTCGATGCGCCGGGGCTCATCGGATTCTGTCCGCCTACCGCGTACTGCACGATATCAATGCCTTCGCGCTTCATCAGTTCTTTTTCCGCATTCAGCGCCATTTCCTCAACCTGCTCCTTCGTTTCGCCCGGAGCCGGGTTGTAAGTCACGATCATCGACTTCTGCTCATCGCCAGGCAGGAAGCTCATGCCGATCAGCGGCGTTAGCGAGAGGCTGCCTACAAGCAGAACAATCGCGATAAGGGAGGTAACGACTTTATGGTTAAGCGACCATGACAGAATGCCTTTGTACCAGGTTGCCAGTCGGCCATGCTTGTCGTGGTCTACAGCCTTGCCTTCCTTGATGCCGTTCTTGAACATCATATGAGCCAGCATTGGTACGACGGTAATCGCAACAAGCAAGGAGGCGAGCAGGGCGAATACGACGGTCAAGGCAAACGGCGTGAAGATCTCGCCAACCATGCCGGATACGAACGACAGCGGAAGGAATACGGCAATCGTTACAATCGTCGAGGACATGATCGGAACGAACATTTCGCGGGTCGCATCCAGAATCAATTCTTTGCCTTTCAACCTCTCGCCTTTAAGCGCCATACGGCGGTACACGTTCTCGATAACGACAATCGAGTCGTCGATAACCCGCCCGATCGCGATTGTCATAGCGCCAAGCGTCATAATATTAAGCGTAATATCCATCCGGCTCAAGATGAGCAGCGCAATCAGAATCGACAATGGAATCGATACGACAGCAATAATCGTGGAACGGATGTCGCGCAGGAAGATCATGATGATGAGCACCGCGAACAAAGCACCGATAACCGCTTTCGTGATCATCGTCTCAACCGATTTCTCAATCGGTTTGCCTTGGTCGAGCGTTGTAACGATCGTCAGGCCATCGTTCTTCTCTTCCATAACCTTAATGGCATCCTTCACGTTGTTAACAACGTCAACCGTATTGGCATCCGCCGCTTTTACAATGTTAATGCCGATGGAATCCTTGCCGTTCGTGCGGGATACCGATTCCGCTTTGCCTTCAACCGTCAGCTTCGCCACATCGCTAAGCTTAACGTTCGGCATCAGAATCAGATTGTTCAGATCTTCTTCCGTAGATACGTTGCCGTCAACAACTACCGCTTTCTCGGTATCGCCGAACTCGAAGATCCCAAGCGGAGCTTTCATTGCGGAGGCTTGAATGATGCCTTTCACGGCATCTTCCGTCAGGCCAAGCTGCGCAAGCTTAGCTTGATCGAACGCAAGCTGCCCTTGCATCACGTTCTGGCCGGAAATCTGAACATCCGCCACGCCAGAAATCCCTTGCAGTTCAGGCAAAACGCTGGAGTTGACCAGATCGGTCAGCTGCGCCAGATCCTGCTTGTCGTTCGCGAAGCTAAGAGAAATGACCGGGAAGGCATTCAGGCTGATCCGGGATACATCCGGATCTTGCGCTCCTTCAGGCAATTTCAAGTCAGCAAGAAGGCTTTTTACATCGCTTTCCGCCTTATCCATATCGGTACCGAATTTATATTGAATGATGACCGACGATGCATTCTCGAAGGAGGTCGAGCTGACGCTATCTACCCCTTCCATATTCCGTGTCTGCTGCTCGATTGGCTTCGTAACTTTCTCCATCACTTCTTCCGGCGCTGCGCCGGGCAGCACCGTGGTTACGCTGACGATTGGCACCGTAATGTCCGGCAGCGTCTCCATCTTCATGTTCAGGCCGGAGTACAGGCCCGCGAACAGGACGATAACCGTCATGATCCATAAAGCAAATTTGTTATTCAGCGAAAACTTGATAATGCTCTTCAAACCTTCCCACTCCTTCTCTATTATCTGCTCTTGCTCTTACACTTTGAACCTGTATCCGACGCCCCATATCGTCTCGATATATTGCGGGTTCGACGGGTCATGTTCGATTTTTTCACGCAGCCTCCGAATATGAACCGTTACCGTAGCTGCGTCGCCGTTTGAGTCAAGACCCCATATCCGCTCAAACAGCTCCTCCTTCTCAAAAACCCGGTTAGGATGGGAGGCTAGAAGCAGCAGGAGATCATACTCCTTGGAAGTCAGCATGGCCTCCCGGTCATGAATCGTAACTCTTCTGGATGTTTTATCGATCATAAGACCCCGGATTCCGATCTGCTCGTGACTCTCGCCCCGCTCGGCAGTCAGCCGCTCGTATCTGGCTAAATGCGCCTTCACCCTTGCCACCAGCTCGCTTGGACTAAACGGCTTCGTCATGTAATCATCCGCGCCTAGACCAAGTCCTCTGATCTTGTCGATATCTTCCTTCTTCGCCGTTACCATCAGCACCGGTATATTCTTCGTCTGCCTGATCTGGCGGCAGATTTCGAATCCGTCCAGCTTCGGCAGCATGACATCCAGAATGATCAGATCGTAGGAGCCGCCCAAAGCCTTCTGCAGCCCGACGTCTCCGCGCCCTTCAATCTCGACGGCAAAGCCGTGGCTCTCCAGGTAATCCCGCTCCAGCTCGGCAATGGCCTTCTCGTCTTCAATGATTAGTATGCTCTTCATGCTCTATCACCACCGTTCTAACCGGCTCCGCTCTGGGGAGAAGGAAGCAGAATCTTGCTCCTCCGCCTTCCGCATTTTCCGCCCAGACCGTACCGCCATGCCCTTCAATAATTTGTTTGACAATAGCAAGACCTAACCCGCTTCCCCCCGTCTCGGAGTTCCGGGATTGCTCTGCCCTGTAGAACCGGTCGAAGATATACGGAAGATCTTCCTTCTCAATCCCGGGTCCCGTGTCCTCGACGGCAACGAGCACTTCGCTTCCTCTCTCCCGAACCGATACCGTAACCCTCTTGTCCGCGGATTCCGGGAGCTGGCCCATATACTTCTCGCTGTTGTTCAAAATATTCGTCAATACCCGTCCAAGCTTGTCCGGATCGGCCGCGATAAGCAGCTGCTCGCTGGGAGGAGCCTCAAACCTGAGCTGCACGCCCGACTTTTCCAGATCAAACCGCTGCTCCTCCAGGTAATGCCCTAAATATTTGACCGAATCGATCGTTTTGAAATCAAAGGCTACCTTGTGCAAATCCAGTTTGGAAAACAAAAATAATTCGTCAATCAATTGATCCATGTCGTTAGCCTTGTGATAAATGGTCTCCATATAACGCTGGCGCTTCTCGTCCGTGTTGGCGATGCCGTCCATAATGCCTTCCACATAGCCTTTAATCGCGGAGATCGGCGTCTTCAAATCATGCGAGATATGGGATAGCAGCTGCTTCCGGTTTTCCTCGTATTGCAAGCTTTGATCGATGGACTGCTTGAGCTGGATCCTCATCGCTTCGAAAGCCGCGGCAAGCTGGCCAACTTCGCCTTTGCTCTTAACAACAACCTTTTGCGATAAATCGCCGTCTTTGATCTGCAGGGCAGCCGTCTTCAGCGCATGAATCGGCCGAATGATGCTTCGGGATACATAATAGGTCAGAATCAGACTGGATAATCCTATAAACGCGATAAAGATCAAAGTTCCAATGGGCCTCCAAAGCGGCGGCACCACATCGTAACGGCGAAGCAGCAGCATCTGTCCGTTATGCCCGTCCGGATACCGAAAGGCGATATCGTTGACTTGGAACTTGAAAGCTCTGAAAGATACCGTGTCCGGGGACTTGTCAAACAAACCTTGCCAATCCTCATGCGGTGACAGTTCCTTCAAAAATACCGGAACCTCCGTTACGATTCCATCCTTCGTCATAATGAGGCCCGCCCATTGGTCAGCCAGCCTCCGCTGAAGCTTATCCGTATAAGCAGGGGACGACAGCTTGTCGGTATCATTCTCGAGAACGTATTTCAATTCACCGTAAATAAGGGACTGGTTCGTCTTTTCCTCCTTCTCCACGCGGAAATATTCCCTCAAATCCTGCATGCCTCCGGCATAAAGCACAAACACGACAAAACCCAAGATCAAGACCATCGGCAGAAAAACCATGGCCAAATACGACATGTACAGCTTCACTCGTATGGACAACCGTACTCACCCTGACTGCGGAAGTTTTGAATCTATCGTTTATCATAACCGTGAATTCTAAACGAACTCGAAAGCATTTCTTACAAAGTTCTTACAAATGGCTCCTCATTGCAGGAAGAGTTACGATAAAGACGGAGCCATGGCCAAGCTCGCTTTCCACGACAACGGTGCCCTGATGCATCTCGACGATTTTTTTCACCAGCGACAGCCCAAGTCCGCTTCCCCCAACCTTGCGGCTTCTTGCCTTGTCTGATTTGAAAAAGCGATCGAAAATAAGCTCGTGCTGATCGGCGGCAATGCCGATCCCGGTATCTTTGATCCGGAATTCCACAAAGCTCCCTTTTCGCCTTAAAGTAACGTCAATCTGACCGCCTTCCGGCGTAAACTTGATGCTGTTGCTGATCAGATTAATCCAAACCTGACTGAGCAGATCTTCATCGGCTTCAACGTAAACATCGTCCAGATCCGCATTAAGTTCAATGGATTTCCCCGTCCATTGCGGCTCGCAAGAAAGAATAAGCGTTCCGAGCTGTCGGTCCAGCCGGTAACGCTTAGGCTCAAAGGGATGCTTCTCCGAATCAAGCGAGGCAAGCCGGAGCAGGTTCTCGCTGAGCTTGGACAGCCTGGAGCTTTCACCTTCGATAATACGCAAATATTTCATCCTGGTGTCAGAATCAAGCGACTGGTTCTGCAGCGCACGCGCAAATCCGCTGATGGAGGTAAGGGGCGTCTGGATTTCATGCGAAACGTCAGAAATAAACTCCTGCCGAAGCTCCTCCAGCTTCTCGAGTCCGTCCGCCATGAGGTTAATCTCGTCAAGAATTTCCATGTACCTTGGATCCATCTTGCCGAAGTTGAGACGCACCTTGAAATCCCCTTGAGCAATCCGTCTAAGCGCTTCTCTCATCGAATTCGTAAATTCCTTCTGCCTCTTATGGAAAAAGAAGAAGCCGATCAACTGGATCACAAGCCCCATCAAAAAGAAACCGCCCAGCAGATTCAACAGTTGAGCGACATAATGATGTGGAGTCCAATCGATTTGGTTGTATAGCCAGTGACTAAAAAAATAAACGGCAGTCCAGCATGCCGTAACAAATGAAAGCATGAGGCTGAATTGGCCTATTCTTACGAGAACTTTAAGTACAACCTTAAGCTTCTCCTTCAACCCTGCACCTCCAGACGATAGCCTAGCCCGCGAATCGTCGCAATTCGGAACGTATGCAGCGCTTCGGGAAATCTTTCGCGCAGCCGATTGATATGGACATCCAGCGTCCGTTCGTTCCCTTCGAAATCATACCCCCATATTTCTTCAATGAGCTGCCCGCGCGAGAACGATTGCCCCGGATAGCTGGCCAGCTTGAACAAAAGCTCGAACTCCTTAAGCGGAAGCGTCATGCTCTGTCCATTGACCTGAACGGCATAGGTTTTCCGGTCAAGAGTAAGATCCCCCGCCTGAACGGTTTGCGAAGAAGCGATCCGGTAACGCTTAAGCAGCGCCTTCACCCGCGCGATTAACTCCAGCGGTTCAAACGGCTTAACCAGGTAATCATCGGCGCCCAGCTCAAAGCCCTTCAGCTTCTGGGCCGTCTCCCCCTTCGCCGTCAGCATAAGCCGCGGCAGATCATAATGATCGCGGATCTCGGCGCATAACTCCCAGCCGTCCATGTTGGGCATCATCACGTCCATAATGACGAGATCCGCTTTGGCCGAATCCAATATTCTCAAGGCATCCAGCCCGTCACAGGCTTCCAGCACCTCAAATCCTTCAACCTTCAAGTAATGGCTGATTAATTCCCGAATATGCAAATCGTCGTCAACGACCATAATGCAAGCCATGTTCATTCTCCCTTTTTTTACGAGATTTTCTCTAAACGCAATTGCTGGTTGGCGAATTCGCGGTACAGCTCATGGGATTGCAGCAGCTGCTCATGCGTGCCTCTTCCCGTAATCGTTCCCTTCTCGACAAACAAAATTTGATCGGCATCCACCACCGTGGATAAACGATGCGCAATAACCAGCGTTGTACGTCCAACCATCAGATTGTCCAGAGCCCGCTGCACGACAATCTCCGATTTGCTGTCCAGGCTTGAAGTCGCTTCATCCAGCATCAGAATTTGCGGATCGCGCAGGATGGCCCTTGCGATTGCAATACGCTGGCGCTGCCCGCCGGACAGCTTGATGCCGCGCTCGCCGACCTCCGTCTCGTACCGGCCCGGAAGCTCATCGATAAAGACATCCGCATACGCCATTTTCGCAGCCAGCTCTATTTCTTCATCGGTTATCGTTCTGCCCGTGCCGTAAGTGAGATTATCACGGATCGTCCCGGCAATAATCGGGCTTTCCTGCGATACGTAGCCGATCTTGCTGCGCCAGTCATGCAAGGACAGCTCGAAGATATCCTCCTGTCCGATCCGGACAGTTCCTTGCTGCGGTTCATAAAATCGTTCAAGAAGCGAGAACAGGGTTGTTTTCCCGCCTCCGCTCGGACCAACAATCGCCGTCACCGTACCCGGCTGTAGCGTAAAATCGATATTCCGGAGAACGTCATCCTGCTCGCCGTATGCAAACGCGACGTCCTCCACCACAATCGGCTGCCTTGCGTCCAGCAATGGACGGCCTTGGCGGAAAGGCTCTTCATCCGAATGCAGGGTAGCGATAATCCGCTCCGTCGCTCCGATTGCCTTCTGCATTTGCGTGAAAAATTGCGAAATCTGGTTAATCGGGAACACGATCTGAATCAAATATAGAATAAAAGCGACTAAATCGCCTGCCGACAGCTCGCCTGACGATACGCGCATTCCGCCGTAAGCAATAATCAGAACAAGCATCCCCATCATGACCAGTCCTACAATAGGGAAAATAATTGCCTGCAGCTTGCCTTCCCGATTGCCGAGAGCAAGCAGCTTTCCGATGGAACGCTTGCCGTTGTTATATTCATAGTCTTCTGCATTTGATGCTTTTACTAATCGGATTTCCGACAGCGCCTGATCAAGCACCGTCGTAAAGGCTGCGGTCTCGTCTTGGAGCTCTCTAGAAATCTTCGTCATCTTCCGGCCGATCGGAATAAAGATCAGCATCGCAACCGGCACGGCGGTCAACATTAGCAGCGTCATTTTCCAATCCAGGAACAGAAGGATCGTTACCGCGCCAATAATCGAAATCAAGCCGTTAAAAAATCCGGTCAAATGCTCGGTAATCAATCCTTTGACGATTCCCGTATCATTGATTACCCGGCTTACCGTATCCCCTGTCCGGTGCTTATCGAAATAGGGCACGGTCAAGACTAGCAGCTTCTTCCATAACCGGTCGCGCAGGCTTGCGACAACGCTTTGCCCAACCCGGTTCAGCAAGTAGATGGAAACCCCCGATGCCGCCGCTTGCCCAAGAAAGGCCAGGCATAGCCCAATAATCTGCATAGTGCTTATATCGGTAATGGAAAAGCTGTCCACCACATTTTTCGTTAATAAAGGTACAGCCAGCCCAACAACGGTAGAAATCACGCTTAATCCTATCGCGATTCCGAGCAGCCATTTCGAAGGTTTAGTGTCGAGCATCAGCTTCAGAAACGGACGCCAGCTCCCTCCGACATTACGCTCCTTCTTCTCTTGTCTCATTAATTTCATCCCTCTCCTGCCAACATTCTAGTCTTTCTGAAGAATACTACGGCATTGTAAACCCAATTTAAACAAAAAAACGCCAGAGCAGCAATTGCTCTGGCGGGTTGCATTCTCGTTATAAAGGCTTGACTTATTGGGAAAGGCGAAGAGCCAGGTTGTACATTTCCATATTAAACGGCTTCTTGGAATTAACGACTTTATCAATATCCGTCGTTACCAGCTCGCCGCGGACAATACCGCAGGCTTTGCCGGACTCGCCTTCCATCAGCTGATGAACGGCAAAGTCGCCCAGACGGCTTGCCAGAATCCGGTCCATCGCTGTTGGCGTGCCGCCGCGCTGAATGTGACCCAGAACCGTTACGCGAGGCTCCAGTCCGCAGCCCTTCGTAATTTCTCTTGCCACGTCTTCACCGCGTCCCGCGCCTTCCGCAACAACTACGATACTATGGCGTTTGCCTTTTGCAAAGTTGCTCTCCATGCGCGCGGACACTTCAGCCATGTCGATAGGCACTTCCGGAACGATGATCGTTTCCGCGCCGCTCGCAAGACCCGCGTACAAAGCGATATCCCCGCAATGACGGCCCATAACTTCCACAACCGACGAACGTTCGTGCGAAGACATGGTGTCGCGGATTTTGTTGATCGCGTCGACTACGATGCTGACAGCGGTATCGAAGCCAATCGTGAAGTCCGTAAACGGAATATCGTTGTCGATTGTACCGGGAAGCCCCATCGTCTTAATGCCAAGCTTGCTTAATTTATTAGCGCCTTGATATGAACCGTCGCCGCCGATAACGACCAGGCCGTCAATACCGCGTGCACGCAGTACTTCAGCGCCGCGCTGCTGTCCTTCAAGCGTCGTAAACTCTTTGCACCGCGCCGTTTGAAGAATCGTGCCGCCGCGTTGGATGATATCGCCTACGCTGCGAAGATCCATCTTGAAGAGGTCATCATTAATCAGACCTTGATAGCCGCGTTGAACGCCATATACGTCGAGACCATTATACAGAGCGCTCCGGACAACGGCGCGGACCGCCGCGTTCATGCCTTGAGAGTCGCCTCCGCTCGTTAATACAGCAATAGATTTTACAGATGACATAATCATTCCTCCAAGTAGTTTTATCTAAACCTGTTGTCTTCGAATCCAGATGCTGTTGACCAAAAAAAACAGGCGGGTAAGCGGGCTGTTCTTCATCAGCTTGCGGGATGCGGCCAGCACATCCGACTGGGTCCGGACCTTGGGATCGGATAGGTAAAGGGCTAGCAGCCCTTCGATTATAAGCCGGTGAAAGCCGGCTGAGGGGAGCTTTTTCACATCTTCCCTGGCCCTATTAACAATCGTGACAATCCGTTCTACAAGCTGCTGCTGACTGTCGTAATAATGACAGAAATTCAAATCGCCGCCGGCTCGGTCTTCTTCCTGATCGATCAAATAATCGAGCATGATATGAAGGCCGCACACATGCGGAAAATATATATTTTTAATTGCTTCCGCGTCTTCCGGACGTAGCGTCTTGTCGCTCGCCGCGGTAAACAGCATAAACATGCCTAGCGTCGAGCCTGTCGCGGCTGCAAATTCATTCCAATATAAATCGGGAAACCTGTGGGCATGCAGCTTCCACCAAGCGAGAAGACTATCCTCGCGCAGGTCCTTGCGGATATGCTTATACACCTGAAGATCGGTGTACAAGCCAACAAGCTCCGTAACATACGGCTGTGCCGAAGCATACGAAGGCAGCATTGAAACACAGTGTTGACACAAATTTACCAAATGATGCAAATAACCGCCGTCGTTCCGTTCCTGGCGCAAAGCGTAGTAATCCTTTACCGCTGCTGACGGGTCGACCGCATCCAGCATCGATTGATGGAGCAAACGGAAATCATCCGGATCCAGCGAAGTGCTCCGATCGCACAGATTGTCCAAATAATCGCTGATCGTCTGAAGCGCCACTATTAGCGGGATGAGAACATACCGCTCGTCCAAATTCATAGACGCGTAAATCGCGCCGCCTTGGCAATGAAACTTCTTGCTGTCCATGCTCTGAAGGGCCTGTGACCTAAGCTCGGGATCCGGAATCTGCTCGGCCAGCCTGCGCAGCTTGCGCAGCTCGATATTCACTTCAGGCAATATGTACTTGTAGACGCGGTGCATGAGCTTTAACGGGCGTTCGGGTACCCGATTGCCGGACAAAGTCGTTACTCTCACAACGCACCCCTTTCTAAGACAGCCTTACGTATGCGGGCGGGAATCCAGCTCCTGATTCGTACGGTACCAGATATGCAAGTCGTTAATCCGGCTGGCGTATTCGGCAATCTCCGCGTTCAAACGGCAAGACTCTTCGAAGTTCTCTTCCTCGTACAATTGATTCTGCATACGGTTAATAACTCTCTCAAATTCCATAACCCGATCCGGTATTGTTCCCCTAATGAGCTCCCAGCGTTCCACGATGTCCAGCTGCTCTACGGAAGAATACTGCTCCCAGTCCGCTTCGAGCACCGGCAATGCGATTAAGAGCCGCTCATTCCACTCAAACCGATACATCAACATTCGTGAACCTCCAGACAATAATGTACCATTTCGACAAACAATAATCCAGCCTATCATGCTATACTGTTAAACAATGTTGTTTTGATAAGTACATGCTTACGAAGTAAGAATTATAGCGAAGAACACGCGTTAATTCTTTTCAGGAGGAAAAACATATGGATCACTCAGGCAGCGAGACGCCTTCCGCGGCTACGGTCAAACGGGATACGCTTTCGCTAAGGGCCTTCAGCTTTGCGATGTACTCCACGCAGGCTCTGCTCATCTCTTACATCCCCTTATATTTTATGGATCAGGGGTTCTCGGCGCATCAGATCGGCATTATTTATTCGACCGGCCCTTTTATCTCTATCTTTGCAAACCTCTTGCTAGGCATGGCCAGCGACAGGTTCCGGACGATCAAGAAGCTGCTTACCGTTCTGCTGTTCGGTCAGCTGGTTATGATCTCTCTCTTGTTCCCGGTTCATCACTTTGCCCTTATCTGTCTTGTCATGACGGCCTTTTATTTCTTTCAGACACCAATGAACCCGCTTAGCGACAGCCTGATCCTGCTCGCCAGCCAGCACATTAAGACTCCGTATGCGCTAATCCGCATATTCGGCTCGCTTGGTTTTGCCGTATCGGCTTACCTGTTTGGTTTAATCCTGAAAGGGATTGGCACAGAATGGACGTTGCCGCTTGGTCTGGGCACGATAACCGTAACGATCCTATTGTCGTTCTTCTTGAAGGATTACCATGGCAATACCCGCAAAATCGACTTTTCGGGATTTTTCAAATTGCTTCGCAAGCCCGAAATCCTATTTTTCTTCTTCATTATATTGCTTGTGTCGATCAGCCACCGGATGAACGAAAGCTTCCTGGCCGTAGCCCTGCGGGAGATGGGCGCATCGGATTCCCAGGTTGGATTGGCTTGGCTGTTCTCCGCGATCAGCGAAATTCCGGTATTGTTCCTGATGGGCAAATACGGACATAAATTCAAAGAGCTGCCATTGCTCGTATTCGCCTGCCTGATGTATATGCTCCGGTTCTGGCTGGCTTCCGTGCTGGAGGATCCCCGTCTTGTGCTCAGCACGCAGCTTATGCACAGCGTCAGCTTCGGCATCTATTTCTCAACGGCACTCCGTTACTTGTCGCAGCTTATTCCGGACGAATACCGCTCTTCCGGCCAGGCCGTCTATGCCGTTGTATGGTCGGGACTCGCCGGCCTAATCAGCGGTACGGTCGGAGGATATTTCTTCGAGCATTTCGGACGGAGCAGCTTTTATCAAATGGGAGCCGTGCTTGCCCTGATCTCGGCAGTTCTGTTCTTCTGCCAGCATGTATTTGGACGAAATAACACTTAAAACACAAAAAAAAGAGATCCTCTCGTATCGAGATGGATCTCTTTTGCTCTCTTGCGTGCTTATAAGCGGTTGATCTTATAATTTAATGACGTTGGACGCCTGTGCACCGCGATTGCCTTGTGTAATTTCGAATTCTACCGACTGACCTTCTTCCAGCGACTTGAAGCCGTCGCCTTGAATAGAGGAATAATGGACAAACACGTCTTCGCCATTCTCTACCGAGATGAAACCGTAGCCCTTCTCAGCGTTAAACCATTTAACTGTTCCCTTCAACTTTCACTACCTCCTAAAATAACCGCCGCTTGAAACGACGAGTAACATCATTATATCTGCCTAATTTGGAAAAATCAACAAATTGTAATTCGAAGGAATTGACTGGAGCCCGGAATAAAAGGAAGCCCCGATGCCATAAGCTCCGGCTCCCCACCGTTTGCCCTAACGGCAGCCAGCAATTCATCCATCCGTTCGTATGGCTTCCAGCCCAAGGAATACAGCGGATAGACTCTTACCTCTCCGCCCGGCTTGCACACCCGCATTAATTCCAGAAGGGATTGCTTGTGGAACTCAAAGCCAAATTGCTCGGCATATAGAAAAAGGAAATGACTGCACAAGACAAGCGAAAAAGCATGGTCTTCAAACGGAAGCTCCGGCAAGGATCCGGCTGTATACCGGTTGCGCCCTTCAGCTGACTGCAAATGCATGCGAAACCTCTCAAGCGATTGCAGCCGTCCTTCGCGATGCTGCTCCAGGCTGCCGTAATAGCTCCAGTCGAAATGCTCCCTCAGCTTATCAAGCTTAGCCGTAGAGATCTCGATCTCGGCTGCCGCCTCTTCGAGCCACGCGACTGTGTCCAACGCGTAACGGGGATCCGCAGCGGTTGCATCATATCCCCGGCTTACCGCATCCGCGGTGAACGAGGAACCGCCACCGGCGACATCCAGCACTTTACCCTTTGCCAGCTCGCGTTCCGTTAGCTCAAACATTCTCGCATACTCGTCAAATCCCCGGCATGTCATTGCCACGCCAACCTGCTCATATACCTGCTTACTCATCTCAAACACGCTCCTCATCTCGGCTCTTCTCGTCTCATCATTCCGCCTGCTTGCAGAATAGCCTAATTCTACCATCCGCTATTATTGATTTCCACCCCTAAATTTGGCTATGATGAACAGTATATCTAGGTAAGGAAAGGTGGACTTGCAACAATGTTTAAAAAACATGAAATTTTCAAAACCGATAAATACAATATGCTTACCGTGGAGGTTCAAGGCAAAACCTTGATCGTCCGCGAAATTTCCGATCAATGGGGTGAAGAGACCCATACCTTCGTCAGCCGTCCGGAAATGATGCATTGGGCGGAAAACCGGTTCAAGCCCGAGCAATTCACCGGACGCGAGGAAGAACGGGAAAATATTCTGAAAGCGCTGAAAGAGGTATAAACCGGCAGGAAATATTAACCTGCACGGCGAACACATATCGTTACAACACAGTGCATAGACAATAGACTAGCGCATGCTTTCGTAGTAATTTGCTTCGCAAATTTGAGCATATGCTTCCGAAGCAAAATTGCTATGCAATTTTTTTAGGAGGAACAAATGGGCTCCGTAAACGCAATATTTATCATTTCCGCCTTCGTGCTTGGCGGCCTTGTTATTCTTAAGCGCGATTCCATGGCGCCACACCTGCGCAGATGGATGGCAATCGTATCTATCGTCTTAATCGCATTCGCCTTTTTCCTCATTGTGTACAGCTTCTTTACACTGGGAACTTAGGACATGATTGGAAGCATCACCGGACATACTAGGACAAACTGTGTTCCCGAGGTGATCTTCCGCGAATGAAATGGCTGCCTGTCGTATTAGCGTTATGCCTTGCTCCCGGTTCGGCTTCCGCCGACGCCGGCAAGCAGGCTGCGTCATATCACCAATCATCTATATCCGTACCGAGGAGGAGTTCGATGAATCACGTACCTAAGCGTTCCGAAACCGCAGTAGAAGCCCGTTGGAAACTGGAGGATCTGTTTGCCGACCAGGCTGCCTGGGATAAAGAGTTTGCCGAGGCAAAGGCTTTGATCAAGAAAGTCGGAGCTTTCGAAGGCAAGCTGGGCGATCCCGCTCAATTGAAAGCCTGCTTCGAGCTGGAAGATGAGCTCTCCCTGCATGTTGAACGGCTTTATGTATATTCCAATATGAAGCATCACGAGGATACCGCTGAACCAACCTATCAGGCTCTGTCCGACAAAGCCAAAAAAATCAGCGTGGAAACCGGCGAAGCCCTCTCCTATATTACGCCGGAAGTATTGTCCCTGTCCGATGCCGAGCTAGACGCTCTGATCGAGAACAAGGAACTTGCGGTATTCAAGCATACGCTGGAAGAGATGCGCCGCCAGAAAGCGCATGTCCTGTCCAAATCGGAAGAAGCGTTGATGGCGCAGGTCGGCAACGTAAGCTCCGCTCCGGGTTCGATCTACAGCATTTTGAACAATGCGGATCTGAAATTCCCTAAAGTGAAAAACGAAGCCGGCGAGGAAGTCGAACTGACTCAAGGCCGCTACATTCAGTTCCTGGAAAGCAAAAACCGCGAAGTGCGCGCTAACGCTTTCCACACGATGTACGATACATACGGCAAATTAAAAAACACCCTCGCAACAACGCTGAATGCGAACGTTACGAAAAACATTTTCTACGCGCGGGCACGCAAATACCCTTCGGCTCTTGGCATGTCGCTGTATGGCGATAACATTCCGGAGAGTGTCTATACGAATCTGATCGATACGATCCATAAGCACATGCCGCTTATGTACCGTTACATGAACCTCCGCAAAAAGCTGCTTGGCGTTGACGAGCTTCATATGTACGATCTGTTCGCACCGCTAGTCGACGAGTTCGACATGGAAATCAAGTATGACGACGCGAAAAAAATCGTCAAAGAAAGCTTGAAGCCGCTTGGCGAGGATTATTTGTCCGTGCTGCAGGACGGCTTCGATAACGGCTGGATTGACGTGTACGAGAACGAAGGCAAGCGCAGCGGCGCTTACAGCTGGGGAGCTTTCGGCACGCATCCATACGTGCTGCTGAACCATAAGGATAACCTGAACAGCATGTTCACCTTGACGCACGAAATGGGCCACGCGCTCCACTCGTACTACTCGGATACGAACCAGAACTACCGCGATGCGCAGTACACGATCTTCCTTGCGGAGGTTGCGTCTACGCTGAACGAAGCGCTGCTTATGGATTATCTGCTGAACAAGTCCACGGATCCGAAGGAAAAAATGTATCTGCTGACTTACTATGCAGACCAGTTCCGCACAACGGTATTCCGTCAAACGATGTTTGCCGAGTTCGAGAAAATCATTCACGAGAAAACCGAGCAAGGCGAGTCGCTGACTCCGCAGGATCTGAGCAAAATCTACTACGACCTGAACGTGCTCTACTATGGCAAAGACATGGTTGTAGACAAGGATATCGAGATGGAATGGGCGCGGATCCCGCATTTCTACAACAGCTTCTACGTGTACAAATACGCAACCGGCTTCTCCGCGGCAACAAGCTTCTCGAAGCAAATTCTCGAAGAAGGCGCTCCGGCGGTTGACCGTTACCTCGGCTTCCTGAAGAGCGGCGGCAGCGACTTCTCGATTAACATCCTGAAGAAAGCCGGCGTTGACATGTCCTCCCCAGAGCCAATCGAGCAAGCGATGAGCGTGTTTGAGAGCTTGATTGAGCAGATGGAGGAGTTGACGAAGTAAACGGATCGGTTGGTGCTTGCTTAGAGGACGGGATGGTTCCGAGGACGGGAAAGGATCTCCTTCCGGCTGCTGTTGGAATCGGGAATTTTGAATGACACCTAAAGGTGTATTACCGAGTTCCAAAGGCAAACGCTCCGCTCCTCCAGGAGTTCCTTCCCCTCTCTCTTCACCCATTCCTCTCAATTGCAGACCAAAAGCTCCCTTTACTTCGTGTAAAGGGACGGAAAGAGGAAAGACAGAAAAAGACAGACTCGGTGGTTTCGAGTCTGTCTTTTTTGTTGGTGCTAGCGCGTAACTTTCCAGTTATTCCCTGCGTCTATTTAAATATAGAAAGGGTGATGGGATGATTAATAAATGGAGATCAGGTTATCTAATCATGCTTGGCCTAGCGATATTGCTTATTGGACTAGCCGGCTGCAAATCCGAGCCCGATTCTAGCGCTCCGCCTGTTGGCTCAAACGATGGTATTGCGTACATGGAAACTCCGTTAAAAGAAGAGAATATCGTTAAAACTTTAAAGGCAAACGGTGTCGAGTTGACGGCTAGCCCTTCAGACTCCTATTTCAAATTAAATAAAGTGAAGCCTTCTATTTATGCGCTCCCGGGCAAAGAGAGAATTATGCTGTACGTTTATGACACTGCCAAAGATACGAAAAAGGCAAGACTCGATTTTGCGGAGCAAACCAAGGTCATGAACGTCAATTCGCCGCTATTTTATAACGTGAAAAACATCCTAATCCTGTACCAGCCTAACGTTAGCGGCGAACGCCCCCAAGAGAGAACCAACTACAATTCCGGCATTGAAAGCTCCATTGAACAGCTGTTAGGCGATGAAATTTATGTCCAGCATTTTAAATACTATAATGTCTCCAAATTGAAGAGCTTCATAAATAGCTTTATCAACCACCAAGCGGATCAAGTAAAAATAACATCATTGACTATCGAAGGCGATCCCATCTATATCTATCTCATCACTGACGGAACCAAGCTGCAATATGTACACGATAACAGTGAAGATGCTTTTGGAGGGAGCGATACAGGTGCCTCCAAAACGGAATGCACGAATATCGAACAGGAAAAAACTGAAGAAGGAAATATACGCTACGTCGCAACCGGATGTCAGATTGGCGATAACAGATCTATTATGACCATCCCTGAAAACTCCATGAAAAAAGACAGCGGGAGCTGATCCCGCTGTCTTTTTTATTTAATCCTGTAAAATGGCGACTGGACGGGACCAGCCTCCGCTTGCTTTTTCCACTTTGATCGGGAAGCAGCATACTTTGAAGCCGTATGGCTGCGGGATTTGGTCCAGGTTGGCCAGCTTCTCGATCTGGCAATATTCCCGGTCCTTGCCGACGAAATGGGCAGCCCACAAGACGCCTTCTCTTGGATCCTGTTTGAACGATTCCGCTTGCAGGTTGAGAGGAATATCCCATCCCCATCCGTCGGTACCCACTACTTTGATGCCTTGATCAAGCAGCCAGACCGTAGCTTCGGCCGATACCCCCGCATGCAGGAATGCATAATGCTCGTGGTATAAACGTTTGTCCGCATCGCTCCGGATCAGGACGATATCAAACGGTTTTAACGTGTAGCCGATCCGATCCAACTCGGCTTTCAAGTCTTCCGTAGTAATCTCGTAGCCAGGCGGCTTAGCGCTGAAATCCAGCAATACGCCGTCGGAAAAGAACCATTCGAGAGGAAGCTCGTCAATCGTTCTGGCCGGCTTGCCTTCCGACGTTGGCCAGTAATGCCATGGCGCGTCTATATGAGTGCCCGCATGCGTATTCAAGGTTACCGTTTCCGTCGCCCACGCTTTGCCTTCCGGAAAATCCTCCTGCTTAAGCCCAAGGATAGCCGCTGCTTGCTGCGCCCCTGCTTCATGGCTCGAATATTCGATTTTGGCAGGCAAAGGCTCTCTGATTGATGGACTGATAGGAACGCTTAAATCGATTATTTTCATCACGCAATTCTCCTTGTCTCCCGATTCAAGCCCCATTATACCACAATCCTCCAACCGCTTAGATAGAGATTCCGTTAACAAGGCAGTTTGCAAAAGTTGAATTTATACTTCGCCCCAGTAGATTTCGGTCTCATAGTCGAAGGAGATTAGACCGTTTTTCTCGGTAGCGTCAAAAAGCTTCCGAAGCTCAGCCATTAAAGGCTCATGGTTAGGATGGCCGGGCAGCGGCATGTAAGAGGAAGACGACATCCGTCCGCTTAATTGCTCAAAGTTAAGCAGGCTTAATAACGGGAAGGTTGCCTTATGGAGTTCTCCGTCTTTAAAGAACGGCGTAAGGGCGTCTTGGGAAATATTTTTGTGGCCCACCTTCTCGTAATCGATGCCGTAAGTCCGGAGCAGCCGGTCGTAGCCTTCCAGGAATGGCGTGCCGGTTGTTAAACGCGAGTTCCAGATCAGCACGGCTTTGCCGCCGGGCTTTAAGATCCGGTTGAATTCCGCTTTTGCCGCGGTACGGTCAAACCAATGAAAGGACTGGGCGCAAACGATAAAATCAACGGAATCGTCCGCAAGACCGGTCTCTTCTGCTGAACCCGGAACCGCTTGGAATTTGGGATATCCGCTTAATTGCTCAACGGCTGCCTGCCGCATATCGGGATTAGGCTCAACGGCGGTTACGTTGCTTCCCTTTTCCAAAAGCAGCCTGGTGAATATGCCCGTCCCCGCTCCAATATCCGCAATAGAGGATTCCGGAGTGAGCCCGATTGTTCCATACATATATTGAATAACCTCGTCCGAATAGCTCGGACGGTATTTGACATACTGATCAACCCGGTCGGAAAAACGCTCCTTGCTGTTCATCGATTCGTCATCTCCTAATCCATTCATTAATTATTAGAGCCATTCCAGAAATTCAAGTCGGTTTCCAAAAGGATCGTTTAGATAAAATCGCACGACTCCTTCATCAGACCGCGCATGATCATCCATCACTTGAATTCCCTCTTGAAGTAAATACTCCCGAAGCGCATTTAAGTTCTGCACCTGAAACGCAGGATGAGCTTTTCGGGCGGGGACAAAGTCGCCTTGAACTCCGATATGCACCTGGTGCGCTCCGCATTGAAACCATACTCCGCCGCGTTTCATCAGATTTTGAGGCTTTGCGATCTCTCTCCAGCCAAGCAAGTCAGCGTAAAAGCTGCGCGCTTCCCGTTCACAGCCTTCTGGTGCCGCTAATTGAACATGATCGATTCCAGTGAATAAGAAAGACATCCTCCCACCGCCTATTGTTTCACCAAATGAAACATAGTTTCAATTTATAATTCCATTTTATAGGAAACCGATGCGGAAATCCAGTAGCTTCATGCTTAAAAAGGATAAAAAAAGACCCCAGCAAAAGATTAGCTGTCTTCAAGCTAAACTTTTGCTGGGGATTGTTTAAAAGAGGGCGCCGATGGCCCAGCCAAGCAGGCCGGCGAAGACCGACGACAGGAGGTTCACCCTGTCGTTGTTCAGCGCGGCCAAGCCGCGCACCCGCTCTGCCGCCGTCCCGCAATGGACGGCGCGCTCGGTCTCGCTGCCGCATACCCGGCAGCGGAACATGGCCTGGCCGGTGGCGCCGAGCAGCGAATCGGC
>NZ_BILY01000030.1 GCF_004000805.1 Paenibacillus glycanilyticus NBRC 16618
CCCAAAGTTAGCATCCTTAACGATGCGCCGCATCGTTAAGCTCTCGAAAAAGTAACTCTACCAGCGTCTTAACGATGTCGGACATCGTTAAGCCGACCGCAAAATGCCGATAATAGCCCGAAACGGGCAAAGTTAGCATCCTTAACGATGCGCCGCATCGTTAAGCTCCCGAATAGGCGCCTCTGCCAGCGTCTTAACGATGTCGCACATCGTTAAGCCAGCCACAAACGCCAATAATTGGCGCGAAACAGGCAAAGTTAGCATCCTTAACGATGCGCCGTATCGTTAAGCTCCCGAATAGGCACCTCTACCAGCCGCTTAACGATGTCGCACATCGTTAAGCCCCCGCCTAGCCAGTGCCACCCACGCCTCTTAAGGAAACACCAGCTGCACCGGCACAACGATATGCTGCGGGTCGTAAGTATGCCCGATCTGGTCCTGCAGCAGCATAACCGCGGAGCGGGCGAGCTCCTGCTCGTCCTGCTGGACGTAAGGGACATTCGGGATATCCGGATTGTCGAAGGAGAAGAGTTCAACCTCGGTGCGCCGTTTGATCAGTTGGAGCGACTGCCAGGTCAGGCCGGCAATTTCCGCGGTAAGGGTGAAGGCAGCCGTGATAGTCGGATGCGACTT
Organism: Paenibacillus glycanilyticus NBRC 16618; assembly: GCF_004000805.1. GTDB lineage: Bacteria > Bacillota > Bacilli > Paenibacillales > Paenibacillaceae > Pristimantibacillus > Pristimantibacillus glycanilyticus. The sequence continues at coordinate 634 of NZ_BILY01000030.1, forward strand.
CAGGAAGTCCGTTACATAATCCAGAGCCCTCTCGCTGCGCAGCACATCCAGCGGAACATGGCACCAGAGGCTTTTGTCGATAGATTCGCCTTGATCGATATAGGCTTTCTCGAAGCCTATCGTTCGGTCTTCAATAGTGGTATTAGCATTCTCCGGCGAGATCAGCGCGATCTGCCGATGCCCCTTCGATAACAAATGCGTGACGGTCCGGTAGGCGCCGCCGTCATTATCCGAAGTTATGGTATACGTCTCGATATTGCGAAGGAAACGGTCAATAAACACAAAGGGGAACTTATCGAGAGACAGCCTCAGAAGAGATTCGTTATATTTCTCGTCTTCGGTCGGAAACACAATAAGCCCCTGAACGCCGGCATCAACCAAAGCGGTAATTGCTCTGGATTCCTCTGCCGCATGCTCACGGGTAATGCTCAGAATCATTTGGAAGCCTGCCTCCTTCAAATAGAACTCTATATAATCAACGAGCTTCTGGATAACGGTTGTTTTCATGGTAGGGATAATGAAGCCAACAAGAGGGACTTGGACAGGTTCAGGTTTAGGCTCGGGAGCAGGCGCCTTCACTTCGACAGGCTTCAAATCCGCCGCAACAAACGTTCCTTTGCCTTGAATACGCGTGACGAGTCCTTCATCCGCTAACTCCGTCAATGCATTCTTAACGGTAATCTTGCTGACCTTGAATTCATCCATTAATTCCTGCTCGGAAGGAATGCGGTCGAGCGGCCGGAGCTGCCCGGAGGCAATTCGTTCTTTAATCTCAAGCTGGATTTGCTTGTACAAAGCTGTCTTTTTCATGAAGGCACCTACTCTCAATAAATAAATATGTTTTTATAACCAATTGGATATATAAATAATACTTTACGCCTATTATAATCTAATTGTGAAGCGCTTACAATGGTCAGGTAACAAAAGCTTAACCAATATGTGAGGGGGAAACGTCAAATGAAAAAAGGGATTACGTTAACAGCAACCTTGGCATTGGCACTCATGTTGGTCTTATCCGCTTGCAGCAGCTCCGGGGGTTCCTCGGGTAAAGCAACCAAGGTTGTTTTTTGGACTTTTAATGAACTTCATCAGCAATTTTTCGAGAGCATGGCGGACAAATGGAATGCAGCACATCCGGACGAGAAGATTAAGCTGGTAGCTACGACATTCCCGTACGACGATAACCACAACAAACTGCAGGTTGCGCTGCAATCCGGAAAAGGCGCGCCGGACATGGCCGACATCGAGATCAGCAAAATCGGCAACTTCCTCAAAGGCGAGCCTCAGCTCGTACCGCTCAACGATATCGTAGAACCGAATAAAGACAATCTCGTTATGTCCCGCCTCGATAACTACGCCAAGGACGGACAATACTACGGGATCGACTACCACGTAGGCGCGGAAGTTATTTACTACAATAAAGAAATTCTCGATCAAGCAGGCGTAGATGCCGACAAGATCATCACCTGGGATGATTACGAAGCAGCAGGCAAGCAGGTGCTCGAGAAAACCGGCAAACCGATGACTACCGTTGAAACAACGGACCAATGGTCGTTCTGGCCGCTGGTCGTGCAGCACGGTTCGGACTTCCTCGATAAAGACGGCAATGTCACGCTTAACGACCAAGCGAATGTGGATGTGCTGACTTATCTGCAGAAGCTTGTAAAAGAAAAGGTAGCCGTTGTAGCGCCGGGCGGCTTCCATCACGCGGAAGAATACTACGGATTTATGAACGGCGGCGGCGCCGCTTCCATCTGGATGCCAATGTGGTACATGGGCCGTTTCACGGACTACATGCCTGACCTGAAAGGTAAAATCATCATCAAACCAATGCCTGTATTCAAACAAGGCGAAATGCGTTCCTCCGGTATGGGCGGTACGGGTACGGTTATTACCAATCAATCGAAGAACCAAGAGCTCGTTAAGAAGTTCCTCGATTTCGCGAAAATATCCAAAGAAGGCAATATCGAGATCTGGAAGCAGCTTGGCTTTGACCCGATCCGCACGGATGCCTGGACGGACCCGGCTATGACCGAGTCGAATAAATACACCGATTACTTCGGCAAAGATATCTTTACATTCCTCAGCAGCCTCAAGGACGAAATCGCGCCTACGAATATCAAAGAGAAAACGCCAGCGGTATCCGATGTAATCAAGACGAAAGCGATGTTCCAAGCGCTTAACGATCTGAAGGATCCGAAGCAAGTATTGGACGATGCGGCAGCGAGCATTAAGTAGGAGGAAGCTGACAGTCCAGCTGAAAAAACAAGCTTAACCGCTTCGTTGGAGGACCCAATGCCATGCATGGCGGTCCTTCAGCGAAGTGATCCTGATCAGGAAGGAGCGAGTGAGCGTCCGAATGAAAAAGATACTATACAATCAGCGAGTCGCCCCTTATGTTTTTGTGCTGCCGTTTGTGCTTTCGCTTGCGATCTTTTTCGTCTATCCCGTTATATCGACCTTCATTATGAGCTTTCAGGAAGTACTGCCGGGCCAGACCCATTTCATTGGCTTAGACAACTACAGGAATCTCTGGGATGATTCCTTTTATACCGCGCTTTGGAACAGCTCGAAATATACGTTCTGGACAATACTAGTCCTCATTCCGCTGCCTCTCGTGCTTGCCGTGTTCCTTAACTCCAAGCTTATGAAGTGGAGCGCGTTCTTCCGCTCGACCCTGTTCCTGCCGGCTTTGACTTCCGTTGTTGTAGCAGGCATCGTATTCCGGCTCGTATTTGGCTCGCTGGATAATTCCGTTATGAATACGTTCCGCCATGCCTTTGGCTTCGAGACCATTAACTGGCTTGGCAGCAGCGCGTCGGGCATGCTCGTGTTGGTCGTCTTGGCGACCTGGCGTTATCTGGGCATTAACATCATTTACTTTATGTCGGCCTTGCAGTCTATTCCAAGCGAGCTTTACGAATCGGCAAGCATCGACGGGGCGAATACCTGGAACAAATTCTGGCGCATTACGCTGCCGCTGCTCAAACCGATTTCGATCTACGTCATTACGATCAGCATTTACGGCGGGTACTCCATGTTTACGGAAAGCTTCATTCTGTGGAGCGGCAACCACTCTCCAAACGATATTGGCCTTACCATGATCGGCTTGTTATACCGCAGCGGCATCGAAAAGAACGAGCTTGGGCTTGGTTCGGCAATCGGGATGATCCTGCTGCTCCTTACGATGGTCCTTAATGTCATTCAGCTTCGTTTATTCGGCTTGTTTAGGAAGGAGGATTGAACGTGAGTACCAAATGGAATCGTCCTCAAACGTGGCTTTTGCTTGCCTTATTCGTTCTATTTGCGGCCTTGTCGGTCTTTCCTTTCTACAGCCTGCTGTTAGCTTCGTTCAAGCCGTCAAAGGAATTGCTTCGCTTCGGTCTGAACATTCGACTGCAGCCGGAGCTGCTATCCTTCCATAACTATTCGTTTATCTTCTCGAGCGGGGCGGAGAAATACCTGGTCTGGTATAAAAACAGCTTAGTCGTTACCGTCATCTATACCGTCTTCTGTATGCTGCTCTCCTCCATGGTTGGATATGGGCTGGCGATGTATCGTTTCAGGGGCCGCAATATCATCTTCCTGTTTGTCCTTCTGGTCATGATGGTGCCGATAGAGATTATCATGCTGCCGCTGTACAAGCAGATGATCGCGATGAACCTGATCAATACGTTCAGCGGGGTAATCCTTCCGTTTGTCGTATCGCCGCTGCCGATCTTCTTCTTCCGCCAATACGCGGCGGGGCTTCCGAAAGATTTCATGGATGCGGGTAGAATCGACGGCTGCTCGGAATACGGCATTTTCTTCAAAATCTTTGTACCGCTTATGACCCCCGCGTTTGGAGCAATGATTATCGTGCAGGCGCTCGCCAGCTGGAACAGCTTCGTCTGGCCGCTGATCGTCCTGAACTCGGGAGAGAAACTGACGCTGCCAATAGGTCTGTCCAGTCTCGTAACGCCGTACGGCAACAACTACGATATTCTTATTGCCGGTTCCGTGCTGGCGATTGTGCCGATTATGATCGTCTTTATTTTCTTCCAGCGCTACTTCGTTTCCGGCTTAACCGTGGGTGGCGTTAAAGGCTAATGACAAATACGAATAGAAGCAGGTGACAGGATGGGAGTCCACCAATCGGAAATGAACGGAGTTAAACCATTAATCGAACAAAGAGCGGATCCATTCATTTATAGGCATACGGACGGCTGTTATTACTTTGTTGCTTCCGTCCCGGAATATGACCGCATTGAAATCCGCAAGGCGGATACGGTTCAAGGATTGGCGGATGCCGTGCCGGCCGTTGTTTGGAGAAAGCACGAGACAGGGCTGCTAAGCGCGAATATTTGGGCGCCGGAGCTGCATTTTATCGATGGCAAATGGTATGTCTACTTCGCCGCGGCGCATACTTCGGAGACGAATGAAGGCCTCTTCGACCACCGGATGTTTGTTCTTGAGTGCGGCGATGCCGACCCGCTGGAAGGCGAATGGGTGGAAAAGGGGCAGGTGCGCGCGGCTTGGGAGAGCTTCTCGCTGGATGCCACAACCTTCGAGCACAACGGGGAAAGGTACTACGTCTGGGCGCAGAAGGATCCGGCTATTGAAGGCAACTCCAATCTGTACATTTCGAAAATGAGCAATCCGTGGACGCTCGCCGGCAAGCAAACGATGATCTCCGTCCCGGATCTCGACTGGGAAAGAATCGGCTTTAAAGTGAATGAGGGGGCAGCCTTTATTCGCAAGGGAGACCGCGTCTTCTTGTCCTATTCCGCCAGCGCAACGGACTTCAACTATTGCATGGGAATTCTGGAAGCATCCGCCGATGCGGATTTGCTTGATGCGGCATCGTGGGACAAATCGCCGGTACCGGTGCTAACAACCGATGAGCTGCTTGGCCTGTATGGACCCGGTCATAATAACTTTACCGTAGCGGAGGACGGCACAACCGCGCTGTTTGTCTTCCACGCCAGAACCTACAAAGAGATTGTAGGCGATCCGCTGTATGACCCGAACCGCCATACCTTCGTGACGGAGCTGAAGTGGACCGAAGACGGAAGACCCGATTTCCGGGCATCCGTTGCGGCATTGCAGCTTCCTCATGAGGAAGCGTCCTCGTAGACAGAGGAGCCTGATAAACAAAATGGCTGTCCCAAAAGTCTTTTCATAGACTTTTGGGGCAGCCATTTGCCGTTTGAACAACGGAATTCTCATTGTATCAGGCTACGTTGGATTTCTTCCAGCATAAAGGAACGATTTTAACAGGCAACTAACTCTACATTGGAATCGGTGCAATATAATCAGTCCAAAATGGACGACAGCAGCTCATTCTGGCCCTTTTTATTGGAGTGAATCCAACGTAGCTTCATAAACCATCCTATTATCCTGATTTTATTGGAGTAGATCCAACGTATGGCGAAAAGAGAAGGAGAAAGGCAGCCCAATCGTCATTAGAAAATGACGATGGGGACTGCCTTTTGTCGTATGCTTATCAGGATTGTTATTTTGATTGCGATACCGACTTGAACCAGTCGTTAACTTCCTTCGTGATCTGATCGCCGCCGTTGGATTTCCAGCTGGAGACGAAGGTATCAAACGCGTCGATCGGAAGCTTGTTGTAAATGATCTTGTTGAACGTCTCCAGCTCGGACTGGCGGAGGAGGTTCCATTTGGAGATCATCGTAGGCGTTGCCGCGCCCGTGAAATAGTTCTGCTTGCGTACGTCGATCTGCGACATAACGACCTTCGCGGCGTACCAGTTCTCCGGTTTGCGGAATTCGAACAGCTGCTTCTCGTACGGTGTTTCCGGTTTATTGCCTTCCGCCAGCTTCACCAGCGTCTTCATGTACAAGTCCGGAATACGGGCAGGGCCGGTGATGAACTGGAAGTCGTTGTTGAAGTCCTTGATCTTCGCTTGATCGCTTGTTGGTTCCCCGTCGACGACATCCCAGTCGTACCCTTTGGCGAAGCCGTATTCATATTCGCTGCCAACGGCCGGGTTCGCAAGATTATCCAGCAAGTAGTTGTAATAAAGGATGATGGCTTCCGGATGCTCGGCGTTTTTGTTGATCATAAAGCTGCTGTTGACCCCGGAGTTTTGCCATTTCGTTCCGATCTTGCCGTCCGGTCCGGCTGGAACCGGATAAGCTTTGTATTTGGCGCCTTTTACGTTCTTCAGAAGGTCGGGAGCCGGCCAGTCCGGAACCCAGTTCGCGCCAGGCAGGACGCCCGCGTTGCCTTTGGTCCAGATTTCGGCTGATTTGCCTTCATCCCAAAGGGCAGCGTCCGGATGAATGTAGCCTTTTTGCATCCATTCCTGCATTTTCGCCAGCGCTTGCTTTGCGCCCGGATTTACGGAGCCGTATTCCAGGTTGCCGCTGGCATCCTTGTTCCATTGCTCCTCAATCGTGCCGTAAGCGCCGAACAGCCAATCCAGGCCGCCCATCCACGTATTCGTATTGTTCTTAAGCGAGACGGCGAGAGGGTAAACATCCTTTGCAGCCAAGCCGTCCGGATTCTCGTTCTTGAACTTATCCAGAATGTTCTCGAGATCCGCGATCGTTTTCGGAGCCTGCAGATTTAGCTTCTCCATCCAATCCTCGCGCAGCCAGAGCACGGTATCGTCGTTATCGGTATATTCCATAATAGGCAGGTTCCACTTCTTGCCGTCCTTGGTGAACGGGTACCACAGCTCAGGATGCTTGGCTGCATGGTCCTTCCAGGTTTGATTGGCGTACTTGTCGAACAGCTCGTCGATTGGCATAAATTCGCCGGAATCGATCAGCTGGTTGGTTAGGACCGGATCGGTCGGCACCATAAGGAAGTCGGGCAGCTTCTCGCCGGAAGTCAGGGCAAGCTGGAGCTGCTGCTTGTATTGGTCGCTGCCTGCCGGGAACCAGGTATCCTTGCTCAGCTTGATGCCAAGCTTCTCCTCCATAAAGCGGGTGTGAACGTTGTCTTCCTTGGTCTCGCCCTCTCTATACTTCTTCGGCATAAGAATCGTGCTGATCTCGATTGGCGGGTCGTATTTGCCTGCCGCAAAAGCCTTGTCGGCAGCGGATTGCTCCGCGGATGCCGATGCGGAAGGACTTGCGCCGTCGTTAGCGGAAGGACTTGCATTGTTTCCGCCGTTATTATTCGAGCAGCCAGCCAGAACGACGAGCGACATGGCAGCAGGTACGAGCCATTTTTTGTTGAATTTGCTCATTTATCTATCCCCCAACGTTGTTTGGTGTCTTCATGTGTAACTCTATCAAGAGTTTGGGGACGGCATCTATATGGCGATATTAGTTTTCGTAGGACTCTCTTAGGCTGTTGGCGCAAAATCAACGTCCATCCCGGTATTCCTGCGGAGTGACATCGAATTGCCGCTTGAACACTTTGATGAAGTAAGCGGGATCCAGGTAGCCGATGTCGGCGCTGATTTCGTAAATCTTCTTGTCGGTCGCCTTCAGCAGATGGCAGGCGCGTTCCATCCGAACGGAGGCTACGTAGTCGCTGATTCCTTCACCGGTCTCCAGCTTATAAATTTTCGACAGGTGAGTAGGGTGCAGGTTAACGTAATCCGCCAGCGCGCGCAGCGATACGTCGAGATGGAGATGCTTGTCCACGTAATCCCTAATCTTCTGAACGTATTGGGAGCGGGCGTTTTTTGCGTCGTGAGCCGTTCCTTCGCGCAGCTTCGCCAGAGCGTTAAGCGACCACTTCCGCAGCTTGCCAATCGAAGCGAAGGCTTCTCCGCTTTGCAGCAGCTCCATATCCGGTCCGATCAAATCTGCCAAGGTGTGTCCGCTGCGGTGGGCAAGGTGCATGAAGGCGGAGCTGATCGTATAGCCCATCTCGAGGCAGTGTTCCCATGACTCGGAGCCTTTGTCCTCCAGCTCGTCGAACGCTGCGGCCAGCTTGTCCTCCGCAGCATCCCAGCGGCCGGCCTCCGCAAGGTTGAGGAGCCCGGGATGACCGTGAATGACATCCAGCGCGCCGAAAGCGGCCGTTTTCTTCGTACCGTCCACCTTCATGACGAATTCCTGTTCATCCCCAACGATTTGCCGGAAGTAGGAGACAGCTTGCCGGTATTGCTCCGGCAGCTCTTCCGGGAAGAGGAACGCATCCGTCACCACGATGGAGACAGCGCCCTTCAGGAACTGCTTCACCTTGGCCTGTATCTGCATGGCGAGCTTCTCGAGCAGGATGTCGGGCCGGTCTACCGCCGGATGCTCCTTGGCCTGCAGCAGAAAGGCCAGGTATCCGTGCTCCTCCCTGACGCTCCACACGCCCATAAATTCCTGGAGAATCTCTTCTGCGATATTCATAATGGCGTATTCCACAAGATGCTGCCCGTTGCCCCGGTATTGGCCGAATTCGTCCTCCAGACGCACGAGCGCCAGCGCGCAGGAACCGCTTCGGAATGGCAAGCCGTACATGTCCAGCTTCCGGATCCATTCCTCTTCCGCTATCCGTTCCCCCCGGAAGGCGCCTAGAAGCAGCTGCCCTCTAAGAAGCGGAAGGTTCTCGCGCAGGGCGAATTGCGTTCGCTCCTGGGAGCTGATGTTTTCCCATTCCGCCTTCAGCTGATCGATCGCGGTTTGCGCGGCGCCAAGCAGCTCCTCGTTGGTCGGCGGCTTCAGCAAGTAGTCTACGGCATGGTGCCGAAGCGCCTCCTTGGCGTATTCGAAGTCGGCATGGCCGGACAGGATGATGCACTTGATTCGCTTGTCTTGCTCCCGAATCCGTTCGATAAGCTCGATTCCGGTCATCTCCGGCATAAGCACGTCCGAGATGACGATATCGATCGGATTCGTGCCGATGATTTGCAGCGCTTCGCGGGCGGAATAGGCGCGGTGGACCTGCTCGATCCCAAGCGTATGCCAAGGCTTGTGCATGGACAGGTTCTCAACCCAGTGGGCTTCGTCGTCTACGATTAACAATTGCATGGAAGAGCCTCCTTGTATGTGTGCTGCGAATTGGGATTATGAAGCTTCCTTCGGAATCTCCCATACGATCTCGGTCCGGAAGCCGCCAAGCTCGGATGAGGAGAAGGACAGGGAGGAGCGGGGGCCAAAGCAATGGATAATCCGCTGATTGGTGTTCCAAAGCCCGTACCCCATATCGTCCTGCATAGGACCTCTCATTTTTTGATTCATGAGCTCCAGCTTCTCCTCATCCAGGCCGGGTCCGTCGTCATCGACGAAGATTCGCCAGAAGCCGCCGTCGATCCGTCCGGCGATGCGGATCTCCCCGGAGGAGTAGGATTTGCTTACCCCGTGAATAACGGCGTTCTCCACCAAGGGCTGCAGCATCAGTCTCGGTACCTGTTGTCCCCGCATTTCTTCCGGAATGTCGATGGAATAATGAATCCGGCCGTTTCGCATTTTTTGAATATCCAAGTAGTTGACGATCAGCTGAATTTCGTCCTGAAGGCTGGATACCGGCTTCTCCATCCGGGTGATGTAACGATAATACGCGCTAAGGCTGTAGCCCATCTTGACGACGGCCTCTTCGTCTTTCATCTGCGCCATATTGATCATGTACCCTAGACAGTTATATAAAAAGTGAGGATTGATTTGCGCCTGAAGCTGCTTCATCGTTGCTTCCTGCGCGATCAGCCGCTCCTTCAGCACGTTGTCGATCAACGTCTCGATCTGCGCCGACATATCGTTGAACCGATAGAACAGGAAGGTAAATTCGCTGTTCGCCTTGGCATGGATGCGAGCCGAGAAATCGCCGAGCTGGACCTTCTTGAGGCCGCGGATCAGCTTCAGGATTGGGCGCTGCACGTCCCGGTAGAGCACGATCGAGAAGAAAGCTCCGATAACGAGCAACAGGGCCATAGCCAGGTAAAACAGATTACGGCTGGACGAGATCGGGCCGAGAATTTGGTCGAGAGGCACCGGATCAACGAGATACCACTCCAACTGTGGCGACTTCACCAGGCTGACGAGATAGCTTTGCCCGTTCAGCTTGATCGTCTTCTGCATCGTATCCTCAAGCTTCTGGCCGTCCAAGTAACGGGTCAGCTCCTCCGCAAGCTCCGGGGAGGCGCTTCGGTTCAGAATCGGCTTCTGGCCCGGGGCGTAGAAGAGGGGATCGCCTTGCCCGCCTTCCTTGTACGTATCCAGCATATTCTGGATGTTCGAGGCGCCAAAGCTGGCTCCCACGACCAGATTGCTGCCCGTAAGCTTCTGCTGGCCAAGCGAGTCGGCGTAATACCAGCGGAACGCCATTCCTTCGGTACCCGTCGCTCCTTCGCTATAGGTCCAATTCTTCGAAATATTGCGCTTTAAATATTCCTCGTCGTACGCAACGCTTGTGCTGGAATTTGAGAGCGCTTCCTTATGCAGCTGCGAATATACCGTGAATTCGACCGGCCAGATGTTGACGACGCCGGACTGAAGCGCCATTTTTTCCAGCACCATATATCTCGTCTGCATCCAATCATAGTTATCGTCCCAGATGTTAAGCCCGTTGTACTTCTGTACGTTGGGATCCTTCGAGAAGGTGAACACGAAATCCATCGTCTGGTTGATCCGGGATTCAATCTGGCTGGACAGGAAGCTGAGCTGCTTAATGTTCGAGTTGCGGATCTCCTTGCCGATGACGCCGGTGGCGACATTATTGGAATAAGCGAATAAAATGCCGATCGGTATAAACAGCAGAATAATAAGCCCCAAGTACTTGACGAACAGGCTGATCTGCAATGGCTGTCTCGTTTTCTTCATCGTTTCCGTTCCCCCCGGAGATATGCCTAACAAAACCCTATCGATCCTAACAATGTCCTATAGTGGGACGATGCGCTTGATTGCTACGATAGCTAAGCAAGGATTTGCTCCATTATACCAGTTAACGATTTTTAGAAAATAGATAGGAGAGAGTGCCATGGAAAATACAATAAACAGTCTCGAATTATCGACACCGCCGAAAGCCGGCAAAAGACGACGCTACAAGCAGCCATGGATTCTCCACTTCATGGTGCTGCCGGCCGTTCTGCTGTCGTTTGTCTTCTCCTACATCCCGATGTCGGGTGTCGTGATGGCCTTTCAGGATTATAAGGCACGGCTTGGCTTCCTTCATTCGCCATGGGTGGGATTCAAGCATTTCCATTACATGTTCTCCAACGATTACTTTGTGAAAATCATCGGGAATACGCTGCTGTTCGCCAGTTCCAAAATCGTCCTGAACCTCATCATCCCGTTCGCCTTCGCGCTTCTGCTCAACGAAGTCCGCAACATGGGACTAAAGCGTTCCGTTCAGACGCTGGTGTACCTGCCTCACTTTCTTTCCTGGGTTACGTTGTCGGGCATACTGATCGATGTGCTGGGACAGACCGGTATCGTCAATCAGTTCCTGACAAGCGTTTTTGGCATTCAGCCGATCTTCTTTCTCGGGGACGGCAGCTGGTTCCGGATAACGATCGTCGTAAGCGACGTCTGGAAGGAATTCGGCTTCAACACCATCGTCTTCCTGGCTGCGCTCTCGGGCATTAATCCGGCTCTTTACGAAGCGGCGGAGGTGGACGGGGCGACCCGCTGGAAGCAGACGATGCACATTACGCTTCCGTCACTCCTGCCAATGCTGATCGTAGTCGCAACGCTGGCTATGGGCAACGTGCTGAACGCCAACTTTGACCAGGTGTTTAACCTGTACAGTCCGATGATCTATCAGCAGGGCGACATCATCGACACGTTTGTTTACCGTGAAGGCCTGTTAAGCGGCCAGTTCAGCTTCGCGACTGCGGTTGGTCTGTTCAAGTCGGTCATCAGTTTGGTTCTAATCGTGATCTCGTACCGGATTGCCTACAAATTCGCCGGTTACCGGATTTTCTAGGAAAGGGGAGGGGAACCCATGTATCACAAAACGATACCCTACCGCGTATTCAGCGCTTTTAATAACGTCATTCTGCTCGTCATCGGGATCCTGTGCCTGCTGCCCATGTTCCATTTGCTCATGGTGTCCTTAAGCTCCAGCGCCGCCGCGAACGGAGGCTTGGTCACGTTCTGGCCGAAAGGCTTCACCTTCGAGGCGTATGCCAAGACGTTCGACAATAAGAACTTTCTTACCGCGCTGTGGGTAGCCATCGAGCGGACCTTGCTTGGCACGGCGCTTGGCCTGTTCGTAAACGCGATTGCGGCTTATGCACTGTCCAAGGACACCAGGGTATTCCGCGCGAGAAACATGTACCTGTGGTACTTCGTCATAACGATGCTGTTCAGCGGCGGCCTCATTCCAAGCTACATTCTTATTCTGAAGCTGCATCTGATCAATAACCTCATGGCGCTTATCCTGCCGGGTCTAGTGGCGGCTTACAATATGATTCTGCTCTTGAACTTTTTCCGCACGGTGCCCAAGGAGCTGGAGGAAGCGGCGTTTATGGACGGCTCGGGCCATCTTCGGAGCTTCTTCTCGATCTATCTGCCGATCTCGCTGCCTTCGCTTGCGACGGTAGGGCTGTTCACCATGGTTGGTCACTGGAACGCATACTTCGACGGCTTGATCTATATGAAGGACGCGGCCAAGCTTCCGCTCGCGAGCTTTATGCAGACGCTTATCGTACAGTCGGACATGACGTCATTCGACGCAGCGGCTATCGCGAACATGTCGCAGCGGACGCTCCGCGCTTCGCAGATCTTCATCGGCGCTTTGCCGATTCTGATTGTATATCCGTTCCTCCAGCGCTTCTTCGTAAAAGGCGTCGTCATCGGCGCCGTGAAGGAATAGACCGGAACTCCATACCGCAACAAAGTCAACCTCTAAACGCGGCCGCTCTCCTCGAGTGAGTGGCTCCGATTAGAGGTTTTTGTCAATAAACGCAATCTTTATGAAAGGAGCACCAAATACGGATCGTGTTTGCGTTTCTTCCTATAATTAAGGATTGACTTTGATAATGAGAATTGTTATCATCACTTTAGTCAATTAACGAGTTTACAGCGTAACAGCTTATAGGGGGACGTATTTGTGTTCGGTAAAGGGAAGAAGCTAGTTATTGTACTTCTGAGTGTAATGTCTCTTTCGCTTGTCCTTGCGGCATGCGGAGGGAATAAAGAAAATAACGGTAATGCGAATAACGCGGCAACGGAAAGCGCATCGCCGACACCTGCGGCGACGGAGACGGCAGCGGCACCAACGGAGCAGAAGCTGACGGACGGCATGGGCCACGAAGTTACGATTCCGGCTAATCCGCAGCGAATTATCGCTTCCTACCTGGAAGATTACCTGGTCGCTCTTGGCGTGAAGCCGGTTGCGCAATGGAGCGTAGCAAACGGTATTCAAGAATACCTGCAAGGCGATTTGAAGGATATTCCGACAATTGCTTATGATCTTCCTTACGAAGCGGTCACAAGCTTCACTCCGGATCTAATGATCCTTGGCGCTAACAGTACGGTTGACGGCGGCAAATACGATCAATACGCGAAGATTGCCCCAACCTTTGTTCTGGGCGACGAAGTGAATAACGATTGGCGCAAAGCGCTTCTGAAAATCGGTGAAGTGCTGCAGAAGAAAGATCAAGCTCAAAAGGTGCTTGACGATTACAATGCGAAGGCGGCAGATGCGAAAACAAAGCTTCAGGCAGCCATTCCAGACCAATCGGTTGCGGCAATCTGGCTTGTAGGAAACAAATTCTATGTGGTTAGCGATAAGCTTTCGAGCGGCACGGTTCTTTATAACGACCTTGGCCTGAAAGTTCCGAATGTCGTGAAAGAAATTTCCGCTTCCGGAACGGGCAGCTGGAATGAAATCTCCCTTGAGAAGCTTGCCGATCTGGACGCTGACCATCTGATTCTGGTCAACAGCGACAAAGCGACCGGCTCTGAAGCGTTGAAAGATCCGATCTGGCAATCCATTCCGGCTGTTAAGAACGGTCATGTGTATGAATATGACAGGACGTCCAGCTGGTTGTACTACGGACCGGTAGCAAGCTCCCAAATGATCGACAATGTCTTGAAAGATCTCGTGAAATAATGAAATACGGAGTAGTAGGGATTAGAGGGAGCTGCTGCTCCCTTTTTTGCCGTTCTGAACGGCGTTTCGCCTTGCGTTAGTAAAGAGAGTATAATTTGCTCTATACAGTACTTATATTAATTCAGTTGGAGCGGAGATAAGACGATATGGCTGAGAACTCTAGGCTACATAACTCTCAATTGGAATCCGAACCCGCGTTGGCGGGCCAGGAGGTTGAACGGCTGTATTCCAGGCCGATTACTGCGATTCTCATTATTCTCGGCGGTCTTGTTGCGCTGATTCTGGCGCTGGTTCTGTCGGTTTCCTTTGGCGCGATGGACATCAAATTTTTGATGGTATGGGATGCCATTTTTCATTTTAATCCGGATTTGAAGGAGCATCAGGTTATTCACGAGCTGCGCTTGCCGCGGGTACTAGGCTGTATGCTGGTAGGCAGCGCTTTTGCGGTTGCGGGCGCGATTATGCAAGGAATGACGCGTAACCCGCTTGCCGATTCCGGTCTGCTTGGCCTGAACTCCGGCGCCGGCTTTGCGCTTGCTTTATGCTTTGCTTTTGCTCCGGGTCTTTCTTATTCCTACATTATGATGTTCTCTTTCCTTGGCGCGGCAGTCAGCACTATTGTTGTCGTTGTTCTTGGGGCATCCGTACGCGGAGGGCTGACGCCAATGCGGATGGTACTTGCGGGCGTAACGCTGTCCGCCTTGTTAACCGCATTAAGCGAAGGGATTGCGCTGTACTTCCGCATTGGCCAGGAGCTTGCCTTCTGGTATGCCGGAGGGGTTGCCGGTATCCGCTGGGAGCAGCTGAAAGTTATGTTTCCGTGGGTAGGCGTTGCGCTTATCGCTGCAATGGTGCTGTCCCGTTCCATTACGATGCTGAGTCTAGGCGAAGAAGTGTCCAAGGGTCTTGGCCTGCGGACGGGACCCGTTAAGCTGGCAGGCGTTATCATCGTGATCATGCTGGCGGGTTCGGCGGTATCGGTGGCAGGGGCGGTATCTTTTATCGGCCTTCTTGTTCCTCATGTGGCCCGCAAGCTTGTAGGCGTGGATTACAAATGGATTATTCCAACCTCGGCCGTGCTTGGCGCTTTGCTTGTTGTGCTTGCCGATTTGGCTGCCAGAACGGTCCATCCTCCATATGAGACACCTATTGGCACAATGATTGCGCTGATTGGCGTTCCATTCTTCCTGTACCTTGCCAACAAGGAAAGGAGGGAGCTGTAAGCGATGAAAGGGACGATGATTTCCTTAGCCGAAGTACGCAGAAAACGGCGTAATACTCTTGTTATTTCCGTCATGTTAATCGGTATTCTTGCAGCTTTTCTAATAAGCATGAACACCGGGGTTATCCGGATGTCGCCTCTTGACGTGGTTAAGACGCTCCTTGGCTTCGGAACCGCCCAGCAGCATCTGGTGCTGTTTGATTTCCGACTGCCTCGTATTATCATTTCCATTCTGATCGGCATGGGACTGGCCGTATCCGGTGCGGTTCTTCAGGCACTGACCCGAAATGCGCTGGCTGATCCCGGCATTATCGGAATTAACTCCGGCGCGGGCATGGTTATTCTGCTCTATGTCGCGTTTTATTCGTCCCCGACAGCAGCGCCGGCGTATTTGCTGCCGATTCTCGCTTGGCTGGGAGGCGGCGTTGCCGCATTGCTGGTCTTTATTATCTCTTACCGCAAGCATAAAGGACTGTCCTCCAACCGGCTTGTGCTGAACGGCGTAGCGATAAGCTCGGGCTTCTCGGCGGTGACGATTCTGGTCTCCTTGCGGATTAATCCGGAGCAGTATCAATTCGTATCGACATGGCTAGCGGGGAGCATTTGGAGCAAGGACTGGAGCTACGTAACGGCATTGCTGCCATTTATCGTAGTATTGCTGCCTTTCGTTTATTTCAAGTCGCAAACGATTAATGTCCTTAACCTTGGCGCGCCGCTCGCGACGGGTCTGGGGGCAGCCGTTGCCAAGCAGCAGATCTGGCTTCTGGCCGCTGCCGTTGGCCTGGCAAGCTCCTGCGTAGCGGTCAGCGGCAGTATCGGCTTTGTTGGGCTGATCGCGCCGCATTTGGCCCGAAGGCTGGTCGGGCAGCGCTATCAGATCCTGCTTCCCGCTACGGCGCTTGCCGGAGGACTGCTTGTCCTTGTAGCCGATACGCTTGGCAGATGGATTCTGCAGCCGTCGGAGATCCCGACAGGTATCGTTGTTGCGGTCATTGGAGCTCCATATTTCCTCTACTTGATGTTCCGGACAAAAGGATAAGCGTGCCCGATGATGGAGGCTGTATTCCCGTGCGTATAGGCAAAGAGGCAGTTACCAAAAGCCATATCATTGGCTTAGGCAACTGCCTCTTTTTCGTATTAGCTAACGAAACGTCATAGTCTTATTTTGCCGATTTCGTCCTCTTATGAAATCTAACGAAACCTGGTATCGTTATTTGCCTGTTTAAGCTGCCTTGCGAGGCATTTTCGTGAAAATAGCGTGTCTACGTTTCGTTAGAATTTCGTAATGCTGGATTTTGGCCAAATAAGGATTCTACGTTTCGTTAGAAGGACGATGGATGCGGGGGAGGCGTTGTTCTACCCGAAATTTCGTCGTAGAAGTGGGCTTGGGTGACAAAGATATAAGGGTAGAGCCATAGGAATCCTATACCGAAAGTAAGGAGTGCAAGGAACATCCAGCCAATAAACGTAAGATTAAGCACAAAAAACTTCCACTTGCGGCCTTTCATTAATTGTTTGCTTTGACGAATCGCTTCAAGTGCTCCGATATCCGGATTATCCTGCAGAATGTAATAAGCCTGAGAATAACGAAGGTAAGCAATAATACCGGGAATAATGAGCAATAGCGACCACAAAACGGTGAAGAGAGTCATAAGGAAATAGACACAAAAAGCTTTAATAAAATGAGAAAAGCCGCTGAATACTTCACTAATTTGCGGACCCTCATTCCGTGCAATGCCAACAAAGAAAATAATTAAGCCTAGTGCAAAAGCTCCGCCTGTAAGTATTTGAATAATATAGCCGATTACAGGGATGAAATTTAGCAAACCGATGAGGCCGGCAACAATGCCGTATACAATGATGGCCAGAATCGATTTGCCCCAGTTGCCTTGCAGACTTTCTCTAGCTCTTGCTCGAAGCTCGGAATAAGTAACATTCATTGCGAAAATAACACTCTCCTATTTGTCTGTATATTATCTAATCGGCAGCAATATTGGTTTAATTTAGGCAAATACCCTAATTCCATGTGATAAAATAAAGGCCGGCAGTCCCTCAAGGATTGCCGGCCTTAACGATTACTTCACATTGTCGTCGATTGCTTTAACGAAATGCTCGTTGCCATCAGAAGTGCGCTTAGCTTCGTGGCTTCTTGTTGCTTCTTCGACTTGACCAAACGCCCAGTTGCTCTTCGCAACATCCGGGAAGGATGGTTCCACGTCAGTCAGCGGGCCTCTGTACAGAAGGCGGTTGATCAGCGTTACGGCTTCAAGACGTACGATGTCTTTGCCCGGTTGGAACGTACCGTCAGGATAACCCGTTGTCAGGCCGTTACGGAACAATGCCTCGATTGCCGAGGAGGACCAGCGTCCGTCGCTGTCTCCGAATTGCGGAGTGATTGGCATAGACGTCTCCAGCTTCAGGTAACGTACCATAACCATAGCCAATTCTTCGCGGGTTACAGGCTGGTTCGGACGGAAGGTGCCGTCCTCAAAGCCTTTAAAGATACCGCTGTCCGTTACGATCCGGATATAGCCGCTAGCCCATTGGGTAGAAGGCACATCCTTGAATTCGGCTTTCAGCGTTGTCGAGCCGCCGTTCAGGAGGCGTGCGATTATGGCTGCAAGCTCCCCGCGGGTCAGCTTCTGGCTTGGTTTGAATTTGCCGTCAGGGAAGCCGAGGATGTAGCGTTGATGCTTCACAATCTCGTCTCCGGTCTTGAACAGCAATACTTTCACGGATGCCTTTGCCGCTTCAGGATTGAGAAGCTCTAGGCTCGCTTTGCTTTCCGCGGAGATCGTAACAAGAAGTTCTGTTTCCTTAATGGAAGGATACTTCACTTCTACATTGCGTACGCCCTTATCTCCGATGTTCAATTCTCCCACATTCCAAGTCACTTTATTGCCTTCTACCTTGCCGCCGTCGGCATTGGTTACCGTTGTGCCCTCAGGAAGGGTCAACGTCACGGTTGCGCCGGTAGCTTGCTTTGTACCGTTGTTCAGGTACTCCACTTTAATCTTGCCTGCAGTTCCTTCTTCCTGTCTGTCCTTGTCTACGGATACGTTAACAACGACGTTTGGCTTGCCGGCAGGAGCAACAGACGCTTTGGACATCTGAATGTCATGGCGGACAATCGCAAACTCGACAGGGATCGTTGGGCTCGTATAAGTGATATAGCCTGGAGCCGTTGCAACGATGTAGTAATCGGTTGTCGGATAAACCATGTACGCGTATTTGCCGCCGTCTTTGCTTGTCTGCGGGTTCGCGTTGTCGCTTGGAGCAAAGCCTGCGATTGCAGGCAGCTTAACTTCCGTGCCAGGCGTATTGCCGTTTGTAATATTGCGCGGCGTGTTTGCGTAATACAGCTTTACGGTTGCTCCGTCAATCGCAGCATGGGTGTTGATGTCGGTAATGTCGCCGTACGGGTCAATGAGCTCGTTAAGAATGTTCATTTCGCCGTTGGCTGCCAGCTTGATTGTCGGAAGCGTACCGTTGTTGTCTAATGCGTTAATGATAATTTCTTTAGTGCCGCCGTGTTCCGCATCCGGAACCTTGAAGATGATTGCAATCTGATACTCCGTATTCCGTTCAAGGCCAGGAATATTAAATACGCCGCCGTTCAAAGGTGCCGTGTATTCTTTATGTTCCGGTGCCGGACCAATCAGCTTCACGGTTACCTGGTTCATGAAATCCTGTTGAAGCACGTCATTTTGACCGGTTGGAAGCTTTTGCGTAAGGAGGCCGGTAATGGTCTTCGTCGATTCAAAAACCTCGCCGGGATTACCGCTTACCGCGCCAACTTCAACGGTTTGCTTGAAGGAAACCTCTTTGGTCTGGCCGCCTATTTGAACGGTCTTGATGACTTCGATATCGTAGCTTTCGTCACCGCGCGGAACGGCGATGCTATACTTGCCGTCTGCGTCGGTAATGGCTTCAGCCGCGAAATCGATAATGCCGTCGCCGTCAAAGTCTTTCGTGATTTTAACGACTGCACCTGCAACAATCGTACGCGTTCCGTTATCCGTTGTTGCTACAACGCCCGTTACGGAAGCAGGCTCGAAGGTAATGATAATCTGCTCTTGCGCGTAAATGCTGCGTTCTACGTCATTGGCCGTTGCCGTTACCGGAACGCTTTGCGATAAAATACCTTCGATCTTGGACGATTGGTAATCTATCGTGGCTTTGCCCGCTGCATCCGTCACCGCGGTTGGGGAACCGCCAAGGAAGGTTCCGAGCGATGCAGAGAAGGTGATGCTGACATCCTTAAGCGGTTTGCCGTCAATGTCAGTCAGAATAGCCGTCAGTTTCGAAACCGTATGGCCGTCACCTACGATGGAGCTAGGGTTAGCGCTAAGCTTCAAGATGTATTTCACAAGCTCGAAGTTTTGATGAATTGTTGTTTCAGCCGCCAAGCCCGGCAAGGCATTAATCACTTGATTGCGTGTTGCGTAGCCTTGCTTCTCTACGACAATCAGGTAATGCTCGGTACGGACATTCGGGAATTTGTAATAACCGGAAGCATCCGTAGTTGTATTAGCCACTTTATTGGTTCCTGTCGGATCATACAAGGTTACTTTTGCTCCTTCAATCGGAGCTTGGGTGTTGCGATCTTTAACCGTTCCGTCAACGGAAACGGTGCGGATCACGGTAAAATCATTGTTTAGAAGCTTGGAAGCTGCTTCAGCCGGTAAAACCTCGTTACCCTTCGAAGAGGTGAAGGTTACCGAATGAGCCCCGCTCGTTACTTCGGAAGGAAGACGGTATTGCACGTTTTCCCATTTCTTGAATCCGTCTGTCTGGTAAGTATCGCCGTTAGCCAATGTCAGCGTAACCGAATCGTTGTCCGTTCCGTTATCCGGACCGTCGAAATCAAAGGTTGCCGTAACTGCCGTTGCGGTTACTTCCGTAATAGCCGAGATTTTGAGCGGTTTGTTAGGCGCTACGGTCCATTCGGATGTATCCGTAACAGAACGGTCGCCAACCCAGCCGTCAAGCAGACGAACGGTTAAAGCGATGGTAGCCGTATTGGAGTCAAATTGTCCGTCATTGGCTTTAAAAGTGAAGCTGTCCGTGCTGCCGTAACCTGCGGCTGGCGTATACGTGTAAGTACCGTCGTTGTTGATAACAACCGTACCATGCGCTGGCGGAGTTACAACCGTGAAGGTAAGAGTATCGCCGTCTACATCGCTCGCCTTAAAGCTGCCCGTTACGCTGGAGCCGGATTCAACAGCTTTGGAATCATCCGATGCCGTTGGTGCGTCATTCACGGCAGTAACCGTAATCTCTACAGTCGCCGGCGCGGAATCGGCCGTTCCGTCGGTTGCTTTAAAGGTGAAGCTGTCCGGACCATTGTAATTAGGATCCGGCGTATACGTGTAAGTGCCGTTCGGATTCAGAATAACCGTGCCGTGCTCAGGCTCCGTTACAAGAACGTAGGTAGGCGTTGTACCGTCTACGTCGTTGCCGGTTACTGTACCGGTTACCGGCTGATCTTCAACCGTTGTGTTGGTTCCTGCATTTGCCGTCGGCGTGTCGTTTACAGGAGTTACGGTAATGCTGACAGTAGCTTCCGCGGATTCCAACTGTCCGTCATTTACCTTAAAGGTGAAGCTGTCCGGGCCGTTGTAATCCGGGTCTGGCGCGTAAGTAAAGGTACCGTCCGGCTTCAGATTAACGGTTCCGTGTTCCGGTTCATTCACAAGCGTGTAGGTCAAAGTATCGCCGTCTACGTCGCTTGCTTTTACCTTATCGTTGACCGCCGTGTCCTCTGCCGTGCTGACGGAGCTGTTCTCCGAAGCCGGTGCATCGTTGACCGGAGTAACGGTGATGTCCACTTTAGCAGGAGCAGAGTCATCCGTGCCGTCGTTAGCTTTAAACGTAAAGCTGTCCTCGCCGTTAAAGTTCGGATCTGGCGTATACGTATAAGTGCCGTCCGGCTTCAAATCAACCGTGCCATGCTGCGGCGGGGTTACAATCGCGTAAGTCAGCGGGCTCTCTTCCACGTCGCTTCCCGATACCGATCCGTTAACAGGAGTATCTTCGGCCGTTGTTTTCGTTCCGGCGTTTGCCGTTGGCGCATCGTTGACCGGAGTAACGGTGATGTTCACGGATGCCGTATTCGAGTCTTCCGAGCCGTCATTCGCCTTAAACGTAAAGCTGTCCGGTCCATTGTAATTAGGATCTGGCGTATAGGTGAACGTTCCGTCCGGATTCAGAGTCAAGTCGCCATGAGCAGGCTGGTTGACTACCGAATAGTGAAGCGTATCGCCGTCGCCGTCTGTTGCATGAACGCTGCTGTTAAGAGGTTTATCTTCCTCAGTCTGCACAGTATCGTTTTGGGCAACAGGAGCTTCATTTACTTCATTAATCGTGATGCTTACGGTAGCAGGCAAGGAATCAAGCTTGCCATCGTTAGCTTTGAAGGTGAAGCTATCCGAGCCAGAGTAGTTCGGGTTTGGAGTATACGTGTACGTGCCGTCGCTGTTTAAGACGACCGTACCATTGACAGGCGCTGTATCGAGCTCATAAGTGAGCGCGCTGCTATCGATATCCTGTCCCGTCACCACTCCATTTACCGATTGGTTCTCATCCGTTGTTTTGCTCGAATGGTTTGCGGTAGGTGCATCGTTAACGGCGTTAATCGTCAGAGTAACGGTTGCCACGTTGGAGTCCGCTTTGCCGTCATTCGCCTTAAAGGTAAAGCTGTCGGAACCGTTGTAATTTGCATTTGGATTATACGTGTAAGTACCGTCCGCATTCAGTACAACCGTACCGTTAACCGGCGCTGTGACAAGCGAATAGGTTACAATGTCATTGTTCCCGTCAGTTTCAGTTAATGCACCGTTAACCGGAGTATCTTCATCTGTAGATTTACTATCATCTTGCGCTACAGGAGCAGCGTTGGGAGCTGCTGTAACGGTAATAGTGACAGTTGCCTTATTAGATTCGTCGGTACCGTCATGAGTTGTAAAAGTAAAGGTGTCTGTACCAACAAAGCCGTTGTCAGGTGTGTAGGAATACGTACCTGTAAACTCATCCAGCACCAGAGTGCCATGTTGCGGTAAGTCTTGTTTCATGAAAAAGAGTAGATCTCCATCTATATCTGAACCGGTCACTGACCCGTCAACTGGCGTATTCTCCACGGTGCTTGTGCTGGAATCATGTGCGATTGGAGCATCATTCACCGCTTTAATGGTAAGAGTTACCGTTGCAGTATTCGAGGTAAGCGAGCTGTCATTTACTCTATAGTTAAATGTATCTGTCCCGTTGTAATTCGCATTAGGTGTATATGTAAAAGATCCGTCGGCATTTAAAACTAAAGTGCCGTGAGTAGGAACGGTGACAAGCGAATAGGCGATTGAGTCACCGTCGATGTCGCTGCCTTTATCGCTCAGGGATTTGTTAATAACCGTATCTTCGTCTCCCGAGAAAGAAGCATCTGCGGCAACTGGGGCCGTATTCACTTTATCCGTTGTATCCGTTGCCGTCTTGGCCGGATTGCCGTCTGAGCTGACCGTGTCCGCCGATACGGTTACGGTTCCGTATTTCAGAGCGGAGAAGTCAAGCTGAACGGCATATTTCCCGTCGGCTCCCACGGTTGCTGCATAATTTCGTTCCGTGCCCGAGGAATCCTTCACCGTAAGGGTGACAGGCTGTCCAGCGCCCGCATTGGTGGATCCGGAGATATTAACCAGTTTAAGATTATCTTGTCCTGCGGTCAGTTTGCCGTCTCCACCGTCGTCAATAGAAACGTTAATGGTTGGGGAAGCGCTGTTGTCTACCTGCTTCGGATCGCTGAATGTACCGCCAGGAGCGCCGAAGTTAACCGAGAATTGACGAGAGCTTAAATTGCTCGTGTTGCCAACGACAAGATCCAGTCCGTTAATTGGCGCGTTGTAATTGATGATTACGGAAGCGGTATCCTCAAAAGATGTGCCATTAAGGGAGGAACCTCTTCCTGCAAATTGCGTTCTTCCGGAGGCTGGCGAGCTTATGACAAGCTGTGTGTTTTTATTCACAGAATAACTTGCAAAGCCGGATAATTCGACATATTCCTTGGAGGTGGAATTACTGCCGTCAATATCGATGACCGTCACAAAGAAGTTCTTGATTTGAACCGGATTGCCGGTTGCCTGATCAATGAAATCAAAGTGGAAGGTCAATGAGCCGCTTCCGGGACTGGTTGTAACCCATGGATTAAACCGCTCATCAAAGCCGGTTCCCGGATTATCTAATACATTGCCTGCAAGGGATGCTCCGCTAGCCCCTTTAATCGTTACTTTGGCATCAACCGTAATGCCGTCTCTTGTAATGACGTTCGTATACTTGTAGACGGCCCCTACTTGTCCGGCAGTGCCGGAAACCAGGGTAGGCGTACCCAAATTCATCGCATTACTCTTAATGTCAACCACATTTACCGCTGCTTTGGTGGCAGTTGGATGCGTGACTGCGAGCATGACGCCGAATACAAGAAGCAATAGGGCAATTCTTGTAAAGGCCGATGATCGAGCCAACATAGACTCACTTCCTTCCTATTCTTATAGTCTTTCTGAATGTGTCAAATTTTAGGAATAAAGTCCCTGATAGATTCGACACCCTACTAGTTCTAAATAACTATAAATGACAGCAGGCGACAGCGTCAACTCGAATTTTTCTAGTAATATCCATTTTTTCGACAAGAGATTACTTACCTTAATCTGGAATATTGCTATTAAAGGAGAGATAAGCGAGAATAACTTATTTTAGGCAGAAATTATTAACTGCTGAAGCTTTAAATAATAGAAAAACAGATAAGTACGTCAAAGAATAATAGAATAAAAAATAGTATTTTTTTGATTTACATATCTAGTAAACGAGGGGATCCGGGAACTTTTTTTCTAGAATCCAAGAAGGCAAGGATAAAAGAGAGTAACAAATTTCACGAATTCTTAACGGGGTGTATTTACAATTTAAGGAATGATGCTTATTATATAAATAAACGTTCATATATTTAATTCGAAAGGAGATCTCTCGAGCATGGCAAGGACTGTCAATGAGCAAGCCAGACAAGAGAAAAGGGAGCTTATCTTACAGGCAGCCGTTACTGCTTTTCCCGAGAATGGCTTCTCCGGTACTACATTTGCACTGCTGGCCAAGAGCTTGGGGATAAGCGCGGCAACGATTCTGCTTTACTTCGAAAGCAAGGAGGAGCTGTTCCGATGCGCCGTGCTGGAGCCGCTCGAGCGGTTCCGCCAGCCATTTCTTGCGTTCATGCAAGGGGAGGGAACGCCTCTGGACAGGATCAAGTCCATGATTGACGTGCATATAAGGATTGCGGCCAGCAATTCGTCCTTTCTGCGGCTGGTGCAATACGTGCTGGGGCAGCACCAACGGTTTCCGGAGGAAGCGGAAGCGATGTACCGGTTCGCCAATGATTATACGGTTGGGCTTACCACGGTTATAGCGGAAGGCCAAGCGGCCGGCCAGCTACAGTCCTACGATGCGCATGAAGTCGCGTGGGGGTACTTTTGTTTTATTCAAGGCGTGGGACTGGTGAATACCGATGATCCTTCTTCACCCGTATGGGATGGGATGCGCCGGGTTGGATTGCAGCTGTTTGCACCTGTAACAAACCAATAATCTTGGAAACAAGAGGTGGATTGCCGATGGAGCTAATCGAGATTGACCAGGTCAACAAGGTGTATAAGAAGGGGAAAAAGCAAGCCAACATCGATATCAGCTTTTCCATCCGGGAAGGCGAGATTCTCGGACTGCTTGGGCCTAACGGAGCGGGCAAAAGCACGTTAATCAAGCAGATCGTTGGACTGCTGGCTCCAACCTCCGGCGAAGTCCGGTACGCAGGCGTTAACGTACTCAAGCAGGCGAAGAAGGTGGCCTCGCAGTTCGGTTATTACGCGCAGGAGCCGCATGCCCTTGGCGCGCTGACGGCCAGAGAGGCGCTGCTCTTCACCGGGATCCTTCGAGGCATGGCCAAGAAGGAGGCCGAAAAGCAGACGATGGAGCTGCTGGAGCGGTTCGGCATGGCGGAGCTCGCGGGCCGGCCGCTCAAGAAGCTGTCCGGCGGACAGAAGCGGATGGTCGGAATCGGAACAACCATTATTGGCGATTCCCGCGTGCTTGTGTTGGATGAGCCGACTAACGAGCTTGATCCTCTGAACAGGCGGCTGGTATGGGATATTATCGTGGAGCGGAACCGCCAAGGGGCTACCATTCTTCTCGTCACCCATAACGTGCTGGAAGCGGAGAGAGTGGTAGACCGGGTTGCTTTTATCAACTACGGAAGACTTCTGGAAATCGATAGCGTTCCTCACCTGAAACAAAAGGTGGACGGCAGGCTGAAGCTGGAGCTGACGGCAGTGGAAGGCGAGGCGGGGAATCTGATGAAACGGCTGGAGGAGTGGGGGGATATCCAGCAGACTGCCGAGAACCGGCTGCGGCTTCTGATCGATAAGAACCGGGCGGGTACGATGCTGGACTGGATGGTTCATGCGAACGATCTGCCTATTGACGAATACGCCATGCTTCCTCCCAATCTGGAGGATGTCTATCTCTATATTGACAGTCAGAAGGAGAAGGCTGCAGGGTATGTTATCCGTGAGAAAAAGGTGGGAAGCTTCATTGGCTAACGCGCTTGCTTTTGTCAAAGGAAGAATGTGGACCGAGCTGTATATCCTATTGCGAATCCAGGTTGCTATCGTGCGGGAGCAATGGATATGGATCTTTATTATGGCGACGATCTTTCCGCTTACGACGCTGTTGTTCATGAAGTTTATGTACGGAATCTCCTCCGGGGAGATCATGGTGAATGTCATCGTCGGCAATATCGTATTCGCCATTATTATGATGGGCTTTAACGCGCTCGGGCAGGAGATCTCCTGGCAGAAGCATGCCGGGTACTTTACCTTCTACTCTTCTCTTCCGATCTCCAAAGCCGTCTTTGTCGTCACTCAGCTGGTGCGAGGATTGATGACGGCAATGCCTTCGGTTATCATCATGGCGTTTATCGGGCAGTTTGCTTATGGCATCAGGCTTCATTACGAGTGGGGGCTTATTCCGATCTTTCTTCTGGCCGTATTAAGCATGGTCGGCGTTGGGGCGGGAATCGGGTTCTGGTCTCCGGACCACCAGATGACGAATATGCTCGTGCAGGGGCTGATGATGTTTGTCGGGTTCCTGTCGCCGGTTATGATGGAAGCCAGCCAGCTGCCGCCGGTTCTGCGGTATATCGGGGTTATTTTTCCGACCACCTATTCCGCTTCCGCGCTCAGGGAGATGCTTACCAAAGGCTGGACGCATGAAGTAACCGTAGACATGTTCATCCTGATTGGTTTTATCGTTGTATCGTTTGCCTTTATTTCGAGAATGATCAACTGGCGTGCAGCCGATTAGCTCCAAGGATAGCATTAACCGCTGGCCACCAAGGCGGCGGTTTTTTTGTTATCCGGCTTTTGGCCTTGGCCTAACGGAATGATACAATAATTTACGGTAACGAAAGACTGGAGGATGCTCGATATGACAACGATTGAAATACGGGAAGCGGGACTACGGGATCTTCAGGATCTGGCTAGGCTGTTCGAGGTGCTGATGGAGGTTCCTTCTAATATAGAAGCGATGGGCAGACATCTGGCAAAAGTGACGGAGGATCCGCACTATTTTCTCGCGGTGGCTTGCGACGGCGATAAGGTGATTGGAACGGCAATGGGGATCGAATGTTATGATCTTGTCGGGAGTTGCCATCCTTTCCTGGTCGTGGAAAATGTTGTGGTGAATCCCGATTACAGAGGACAAGGCGTCGGAAAAATGCTGATGAAGCGGCTCGAGCAATTCGCAGAGGAACGGGTGTGCAGCTACATCATTTTTGTATCCAGCGGTTACCGGGAAAAGGCTCATCAGTTCTACCGCGCGCTGGGCTATTCCAGCGATAATCAAGGGTTTAAAAAACAGCTTAGGGAATTGGGGTAACGGCAGCGGAAAAAGCAGTTTATCAAGGCTGGGTGCTTCGGCAGCCGGCTTTTTGTTTATCCATTTTTAAATGGAAAAGGTATGGGATTTTACCAAATTCGGCATTCTAGATAAATCACGGATAACAGAACATTCCTATAATGAGAAGATGGCTTAACTATAGTCAGGAGGTGTTGCCGGTTGCCGCTGTACCGCAAGCTGGCGCCAACGGTGCTCAAGGTCGCTGTCTTGGCCATCATCGTCGTATTTATCGTTCGCAACATTCCGCTTAAGCTGGAGGATCTTACTTCCTTCCTGGTACATGCGAACGACCGGTTTTACTTGTCCTTGCTCTTATTCTCGATCTTTCTGATGCTTCAAGCCGGTATTTGGGTGTTAATCGTCAATGCCTCCTTATCCGATACCGGCCGCTTAAGCGGCAGTTCGGGACTCTCGATGTTAGGCGGTCTCCGTATTTTTATTGAAACCCAGTTCGGCAAGTATATTCCCGGAGGCTTCTGGAACGTTGCCGGACGGATTGTCATGGCGACCAAAGCCGGTGTACCGCTGGATGCCCAATTCGCCGCTATCGTGTACGAGAATATTCTGCTCGTTGCGGCGGCGCTGGTCTACGCCATGATGCTGATTGTCAGCCTGCATATTGTCCCGGTCTGGGTGGGGCTTTTGCTGGTTATCGTGTTTGCTCTTATTTATCTGTTCTACAGCCCGCTGACAGTAACGGTCAAAACCTTGTTCATCAAAGCTTCGAAGTGGAAATTCCTTCAGAAGATGATCGGAAAAATGACCAAGTCGTTTGGCGGCGCGCAGATGGCCGGCTCGGAGGTAAGTCTGACGCGGAATCAGTTTTTTGCTTATTTGGCATGCTTTCTGGCCAGCCACTTTGTCATGGGTATCGCTTTTTGGCTATTGACCAACAGCTTTGACAAAGGGAAGGTAGGTTTGTTTTACGCTGCGGGAACGTTTGCGACTTCCTGGCTTCTCGGGCTTGTAAGTCCGCTGCCCGGCGGGCTTGGCGTAAGGGAGGGCTTCCTGGTCTATTTCCTCTCCATGAAGCTTGGGACGGAGACGGCGCTCCAGATTTCGGTTATTGCCCGGCTTTGGAACATTATGGCGGAGGTGCTGTTCTGGGCGGTTATTCGGGTTGTATGCTATCTGACGCGAGGGGAGAAGGTATATGAAACGTAGGAAGATCGTACTGGTCGCGGGGGTTTTTCCGCCTGGTGTCGGAGGTATGCAGAACTACTATTACAATCTGTCCAAACATACAAAGCATGAGATGACCGTTATCGCGCCGGAATATCCGGATTGTGCTTCCTTTGACGAAGATCAGCCGTACCGGACCATAAGAGGAGCGTTTATGCGTGGGGAGCGTGCCGATGTGTTCAGTTGGGGACGGCTGTTCCGGCAGGTCAAAAAAACGCTGCGCAGCGAAGAGCCGGATGTCACGGTGTACGGCTATGTGTTAATCGGCTTTATCGGTTTATTATTCCGCGTGTTTGGCCGGCGCCGCTATATCATCTCGGCTCACGGCATGGATATGCTGATGTTCCGTCGTTATTTCGGCCTTAATCAGGTGGTGAAGCTTATTCTGCGCAAGGCGGATGGCGTGATGGTGAATAGCGAGTTTACCCGCCGCCTGGTCGAGGAGTACGGAGTAGAGCCGGGCAGAATCGGAATTGTTCATCCCGGGGTTGAAAGCTTGTTCGAGCCAAAGGCGGTTAACGAGAAGTTAAGGCGGGAGCACGGGTTGGTAGGGAAATATGTGCTGCTGTCGGTAGGGCGGCTTGTTACCCGGAAAGGACATGACAAGGTGATCGAAGCGATGCCTGCGATTTTGCGCCATATTCCGGGTGCCGTTTACGTCATTGTAGGAGAAGGGCCGGAGCGGGACAGACTGGAGCAATTGGCCGGAACGGTTGGCGTGTTAAGCAAGGTTCGGTTCGTGGGGGGAGTAAGCGGCACGGAGCGGCTGAACGATTATTATAATCTGGCCAATCAATTCATTATGGTAAGCCGGCAGCTTGAAAAGGGTGACGCTGAAGGATTCGGCATCGTCTATCTGGAGGCGGCTTCCGCCCGCGTGCCGGTTATTGCCGGGCGCTCCGGCGGAGCTTCGGAAGCGGTGCTCGACGGGAAAACGGGTCTTCTTGTGGAGCCGGAGTCCGTTATGGCCATTACGGATGCCGTCGTAAAGCTGGCAAGCGATACGCCGCTGCGCGAAAGACTGGTCAGCGAGGGCTATAAACGCGCCAAGCTGCAATTCCAGCATGATGCGCTTGCGGAGGTTTTTGATCAATATGCGGGACGCATCTGTTCCAGTCCGGTTGCCGCAAGCTACAAGCGGGCAGGGAAAAGAGCGGCCCAGCGGATGTAGTTCTTGCGAAGGGAAAAACGCTGTAAAGCTGGCGGTAGACCAGCTTTACAGCGTTTTTTCTTGTGCTTTACTTTTTTAAACGGTGGATCAGCCATACGGAAAAGCTGAGAAGTCCTACCATTCCGCCGGCGAACGAAACGCCGCTCCAGCCCCATTCATGCCAGGCAAAGCTGCCTACGGACGATCCAATCGCACCGCCAAGGAAGGTGGTGACCATTTGTACCGTATTCAGACGGCTGCGTGCCGGTGGCTCGAGAGCGTAGATACGGGTCTGATTGGCAACCTGAGTGCCTTGCACGCCCAGATCGAGCAAAATAACGCCTGCGATAAGCGCCCATAACATGCCGCCGAGCAGCCCGAAGAATAGATACGCGATGATATTAAGCGCGATTAACGCGCCAATCATCCACTTGGTCGGGATGCGATCGGCAAGTCTGCCAACGAAGGGAGCGCCTAATGCTCCGGCCGCTCCGATTAAGCCGAACAGGCCGGCGATCTGGCTGCTGTAATGATAAGGCTCGCCTTCAACGTAGAAGGATAATGCCGTCCAGAAAATACTGAAGGCGGCGAAGTTGGCAGCTCCAATCAATGCGGACTCCCGCAGTGTGGAGTACTTTTTCACGAGCCTTCCCATGGATAGCAGCAGCTCGGTATAACGCAGTTCGGCGGTTGCGCGGGCTACGGGAAGCTTGATGCGGAGCAGAAGCAGCAAAGCCAGCATGGCTGCAGCTGCTACGGCGTACATAAAGCGCCAGCCCCAGGTTCCGCCGATTAAGCCGGATACGGTGCGGGTAAGCAGGATGCCCAGCAGCAGGCCGCTTGTTACGGTGCCGACGGCTTTGCCTTGCTCGCCGGGAGCCGCGAGTGTCGCGGCAAGCGGGATGAGGATTTGCGGCACAACGGTTGTCAGGCCAACGGCAAAGCTTGCGATAAACATCCAGGCGAGATTTTGCGCGGTGGCTACGCCAATCAGGGAAAGACAGACCAATGAGAGCAGAACGGTAATAAGTCCCTTGCGTTCCTTGATGTCGCCCAGCGGCACAAACAGGAACATGCCCAAGGCGTAGCCGATCTGGGTGCAGGTGGACACAAAACCAACTTCATCGGGAGCTACGCCAAAGGATCGACCGATATCCGCGAGGAGCGGCTGGTTATAATACAAATTCGCGACGGTCATACCGGCGGTAAAAGCCATCAGAAGCAGCAGTCCCTTGGAAAGCGATGCTTTGTCCGCCGGTGCTGCCGGCGATTGAAGCGTATGAGTGGATGACATAATGACGGTTCCTTTCGAGCATGAAGATTTGACTGTCTTAACAATCTTACTCGTAAATTTCTTAATGTAAAGCAGAAGATGGCTGCGCGGGTAGATTAAGTTTTTGTGGCATGATACTATTTGGGTATAAATGGTAATTGAGCGTGTTGGGGGAGGGGGAGTTGGCATGATCTATTTAGGAAGCGTTATTCTGGGCTTTATCTTTATTTTGCTTATTTATCGGATATTCCGCTATAAATTAACGAAGTACAATCGCGAGAATGTTGGTCTAAGCATGATTGCGTGTTTGGAGCTTGTTGTATTTCGCAGGGAGTTTGTTGAGTACCGGGCAGCTTATATTCTTCTCGTTTCCGTTGCTTTACTCTTCGCGGCTGTGTTCTGTTATGGTTTATTGGTTAAAAATAATGGGGTTAACGAGAGGCCGGGCCAGCGTTGATGCTGCCTAGGGTAGCTTAACGATACGGCGTATCGTTAAGGCCGTGAAAAAGCAGCTCGTTAGCCGCCTTAACGATGCCGCGCATCGTTAAGGCGGGCCGTTTTGGGCGGATGTGGTCGAAAGTGTGAATCCACGCACTGCTTAACGATACGGCGTATCGTTAAGGCCGTGAAAAAGCAGCTAGTTAGCTGCCTTAACGATGCCGCGCATCGTTAAGACAGCCCGTATTGGGCGGATGTGGTCGAAAGTGTGCATCCACGCATTGCTTAACGATACGGCGTATCGTTAAGGCCGTGAAAAATCAGCTTGTTAGCAGCCTTAACGATGCCGCGCATCGTTAAGGCAGCCCGTATTGGGCGGAAGTAGCCGAAAGTGTGCATCCACGCATTGCTTAACGATACGGCGTATCGTTAAGGCCGTGAAAAAGCAGCTAGTTAGCAGCCTTAACGATGCCGCACATCGTTAAGACTGCCCGCAATGGGCGGAAGTAGCCGAAACTGTGCATACGCACGCGGCTTAACGATGCGGCGCATCGTTAAGGTTATGAAAAAGCAGCTCGTTAGCCGCCTTAACGATGCCGCACATCGTTAAGGCAGCCCGTATTGGGCGGATATGGTCGAAAGTGTGCAGCCACGCACTGCTTAACGATACGGCGTATCGTTAAGGCCGTGAAAAAGCAGCTCGTTAGCAGCCTTAGCGATGTCGCGCATCGTTAAGGATGCCCGTTTTGGGCGGACACTAGGTGCATATCGCCCAAAAGCGTGCGGATGCAGAGGCTGGGTAAATGAGAAAGCGAACAGAGGCAGTCCATACCAACGGTATGGACTGCCTTTATCATTAATCGCGGTAATGCGTAACCCGGTTGCGCCCGTTGTTTTTCGAGAGATAGAGCGCTTGATCGGCCTGCTGGAGCAGGGAAAGCTCGGTGTCCGCGGCAGCAAAGGTTGCTGCGCCGATGCTGATGGTAATACGCAGATCGCCAAGCGGAGTCGTCTCCGTGGCCGCACGGTACCGCTCCGCGGCAGCGAGTGCCTGCTCCTGATCCAGTCCCGGCAGCAGAATGACAAACTCTTCTCCGCCGAACCGGGCGACGACCGCCTCAGCCGGCGACTGCTCCTGCAGCAGCTGGGCCAGCCGTGTAAGAACAAGGTCGCCGACAGGATGGCCATACGTATCGTTGATGCTTTTGAATCGGTCGATATCTGCGATGCAAAGCGAGAACGCGGCTTCCGTCTGCTCAGACAGCTCCGTATATTTCTGCAGCTGCTCTTGGAAATACCGCCGGTTCTTTAATCCGGTTAACGGGTCTGTCGACGCCAGGGCTTCGAGCCGTTCATTGAGCTCCAGTAGCTCTTGCTGCTTTTTCTCGTATTGGGCATGCAGCAGCTCCAGCCTGTGATTCGCTTCATTCGTCTGCTGATACAAGACCTCCAGCTGCTGCTTGGTCTTCATGATATCCTTCTCATGCTCAATCCGTTTCCGCATCTCAAGTGCCACGCAGTCGATCACGGCGTTGCCGTCCCGGTTCCTCTTGATGCCGTTCAGAAGAACGGGAAGATCCTTGCCGTCCTTCGTCCGAAACGAGAAATACATCTCGTCCACCTGGCCGTAAAGCTGAATGTAGGGGTAGAAATACGTATGGAAAAACATTTTATTCGCCACCGACATCGTGGACTCGATATGCCGTTCCAGCAATTCCTCGCGGTCGTAACCCAGCATCGTTAACAGTGTCTGATTGACCGATTGAATTAGCCCCTTGTCGGTAATCGCGAAATAACCGCAGGGAGCTTCATTTAACAGGGTATCCATTCAAATACTGCCTTTCTTTTAAGAGATAGCCAAATAATCCTTGATATACTGCGTTGTCTCCTCCGGATGACTGAGATGCGGATAATGGCCTGTTGCTTTCATATGCCTTAACGTGCTGTTCTTCAGCTGCGTATGCATGTACTCTCCGACCTCCGGAGGCGAGATGCTGTCATCCGTGCATTGCAAAATAAGCGTCGGGATTGAAGCGGATGCCAGCTCCGGCCGGCAATCGGACAAGAAGGTCACTTCCGCGAACTGCCTGGCGATATGCGGATCTCTGGAGCAGAAGCTTTTCTCCAGCTCTGTCGACAGCTCCTGGCGCTCCTGATTCTGCATGACGATAGGGGCGAGGTAGCTTGCCCAGCCGATAAAATTCATCTGCATCATCTGCAGCAGCTCGTCAATCTCGCTGCGGTCAAAGCCTCCGTAATAGCTTGGGAGATCGTTGACGTACCGAGGGGAAGCGCCAAGCATAACAATCTGCCGAAAATATTTCTTTTCCCGGATCGAAGCAAGCATGCCAATCATACCGCTGACGGAGTGGCCAACGAATATGGCATCCTCCAAACGAAGCGTATCCATCACATCAAGCACATCTTCGGCATAGCCGTTTAAGCTGTTGTATTTGTCTGGGCTGTAATCGTTGATTTGGGATGCTCCGGAGCCGACGTAATCGAATAGAACAATCCGGTAGTCCTGTTCGAAAAGGGGGACCATATGCCGCCACATATTCTGGTCACAGCCAAAGCCGTGGGCGAATACGATAGCCTGTTTACCGTGGCCTAGCACTTTTACGTTATTGCGCGTGAGAATATCCATATTCATAGACGGTCTCCTCTCTTGAGAGAAGTGTAAAGCTATGAATATTATATCGGATTATTCTGGAATTGGGATGAACAATTGTAGATTTGTGTCGAATTTACTAGAGGAAGGATGAGGAAGGTCTCGGGAGCTTCCGAAGCTGAATGGGAGTGTGCTGGCTGAAAGATTTAAATTCCTTCATGAAATGGGATTGGTCAAAATAACCGCCTTCCATCGCGACATCCGTCAAGGAGGATGCGCCTCTTACGATGCTGCCGAGCGAACGCTGGAAACGGATAATCCGATTGTACAGCTTGGGGGAGATGCCGAGGGACTGCTCGAATTTCGTGCGGATATAACGTTCGGAGTAGCCGGTATCCTCTGCCAGCTCGCGGATCGTAACGCTGCCGTTTGATCGCTGCATGGAGGTCAGACAGTAATCAATCATCCGGATGGAACGGACATCGCCGGACAGAATGGGCATACATAGCTTTTCAAAGCCTGTTATCCGCTCGGAGAAACCTTGAAGCTCCGCAATAATAGCGCCTGTATTTTTGTATTTAGATAAAGAATCCTCGAATGGGACCTGGATCTCGATGACTTCCTTCAACGGCAGATTAGGCAGCAGAAGGCTTAGCCTCGCGGACAGACGAACCCCGAAATAGGTCGTATCAGACTCGAAATAAAGCGCTTTTCCCTGCAGCACGGTGCCGCAAACCCTGGCGGAAGGCTTTCCGGGATGGCAGCAGAAGAGGAGGTCGACACAGCCGTCCGGCACGACATGGATCATCCGCCCGGACGCATCCGTCTTGAACTGATAATAGATAACGGGCTGGCCGCCATAATGGATTTTTCGTTCGATATAACCCGTCGTTTCCCATTCAAAACCGTACTGGATGCCGCTAACGAGTTCCTCCATCATCTGTGTTCGTTCCTCCCGCAACCTTAATCTCTCGCAACCTTAATATGCGTACAACAATAACAAAGGCATTGTTCTTTCGTCAATGAGTTTAGGTTATATTTTCTAACACAATTTTTGAGATAGTTCCGTTTTTTACAATTACTCGCTCTATTATGTCAGGTAAATTAACGTCAGGGAAAGACGCAAGAGAATGGGGAGGCACACAAAGATGAAGAAATTAAAGGATTCGCTTGCTAAAAAATCGGCGGTACTAGGCACGGCTTTAACGGTTGCGCTTGGCAGCGGGGTAGTCGCTCCGCTATCTGCACCAACAGCTGAAGCACATGGAGGCTCGGAGGATTTTGTTCCGCTTCGCACAACCTTGGAGGAGTTTGGGGCTGAGGTGAAATGGGACAGCTTCGCGGGAACCATTACAATTACCAAGAACAGCACGCTGGTCAAGGTAAAACCGAATTCGAATATCGCCTTGGTGAACGGCCAACGCCTGGAGATGGAAGCCCCGGTCATTATGAAGAAAAGCCTGGCGTACGTATCCCATCATTTTATTAGCGAAGTATTCCAATCTGGTCTGGACCAGACGTTCCAGGTAGAGAAAAAGGCTAATCCGCTAAACCCGCTTACTTCCGCCGAGATTGCGGAGACGGTTAATATTTTGAAGGCGGAAGGGAAATTCGGGGATAACTACCGCTTTACCGAAATTACGCTCAAGGCTCCGCCAAAGGAGCAGGTGTGGAAGTTTGCGCTTGACGGCACGGATGTATCGGCTCACCGCTCGGCTGCGGTCGTTATTCTGGACGGCAAGCATGTCATTGAGGGGACGGTCGATCTGGCAACCAAAAAAGTAACCGCATGGCAGCCGGTCGAAGGCGCGCATGGCATGGTGCTGCTCGATGATTTCGGCACGGTGCAGACCGCCATCGAGGAAAGCGAGAAATATGCGGCTGCACTGAAGAAACGCGGCATTAACGATGTGAAGCAAGTCGTATCCACGCCGCTGACGGTTGGTTATTTCGACGGCAAGGACGAGCTGCAGCAGGACAAGAGGCTGCTTAAGGTAGTCGCTTATTTGAATACGGGGGACGGCAACTACTGGGCGCATCCGATCGAGAATCTGGTTGCGGTGGTCGATCTCGAGCAGAAGAAGGTGATTAAGATTGAGGATGCCGGCGTCGTGCCGATTCCGATGAAGGCAACCCCGTACGACGGCAGTAATATGACAGCCGCAACGCCTTCGAAGCCGCTTGAAATTACGGAGCCGGAAGGCAAGAACTACACGATTACCGGCAATACGATTCATTGGCAGAATTGGGACTTTCACCTTCGCCTGGACTCCCGCGTAGGTCCGATTCTGTCGACGGTCACTTATAACGACCAAGGCAAAAAGCGCAAAATCATGTACGAGGGCTCGCTTGGCGGTATGATCGTTCCTTATGGCGATCCGGATGTAGGCTGGTACTTCAAGGCTTATCTCGATTCGGGCGAATATGGCATGGGGACTTTGACCTCCTCGCTTGCCCGCGGCAAGGATGTGCCGGACAACGCGGTGCTGCTTGATGCGACGATCGCCGACTACACGGGCGCGGCGATGAACATTCCAAACGCGATGGCGATCTTCGAACGCTACGCGGGTCCGGAATATAAGCATCAGGAGATGGGACAGGACAATGTCAGCGCGGAAAGACGTGAGCTTGTTGTCCGCTGGATCAGCACGGTAGGCAATTACGATTATATTTTCGACTGGGTATTCGCGCAAAACGGCACGATCGGCATTAACGCGGGCGCTACCGGCATTGAAGCCGTAAAAGGCGTAGAGTCCAGCACTATGCATGACGAGACCGCTGCCGGCGATACGAAATACGGCACGCTGATTGACCATAACATCGTAGGTACAACGCATCAGCATATTTATAACTTCCGTCTCGATATGGACGTGGACGGCGAGCAAAATTCCCTGATGGAGGTTAATCCCGTCGTGGCGGACAATACGGCCGGCGGCCCGCGCGAGAGCACGATGCAGACCGAGACGCGTATTGTGGGGACGGAGCAGGAGGCGGCTCAAAAGTTCGATGCTTCGACTATTCGCCTAATCACAAACACGAATAAAGAGAACAAGGTAGGCAATCCGGTCTCCTATCAGATTATCCCGTATGCCGGAGGCACGCATCCGATTGCCAAAGGAGCCAACTTCAGCAAGGACGAATGGCTGTTCAACCGCGTTAACTTTATGGATAAGCAGCTTTGGGTTACGCGCTATTACGAGAACGAGCGTTATCCGGAGGGCAAATACCCGAACCGGGCGAAGTCGGATACGGGGCTTGGATTGTTTACCTCGGATAATGAATCAATCGTCAATACGGACAACGTGGTCTGGATGACAACGGGCACCACCCATGTGGCGCGCGCCGAGGAATGGCCGATTATGCCGACGGAATGGGTGTATACGATGCTGAAGCCGTGGAACTTCTTCGACCAGACGCCTACGCTTAATTTGAACGGTATAAAGTAAGCATGGTTTTGTACAGGGGTCTCTTGCGGGACTCCTGTTTTTAGTTGTTCCTTCGAGTCTAGCAAGCTATAATGTTAGAAAATATAACGTATAGGCTGGGATGCCGGGAAAGAGGAGCTGACAATGGATAGAGAGATTGTCCAGGTTGCCCATGACAACAAAGATTTGCATGAATTAATCCGGAAGCTGGACGAGGATTTGGCAGAGCGCTATTCCAATCCGGACGAAGTGTTTACGGTGGATTTCTCGGATCCGAAGGTGAAGGACATAATCTTTATGGTCGCGTATATCCATGGAACGCCGGTCGGCTGCGGCGCTATTCGTCCGCTGGACGAGTCGACCGTTGAGCTGAAGCGCTTCTATGTAGACCCGAGCTGCCGGAGACAGGGGATTGCGGGCGCCGTTTTATCCGCTCTGGAGGATCGGGCAATCGCGATGAACCGCCGGATTATGCGGCTGGAAGCGGGAGTGCCGCAGCCGGAGGCCCTTCGTTTTTACGCAAGCAAAGGCTATTACGAGATCGACCGCTTCGGCGAGTATACGGATTGCGAATCCAGCCTCTGTTATGAGAAGGTGCTGTAACTTATGGAAGATGAACTCCGTCCTTAGAGGCGGAGTTTTATTTTGTCAGCTTTAGCTTGCGGCTAGTGATGGTTCTCGATTAACATTATCGGTAGAAAATGACAAATGGAACCCGGACCTGTAAGAAGGGAGCTGCAGAGGATATGAATGACCGTCTGTTTGGCGGAGCGTTGGAGAAGGTTAATCCTTACTACTATTTAGGCGGATTTGTTGGCTGTATCGCCGGTTACGCCATGGCGAAGATTTATCTGATCTGGGCGATGATGTTCATTGACGGCGGATATGACCGATTCACCAGCGATGCATGGAATCC
This sequence comes from Paenibacillus glycanilyticus NBRC 16618, assembly GCF_004000805.1. Lineage (GTDB taxonomy): Bacteria > Bacillota > Bacilli > Paenibacillales > Paenibacillaceae > Pristimantibacillus > Pristimantibacillus glycanilyticus. The sequence goes on from NZ_BILY01000030.1 coordinate 38,780, forward strand.
GGGCTCGACGCCGCTGTGGTATACGGCTACAAGTCATACGGGCGCATTTACGTTTGGGGTTACCGTACTTTTTATCGTAATCGGGGTTCTGTTCGTTAAGCTATGCAGGGTTGCCAATGATAGAAATGCAGCTCAAGCCTTCCAAAAAGGCAAGGAGGAGACGCGAGACGCATGAATACGGCCAATCAGCCCGAATCGGGCTGATTCCGCTATTTATTTTGTTATTCCCGATTTATCCCGACTGGCTTATAGCGCATTCCGGTTTGCTCCAGCATTTGAATCATTACGGTATTTATTACGCGGCACTTGTCTTTGCATTGGCGTCCGCGACTGACAAGCTGGATGGACATATCGCCAGAAAGTATAACCAGATTACAAACCTGGGCAAGCTGCTTGATCCCCTGGCGGATAAGCTGCTTATCTCGGCGGCATTGATTCTGATGGTAAGCCAACACATGATAGCCTCATGGATGGCAGTTGGCATCATTGCACGGGAAATGGTTGTGACAGGCATCCGATTGGTTGCTTCCGCTCAACAAATCGCCTTGCAGGCAGACCGATATGGCAAAATCAAAATGGTGTCTCAAGTCATCGCGATTACTGTTGTTCTGTTAAACTTCCGGCCAGTAGGGCTTCTTATTCCGATTGACCAATTATTCATGCTAGCGGCCTTCATTCTAACCGTATTATCCGGTTACAACTACATAAAGAAAAACGTACATCTATTAAACGCTTGAGGTGAAACAACCATGACAATCACGCATGACGATAAAGAGAAGATGATCCGCGAAGCGGAAAAGTTCAGCAGTTCCGTATTGGAGAACGATACAAGCGGCCACGACTGGTGGCATATTCACCGGGTCGTGCAGATGGCGAAGCGGATTGCCCGCGAAGAAGGGGCGGATCCGTTCGTCTGCACGATTGCGGCGCTGCTGCATGATGTGGCGGACGAGAAGTTGAATCCTTCGAAGGAAGCGGGACTGCAGAAGGTTGAAGCGTGGCTGGAAGCCAATCTGCCGGAAGAAGAACATCGCGCGCACGTGATGGATATTATCTCGAACATGTCCTACAACGGAGGGAAAAATCCCCCGATGCGCACCCTGGAAGGGAAGGTTGTGCAGGATGCCGACCGGCTTGACGCCATTGGAGCTATCTCGATCGCGAGAGCTTTTGTATACGCGGGCTGGAAGGGCACGCCGATCCATGATCCGGCTATTCCGCCCCGCGGCGAGATGACCGCGGAGGAGTACCGGAACGGGAAGAGTACGGCGATCAATCATTTTCACGAGAAGCTTCTGAAGCTCAAAGACCTGGTTAATACGGATGCTGCCAGAAAGATAGCCGAAGAACGTCACCTCTACATGGAGCAATTCGTAGAACGGTTCTACGAGGAATGGGACGGGAACCGGTAGAGCAGGTAGTGGCCGAATGACGTCATTGCACGAATTGCAGTATATTCCCCTAATTAAGCCTTATACATAGAAATATCCTGCACGAAGTGCAGGATATGGGCAGCTAAACCGCCCCATTCAGCCATAATCCATCTAATATACTGTATTCTGTACAGCATAATTCACCAGACGCCTCTCTCACAGTCCATATCCTGCATTTCGTGCAGCGGGATCTATTCAACTGACCCTCACGCGATATAAAACAGAAAAATAAGACCCCTAGAGGTCTTATTTTTTCGTCTTGATTTCATTCCACTCGCTTAAGTAAGGAACATGGTTAAGATTCTGCGGCTCATCGTCCAGCCAAGCCATGAACTCGAGCTCATTGCCGTCATGGTCGTTGAAATAGACGCTTGCAGCCGGCATCCACGCGTGGACGAAAGGCTCCGGTGGAGCCTCTTGTTTGCCAAAGCCCGGAAGCGGGTGGATTCCCCGTTCGACCAGCCAGTCCGAAGCCGTAAGCAGCTGATCAAGCTGAACGCCAAAAGCGAAATGACGCGGCTGCAGCTTTTGTCCTTTGGGCAGCTCCTTTAACGCAAGCAGGTCTCTGCGTTCTCCTACATAGAAAAAAGCAGACCTCCGCTCGGGCTTATGCAGCGCAAGGGTTAGCCCCAGCTTCTTATAGAACTTGATGGAACGGTCTAAATCCGTCACCTGTAAATGGGTTTCGAAGATGGAATCAATCATGTCGGTAAACTCCTTTAAGAAATGCCTGTTTGTCCTATTGTAACTTATCATGCCGATGATATGACATTTGTCATCCCAAAGAGATTACGTTCATGCGTGGGAGTCAGCTGATCGAAAAGGTAAGATATGTATACAAGGAAGACAACAACTTGAGAGAATAAACAGCACAACAAATCATAGATAGCGGGAGTGAAGCAGACAATGAGTTACGCAATCGAATTGGATCGGGTCTCGAAGATCTACCAAGGGAAAAAAGCGGTAGACCAATTATCGCTGAAGGTGGAAAAGGGCACGGTGATCGCGTTGCTTGGGCCAAACGGCGCCGGCAAAACAACAACGATCTCCATGATACTGGGGCTGAAGCAGCCAACCTCCGGAACGATCAAGCTGCTGGGCGGAAGCCCGAAGGACATCAAGGTTCGCAACCGGATAGGCGCGATGCTTCAGGATGTCAGCGTCATCGATAACTTGAAGGTAGCGGAGACCATTGAGCTGTTCCGCAATTACTACAGCAATCCGCTCTCCTTGCAGGAGCTGCTCCGGATCTCCGGCCTGGAGAAGGAAAAGGATAAAATGGCCGCCTCCCTCTCCGGCGGACAACAGCGCCGTCTAGGCTTCGCGCTTGCTGCGGCGGGCGATCCCGAAATTATTTTCCTCGACGAGCCAACGGTAGGCATGGACGTCACTTCCCGCCAAATGTTCTGGGATACGATCCGTTCGATGGCGGACAAAGGCCGCACGGTTGTTCTGACGACGCACTACCTGGAAGAAGCGGATAGCCTCGCAGACCGCATCGTCGTTATTAATCAGGGCAAGGTCGTGGCGGACGGCTCGCCAAGCCAGATCAAAGCCGAAACAACGGGCCGCGTCATTTCCTTTACGGCGGGTGCTTCGGTAACGAACGACCAGCTGCAGGCGCTGCCGGGAGTTATCGACGTGGAATGGAACGGAAGACGCGTGAAGCTTCATAGTCGGGATACCGACCGGTTGATTATAACGTTGATCGAACAACGTTTTGAGATGAAAGATATCGAAATTCAAAGTGGCGGCCTTGAGGATGCATTCCAGGCGATTGTCCACTCTACGAACTAAGGGGGATCTATTATCAATGAATCAATCCACAAGCATGAAGGCAACGCTGGCGCAATGCAAAGCGGAGCTGCTGCGTACCGTCCGTAACCGCCGTTTCGTTATTTTCTCGTTTATTATGCCGGTTGTGTTCTACTTTATCTTTACCAATACCGTTGGCGATAATGTGCAAGTTGGCAATGTCGATTGGAAAGCCTATTACCTGATGTCGATGACGGTATACGGCGTTGTTGGGGCGAGCTTGACCTCCTATGCGCAGCGGCTGTCGAGAGAACGAAGCCAAGGCTGGCTGTCCCTGCTCAAAATCACGCCGCTTCCTTCCTGGTCTTATGTACTGTCCAAAGTATTGTCGCAAGCGGTTATTAACCTTGCCATCATTATCGTTATGTTCGTAGTTGGCGGAGTCTTCAAAGACGTTAACCTGAGCGCTTCCACCTGGATCGCTTGCGGACTGTTTATCTTTATCGGCGGCTTCTCGTTTATGGGTCTTGGCACCTTGATCGGCTCGATCAAAAATGCGGATTTTGTTCAAGTCCTTTCCATGATATGCTATATGGGACTTTCCATTCTGGGCGGTCTGTGGTTCCCGACGGACACGATGTCCAGCACGATGAAGACCATTGCTCACCTGACGCCGACCTATCGTCTTGGCCAAGGGGCTTGGGACGCCGTTGCCGGCGTGTCGATTAACTGGACCGGCGTAGGAATCCTGGTTGCTTATGTCGTGGTATTCCTCGCGATTTCGTCTTATATCATGAAAAAACAGGAAGCGGTGTAATGCAAAAATACTTGCATGATTTACGTCGATTAATAATGAAGCGGCCCCCCGAAGGAGGGCCGCCCATTTTCTTTATGCTGTTATGGCTTATCTATATTTTATTTCCGGTCATGGCACTCGCCGAACGGCCGCCCGAAGAGCAGTGGATAGGCTTCCCGCTTATTGTTTTGTTTATCGCAAGTTACATCGCGGGGCATTTGAGCAAAGCCTGGCGTATTTGGGCGGTTATTATTCAATTGCTCGTGATCGGGTATTTTAGTTGGCGGTATGATGAAAGCTTTATGTATATGGGCTTTTTTACGGCATCGCTTGTCGGCATGCTGCCAAACCTTCGTCAGATCGGAATTGCCATGTCCGGCGTGCTTCTGTTGTACGGGATGGAGGTCTGGCACTATGAAGAAACGAACGGCCTGGAAGGGCTCTATAATTTATTGCCTGCTATGCTTGCGGTACTGCTGGTTCCTTTTGTCATGTTTATCGGGCGACGGTCCAGAGTGCTTCGCGCGCAGCTTGAGCTTGCCAATGATGAAATTTCGCGTTTATCCATTCAGGAGGAGCGGCAGCGGATTTCCCGCGAGCTTCATGATACGCTTGGCCATACCCTAACGATGATTACGCTCAAGAGCGAATTGGCCGAGAAGCTTATTGCCCACCATCCAGACCGGGCGAAGCAGGAAATCCGGGATGTTCAGCTTACCTCCCGCGCTGCGCTGAAGCAGGTCCGGGAGCTGGTTACGGGAATGAATACGGTAACGCTGCAGGATGAGCTGTCGAATGCGAAGCGGATACTGGCAGCGGCTTTTATAACCATCAAGGTGCAGGGCGATCCCGTTTCCGCTTCCTTAAGCCCGCTTATCGATAATATGCTGGGCATGTGCCTGCGCGAAGCGGTAACCAACGTCGTGAAGCATAGCGAAGCCCGGCAATGCGTGATTGATTGGGCAATGACACCCGATCAGTATCGCTTGGTTATCCGGGATAACGGGGTTGGCTGTGATCTAGCGGAAAAAGGACCGGCGCATAACGGACTTAGAGGGATGCAGGAACGTCTTAATCTGGTGGACGGCAAGTTTGAATTCAAGTCCACGAAAGGCAGCGGCAGCGTTATTACGATTACCGTGCCTAGAGTACACTCGTCATCGAAGAAGGGAGACTCCACATAATGAGAGTGCTTGTAGCCGAGGATCAGGGAATGCTGCGAGGCGCGCTCAGCGCCCTATTGGATTTGGAAGAGGATATCGAGGTCGTTGGACAAGCGGAAGACGGTGAACAGGCACTCGAGATGATTCGCAGCTTGAAACCGGATATTTGCGTGATGGATATCGAGATGCCCAAGCTGACCGGACTTGATGTTGCGGAACGCCTTCGTGCGGATAAACATCCATGCCTCGTTGTTATTCTGACAACATTTTCGCGCTCCGGGTACTTCCAGCGGGCGATGAAGGCAGGAGTGAAGGGCTTCCTGCTCAAGGATTCCCCGATCGATGAGCTGTCCGCGGCGCTTCGCAACGTCAATGGAGGGAAGCGGGCGGTTAGTCCGGAGCTTGCCTTATCGTTCTGGGAAGCGGAGAATCCGCTTACCGAGCGGGAGCGGGAGGTGCTGCGACTGGCGCGGGAAGGTCTGCCTGCTGGCGAGATTGCGTCCCGGCTGTTTCTGTCCGCGGGTACCGTGCGCAATTACTTGTCCGAAGCCATTCAGAAGCTTGACGCGAAGAACCGGATTGATGCGATCGGAATCGCGGAGAAAAACGGCTGGCTCGATTAGAAGGCTGCTTGGCCTGCAATCGTACAGGTTCATCGGCTGGTTGAAGTCTGCAAATCGAAGGAAAAAGCAAAAGTACAGTTCATTCCGATGAAAAAATGCTCAAATGAGCATCTTGCCGCGGATGAGCTGTACTTTTTCATTTTAAAGGATCGGAGGATTATCTTACCCGCTTAATCAGGAACGCGTTGTCGGCTTTGTTAAAGCCGATCTGAGGGTAATAGTCCATGGCGGATGGCGCGGACAGCAGAAGAAGGGCAACCTCTTCGCCTATGTGCTCCCGCAGCCGGTTCACCAGCTCCGTGCCGATGCCTAGACGTTGATGCGTCTTGCTTACGGCCAGATCGGAGAGATAGCAGCAATAGGAGAAGTCGGTAACCGCCCGGGCAATGCCAACAAGCTCTTCGCCATCCCAAGCCGAGAGAATGAGATCGGCGTTGTCGATCATTTTCTGAATGCGGGCTAGATCATCGACGGGTCGTCTGATGCCGGAGCTTCGGAATACTTCGGCGACTTGCACGGCTGTAACGGGAGCTCCAATGCGGTATTCAACTGGCATGGCGGATACACCTCTTTTTACGATTTGTTTATTAAGAAAAATATAGGGGATTGCTCGTTCTGTCAACGGTCTTTTCGTCAAGCCTCATTGAACCAGACCTCTTTGATGATCCCGATAAGCCGCTTGCGCGCTGCCGATGGATATGCCGTGTCCCGCCGTTCAAGCAGACCAATAGGGATTTTATGCTCCTCCCAGTCAACGGCAAACGGCAATACTCCATCTGGCAGAGGGGTGGAAGCAAGGACAACGCCGATAAACGGTGAACGTGCCGCAAAGCCAGGAATGGCAGAGATCTGGCTGACCGAATGGAGCATCGGCATGCTGTCGAATCTGGCGAGCTGCCTCGATAAGTGCAGATAGTACAGACAGGTTGGCCCGCCAACTACCATCGGATAGGGCAGCAGCTCCTGAAAAGGAAGACGGCCTCCTCCGCGCTGGTGAAGAGGATGGTCCTTGGCCGCCGCAAAAACAATCCTCTCCTCAAGCAAAGGTTCGAAGCGCAGGCCAGACAGGTCGGGAGGCTCGCCGCATATCGCAAAGTCCAGCTGTTTATGGCGAAGCTCGCCGGCCACCAGGTCGGTGTTGCCAATCACGAAATGGCAGGCGATTTGCGGCTTTTCTTCCCGGAACCGCCATAACGCTTCCGGCATGATCTGCCGGGCAAGCATCTCCAGCAGGCCAATGCGAAGGGTGCCGGTCTCCTCCCGCAGAATCGCTTTTGCTTGATCCGACGCATAATGCCAATGCTGAATAAGCCGTTCTGCCTCCGCGGCGTAAATCTGCCCGGCGGGGGTAAGCTCGGCTTCCCAGCCCCGGTCAAACAGCTGGAAGCCGAGCTCTTTTTCCAGGCGCTGAATCTGGTTCGTTATGGTGGACTGGGCGTAATTCAGCTTGGCTGCCGCCTTCGCGAAGCTGCCTTCCTGCAATATCGTTTGAAAAGCGGTTAGTTCCTTCAGATCCATTTCGAAGCATCTCCATCTAAAAATTTGAATGAGTTGTTTAATTAATTCAATTATATAGATGAAACGATTGGATATACAATAAAGTCATCTCATTCAGGGAGTGATGACAGATGCCTTTTATCCGGGTCAGTTATAGGGAAGATCAATATAAGCAGGAGGAGCTGCCGGCGATCAGCCATGCGATTCATCAGGCGCTAACCGAGCATTTTCGCGTGCCGGCGGATGATTATTTTCAGGTGTTTCATGGCCATAAACCAGGGGAGTTCTATTATGATCCGGCTTATCTGAAGGTCTCGCGTACGGACCGGCTGCTCTATATCCAGATTACCTTGAAGTCCGGTCGGACGGAGGAACAGAAGAGGAGCTTTTATGCCAGACTTGCAGAACTGTTGCCAGCTTGCGGAGTGAGGGCGGAGGATCTCTTTGTTGTGCTTGTTGGCACGGAATTTGAGGACTGGACGTTTGGGAACGGAATAGCCCAGATGCTTGAACGGAAGCGGGAGGAGGCGCAACGCGATGCATAGAAAAATCGATACGGCTCATATCGCGCCAGCCTATGGAGATACCTCGTTTGCCCGTTATACGGAAGATATCCTGTTCGGAGACTTGTGGCGGAGGGAAGAACTTTCGCTGCGCGAGCGAAGTTTGATTACCGTAGCAGCGTTGGTGGCCGGCGGGCATATGGAGCAGCTCCCTTATCATCTGCAGCTTGCCAGGGAGAATGGTTTATCGAAAGAGGAGCTGACTGAAGCGGTCACGCACTTGGCTTTTTATGCGGGATGGCCTAGGGCCGCTTCCGCAATGGACCGTATTCGGAATCAACAGTAAATGTAACCGTTTCGAGCGAGGCCCCGATGAAGGAGCTTTCTTTTTTTTATTTATATTGTGTATAGTAATGGCGACAGATATTAGGCGGGGGTGTCCGGGTTGTTCCAGTTTAATCGCATGAACACGTTGCGGAATCAGATTTTTCTCGGATTCGTGCTCGTTATGCTGCTCGTCCTTGCTTCGGTAGGCTTTTTTACTTACGGACAAGTCTCGGAGCTGCTGCGCAATAATGCCGAAAATCATATTCAACAGACAGCGGTGCAGGCGACCGGCAAGATGGACGTTCTGCTCCATCAGATGGAGACGTTTACGATGCAGGTAGCCACCAACGCATCGATTCAGAGCCTGATGGCCAAGGAAGCGGGCGGCACCAACCTGACCTTCGAGGAGCGTCAGGTGCTCCAGCATGAAATCCGGAAGCAGCAGGCGTATGTAAGCGGCGTGCAGTCCATTGAATTGTACTCGAATGGCTTCCGGGTATTGTTCCCGCTGACGGATATCAGCCTGTACAACCGGGTACCCAATGAATGGATCCGGGAGGCGGACCGTGCCGCAGGTCAGCTCGTATGGTTCGGCATCGATAAGAATAATCCGAATCAGATTACGGCGATCCGCCGCGTACGCCTGATTGACCAGTCCTTTTCCAATGCCGGGTATTTATTGGTCCGAATCGACAAAAAATATTTTGAGCTAATCGATGCGAATACATCCTCGGACGGCAAAGAGGAAATGGGGCTGATCGACGGCTCCGGCCAGATTATCGCGGCGAACTTCTCGGCTGACATTCCGCAGGACGTTCTTCAGAAGACGGACGGGAAGACCATCAGCATGCATGGCCGATTGTATATTCCCATTCAGAAGCAGCTTGAGGCAGCGGCAGGCTGGAAGGTGTTAATCCTGACGCCGGCCGAATATGCCGCTGAAGGAGTATCGGTGCTGCGCACGGCCATACTCGTATCGGTTATGGTTGGGGTCCTGTTGTTCCTGATCTTAACCTTTATCCTGTCGACCATGATTACGAGCCCGATTCTTAATCTGATCAAGGCGATGAGAGGCGCAAAATACGGTTCGCTGAAGCCTATTCCGGTAACGTCCTCCACGCTGGAGATTAACGAGCTGAACAATACGTACAACCAGATGGTCGCTTATTTGAACGAGCTGATCGAAGTGGTGTACGAGAAGGAGATTATTCAGAGCCGAACGGAGCTGAAGGCGCTCCAGGCGCAGATCAATCCGCATTTTCTTTTCAACACGCTGGAAGCGTTATATTGGGCGCTTGAGGACAAGGATGAAGAAGAGCTGTCCCAGGTCGTTGTGGCGATGTCCGGGCTGTTCCGGTATGTGATTAACCGGGCGGACGATGACGAATGGGTAACGGTAGCCGATGAACTGGAGCATGCGGAGCGTTATCTGAAAATCATGGAGATGCGCTTGATCGACCGGCTGAAGTGGTCGATCGAAGGCGATGAGAGTCTTCGGGGCTTTCCGATTCCGAAGCTGCTGATCCAGCCGCTTGTCGAGAATGCCATCTCGCATGGGGTAGAGCAGCGAATCGGACAAGGCTCGGTTGTGATCGGCATAGAGAAAACCGAACGGCCGGGATACATTCGGATTTCCGTTACGGATAACGGCCCGGGCATGAGCTTTGACAAGGTGCAGTCGCTTTACGCGGCGATGAAGCAGGGACATGTCCATGATGCGAAGGGAAATGGGGTTGGCATTTCCAACGTCGACCGAAGACTCAGGCTTTACTACGGGGAAGAGACGCATGGCCTACAGATTCAAAGCGAGCAGGGAGCGGGCACAAGGATGTCCTTTGAAATACCGATTGAACATGGGGGCGAAGCAAATGAAGACGATTCTGATCGTAGACGATGAGCCAAGAACAAGAGAGGGCGTGCGGAAGGTGCTGGAGTCGTGGTCGGCAGGCCGCTACGAGATTACAACATCGTCCAGTGCCGTGGAAGCATTGGAATGGCTGGAGGCCAATGAAGCCAATCTGGTTATTACCGATATCCGGATGCCGGAGATTAACGGGCTGGAGCTTGTGGAGAAGCTGAGGGACAGGCAGCATCCGCCGGTTGTCATCGTCATTTCCGGCCATCCGCAGTTCGACTATGCCCATAAGGCTCTGCAATTTGGCGTTATCGAGTATTTGCTCAAGCCGCTGGACAAGAAAAAGCTGGTGGAAGCCGTGGAGCTTGCGTTCCGCAAAGAGGAAGAGCTCAACCGGATTGAACGCATGGAGCGGCTTGTCGATACGAAGCTGCTGGAGACGACCGAACAGGAGACCCAATACAGCGCGCCGGTGAAGGAAGCGATTCAGTATGTGGACGAGCGTCTGCATGAGCCGGTTACGATGCGGGATATCGCCGATCATCTGCATATGAACGCAAGCTATTTCAGCGTCCTGTTCAAGGAGCAGACCGGGCTGACCTTCAGCGATTATTTGACAAGACGCCGGGTGCAAAGAGCCAAGGAATTGCTGACCAATACGCGTCTGTCGATCAACGAAATTGCCGAGAAAGCTGGCTATCAGACGGCCAAATATTTCGTCAAAGTGTTCCGTTCGCATGAAGGAGTAAGTCCTGGGCAATATCGAAAAAATGTCTCGCACGTGGAGGAGACAATCCAATAAAAGTAGTATTTTTCCCAACTCACCATACCTTATGCTGCTGTGAAAGCGCTGTTACAATTTGTTTAGCAACACAAACACATCAGTCAAAAAGGGGTTGTAAACGTGTTCAAAAAATCGAAGTGGATGACACTCGGACTTATTCTCTGTCTCGCCATCGTAACGGCAGCATGCGGCAACAACAGCGGCAGCAGCTCAAATAATGGTAATACGGCTTCTAACGGGGGCTCCTCTGAAAGCGGTTCCGACAAAAAGGTAACGATCAACTTCATGCACCTGTGGCCGGAAGGCGTATCCGCGGGCCAGAACAAAATCGTTAACCAAATCATCAACGATTACCAAAAAGAACACCCTAACGTAACGATCAAGCAAGAGGTCCTCGATAACGAGCAATACAAAAACAAATTAAAAGTCCTCTCTGCATCGAATCAGCTTCCTGATGTGGGCGTAACTTGGGCGGCCGGCTTCTTGAAGCCGTACGTAGACGGCAAGCTGTTCACGCCGGTTGACGATCTGCTCAGCGGTGAGCTGAACGGCAAATTCGTAGCGGGTACAACGGAAGCTTACGCGATCGACGGCAAAACGTATGCGCTTCCGCTGGAGTTCAACATCGCTCCAATCTACTACAACAAAGAAATTTTCAAGAAGTACAATCTTGAAGTTCCAACGACATACGAGCAATTCAAGCAAGTCGTGAAAACGCTGTCCGATAACGGCGTAGCTCCAATCGCGCTTGGCAACAAAGACCGCTGGACGGGTTCCCTGTGGTACATGTACCTGGCTGACCGTATTGCGGGTCAAGAAACGGTAGCCAACGCCATTAAAGGCACGGCGAAATTTACGGATCCGGGCTTGCAGCAAGCCGCTTCCGAAGTGCAATCCCTGGTTGACGCAAACGCGTTCGTCAAAGGCTTTAACGGCCTGTCGAACGAAGAAGCGAAATCCGAATTCCTGAACGGCAATGCCGCAATGTACCTGATGGGTACTTGGGAGCTGCCGAACTTCACCACCAACGAAGACATTCCGCAATCGTTCCGCGACAGCGTTGGATTCTTTAAATTCCCGACGGTTGAAGGCGGCAAAGGCAACGCGGACAGCTGGGTTGGCGGTCCAGGCGTAGGCTTGTTCGTAGGGGAAAACTCCAAAGTAAAAGAAGAAGCGAAAGCATTCGTGCAATACTTCGTAACGAAGTGGGGCGAGCAATCGGTAACCGGCGCAGGAGTTATTCCGGCTACGAAGATCGATACTTCCTCGATCCAGCTGCCGCAGCTGTACATCGATCTGTTCAACGAACTGAACAAAGCAAGCAGCATTACCTTGTTCGCGGACGTTCAATTGCCGGCTAACGCGGCTGAGACTCATCTGAACATGATCCAATCGCTCTTCGGCAAAGCCGTTAACCCAGAGAAATTTGCATCCGAACAAGATGCGGCCATCGCGAAAGGCAACTAGTTCAGACATCCAAAAATAAAGAGAGGCCTATCCGGACGAACGGGTTCGGAAATACCGGGTAGGCGGCTCTCCTTATTTTTGACAGAGAAAGGAGTCGGCCAAATTGGATAAGGTGTTATCTAACAAGAAAGTCATCGCTTTATACGTTCTGCCATCCCTTCTGCTCATTCTGGCCGTCGTGTATATCCCAATCGTTCTGACGGGCTACTACGGATTGAACGAATGGAATGGCATTGGCGCAATGAAGTGGGTGGGCCTCGACAATTACGCAACGCTGGTTAAGGATCATGCTTTCTGGAGCAGTGCGGGACATTCGCTTCTGCTAGCCGTATTTTCGATGTTGAGTCTTATCGTTTATCTCGTCGTAGCCATGGTGCTTGCGGCAAAAATCAAAGGAGCAAACCTGTTCCGCAAAATTTACTTAATCCCGATGCTGCTGTCCTCGGTGGCCATCGCTCAGCTGTGGCTCAAAATCTATCATCCTACTAACGGCATTATGAATAGCTTGCTGGAATCCCTTGGCGTTGCAAATCCTCCCGCTTGGCTGGCAGAGACGGATCTTGTTTTGTTCGCTTTGTTTATTCCGATTCTGTGGCAATACGCGGGCTTCTATATTCTGATCTACTATGCGGCATTGAAGAACATCCCTTCTTCCTTGGAAGAAGCGGCTAAGATTGACGGGGCGAATTCGTTCCAAATCGCTTGGAGAATCAAATTCCCTCTTGTTATGGAAGTTGTGAAAGTAACGGTTGTCCTGGCGGTTGTAGGTTCCCTGAAATACTTCGACTTGATCTATGTCATGACGGACGGCGGGCCGAACGGCTCCAGTGAGGTAATGGCGTCGTACATGTACCATAAAGCTTTTAAAGCTTACGACTTCGGTTACGGCAGCGCGGTTGGCTTCTTCCTGCTTATTATCTGTCTGGTAGCAACATGGATCATCCGCAAGGCAACAGCCAGCAAAGACACGATCCAGTATTCCTAGATTTACATTTTATCTAATGCTTACGAAGTAAGAATCATCACTGGCAGCCTTGTTTAGGATGCTGGTGTGATAATTCTTTTCAGGAGGTACGCTTCATGTCATCGACAACTATGAAACTGGGCGGAGAAGCGAAATCCGGTTCGAGAATAGGAATGAAGGTCGGCTATGCTGTACTGTACATTGTTCTCATCGCCGTAGCGGTGTTCCAGGTTTACCCGCTCATCTGGCTTTTGTTCTTCTCTTTGAAAAACAACCAGGAAGTTTTTAATCTATCGCCGTTTGCTTTGCCGTCGCCTCCGCATTGGAATAACTACAGCAAAGTGTGGAATGCGGGCAATATCGATACGTATTTCCTGAACAGCGTATGGATTACGGTAGCGGCAACGGCCGCGACGATTGTGCTTGGCAGCCTGGTGACGTTTGCGATTACCCGCATGAAATGGAAGCTCAGCTCGCTTGTCCTAGGCCTCTTTATGGTCGCGATGATGATTCCGGTGCACTCGACGCTGATTCCGCTGTTCAGCATGTTCAACAAGGCGCATCTGATTGATAATCCTTTGTCACTCATTCTGTCTTATGTCGCGTTTAACATGCCGATCACGATTATGATTCTGCTTGGCTTTTATGTCGCTCTGCCGAAGGAAGTCGAGGAGGCGGCCATCATTGACGGAGCCAGCATTCATAAGGTATTCTTCAGCATCGTGTTCCCGATGACCAGCTCCGTGCTGGCTACAACGGGCATTATCAACATGATCTATAACTGGAACGAATTTATATTCGTTAATACGTTTATCAGCTCGGACAAGTTCAAAACACTGACCGTTGGCGTTCAGAACTTTATCGGCCAATACACTACCGACTGGGGCGCAATCGGCGCCACGCTGATGATCAGCATCCTGCCTATCCTTATCACGTTCCTGTTCCTCAGTGACCGGATCGTAGAAGGTATCGCGGCCGGCTCGGTTAAAGGGTAATTAAATAATTCAAACGAGGCTGTGCCATCGTCATTTTTAATGACCTTGGTACAGCCTCAGCTTTTTCCTCCTCATACGTTGGATTTACTCCATTGAAATCAGGGGGAAAGGAAGAACACGGAGGCTACGTTGGATTCACTCCAGTATAAGGGGCCAGAATGAGCAAGAATCGTCCAAATGAGCGGACTATCCTGTAGAGACTCCAATGTAGATCCAGTAAACAGTCAAAAATAGCCCGATACGCTGTACGAAATCCAACGTAGCCCAACTGTTACCCTATCGCCTCGAATGGCTCTCGAAACGTACCGTCTTAGTTCAGCCGTATAGCTTGCTTCCGGATATTTTGAACGAATCCGCCTGTTCTTTCATTCCGGCCTCGAAAGCCTCTTCGTTATTCAGTCCTCGCGCTTCCGCGTATTCCCGAATGTCCTGCGTTATCCGCATGCTGCAGAACTTTGGTCCGCACATGGAGCAGAAGTGAGCCGTTTTCGCCGCCTCGGCGGGCAGCGTCTCGTCATGGTAGGCGATCGCTCGTTCAGGATCAAGGGACAAGTGGAACTGGTCTCGCCATCGGAATTCGAACCTTGCCTTCGACAAGGCGTCGTCCCGGAGTTTCGCCAAGGGATGTCCTTTGGCAAGGTCGGCGGCGTGCGCTGCTATTTTGTAGGCGATGACACCGTCTTTAACATCTTCTTTATTTGGGAGGCCCAGATGCTCTTTAGGCGTTACATAGCATAACATTGCCGTTCCGAACCAACCGATCATCGCTGCTCCTATCGCCGATGTGATATGGTCGTAACCCGGCGCGATGTCCGTGGTAAGCGGCCCTAGGGTATAAAACGGCGCTTCCTTGCAGATCTCCATTTGAAGGTCGACGTTTTCTTTGATCAGATGCATGGGGACATGGCCCGGCCCTTCAATCATGACCTGGACATCATGCTTCCAAGCGATATCCGTCAGCTCTCCAAGCGTCCTCAGCTCCGCAAACTGAGCTTCATCGTTGGCGTCTGCAATGGAGCCTGGACGCAGGCCGTCTCCAAGCGAGAACGACACGTCGTAGGCTTTCATAATCTCGCATATTTCTTCAAAATGGGTGTAGAGGAAGTTTTCCTTATGGTGAGCAAGACACCAGGCAGCCATGATGGAGCCGCCCCTGGAAACGATGCCGGTAACGCGTTTGGCCGTAAGCGGAATGTAACGCAGCAGCACGCCGGCATGAATAGTGAAATAATCGACGCCTTGTTCAGCCTGTTCGATTAACGTATCGCGAAACACTTCCCAGCTCAGGTCTTCCGCTTTTCCGTTTACTTTTTCAAGCGCCTGGTAAATGGGTACGGTACCAACGGGAACGGGGGAGTTGCGGATAATCCATTCGCGTGTGGTATGGATGTTTTTGCCCGTGGACAAGTCCATGATCGTATCCGCTCCCCAGCGGGTTGCCCACGTCATTTTCTCGACTTCCTCTTCGATAGAGGAGGTAACGGCAGAATTGCCGATGTTCGCGTTAATCTTTACATGGAAACGGCTCCCGATAATCATCGGTTCGAGTTCGGGATGGTTGATGTTTGCCGGTATAACCGCACGCCCGCGGGCCACCTCCGAACGGACCAGCTCAGGATCAACACCTTCCCGAATCGCAATAAACTCCATTTCCGGAGTAATGATGCCTTTGCGGGCATAGTGAAGCTGCGTGACGTTTTTTCCCGGCTTTGCCCGTAGAGGCCGGTGAGTCAGGCCCGGGAAAATTTCCGCGCCATTCTTCTTTGCTCGTTCCTCGTTTGAAAATCCGTTATCTTCCGGCTTAATTACCCGGCCGTCGTAAGCTTCGGCGTGACCACGATCGCTGATCCACTTGCCGCGCAAGATAGGGAGACCTTTTCGTACATCGGCCTCGTAGGACTCGTCCGTGTACGGGCCGCTTGAGTCATACACCCGTACGGGCTCGTTTGGCTGCGGCAGTCCGTCTTTTCCCCGACTTTCGGATAATACGATTTCGCGCATGGGAACACGAATATCTTCCCTTGATCCTCTCACATACGTTTTGCGGCTGCCCGGCAGCGGCGTCGATAAAATCGGCATAAAAAACCTCCTAAGAGCATTCGATAGGTTCGGAATGTCCGCTAGGAGGCCGTTGTTTAGGGTAATGAGACTGTACGCGGCATAGCTTCAGCAGCCCGTTAATTAGACACGGGCGAATAGGCAGAGCTCACCCCGGAAGGGCAAAGCCCGCAACCCCGGGTCGCTCCCCAAAGGCAGCTTTCGATGCGGCCGGACGATTCGCCGGCAACAAAAAAAGCCGCCCCGTCGGGAGCGGCTTGAGGTGTCGAAATCCGTGCAAATCGAAACGGACGGATGACAATAGCATCCGTTTCTATCGCATATGGCTGACGCGCACAAGACCACTTTCCTACGCTGGCATAACCCAGATCAGGTTCAAAGGGACCAAGGCTAAGCCTTATCTCAGCCCTTGCGGGCGCCCCTAGTGGAATTCCTTGTCAAAAGAGTACACTCGAAAAAGGAAGCTGTCAAGCTGCCGTTCAAGCGGAATCTTTCATTTTAGGGCTGATAGGCAGGATGATTTGACCGTTTATTGAATAGTAATATACAATCTCGTACTTGATCAGGGGAGGTTGGATGAATTGGACAATCAGCCATGCAAGCATGCGGTCAGAAACCCTTCGGGCCTGAAGAACATTTTTGCGATGACGGTGCTGTGTTCACTCTTTCTTGTTTGTACGCTGCGGGGAAAAGACGATTATGCGGTCCTGTACGTTCCGGCCATAGTGTTTTCTTGCTTCTGCGCTGCCGTATTGCTCTGGTCCCTGTACCGGGCATTACAGAAACCGATTGATCTCTGCCTGCAGGGGGATGCGCTTTTGCTTAACGGAGCTGCGATTACGCCTGAGCAGATTAAGGTCATCATGATCAGGCGGGACTCGGTTCATCCGATTATCGGGATTAAGCCTTATGGCGCGAGAATTGTTCCTGTCCGTATGTGCTTCAGATATGTGAACGAAGAGGAACAAGGCTTCGCGGATATCGCCGACTGGGCGAAGCGGAATAACGTAAACGTCGATTACGGGTTCTTTTTTAGATGGATATAGAGAGGCAGAATGAAATGAAACTATTATCGGGAGTCTTAATGATTGCAATAGTCCTAATGCTGTCTGCTTGCGCGGGCAAGGAAGCCTTACATGCCGATGGCGTGAGCAAAGCTCTTCAGAAGCAAGGCCTTGAAGTTCGCGAGTTATCGTCCGATGAGGTTAAACAGCTGGCATCTACTCCGGTTAATATCAACGGAGTTGAACCCGTAACCTTTGAATTAACGCTTCCCGCTGCAGATATGGCCCATCGCGAGTTTGTTTTTGCTTATGTATTTTCTTCGGAAAAGGAACGTATCCGTGTGGAGAGCTTAGACGGAACGCCTACTCCGATCAAGATGAATGATTTGTACCCGAATGTCATACGCAAGAAGAATCTGATCGTCAACTATTGGTCTTACAACAAGGATAATCCGCTGTTAATCAAGCAGATTAGCAGAGCGATCGATAAGCTGTAGCTCATATATCTCCTATTTGGAGGAGGACGGACATGAGTGTTCGTAAGATGAAAGCGCTGGTCTATAAGGCTTACGGTTCTCCGGAGGTTCTCGAGCTCGAAGAAGTGGATGTCCCCGTGCCGAAAGAGCATGAAGTGCTGATCGAGGTTCATGCTGCTTCGGTCAATTCATGGGATTGGGATCTGCTCCGCGGCAAACCGTACATAACCCGCATTGGCGGATTCCGCAAGCCGCGGTATCCGATTCTTGGTGCGGATATTGCCGGGAAAATAATTGCCGTTGGCGCCTCCGCCACGCGGTTCCGTCCTGGCGATGAGGTGTTCGGCGATCTGTCCGGCTGCGGCTGGGGCTGGGGCGGATTTGCCGAATACGTATGCGCGGGCGAGGAGGCATTAACTCCAATGCCGAATAGGCTGAGCTTCGAGCAAGCGGCAGCGATTCCGCAAGCGGCCGTGCTTGCCCTGCAGGGAATGCGCGATAAAGGGAATTTGCAGAAGGGCCAGAAAGTGCTCATCAATGGGGCAGGGGGCGGTGTAGGTACGTTTGCCATCCAATATGCCAAGCTGCACGAGGCGGAGGTAACCGCCGTTGACCGTGCGGGCAAGCGGGACATGCTGCTGTCCCTTGGAGCGGACCATGTGCTGGATTACAAGAAAGAGGACTTTACCGCAAATGGGCGGCAATACGATCTTATCCTGGATGTAGTGGGAACCCGTTCCGTCTTCGAGGTGAAGCGCGCGCTAAAGAAAGGCGGTACATACGTTATGATAGGCGGCTTAATGCCTCGTCTTCTCCAGACGCTGCTCGCCGCACCGCTGATCCGCAGGTTTGAGAAGAAGAACATGACTATTCTGGTTCATAAGCCTAATCATGCGGATCAGCAGGTATGGAGGTCGCTTGCTGAAGCGGGCCGTATTGCTCCCGTCATTGACCGGCTGTATGGTTTGCAGGATGCCGCCGAAGCTCTCCGGTACTTCGGGGAAGGGGAATTTAAAGGGAAAGTCGTTGTCCGCATAAAAAGCGAAAACCCCATGCCATAAAGGCATGGGGTTTCTTGCCGATCTTTTTATCCCATTATTTCACGACGGTAACGGTAATCGTATCGCTCGCGGTAACGCCTGCCGCATTCAAAAGCTCGCAGCGGTATTCGTAGGCGCCGGGCGTTTTGCCCGAAATGGCGGTTACGGCGGTTTGCGCCGCGGGAGTAGCATCCTTCAGCAATTGCGTATCGATGAGTATTCCGTTTTCGTATAAGCGGTATTCGGTAGCATTCGTGCCCCACCACAGATTCATCGTTACTTTGTAGCTTCCGTCTTGATCCCAGTTGTCATGGGACAGGACGGCTTTGCCCGGGGAAGCGTCGGTTACTTTAACGACCAGCGTACTGCTGGCTGTTTTGCCATATGCATTAATCAATTCCGCCGTATACGTATAAGTTCCGTTAGCTTTGCCCGTAATTTGTGTCTGTACGGACTGGGCGGAAGGAGAAGCATCCTTCAATTCGACGGTATCGATCAGAACGCCATTCTCGTACAGCCGGTATTCGGAACCGTTATTGCCCCACCACAGGTTCATCGTTACCGTATAGCTTCCGTCTTGAAGGCCGTTATCCCAGCCGTTGTTATGGGATAAGACCGGCGTTCCCGGAGCGCCGTCGGCAAGCGGCTTGCTTGTCACTTTGAACGTGTAGCTTGCAGTGGACGTATTGCCTGCTTTGTCGGTTACCGTATATTGTACCGTGTGGCTTCCGATACCAAGCTTGGAAGCTTCGATCGAATAACCGTCTGCAATCGCGCTATTGTCCAAGAGCAGCTGCTCCGAAGCAACGCCGGATAGCGTATCGCTGCTTGCAAGGTCATAGACAAGGGTCGCCGTCTCAAGAACGTCCGCCACTTGTGCGCCGGATTGCGTTAATACCGCTGCCGGAGCGGTCTTGTCCAATCGAACATGAACCGAAGACACGCTGCTTTTGTTGCCTGCTGCATCTACCGCGTAATAAGAAAATAAATGATTGCCTTCTGCAGTTACGGTGACAGGCGTTGTGTAGTCCGAAAAGCTGTTATCGTTTAACGAGTAAAACGAATCTACTTTACCTTCCGAGTTGTCTTGAGCGGAGACGGTCACTTGAACATCCTGATTCAACCAGCCTTCCGCATTAGGAGAAGCGGACAGCGAAGCTTGGGCGGTTGGCGGCTCGTTATCCGCCGGCTGTACAATCGTGAAATCCGCGAGGCTGCGCGGCTTGAGCTGGTATAAGTCTTTGAAAATAGCGGACACGCCGGTGATCGTTACCTTTTGACCAACGGTATAAGGGAAGCTGCTTTGCGTAAGGCCGGTGCGTCCGTCAACACGGATATGATTAACCGTACCATTATCGCCGACAGCGTCAAACTCGAAGGAGCCGGATGGCGTGGCGGAGATGATGTTGGCAATCGTGACGTCCTTCAGCTGCAGCAGCTGGCCTTGATTGGAGCTGTCCACTGCGGTTGCCGGGCTTGGGGCCGGCAAAGCTGCCGTTCCCGTTTTTTCGATGGCGACAATATCTCCAAGCTCAAGCTCGGTATTGTAGAGTGCGGTAGTTGCCGTTACTTTAACTACATCGCCCGCATGATACCCGGCTGCATTCTGGTAGACGTAAATAACGCCTGTCTGATCCTGCAGGTAGAAGGCTTGTCCGCCGAAAATACCGGGCTCCGTCGTCACTACGCCTTCAACCGTAACGGTAGCGCCGACGGTTTTGGCACGGGATTCCGCGATCGTGATTTTGGCGGGAATTCCGCCTTCATCGCCCGGGAGAGGCTCAGCGGCGACGTTGCCAAGCGTAACGCCTTCTGTCAGCAGGTTCGTGCTGTTTTGTCTAAGGCGAAGATTAGCCGCGCCGGTGGAACCGGCCTTTAAGCGAATGGTTAAATCCTTATAAGCATGCCCTGTGGCATCGGCCGTAACATTAAAACTCGCGCCGTAGCCGTAAGCCGTTGGCCAAGTTCCGTCTGCATTTTGCACCTGAGCGATTTGGCTGCCGCCGCTCGTTAAGTAAACGCCAATCTGATAATTGCTTACAGTCGAATTAGGAGCCAGGTTGTTAAATACGACGCGAACCGGGAACGGCGTTCCGCTGTTAGGCAGCGTTGCCTGATGCACAAAGCTGTATGCCGGGTTGGAGACAGCCGTTGTGCCACCGAAAGAACCGGCCTTGAATGTCGAACGGTCATACCATTTGTAGCCTGCATTTGGAGCTGACCATGGTTCAGGCTGCGGTTCCGTGGACAAGGCTGGAGTCTCGAAAGGAAGAATAGCGGTAGGCTGGTCGAGCTGCAAGCCGTTTACTTGGCTCAGGCTTGTATAGCTTTCTTTCGTCGACAGCCAGTCGATAAGGTTAACGAGCAAGACGCCGTCATTCACTTCTTTGAAGCCGTCGTAAGTGGTTTTCTTCGCGCCCGTATCTTCGCGCAAATATTTAGGCGATACGTCCTCAACCGGGGAGGAGTCTCCGATAAAAGCCGCTTTCCCGCCGCCAAGCTTGGATATGGCTACATAAGGACCTTCCGCTGCGCCGCCGCCGTTGTATACCCCTTGGTCAACCGCGCTTGCCCAAGCTTCGTTTGTTTGAGGCAGATACACAATGCCTTTTGCTTTCGTCGGATCAATAATGGCAAGCGTCGAGCCGGCATGCATGGCTACGGCCGATACGCCCTCCGTAATGCCAAACGCCTGGTTTGGAGCCACAATGTTGGTTGCGTTAATGTCGCCAAGCGCATTGTAACGGAAGCGGATGCCGAAGTTATCGGCCAGCCAGTCCGAGCTTGCGACATTTTGCATCGCATAGGAGTTGGCTTCTTCCGTGCTCATGCCTTGAGCCGGATTCGCCCATGCGCCGCGGCGGTAACCGTTGATGGACTCCGAACCGTCCCAGCGGTTTTTATTCCGGTCTGCGTTGTAATGGTCGCCGATGAAGAAGATGCTGCCGCCGCCTTCGACATATTGCTCCATTGCCGCTTGCTCCGAGGTTTTGAACGGAATATTAGGTTCTGCAATAACGAATACGTCATAACCTTTCAAATCGTCATACGTAAACGCGGTAGACTTGCGAAGCTCTTGGACATAGTAGCCATTGTTGGCAAGTCCGTTGGCGAAATCCGAGAATCCGCCGTCGATTACCCAGTCCGCAGCTCCCGCTGTCTGCGCGTGCGTGTTGTCGAACAACACCTTTTTACCCGCATTCTCGTTGACGACCTTAGCGTTGATGTAAGGGGCAGGATCCGATGGTCCCTCCGCATGAGCGCTATTGCTTGTCCATTGATACTGAACCGGCACAACCAGCAGCATCATCAGCAATAACTTTAGCCATTTGTGTCTCATTTGAAGTAATCTCTCCACAACCATTCCTCCCAACAGCTATTTGTATCTTTCGGCGTTTAGTTTACCACGTTATTCCAGAATTGTGTGATAGGGTATTGTAAAAAGGGTCGCATGGACTAGGACAGCCATTAACGTATACTTGAAGAAAGGTTGAAAGGAGGAATACAATATGCGTGTCGACGGCAAAACCTTGGCGCTTAGAACCATTGAACGGGAAGATATGTACCGGCTGTGGCATTTAAAATACGGGGAAGAGAATCCGGAGTGGAAAAAATGGGACGCTCCTTATTTCCCTCATAACCGAATAGATTTCGAAGCCTTCCAAACCCAAACGGAGGTCCGGCTGTCCGCCGATGACGTTCCTTCCATGCTCATTATGGAATCGGAAGGACAGATTATCGGGATCGTATCCTACTATTGGGAGGATAGGCCTTCGCTGTGGCTTGAGCTTGGCATTACGATCTACAGCCCGAAGCATTGGAGCGGGGGTTACGGAACGGAGGCTTTAACGTTATGGATCAACTATCTGTTCGGGGCAATGCCGCTCGTGCGAGTCGGGCTCACCACCTGGTCGGGCAATAACCGAATGATCCGCTGCGCCGAGAAGCTTGGAATGACGATGGAAGCAAGAATCCGCAAGGTACGCTTATATAATGGCGAGTACTACGATTCCATTCGGATGGGGATTTTGCGCGAGGAATGGGAAGGGCGATAACATTCGGTTGCTTGACCAGTGGATAGCAAGAACGCATTCAACTCTTTATTTTGGGAATAAATAGAAGTATTCCATCAATGAGGTGTTTGCTATTGAGAAAGCGGATATGGACAATCGTGATAATCCTTGGATTTACTTCGTTAGCCGGAACGCATGCTTTTGCCAAAGAGAATGACCCTGCAACCGAATTCGCCAATGCCATTACGCGTAATGACTATAAAAAAGCGCAAAGCTTTATCGATCAAGATTACGTACGCATTCCCGAGATACCGGAGCATGTTTCCGCTCAAAGCTATAAGCTTGCGCCTTCGCCAATAAACGGAGAGCAAATCCTTATGGTGAGCTTCTATGACGAGAAACGAAAAACCGAACGACTGGCTTATATTTGGGAATTGTCCGTTAACTACGGCCGTATCACCCAGATTCACGTATTATATGAGGGCTTCAACCCGCTGGCAGACGAGGCGCGCTTAATAAGAGAATATCAAACCAAATTCAAGCGCAGTCTTTTAACCCTAACCGAGCTGCCTTTCAGGAAAGTTACTGAATTTCATGGCTTTATCGAGGATGACAGCTCGATTGAGCTTTTGTATCGGAGCGATGAAATAAACGGTTTTCTCAAGGTTAAAGCAGCTCCTGTAACCGTAGATTTGGATCGGTTCAAATTTGATAACGATGATGTATATTACACGCTGAAAGATGGAACCAAGGCGCTCTATCGAGTAAATAATAACTTAGCCTATGAGTTGAGGTTTCATAAGAACGGGATGCAGTATATGCTCGCAATCGGTAACAAGAAATATTTAAAGGTCAAATACAAACCGGAAACCTTGCTGAAAATCGCGAATTCCATGGTATAAGCAAAGGCTGTCTCCCGTTAGAGGGGACAGCCTTTTTGTTTTCGTTTCTTATTGTGCTGAAAGGAGGATATAGTTTATTTATAACGTATTTTTCTAGAAATACTATAAAACTTAACGTTGAAAGCAGGGGCAGTAATGAAGAATAGACTACTGGCTTTTTTTATTGATTACATCTTGGTTCTGTTTATTTTTGTTCCAATTAGTATCCTAATCAATATTAATTCGACTGAAGAAAACTCTAATCGGCCATTTGAAATATTTTATCCGCTTCTGTTCCTAGTGCTGTTTGTTATCTCTAATAGAGATCTTATAGGTGGCAGAAGCATCGGCAAAAGAATAGTAGGGTTAGGTGTAAGGGATTATTCTAATCCTGATAACACGCCAGGGAAATGGAGGCTTTTCCTCCGGAATATATCTCTGATTGTGTGGCCGGTGGAACTCTTCCTATTGCTGATTAAGGGGAGAAGGCTGGGCGATTTGATCATGAGAACTAAGGTAATTGAACTCAATAAGCAATCGGAAAATGGAAATGCGCTACCTGAATGAGCCGGTCTACGCATCGCTCCTTGCTTCGCCCCGAAGCAGCCGCCGAGCATATTCCTTCGGCGTGCAGCCGTTATACCGTTTGAACAGCTCGTAGAAATGCGCCATATTTTCGATGCCGACGCTTGCGGCGATGGAGGAGACGCTGGCGGGCTCCGCGACAAGCCTATGCGCGGCTTTAAGTATGCGCTGGCGGTTGACGTAATCGACGAACGAAACGCCAACCGCTTTTTTGAAATATTTGGAGAAATAACTGTAATTCATCCGGGCGATCCGGCTTACCTCGTCCATGTCGATGCGCTCGCTCAAATGGCGGCTTACATAGTCGAGGACGGGGCGCATGACAGTGTCGTCCACGAATTCGTAGCTCTGCAGCAGCCCACGGCTGTCGTGGCGGAGCAGCGTCAGCAGCAAATGCTTGATATGCATGCTTGCGGCGATTTCGTATCCCTTCCGCTTGCCGATCATTTCCTCGTGTATGCCTGTTAGGATGCCGGCCATCTCCAGCCTGGCTGCGGAGTTTTCTCGAAAGATATAGTTCAGCTCCTCGAGCGGGCGAACGAGCTCAGAGAAGTGCCGGTAATACATCATCATCGCCGGGTCGAAATAACGCTGCAGATCGACATGCAGCACGATATAGATCAGAGGCCCGTCCGACGTCTTTTGGCTGAGATGCAGCTGGGAGGAGCCGACGATGGCGACATCCCCCGCGTCAAGCGCATAGCAATGGCCGGGCGTATGGAGATTCATGGACCCATTCTGCACCAGAATGAGCTCGACCTCCTTGTGATAATGCCAGCGCCTGTTCGACGGGCCGGGCTTCGACTCGTCCGTGAACTGCCACGCTTTGATGCAGAGATGCTGGTTCTGGTAATGGATCGGCTCTTGAAATTGTTCCTGAACGTTTTCCGGAGCATGTACCTGAACGTCTTTCACCGGTTGATCGCCCTCTTTGCGCCATAGTCAATTTGGATACAAAAGGCCCAAATATCGTAATTGTGGCCCGCAAATCCTCGTACTAAGATCATTCATGTGGAGTATACCATAAAAGAAGGAGAGTGTCCGAGATGAGAGTAGCGGTGTTAGGCTGCGGAGGCATGGGGCATGTGCATGCGCAAAGCTTCGCCGGAATGGCGGATGCCGAGTTAGTCGGCGTATGCGACATCGATGCGGAACTGGCCGGCGAGCTGGCCAGCAAGACGGGAACGCGGGCCTTCTGCTCTTTCGCCGATATGCTGGAAGAGACGGATCCGCAGGTCATCAGCATCGCGCTGCCGAGCTATTTGCACAAGCAAGCTGTACTGGAGGCGGCGGAAGCCGGCAAGCATGTTATTTGCGAGAAGCCGGTCGCGCTGTCGCTGGAGGATACAGACGAGATCATCGAGGCATGCCGCCGTAACGGCGTTCGGCTGTTTGTTGGACATGTCGTCCGTTTTTTTCCTGAATACGAGCAGGTACGCAGGCAGATTAAAGAAGGAAGAATCGGCGAACCCGGCGTAGCCCATACGAAGCGGGTCGGCGGCCATCCCGGAATCGCGAGAGGCTGGTTTAAGGATCATGCGAAAAGCGGCGGCGTTATCGTCGACATGATGATCCATGATATCGATTTTATGAGGTGGATCTGGGGAGAGGTCAAATCGGTCTACGCCATGAACGCCTGCAAGGACGACTCGGATTACGCACTGGTGACGCTGGAATTCGCAAACGGGGCTGCAGCCAACCTGGAAGCGCATTGGGGCGACCCCGGTCCGTTCCGGTATGCGGCCGAAATTTCCGGCTCCGCGGGACTGATCCGGCTGGACAGCGCGGCCTCCGCCTCGCTGCATGTCCGCACCCGCGCCCAAGCCGAAAGGGATGGGCGGTTCGCCGAAATTCCGCAAAGCCCGGGCGTTCTGAGTCCATACGACCGGGAGCTGGCGCATTTTCTGGCGTGCGTGCGGGACGGCGCGGTGCCGCTTGTTACGGCGGAGGATGCGCGGGAGGCACTCCGCATTGCGCTGGCCGCGCTGGAATCGATACAGACGGGAAAAGTCGTTTTATTATAATCGCAAGGAGGAGTAAACGGTGAAAAAACTGAAAGTAGGTCTGATCAGCTTCGCGCACGGCCATGCATACAGCTATTTGGCGAGTCTGGCTGCTATGCCGGAGGTCGAGATCGTCGGCATCGCCGACGAATCGCAGAGCCGCGTAGCCTCGATCGTCGAACGCACCGGCCTGCCTTACTATGCCGACTATCGGGAGCTGCTCGCTACCGACGCCGATGCCATCGTCATCTGCTCGGAGAATGTCCATCATGCCAGGCATGCGATCGCGGCGGCAGAGGCGCGGAAGCATGTGCTGTGCGAGAAGCCGCTTGGCATCTCCGTCAGCGAAATGGAACGGATGATCGCCGCCGCACGGGATAACGGCGTCCAGCTGATGACCGCTTTTCCGTGCCGCTATCTGCCGGCCGTGACCGGCGCCAAAGCCGCGATCGAGCGCGGCGATATCGGCGACATCGTCGCCGTCAAAGGAACCAATCACGGGACGAATCCCGGCGGCTGGTTTACCGACAGGGCGCTGTCGGGCGGCGGCGCCTTGCTGGACCATACGGTCCATGTGATGGATCTGCTGAACTGGATGATCGGTTCCGAGGTGAAGGAGGTTTACGGATACGCGGCATCGCGGTTCGGCGAAACGAAAATCGACGACGCGGGCCTCGTTCACGTGAAATTCGCCGGAGGCGCCTTCGCCGTCATCGATACAAGCTGGTCCCGCCCGAAATCGTTCCCGACCTGGGGCGACGTAACGATGGAAATTATCGGCACGAAAGGCAGCATCTCTGTCGACGGCTTCGCCCAGAAGAATGAGGTGTACAGCGATCTTGCCGGCAAAGGCAGCTGGAGCTATTGGGGCGACGACATGGATCGGCTGATGATCGAATCGTTCGTAGGGTCGCTGCTGGAGGGGCGGCCGGTGCCGATAACCGGCGAAGACGGCTTGCGGTCCGCCGCCGTGGCGCTGGCCGCCTACGAGTCCGCGAAGCTGGGACAGCCGGTCGCGCTGTAAATGCAATAGATAGGCCGATGGAGCCGAAAGGCGTCCGTCGGCTTTTTGCCATCTCCCGAGTCGATAATTGACGCGCATAAGCAGATGTGGTTATAGCCCGGACAGGCAGGTTTGGATCCAGGCAATCAGGTGGTTCGTTGTCCGCTCCCGCAATCGATATTGAACGGGATAGTTAATCATTGTAAAGTATATTAAGCGCTTAACTTATTATTTGAGGATGGTGTTGATCATTTCAGAGAATCCGGTTGTTATCCGCTTGACTGATTATGGAGCGGTTCCCGATTCGGGGGCGGACGCTCAGCCGGCCATGCGCCGGGCCATTGAAGCCGCATCGCGCGTTCAGGGACCCGTCCTGCTGGATATTCCGCGGGGACGCTACGATTTCCATCCGGACGAGGCGGTCCGGGCGCCTTATTATATTTCGAATACGGCCAGCGAGTCGGAGAATACCGACGTGACGAAGACAATCGGCATTTTGCTCAAAGGGTTGAAGGATTTGACGCTCGAGGGCAACGGCGCGCTGCTTGTCTTCCACGGCAAGATGACGATGCTGGCGATTGACGGCTGCGAAGGCATACGGATCCGCAATCTGCATGCCGATTACGAATGGCCTACAGTGACGGAAATGACTATCGCCGCCGTGGGAAGCGATTATTTCGACGCGGAGGTCCATCCTGACAGCCGTTATGCGATCGAGGAGGGCCGACTGGTCTGGATTGGAGAGGGCTGGCGGTTCACGGAAGGGCCAATGCAGGAATACGACCCCATCCGTGATACGACCTGGAGGATCGACAATGTAGTTGAGCGGGCGTCCAAGGTGGAGGAGCTGGCGCCGAACCGGCTGAGGGTTTTTGTTGAGGATGGAAGCGAAGTATCCGGCCTGACCGCCGGCCGGGTATTACAGATGCGCGACGGCATCCGCGACCAGGTCGGAGCATTTATCCATAGGAGCCGCGATGTATCGTGGAGCGGAGTTGGCATGCATTTCATGCATGGCCTTGGCATTGTCGGCCAATTCAGCGAGAATCTAAGCTTCAAGCAGATGGATTTCTCTCCCCGCGCGGAAACGGGCAGGACGGTGACCGCATTCGCCGATTTTATCCATCTGTCGGGATGCCGGGGGAAGGTAGAGATTGCGGACAGCCGGTTCGTTGGCGGCCATGACGACCCGATCAACGCGCATGGCACCCATCTCCGGATTGTTGGCACGCCAGCGCCGGATCAACTGGTGCTGCGCTTCATGCACCATCAAACCTACGGCTTCGACGCCCTCATCCCTGGCGACGAGATCGAATTCGTTCGTCACGCCTCGCTGCTCGCCTACGGCTCGGGCACCGTCAAGACGACGGAGCGGCTCAGCCCGCGCGAGGTGCTGCTAACGCTGGAGGCGCCTGTCCCGTCGGACATCCGTCCGGATGACGTCATCGAAAACGTGACATGGACGCCAGAGGTGCGGATCGCGGGCAATTATTTCGCCCGCATTCCAACGCGGGGCGTTCTCATTACGACGCGCCGTAAGGTCGTCATCGAGGACAACCTTTTCGAGCGAATGACGATGAGCGGCATTTCCGTAGCCGATGACGCCGAGAGCTGGTATGAGTCGGGGAAGGTAGGGGACCTGACGATCCGGAACAACCGCTTTATCGAATGCGGCGGGCCGGATCACCCCGTCATCGTGATCGCTCCGGAAAATACCGAGCTGGATGCCGCCCGGCCAGTGCATGCCGGTATCCGCATCGAGGGCAACAGGATCGAGACGCGGGACGCTGCGGCACTTGGCGCCAAGAGCGCGGGATTGATCGATTTTATAAGCAACGAGATCGTCATGACTGCGGATGCGGATAAGCCTGTACGAAGCCTCATAACGCTAACGGCTTGCAGAGGCGTGCGAATCGCCGGCAACATCCTATCCGGCGAAGGTCTTGAGCGGGATGTCCGATTGCGGCAGATGCCGGCGGATGAAGTGGTTGTCGAAGCGGGCCAGGGGCTGCGGACAATAGCGGAATAGCAACACGAAGGCGAACAAGCTCGCCGAACGGCTCCAAGCGGAGGCGGCAGCGAGCTTGTTCTTCTGGATGCCGTGGATGTTTACAATGTAAGGGCTATTCGTTTAAAGCCGTTTCATCGAGATTTTCCTTATAATAGTTTATTCCGCGCTTGAAATAATGAAGCTTCTCGTCCGTGGTGCTCTCCATGAGGTTAGTGATCAGAAGCTCTACGCTTTCCTTATAGTTTTGGCTGTTATACAGCGCCATGGCGAGAAATACTTGAATAGCTCGGTTCTCGGGAAATTCCTTCATCCCTCTGCTCAAAGTCGCGACCGCTTTGTCGTATTGTCCCCAGTAACGGTAAGTGCTGCCGAGTCCCATCAGGCATCGTTCCAGATCAGCGCCGGACAGTCCTAACTCGATTGCCCGTTCGTAATAAGGGATCGCCTTATCTCCAAGACCGGAATTATCGCAGGCGATCCCCATCTGGTAATTAACCTCCGCATCATCGGGATATTCGGATAGCAGTTCTAACAGCTGTTCGCGTACCTCGCTTAAAATCTCTTGATCCTGCTTTGCTCGTCCTTCTTCGCGCCGTTCAATTAATTTACTTAAAATGTCTCTTGTCATGTTTCACCATTCCCATAAATGTAGTAGTTGCTAGCTGCATTGTAAAACGACCCACACATTATTAAAATTCAGCTGTCGCAGATCTTCTTCGCGTATCCAGAAATACAACCTGCCTGTCATTCCCCACATCATTCCAATTTCTTCTTCCGAGTCGATTTGGAGCAGGAGCTTCCAGCAGTCCGCCGTTTGTTCGAGCAGTTTTCTCTTTGGATCTCTATAGGCTGTACCGTCTCCGCAGTATAAACCATGAGTGACTAGTTGGCATTCTAATTGCATCTCATTCTGAATGGGATTCGGATGCCCCAATAACCTATGACTCATATCGCCAAAATTATAATGCTCTTCAATTTCTTCGAGTAACGCATAGTAGTTATCCGTTTCCTCAGTCGTTAATCGAAGTTTCTCAACAAACAAGGATTCGGCAGGAGGTAATGTGTTCTGTAGATTGAAGACGGTCATACATGACGAGTAACTGCCTTGTTCGATGATATCTTCCGGTTCTTCTCTTCTTTCTAGATCTTCAGTACGATCAAAATAGAGAACCTTCCATCTTCCGCGGTTATTGGGATCATATCCCCATGGCTGCTCAAGCGAATCATAAAAGAAACTGAGCAGGCCTTTATCAGGCAATAGAGAAAGTTTATTTTCCGGCTCTCCAAGATTAACTTGAGCAATGAAATGGAGAGAACGATCCTGATACTTCGGCCAAGAAATTCCGATCGGCAGATCCGGTTTACCTCCTAGCTTAGAACGTGCAACGGGGATATTATCATCGTCCCCATTTTCCGTGGTCATTCTAAGTGATAATAAACAATTAGAGATAATGGCATCCTCATATTTCTCAAGACCACTGGAACGAATAAGTTGTTCTATCTTGCCGTCAATCATGCAGTTCCTCCAATCCACAATTAGGTTATAATGAGTGACTCTTATTCTATCATTTACTGGAAAAAAAGACCTGTCTCAATATAAAAAAGGAAGGCCCCAATAAAGCGGCCTTCCTTTTCTTTCGGTCCCCAAAAAATAAGACAACGGGCGAGGAATAGAGGAAAAAGTTTCTCCTGGAGGAGCGGAGCGTCTGCCTTTACCCGAAGGGCAACAGCCACACCGAATTTCGGCAACTAGCTAGATGTTGCCGAAATTTCGGTGAACCGGAAGGAGAACAATTTCCGCCATGACAAGCCTAGTTGTCCCGCACTAGGTCTCAGTTGTCTTTGTAAACAAAATAGTCAAAGTCTGCATACAAACCTCTGCCCGAAGTATCCTGGCATTGCATGCCGACAAACGCGCCGGTGAAGAAGCCGCCGCCTTGAATGTAATCATCCGAAAGCTTATGCGATTCGAAGGTAACCGGCAGCGTTGTCCAGCTGTCTCCGTCGAACGAGTACGAGTAGCGGTACGTCAGCTCCGTGACATCAACGCGGAGAAATACGTATTCCACGTTGTTCGGGATAACAACCTCGGAGCCTTGCAGCGGCTGCGAGAACGAGAAGTTATCGCAGGCAACCAGCTCCAGAATGCGGCCCTTTTCTTCATGACGGGTAATCTGGCACGAAGTCCAGTTTTGCGTATTGTAATAGTTCACGAGACCGGCGGATTGCTGGAACGACTCAGGGCTAAACGCTACCTTGGTCTCCGCGGTGAAGTTAAAATGCTGCCAGCGGCGGGCAACAAAAGCCTGCGTGAACTTCGAAGTCAGCGATTCTTTCCCGTAGATACGCAGATGGCCCGGGTTGTCTTTCAAGGATACAATGTTCTCGCCGAGCGGAATACGCAACGTCTGGAAATGCGGATTCAGCGTCTCCGAATCGAACTCGTCCTTCTCGGGGAAGTCGGGTCCCCACACCACTTCTTCGATGTTTGGTCCTTCAATAGTCAGCGAAGGTTTATTGCCGCCTACCACATAAGGCCAATCGTTATGCCATTCCAGACGTTGAATAGCTGTTTCCCGTCCAAGCGGGCAATAGCCGCGCGGGTCCAGCAATGGTTGTCCTTCGCGGGAGAGCGGACGCCCTACCAGGTGGACAAGGAACCATTCATTCGTATGCGTCTGAACGATGGAAGCATGTCCCGCTTTTTGCAGCGCAATCCGCGGATGGGCATGCGAAGAAATAAGCGGATTTTCCGGATGCACCTCGTAAGGTCCACGGAGATCCTTCGAGCGGGCAATCGTCGCCTGATGATCGTATTTTGTACCGCCCTCAGCAGTCAGGAGGTAGTAATAGTCGCCTATTTTGTACAAATGCGGCGCTTCGGTCAGCTTAATGTCGGTGCCTTTGAAAATGACTTCCGCTTTGCCGACCAGACGCTGCTCGGCCGCATCATACTCCTGCAGCACGATCCCGTAGAACGGGTGATTGCCAACGCGTTGATCCCACATCATATTTACGAAATATTTTTTGCCGTCCTCATCATGGAAGAGGGAAGGGTCAAAGCCGGAGCTGTTCATATGAATCGGCTCTGACCATTCGCCGTCAATCGTATCGCAGGTAACCAGGTAGTTGTGGCAGTCCTTCCACTGGCCTTCAACAACCTTTACGTCTGTGTAGATCAGCCAGAACTGATTGTCGCTGTAGGACAATTGAGGCGCCCAGATCCCGCCGGAATCCGGGTTGCCCATCATGTTCAGCTGGCTCAGACGGTTCAGCGGACGGGAAGCAAGCCGCCAGTTTTTCAGATCCTTGGAATGGTAAATCCCCACGCCCGGGAACCACTCGAAGGTCGATACCGCAATATAATAATCTTCGCCTACGCGGCAAATGCAAGGATCCGGATTAAAGCCCGGTAAAATAGGGTTCGTAATAGTAGCCATTTCGACAAAAATCTCCTCTCGTCAGATCAGCAAATTAGCCATTGGAAAGACTGGAGATGTATGGTATTTACCATTCTCCGCTACCGTCTTATTGTGGCTGGTATGTTATAATATCTTTATATTATCAAGGGCTTAAGCGCTATCCCATATCCATAGCAGGATATAATTTACCCAAATCGATCATGCTGGTGCGGCCGCCGGAGAGGAAATTGAAATGGAGCAAAAAGAACGTCAAAAAAGGGAGTATATGCTGCCCGATATGGACTCGACCTTCCGGGTGTTCGGAGCCCACTCCCGAACCGTTGATCCCGGCTGGAGTTATCCGCTTCACAAGCATCCGTTGTTTGAGATCAATCTGGTTCTGACGGGTACCCAGCAGTTTAGCGTTGAACGGGAAAGCTACACGCAACAAGCGGGCGACCTGCTGCTCTTCAGGCCTGGCGACCTGCATGAAAGCCGGGTGTCGGGGGAGGAAGACATGACGTATTACTGCCTTCATTTTGACGTGGACGAGCCTTCCTTCCGCGAGCTGCTCTGCCGCAGTCCAAGATGCTTTTATCCCTCGGACAGCGAGCTTGCTATGGCGATAAGGCCGGCGCTGGACAAGCTGATCGGATTAACGGTGTCGCAAGAAGCGGTACTGCGAACGGAAGCCCGCATGCATGTCCTGTCCGCGTTATTCGAGCTGTTTGCCTCCCTTAGCGGTACATTATCCAAGCTGAATCAGGACCCTGCCGGCCTTAGAAATTCGGAGCTGGCTTCGCGGGTCGCTATCATGCTGGAGGAAGCGGTGGAGGAGGCTGCGGCTGCCGGACTGATGAACGAAAAAGATACGGTCACCTCGATTGCCGCTGCGGTCGGATACAGCACCTCGTCGGTGAACCGTCTGTTTAGTAGGGCTTTTGGCGTATCCCCGAGGCAATACCTGTCCACCATTATGCTGAAAAAGGCGAAGCTGCTGCTGATGGATCCCGAGCTGACGATTGAAGAGATCTCCTCGAGACTTGGCTACAACAATATTGCTCATTTCAGCAGACAGTTCAAGCGGTGGACCGGGGAAGCGCCAAGTCGTTTCAGGGATAGATTCCACGATTAGACATATAGTGGTAAACTATAGGAAGAGGTATCTTTCGCGAAACGCATGCTGCCGGCAGTCGTTTACGCTTGGATTGTTGAAGAGGAGTGAAGCAGCCATGCATAACTTTAGTCGTATGCGCTCCCTGTTAGGACTGCTGATAGCTATGCTGTTTATCCTATCGGCATGCAGTAGAACGGAACTATCCATGAAGCCGATCTCCTCGGCAAAAACCGTTAATATCGGAGTAACGTACTCCCCAAATACTCTTAATCCATTGTCGCCTGTTGGACAGGTCTCTTCTTATATTTCCGGTTTAATGTATTTGCCGCTTTTTGAACTGGATCAGGATCTGGCCTTTAAGCCGATGCTGGCGGATTCCATTACAACAGTGGATCATAGGTTATTTACGATCAATCTGAGTCCGGCCGCTAAATGGAGCGACGGGAGTCCCGTCACGGCGGATGATGTTGTTTTTACGCTTCAGCTGATGACAAGCAGGGAGATTGCTTCGACTTATGCGTATATGTTTTCCATTATAGAGGGGACAGATTCAGCGGGGTTCCGGCTGCAGGAGCAGTTGGGGTTAACCGGCGTGCAAGCCGTGGACGAGCATACGCTTACGATAAAAACCAAGGAACCGACAACCTTAACCATTATGCAGGACTCTATAGGCCGGAACTTGCTTACGCTTCCCAAAAAAGCGCTTGAGAATGCATCGGTTGATCAGCTGAGGAACGGTGATTTTGTGCAAAAATCAGCTGTCGTCAGCGGTCCTTATCAGTTCGATAACTACGTGCGGGATCAACTTGTCCAGTTGAAGGCAAACGCCGGTTATTTCAAGGGAGTGCCAAAAATCGGCCGGTTAAACTTTAAAATATTGAAGGGCGAGGCGCTTGCCGATCAGCTCGAAAGCGGAGATGTGGATCTCAATATTCCGTCGTTTGGGGTTATCCCGATTGAAGATTACGGTAAAATCAAATCGCTCCCGAATGTGACAACGATCAATGGGCCATCCGTTGCGACCCAATTCATGTATATCAATGAACAAGAGCTGCCGGATGCAAGGCAAAGGAAAGCCATCTCTTACGCGATCAATAGGGAGAGGATTGTCAACGATCTGCTGCGGGGAGCGGGAGAGACGGTAGACGGATTGTTCACCAGCTACAGCCCTTACCTTGACCCGTCGGTCAAACAGGCTGAATATGATCCGGACAAAGCAAAAAGCCTGCTCGCGGAGTCAGGCTGGATACCCGGTACAAAGCTGACGTTATCCGTCTTGGCCGGGGACAGCACGCTGGGGCAGGCAGCCCGGATGGCAGCCGATGATTTGAAGGCTGTTGGAATAGACGCGGAGATTCAGACGGTAAGTCTGGACCCTCTAATCCATAAAATCGTTGAAAGAGACTACGATCTTGGCGTTATGACGGTCTCGATGTCACTCGTTAACCCTCTGCCGGACGTTAGCTATTTTCTGCAGGAGGGGAATCCCAACGGGTACCGCAATCCCGAAGTGGACATGCTGCTCGCTTTCCTGAAATCGGAGAAGACCGAAGCCGAAATTAAGGAATCCTACAGCAGGCTGCAGCAGATTATGGCGGAAGATGTGCCGATGCTGTCCGTTTACGCGACCCGTTCATTGGGCGCAGTAAATAATGCTGTTACCGGCGTACATCCTTCCGATTACGGCATGTTTATTGATGTGCAGGATTGGGACATTAAGCGTTAAGCTTGATGTCCCTTTTCCATGTCCATGGTGAGCACAACCGGGCAATGGTCGCTGCCGAGAATTTGGGAATCGATGCCTGCATCAGCAATGGACGGAGCAAGTCTTGCGGATGTTAGGAAATAGTCGATGCGCCAGCCGACATTCCGTTCTCTGATCTTCGGCATAAAAGACCACCAGGTGTACGCATCCGTCCGATCCGGGTACAGGTAACGGAAGGAATCGATAAAGCCGGCGTCAAGCAGACGCGTCATTTTTTCCCGTTCCTCGTCCGTGAAGCCGGAGTTGCCCCGGTTCGACTTCGCGTTTTTCAGATCGATTTCCTGATGAGCCACGTTCAAGTCCCCGCATACGATCACCGGTTTATGTTCGTCCAGCTTAGTGAGATAACCCCTGAACAGTTCCTCCCAAGCCAGCCGGAAATCCAGCCTCGACAGGTCCCGTCTGGCATTTGGCGTGTACACCGTTACGAGATAGAAGTTCTCATACTCAAGCGTAATTACCCGTCCTTCGTTATCCTCGTCCTCTTCGCCTAAGCCGTAGCTTACGGATAGAGGCTTATGCTTCGTAAAGATCGCCGTGCCGGAGTACCCTTTTTTCTCGGCATAATGCCAGAACAGATGATAAGCTTCGCCAAGCTCCAGGTTAATCTGTCCTTCCTGAAGCTTCGTCTCCTGCAGGCAGAAGAAATCAGCGTCCATCTCGTTAAAATAATCCAAAAATCCTTTATTTACACAGGCTCTAAGGCCGTTTACATTCCAGGAAACAAACTTCATCAGTCGCGAATCTCCTTCTCTATTAACTCTCGTATTCTAGTGTAACATACGCCCATCCGTTCGAAGGCTTTAAAATTTTGCCTATGCGGCATACGACATAGCGGACAGTTCTGTTACAATAAAAGGACTTAAAGACGAGAAAGAGGAGATCGCATGAAGTTCAGACCGTGTATCGACCTGCATAGCGGGAAAGTGAAGCAAATTGTCGGAGAGACGCTGGATGCCAATCCGGGGCGCGTGGTTGAAAATTTTGTGTCCGAGCATGACTCGGCTTATTACGCATCGATGTTCAAGCGGGATGCGCTGACAGGCGGTCACGTCATTATGCTGGGCGGAGGAAATGAAGAAGCGGCATTGAACGCTTTGCGCGAATACCCGGGAGGTCTGCAGATCGGCGGAGGGATTACGGCGGACAATGCGGCAAAATACCTCGAAGCGGGCGCTTCGCAGGTTATTGTGACGTCTTATATTTTCCGTGACGGCGAGCTGAATATGGACAACCTGAAGCGGATTGTCTCCGAGGTTGGCAAGGACAAGCTTGTCATTGATCTAAGCTGCAAGCAAAAGGACGGAAGCTGGTTTGTCGTGACGAACCAATGGCGGACCTTCAGCAGCTTCCAGGTGAACGAAGCGAATCTTCGCGAGCTGGAATCGTATTGCAGCGAGTTTCTCGTGCATGCGGTAGATGTGGAAGGGAAGCGGACGGGCATTCTGGAAAGCTTGGTGAAGCAGCTGGCGGATTGGGTAACGATCCCGACGACCTATGCCGGCGGCGCCCGCTCGCTGGAGGATCTCGAGCTGTTCCGCCGTTTGACAGGCGGCAAGCTGGACATCACGATCGGCAGCGCGCTGGACATCTTCGGCGGCAATTTGTCCTATGACGAGGTTGTGGCTTACTGCTCGCGCGGATAAGCGGTCGTTTTAATCGCCAAATAGAGGATAAGCGGAAAATGTATCTCCTGGAGAGCGTCAGCGCCTGCCTTTGTCTTCCCTTTGCAACCTTTTAGAATTGTTCAGGCAAAGGGAAGGCAACAGCAGCGGAAGGAGATACATTTTTTGCGTTCCGACTATGGCGGAATTAATCCGACCCTACTCTTTGCCGTGGCGCATAAACAGCCACACGCCGAAGAGGATTACGATGCCTGCGCCAAGCTGCCAACCCGTGAGGGCTTCCTTGAGCAGCGCCCAGGCTAACAGCGAAGCGATAACCGGCTCGCCCAGCACGGACATGGAGACGGCCGTTGCGTTCATATACTTCAGCAGCCAGTTGAACAGATAATGACCGAACAGCGTTGGCACAATCGCCAGCAGCAGGAAGATGCCCCACTCATGCGAGCTGTAGCCGGTAAACCGGTAGCCTTGAATAAGGTTATAGACGGCAAGCGTTGTAGCGGCAATGGCAAACACAAGGAAGTTATAGGCGAAGGCGCTTGTGCTGCTCCGGAGCTGCTTGCCGATCAGCATATGGAGCGCTACCGCAATCGTGCCGAGAATCGACAGGAAGTCGCCGTACAAGGCTTCCTTCGATAAGGCCAGGTCGCTCGAGCCGATAATGACCGTGCCGATCATGGCAATTCCCATGCCGAGCAGCATCATTTTGTTAGCCTTCGTTTTGAAGATGAAATAAGAGCCCAGCATGACGAGCACCGGTTCAAGCGCCAGGAAGATCGTTGAGCTTGCAACCGTGGTATGCTTGAGCGACGACATCCAGAACAGGAAATGCAAAGCGAGCATAACACCCGAAGCAAGCAGCAGCAGAAGCTGGCGGGCTGTATGGTAGAGCAGTTCCTGCTTATATTTCCATGCCAGCGGCAGCATAATCAGGACAGTCAGATAGAGTCGGTACATGCCGATAACCGAGGGCTCGGCGCTGGACCATTTGATGAAGATGGACGAGAACGAGATGGCGATGATGCCAACGACGTAGAGAAGCTCGTAGGCGGAGAAAGACTTGGATGCGCGATTCATGAATGATACTTCTCCCATGCAATAAAATTCGTATAAAAACCCCAACATGTAATACTACTACAGGCGGGTAAAGGGAGCAATTTGAAACTGTTGGTTTTAGACTTCAAAAAACGATTGACAGCTTTTTCCCAACCCGCTATGATCTTATCAACAGATACGGATTGACGAAAATGTCAGTCTGTAACAGGAGATCGAATCGACTGGACCAACCAGAGATTCAATGGAGCTGTCTGCTTAGACGTCCATTGGATCTTTTTTTATATCCTAATTCCAACTATTCCAATACGGAATAGAAAAATTAGGGAAAACAATCAAACAAAGGAGGTGCCGGTAATGTCGACGGCATTATTGGAGATTGTAGACGTAAGCAAAACGTTCCGTAATTCTAACGAAGCGGTTCCCGTGCTTGACCGGTTGAAGCTGACCATCAATCAAGGGGAGATTGTATCGATTATTGGACCAAGCGGCTGCGGGAAAAGCACGCTGCTCAAGATTGTAGCGGGGCTGGATGTTGATATCGAAGGCCGTGTTCTGCTTGAAGGGGAGCAAGTGAAGAAGCCTTCCCAGGAGAAAGGGTTTATTTTTCAGGAGCATCGTCTATTCCCTTGGTTAACGGTTGAACGCAACATCGCGGCCGATCTGTCTCTTCGCAATCCGGAGACCCGCAAGAAGGTAGATCAGCTGATCAAGCTGGTTAAATTGGAGGGCTTCGAAAAAGCATACCCGAAGCAGCTGTCCGGGGGCATGTCCCAGCGGGTGGCTATCGCGAGAGCGCTGCTCCGCAATCCGAAGGTGCTGCTGCTCGATGAACCTTTCGGCGCGCTGGATGCCTTTACTCGCAGCCATATGCAGGAGGCCCTGCTCGATATTTGGCGCGAAAACCGCACAACGATGCTGTTCGTCACCCACGATATCGACGAGGCGGTTTTCCTGTCGCATAGGGTTATCGTACTGGACCCTCGTCCCGGCCGAATCAAGACGATTGTTCCCATCGATCTTCCGTTTCCCCGCAAAAGAACGGGCTCGGCGTTCCAGGACCTCCGCACGTTAATCCTCCGGGCTCTCGACCACGAGGAGCCGGATAAAGAAACGTATACCATCTAACTCCGGCCGATGTTTAGGCCTCTTGTGACTTTTGTTTTAGCGTCCAGCGGAGATTGTTTCGGTGGAATGCGACTTTGCGTGTTTTGTATCGGCTAGCGAAGGTTGTTTGGTCGAGTGCGAATGTCCGCGCTGTAAGCGGAGGTTGATCGGTCGAGTGTGGCAATTGCGCGTTTTAAAGCCAGCGGAGGTTATTTCTGTCGAATGTGACTTTTCTGCTGTTAGCGGAGGTTGATCGGTCGAGTGTGACTATTGCGCGTTTGTTTCAACCTTTGAAAATTCTAATTCAAGAAACAAACCGCAAGGAACAATCGATCGATCAACCGGAGCGCCGCAAGGAGCAGTCGATCGAAATAACCGTAGCGCCAAACCGCAAGGAGCATCTGCTCTAAACAACCGGAGCCATGAAAGGATGAATAAGCCATGTCTAATCCTGCTACTGAAGCAATAAAAGGAGTATCCCCGGCGGCTTCCAAGCCTGCCGCTGCCGTTCGCGCCGCCAGGATGAAAGGCGATTTCAAAGGAAGAAAACTGCTGATGGGCAGCTTGCTGCCGCTTATTATTATTGGAAGCTGGCAATACGTCAGCGGCACGGGAATCGTAGACGCGATGATGTTCCCGGCGCCGTCCTCCATTATTAAAGAATTTTATGAAATGATCGTCTCCGGAGAGCTGTTCCGCCATCTGGAGATTAGCGTGCTGCGGGCATTGTTGGGCTTTTTGCTAGGCGGCAGCCTTGGCCTTCTTTTTGGCCTTACGGTTGGCATGTTCAGCAAGGTCGAGGAGATTGTAGATCCTACCGTTCAAATGATCCGCACCGTACCGCTCCTTGCGATTACGCCGCTGTTTATTTTGTGGTTCGGGTTTGGGGAGACGTCGAAAATTCTGCTGATCGCGCTTGGAGCGTTTTTCCCGCTCTATGTAAATACGTTTCTGGGCGTACGGAACGTGGATTCCAAGCTGTTTGACGTGGCGAGGGTATTGGAATTCAAGAAGGTGAACCAGATGATCCGCCTTGTCCTTCCGGCGGCTATGCCGAACGTGCTGCTGGGACTTCGGCTTTCGATCAGCATTGCATGGCTGGTGCTTGTCGTGGCCGAACTGATGGGTGCCGACCGGGGCATCGGCTATTTGATCCAGGATGCCCGGTCGTTTATGCGCACCGAGGTTGTGTTTATCGGCATTATTCTGTTTGCTGCCGTCGGCAAGCTGACGGACTCGCTAGTACGGGTACTGGAGCGGCGCCTGCTCAAATGGCGTGACAGCTACAAGGGTTAGCTGCCGGCAGGGCTTTGCTGCGGCGGAGCCTGCCGCGGCGGTAGCTTGGCGGCCTCCGCTTCGAAGTATTCCTTCAGCTCGGCTTCCTTGCGAGGATCCGTTAAAGCAATTTTGCCTTCCAGATGCTTGCTGACCAGCAGCTCCCAAGTAGGAGCTGCTTTTTGAGAACGCATCGCGCGCACGGCGTTTTTGACCATGCGGCGTTCCTTCGCGTTAGTGTACAGATCCTTGTATTTCTGCTTATAGGCGTCGAGGTCCAAGTGATCGAAGATGGCGCGGAACACGCCAGCCGTCATGATCGCATCGTCCAGCGCACGGTGTGCATTTCCTTCGAAGACGAGGTTAAGATCGGCCAAAGCGGCTTCTACGCTGACGTCGTTTGTGATATTTTTATAGCGGAGATAGCCCTTCAGCAGGTCGAAAGTATCCATGGACAGCCAGAAGGCGTCGTCCAGCTTATGCATCCGCGTATCGTAGACGATCCGCTTCAAGTCTTCGCCGCCCCAAGTAAAGAGCATAAAGGGCTCTCCGCGGTCCAGCCACTTCATAAACTCGCCGATCACGCGAGGGAATTTTGGCGCTATATCAATTTCTTCCTGCGGAATACCCGTCTTTTTCTTAATAAAGGAATTCAGCTTGGAGAAGTAGACCGGCTTGATCAAGGAAGAAAAAATATCGGTCTGCTGTAAATCGGCATTCAGCCGTACGGCGCCAATCTCAATGACTTCCATGGGGAGGTCGCTTGCGAATTTGCGTCCGTTAAATTCAATGTCCAGAATTATATAATCCATGTATTAACCCCCGATAAATTGCTCATGCCTATCCATTCTAACAGAAATGCGAAGGAAACAGGAATGAGCGTATGAGAACCTCTTGAGAGGATCATGGCGAAGGAGCAGATATTATGGCCAGGAACGTCATCAAAGACCAGCAGCAGAGGGAACTGCGCCGCAATCAGATATTGTCGGCGGCGGCTTCCGTCTTTACCGTGCGCGGCGTAGCCGTAGCGAAAATATCCGATATCGCGACCGAAGCGGGATTAAGCTACGGTCATGTTTATAATTTTTTCGAATCCAAGGAGAAGATTCTATTGGCACTTGTACAGTCCTCGCAGGAAAGGTACACCGAGCTGCTGCTCGAAGCACGCGGCGGCAGCGGTACGTCACTCGATAAGCTCAGATGGCTCATCGAACAATACCTGCAGAAAGGCAGGACGTCCACGCATTTCTGGGTCGTGCTGCAGGCGCAGGCGACCGAGGTGCTGAATCCGGAGGAGAAAGCGGAGATTAATCAGAAAGCCCAGGCTAACCGCGATCTGCTCGCGGATATTATACGCGACGGGCAGGCGGAAGGTACAATCGTGGAAGGAGATGCGGTTGAACTGGCAACGCTGTTGCTGTCGCTGTTTCAAAGCACGTCGATATGGGGCTACCGCGGCTTTGGCGAGCCATCCGGCCATGCCGTCGATATTATGCTGAGGCTTGTTGTCAAAAAGTAAACCAAGCAGGTTGGAATAATCGGAAAAAAGTGGTTGACAGCCAAAAAGTCAGCTGGTATGATCAGAATCACCAAATGACAAATTGATCATTTTATCAGTTTGTCGAACGAAGAGAATGAAGAATCGACTGGACGACCGGAGATTCGATTTCCTAACCTTTTACCTGATCACAGGGGGAGGGCAGGGATCGAATCTTTTTTTATTCTCTAAATCCGATTAAACAAATAAATAAACTTGTATTAAGGGAGATGGAGCATATGAAGAGAAACAAGTTTCGGGCTTTAACGCTGACAGCTTTGACGGTAGTTGCGCTGGTTACGGTGCTGGCCGGATGCGGCGGCAAGTCGTCGAAGGATTCAACCGCATCCGCGGCATCGGCTAACGGAGGTGCGGCTGAACGGCCGCATGTAACGGTTAATGTGGCTATCAACGGAGGATTATCGCCGCTGCTTCTCACAAAGGAAAAGGGATGGCTTGAGGAGGAGTTCAAAACGCTTAATGCCGACGTCAACTGGAGCGAATTCCAGAGCGGGCCTCCGCTGCTCGAGTCGCTTGCATCCAAACGCGTCGACCTCTCCTTTCTGGGGGATGGCGCTACGATTTCCGGTTTATCGGCCAACCTGCCTTTCGAGGTTATCGCTCTTCTAAGCGACGGCAAGCTGTCCAACTCGATTATTACGCCGAAGGATAAAGG
This sequence comes from Paenibacillus glycanilyticus NBRC 16618, assembly GCF_004000805.1. Taxonomy (GTDB): domain Bacteria; phylum Bacillota; class Bacilli; order Paenibacillales; family Paenibacillaceae; genus Pristimantibacillus; species Pristimantibacillus glycanilyticus. The sequence goes on from NZ_BILY01000030.1 coordinate 81,572, forward strand.
GGTCTCGAAGGTTGAGGACCTGAAAGGCAAGTCCATTGCGGTCGCCAAAGGTACAACGGCGCATGTGTTCCTGCTGAAGGTGCTGGAGAAGTATGGGTTAAGCGACAAGGATGTCAATCTGATTGCGCTGCAGCCGGAGGATGCTTTGCCGGCCTTCGAGACTGGCAAAGTGGATGCCTGGGTAACTTGGGATCCTTACACGACGAAGGAGACGGCATCGGGCAAAGCGACGGTTATCGCGGGCTCCAATGAAGGCATTGCCGCACCTGTATCGGCTATCGCGAGAACGGATTTTGCCAAGAGCAATCCGGAGCTGGTCACGGCGTTCCTGAAGGTTTACAAGCAGGCGATTGATTGGCAGAACGCCAACACCGACGAAGCGGTTAAGATTTATGCGGATCTGAAAAAGATTGATGCGGGCGTGGTAAAAGCGCTGCTCGCCAGCTCCGCGCCTAGTCTTCGCGCTTATTCGCAAGAAGAGCTGGATGCGCAGCAGAAGTCGGCGGAGCTCTTGCTCAGCAACGGCTTCATTAAGAATAAGATTAGCTTCCAGGATCATGTCGACGCGAGTTTTCTTGAGAAGCTGTCCCAATAAACCATTTATAAAAGGAGCGATTAACCATGACTCAATTAACCGTAGACACATCCCGTCAATTTGATCTCTTTTCGAAACGCACGATTCAAGGCGGCCCGCGATTCCTGCAGCGTTTGGCTGATGGCTTGGAAGACCGTCCTTATACTCTGTTTACGCTGAAGCCGCTCGGCCCGGTCATCGGTGCAGAAATTGAAGGCGTAGATCTCAGGGAGCAAGTGTCACCGGAGGTTAAAGCCGAACTTCACCGCGCGCTGCTGGAATGGAAGGTTGTATTCTTCCGCAACCAGGACATTACGAGCGAGCAGCAGCTGAATTTTGCAAGACAATGGGGAGAGCTGGAGAACCATCCGTTCCTGCCGAAGGGTGCGGCGGCCGAGATTACCCGTTTCGAGAAGGATGCGAACATGAAAGGGCAGGAGAACAACTGGCATACCGACGTAAGCTGGCGCTTGGAGCCATCCTTGGGAGCTGTTCTGCGGTTGTCCGAGGTGCCTCCTCAGGGCGGAGATACGCTGTGGGCGGACATGGGGGCTGCTTACGATAACCTTCCTGAAGCCGTGAAGGAGCGGATTAACGGCTTAACCGCTATCCATGATTTTACTCCGACGTTTGGCCGGAACATGCCGCCGGAGCTGCTTGCGCAGAAGCAGGCTGAATTCCCTGCTGCCGAGCATCCGGTTGTCCGTACGCATCCGGAGACGGGACGCAAGACGTTGTTCGTGAATCCAGTTTTTACGACGCGTATTGTTGGCCTGGATGAGGAAGAAGGAGAGAAGCTGCTCCAGTACCTGTTCCGTCAAGCGGAGATTCCGGAATACCAAGTGCGCTTCAACTGGGAGAAGAATTCGATTGCGCTGTGGGATAACCGCGCGACCCAGCATTACGCTTCTTCCGATTATTATCCAAACCGTCGCGTAGCGGAGCGGATTTCCATTCTTGGCGACCGTCCTTATTAATTATATACTTAGGGCAGGCTTGGCCTATCATAGCGTTCTAAAAGGAGAGGAAGCACTTGCCCGCAACAACATGGATTCAGCATTCCGTTATTTTTACCTTGAAGCATGCCGAAGGCTCGGAGCAGGAACGTCTGTTTCTCGAGGACGGCAAAGCGATTCTAAGTTCTATTCCCACGGTTCAGCAGTTCCGGGTTTTCCGACAAGTAAGCCCGAAGAATGATTATAAATTCGGATTCTCGATGGAGTTCGCCGATCAGGCGGCTTACGAGGCTTATAACGCGCATCCGCTGCATGTTGCCTTCGTATCGGAGCGTTGGGAGAAGGAAGTAGAAGCGTTCCTCGAAATCGATTATTCGGAAGTTTAAGAAGTATAGACAATGGGAGGGTGTTCCTCTGGGGCCGGTTACGGCTGCGGGGAACACCCTCTTTTTGCTACCGCAAAGCGATTAATAGGCCGGTTCGAAGGTAAACGAGGCAATATTCATAACAAGCACGTATTTGGTCTGGTTCGTATCCGTGGTCAAGGTGAGGTAAGCAGGGTCAAAAGCCGTCAGAATGCCTTGTACATCGCCGGCTGCGGTCGATACGGTCATAAGTTGGCCCTTGTGGCGGGTCATCAGGGAGAAAAGAGTGGAGCCCGGCGTAATCAGATGGGAGGCGGATGGCGTTGTCATTGGATTCATTCCTTTCTGGTGAGGTCTGACTCGTATATTATAAGTATCCGCTTACAAGCGAAAACGGAACCAGTTTTTTTGCAGGGTTGTCCGATTGTTAAACATAGGCCTATAATGGAGCGGGAATGTTCAATCTTTTTGCGTTTATTTCACCTATGACTATGGGAGGTCATTTTTCATGAAGAAGCTGAAAGTACTTGGGCAATTAACAGAGGCGGGTGTCGTTGCGGTTCTGCGCGCGGATTCGCCGGAGGAAGTAGCCGAGATGGCGCGCCGTGCCATTAAAGGCGGAATTAAAGCGATTGAAATTACGATGACAGTGCCGTTCGCGCTCCGTGCGATCGAACAGCTGTCCAAGGAGTATTCCAGCACGGCTTCGCCGGATGCGGACAACTTCGCGATTATCGGCGTAGGCACCGTGCTTGATCCGGAAACGGCACGCGCGGCGATTATGGCCGGAGCTGAATTTGTAGTGGCACCTGCTTTTAACCCGGATACGATTAAGCTTTGCAACCGTTACGCGATTCCGGTTATGCCGGGCACGATGACGGTTCATGAAATTCAAAGCGCGCTTGAGATGGGCGTTGACGTAGTTAAGCTGTTCCCTGGCAACCTGTTCTCGCCAAGCATTATTCCATCCATTAAAGGTCCGCTGCCGCAGGCAAACATTATGCCAACGGGTGGCGTATCGCTCTCCAACCTGAAGGATTGGGTCAAAGCGGGAGCCGTAGCCGTAGGTATCGGTTCCGACCTGACGAAGGATGCCGTAGCAACAGGCGACTTCTCACTGATCGAGCAAAAAGCAAGCGCCTATATAGAAGCCTATCGCGCCGCGAAAGGGCTGTAAGATTTGGAAACGTCCCGGGGATGGAGAGCGTAGCTGCTCCCTCTTGGGGCGTTTTTGCTTGACGGGCCTGGAATTATGCCGTCCCGGCATGGATATGAGGCGGTAATCGTATTGAAATGACCGGGTGATTTTGTATAAAGTAGTACTATGTGCATGTAAACATGAAGGAGGCCGTTAAAGAGCATGGAATACCGGATTGAGAAAGACACAATGGGCGAGATCAAAGTTGCTGCGGACAGAATGTGGGGAGCTCAAACCCAACGCAGCTTGGAAAACTTCAAAATCAGCGGCGAGAAAATGCCGCTTCAAGTCGTATATGCGATGGCGATCATCAAGAAAGCAGCTGCGAACGCAAACCTGAAGCTTGGCAAGCTTGATGCGGAGAAAGCCGGCGTTATCGGCGAAGCGGTTGACGAGATTCTGGCTGGCAAATGGGACGAGCATTTCCCGCTTGTTGTATGGCAGACAGGCAGCGGCACGCAAACGAACATGAACGTGAACGAAGTGGTTGCTCACCGTGCGAACCAATTGCTTGCCGAACGCGGCAGTGAAGCCCGCATCCACCCGAACGACGACGTGAACCGTTCCCAAAGCTCGAACGATACGTTCCCGGCCGCTCTGCATATCGCGGGCGTCATCGACGTGGAAGACAAGCTGATCCCTTCGATCGATGTACTGGCAGGTACTTTTGTCGAGAAGATGGAGAAGTTCGACAACATCGTCAAAATCGGCAGAACGCATCTGCAGGATGCTACTCCGATCACGCTTGGCCAAGAAATCAGCGGCTGGCATGCGATGCTCGAGAAAACACGCGCGATGCTGATCCAAAGCATCGATCAAATGCGCGAGCTGGCGCTTGGCGGTACGGCGGTTGGTACGGGCCTGAACGCTCATCCGGACTTCGCGGTGAAGGTAGCGGAAGAAGTAACGGCTCTGACGGGCAAAACGTTCATCACGGCTCCTAACAAGTTCCACTCGCTGACAAGCCATGATCAAATCGTGTACGCGCATGGTGCAGTAAAAGCACTCGCGGCGGATCTGATGAAGATTGCGAACGACGTTCGCTGGCTGGCAAGCGGTCCTCGCTGCGGTATTGGCGAGATCTCCATTCCGGAGAACGAACCGGGCAGCTCCATCATGCCGGGTAAAGTAAACCCTACGCAAAGCGAAGCGCTGACAATGGCCGCTTGCCAAGTGTTCGGCAACGACGCAACGATTGGCTTCGCGGCAAGCCAAGGCAACTTCGAGCTTAACGTGTTTAAGCCGGTTATTATCTACAACTTCCTGCAATCCGTTGCCCTGATGGCGGACGGCATGATTTCGTTCAATGATAACTGTGCGATTGGCATCGAGCCAAACGAAGCGGTAATCAAGCGCAACCTCGAGCAATCGCTCATGCTGGTAACGGCGCTGAACCCGTACATCGGCTACGAGAACGCGGCGGCAATCGCGAAAAACGCGCACAAAAAAGGACTGACGCTGAAAGAATCCGCGATCGCAAGCGGCCTTCTCACTTCGGAGCAGTTCGACGAATACGTGAAGCCGGAAGCAATGGTCGGCAAACATTAATAGATGAGGCAGGCTCCGGGATTCCCGGAGCCTTTTTTTTGTTCGCGGACAATCCGGGAGGCGGATCGCGTAGCTGGCGTTCCTAAGGGACCTTAACGGAGTTCGTCGGAGAACGCTGAAACTAGCCGGGTTGAGGGTCTTAAGGTAGGCCGAAGCAGCAGAGACTGGTTTGGTTGCAGGAGGCTGGCTAAGCTAAGTTTAACGAT
>NZ_BILY01000031.1 GCF_004000805.1 Paenibacillus glycanilyticus NBRC 16618
GAGCCGATCCGGATCCCGCGGGATCGGCTGGATGTCCTGTCGCAGCAGACGATATCCATCGTTGCTGCGCAGGACATGGCGGTAAGCGATCTGCATAGGCTGATCGCCAGAAGCGACAGCTACAGAAGCTTCCCCGTCGGCAAGCTTCGGGGCATGCTGCAGGTGCTGGCTGGCTTTTACCCGTTCATGCGGCCGCTACTGGATTGGAACCGCGACACGGATCAGCTTGTGAAGCGGCGGAATACGATGATTGGCGCCTTGACCGGGGCTGGAACGATTCCGTCGAGCTCGGCGTACCCGGTGCATCATGTGGACAGCCGGGTTCATCTGGGCGAGCTTGACGAAGAATTTGTACAGGAGAGTCGCGTAGGAGACGTATTTCAGCTTGGAATGAACGGTTGGATGATCCGCAGAATCGATAAGGACCGGGTCTATGTATCCGAGGCGGGAAATCGCTTTAGCGAAATACCGTTTTGGCGTGCTGAAGGACTTGGGCGGACCTATTCGCTTGGCCAAAAAGTCGGGGCGTTTATCGGGGAAATCGAAGAGCGTCTTCAACGGGAAGATGAAAATCAGTTGATCAGCTGGCTTGCCGGGCAATATCGGATGGATGATTATACGGCGCAGCAGCTGCTGTCGTTAATTCGCTCCCAGTTATCCAACTGCGAGCTCCCGACAGACAAACGCATCGTCATTGAGACCTACCGCGATCTGATGAATCAGACGCATGTCATTATGCATAATCCGTTTGGCAGGCGGCTTAACCGGACCTGGCTGCTGGCGATCGAGCGGCAGTTCGAGCTGCTTCTGCCTTACCGGCTCTATGGCAATGCCAAAGACAACGGCATCGAATTCGTGCTTCCGGAATGGGATTCCTCCTGGCTGCAGACGATTTGGGGAGTTACGCCGGCTAATATTGAGCCGCTTCTTACCGAAGCGATTACAGGCTCGCCTTTGCTGGCGATAGCCTTCCGTCATATTGCCGAGACTTCTTTGCTGTTATCCCGAAGCTTCAGCAGGACGCCCCTCTGGCAGAAGCGGCTGAGGAGCGAGGAATTGCTGCGTTCCGCCTTGCCGTATGCCGAGCATTTTCCTTATTTGACGGAAGCGATGAAGGCATGTCTGCACGAGTATTTATCTTTGGAAGATTTGCGAACCTTGTTAACCGCCATTCAGGATGGCGAGATTGAGGTAGTGGTCAAGGAGACGGAATTTCCGTCCCCGATGGCGACCCAATTCCTGGCCGATTACGTAAATATGCGAATTTACGAAGGCGATGGGCTGGATCCGGCCATTCAAATGCAGTTGATGAATGTAAGCAGGGAGATGGCAGGGCGTTTGTTCGGCGAGCAGGCTATTCGCAGCGTAATTCCCGAGCAGGTGCTGGAAGCGGAGCGGCAAAGGCTCTCCGAGCCGGAGCCGGAGCTTCGTGAACCGGGCGATGTTATTCGCTTGCTGAAGCGCCGGGGCGATCTTGCACCGGACGAGCTGATCCAGCTGTCGGATACGAGACCACTGGAATGGGCGGAGCAGCTTCTGCAATCCGGAGAACTGGCCGTCTATCAGCCGTCGCCTGATACGCCGGAAGAAGAATACCGATGGATTTGCCGTGATGAACGGGAAATCTACGAAGCTTTTCCGGAGTCGGATGAAGCAGCTGCGTTTATCATCCGCCGATTTGCCGACAACCGGATCGCCTTTACCGAGCTTGAGCTATGCGAGCGTTATCCGAAGCTGTCGTTAATCGAAGCAAAGAGATTAATCGATAAACTGCGTGAGGAAGGCAGCCTCGATCAGGCGCCTTTTGCCGCATCGCCGGAGGAACGAATCTGGTCGAGCCGGCGCGCAGCTGAGCGCATGATCCGTCTATCGATCGGGGAAGCCCGCAAGCAGGTCCAGCCGGCATCACCAATTCGCTGGTGCGCGCAGATTGCGCTGCGCCAGCATGCGCTCCAAGGCGCGCAGCTTCGCGGCAGCGAAGGTCTCAAGCTTGTTATCGAGCGCCTGCAGGGCATTTTTCTGCCGCTATCTCATTGGGAGTCGGTTATTTTCCCGTCCCGCGTAACGGATTACCGGAAGGATGAGCTTGATCTTTTGTGCGCAACGGGAGAGGTCGTCTGGATCGGCAAGAAGCAGCCCGAGGAAAAGGAAGGGAAAGTAGCCTTTTTCCTGGCAGGCAGCCGTTCGATCTATGAGCCTTATCTGGCGGAGAGCAGAGAGAAAACCGCTTCGCACCCGGAGCTGCTCGAGCTGTTGAAGCGGAGCGGGGCTAGCTTCCTAACCCGGCTGGCTAGAGACACGGGAAAGCTTCCGACGGAGGTTTTAACAGCGCTATTGGAGCTCGCTTGGGAAGGTCATGCATCAAATGACCAGTTCGCCCCCCTGCGGCTATTAACGCTGAAGAAGGGCAAGGATTGGGCAAAGACCGGGTCGGGGCTTGGCAGATGGTACTGGACAGGCAGTCTGGCGGAGGCTTTCGAGGATGCAGGGAATTCCGGCCATACATCTCCGGACGCGGATCCTCCCGAGATGTATTGGATCCGCCATTTGCTGGATACGTACGGGATTGTGACCAAGGAGCTGGCTGCTTCCGTAACGCCTTACAGCTGGGATCGTCTGCAGCCGGTACTTCGAAAGCTGGAGGAATGGGGCACGTTGACGCGCGGTTTGTTTATCGACGGAGCGATAACGATGCAGTTTACGACGCCGGAGATCGCAGAGCTCATTCGGAAGCCGTTTCCTTCGGGGACCTCGGCAAAAGAATCGCTAACGCTGCTGTCTGCAGTGGATCCTGCTAATCCGTTTGGCTTGCTGATGGAGTGGCCGGGAGGTTACGATTGCTCCTTTGCCAGGAAACCGGGGCATTTCCTCGTGCTGCGGGGAGATCAATGGCTGTACTGGATGGAAAACAACGGCAAACGGATCCATACGATGGAACCGTTGGAATCAGCCAATCAACCGTCGACAGAGGAGCTGAAGCGGATGTTTATGACGCTGCTGCGCCGCCAGCATCTCTCGAAGATTGTGGTGGAGCGCTGGAACGGGGATACGGTGGCGCTGACGGATGAAGGGAAGCTGCTGAAGGAGATTGGGGCGGAGAGCGATCAGAAATCGCTTGTATTATGGCAAAGCCAATTGAAATAGATGTGCTTTCGTATACTGGAAAGGGGATCTTCGCGTGCAGCACATGACGAAATATATTAGAAAATACGGCCTGTTGTTCACCTTTTGCGTCCTGCTCGTCAGCGTTGAGGCCTTGGCGGATCTGCTTCAGCCGACCATGATGTCTCATATCGTGGACGAGGGTGTTGCGAACAAAGAGATGGATAAGGTTCTCCATTTCGGGGGTTACATGCTATTGATTACGCTGGGAGGCGCTATTGCGGCATCCGGCCGCAATATTGTCTCCAGCATCGTGTCCCAACGCTTTGGGGCAGAGCTTCGTCAGGATTTATTCGAGAAAATTCAAGGGTTAAGCTTCGAAAGCGTAGACCGCTTCGACCGTGCATCGCTGGTTACGCGGCTTACCAATGACGTGACGCAGGTCCAAAACTTCGTCAACGGCATGATGAGGATTTTTGTCAAAGCTCCCATGCTTTGCATCGGAGGGTTTATTATGGCCTTCCGGCTAAATCCGTACTTATCCATCGTTCTTATGATTGTAATTCCGATCGTCGGATTAATGATTGTGCTCAATATGAAGGTTGGTCTGCCGTTGTTCCTGAAGGTGCAGAATGCTCTGGACCGGTTAAACGGCGTTATGCGCGAATATCTGTCGGGCGTCAGAGTGGTCAAGGCCTTCAACCGGTTTGATCTCGAGGTCGATAAATTCAACGGTATTAACAAGCAATATGAGGAGCGGTCTACTTCCGCGCAAAGGGTCATGTCTGTGTTTGGGCCCGCCGTTACGCTTACGATGAACATCGGGATTGTGGCTGTTATCTGGCTCGGCGGCATCCGGGTTAATAACGGGCATACCCAGGTTGGTCATATTATCGCGTTCGTTAACTACATGACCCAAATTCTGTTCTCGCTGACAACAATGACAATGATCTTCAACATGTTCGTTCGCGCGAAGGCTTCAACAGGCCGGATTGTGCAAGTGCTGGCAGAGACTAATCCAATGACGAACCTCACCCGGCAATCTGCCGTGAAAGAGCTGAAGGGCAAGGGCGCTATCGAATTCGACAATGTCAGCTTCTCTTATGATGGTCCCGAGGGAGAGCCCGTTCTCAAATCGATCAGCTTTAGCTGCCAGCCCGGGGAGACCGTAGCCATAATCGGCTCAACCGGCTCCGGAAAAAGCACGCTGGTGAACTTGATCCCTCGGTTCTACGACGTTACGGAAGGGGAAGTCCGAATTAACGGCATCAATATTCGCGAGGCTGATACTCATGAGTTGAGAGAGAAGATTGCCATCGTTCCGCAGAAATCGGTGCTGTTCACCGGACCGGTAGTGGACAATATCCGGATCGGGAAGCAGGACGCGTCTATGGAGGAGGTCGTGGATGCGGCCAAAATGGCTTCGGCTCATTCGTTTGTCTCGGAACTTCCGGAGCAGTACAATACGATGATTGGACAAGGCGGAGTGAATTTCTCCGGCGGACAGAAGCAGCGGATCTCGATTGCGAGAGCGCTTATCCGGAAGCCGGATATTCTTATACTCGACGACTGCACAAGCGCGCTCGACAGTGCGACGGAGGCCTCTATCAAACGCGCGATCAACGAATACGCAAAGGATGTTACCTGTCTGCTCATTGCCCAGCGGATTTCCTCCGTGAAGGATGCGAGCACCATCATCGTGATGGACGACGGGGAAATCGTAGGCATGGGCAATCATGACCGTCTGATGCGGGATTGCATGGTTTATCAGGAGATCTATCGCTCCCAGATCGGCAAGGAGGTGGATAACCATGCCTCAGCCTAACGGAACCAACTCCAACAACGGAACAGCGCGTTCCGAGGTTAATGTGCCCATGGGAGGCCGCCCAGGCGGCCCCGGATTTGGCGGACGCGGCGGCCCCAAGCAAAAGCCGAAAAACTTTCGGGCGACTTTAATGCGCCTCTGGGGTTATTTGAGTGGCGAGCGCAAGCAGCTTGCCTTGGTATTCGGCTTTATTCTGATCGATTCCGCTATCATGCTTCTGGGGCCTTATTTAATCGGAGTTGCCGTCAACGCAATGGTAGGAGGCGAAGGCGCAGTTGACTTCAGTCTGCTGCATCTTGTATTGTTTGCGCTTGTCGCTTCCTATTTGGCGGATGCCTCGCTGAGCTTCCTGCAGGGCTGGATGATGGCAGGGATCTCCCAGCGGATCGTCAGCCGGCTTCGGCGCACCTTATTCGAGAAGCTGCAGCGGTTGCCGCTTGTTTATTTCGATACCCGCAGGCATGGCGAACTAATGAGCCGACTATCGAATGATATCGACAATGTCAGTACATCCGTCTCGCAGACTTCGGCGCAGCTGATGACCGGTTCAATCGCGTTGATCGGATCTTTGATCATGATGCTTGTTCTCAGTCCGCTGTTAACGCTGGCAAGCTTGATTACGGTACCGCTTGTTTTCCTGCTTGCCCGAACCATTACGAAACGAACCAGCGCCTTATTCAAAAACCAGCAAGCGCAGCTGGGGAGATTAAACGGTCAAGTCGAGGAGACGATCACCGGTTTCCAGGTTGTCAAAGCCTTTAATTATGAAGCAACTTCGATTGCCGATTTCCGCAGAGACAATGACGAGTTGTGCAAAGTAAGCACCAAGGCGCAAATCTGGTCCGGCTTTATGATGCCGCTGCTCAGTGTAATCAACAATATCGGCTTTGCGGCCGTAGCGATCGTCGGCGGGGTTATGGCCGTTCACGGCATGATCACGGTGGGAATTATCGCAAGCTTCTTGAGCTACTCCCGGCAATTTGTCCGTCCAATGATGGACTTGGCCAATACGTATAACGTCCTTCAATCGGGGATTGCAGGAGCGGAGCGGGTATTCGAAGTGCTTGACGAGAAGGAAGAAGTAGAGGATGCTCCCAATGCTGTCGAGCTTGCTTCTCCCAAAGGCGAGGTTGTGTTTGAAAACGTACAGTTCGGCTACCGCAGCGACGTGCAAATACTGAAAGGCGTCAGCTTCAAGGCGGAAGCCGGCAGCAGCACGGCCTTAGTCGGACCAACCGGAGCGGGGAAAACAACCGTTATCAATCTGCTCAGCCGCTTTTATGATGTAACGGGAGGGCGGATCCTCATTGACGGGAGGGACATCCGGGATTACACGAGAGACAGCCTTCGCCGGACCTTTGGCATTGTGCTTCAGGATACGTATTTATTTTCCGGCACGGTGAAGGAAAACCTGAAGTACGGCAAGCCGGAGGCAACCGACGAGGAAGTTCGGAGAGCGGCGCGTATGGCGGGAGCCGACGGGTTCATCAGGCGCTTGACGCAGCAGTATGATACTCCGCTTACGGAGAATGGAGGCAACCTGAGCCAAGGGCAGCGGCAGCTGCTTGCCATTGCACGGGCTATTCTCGCTGAGCCGTCCATTCTGATTCTGGATGAGGCAACCAGCAGTATCGATACCCGGACCGAGCTCCGGATTCAGGAAGCGATGCTTCAAATGATGGAGGGACGCACCAGCTTTATCATCGCCCACCGGCTGTCTACGATTCAGAACGCCGATACGATTCTCGTCATCGACAAAGGAACGATTGCCGAGCAAGGCTCCCACAGCGAACTGATGGAGAAGGAAGGCCTTTATTACGGCATGCACCGGAATTTAACGGTATAGAGGAAGGACTGGACGGATTCTGCCCGGAATCCCGTTCGGTCCTTTTTTTCTTTCCCGTCATTCTCTCATGACTATTCTATCATTTGTGCTCACTAGCAAAAATTTGATATACTAGGGCCGTTGCTATACCGCTTCCACTTGTTGGAAGAATAAGGGTAGAGCATGGGAGGTTTATGGTGATTAATCAATGGGGAATTAAATCTGCCGCCGCCGTACTGGCGCTTGCCTTGTTAACGAGCGGCGTCTCCGAAGGAAAAGCCGAATCGGCAGCAGCCGTGACGGCAACGGCGACGTCTGCCGTTCCTGCCAAGACTACGATTCTATTAGATGATGTAGAGCTGCCTTTCGATAGCCCGCCAATTATCGTAAAAGGCGTTACTTTTGTTCCGTTCCGCACTATCGGCGAAGCGCTTGGGCTACAGAAGGTCGTCTGGGACGAGAAGACGCAGACGGTCACGGCGGAAGGAATCAAGCAAGGCAAGGCGGTAAAGCTGTCCATGAAGATTGGCAGCGGAACAGCCGTTGTAAACGGGGCGAATGTAAAGCTGCCGGCAGCGCCGATGATGCGAAGTAATCGCGTGCTTATCCCGTTAAGCTTCTTCAGCACCCAATTCGGCGCTCAAGTCGGCTGGAGTCAATCAACCAATACCGTCACGATCAAATCGCCGCAAAAAGCAATGCATCTGCGTGCATTCTACGCGTTATCCTCTTTCGCGGAGCGCGATCTCGTGAATTCGGCGAACTCCGTTGCCTATGGCTGGAGCCGAATTGACCGTGACGGCAATTTTACGCTCGAAGGCTCCGAATACCGGGTCCCGGAGCCTAATGGCGATGTCACGCCGCAATCGTTAGTAAGCGATGCCGCAGACAAGTCCATTAAGCCCTACCTGATGGTCTATTCCCTCGATGGGCAAAACGAGCTCACGACAATGATGGGCAGCGAGACGCTTCGCGCCAATTCGATCAACGGCATTACAAAGGCCATATCGGATTACGGCTTTGGCGGCGTGGTTCTGGACTTTGAAGGGCTTGGCTTCCAAATGGACAAGGTTGAGCAGCAGAAGCTTCTAAATAACTATGTGAAGCAGCTGAAGGATGCGCTTCCGCAGGATGCTGCATTGTCCTTGGTTGTGCATGCGCCAAACAGCGCATATCAAGGCTATGATTACAAGACGCTGGCAAGCCTAGCGGACGACCTTGTTCTCATGGCTTACAAATACAATCCTTCAGGCACGGCATCTCAAGTACCGAATCCCAATAATAAGGTAAACGAAGCCATCCAAATGGCTTTAAAAGCAGGCGTTCCCAAATCCAAGCTTCTGCTTGGCATCGATCTAAGTGCGGAAACGCCGCAATCCATCGACGATAAGCTTGGCTTAGCCAAGCGTTACCAGTTGAAGGGAGCTGCGCTGTGGCGCTTGGGCTTGTATAGCAAATATTCGCCCGATATGATTCCGGCCATTAATAAATCCGTTATAAAAGAATAGTTTTAAGGCCAACAGCGGCAGAATGGGATATCGTTCCCAATCTGCCGCTGATTTTTTTTGGAAAAGCCCGAACCCTCTCCTATCCCTTTCATATTACTAGAGTAGCAGAGTGGAAAGGGGGGATCGACATGGGAGTGATGTTTCCGAGTGAGCTTCCTGAAATTATTGAAGCCGCAAAAAAGAAAGGCAAGCTTGTTGTGCTTAAAACGGTTTCCGGTGAAGAAATTGTAGGACGGGTAGTAGCGGTGAAAAAAGGAGTCGTTGTCCTTAAAGCGTTCAACGCGAAGATTTATGTGGCATTGAACAAAATTATAGCCGTAATTGTCCGCTAAGGACAACAAAAAACCGCGAAAAATTCCGCGGTTTTTTGTGTTAGCAAGCCGGATACGGCAATATATCGTTAATATCATTAAAGCTGTAATGGAAAGTAGCGAACTGCGTGGCGTACATATATTGCATGATGTAAACCTGGCCGCCTTGCACGTTGCAAATGACCCCGGATACGCCTTGACCGTTGCGGAGAGAGATGCCGACCGGGCGTCCGATCAGCATCATTGCTTTTTGCTGAATGGACATTTGACCCTGCATAAACATAATCCAATCAACCTTCTGATTGATTTTAATGGTATAATGGTGGGTAGACGATTAGCAACGCGAGAGAATGGAGCTTGGAAGAATGAAGAGATTCAAGAAATTTTATATCGAGATTACGAGCATTTGTAACCTGGCGTGCTCCTTCTGTCCACCAACCGAACGCGCAAAAGGTTTTATAAGCATAGAGGACTTTACGGAGCGGCTGGATCAGATCAAACCGTTTACGGACTATATTTATTTTCATTTGAAGGGCGAGCCGCTCCTCCATCCTAAGATTGACCAGCTGCTGGATATCAGTCACGAGAAGGGCTTTAAGGTTAATATTACGACGAACGGAACGCTGCTTCAGAAAAATAAACATAAGCTGCTGTCCAAGCCGGCGCTCCGGCAGATGAACTTCTCGCTTCACAGCTTTGACGGCCATGCCGGCTCCAAGGACAAGGAAGGGTATATCAGCGGTGTGCTTTCTTTCGTCCGCGAAGCCATGGAACAGACGAACATGATTACTTCGTTCCGCTTGTGGAATTTGACGCAGGATAATATGACGAATGCGGAGAGACAGCGGAACCGTGAGATTTTGTCGATGATTGAGAACGAGTTCGAGTTGGATTATCTTATCGAAGAAAAGGTTATGCCAGGAAGCGGAGTCAAAATCGCCGATCGTGTCTATCTGAATCAAGACTATGAGTTCGAATGGCCGGACCTGAGGGCGAAGGAGGACGACGGCAAAGGCTTCTGCTACGGAATGCGGAATCAGGCAGGCATACTTATTGACGGTACCGTAGTGCCATGCTGCCTCGACGGCGAGGGTGTTATCAATCTCGGCAATATGAATGAGCAGAGGTTCTCGGATATTATCGAGGGCGAGCGAGCGACAAATCTCATTGACGGCTTCTCGAGACGGGAAGCGGTTGAAGAGCTTTGCCGCAAATGCGGCTACCGCCAGCGCTTCGGCAAATAAGGGAATTAGACATACGGACAGCCGTGAACGTTATACGTTTACGGCTGTTTTATGTTTATCTTAGCCGATCGCGAACAGGATCAGTGATCGTACGCAATTTCTATCATCCGCTTCATCATCCTATGAAGATAGACGCCTAAAGGTGCTCAGTGCCACATTTCTTTGAAATAACGCCGCGCGTGCTGCGCGGAATAAATGCCCGGCGCTCCCGAGCACAGATAAGCGATTGCACAGCCGATCAGCATATAGAGCCAGCCGTAGCCTTGCATGCCAAACAGCTCCAGGCCAAGAATAAAGCTGGCAAGCGGAGTGTTCGTTGCCCCGCTGAAGATCGAGATTAAGCCGATTCCGGCAAGCAGGGGAACCGATACGGCAAGCAGGTTGGCAAGCGCGCTGCCAAGCGTCGAGCCAATCACGAATAACGGCGTAACCTCGCCGCCCTGGAATCCGGATCCAAGGGTAATGGAAGTGAAAATCGTTTTCCACAAGAAGGCTAGCGGAGCTGCGGGTTCCTCGAAAGAATGCTGCAATAATGGAAGACCAAGGCCTAAATAATTCCGGGAGCCAACGAGATAGACCAACCCGATAACGATTAGGCCGCCAACAAAGCTTTTGATCACGGGATTCGGGAGCAGCTTCGTGAACCAGGCCTTAAGCTTATGGGTTAACGTGACGAACAAGAGGGCAGCAAGCCCGAATAATACGGCGGCCGCGGCTATTTTGACTAGAAGAATAACGCTTAGCGGAGGGACTGTCCCCATCGAATAATGAAGATGGTGTACGCCCCAGGCTAACGTCGCGTAATGGCCCACGTAGCTGGCAAGGAAAATTGGCAGGATGGACTCGAGTGAAATGGCGCCAAGCGCGGCTACCTCAAGGGCAAATATAGCACCGGCAGCAGGGGTGCCAAAGACCGAGCCAAATCCGCTGCTGATTCCGCATAGCAGGATGATTTTGCGTTCGGCGCCGCTAAGCTTGAAGCGCTTGCTGATCATTTCCGCCAAGCTGCCGCCCATTTGAACCGCTGTTCCTTCCCGGCCCGCAGAGCCGCTGAACAGATGGGTAACAATCGTACCGAATAGGACAAGCGGCGCCATGCGCAGAGGAACAGCCGTCTCTCCGCCATAGATCCGGTCAAGCAGCAGATTATTGCCTTTTGCTGCATCCTTTCCGTAAAGCATATAAAGCCAGCTGACCAGTGCTCCGCCTAGTGGAAGCAGCCATAGCAGCCAAGCATGCGACATGGATGTTTCCGTTGCCCATTCCAGGCTTGTCAGGAACAGGGCGGATGCCGATCCGGCACAAATGCCGACGACAGCCGCAACGGCCAGCCGGACTAGGGATGTTTTCATAACAATAGCCATAAACCCAATTAGCTCCTAACTGAAAAAAATCGCTCGAACAATTATTTAATTACTATCGTACATTTTGAAAATTACGTCAATAACCGGCAGAAGTGGTACACTAGAAGCAGATAAGTATAGGCGAAAAGGAGTCAGCGCTGCAAATGCTGTTTACGACCTTGAATGAGCTCGACAATACCCTGTGGCCGCTTGCGAGGAAGCTGTACGAGCAGTCCTTTCCGAAGGAAGGGCGGAAGCCCGATGCGATCATTAACGGGATGTTCCGGAAAATGCCTTGTTTTCTCCATACGCTCTCCGATGTGGACAAGGTCGAAGCAATGGCGATATCCGGTCTGACGGGCGGAGGAAAAATACTGCTTATCGATTATATCGCGGTTTCCGGGCGGCGCAGAGGACAGGGAGTCGGCTCTCAACTGATCGAAGCCATTGCGGAATGGGCGCAAAAGGTGATGCTGCTTGATGGACTGCTTATCGAGGTGGAGTCGGAGCATACGCCAACAAATGAGCGTCGCATCCGGTTCTGGGAGCGGAACGGGTTCACGATTACCGATTACGAGCATCCTTATATCTGGGTGCCGGAGCCTTACCGGGCGATGTACAAACAGCTTAGTCAGGAAGACGCCTGGCTTAGTGACGGGAGCGGGAAAAAGCTGTTCCGTTACATAACGTCCTTTCACGAAAAGGCATATTCCAAGAAATAGGCAGGAGGAGATTGCGAAATGGAAAATCAGTTAAATAAAACATTAAACCGGAGATATATTTTACGCTTTCTGGAGGAGCTTCTTCAGATTCCGAGCCCTAGCGGCTATTGCATGAACATTATGAACCGACTCGAGGAGGAAGCGGCGAAGCTTGGTTATACGATGGAGCGCACGCCTAAGGGGAACGGAATGATCACGATTGCGGGCAGCGGCGATTCGGCTGATGCGATTGCCTATACCGCCCATGTCGATACGCTTGGCGCTATGGTCCGTTCCGTTAAACCAAACGGCATGCTGCGCATTACTCCCATTGGCGGCTACAACATGGAGACGATTGAAGGTGAATATTGCCTGATTCATACCAGGGACGGAAGGCAGTACGAGGGCACGGTTTTGTCTACCAAAACCTCCGTTCATGTCTATTCGGACGCAAGGGAATGGAAGCGGGACGAAGCCAACATGGAGATCCGAATCGACGAAAATACGTCCAGCAAGGCGGAAACGGAGTCTCTTGGCATCGCGGTAGGCGATATCGTGTCGTGGGATCCTAGAGTGCGGATTACGCCGCAAGGCTGGGTGAAATCCCGGCATCTGGACGACAAAGCAAGCGTTGCGGCGTTGTTTGGTCTTCTGGAATGGATGAAGCGGGCCGATAAAAAGCCGGAGCGGACGCTCAAGCTTATTTTCTCCACTTACGAAGAGGTAGGACACGGCAATTCTTATATGCCGGCCGACATTACGGAGCTAATCGCGGTTGACATGGGGGCGATTGGCGACGATTTATCCACGACGGAGCGCGATGTATCGATCTGCGCCAAGGATTCTTCCGGACCGTACGATTACGAGATGACTTCGAGACTGATCGAGCTTGCGAAGCAGCATCAGCTGCCTTATGCCGTCGATATTTATCCGCATTACGGCTCCGACGCTTCTGCTGCGCTGCGGGGAGGAAGCAACATTCGCGCTGCATTAATCGGACCCGGCGTTCACGCCTCGCATGCGATGGAACGGACTCACGCCGATGCGATCGTAAATACCGCAGCTCTGCTGCTTGCGTACCTGGGATTATCCGTTTCCTAACGGATGATTTATTACTTCTTCGCGCTGCTGACAGCCGCGGTCATCTTGCTGGTGAACAATCCCCGCAGCGAGATGAACCGCTGGGCGGCTTTTTTCCTCGGAGCGGCCGCGATAGGCGGCTTGACGGATGTATTGGTCCTCTATGGCTATGAGGAATGGGCGAACATCGAGCAGCTGCTGAACCATACGTTATCGCCTTACGGCATTCTTGTGTTTAGCATCGTTTATTCCGAGCTTGTACCGGTAAAAAGAGTAAGGCTGTATTGGAAGCTGGCTCTGCTTGTTCTTCCTGCGTGGATGATGCTGACGACGCCGCTAATGCCCGAAATTCGGATGAATTACCGATTCTTGCTAGGTTGGGCAGCCTTTTATTACATCGCTGCCTGTCTATTGCTTATCGTCTCCTTATGGAGGGAGACGAACCGCCGCAAGAGACGGAACCGTTTTATCGCAACTGTTATTATCGTGCCGACTATTCTGGCGGTGCTGCTCTTTATTAACATAGCGGCAGTTGTCGCTCCGGATTTGGAAGCATTCCGTTACGTGTCCTTGTTCATTATTTATTCGTTATCCGTTGCATTGATTTGCACGTTTATTTACGGCGTGCTGGGCGTAAGGCTGCGTTTTGAGAAGGATCCGCTCGAAGGGACGATGAAGGCGGTCAGCTCAGGGGCGGTGCAGCTCAATCATTCCATCAAAAACGAAATCGGTAAAATTGCCCTCAGCTCGGATAACCTGAAGCGGGAATTGGCAGACCGGTCGCCGGATTCGTTATCTCATCTTGCCATCATAACGTCAGCCTCGGAGCATATGCTGGGCATGGTGAACCGGATTCACAGCCAGATGCGGGACATCGTGCTTGTTGAGAAGCCTTTCAAGCTTGACGATCTTGTGCAAAGCTGTTTGGCTAAACATAAGGGGCTGTTTGAGCAGAAGGAAATCCATGTTCGGGAAGATTATGACTGCCGGCCAATCGCGATTGGAGATCCCGTTCATTTATCGGAGGCGATCGGCAACGCATTGATTAACGCGGCTGAAGCCATGGACGCCGGCGGGTCATTAGCGATACGCTTGGACCGAGAAAAAAAGTCCGTGCGGTTAACCATCAAAGATGATGGAAAAGGGATACCGGCCGATCAGCTGGAGCGTGTATTCGAACCGTTTTTCAGCACGAAAAACCGCTCGAGCAACTTTGGACTAGGTTTGTCTTACGTCTACAATGTGATGAAAAAGAGCGGAGGCTCTGTTGACGTGTTAAGCAGGGAGAATGAAGGGACGACCGTTATTTTGCATTTTGCCGCTAAGAACATCCGCTTCGGCTGACAGGAGGAGCCCATCATGGCAACGATTAGAATCTTTCTCGTCGAGGATGATCCGGATTGGATCCGGGCAATGACCGCTTATTTGAACAGCGAGCCCGATCTGGAGGTTGCCGGTTTCGCCACTTCTTCCCGGGAAGCGATTGAAAAGGCACGGCAGCTTGACTTCGATGTCGTTCTGCTGGATATCCAGCTGACGGACTACGAGGAAGAAGGCATTCATACCGCTATCGAGCTTCATGATATTCATCCGGCTAAGATCATCATGCTGACGTCGATGAAGGACGAATCCATCATCATGCAGGCTTTTACGGCGGGGGCGGTTAATTACGTGGAGAAGACGAATTACAAGGAGCTTCCCCATGTCATAAGGAACGCGCATCAGCATCCGCGTGCAATGGATGCCTTGCTTAAGGATTACGCCAGGCTGAAACGGGAGGAGCAGCTGAGGCAGCTGACTGCCGCGGAGCGCGAGGTGTTTGAGCTGATCGAGCAGGGTTATACGCAGCCGCAGATGGAGAAGAAGCTGTACAAGACGGAGAGCACCCTGAAGAATCAGGTGAACAAAATGCTTAAAAAGCTGGGGGTAACAAGCCGCAAGGAAGCCGTGGAAAAGGTGCGGCGCAAAGGCTTGCTTCCGCCCAAATAACGCAATAAGGCAAGGACGCTGCTTTTGAAAAGCAGCGTCCTTTTTTTTCTGCATAGCAGGGTTCTAAAAAACTTAGAACTGCCGTCTTCCGGCCAGTCGTCCTAGAATGTAGGGGAAAGGAGCTGGATTGCCACAATGAAACGAAAACCGATTTACGTAGAATTGAACATTCATACCGATATGGAAAAGCTGTGGACCTATACCCAGACCGCCGAGCTGCATGAGCAGTGGGATTTGCGGTTTTCAAGCATCACCTATCTGCCCCGCAAATCGGAGAGGAACACGTTAGCTTTTCTTTATGAGACGCGTATTGGCTTTGGCCTTCGGATAAGCGGAACGGGCAGGACGAAATCCTCGCAGCGCGAAGGGGCGGGAGGCAGGCTGTCTACCCTTGCCTTCGGCTCGGAGCAGCCGTTCTCATTAATCCGTCATGGAGCGGGATATTGGCAGTATCGCCCGAACGCGGACTCGATTACCTTCCTTACGAAATTCGATTATGTCACCCGGTTCGGCCGGCTTGGGCAATGGTTCGACCGCTTAGTGTTCCGTCCTTTATTCGGCTGGGCTACCGCTCTCAGCTTTGATGTTTTGCGGTTGTGGCTGGAGAAGCGGATCCCGCCGGCAGTCAGCCTGCAGCGTACGCTGATTCATTATATGTGCACGGTTCTATTAAGCCTGCTTTGGCTGTATGAAGGTCTCGTACCGAAGTGGATGTACCCGGAAGCGGGAGAGCTAAGCATCATGCAAAGCATGAATATGTTCCCGGGAATGGAACAGCAAGCTCTGAAATGGCTTGGAGCCGCGGAGATTTTACTAGGCTTGCTGCTTCTGACATGTCACCGGAAGAAATGGATTTACTACCTTCAGGCAGCGGGATTATTGGCGCTTGCAGGAGGAGCTTTGGCTTATGCGCCATCGCTGTTGGAGCAGCCGTTTAATCCTTTTGTGTTAAGCGCGGCAATGACAGGGCTATGCCTGATTGGCCTATGGACTTCCAAGGACTTGCCTGACGCCGCCAATTGCATCCGCAAGAAAGGGGAAATGAAGAAATGACGAGATCCATCTACGAACAAGCATTGGGAGAGGAGTTTAAGAAGCTCCATCCTCGCATTCAAGAGCGATTCGGGTTCAGCAGCAAGGACCAAATCGCTTCTATCGGCCAAGGGGTCATGGACCGGATCTGGTTTAATAAGTGGGCGGCATTGCCGCTTGCCTTAGGAGCATCGAGGCATATTATGTTCCCTCAGGGTGGAAGCGGCATCCCGTTTACGATTGAAAATTATGCTTATCGGGACGGATTTGGCCGCGAGACGGTAACCTGGATCCGCAAATTTCAGTTCAAGCGGTCCATTAGGCATTTTGACGCCACGATGATTTACAGCGCTGATAGAAAGGGAATCGTGGACTACCTGGGTAATAAGCAGCATTTGGCGGTGGATCTGGATATTACGGCTTCAAGCAATGGGGGGATAAGGATTCGTTCGGGGGATCAGAGGTTCTACGAGGGACTCCTTCGATTTACCTGGCCGGCGCAGCTCACAGGAACGGCAGATGTTACCGAATGGTATGACGATGAACGGGAAAAGTACCGGATTAGCGTGATTGTCAGCAGCCCCGTTTTGGGTACGGTTTTCCATTATGAAGGGAGTTTTGACGCAGAATTGATTCCCATGAGACATATCCCGTTAGATGCGAAGCCGCTAAGGGAAGAAGCGCGTGAGTGATGTTAAATATTAGCTTCGCATGAAACGACAAATTTTTCTAAACAAAGGAAGGAAAAAAAGACTATATGTCGAATGAAATAAGGATTAAAGCTTCATGTATTCATGAGAAATAGAGGTTGAAGCATGCATAATTCGGTATTTTTCAAGAGCGTCATTAACTCAAACTCCATATTTGATTCAATGGGGCTTCTTGGCCATTTTTTAAAAGATACGATCGGCTGCGAGCAAATTTGTTTATTTCTAATGGAGGATTCACAGCGTCAGGAGCCGGCAGCGTATTCGTACAATATGCTGCAGGTGGATACCAGCCAGCTTCAACAGCTTGCTGTACAGGCTGATTTTTTCGAGCGTATTCCAGATGGAAGACCACTGCGACTAGATGATACGATAGACGGAATCTCCCTTTCGGAGACGTCTTTCCACACGATATATCCCTTCCATATCAAACGTAATGCAACGTATGGCACACTCCTGCTCTGTTTTCAATCTCAGCGATCATTAACACCCGAAGAGCTTCAAATTTGCCGAATGAATAAACTGCATATGGATCAGCTCATCGACAAGATCTATTTCCGCAAGCAATTTCTGAAGGAACAGTCTTTCGAGAGCCTGTTTAACACGCTGCGGATGAAGGACAGCTTCACGGTGGACCATTGCTATAACGTCGCCTTTTATTCCTCGTTGCTTGGAGAAAAGCTTGGTCTTTGTCCGGCCGAACTCGAGCTGCTGAAGCTGGCCGCTCTTCTGCACGATATCGGCAAGCTGGCTATTCCGGATCATATATTGATGAAGCCCGGCAGACTTACCGATGACGAGTTTGACGTTATACGCCAGCATCCGGCTATCGGCTACCAGCTTCTGAAGGATCTGCCGGAAGTGAAGGACATCCTGCCAATCGTAAGATGGCATCATGAGCGTATTGACGGAAGAGGTTACCCGGATGGCCTAAAGGGGGACGAAATCCCGCTGCTTGTCCGGATCGTCAGCCTGGCGGATGCTTTCGATGCGATGACTTCAACCCGGGTTTACCGAAGCTCCCTTCATGTGGAGGAAGTCAGAAAGCAGTTAATTACGAACGTGAATACGCAGTTTGACGAACAGCTCGTCACGCTGTTCCTTGAGATCATCGATGAGCAAATGACGATGAGAACCTTATCTACAGGTGAATGAAATCGGAAAGAGAGTTGGAGTATGTCATTGCGTGAAAAGATACTCATCGTGGACGATGAACCGCATAATGTACAAATTCTTCGTATATTTTTGAACTCCTTAAATTACAGCATACATACGGCAGAGTGCGGCTCTGAGGCATTAAGGTTGTACGATGAGATTCGTCCGGATCTCATACTACTGGACGTGATGATGCCTGACATGTCCGGCTTTGACGTCTGCAAGCAATGGATGAGCCGGGAAGAATTTGATACACCCATTATCTTTTTGTCTGCCAATGTGCAGAAGAAGGATATTTTGCAAGGCCTGCAGCTTGGTGCCTTTGACTATTTGACCAAGCCTTACGATCTTGATCTGCTTGAAATGAAGGTCAGCTATGCTCTGGGACAAAAGCAGAAGCTGGAACGTTTGATGAGCGACAAAGAAAAGCTGTCCGAAAGAGCGAATACGGATGCTTTAACCGGCTTATACAACCGGATGTATCTAAACGAGGTACTCCTGGAATCATCGGTTAGCTTGGCGGATTACGGCGCGATGCTGATGATCGACATGGACAACTTCAAATATATCAACGATACATTTGGCCATCTAGTAGGGGATCAAGTTCTGCAAGCGATTGCTTCCATTATTCAGAAGGCGATCTCTCCGGAGAATGATCTTGCCTTCCGCTTCGGCGGGGACGAGTTCCTTGTCTTGCTGCAGCAGGAGCAGGGAGCAATGGAGACTGCGCAGGAGATAATCCGGGCGGTAAACGAACTTGCAATCGGCTCGCTGGTGGAACAGAGTGCGAAAGCTTCAGTCAGCATCGGAATTACGAAGAGTTCTGACCATTATTCCTTTGAACAAATCATTGGCTTTGCCGACCGGGCCTTGCTGCGGTCCAAACAAAGCGGCAAAAATCAGATCACGATCTATTAAACGGATGGATAGGTGAATATTAATGATGGAATTAAAGAGCTTTAAAAAATTATTTCTGATGACGAAAGTAATTAATTCGCAATTTGAGCTATCCGATATTTTGCAAGTATTCGTTGATGCCATCGCCAGCGAGATTACGCAGGCGGATCTGGTCGGATTTTTCCTCAAGCAGCCTGACGGCACTTTTATCGGGTACAAGGGGAACAAAATGTCGATCGATATTACGGAGCTCCTGATTGATCCTCAGAAGGACCGCTTTGTATGCGATATTCTGGAAAGAAGAGCAAGCGATTATATCGACGACACTAATCTCGACCCGCGCATTGACGACGATAAGAAGCTGCTGATGAAGATCAAATCCATTTTGGGTATTCCCGTTATCGTGAATGATTCGGTATTTGGCGTTGTATTTGTCCATGATTTCGGAAAACCGATGAATCTGACCCGCGAACAGATTGAAGTAACGGAAGCCTTCGTTAATATGGTCAGCGTTGCGATTCATAATATCCAGATGTTCGAGAATACGAAAAATCTTGTGGACAAGCAGCAGCTGCTGCTTGATGCGACAAAGGCATTGTCCAAGTCGCTGTCCGTCCGCGAAGTATTAAAAACCTGTTTCCACTATATGAAACGGGCAACCGGCTCGGATGAAGTGGGTATCCACTTATACAACGAGAAGGACCGTACGATCGAGCCTTATCATATTTCCTCGGTCAGCGTAACGGAAGAGGAATGGAAGAACAGGCATCGCGAAGATATCAAGCTGAGCATTGACAAGGACAAACTGTTCTATGAGGTTGTGACGGAGAAAAAAGCGATAGCGATTTCGGATGTTTACGCGGATCCCCGGCCGGATCACCGGGCTTGCGAGATGTTCGGCATCAAAAGCCTGCTGCTCATTCCGCTTGTCGCAAAGGACCGCGTGTTTGGCGACGTCGTCATCCCAACCATGAACATATGCCGCGAATACGAGCCTGGCGAGATCGAATTCTGCCAGTCCATTGCGGATGTAACGGCGACCGCTCTCGCGAATGCCATCCATACCGAGCATCTGGATTATTCGGTCAACGTACGCTCGATGGAGCTGCAGCAGGCGAACTTCAAGCTTGAAGGATTGGTGAAGGAGCTCGAGTACCTGAACGAGCTGAAGAGCGATTTTATCGCGACGCTGTCCCATGAGCTCCGTACTCCTATCACGGCCGTAAAAGGTACCGTTGATATTTTGCGCAAGGAAGTGCTTGGCAAGCTGAACGATTCCCAGCTCGATCTGCTGGAGACGGCGGGTAAATCGATCGAGCGTCTGCTGAATCAGGTGAATGAGCTGCTTGATTTCGCCAAGATGGAGAACGGGAAATTCGAACTGACTTATTCGGAGTTCGATTTCGAAGAGTTGATCCGGGAAGCCACCCATATCGTAGATTCTCTGATCAATAAGAAGAAGCTGGAGCTTGACGTTGAAATTCACGCGGGCGCGAACAGAACGATGCGGGCGGACCGCGAGCGGATTTTGCAAATTTTGCTGAACCTCTTATCGAATTCGATCAAGTTTACCCCGCAGAGAGGCAAAATTACGATTAAGGCATACATGAAAGACAATGAGATGACGATCGAAGTGATTGATTCCGGCATTGGAATTCCTGTGGAAAAGCAAAAAAATATTTTCACGAAGTTTTATCAGGTGAACAATCAAATTAACGGTACCGGCCTTGGCCTTGCCATATCGAGACAGCTGATTGAAATGCACGGGGGCAAAATTTCGTTTGAATCGACCGAAGGGGAAGGCTCCGTATTCAAATTTACCGTTAAGAAATAAGAGAAAGAGAATAGAAGGAGAATAAGATGAGAGCAATCGAAGCTGGATTAAGATTTTTGGTTAGTCAAGGGGTCAAGTACATTTTCGGAGTCCCGGCGGGCTCTATCAACGCATTGTATGATTGCTTGCATGAACTTCCAGAATTAACATCCATTGTAGCCAAGCATGAGTCAAGTTCAGGTTATATGGCAGCAGCCTATACTAGAATTACGGGTATTCCAAGCGTTTGCGTGGGCTCCAGCGGTCCCGGCGCAACAAATTTGGTTACACCTGCCGCAAATGCATGGCGCGAGAAGCTTCCGGTTATTTTCCTGACAGGCGCAATCCCTACTACGAAATTCGGAAAAGGCGGCGGTCAGGAACTAAACGCTGATCCGATCTTCTCTTCCGTCACCAAGCTGAGCAAGACCGTTACCAATCCCGAGGATCTGCCGCGTGTTTTGGCCGAAGCTTACAATACCGCGATTAACGGAATTCCCGGACCGGTACATATTACGATTCCGATCAACATGCAAATGACGGAGATTGGCGAGCCGAAAATGTTAACGGCGGTTCAGACACAACCCGTCCAGCCGAACGCGGATGAGATTGAAGCCGCTGCAGCAGCCATCAAAAAAGCGGGGCGCCGCGGCGCGTTAATGCTCGGACACGGCTCCAAGGAATTTAAAGATACGATTCGTCGATTCGCCGAGCTGACCGGTTGGCATGTTGCGACAACGCCGCGCGGCAAAGGCGCCTTCCCGGAAAATCATCCTCTTGCCTTAGGCGTATACGGATTGGCGAGCAATGATTCGGCGGTGGACTATCTTCGCGGCGATAACCATGATCTGTTAATGATTGTTGGTTCCGCATTAGGCGAATCGGCAACAAGCAGCTGGGATGAGCGGCTCGTGAACGGCAAACAGATCATTCACATCGATCATGATAAACGGGAATTGGGCAAAAACTTCGATACCGATTACCCGGTACACGGAGATATCGAGCTAGCCGTATGGCAGTTGATTGACCGCTTGTCCGCAGGCGTGCAAGAAGAACAGCTTGAGGAAATCTCAAGCGCCTACAAGGAAGCGGCTGCCGCATTGGAAGCAGCTGGTCCGGGTACAGAGGACTGGAATACAAGATCCGCCATCCGCCAGCTTAATCTTCTTGCGCCTGACAATGCTCGGTATTATGTAGATATCGGCGAATTTATGACCTACTCGATTAAAAATATCGTGATCCGCGAGAAGCAAGAGTTCGATATTAACATTAACTTCGGCGGAATGGGATCGGGAATAAGCGGTGCTCTTGGCGCTCAGCTTGCGGAGCCGGCTCGTCCGGTCATCAGTATTACCGGTGACGGCTGCTTCTTTATGCATGGCATGGAAGTGCTGACGGCTAAGGAATACAATCTCCCGATCGTATTTGTCGTCATTAACAATGCCCGACTTGGCATGGTTTATCATGGACACATGATGCAGTACAGACGCTGCCTGGACGACTTCTCCCAACAGCGTACAAGCATCGCGGATGTTGCGAAAGCGCTTGGCGTCCGGTACGCGCAGGCTGAATCCTTGGACGAGCTCCGCCCAGAGCTTGCGACAGACTGGTTCGACCAATCGAAGGGACCTATCGTCATCGAGATTAATGTCGAGGGGAACGAAATCCCGCCGATGGGTGAGCGCGTGAAGTTTTTGCAGGGCGCAACTTATTAATTGAAACCGAAAAGCTGTCTTCCATTCACATGCGGAGGCGGCTTTTTTCAATTCAACGCGCCTCCCCACCTAAGGACGGCGAAGCCGTTTCACCTTGGTCTGGGCGAAAATCGCATAAAAAGGGAAAAGCCGTGACACGTTAAGGGCAACGGAAGGGAGGCGTTCAGCAATGCGAAGGAAAGAAATTCCGTCCTTTTATTTCTATATACTGCATGGCTTGCTTATTGCTGTAGTTCTTGTCCTTGTCTTGTCTTTAGCGGAGCATCCCGCTGTGTCAGCCGGTCAACGGTTTGCGAAGAACGCAGCTATTATTGCCCATCGCGGTGCATCCGGTTATGCTCCCGAGCATACCCTTGCGGCTTTTCGAAGCGCTATTGAAGCAGGGGCGGATTACATTGAAATTGATCTTCAGCTTACGAAGGACGGTCAAATCATCGCGATGCATGACAATACGGTTAACCGTACCACAAACGCGAAAGGCAAGGTGGGGGCTATGACCTTGGATGCCATTAAGCAGCTGGATGCCGGCTCCTGGTTTAATCAGCATCATCCCATGTACGCCAGAGAAGAGTATGCGAGGCAGCAAGTGCCTTCTCTATCCGATATATTCACCGCTTTTGGCCGGGAAACGCATTATATTCTGGAGATTAAAGACTCGCCTTACAATCCGGGAATTGAAGAAAGGCTGCTGGAGACCATCTACCAATACCGGCTTGAGGATTACGTGATCATCCAGTCCTTTGACGCAAAGAGCTTAAAGAAAATCCACATGATGAACGACAGAATCGAATTGCTGCAGTTGATGTGGTACAACACGCCAGCGCGGATCAGCAGCCTTTCATTAAATAAGATCAAAAAATACGCAACGGGAATCAGCCCTAATTTTCCGAAAATCAATGCGGCTTACGTTCATAAGGTTCAAAAATCAGGTCTTCGCATTTACCCGTATACCGTTAATTATCAATTAAACATGGACCGGGCATTAAGCTGGGGGGTTGACGGGATATACACGGATTATCCGGACCGGTTCCGCGAAGTGCTGCGGCAGAATAGCAGTTATGTTTACTTGCTTCGCCATACACTCGCACAGTGGCTGAATAACTGACCGAATCCGTCAGCTATCGGCCGCTGCGGAGCTTTAACGTACGCCGGATCAGCATGGGTAAGGTCATGCTTCCGGCCGTTGCTGCTATAAACGAATGAAAGGGAATGATTAGGGCGTAGTATGCGGCCGTACTGATAACGATATCGATAAGAATGAATTTTCTCACCTCCGCTATTGGAATTACCACGATAACAATCGATTGTTTATTTCCCATTTCGGCTTCCTCCAGCTCCGATAATCTCTATTTCCCATCCTATTGCAGAGTATATTTGTCCCATTCGGGTTACCTGTTACATAATGGCAATCGTTCCAGGGCACATTGTAAATAACAAGGAAGCTAAGAATGGAGGCTTTGTGCAGATGAGTGAAGCTGCAGCGTTACTGCGTACGTCCAAAAACCGCAAATTGCTGTTCAGCGCCGGATTCAGCTGGTTATTTGACGCCATGGATGTGGGGCTTGTCTCGTTTATCGCAGCGGCTTTAAGCGTCGATTGGAGCCTCAATGCCCAGCAGATTGGTCTGCTTGCCGCGATAAACTCTACCGGAATGGCGTTTGGCGCAGCGGTATCCGGATCGCTGGCCGATCGCTACGGCCGAAAAGCCGTTCTGCTATGGACTTTGCTGCTGTTTTCCGTAGCTAGCGGATTATCTGCCCTGGCGCCCAATTTAATGGTTCTGGCCATGCTGCGTTTTGTTGCGGGATTTGGTTTAGGCGGGGAGCTTCCGGTTGCATCCACGTTAGTATCCGAATCGGTGCCCGTTGAAGTAAGAGGCAGAGCGATTGTTCTGCTTGAAAGCTTCTGGGCAGGCGGCTGGATTGTTGCTGCTCTCATCTCCTATTTCTTTATTCCGCATTTCGGATGGAGAATGGCACTCGTTATCGGCGCTATTCCCGCGGTGTATGCGTTGTTCCTTAGACGGGCAATCGAGGATTCCCCGCGTTATAAAGAGCAGGCCGACAGAAGAAGGCTTCGCTTTGGCGAGCGTGTGGCTTCCTTATGGTCAGGTCCCTATCAACGGGCTACCGTAACGTTGTGGATTCTATGGTTCACGGTCGTCTTTTCTTATTACGGGATGTTCCTGTGGCTGCCAACCGTTATGGTATTGAAAGGCTTTACGCTCGTCAAGAGCTTTCAATACGTGCTTATTATTACATTAGCCCAATTACCGGGATATTTTACGGCTGCCTATTTAATTGAAAGGGTCGGCAGAAAAGCGGTGCTCGGCGTTTATCTGCTTATGACGGCCATATGTGCCATTTGGTTCGGTAATGCCAGTACAGCCGGTATGCTTCTCGCCGCGGGCATTTTCCTGTCCTTCTTCAATTTGGGGGCATGGGGTGCCATGTATGCTTATACGCCGGAGCTGTATCCTACAAGCGTTCGCTCAACAGGAGTAGGCTTTGCTGCAGCCTTCGGGAGGATTGGCGGGATTATCGGACCGTATCTGGTAGGCTTGCTGATTGACAACGGCACAACGATTAATGCCGTATTCGTTGTTTTCTTTGTTGCGATCGTTATTGGTGCGTTAACGGTGATGCTGTTTGGCCGGGAAACAAAAGGTATGGATCCAGACCGCGCGTAGAACGGTCTGCAGGTAGGAGGACATGAGGATGAAAGAGGATGGCTTCTCCCCATTGCTGCATGCCAACATAGAAAGAATGAAGCTGATGTTGGGATACAGCTCGGACTTTATCGTCCGTGAGCTGATCCTGCCCGGCAATAAGAAGACGGCTATCTTTTATCTGGACGGCATGGTAGACAAGAAGGAGCTTCAGGACAGTGTTATTTCCGCACTGCTTGACCGGACGCCGGAGGAGCCTGTTACGCTGCAGGAGCTGAAGGATCATGTTCTGGATGCAGGGGAGGTATGCGTTACCCGTACGCTTGAGGCTGCTTTGGAGCAACTGTTCTCCGGCAGCTTATTTATTATGATGGATGGGGTTGTGGACGGATTAAGCATAGCGCTGCCTGGCTGGAACGACCGTGCCATTACGGAATCCAAAACCCAATCGGTTGTCCGTGGTCCTCAGGATTCCTTCACGGAAACCCTGCGCACCAATACAACCCTTGTCAGACGCAGAATTAAAGATACAAGAATTCGGATCGTCTCGCTTAAAGTCGGCAAAATGACCAAAACGGATGTAGCGGTTATGTATATGGACACGCTTGCTGATGAGAAACAGGTTCGCAGACTAATCGGACGTTTGCAAGCCTGCAAGCAAGACCGGGTTCTCGAAGGTGAATACCTGGAAGAGTTCCTGCATGAGAAAAAACAGCTGACCATATTTCCAACCATGTACAATACGGACCGGCCTGATACGATTGCCGCGGGAATTATGGAAGGCAAAATTGCGATATTCGTAGACGGTACTCCGTTTGTGATGCTGACGCCTGCATTGTTCGTAGATTTCATACAGTCGGCAGAGGATTATTACCAGCGTCCCTTTTACAGCAACCTGATTCGGCTGCTTCGTTACGTGGCGCTTGCCATCTGTCTACTCGCGCCGTCTGTCTATATTGCTCTTACAACTTTTCATCAGGATATGCTGCCAACTCAGCTGCTCTTAAGCCTAGCCACCCAACGGGAAGGGGTGCCTCTTCCGGCTTTTATTGAAGCGATGCTTATGGAAGGCACGTTCGAGATATTGCGGGAAGCCGGAATACGGATGCCGCGCACGATTGGCCAAGCGGTATCGATTGTAGGAACGATTGTGATTGGCCAGGCCGCTGTAGAGGCTAGTATCGTCTCGGCGGCAATGGTTATTATCGTATCGATTACCGCCATTTCCAGCTTTGTCATTCCGGCGTATGCCATGTCGATTCCGATTCGGATCATACGCTTCGCGTTTATGGTTTTGTCGGCTTCCTTTGGTGTTTACGGACTGACTATCGGCATTATTGTCCTGGTTGTGCATCTGTGCCATCTTCGTTCCGCCGGCATTCCGTACTTAAGTCCAAGCGCTCCGTTCCATGCCAGCCAGCAAAATGACGCCATCTTCCGCATGCCTTATTGGAAATCGACGAAAGGGCAAACGAAGCAGGGGCGATCCTCATGAGCGGCTGCAAAAGGATTGGACTGGCTTTTACAGCCTTCATATTGATGGCATCGCTCTTGACGGGATGCTGGAACCGGCGGGAGCTGAATGCTATTTCCGTTGTGCTGGCTATGGGAATTGATTGGGTAGACGAACAGTATCAATTGACGGTTCAAGTATCAGACCCGTCCCAGATGTCGATAAATCGTTCAGGCGAGCGATCACCTGCCATTATTTTCTCGGAACGGGCGCCAACTATTTTTGAAGCATTGCGCAAAATTACGACCAAAGCTTCGCGAAGGATGTATTTATCCCATATGCGGATCGTCATTATTAATGAAAAGATAGCGGAGCGGGGGCTGCGGAATCCTCTTGATTTTTTATTCCGGGATCACGAGGTCCGTCCGGACTTTTTCATGGCCGTTGCGAAAGGCTGCGACGCCAAAGATATTCTAGCGTTCGTTACGCCAATGGAGGTGCTGCCGGCCATTGATTTATACAAATCGCTTAAAGTGTCCGAGAGTTCCTGGGCGCCTACTTCCGCGGTCAATGTTGTTGATATGATGCAGAAGGTAACGAAGGATGGAATCGAACCGGTTCTAACGGGAATTACGCTTATCGGTAACAGAAACAAAGGAATGAAAATAGATAATGTGAAGCAGCCCAAAGCATATGCCGAATACAAATATACGGGAATTGGCGTGCTTCTCGACGACCGTATTGTCGGGTGGCTAGGTGAATCGGACAGTAAAGGCTACAGTTATGTGTCTAACAATGTGCGCAGTACGGTTGGTCATGTGAGATGCCCAAACGGCAGGGATAACTTTGTCGTAGAGATCTATAAATCGCATGCCGAGATTATTCCTTCGATAAAAGACGGCAAGCCTCATGTGAAGGTTAAAATGAAGAGCGATGCCAACATCGGCGAATATCATTGCAGTGCGGATCTTGGAGATGAAAAGGTATTCAGTCAAATGCAGCAGGTAGCGAGGGAAGAACAGAGGACTACTCTTGAGCACAGTATCCGTCATGTTCAGCGGAAATACGGTGCGGATATTTACGGCTTTGGCGAGGCTTTCCACCGGAAATATCCGAGGCAATGGAACAAATGGAAGAAGCAATGGCCGGAAATATTCAAAAATGATCTTCAGGTTGAAGTTGTAATCACAACCGAGCTGCACAAAACAGGCAAGATCTTAAATACGATTCACAAGCAGCCTTAGCTGTAATGAGAGTCTATTCGTGTGGGAGGCGGCTGTAATGGATCATCTGATTATTCTGCTGATCTTTCTGGCAGGGGCTTTTATGGAGTATCGCGTCCTGATGAAAAAACGCCAAGTTCGGGATATTGTAGTCAGCGCATGTTTCCTTAGCGTGGGAGTTGCGCTTGTATTGCTTCGACAGCTTCAAGTGAATCTGCCGAGTCCAATGATGGGGATCAACGTCCTGTTCAAGCCAATTGATTTGTTTATGTCGAGGCTGCTTAAGTAGTTCGTAGTTTATTAATGAAGAAAGAAGAAGGGGGCAGAGCATGGATAATGAGAAGCTGACGATCAGGCAGATGACGATGTGGTTTATCCTGTACCAGCTGGGCAGCGCATTTCTTGTTCTGCCTTCCAATCTTGCGTCGATTGCCAAGCAGGATGCCTGGATATCGCTTTGCGTGGTGTTGACTGTTCAGTTATTGATGATTATGGTATATGGGGGAATCGCAAAACAACTACACGGTGTCCCGTTTGAACAATATTTACAGACACTGCTTGGGCAATGGCTAGGCAGGCTATTTTTGCTGTTATTCACGTTGATGTATCCATTTCTTATCCTTAGCCTTGTGTTGCGAGATCTTGCGGATTACATAACGACGTTGATCTTGCCGGAAACGCCAATGTCGGCAATCTTTGTCCTCATGCTAGGCGTAGTCATATACGTGGTATATTGCGGGGTAACAACAATCGGCCGTGCGGCGGAAGTGCTGTTTTTCCTGGTTATGGGGCTGCTTGCTTTAGGTTATGTTCCTCTGATCCCCAAGATGAATCTGGACAATTTGCTCCCGGTATTCGAGTTTGGCTGGAAGCCGGTTGTTCATGCTTCTTTTACGACCATGGCCTTTCCCTATATTGAGAGCATACTGTTCCTGTACTTCGCCACGCATACGAAAAAGCCGCAAGAGTGGAGAAGGCTTGTCATCAAAAGCTCGCTGTTCTCCGGGTCCCTGTTTATGTGCGTAACGGTTATCGTTATTTCCGTCCTGAGTCAGGGAGTCGTCTCCACCGTAGGCTTCTCGAGTTATTTTGCCGTCCGGACGATCAGCTTCAGCGATTTCTTCGAACGTTTCGAGATCGCAGTGTCGGTTATTTGGTTTATCGCGATTTTTTTTCGCATGTCCTTGCTCATGTACGTAAGCGCAAAAGGTCTCTCGACCGTGTTTAAAATGAAGGATTACCGGTCTTTATTAATACCGATTGGCCTTATCGCTTATGTCATTGCCGGAACAGTATGGCCAAACACGGCTGCCTTGTTTACGACCTTCCGCATTTGGCCATTCTATGCGATGATCTTTGGGATCATCTGTCCGATTCTAATCTGGATAGCGGGGCAAATCAGGCAAAGCGTATCGAATTAATTGGCTGCCGCGATTTTTTTCAGCTTGTCCCATTCCTCGGTATGGCAGCGCAATTGCTCCAGCAAGGCTTCCATTCTCCTAATCAGTTCCGCTCTCTCCTCGGCATTCAGCTCCTGCAAGGATAAAGCCGCTTCATTGGGCAGCGGAGAGAAAGAGGGCAGGGCAGTCAAGAGCTGATTCAGCTTCTTGTCCATGGCTTCGTAGGGACTAACCGGTGCCGGCACAGTTTCGACTACCGTTGTTGCTGTCTCGGTAACCTCGGCCGGCTTGCTCTTTTCCGCTTTAGGCGCCTTTGGCTCGGCCGGCTTCGCTTTCTCCGCCTTGTTATGCTGCTGCACCGACCAGGTCTCCAGCAATCCGGGACCCGATTTGTACAGGAGCTTGTCCTTAGTAGCGGCAGAGATATCCTTGTCCTTGAACAGCTTGGCGATTTTCTTCACGTCCGAAGGCGGCATCTCGTCTCTTGCCATAATGAGGGCCAACGGATCCCGATGCTCCATCGGCAGGTCCTTCAGCGGCAGCAACTGGTCCTCCGTGAGACGGTCTTTGCGAATTTCCGTGCCGCCAATGATAAGCTTCCGAACCGAATTGCCGAATTTAAGCAGCTCGCATTTGTTCTTTATGTACGATTCCGGTTTGCCGAACTTGCTGGCAAGGAATTTAACCGATCGGCTAAATTTCGGGTCGGTCATCAGCTTGTTGAAAGCCTCCGCTTCTTCAATCGGGGAGAAGCCTTGACGCGTCAGGTTCTCGGCGATTTGCTCCAAGTAGATTTCCTGCTCATCGGTCATGTTCGTCACGATACAAGGTATCGTGGCTAGTCCAAGCCGCTTGCAAGCCTTGTAACGGCGGTTGCCGTAAATAATCTTATATCTTCCTCCATCGATCGTTCTTACTTTAATGGGGGAGAGAAGCCCGATTTCCTCAATATTACGCATCAGCTCGACCAAAGCTTCTTCGTCGAACTGGTAGCGGGGCTGGTCCGTATCTTCGTCGATTTGGGTTAGTGGGAGTTGTACAATATCCATCACTTATCTCCTATTCTATTGTTCTATCTTTCTATTATACCTTAAACATTGCTCCGGTTGCTTTTAAGCTTTACACTATTACTGAGGTAAGCCATTAATGTTGGTTGGAGGAGCGATAAGACATGAATGTATTGTTTATCGGCGGTACCGGCTTGATCAGCCAGGCTGTATCCAAGCTAGCTGTACAGAAAGGAATCAACCTCTATTTGTTCAACCGGGGGAACCGGGACGGATTTGTGCCCGAAGGCGCGAAGATCATTACCGGGGATATTCGAGATCCCAAGTCCGCCGCGGCAGCGCTGGAAGACTATCAATTCGATGTCGTGGTAGATTGGATCGCTTTTACGCCGGAGCATGTTCAGACCGACATTGATTTGTTCCGGGGACGTACGAAGCAATATATCTTTATCAGCTCGGCATCGGCTTATCAGAAGCCGCTGCAGCATTATATCATAACGGAGCATGCAACGCCGCTTGAAAATCCTTATTGGCAATATTCGAGAGATAAAATCGCCTGCGAACAGCTTCTTCTGAAGGAACATGCCGCAACCGGCTTCCCGGTTACGATTGTCCGTCCTTCCTTTACCTACGGGGATACGATGATTCCGGCATCTCTGAACAGCTGGCCTCACCCTTATTCGCTTGTTGCCCGTATGCGCAAGGGCAAGCCGATAATTGTTCACGGCGACGGAACATCCCTATGGACGATGACACATAATTCGGACTTTGCGAAAGGTTTTGTGGGGTTGCTTGGCGAGCAGAAAGCGATTGGGGAAGCGTACCATATTACATCGGACGAAGTATTGTCCTGGAATCAGATTTACGAGGCGATTGGCGCAGCTGCCGGAGTTAAACCGAACCTGATACATATATCTTCGGACTTCCTGATCACCTATGATCCGGATTTGGAAGGCGGCCTGCTTGGCGATAAGGCGGTAAGCGCTGTATTTGACAACAGCAAGATCAAAAAGCTTGTACCGGATTTTGCGGCCACTGTGCCATTTGCGGAAGGGATTAAACGGACCGTTGAATGGTTCGAAGCCCATCCGGAGAAATGTTCGGAGGACGAAGCCTGGAACGAGCAGATGGACCGCATTATTGCGGCGCATTCATCCGGAATGAACGTTGATAGGTAGTAATATTGCACAAAAAAAAGCGATGCAGGGTTGAACTGCATCGCTTTTTTGCCGTCTAGGAAGCGAGATAAGAGGAGACGATCCTTTTCACGCGTTCCATGCCCTCCCACATATCGCCGGGACCGTCGTAGATCAATACGTAAGCGCCATTGAATCCGGCGGAAGCAACGGTGTCCAGACAGCGGCGAAGCTCGGCTTCATCCGGAATTCCGTCGGCATCGTATTGAGGTTTGACATGGACGGATACGCTAAGCGGAGTTGTAAGAGCAATCTCTTCATATTTCAATTGGCCTTTAAAGTTGCCAAAATCCGTAATCGTCGCAGCATGTTCGCCCCATTGATCGAGCAGCTTCATGGAGCTTGCGCCAGTGGAGGTGAGTGCTTTGAAGTTTTCCGTGATTACTTTTACGCCAAGCGTGCGGCCATATTCCGAGAGCTCGGCCAATCTGGCTGCGGACAGCGAAATAGCCTCGTTATCCGTAGGAGGAGCTTCGCCCGCCACAACCCGGATCTGCTTCGCGCCGCTTAAGGAAGCAGCTTCAATCCATTGGCGGATATAGGCCATATCCGCTTCTGCGCGGGCGGGGTCGGAGGAAGTGATATCGCCGTAATCAAGGAGCAAGGTATCAAAGGACATGCCGGCTGACGCAAAGGCTTGCTTCACCTGTGCGAGATAGTCTGGTTCGGTGGACGGGAAATGGAAATGGCAGACCTCTACGGCTTGATAACCGCGGTTGGCAGCTTCGGCGGGAAGCTCAAGAAGAGAATGCAGTAACGGCTGTTCCTGAACGGCCGTATCGTGATTGCCGGTTTCTTCATTCCATACGGTCCAGCGGAGCGGTCCCAGATTACGGTGCAGGCTCCAAGTACTTAACGACAAATATGACATATGTACAAATCCCACCTTATCGATTGTTTTCTCTGCCATTATACAACAGATAGGTTAACAATTAATTTATTCAATCTAGGGATTAATTTATTCATTTTAGGGATTGAACATCACTCAAATTTGAGTATAATAAGCAAGGGGTATTCAAATTTGAGTACGGATATATGACTACAGAAGGGAAGTTCTTATGGACGCGAAAAAAAGTAGTGTCAAATTAGTAATTGCAGGCCTCCTGCTTGGCCTGTTTATGTCGGCGCTCGATCAGACGATCGTATCGACGGCGATGGCGAAGATCATCGAGAAGCTGGGCGGCATGGATAAATTCGTATGGGTTTATTCCGCTTACATGATCGCAATGGTGGTCGCAACGCCGATCTTCGGCAAGCTGTCCGATATGTACGGCCGGAAGCGGTTCTTTATTTCAGGCCTGATCTTTTTCCTGATCGGTTCCATTCTGTGCGGTACGGCAACTGACATGAATCAGTTGATTATCTACCGTGCTATTCAAGGCGTCGGCGGCGGCGCGATCATGCCGATTGTCTTCACCATCATCTTCGATTTGTTCCCGCCGGAGAAGCGCGGCAAAATGATGGGTCTGTTTGGCGCCGTGTTCGGCATCTCCAGCGTATTTGGCCCGATTATGGGCGGTGCTATTACCGACAATATCAGCTGGCGCTGGATTTTCTACATTAACGTTCCGATTGGCATCTTGTCTTTGATCTTTATCATGAGAGGCTATCAGGAATCGAAGAATCACCGGAAGCAAGTAATCGATTGGGCCGGTGCGGTTATTTTGATGGCGGCTGTCCTGCTCCTGATGTTTGGACTCGAGCTTGGCGGTACCGACGGCTGGGCATGGGATTCGTTCAAAACCATCTCGCTTCTAGCCGGTGCGGGCATTCTGGCTGTCGTCTTCCTGTTTGTTGAGAAAATGGCGAAGGATCCGATTATTCCGCTGACCTTGTTCAAGAAGCAGCTGTTCACCAGCAGCATGATGATCAGCCTTCTATACGGCGGCATTATGATTGCTGTCGCTACTTATATTCCGTTGTTCATGCAAGGCGTATTCCATCTGTCGGCGACCAGCACAAGTACGGTTCTGACACCGATGATGCTCGGGGTTGTCGTCAGCGCGCAGATCGGCGGCCGGATTGCGAACAAAGTCCGTTTCCGCGACGTCATGATCGTATCTTCGATCGTATTGATGGTCGGAACGTATTTGCTCGGCTATGTGATGGATACCTCCTCGAGCCGTGCTCTGATCACCGTATTTATGGTTATCATTGGCCTCGGTATTGGCGTATCCTTCTCCTTGCTGAATATCTCGACTCTGAACTCCGTTCCTCCGCAATACAAGGGTTCGGCGTCGTCCTTGATCACGTTCTTCCGCACAATTGGTTCCGCGCTTGGCATTACCGTGTTCGGCGCAATGCAAAAAACGCATTTCCAAAACTCGCTGCAGGACGTGCAAGGCATTAAGCCGGAAATGGCGGCACAGATCAAAGGCGGACAGGCGCTGCTTGATCCGTCGGTTCAAGCTAAAATGGGGCTGCCTGCAGATTTCGTAACGCTTCTGCTTGGCAAGCTGTCCGATTCCATTCTGTTTATTTTCCAATGGAATGTCATCCTGCCGGTATTGGCGTTTGTCTTCGCCATTCTGATGGGCCGCGCTCGTCTTGAGCTTCCTCCAAAATCGAATCAAGCTCCAGCCAAAGATGATGCAGGCAAGCCGGAGCCATCGTTCTCGGGGAGATAAGGAACATGTCAATGAAGCTGTTAATATTGGGGCTTCTTATGGAAAGAGACAGACATCCTTACGATATAAGACAAACGATTAAGCAGCGGAACTGGAATGAGTCGTTTAGGCTTCGAGACGGTTCTTTGTATTACGCGGTAGACCAGCTTCGGGATCACGGGCTGATTGAAACGGCGGAGATTGTAGCGGTTCCGGGCGATAACCGGCCGGACAAGACGATTTACCGGATAACGGAAACCGGCAAAGAAGCCTTCCACAAACTGCTGTACGAGCAGCTAAGCCAGGTTTCTTATCCGCAGCATCCCGCATTCCTTGCGCTGCCTTTCATTCGTCACGGAGATCAGAGCCGGATCGAGCAGCTGCTGCAGAAGCAGCTGGCCGCATGC
Organism: Paenibacillus glycanilyticus NBRC 16618; assembly: GCF_004000805.1. Lineage (GTDB taxonomy): Bacteria > Bacillota > Bacilli > Paenibacillales > Paenibacillaceae > Pristimantibacillus > Pristimantibacillus glycanilyticus. The sequence continues at coordinate 34,208 of NZ_BILY01000031.1, forward strand.
GAAGAGCGTATTAAACGCATGGAGGCGGTGTTGGAGATAAAAGGAACTTTTCTTCCGACCGGCTCCCAAATGATGATTAACGGAATCAAAATATTCGGAGAGGCGGAGAAGGAGTGGCTGCTGGAGCTGCTGGACATGGCAAGGAGCGGCAGCCTTCTTCAAGGGCCAAGCTGGACGCTTGAGCAGATCGAGCAGTATCTGAAGTCCCATCCCGGACCTCAAATGCCGGAAGAATAGTACAAATAAAGCTAGAGAACCGCACCCGGGTGCGGTTCTTTTGTTTTTATTTTACTAATTTTCGCGGATCGAGTCAGATGGAGGCAACTTTTTCGTGCGTTTTTTGGTCAAAGCGATTCGAAATTACGGCATCTGTTCAAAATCCGCTTTTTCAGCCAAAGTTTGGCATGAAGCTCCGACAAAGAAACAAGTGAGCCGCGCAGGATATTTGACACGTTTTTCAAATCCTCCTATGTACAATCTAACCTATACCACAGCAGGTATGTCTGATTTACAAAAACGAGGGAAGAGGTGTAACGATGCATACAAAAATCAATTCAAAAGTGCTCGTATATGTACTTTGTATAGCTTTGTTCATGACCTTGAGCACGCGTTTTTTACCTTCAAATAAAGTGTCTGCTGAAGTAACTCATGACTTGTCGATCGCTCATTTATCCATCGCTGACGGTAGTATCGTGGTAAGCGACGCCTTACAGCTGTTCACGCCGCAATTGCCGGAAGCCGCTGAAATAAAGCCCGTAGAGAGGCAAGAAGCTGCGCTGCAGGAACCTGAGCCCAATATTATCCCCGAAATACATAGCGCAGCCGCGCAACCCTCCGTGCAAGAATCGCCTATTCTTACATACGCTGTGACCGCATTTTACCTCAACGTCCGCGAGAAGCCGGATGCAGACTCCGATATTATTCAAGTGCTAAAGCAAGGGGACATCATCCAGGTGGATCATGCGACTGATAACGGATGGTTGGCTCTAAAGGATCAAGGCTTCGTTCATGGACGTTATGCCAAGCAGATTGAAGAAAAAGCGGCTCCGGTAGCCGATAAGTCACTTGAGGTCAAAATTCTGGCGAAAGCGAATACAAAAGCGGAGGCGGCACCGCCTCTTAACGATACGTTAGAGATTAAACCCGCAACAGCAATACCGCTGCCCTCCGACCCTGAGAGGCCAACATCCGTTGTGGAATCGGACTCGGGATTGACGGAAGAACATATTGCGAAGCTGTTTGAGAAAACGGCTCTTGCTGATCACGGCCTAGAGCAAGCCATTCTGGAAGTCGAAGAGGAATACGGCATTAACGCATACTTTACGATTGCCGTCATGAAGCTGGAAAGCGGCAACGGCAAGAGTACGCTGGCCAAGAAGAAAAACAATTTGTTTGGCCTTAATGCATTAGACAGCGACAAATATAATAAAGCATTTGCCTTCGAGACGAAGGGAGACAGCGTCCGCAAGTTCGGCCAGCTGCTGGCAAAGAATTATATCGATAAAGGCTACACGACGATTGATAAAGTAGCTAGTAAGTATTGTCCGGCCAATCCGAAATGGTCAAGTCTGGTTATGAATATTATGAAACGCGACTATAAGAAGCTTTAAATTACTTAACGGGGAACTGGAACCTTTTTGCCCAGGATTCAATAAGTTATATAGTCAAATGACTATATGACGGAGGTATCAAGATGGATAATCGTGGTTTTGTTCCTTTTGGCGGCGGCGGCTTTGGAGGCGGATTCCGTCCACCATTCCGGCCTTTCCCGCATCCTTTCTTCCCAGGTCGTTTCCTGTTCCCGTTTTTCTTCTTCTCGCCTTTTTTCTTCCCGTTCTTCCGGGAGGATGACCGCAACTATTATTACGCTCATCACCAAGCGCAAGCGGGAGATACGATGGAGCAAATCGCCCATGCGTACAACATTCCAAACACGCTGCTGGAGGAAGCCAACCTGCATATCGCGAATCCAAAATCCCTTAAGCATGGCGAAACGGTTGTTATTCCGCGAATCTCCAATATGTATTGCCATAAAACCTACATGGATCTTCCGGCAACGCAATCGCTTCAACAAAGTAATACCCAGCCAAACGTGCAGCCAAACATGGTGAGCCCAAGCATGACTAGTCCAAACATGGCCAACCCAAACATGGTGAGCCCTAGTATGGTAAGTCCGAATATGGCAAATCCTCATATCCACGGGACATCCGTTAATGGCCCATATTAAGCTAGAAATAATAACGTCCGCTCCTTCCCCATAAGAAGGAAGCGGACGTTATTCGTTTTTAAGAAACGATTAATTCTTTCATCTCCCACGGGCTGATCGGACTCATTCGCACGAACATGGAATGGAATCGCATCAGTCTTTTGCCCCGGGTTGCGTGCAAGGTCTCCGCTTCCATCCGTACCTCGGACAACCAGGATTCCTCCTGGGGGAGTTCACGTCCGTCTTTCCGCCGGATAGAACGCCAATCCTGCTGCTGCGAAAGCAGCGCCTCCGACTGCTCTTTGGGAATTCCCTCCGTTAGCAGGCGGATCATCTCGGGCTCTTCGTGGTGAATGGCTTCAATTAATCCTTGACCAAGCAGGAAAGGAGAAGAGTCCGCAAAATAATTCCGCAGCTTTCCCGCAGCCTTGTGAACCATTAGCTGATGAGGCAAATCCGGGTTCTCGGATTTATGGGTAGAGCTGTTCAGGAAATGTACGCAAAAATGCCCCGAAAAGCCATTCTCCGGTATTCCGTCTCCGCCATGAGGCATTCCGTTCATGGAAGCCGCAATTTGCTTGCCATCCTTTTCCGCGATAATCGCTTTTCTGTCCCAGGTCCAGCCCTTGTTGTAAATCTGCTTCATAATTTCGGTATCTGTCTTCGTTACGGGTTGAACATCCGCATGATCATGTCCGGCTCTTCGTTGTACGCGGAACGATAACCCGGTCTCCATATCCTTGATGACAAAATAAGCTTTTCTGGAAAATAGCTTTTCCGCTTCCTGCCAATCCAGTAATTGTCCGTAATGCTTCGCCCGCAAAGTCTCGGCGGACTGCTGCAGCTTTGCCGCCGCTTTGCCCGGCAGAACAAGCATTTTCGACTGCGTCTCATCCCATATGCGTCCGCTGGCATCTACGCGAAAGGACGGAGCAGAGACTCCTTCCCGGGAAATATAAAGATCGGAAAATCGCGGGACTTCATCGGATGCTTGCCAATTAGGTGAATGAACGGCGTTTACGATATCCGGATCTTTAATCACGTCATGGTCTTCGAAGATGGCGGTAGGGCTTGATTTGACCATTAACTGCAGACCGGAATGACCGTTCATTTCTTCTTTCGTCACGGCAGATCTGGCATGGAGATTATTTTCCGGCAGCCAGGCAAGGGCGAGTGCAAGCACGATCATTCTGCAAGCCTTCATACGCTTAAATCGATGAAAAAGCATATTTTCCTCCTGTTACTAAATAATTGAAGCTTCGGCGAACCATACTATCCCTTGTCCATTATTATTCTCGGCTGAATTAGTGCTTATGTGACGATAGGAGAAGTGAAGAATGGGATTTAACGGAATCTGGATAGCCGGACTTGCTATCCTGCTGCAGCAGCCTGTACAGCCCGTACAGCCCGAGCGGCCTTATATTGTACCTGAACACCTGACCATTGAGTTCCGCGGACAACCGATTGCCCAGATCAAGCGGGACGATTACGATCTTCCGGGAACGTCCTTTTTGGATATCGGGAAGTTCGATAAGCTGCAGTCCAAGCTGGAGAAAAAGATCAATATGCCCCCCGTTAACGCTTATATCGGCGATAGGGGGACGATCGTTCCGGAACAGTCTGGTTATCAACTGGACCGCGATCAATTTGCCACGCAATTTTACAGCTATTTCTTTAATAACAAGCCTTGGGCCATTGAGGTGCCTTTAACACATGTGCACGCGAGGGTGGACAGCGAATTGCTTGCCAGCATTAAGGAAAAAGCGATCGGCAACTATGTTACTTATTACAACAGCAACAATAAGAACCGCTCCCATAACATTTCCTTAGCTGCAAAAGCGATTTCCAATACGGTCGTTTTCCCCGGCGAGACGTTTTCGTTTAACCGTACCGTGGGGCCAAGAACGCCGGAGAAAGGATATTTGAGTGCTCCGATAATCGTCCGCGGGGAGCTCTCCGAGGGAGTGGGAGGCGGCATTTGCCAAGTATCCTCCACTTTGTTTAATGCCATTGACAGCGCGGGACTCACAATCATCCAGCGATACTCGCATAGCCGGCATGTGCCTTACGTGATGCCCGGACGGGATGCTACGGTAAGCTGGGACGGACCGGATTTCGTATTCAAGAATCAATACAATCAACCGGTTCTGATCCGTGCTTTCGCCGGAAGCGGGCGTGTATTTGTGTCCGTGTACTCTTCAGAGCTGATTGAATACAAACACCGCCACATTCCAAGCATGTCGAAAAAACTGCCCGAGGAAGTTGCTTTCAAAGCCCAACAGCATGACCTTAATGAAGGGAAGGAGTTGCTTCCGTGATTAAAAAATTAACTGCTTTGATAATGGCCGCTGTTGTCGTCTCTTCATTGCTGGCTCTTACAAGCGCGGCTGCGGAAGGGGAACGGGAAGCGCTGCAGGCTGCTTTTATCCGGACCAATAACTTATGGCTGGCGGTTGACGAGGTACAGAAGCCGCTGACGAAGGAGGAATATATTCGAAGCCCTCAATGGTCAAAAGACGGGAATTGGATGACCTTCCTTCGGGGTGAGAACAGGCCGGAAGTGTGGACCTATGAAGCTGCAACCGGCGGCATGAGAAGGCTGGGGGAAGGCAGCAATGCCAAATGGGCTCCCAATGACAACCGGTTAGCCATCTTGTCCGGAAGAACGCTTAGCGTCATGTCGGCTGACAGGCCAAGCGACCATTCGCAGGACCGTATTATGGACAATGCAGGGGAGTTCTCGTGGCTTCCGGACGGAAGCGGACTGCTTGCATCTACTGCGGCTGAGCTGCTGCCGGAAGGCGGCTGGGCTCCGATTGAGCTGTATGTACTTAAGCCTGACGGTGCGGGTGGGGCTTGGTCAAAGCAGCTGTTTTACCGGCTGCCTGCCCAATCGGATGATTTTTTCGCGATTCAGACAAGCCCGTTCAAATGGTCGCCGGACGGAAAATGGATTGCGTTTATTGCCAAGCCAACCGCTTCCTTATCTTCCGATGCCAACACGTTAATCCTGTTGTCTTCGGATGGCCGGAGCTTTGTGAAGGCCGGTCAGATGCTGGGCTATGCCAATTGGTTTCAATGGGCGCCGTCGAGCGGCCAGCTTGCCTTTATTGAAGGTACAGGCAGAGAAGCGACATCAAACAAGAAGCTGGCTGTTCTCGAGGACATTCTCTCGGTTAAGAAGCGCGTTCTGACGCCTCGAGGTTATGCCGACAATGACTTTACTTGGGACCGCGATGAAGCGATTATCGTGTCCCGGAGGAAAGAGTCGGCATGGTCGGGCGATGAAGAAGACAGAACATTGCCTTTGCTTGCCAAGGTTAATCTTCGAACAGGGCAGAGCAAAAATGTGACGAGAGGCATCGAAGGCTATGGCGATTATGCGCCAACAATCATGAGGAACGGGATGATTGCCTTTGTGCAGTCCGGTCAAGGCTCCGCGGAGGTCAAGCTGATCAAACCGGGCGCAAGACGGTCCTTATCCTGGATTACGAAGCTGACCGTTGCCGAAGATTATTACGGCAGAGCGAATTGGAGCGACATGATTGGTTATTTGAACAAGTGAACGAAGGAGCTCCAATGACGGAGCTCCTTCATTCATTGCTTCATTGGTCTAACGGAACATCTAGCCTGTCGAAGGGCTGTTCGGAACATGGCCTTTTTGGTTGCGGTTCCGGTCCGTTGACCCCGCCACATTATTTTCAGCTTCTAACGAGTTGAACTGCAGTGCATGCATTTTACCTTGGAAAGAGCGTCGTTTATTATGCGACATGTTTGTTATTCCTCCCTGCGATAGAATGGCGCCTACAACCTGTGGCGACATTAGATTGCCCGCAGGCCGATTCGAATATCGCGCGAAAAATCTTCTCTTTACACCATGACATGGATAGCCTATATTGATCCTGTCAGCATTTTTGTAAACGTCTTCATAAGGAAGGGCATGATTGACGTTCGGCAATGAAGGAAAGAGAAGGAGAGGTAGCAAATGGAGAACAGCAATAAATTCGCTTGGACCTGGAAAATCAAAGAAGAAAAACTTGAGGAATACGTAGCCATGCATCTGGCCCCTTGGCCTGAAATTATGGAAGAGCATTCGCGCGCAGGGATCCGGAATTATTCGATCTTTCAGAACGGCAACCAGTTTTTCTACTGCTTCGAATGCGATGATGTAGAGAAGGCGTTCGGCATAATCGCCGAGAGCGAGCCGTGCAACCGCTGGAACGCCATTACCTCGCAAATGGTGGAGGGCTCATTCGATTTCCGCGAAGCCGAGCCGATTCGTCCGTTAAGAGAAGTCTTTTACCTGAAATAAGCCGTAATAACAAGTTGAATTTATCCAGGGCTGCCTGACGCGAATTGGCGTTAAGCGGTCCTTTTTTGTTAACTGGAAGAGAGCGGCTTTGCAGAAAGTCGAAAATCGTCGTATTATAGAGACTAGGTGTCATTTTTATCGAGTTTTGAGAGGAGCATTTATACCATGAGCGAGTTAAGTCAATACGGTATTCAATTAACAGCACAAATCATACATGCTAAGCAATTCGAGAAAAAGATGAGAGGCTACAGCCAAGAGCAGGTGGATGAGTTCCTCGACGAGATTATCAAGGACTACAGCCGCATGCAGGAGCTGATCGTGAAGTTTGAAGCTGACCTGGCGAACATACATATGGAACTGATGAAGGACAAGGAAGCCTTCGATTACTTCATGATCAAACGCCGTCTGGAAGACCTGGAGCAGCGCGTATTCGGGGAAAAGAGAGAAACGCTTCGCCCGCGCGTATTCTAATCGTTGCATGTTAAAAAGCCGCTTGGCTCTATGTCGGATAGAGCGGAAGCGGCTTTTCGTTTTATCAGAAAAATTTATTTGTTTCCTCGGCGTACCTTTAATTGCTTGCCTTTTATCGTCGTATTCTTCATCAGCTCAAGAACAAGCGAACCTTTGCCGTTAAGAATCTCGACATCGGTCACATGGTCGAGAATCGTTATGATCCCGATATCGTCAGCCGTTACCCCGTCAAGCTTCGCAATGGTCCCGACGAAGTCTACCGCCCTGAATTTCTTTTTCTTCCCGCCATTGAAGTTAAGCTTCATGATTTGCTTGTTTAATTGCTCGCGGCGGTCCTTTTTCAGCTCAACTCCAACGTTTATTTTGCGCTGGAAATCTTCGAGGCGGCGGTTAACCTCTTCTTCAGAAGGAGCCGGCACTCTCGGAATCGCGAAGCCGATGTAATCTTCGATCTCCGCCAGCCGTCTGCCGTCGTTAGGGGCGAGGAAGGTAATCGCTTTTCCGTTTTTGCCGGCGCGTCCGGTACGTCCCGTACGGTGCACGTAGCTTTCTTTCTCTAACGGGATATCGTAGTTAATGACATGGGTGATGTTCGTAATGTCGATCCCCCTTGCCGCAACATCCGTCGCAATCAGATAGCGGAATTGGCCTCTTCTGAACGCATTCATCACTTCGAAGCGTTCTTCCTGCTCCAGACCGCCGTGGATGCGATCGCATGGATAGTCGAGCTCGGCCATCGACCGGAATAGCTTGTCGACATTCTCCTGGGTCCGGCAGAAAATAATACAGCTGTCCGGGTTCTCCGCAACTAGAACGTCCTGCAGCAAGGCCAGCTTATCCGCTTCCTTCACTTCAATAAGGGAATGTTCAATGGTTGCGGTTGTTAGTCCGCTTGCCTGAATCTCAATTTGCGCGGGATTGTCCATATATCGTCGAGACAGCTTGGCGACATCCTCGGGGAAGGTGGCGGAAAACAGCATCGTTACCCGATCGCCGGGCAAGGCTTGAATAATCGATTGGACTTGTTCGATAAATCCCATATTCAGCATTTCGTCGGCTTCGTCAATGACCAGATAAGCGAGTTTGTCGAGCGCAAGCGTACCTCGGTCAATATGGTCAAGCACGCGTCCCGGCGTTCCGACTACCATATGCGTCCTTTGCTTCAGCTCGGCCTTTTGAATATGAAAAGGAGATTTCCCGTAAAGGGCCGTTGCTTTGATTCGTTTAAACCGGCCGATATTGGTAATGTCCTCCGTGACTTGAACCGCAAGCTCGCGGGTTGGCGTCAAGATTAAAGCTTGCGGCTTATTCTCGTTCCATTCCACAAGCTCGCAGAGGGGGATGCCGTAAGCGGCTGTTTTTCCGCTGCCGGTTTGCGATTTGACGACCAGATCCCTTTTCTCGAGCGCAATGGGGATCACTTTCGCTTGCACCTCCGTAGGGGTGTCAAAGCCCAAGCTGCTCAGAGCTGTCGTAATTTCCTTGCTTAATCCTTTAAATACCGTCATCTTAAACCTCTTCTGCATGATATTCGCCATACTAGGCCGTACATATTAGCTTATACTTGTTCATTATACCCGGAATCGCGATTGATAGTGTTATAATCGTTAGAAGAATGAAAGGATGATAGCGATGAGCGTAATTAGACTTGAGAACGTAACGAAAAAATATGAAGACGCTATGATCTTTCGCGATATTTATTTTCGCCTGAGTCAAGGGGAACGCGTTGGACTGATTGGCCGTAATGGCGCGGGCAAGTCTACGGTATTCAGGCTCATTATGGGCAAGGAAGAGCCTACGTCCGGGAAGGTCGAGATCGATCCGCAAGCGAAGATCGGCTACTTCTCGCAGTTCTCGGAACTTAGCGGCAGCTTATCCGTGCAGCAGGAGCTGGAGATGTGCTTTGAGCAAGTTGCACTCATCGAACGAGAGCTTCAGGAGGTTGCGGAGAAGCTGGGATCGGTGACGGATGACGGCGAGATGGACAAGCTGTTGTCTAGACAAGCGGAATTGTTCGAGCAGATGGAGCATCTGGACGGCTGGAATGTGTCTGTCGAGATTAACACCGTGCTTACGAAGCTGGGATTCAACGATCATTCGCGTCATCAGCCGGTCGGCGAGTTGTCCGGAGGCTGGAGAAACCGCGCGGCACTAGCCAAGATGCTCATCCAAACGCCGGATGTCGTCCTGCTCGACGAGCCTACGAACTATTTGGATATGGAAGGGATTGCTTGGCTGGAGCAGTGGCTGTTCCGGTTCAAGGGGGCCATGATTCTGGTGTCCCATGACAGGGAATTCATCGATAAAGTCGTTACGAGAACGATCGAGATCGAGAACTATCATTTTCAGGAATACGACGGCAATTACACCGATTATGTCCGCAAGAAGAAGTTGCGCAAGAAGGAGCTGGACCGCCAGTTCGAGTGGGAAGAGGAGCTTCTCCTGATGGAAGCTGAAGCCATAGACAGCCGAAGCAGCAAAAAGACGTCGAAAGACCGTCTTTCCCGTAAACTAGCGGATAACAAGAAACGGATTGAGCCTCATCCCGTTAATGTGCTGATCACCGATATTTACGAAAAGCTGCGTTTTCCGGACAAATTATGCGAAGTGAAGCAAATCAGCCAAACGTATGACGGCAGACGGATTTTCGAGAATATCAGCTTTGACATTCAAAAGGAAGATCGTCTTGTGATCGTTGGCCCTAACGGGAGCGGGAAATCCACTCTCATCAAAGTGTTGACGGGGCAGGAGAAGCAGGAGTCCGGCGAAGTCGTCTGGGAGAGAGGGGTAAGCTACGCTTATTTCAACCGGATGTGGGAGGAGCTTGATCCGAAGGACACGGTCAGCCATGCGGTGAATACGTATGGGCTTGGCCTGGATGCGCCGCGGAAAAAGGTCAATAAGTTCCTCTCCATGCTGCAATTCTCAGAAGCGGATTTAAGCAAATTTATCGGTAATCTGTCGGGCGGGCAGAAAGCCCGGGTTGCGCTTGCCAAATGCCTGCTATCCGGTGCCGCCGTTATTATTTTGGACGAACCGACGAATCATCTTGATTTAACGAGTATTCAAGTGATGGAGCAGGCGCTGATTCATTTCCCGGGAGCGGTTATCACTGTCAGTCATGATCGATTCTTTATCGATAAAATCGGAACAAAAATGCTGACCTTCGATCCGGATACCGGGGTAAGCGAACTGAGCTTGTAGAGAAACGCAAAGGCAGGACAAAGCGCGTATGTGCTTATGTCCTGCTTTTTTTATTACGGAAAAAGTGCAAAGGTTTAAACAAATCGCAAAATATATTTTGTTTTTACTCGAAAAAGGCATAGACATGCGAACATTCGTGCCCTTAGAATAGGGATGTATTTCCATTTCCATGATTCTCCAATTCAGGGAGGGGTCAACTTAAATGCAGGACATGATTCACATTCATGAGGGCTGGACCAATGCCAGTCCGGAGGAAGTCGGATTCGATAGAGAGCATCTCCGGCGTCTCGACGATCATTATGCTTCCATTATCGGAAACGGTACGATTCAAGCCGCAAGCTACATCATCGCAAGAAAAGGAAAGGTATTCGCACAGCGCTCGCTAGGGAGTTTGCGCCATGAAGACGGCAGCGCGGATCTTCTTCCCGATTCCATTCGGAAAATCTATTCGATCACCAAAGTATTTACGGCAGTTGCTATCCATCAGCTAATAGATCGCGGGAAAATCTTTCTGACGGAATCCGTCAGCCGGATCCTGCCCGAATTCGACAACGATAAGCACCGCGACATTACGATTTTCCAGCTGCTCACCCATACCTCCGGTCTTCAGGGAGATCCCGGTTTTTACCTGGAGCCTTACGGACTTCCGTGGTACGAATGGATGGCGCACGAAGCGAAGAAAACTTATCCGCATATCAATTGGCTGCAGGTTGTCATCTCTGGACCCATGCAGCGCATGCCGGGAAAGGAATGGATCTATTGCTCAAGCGGATATGCCATACTGGGCGAAATTATTGCCAAGGTATCCGGCAAGACCTACGAACAGTACATACACGATGAGATTTTGGTTCCTCTCGGCTTAACGAATACCTTCTTCAAGGTGCCCGAGGAGCAACGGGACGCAGTCTGCTGCACGAATGATTGGGAGAAAAGAGAAATCTACGAGCCGCGAGAGCGGACGGCGGACATGCCAAACGTGGCAGGCAACGGTCTTTATTCGACGCTTGAGGACTTGTGGAAATTCGGACAGATGATGCTGGACGGCGGAATCGGCAACGGCAGCCGCGTGTTGTCCAAACGTTCCGTTGAGCTGCAAACGGCCAATCATCTGCATGGTGTAACGAGCAGGGGCTGGGGCAATCTTCACGCGGATTTCAAATACGGGCTAGGCTGGTCGGTAGATCATTTTGATCTGGCGAGCAAAGGAACCTTCTCGCATGAAGGCTACGGCCATTGCGGCTTGTATGTGGATCCCGTCGAGGAATTGGTATTCGCGTTCCTGGTTCCAAGCCATAAAGGCTTCACGAATGAATCGGTGGTTACCCCGCGGGCTATCGTCTGGTCGGGATTGGAATAATAATCAGTCTTTTAACGGAGGGATGCCCATGTCAACATCGGGTGTAAATACGGCAATACAACCGCAGGAGACCGGATTCGATCCGGATGCGCGGCTTCGGCTGGAGGAGCATTTCAAGTCGCTTATCGAACAGAAACAAATTCAAAGCGCGTCTTATCTTCTTTCCGCAAATGGCAAGGTTTTTGCAAAAGCCGCCTTTGGACAGCTCAAGTACACGGATCCCGATTTGGTCTGCCAGGACGATACGATCCGCAAAATCGCGTCGGTAACCAAGCTGTTCACCGCGACGGCGATTTTTCAGCTGGTCGAGCAGGGCAAGCTGTTTCTCCGGCAGTCGGTCTCGGAATGGATCGGGGAATTCAAAAACGCCACGTACGAAAAAATTCAAATCTGGCACCTGCTGACCCATACTTCGGGCCTTCAGGCGGATCCCGGCTACTTCCAGGAGCCTTATCCGAGAGGCTGGTGGGATATGCTGTTCGCCTTCGAGCCGGAGACGGAAGGGCCGGATGCCGTCACCGATCCGGAGGAGCTGGAAAAGCAGCGTCGCAGCCAGTGGATTCGCTCTCTCTTATCCGGTCAGCCTTTATCGGCGCCTGGCGTAGAATGGAGCTATTCGTCAGCCGGATTTAACGTTCTGGGCGAGATTGTATCCCGCGCAAGCGGAATTCCGTTTGAGCAGTACGTAATGGAGAGGATTGTAACGCCACTTGGCATGAACCGTACGTTCTTCGATATTCCGGAGGAGCTGCTGAATGAGGTGTGCTGGATTAACGAGCATGAGAAGAATCGGGATACGAAGAAGCATGACCGCAAATACAGTCCGCAAAGAGCCGGGGGCGGCATGAACTCTACGTTGGATGACTTGTACCGCTTTGGTCAGATGCTGCTTAACAAAGGCACGCTTGACGGTGTCAAAATCTTATCCCGCAAGTCGGTAGAGAAGATGAGCACGAATGTGCTGAACAGCGGGATTGAAGGCTTTTGCTGGGGAGGGCGGGTCAAGAGCTTTACGTACGGACTTGGAGCGAACCTCACCGGGCATGACGAGTGGCTGCCCGTTGGCTCCTACGGCCATGAAGGGGCGGGACGCTGCAAGCTGCTTGTTGATCCTCAGCATCAGTCGGTTGTCGTATTTTTTGTGCCTTCCAATCTGGACTGGTGTCCGGAGTCGATTAACGGTACGCAAAACATTATCGGCTCCGGCTGGCTGTGAAGCGGCTGACCGCCGTCATTTCCGCGATCGGCTTCGCTACCTACAAGGAGTGGGCGGCGTTCCGGTCGCATATGGCGGCTTCGCTGCTAGTTGGGCCTGTCATGTTCCTGGTTCAGGTTTTTATCTGGAAGGCCGTTTACCAAGGGCATGAGACGTTAAACGGGCTGACTTACCAACAGATGCTTACTTATTATGGCGTCGCCAGCCTTATCCATTACATCTCGTTTGATTTCGCGGACTGGAACCTGCAGATGCTGGTGCGCAGCGGGAAGTTTGTCACTTTTGCCCTAAGGCCGCTGCCGCATTGGCTGTTCGCACTGGCTCAGAAGATCGGACACCGCTCGCTAGCGCTTTGGGTTGAAGTGCTGCCTGTTCTTCTTCTGTTTATCTTTGTCTTTGGAGTAAATCTGCAGCCCGCGGCTCCGGGCTGGGCTGTCTTGTCCATTACCTTCAGCTTCCTGATGAACTTTATGGTCAATTATTGCGTTGGATTAACCGCCTTCTGGCTGATCCGGGCAGAAGGAATCCGGCGGGTGTTCCTGCTCCTGAAGGATATTTGCGCAGGGGTATTTATTCCGCTGTCCTTCTTCCCGGATGCGATGCAAAAAGTATTGTTTTTCCTTCCTTTTCAGTTCATTACTTATTTGCCGACTAGAGTGTACGGAGGAGAATATGAGCTTGCCGGCATTCATCTGTCGCTTGCACAGGCGGTAGGCCTGCAAGCCGTTGCCGTTTCGGTGACTGCGTTAACGATGACTGTTCTGTACAACGCCGCCATGCGAAGATTTACGGGGGTGGGCGTATGAGAGAGACCTTATTCGGTGCGGTTCTGCGAACCAAATTTGCGGAGCAGATGGCATATCGCAGCCATTTCTTTATTAGCGTTGTCATGCTCGTTATCGGGGATCTGGTTGTTCCGCTCGTTACTTTGCTCGTGTACAAATCCGGCGCTTCGTTTCCCGGATGGACGATGCATGAGGCACTGCTCATTCAAGCCGTGTTTGCCCTGTCGAAGGGAATCGCCTTTCCGTTCTTCTTCGGCATGGTGGGAACAACGCTAGGCCATGTCCGCGAAGGAACGTTTGACTTGCTGCTGCTCCGGCCTAGACCCGTTATGCTGATGGCGATGATCACGGGCTTCGATCCGGATGATTTCGGCAGACTGTTCAGCGGTACGGTTCTGTTCGTTTACGCCTTAAACGGGATGGTGATGCCCGGCGGCTGGGCGTGGCTGCAATTCGGACTGCTGTTCCTGGCGTCAGTCACGATGTTAGGCGCGGTATCCCTGTTCTTGTCCGGCATGCTGTTCCGCTGGGTCGGAAGCAGCCGGGTCTTTGATATTTTTGACGCTTTCACAAGCTTTGGCATGTATCCGGGAACCATCTTCTCGAAATCGCTGCAAAACGTATTAACCTATGTTCTTCCCGTAGGTCTGATCGCTTTTGTTCCTGCTGAAGCGCTGCTTGGCCGGACCAGCTGGGGAGGATTATGGGCGCTGCTGCCGGCTGCCGGTTTCCTGCTGCTCGGGATATTATATTGGAACCGGATGCTGAGAGGTTATACAAGTGCCGGCGGCTAGAGGCGAAAGACGAAGGGGAGAAGGGTTAGCATGATCGAAGTGAGAAATCTGACGAAAACGTATATGACTCATGAACGCGGCCATACGCTCCGCGAAGTGACGCGTAATTTAATCAAACGGCCGATGAAGGAAATCAAAGCCGTTCACGATTTGTCTTTCACCGTTCCGCAAGGGGAGATGCTGGCGTTTCTTGGCCCAAACGGCGCAGGGAAGTCAACGACGCTCAAGATCCTGACGGGTGTCCTTCACCCCACAACGGGCGAAGTAAAAGCGCTGGGGTTTGTTCCTTGGAAGCAGAGAAGACAGTATGTCGGCCGCATTGGCGCCGTCTTTGGGCAGAAGTCGCAGCTGCTCTGGGATATTCCTCCCGTCGATGCCTTTTATATGAACAAAGCGATATACGGCGTTCCGGAGCGGCAGTATCAATCAACGTTAAATGACCTCACCGAGCTGCTTGGCGTTGGCGATATTATCCGAAAGCCTACCCGTCAGCTATCGTTAGGGGAACGGATGAAATGCGAGTTTATTATGGCGATGCTGCACCGTCCGGAAATCGTGTTTCTCGATGAGCCCACGATTGGGCTGGATATGATTGCGAAGGAGAATATCCGCCATTTCATACGAAGCATGAACGGACAGGGAGTCACCTTTATACTAACGACGCATGACCTGGAGGATGTCGAGCTGCTTGCGGAGCGGGTGATCGTCATCAATCACGGCGAGATTGTGGTGGATGATTCGCTTGCCATGTTAAGAAGCAGGCTGGGCGACAAGAAGTCGGTTCGTCTGACGATGGAAACCGTTGTTCCGGATATCCGTATCCAGGGTATTACGGTTACGGAGCGGAAAGGGCCTCTAGAGCTTGCGCTGGAGATTGATACGAGCGTATTGCCTTTGAAACGTTTTATCCGGGAGTTTAACGAGGTTTATGGCATTGTGGACATGGCGATTGACGCCATTCCGATCGAATCGATTATGAAGGAGCTGTATATGGCGGAAGCGGCCGAAGAGTCTGCTGCGGCTAAGTCATAAGCAGGAAGGACTGCCTTTGCCGGCAGTCCTTTTTTTGAGTTATTTGCAAGTATTGTTGTTGCTGTTCTTCTTCGGAACCGATCCGGAATTGTCGGCAAGCTTATCGCCGAATTGGTCAAGGCGCGAAGGGCTTGCAGCGGGTCCGTCATTGTCGGGCTTGTTGTTGCGTCCTGTCATGTTTTTCACCTCCAACCCTTCTAGATTGAGCGGGCTTTGGTTAATTCATGCATTGTATAATGAAGGAAATAAAAAGCTGAGAAAAATGGGAATCTGCCGTTGACTTTGACGTTGCGTCAAGGTGTAGAGTAAGGTTGTCGGGAGGTGAGCAGATATGGAATATACCGTACAGAAGCTGGGACAGCTCGCGGGCGTAAGCACGAGAACCTTGCGGTATTACGATGAACTTGGACTGTTAAAGCCGGCAAGAGTCCGTTCATCCGGATACCGGATTTACGGGCAGGCGGAGGTGGATCTGCTGCAGCAGATTTTATTTTACCGCGAGCTTGGCTTGGGGCTTGAGCAAATCAGGCAAATCATTCAAGATCCCGCCTTTGATAAGAGGGCCGCGCTGAAGGAGCACCGCGAGCAGCTTCTCGACAGAAGGCGGCAGCTGGATGTCCTTATCCGGAATGTCGAGCAATCCATCGAGCATGCGGAAGGGAGAATGAACATGTCCGACAAACAAAAATTCGAAGGCTTCAAACAAAAGCTGATTGACGAGAACGAGAAAAAATACGGCAAGGAAATCCGGGGAAAATACGGCGACGATGCCGTTAATGCGTCCAACGCGAAGCTGAGCCATATGACGCAGGAGCAGTATGACGAAGTAACGAAGCTTGGGGAAGAGATCAAAGCAGCCTTGGCGGAAGCTATCAAAACCGGTGATCCCGCAGGCGAGCTGGCTCAGAAAACGGCAGAGCTGCACAAACGTTGGCTGATGTTTTATTGGAAGGAGTATTCGAAGGAGGCACATGCCGGATTATCCCAAATGTATGTGGATGACGAACGGTTCACCGCCTACTACGATGCCGACCAGCCCGGAGCGGCCGCTTTTTTGAGGGATGCCATTCATATTTATACGGGCGTGAAGCAGCCGTAACCGTCGAACACTCATATTTTGTCTGCCGCAGCCATACAGGCTGCGGTTTTTTATGGCTTACGGCATGTTAGCGTTAGGCTCCTTCATATATTGATATTGGCTCGGAATCCGTCGAATAGGTTGTCCTTTTGCGGAAAGGGGGAGGGGGAGATGCGGTTTCAGCTGGACGAGGAATACGAGCTGACGCGTGCGGCTGTAAGGGATTTTGCGGAAAGCGAGCTTGCCCCGGGGACGGTTGACAGAGATGAGCTTGAGCGATTTGACCGCAGCTTGTTCGACAATATGGCGACGATGGGCTTAACGGGGATTCCGATTGCCGAGAAGTGGGGCGGAGCGGGCAGCGATCTACTCGTCTACTCGATTGTCCTGGAGGAGCTTGCCCGCGTATGTGCTTCAACCTCGGTTATGCTGGGGATGCATACGACAGCGGCATGGGTGCTCGCCAAGCATGGAAGCGATAGCTTGCGCGAGATAAATTTAATGCCGTTAACTACAGGAAAAAAGCTTGGAACCATTGCTTATTCCCATCCGACTTTAAGAGGAAAAAGGATGGGCCAAGACATCTATAAGCTTGACGGATCTCTTCCGTCCGTCGAACTGGCTGGCGTAGCGGATCATTACGTAGGGTTAATTAAGCATCGGGCCGGAGGATTCTCGCTCGGCATGATCTCGGGTGACAGTCCCGGTCTCACCTGCGCGCCTTCGGAAAGCAAGCTTGGTTTGCGGGCGATGCCAAGAGCGGAACTGCGGTTTCAATCGGTAAATTTCTCTTTATTTAATGGGATTAAAGAAAACTCGGAACGAGGGGCGGAAGTTGTATTTAATGACATTAACGTTATTCGGGATATTGGTGCGGCTGCCCAAGCTACGGGAATTGCCCAGGGAGCATTGGATGCCGCGTTAGCCTACGCGAAAGAACGGTCGCAATTCGGCAAACCGATCGGACGCCAGCAAGGCATAGCGTTTAAGCTGGCGGATATGGCGGCAAATGTAGAGGCGTCAAGGTGGCTTGTCTATGATGCGGCCTGGTCCACGGACAGAGGATTGTCAAGCAGCGCGAAAGCAGCTATGGCAAAGCTTTACGCGATCAAACACGCCGTAGCGACGGCTATTGAGGCCGTACAGATTTTTGGCGGATACGGCTATATGCGCGAATACCCCGTTGAACGTTATTTGCGGGATGCCAAAAGTCTGGAAGCAGCTTCGGAGCATTCGTATTCGGCTATTTTAAGCCTGGAGGCGGAATAGGGGGAGCTGACGGATGTCTAATCGTCAGTCGGTCATCGTAGCCGGAGCAAGAACAGCGTTTGGCAAATATGGAGGCCAGTTCAAAACCGTACCGGCCGTTCAGCTGGGAGCTGCCGCGATTACGGGAGCCATGCAAAGATCAGGCATTTCGCCCGGGCAGGTGGATGGCGTCATTATGGGCATGGTGCTTCAGGCGGGAGCCGGCCAGATTCCGTCCAGGCAAGCCGCGAGGCTGGCGGGTCTAAGCTGGGAAGTACCGTCGGAGACGATAAACAAGGTTTGTGCATCAGGCATGAGGGCTATCACGATGGCTGATCAGATGGTTCGCTCCGGCGATGCCGAGATCGTTGTGGCAGGCGGAATGGAAAGCATGAGCCGCACTCCTTACGCCGTTCCGACGGCGAGATGGGGCGCTAGAATGGGCAATGCTGCGCTTGTGGATCTGATGAATCATGACGGCTTGTTTTGCGCGTTCCACCAGGTGCCGATGGGCTCGCTTGGCAACCGGGTGGCAGACGAGTTCAATATCGGGCGTATAGAGCAGGACGATTGGGCGCTCCGCAGTCACATCCGCGCGGTAGCTGCACAGCAGAGCGGGCGCTTTGCCGAGGAGATCGTTCCCGTTATCTTGGATGACGGCACGGAGCTTAGCGTCGACGAGTGTCCGCGTCCGGATACGGATGCGGCAAAGCTGGCCAAATTAAAGCCCGCCTTCGATCGGACCGGGACGATTACGGCCGGCAATGCTCCAGGAGTGAATGACGGCGCCGCCGCGGTGACGGTCATGTCTTCGAAGGGAGCCGCCCGTCTGGGCGCTAAGCCGCTAGCAACCATACTCGGGCATGCTTCGGCAGGCGCGGAAGCGGCGTATCTGGCAACCGTCCCGGCGCTTGCGATCCGCAAACTTCTGAAGCAGACGGGTGTTCCGCTGGAGAAGATTGATCTATTCGAAGTGAACGAAGCTTTCGCTTCGGTTGTGCTGATCAGCGGGCAGATGATAGGCTGGGATCCCGAAAAAGTAAACGTCAACGGCGGAGCGATCGCGCTTGGGCATCCGATTGGAGCAAGCGGCGCCCGCATTGTTTTGACGCTGATTCACGAGCTTAAGCGGCGGGGCGGCGGACTAGGCATCGCCGCGATTTGCAGCGGCGGAGCGCAAGGCGACGCGATTCTGCTTCAGGTTGATGCGTGATCGGATGGTTGAACGAGAACCGAGGTGAAGGGGATGGACCAGGTACAGGAGATCCGCCAGGTAACCGTGCTGGGAGCCGGGCAGATGGGGAGCGGCATTGCCCAGACTTTGGCGCAGTACGGATACGAGACCGCGCTTTACGATATTACCGAAGCGGCGGTTGAGCGCGGGATGTACGCGATTGGGAGCTCGCTTGACCGATTTGTCAAGAAGGGAAAGCTGACGAAGGAGCAGCAGGAAGCCGCCATGCGGAAGCTGACGCCGGTTATTACTTTGGAAGCCTGCCGGGTATCCGACTTTGTTATTGAGGCTATCCCCGAACAGCTGGAGCTTAAGCGGAAGCTGTTCAAGGAATTGGACCGGATCTGTCCGCCGCATGCCATTCTGGCGACAAACACTTCTTCGCTTTCTATAACAGCCATCGCCGGAGTGACAAAGCGCCCCTCGCAGGTGATTGGCATGCATTTTATGAATCCGGTTCCGGTTATGACGCTTGTGGAAGTCATTCGGGGTCTGGCTACTTCGGCCGATACACTGGCAACGACGGTTGCTCTTGCCGAATCGCTTGGGAAAACGGCCGTTCGCGTTGAGGATTATCCGGGCTTTGTCTCGAACCGGATTCTCATGCCCATGATTAACGAGGCGGTGTATGCCGTCTATGAAGGCGTGGCTTCGCCCGAAGCGGTGGACCAAATTATGAAGCTAGGCATGAATCATCCGATGGGCCCGCTTACTCTCGCGGATTTCATCGGGCTGGATACTTGCCTGTACATTATGGAGACGCTGCATGAGGGGCTAGGCGATTCGAAATACCGGCCGTGCCCGCTGCTGCGCAACTATGTATCGGCCGGCTGGTTAGGGAAGAAAACCGGGAAGGGCTTTTACAGCTACGAATAGAATCGCACCCGAAAGGAGCGATTGTCCATGGAACTCCGGTTTACGAAGGAGCAGCAAGCCATTAGGGAGGCTATAAGACGGTTTGCCAATGAGGAAATAGCGTCAGCCGTGCCACGGATGGAATCCGAGGAGCGCTTTCCTGCGGATATCATCCGAAAGATGGCGGAGCGGGAGTGGATGGGAATCCCGATACCCAAGCAGTGGGGCGGGGCAGGATTGGATTTTATTTCCTATATTATCGCGATTAACGAAGTGTCGAGGGTTAACGCGGCGGTTGGCGTTATTTTATCCGTGCACACCTCCGTATGCACACTTCCCATTCTGAACTACGGAACGGAGGAGCAGCGTCGACATTTCGTCGGAAAGCTGGCTTCCGGCGAATGGATCGGTGCCTTTGCGTTAACGGAACCGCATGCCGGTTCGGATGCTGCCGCTATACGGACAGCAGCCGAGCTGAAAGGCGATTATTATGAGCTAAACGGCTCCAAGCTGTTTATTACCAACGCAGGAGCGGCCGGGGTATATGTCGTGTTTGCCGTTACGGACGGGACGAAGCGTGCCGGCGGCATTACCGCATTTATTGTGCCGGGAGGCACGAAGGGGCTTCATATCGGCAAGCCCGAGCGGAAAATGGGTCTTCACGGCTCGAATACCTGCGAGCTTTATCTCGAACAGCTGCGTATTCCCGAGGAATACCGGCTGGGACGGGAAGGCGAAGGCTTCGCGATTGCAAAAGGCTCGCTTGACGGCGGGCGGATCGGCATTGCCGCGCAAGCGCTAGGAATAGCCGAAGCCTCGATTGAGCTTCTGCGTGAGCGTTTTGGATCGTCAAAGGGCGCTCCGTATACGTCCCGTGACACCGAGCTGGCGGAGCTTCTTGCACGAACGGCGGCCGCCAGGCTGCTTGTCTACCGTGCCGCTTCGCTTCGGCAGGAGGGAAGGCCATGCACGAAGGAAGCGTCAATGGCCAAGATGTTTGCTTCCGATACCGCGGTTGCGGTGTCCGGAGCTGCCGTCCGGCTGTTGGGCGAAGAGGGGGTATCCAAGGAGCATCCCGCCGAACGGCTGTTCAGAGACGCGAAAGTAACGCAAATCTACGAAGGTACCAATGAAATCCATCGCCTTGTAATCAGCGGAAGAATGATGAAATGAAGGTGACTTTTATGAGAAGTAGCCCCGGACTTAAGCTTCGTGACGCGATCCAGGAGGAGCAGCCCCTTCAGGTGGCGGGGGCGATTAACGCGTATGCCGCCATGATGGCGGAGCAGGTTGGCTTCCGCGCGCTCTATTTATCCGGCGCGGGAGTCGCCAATGCTTCCTTTGGCCTCCCTGACCTTGGAATTACCACGCTTCAGGATGTGCTGGAGGATATCCGCCGGATCACGAACGTATCGGAGCTGCCGCTGTTAGTCGATATCGATACGGGCTTTGGCGGTGCCTTTCAGATCGCCAGAACGATTAAGGAAATGCAGAGAGCCGGCGTTGCGGCTGTCCATATCGAGGATCAGGTGGCGGAGAAAAGATGCGGGCACCGTCCGAATAAAGCAATGGTGCGAACCGATGAGATGGTCGACCGGATCAAAGCCGCGGTAGACGCAAAGACCGACAGCAGCTTTGTCATTATGGCCAGAACGGATGCCTTGGCTTCGGAAGGGCTTGAGGCCGCGGTTGAACGCGCCAGCCGGTATGTCGAAGCAGGGGCGGATATGCTTTTTCCCGAAGCGGTTGGCAGTCTGGACGAATATAAAAGGTTTGCCGATGCCGTGCAGGTACCTATTCTGGCGAATATAACGGAATTCGGGAAAACGCCGCTGTTCACCATAGAGCAGCTCCGGGATGCGGGAGTCAGCCTTGCCCTGTACCCTTTATCGGCGTTTCGGGCCATGAACGCGGCGGCGCTGCGCGTGTACCGCACGATCCGTGAAGAGGGCTCGCAGCAGAAGGTGGTAGATCTGATGCAGACGCGGGCGGAGCTTTACGATTTTCTTCACTATTATGATTACGAATATAAACTTGATGCGTTGTTTGGAATGGAGCAGAAGGAGCTGAAGGAGGAGAAGGGAGAGGGGTAAATGCCGGAACCAAAGCAAGGCGGCCTTGCGGCTGTTATTGCCGGCCAGACTCGAATCTCGACGGTCGGCAAGGAAGGGAAGGGATTATCGTACCGCGGTTATTCCATCTACGATTTGGCCCGATTCGCAGCCTTTGAGGAGACTGCCTATTTACTCTTGTACGGATGGCTTCCGGATGCCGTGCAGCTTGACCAATTCCGCAAGCAGCTTGCGGCCAGCCGGGTGCTGCCGCCGGCCTTAACCGGCATACTCGAACTGCTGCCGGGCAGCACCCATCCGATGGATGTGCTCCGGACCGGCTATTCCGCGCTTGCTTCGTTCGAGCCGGAGGAGGAAGGGCGTTCCGCCTTGGATATTGCAGTCCGGTTGATTGGCTGTACGTCATCGATTCTGCTGTATTGGTATCACTACCACAATAGCTGCAAGCGGATTGATACCGAAGGCAGCGGCGGCGACACGTCTTCTCATTTTCTGGGGCTGCTGCATCAGAGAGAGCCGGAGGAGCAGCATGCCAAAGCGCTGGATGTTTCCCTTACGCTGTATGCGGAGCATGAATTCAATGCCTCTACGTTTGCGGCAAGGGTTACGGCTTCTACGTTATCCGATTATTATTCGGCGATCACGACCGGAGTGGGCACGCTGCGCGGACCGCTGCACGGCGGCGCCAATGAAGCGGCGATGGCACTCATCGAACGATACGACAATCCGGATGACGCAGAAGCGGGTATTCTGGAAGCTCTCCGGCAAAAGCAGCTGATCATGGGATTTGGGCACCGCGTTTACTCGGTCTCTGACCCTCGTTCCGATGTGATTAAGGAATGGGCGCTTGCCCTGTCCGAACAGGCAGGAGACAGGAAGCTGTACGAGATTTCCGAGAGAATCGAACAGGTCATGCGCCGAGAAAAAAGGCTGTTTCCCAATCTGGATTTCTACAGCGCTTCGGCTTATTTCCACTTGGGAATCCCCACTCCGTTATTTACTCCCGTCTTTGTGTTGTCCCGCCTCACGGGTTGGTCGGCGCATGTCATTGAGCAGCGGGCAGGGAACCGGATAATCCGTCCAAGCGCCGATTATATCGGGCCTGAGCCGCAAGAGTGGCTGCCGCTCGATCAGCGCTAATGAAAGATTGACCGTCAGGGAGGTGCACAACTTAAATGTCCGTAACCTATAGTGCGAATCGACCGGATCCCGATCCGCTGCTGGTCGATATTGCGGATTATGTTCTTCATAAAGAGCTCGCCAGCGAGGAAGCTTACAACACGGCTAGGTTATGCCTGATGGATACCCTTGGCTGCGGACTCTTAGCACTCCGTTATCCGGAATGCGCCAAGCTTCTTAGTCCGCTTGTGCCGGGAACCGTTGTGCCAAACGGCGCGCGTGTACCGGGCACTTCAACTGCGACAGACCCGGTTACGGCCGCTTTCCAGATTGGCTGCATGATCCGCTGGCTTGACTACAACGACACCTGGCTGGCCGCCGAATGGGGCCATCCCTCCGATAATCTTGGCGGGATTCTGGCTGCCGCCGATTATATCAGCCGCAAGAATAGAGCCGAGGGCAAAGCCCCGCTCGCCATGCGCGAGGTGCTGACGGCGATGATCAAAGCGCATGAAATTCAGGGAATCCTTGCGCTGGAGAACAGCTTTAACCGGGTAGGGCTCGACCATGTGCTGCTTGTCAAAATCGCCTCGACCGCCGTAGTCGCGCAGCTTCTTGGAGGCAGCAAGGACGAAATCGTCAATGCCGTCTCGCATGCCTGGCTTGACGGGCATGCTCTCCGGACGTACCGCCACGCGCCGAATACGGGCTCAAGAAAATCATGGGCTGCGGGGGACGCGACAAGCCGCGCCGTATGGCTTGCCATGATGGCGCTTCGCGGCGAGATGGGCTATCCATCCGTGCTGAGCGCCCCGGGCTGGGGATTCCAGGATGTCCTGTTTAAAGGGAAGCCTGTCGTTCAGGCGAGGCCGCTTGATTCGTACGTCATGGAGCATATCTTGTTCAAAATCTCGTTTCCGGCGGAATTCCACGGACAGACGGCCGTTGAAGCGGCCATTCGGCTGCATCCGCATGTGAAAGACCGGATTGACGAGATTGCCGCGATTGAGCTTACTACCCATGAGTCGGCGATCCGCATTATCGACAAACGGGGACCGCTTCATAATCCGGCGGACCGCGATCATTGCCTGCAATACATGGTTGCGGTCGGAATGCTGCATGGCGAACTAACGGCGGATCATTATGAAGATGCGGCGGCTTCCGACCCCCGGATCGATAAGCTGCGGGACAAAATGCGTACGATAGAGGATCCGAGGTATTCCAAAGAGTACCTGGATGCAGGCAACCGTTCGATTGCTAATGCTATACAAGTATTTTTCGCGGACGGCTCTTCAACCGGTAAAGTGGAGGTGGAGTACCCGATCGGCCACCGGAGAAGGAGAGAGGAAGGCATTCCTTTGCTGGTAAGTAAATTCGAAGAGAATTTGAGGACGCGTTTCCCGGCGAAGCAAGCCGGCCAGATCGCCGCGCTTTGCCTGGATCAGGAGGCATTGGAGCGCACAGAGGTGGATCAATTTGTCGATTTATTCGTCATTTGACGCCGCGGCCTTTCAAAAGGCCGCTTTTTTCATCTTTTCTTGACATCCTTCATTGAGTTATGAGCCCTCTAACGCTTATAATATAACGAGGAAAAAAGATTAAAAAGAAAAGGTGCATTCATGAGTATATTAAACGTTGAAAGATTAAGCCATGGATTTGGCGACCGCGCGATTTTTAACGATGTATCGTTCCGTCTGCTCAAAGGGGAGCATATCGGTCTGATCGGCGCAAACGGCGAAGGCAAATCCACGTTCATGAACATTATTACCGGCAAGCTTCAGCCGGATGACGGCAAGGTTGAATGGTCGAAGAAGGTTCGCGTCGGTTACCTCGACCAGCATGCGGTACTGAGCAAAGGAATGACCATGCGCGACGTGCTTAAGAGCGCATTCCAATATTTGTTTGACATGGAACAAGAGATGAACGACATGTACGGCCGCATGGGCGAAGTATCGCCGGAAGAGCTGGAGAAGCTTCTGGAGGATGTCGGCACGATTCAGGATACGCTGACAAGCCAGGACTTCTACCTGATCGATGCGAAGATCGATGAAACGGCGCGCGGCCTTGGCCTCACCGATATCGGCCTCGATAAAGACGTGCATGATTTGAGCGGCGGTCAACGCACGAAGGTTCTGCTCGCGAAGCTTCTTCTCGAGAAGCCGGATATCCTTCTCCTCGACGAGCCTACCAACTATTTGGACGAGCAGCATATCGAGTGGCTGAAGCGTTACCTGCAGGAGTACGAGAACGCGTTTATTCTGATCTCCCATGATATTCCATTCCTGAACAGCGTCATCAACCTGATTTACCATATGGAAAATCAGGAACTGAACCGTTACGTCGGCGACTACGATCATTTCCTGGAAGTTCACGAAATGAAAAAACAGCAGCTGGAGTCGGCGTTCAAGCGCCAGCAGCAGGAAATTGCCGAGCTGAAGGACTTCGTTGCCCGGAACAAAGCATCCGTCGCAACCCGGAACATGGCGATGTCGAGACAGAAGAAGCTGGACAAGATGGATGTTATCGAGCTGGCGAAGGAAAAGCCGAAGCCGCAGTTTAACTTTATCGATGCGCGGGCTTCAAGCAAGCTGATCTTCGAAACGAACAACCTGGTAATCGGTTATGATTCGCCATTGTCGAGACCTCTGACCCTCCGTATGGAGCGCGGCCAGAAGATCGCTCTTGTCGGAGCGAACGGTATCGGCAAAACAACGCTGCTCCGCAGCATCCTGGGCGAAATCCCTGCGCTGGAAGGCTCCGTTCAGCTTGGCGATATTCTGAGCATCGGTTATTTCCAGCAGGAAATAAAAGAAGCAAACAACAATACTTGCATCGATGAGATTTGGAACGAATTCCCGTCGCTTAACCAATTCGAGGTTCGCGCGGCGCTTGCGAAATGCGGCCTGACCACGAAGCATATCGAGAGCAAAATCGCGGTGCTTAGCGGCGGCGAGAAGGCGAAGGTACGCCTCTGCAAGCTGATCAACCGCGAGACGAACCTGCTCGTGCTTGACGAGCCTACGAACCACTTGGACGTTGACGCGAAGGAAGAGCTGGCCCGCGCGCTCAAAGCGTACAAAGGCAGCATTATCCTGATCTCCCACGAACCTGAATTTTATCAGCAGGTTGTTACGGAAACGTGGAACTGCGAGTCCTGGACAACGAAAGTATTCTAAACGTTTGGTGCATAATAGATAGAACTGATCCTGCCTGACAGCTTGTTGTCGGGCAGGATTTTTTTTGTGCGGAAGCGGCTAACGTTCAATATACCCCCTATAGGTATTTTTAATGATTGACATATATACGGGTGGGGGGTATACTGAAGCCAATCAAACTTAATAAGAAATGGATGTGTTGCGTATGGCTCCCGTGGAATCAAACGATCATGACCAGACTACCTTTGACATAACCGGAATGACTTGTGCCGCCTGTGCGAACCGCATAGAGAAAGGGTTGAACAAACTTCCCGGCGTTGCTTCGGCAACGGTTAACTTCGCGATGGAAACGGCCCGAGTCGAGTATGCGCCAAGCGAAGTCTCCGCCCAGGATATAGAGCGTAAGGTCGAGCAGTTAGGCTATGCCGCCGCAGAGCGCGTGGAAAGTGCCGCCGTAGAGAAGAATCCCGAAAGACAGGGACAAATCAGAAAGCTCGTGATTTCAGCTTTATTATCGCTCCCGCTTATTTGGAGCATGGTTGGACATTTTTCGTTTACTTCCTGGCTGTATGTGCCGGAGCTGTTTATGAATCCTTGGTTCCAGCTTGTTCTGGCAACGCCCGTGCAGTTCTACATCGGCCGTTCCTTCTACGTGAGCGCATATAAAGCGCTGCGAAACGGCGGCGCCAATATGGATGTGCTTATCGCGCTTGGCACGTCGGCCGCTTATTTTTACAGCCTTTACGCAACACTCAAATGGGAAGCGGAAGGCTCCTCGATGCATCATGCGCCGGAGCTGTATTTCGAGACCAGCGCGATTCTGATTACCCTGGTATTGCTCGGCAAACTGTTCGAAACATTGGCCAAAGGGCGGACCTCGGAAGCGATCAAGTCGCTTATGGGCCTGAGAGCGAAGACGGCTACGGTTATAAGGGACGGTCAAGAAATGTTTATTCCCGTCGAGCAAGTAGTCAAAGGAGATATCGTCATGGTCCGGCCGGGCGAGAAAATTCCGGTTGACGGTCTGGTGCTCGAAGGCGCCTCGGCGGTTGACGAAGCGATGCTGACGGGCGAGAGCCTGCCGGTGGAGAAAAGTGCTGGCGATAACGTAATTGGGGCAACCATTAACGGCAATGGCATCTTGAAAGTGCAGGCGACAAAAGTAGGAGCGGATACGGCGCTTGCCCAGATTATCCGGGTTGTGGAGGAAGCGCAAGGCTCGAAAGCGCAAATTCAACGGGTTGCAGACGTCATTTCCGGTATTTTTGTCCCCATCGTAACGGGTATAGCGGTTCTTGCTTTCCTGGTATGGCTGATCTTTATCAAGCCGGGAGATTTGACCGCGGCGCTTGAGACCGCCATTGCGATTCTCGTCATTGCCTGCCCTTGCGCGCTTGGTCTCGCAACTCCTACCTCGATTATGGCGGGTTCCGGCCGCGCGGCGGAGTTAGGCATTTTGTTCAAGGGCGGCGAGCATCTCGAACAAACTCACAAGGTGGATGCGATTATTCTCGATAAGACGGGAACGGTAACAAACGGCAAGCCGACGTTAACGGATATCCTTGTTGCGGATGACAAGGATGAAGCGGGATTTTTGCGACTGGTGGGCGGAGCAGAACAGCTCTCCGAGCATCCGCTTGCTGTGGCGATAGCTGACGGTATACGGGAGAGGGGTATATCTTTTGGTTCCGCGGAGTCGTTTGAAGCGTTGCCGGGCTTTGGAATCCGGGCTACGGTGGAAGGGAAACCGGTATTGATCGGAACCCGCAGGCTGCTCGAGGAAAACGGCATTCATGCGGAGGACGTTTATCCGGTCATGAACAGACTCGAGGAAGCGGGCAAGACGGCCATGCTGGTTGCCGTTAACGAGCAATACGCCGGAATCATCGCGGCGGCGGATACGATTAAGGAGAGCTCGGTATCCGCGGTCGGGCGGCTCAAAGAGCTTGGAATCAAGGTCATTATGGTTACCGGGGACAATGAACGCACCGCGTTAGCGATCGCCGCGCAAGCCGGAATTGATCATGTGCTGGCTGAAGTTCTTCCGGAAGGCAAAGCGGAGGAAGTGAAAAAGCTTCAGCGGCAAGGCCATATCGTTGCTATGGTTGGCGACGGCATTAACGATGCTCCTGCGCTGGCGACAGCCAATATCGGCATGGCGATCGGCACGGGGACCGATGTGGCGATGGAAGCCGCGGACGTCACGCTGATGCGCGGCGATCTCGAAAGCATTCCGGATGCGATCTACATCAGCCGGATGACGATGCGGAATATTAAACAGAATCTGTTCTGGGCGCTTGGCTACAACACGCTAGGCATTCCGATTGCGGCAATCGGCCTGCTTGCGCCTTGGGTAGCCGGCGCAGCTATGGCTTTAAGCTCGGTATCCGTCGTCCTGAATGCGCTAAGACTACAAAAGCTCCAAGTAAGACGTTAAGGAACTGGCCTTTCTGCACCGCAATCGGATTAGGAGTTGTCCAATACAAGGAAAAGCCGTTATAATAGGCATATAGAAAAATGAAGAAAGTGGTGCAGCATGGGTCGTAAGTGGAATAACATTAAAGAGAAAAAAGCTTCGAAAGACGCTAACACAAGCCGCATTTATGCGAAATTTGGTCTTGAAATTTATGTAGCGGCGAAGAAAGGCGAGCCTAACCCGGAATCCAACGGCGCTTTGAAGTTCGTACTTGAGCGCGCGAAAACGTATAACGTACCGAAGGCGATTATCGATCGCGCGATCGATAAAGCAAAAGGCGGCTCCGACGAACAATATTTCGAGCTCCGTTACGAAGGATTTGGTCCCGCAGGCTCCATGATCATCGTGGATGCCCTGACGAACAACGTGAACCGTACGGCTCCGGAAGTGCGTTCGGCTTTCAACAAAGCCGGCGGCAACATGGGCGTAAGCGGATCGGTATCTTATATGTTCGACCAGACCGCCGTTATCGGCGTGGAAGGCAAATCGCTGGACGAAGTGATGGAATTGATGCTGGAAGCGGACGTTGACGTCAACGATATCGTGGAAGAGGACGAGACGATTATGGTCTATGCCGCTCCGGATCAATTTAATGCGGTGCAAGAGGCATTCAAAAATGCCGGCATTTCGGAGTTTGCGGTGGCAGAAGTAACGATGCTTGCGCAAAACTTCGTCACGCTTCCGCAAGACGCGGTTGCTTCCTTCGAGAAGCTGATTGACGCGCTTGAAGATTTGGAAGACGTTCAGCAAGTGTATCACAACGTTGAATTTGAATAATCGAGATGGTAAACGGTCGCCTAAGGGCGGCCGTTTTTTTATATAAATTTAAGCGGAGACAGCCGTTTCACCTTGTTTTACGGGATGAATATCGAGGTATATCCAAGTATAGTAGGTAACCTCGAACCAATCTAATGAAAAACATTTCAGTTCTTTTCAGCCCGGAGGATGTCCTTTAGAATAAGGTTTGCTGGAGAACAGCCGTTTGTGTCTGCAATAAAAAATTTTCGGTAAACGAATGGAGGAGCAATACGATGAAATATCGGAAACTTGGCGGTACAGGTCTGAAGGTTAGCGAAATCAGCTTAGGCAGCTGGCTTACATATGGCGGTTACGTGGAACGCGAGAATGCGGTTAACGCGATCCGCACGGCTTACGATTTGGGAATTAACTTTTTCGATACGGCAAATGTGTACGAGCGCGGAGGCGCGGAGGAATTGGTTGGCGAAGCGCTGAAAGCGTATCCGCGCGAATCCTATGTTCTCGCGACAAAAGTATTCTGGCCGATGGGCGACGGCCCCAACGACCGCGGCTTGTCCCGCAAGCATGTGATCGAGCAGGCGAATGCAAGCTTGAAGCGTCTTGGCCATGATTACATCGATATTTACTACTGCCACCGTCATGATGCGGAAACTCCGCTCTATGAAACGCTTCGCGCGATCGATGATCTGGTTCGTTCCGGCAAAGTGCTGTATGTCGGCGTTAGCGAATGGCAGGCGTCGCAAATTGCAGAAGCGCTTGGCGTAGCGGATCGATATCTGCTGGACCGTATTGTGGTTAACCAACCGATCTATAATATGTTTGAGCGTTACATCGAGAAGGAGATCATTCCGCTTAGCGAACGCTCCGGCATCGGCCAAGTTGTCTTCTCTCCGCTGGCGCAAGGCTTGCTTACCGGCAAATACACGTCCGCAACCGATTTCCCTGCGGACAGCCGCGCGGCTAAAATCGATTGGATGGGCAAAGGCATTACGGAAGAGAAAATCAACAAGGTCCGCCAGCTGGAAGCTATTGCGTCGGAGCTCGGCATCAGCGTAGGCAATCTCGCGCTTGCCTGGATTCTCCGTCAACCGAACGTAGCCAGCGCGCTTGTTGGCGCAAGCCGTCCGGATCAAGTAACGGAAAATGCGAAAGCTTCGGGTATTGCTTTAAGCGAAGACGTATTGGAACAAATCGAGACTATTCTGAAGTAAAAGAAGGAGACATCCTAGATGGCTAAAGTTGTAGTTACCGGCGGGAGCGGGATGCTTGGACGTTGGATCGTCAAGCATTTC
This sequence comes from Paenibacillus glycanilyticus NBRC 16618, assembly GCF_004000805.1. Classification (GTDB taxonomy): domain Bacteria; phylum Bacillota; class Bacilli; order Paenibacillales; family Paenibacillaceae; genus Pristimantibacillus; species Pristimantibacillus glycanilyticus. The sequence goes on from NZ_BILY01000031.1 coordinate 64,873, forward strand.
GTGGAACAAGGGTATGAAGTGCTTAACGTAGATACGCGCCAACCGGACGAATCGATTTGCCCGACCCTGATCGTGAATCTGGAGGATCTGGGTCAGACTTACGGAGCGCTGGCAGGCGCAGATGCTGTCATTCATATGGCGGCCATTCCGAGAGCGGGCATGGTGCCTCCCGAGGTCACCTTCCGCAACAATGTGATGTCTACTTACAATGTGCTGGAAGCAGCAGCTGGCCTTGGCATTAAAAAAGTAGTTATTGCGTCCAGCGAATCCTCTTATGGCATCTGCTTCGCGGAGCATCCGTTTGGGCCGCAATATGTACCGATGGATGAAGCTCATCCGCAGCTTCCGCAGGATAGCTACGGATTGTCCAAAATCGTTAACGAAGCGACAGCCGATATGTTCCACCGCCGTACCGGCATGCAGGTCGTATCGCTGCGCCTCGGCAACGTCATTCCGCCCGAATGGTATGAACGTTTCCCTTCGTTTATCCATAAGCCGGAGGAGCGGGAACGCATCCTGTGGAGCTATATCGATACGCGTGACATAGCGGAAGCTTGCGAGCTAGCCATCAAGGCGGAAGGGCTTGGGTCCGTAGCGATCAACCTCGCGAACGATGAGTCTAGTATGGACATTACCAGCCGCGAGCTGATGGCGGCCCGTTATCCGGAGGTCACCGATTTCCGGGCGCCGCTAGAAGGCTTTGAATCGCTGCTGAACAGCGACAAAGCTAAGACGCTGCTTGGCTGGCAGCCGAAATATTTCTGGCGCGAGCAGTTGAAGAAGTAATGGAGAACGGTCCTTATCCGCGCGATAGGGACCGTTTTTTTGCGGGAATTTCGCATTGCCATATTAGATTGGCCAAATTTTGAATGGCCAAATGTGTCATTTTTTATAGACAGCTTTCCTACGCGCGGAGTATACTTTAAACGCTTACTTAGTGGAATTTACTTAATAGACATGAGAAGGTGCGGCAGCTTGTGAGTTATCTTTTTCTTTTCTTGGCAACTTTGGCATGGAGCTTTGTAGGCGTGCTTGTAAAAACAGCTTCTACGATGGTCGACAGCTCCATCATCTCCTTCTGCCGGTTCTTCTTTGGCGTTCTTGTGCTTGGGATTTATCTGTTGATGAAGAACGGGAAGATCGAGTTCCGTTACCGGATGAAATGGCTCTGGTTCGGGGCTGCGGGCAAATCAGCCAACTATATTTTCGAGAACGTCGCGCTTATGATCGGTTACTCTTACGGCAATATTCTCGTACAGCCCGTGCAGACCGTGGTTCTGCTCTTAGCGGGCAGCTTCGTCTTCAAGGAGAAGGTGACGAGGGCCGGTTGGATCTCCGCGGCATTATGCGTGGTTGGCGTTATCGTTGTCGGGTGGAACGGCGTTCCGCTGGACAAGCTGCTCGGAAGCAGCGGATTAACGACCGTCTTGTTTACTCTTGCGGGGATTGGCGCTGCGGTGCATGTCATGAGCCAGCGGATGCTTGTGAAGACCATGGATAACGGCAATATGAATTTCTCCGTCTTCCTAATTGCAACGCTGATGGTGTCGATTCCGATTCCGTTTCAAAGCGAAGGATTTACCGGAGTATCCACGGCCGGAGCATGGCTGGCGCTGGTCTGCCTTGGCGTTATTACCGGCTTAAGCTTCTTCTGGTTCGCGGAAGCGATGAAGCGGGTGCCGTTCGCCGTAGTAGCGATTGTGGGCAACAGCTCCGTGTTGTTCTCGATTTTGTGGGCATACATTTTCTTCCGGGATCCAATTACGAGCTATATCATTATTGGCACCCTAATCTTTGTGGCAGGCTTCCTGCTTCTTAACTTCTCCGGTCCAAGAAAGAAAACCGCGAAACAAGAAGACAGCGTGGAAGCAGCGGTATAAAGCAAAGGAGCGAATACGATGGATCAAATTAGCGACCTTCCGGCCAAGCTAAGCAAGCCGGCGAAGCGCGCCTTTGCCCAAGCGGGTTATGTGAAGCTTGAGCAGTTTGCGGGGCTTACCGAAGCCGAGGTGCTTGCGCTCCATGGCGTTGGGCCAACGGCAATCGTCCTGCTCCGCCAGGCGCTTGCCGAGAAGGGGTTAGCCTTCCGCGAATAACGTTGAGAGCAAGCAGCGGGCAACCGCTGCTTTTTTAACACGGCGAAAGGGGGGACATGCCGTATGAGAAAGGTTGAAACGAACAGGCGTCTATCGAGGCCCGTGCATGTCATCCTGCTTACCTTGTTTATCCTGTATAGTCTTATAATGATCAAGCTGTTGTTTATCCGCGACAGCAGTTACAGGTGGCCAGTCTATAATTACAACCTTGTTCCGTTTCATACGATCAAATCGTTGATCTATCACCGGCATGCTTATAATACCGATGCTTGGGTGAAGAATCTGTTCGGAAATATCGTCTTGTTTATTCCTCTTGGCGTATGCCTCCCGCTGCTTAGCCGGAGTTTGTTTCATGCAGCCAGAAGTCTTGCGGCCATAATCCTTATTTTGTTCCTTGTAGAGTCCATTCAACTCGTAACCAGAGTCGGCAGCTTTGATGTTGACGATATTATTCTGAACACGCTTGGAGCGGTCATTGGACTAGCCTTTATCAAGCTATTCATGTTCGCATCCCGGTGAAGAAGTTAAACTGCATATAGGATAAAAACCGTGCCATTGGCACGGTTTTTTTGGTTTGCCTGTTATTTCTTCAGAATCCCTTCGAAAAACACCTGGAAGGAGATCAGCAGCTGGTCTCCAAAGCCTTCCTTCGAAATGCCCATAACCCAGTTAAGCATCGTTCCCAAATAGATTTGCGTCGCGATGCACGCCATCGTCGTGGCGGGAATGGTTGTCGTGAACTCGCCTGTCTGTTGGCCTTTCTCAAATACGGGAATCAGATTGTCCATAATCAGACAGAAGCCTTCCTTGCTTTCCTCCATGTTCTGGTTGTTCGCGAGCATGCCTTGAATCGACAGCAGAAGCATGCCGTGATTCTCGGCCATGGCATCGCCAAGCGTCTTGACGAGCGCCAGGAAGCGGGGGGCGTAAGGCCCTGGCTTATCCTTGAGGTTTACGATTTCATCAATGGCAACCAGCTTGTTCAGCTTGCCGCGGACATCTTCTTTGGTTTTGAAATAGTTAAAGAAAGTGCCTTTGGCAACGCCGGCAGCTTCCGTTATTTGAGCGACGGTGGTGGATTCAAAGCCTTGCTCGGCAAACAGGCACATCGCCGCTTCAAGTATCCGGTTTTTGGTCTCGAGCTTTTTCTCTTCTCGGTTCACAGCCATCATCCTCCGTTTAATGCCTACAGTATAGCATATCCACGGCTAATATGGGTTCAAACTTTTAATGACCGACGGTACAAGGTTTAAAAGAATTTACAAACTTATCTGTCCATATTTAACTGATTGACGAGCTATAATGCCAATTATAATAAGAAAAATAAAAAATGACCACTGGTCTAAAATAATGTTGACCAATGGTCATTTTATCGCTATAATCCAAAATGTAAGAAATCACGAATGGAGGATACAAATGGCGAAATCAAATATTCAAGCCGTACCTGACGCGAGTGCGTTTACGATCAGATCGATCATCGCGCCTCTCATTGCCGTCATTGTTGGTTTATTTATGGTTATTCTGGACGGAACGGCGATGAATGTCGCGTTAAGCGGATTCATGAAGGAGTTCGGCAAAGACTTGTCCGTCGTTCAATGGACGACTACGGGATATGCGCTTGCGCAAGCTGCGGTCATTCCGCTGGCAGGCTGGCTGTCCGACCGGTTTGGGGCAAAGCGGATTTTCCTCATTTCCGTGGGGATGTTTACGTTTGGTTCCTTGCTATGCGCTTTTGCAGGCAATATCGAAATGCTGATTCTTTTCCGGATTATTCAAGGTCTTGGCGGCGGCATGGTTATGCCGATTGCCTTCGCGATCATTTATAAGCTTAGCCCGCCCGAGAAGGTTGGCTCCGTCATGGGGATGCTTGGAATTCCGGTTCTGATCGCTCCCGCGTTAGGCCCCGTTGTAGCCGGCGCATTAATCGATTACGCAACCTGGCATTGGATCTTCCTTATCAATATCCCTCTTGGCATCATCGGGATTATCGCAGGCATGCGTACGTTGCCGAACATTGAGCGCCAGGAAGTAAAGTCGCTTGACGTTCCGGGCATTATTTTTGGACCGCTCGCATTTGCCGCACTATCATATGGGGTAAGCGAAGGAGGCACAAGCTGGACTTCGGTTCAGACTTTAACCGGTCTGATTGTCGGCGCTGCCTCGCTCATTATCTTCGTGTTTGTTGAGCTGCGCAGCAAGCAGCCGCTTCTGGAGCTTCGCGTATTCCGTTCCAGGGATTTCAGCAAGGGGATTATCGTCCAGTGGTTTACGCAAATTGCGCTGATGGGAACGTTCTTCCTCATTCCGATGCTTCTGATTCAAGTCCAGGGCCATACGGCCACGGAATCCGGCCTGATCATGCTGCCTCAAGCGATCGCTTCCGCCGTCTTTATGCCGATTGGCGGCAGGCTGTTTGACCGGATCGGAGCAAGACCGCTGCTGGTTACCGGCCTTAGTATCGTCGGAGTGGCTTCGTTCCTGTTATCGAACATTTCCGCGGATGACGGTTTATCGCTTATCCTGATTACTTCCGGTCTGTTTGGAGTGGGGATGGGCTTGTCCATGATGCCAATGAATACGTATCTGATTCAAGCCTCCCCGCCAAGCCTGGTTGGCCGCGTCACCTCGCTCACTTCCGCAGCGCAGCAGGTGATGACGTCTTTTGCGATCGCTGGACTAAGCACTTATCTGACTACAAAGATTAAAGATGCGACGGTACCTGGCAAGGCTCCGGAGATTGACGCCTTATATCATTCCTACGGTGAAACTTTCCTTGTTGTGGTCGGCATTGCCATTGCAGGCGTTTTGTTGGGCTTATTCCTTCGCAAACCGGTCAGAGCAGAAGGCGATGAAGGTTCTGTTGTTGAAGCTCCTATGATGATGGGTCACTAATCCGAACGAAAATACCATTTATTTCTGAATTGTTCAGGAATGGATGGTTTTTTTCGTTTACAGACTGTACAACTGTATGTTATCTTCAATATATATTGATTGCTTTACTGCTATAAAGCGTCTACGCGACATCAGACTACGGAGGGTGCACATGACAGTATTAGAAGGACTGCGATCGGCCATTGATAAGACGGACCAACAGATTGTTGCCTTATTGGCACAAAGATTCATCTTTACTGAGGCAGTAGGGGAATACAAAGCAGCGAATCAGCTTCATTCGCAAGATCCCAAGCGGGAAGAACAGCAGTTTAAGAAAATTGTCGAGCTCTCCGAGCAGTACGGCTTGAGGCCAGAATACGCCGTAGACATTTACCGGAAAATTATGGACATCGCGATATCAAGACATCAGGAGCTGCTTACGGAAAATTTCACGGATCAAGCGGTTTAAGGCACGGCGGTTGTAACTTCGGTTACGCCGCGGTGCTTTTTTTGTACATATTTCCATCCCTGTTGGAGCAAAATGACAATAACTACAAGGTTAGGGAGGGTGCCGCCTCGTGATCATCCTCGGACTGTTCGTCATTACGGTAATGGGCCTGCTCGTCATGTGTTTTCTGGATATGCTCGTTTTTAAACAATCTTTCCTGCATGTATTTGTGCATCTTCTTCCGATCTATCCGGATACTTCGACCATCTATATTATCGCGGCTGCGTTTCTGATGGGAGCATGGGTAGACTTTAACATGACCGAACGTTTGAAGAAGCCTGGCAAGCAGCCGAATAAGCAGGGAAGAGGGAATAACGGTGACGCCAAGCAAAATTAACTTTGTTGATATGTTCGCGATGCAGCTGGTGTTTTTGCTCAGTACATCGATTATCTTCGGAACGCCTAGCGTGGTTCCGGACTCCTGGTTAGTCGGAATCATTGCGTTTTTCCCGGCTTGCTTGTTTATTGTCGTGTATGGTGCCATGTTGTCTTCGCAGAAGGATATGGGGCTGTACCAGCTGCTTGAAAAAGCTTGGGGAAAAATCATAGGCAAAGCTTTTGTCCTTGTCTATGCAACCTACTTTCTGTACATTGCCTCCCGGAATATCAGGGATATGGTTGAGCTCGTTATGAGCACGCTCCTTCGCATGACTCCCGTACCGGTCATCACAACGTTGTTCGTCCTAATCGTTGCCTATGCCACGCTGGGCGGGATTCAGGCCATAGCCCGGTTCGCATCGCTTGTATTATGCATTGTAATAATGATGCTGCTTACTATCGGGATTCTTCTGATGTTCAGCAGCTCGCTTATTCTGGAACAGATGCTCCCGTTCTTATCGAAAGGAATCGGTCCGGTGGTGTTGTCTGCCTTCCAGCATTCGATCTGGTTCCCTTATGGAGAGATCGTTGTATTCCTGGTGTTTCATAAGGAGATTGGCGGCGCGAAAGGGTTTCGCCGGCTTACCTTATACGCATTCCTGAGCGCATGCCTTATTTTATCGGTGTCCGATCTCATTCAAATCTGGACGCTTGGCATCGAAGAGAAGAAATATTCCTCATTCGCTTTGCTTGATGCGGCGCGTCTCATCAATATCGCCAATATCATCACGCGGATGGATGCCATCATCGCGCTTATCATTATGTTCGGAACGCTGCTTAAATGCGCGGTCTTTTTATTCGCTTGCACGGAAGGTCTTATGCATATTTTCAAGGGTAAGACGGGGAAATATAATTTTCCGCTTGCACTTCTGGCAGGTGCATTTTCAATCCTTGTCACGCGCAACAGCGCCGAGCATTTGACGGAAGGCTTGACGTATGTCATCTATACGCTTCATATTCCGCTTCAATTAATCGTGCCGCTATTAACGCTGCTGCTGCTCCGAATCCGTTACCGAAAAGGAGAGGCCACATGAATACGGACAATATGAGCTTTGCCGGAGAGGAGTTCTACCGTTTAGAGAGCGTAAAAAAACAGTTTTCTTCCGTGTTCGGCAATACGGCGGATCTGGCGGTAGTCTCCGTGGATGTCGGGCATTACAAAGGGCTTCTATGCTATTTGACCACCATGACCAATACGGATTTCATCATAGAGCATGTTCTGAAGGAGCTGACTCTGTCCGAGCATAAAGAGCCAGTCAGCATGGACGAGACCTTTCATCTGCTGGAGACCGTCCATTATGCCGCGTTGAAGCATGAGACGCTTGTGGACCTGGATAAGGTAATGGACAAGATTGTTCTTGGCAACGCCGCCATCTTTATAGACGGGTTCCCGAAGGTGCTTGTACTGGAGGTTCGAACGCTTAATTCCCGTTCCATCGACGAGCCGACCACGCAAAATGTCGTTCGCGGCCCGAAGGAAGGATTCACGGAATCGGCAGATACGAATATGAGCCTGATCCGCAGAAGGTTCAACAACGTAAAGCTCCGTTTCGAGAAGTTCGAACTTGGCTATATGACGCATACGGCTGTCTATATGACTTACCTGGACGGCGAGGTAGAAGATCATATTCTGAAGCAGGTCCGGGAGAAGCTGAACGGCTCGCAGATCGACAGCTTGTTCGATTCCGCCCGGATTGAAGAGATGCTTCATTCGAAGGGAAAAGGAATTCAGCTGTTTCCGACTGTCTATAGCGGCGAACGACCGGACGCGATTTGCAGCTGTTTGATAGACAAACGAATCGCTATCATTGTTGACGGCAGCCCCTTTGTGCTTGTTGTTCCGGCACTATTCACCGACTTCTTCAAATCGCCGGAGGATGAGTACCAATGGGTCGTTATTGGAACCTTTTCCCGCGTGCTCCGATACTTTGCCTTTATATTGTCTCTGATTGTCCCGGCTCTCTACATTGCGGTGACGAGCTATCATCAGGAGCTTGTTCCGACCATTCTGCTGACCAGCATCGCAGCCCAGCGGGAGGGCATTCCTTTTCCGGCAAGCATCGAGATTCTGCTCATGGAAATTACGTTTGAGATTTTGCGCGAAGCGGGTACCCGGATGCCACGGCTGGTTGGACCAACCATCTCCATTGTTGGTGCGCTCGTGCTTGGCGAAGCTGCGGTACAGGCCGGAGTCGTGTCCAACATTAACGTCATCGTTGTCTCCTTGACCGCGATCTCCGGGTTTGTCGCGCCAATCTATACGTTTGGTTCCAAAGTGCGCTTTTTCCGGTTCGGGATGATTATTCTGGCCTCCATAATAGGGCTCTATGGACTCGTGCTAGGTTGTGCCTTTCTGATGGTACAGATTACGCGTATTGAATCGTTTGGCGTACCGTACTTGTCTTTATTCTCCCGCTGGGATAAGAGGAGGGTCACATGAGCGTCGTACGATTCGCAGGGATAATCCTGCTCTGCTTCGCGCTATTGGCAGCTTGTACAGGATGCTGGGATCAGACCGAGCTGAACCAGTCTTCGCTTGTAACGGGGATGGCGCTTGAACCGGGCAATCATTCGAAATACAAGGTGACCTTTGAAGTCGTTAACGCTCTGGAGACGGACCCAACCAAAGGGGGAAAAGGCGGCACGCCAACCGCGATCTATTCCAAAGAAGGTAATTCGATAGCCGAAGCAACGCAAAGGATCAACGAAAGCTTGGAGCGTATGATCCTTATCTCTCATATCCGGGTTATCATTATCGATGAACGGCTTGCAAGGGAAGGGATCGATCAGTTTATGGACGTGCTTCAACGGAACCGGTATGTCCGTGAAGACGTTCTTGTGCTGGTAGGAAAGGGCTCCCCCGCATCGGATTTCCTAAGAACGGTCTACGCAAGGGGGCAATATGCCGGGTATAAGATTCAAATGCAGGTGGAGACTTACCGGAAGGTCTACGGAGGTATTCCCCGCAGTCACTTGTACGATGTTGCGCAAGTGCTGTTAACCGAAGGGCGTGTGCTGATGCTGGGGGCTATTAGCATATCAGGCAATGTAGAGAAGAGCGAGTCCATTGATTCGATCAAAACGATCTATCCGGCTGCCGTCGTCAAAATGGCCGGTGCTGCCGTCTTCCGCGGAGATAAGCTTATCGGGTACCTGTCCAACGAGCATACGCGTATGGTCATGCTGGCAAGCGACTACGTTTATAACACTTTATTCGCCTTGCCGGGATCGGTTAACGGTTCCAAAAGCCCTGGCGCAGTAGCCGTTCAATTCTATCATATGCACTCCCATATGCATGTCCGGATGGATGGTAAAACGCCAAAAATCCGGCTAAATGTCGAAGGGGATGGCAAGATTACGAGTCTTGACCAGAATATTAAGCTGACGACGATTAAGGGCTATGACAAGATTGAAGAAATGACCCGGGAATACGTTAACAAAGAACTGCAAAAGACGATCAGCTATGTGCAGCAAAATTTCGGCGTAGACGTGTTTGGCTTCGGCCAGCACTATTACCGCTATCACTTCCGCAAGTTCAAACCTATCGCTAGGGAATGGGACTCGCTGTTCAGCAAAGCCGAAGTGGAAATCGACAGTAATTTCACTTTGCGCCGCCCGGATCTGAAGACGCAAAAGCTTGAAAAAGACGGGATTGGACCATAAACATGGAAGAAGACCAGCATCCGGCTGGTCTTCTTCCGTTTATGCATTGATTACAACCATCATAATGGCTGATGCCCAGATGAGCAGAGCGGAGATTTTGTTCATCGCCTTCATCAGTCTGCCGCCGGAATCAAGCTTGCCCATTATCCTTCCGGCTGCGGCGAGAGAGAAAAACCACAGCCACGAGACGAAGATACAGGCTATGGCGAACATCCATTTTGCCGGGCCGCCGTAATGCAAGGAGCTGGTACCGATTACTCCTATCGTATCCATGATGGCATGGGGATTAAAGAGCGATACCGAGGCGGTGAGCATAACCTGCTTGCGCGGGGAATAACGGCTAGCTTCGCCGGTGGAGGAGGCTACGCCGTTTGAGCGCCAGGTTATCCAGCCGATATAGGCAAGAAACAGTACGCCGGCGATAATAAGAATGGTTTTGAGTACGGGTATGTTTATAATAAGTACAGAGACGCCAAGAATCGCCAGCAGAATCAGAATCGTATCGCATAAGGCCGCAGCGATTACGACCGGAAGAGCCATGCGGAATTTGGGTTGCAGCGCGCCTTGCGAGAAAATAAACACATTTTGCGCGCCAAGGGGCAGAATGAGCCCGATGGCCAGCAGTAAACCATGCAGGAATGGCAAAGGAAACACAGCCTTTCTTTGTATGAAAATATGGACTTATTGTAAGGGCTGCAGCAAACATTGTCGCCATCCAAACGGTTGGCTTCCTTACCAACCAATATCAGATCAGGGAATGGGGATACCGATGAAGTTTGAAACGAACTGGAGGCCGGTCCGGAATAACGGAATGCCTCTTTACCGGCAAATCGCCGATTATGTCCGTGCAAAAATAGAAAGCGGCGAATGGCCGCCGGGCAGCCGTATCCCGACGGAAAGAGCTATCGCGCAAGTATTCGGCGTGAATCGGAGCACTATCGTACAAGCCTTCGCAGAGCTTACGGCAGACGGGCTGATTGAAGGGAAGAGCGGGAGCGGGACAATTGTTTCCGCAGCCGCAGCCTGGGATAACGAGGTTCCCAAGCTGCCGGACTGGGAAGCTTATGTAAAGACCGGTGTACATCGGCCGAACCAACGAACCATTCAGGATATTAATCATGCGGAGTTTATACCGGATATCATAAGGCTTGGGACGGGGGAGCCTTCTCCGGATTTATATCCGAAGGCGATGAACCGGATCCTCCGGCAGCTGCCGCCCCAAACGGATATTTTCGGCTATCCGGAGCCCCGCGGCTTGTATCCGCTTCGGGAGGAGATCAGCAAGCATATGGCGGGTTACGGAGTGAACGTTTCTCCCGATTCGGTACTCATTGTATCCGGAGCCCTGCAAGCGTTGCAGCTTATTGCCCTCGGTCTGCTGAAGAACGGATCTTCCGTATTAACCGAATCTCCGTCTTATCTGCAATCCCTTCAAGTCTTTCAGTCTGCCGGCATGAGTATGACCGGCTTGCCTTTAAACGAGGGGGGGATGGACGCGCGGGTACTCGAGCAGTATGCGGGAAGCGGAAAAGGGACGTTACTGTATACCATTCCCAGCTTCCATAACCCTACGGGTACTGTAATGTCTTTGAACAGAAGGCAGGACGTTTACCAATTATGCGTAAAGTACAAGCTGCCGATCATGGAGGATGATGCGTACCGCGATCTCTGGCTGGACGAACCATCCCCTCCTCCGCTTAAATCGCTGGACCAGAACGGGCTGGTCCTGTATATCGGGAGCATGTCCAAGACGTTAAGTCCCGGATTGCGGATTGGCTGGGTTATTGGACCGGAGCAGGTGATCCATCGGCTTGCCGATGTGAAGATGCAATCCGATTACGGGGCCAGCACGTTATCTCAATGGACGGTCGCGCAATTTCTTCGGCAAGGGCTGTACGGGGAGCATCTCGACCATGTGAGGAAGGAGCTGAGAGCCCGCCGCACCTATATGCTGCAGCTGCTGGACTATTATTTGAAAGGAGTGGCGGAATGGGTGGAGCCAGCAGGCGGGTTCTATATCTGGCTAAGGTTCAAACGCGACCTGTCCATCCACGCTTTATTCGACGCCACACTTAGAGACGGAGTACTGCTTAATCCCGGATACCTCTACGACAAAACGGATCAAAACCATCTTCGCTTGTCCTACTCTTACGCCTCTTTTGAGCAAATGAAAATAGGAATCGAGAGGCTTGCCCACAGCATACCCTGAAGTGACGGGATGCTGTTTTTTTGTTCAAAATTTCCATAAAAAAAGTGCAAACTTTTTAGCGGCTTGCTGCGTCTTGAATACATAACAAAATTATTTAATATGTAAGGGACGGAAACAGCAATGGAAGACAACATGAACAGCAAGAAACGTTACATGCCGGGATTGGACGGATTAAGGGCTTTATCGGTGCTCGCCGTCATCGCGTACCATTTGAACATGAAATGGGCGCAGGGAGGATTAATTGGAGTTGCCATCTTTTTTGTCATCTCCGGCTACCTCATTACCGATCAAATCCTTATTCAGAAGCAGCGCTACGGAAGGCTGGATTTGAAGGACTTCTGGATAAGAAGAGCACGCAGGCTTCTTCCTGCGATGTTCTGTATGCTGCTGTTCGTTGCCATATGGCTGTTGTTACTCGATCCCGACCGGTTAAACCACTTGCAGGGCGACTACTTATCATCGCTGTTCTACGTCAATAACTGGTGGCTGATTTTCCATCAGGTCTCGTATTTCGAAAGCTTTGGCCCGCCGTCCCCAATCGGTCATCTATGGTCTCTGTCGATTGAAGAGCAGTTCTATCTGATTTGGCCGCTGCTATTGCTTCTGACCCACCGCCGCGGAAAACTGTTCGTAATGATTCTTGCAGCAGCCGTCGCATCGGCACTCGCAATGGCGTTCCTGTACGTTCCCGGATCTGATCCAAGCCGCGTCTATTATGGAACGGATACCCGCATGTTTGGTCTTTTGATTGGAGCGGCACTGGCTGTCGTATGGCCGAGTCATAAGCTGAATGCAACGGTGTCCAAAGCCTCCCGGTTTTCGATGGATATCATCGGAGGCATAAGCTTGATCGCCCTTATTGTCTTGATGTACCAGATGAACGAATACGATGCTTCCTTATACCGCGGCGGTTTCCTGGGCCTGTCGGTTCTCACTGCAATTGTAATCGCTGTACTGGCGCATCCTGCCAGCTTGCTGGCCAAAGCCTTGGGGCTTCGCCCGTTAAAATGGATTGGCGTTCGTTCTTATAGCTTATATATTTGGCATTATCCCGTTATTATTTTAACGAACCCTTCCAATCAAGCCGTTACCCCTAGTCCGTTATTGATTGCATGCCAGATTGCGGCAAGCTTTGCGCTCGCTGCCTTATCTTACAAATACGTGGAGGAACCGCTTCGGCGCGGCTCGCTTCGGGCAAAATTCCGGACGGTATTCTCCGTCAGATGGCTTGGCGTACAGCCTCTAGCTTTTCTAATAATTATTCCTTTATTACTTACGCCAAGCTTCGGGAACTCGCTTCTGAAGGCGAAACAGGCTCCGGTTACGGTTGTCTCGGATAATATCCAGCGTGATGACTTGCAGCCGACAACACCGCCATCTACGCCAACGCCGTCTCCAACAAAAGAGCCGGAAGACGATGCTGCCGCTTCAACTCCCGACAAGCATGCGAATAAACCGGATGAAAATACCGCATCTAGCAAACCGGCGAAAAATGAGGAGCCGGATCCTACAAAGGAGCCTGTTCAGACGACTAAGCCGGAGCATACGCCGGAGCCGTCCAAAGAACCGGAAACGGATGCCGGGAAGCCTTCCGGAGAGACAAAAGACAGCTCTGCCACCGAGCCTCCGCAAAAGGGATCGGACGACCCGAATAAGCCGCCCGTTGAAACGGCAAAACCTCCCGTACATCAAGCGGGAAGCGGCAAAGGCATTACCGTTATCGGCGACTCCGTTATTTTGGATGCCGCACCGTTCCTCGAGAAATTAATGCCCGGCATCGTAGTGGACGGAAAAGTCGGCCGTCAGATGAGGCAGGCACAGGACGTGATCGACCAGATGAAGGCTAATGATACGCTGGGCAGCACGGTCGTTCTGGAGCTGGGAACCAACGGAGCGTTTACCAACAAGCAGCTGAAGGCGTTAATCGAGTCGCTTGATAAGGTTGAACGTATTTATCTCGTCAATACGCGCGTTCCGCGGAATTGGCAGGATACAGTAAATCAGATGCTTCCAGAAGTTGCTAAGGCGTACAGCAATGTAACCATAGTAGACTGGTATTCTGCAAGCGAAGGGAAGGAAGATTATTTCGCGAAGGATGGCGTTCATTTGAAGCGCGACGGCGCAGAGTTTTATGCGTCCGTGCTTATCGATGCGATCTCCAAGTGACCATAAATAGAGAAGGGTATGCCGGCCATGAACAGAAAGTCCGAACAAATACTGACCAATTGCATCACAGAAAACAAGGAAAACATTTACCGGCTGGCATATAGCTATGTCAAAAATAAAGAGGACGCGCTCGATATTGTTCAGGACTCGATTTATAAAGCCATGACCAGCATCGAGCTGCTCAAGGATTCCACAGTGGTGAAAAGCTGGTTTTACCGTATCGTTGTGAACACCTCTTTGGATTTCTTGCGCAAGCACAAGAGAGTTCATCCGATGGACCAGGAAAAACTGGAATTTTACGCTTTAGGCGCAGAGGATTCCTACATGGACATCGATCTGGTCAGGACACTCGCGGATTTGCCCCCTAAATACCGGGAAGTTGTAGTCCTCCGCTACTTCGAGGATATGAAGATCGAAGAGGTGGCGGAGGTGCTTCAAGAGAATGTGAATACGGTCAAAACGAGATTGTACCAAGCGTTGAGACTGCTTCGCATGAAGCTGAAGGATTCTTCCTTAAAGGAGACTAATGGATGAGTGATATATTAGAGCATCTGCGGAAGGAGTATCAGTCGGTACCGATTCCGGAGGAGCTGGATCTTATCGTTAACCGTTCCATCAAACAAGCCCTGCATACCCGCAAGGCAAAACGTTTGAAGGTAAAAGGGATGACGGTGGCGGCAGCGATACTCGTATTTCTGATTGCGATTAACGCCAGTACAACGGTTGCGAACGCTCTTGCTTCTATTCCTGGCGTGGAACGGATTATCAAAGTGCTTACCTTGCAAGAGTTCAAAGTGAAGGATTCGAATTACGAAGCCGATATCAAAGTGCCGGCGATTACGAATATGGAGAACAAGGAGCTTCAACTGGGGCTTAATCAGAAATATTTGGCCGAAAGTAAAGCGTTATATGCCCAATTCCAGGCAGAGATTGAAGAACTAAAGAAACAAGGCTTGAACGACGCTCATGTCGGAATAGATGCCGGATACGAAGTGAAGACGGATAACGATACGATTTTGTCTATTGGCCGTTATTTTCTGCAGACGGCGGCATCTTCTTCCACGGTGATGCAGTTTGATACGATTGATAAGAAAAATCAGAGATTGATTACATTGCCAATGTTGTTCAAAGATGATCAGTATATAAAGCTGGTAAGCGACAATATTTTAGCCCAAATGAAAGAGCAGATGAAAAACGATGACGGCAAGATCTATTGGATTGCCGGAGCAACGGACTATATCTCGAAAGAGGAGACGTTCTCGTCGATCAAGAAGGATCAGAGCTTCTATATTAACGAAGACGGCAAGCTGGTTATCGTATTTAATAAATATGAGGTTGCTCCGGGCTCGATGGGCCTTCCGGAATTCATTATTCCAACAGACGCCATCCAGGGTGATCTTGTCAGCAACCATTATATCAAGTAAGGGACAAGCAGAGGGGCGATGCTCCTCTGCTTTGTTTGGTCTCCGCAATTCCTTATTTTGGTGACAAGATAGGGATCGGGATGGTAAAATACAGCCGATAAACTCACAAGCGAAGGGACAAATCCAATGAAACTTCATTCCAATACCATTCTTATAACCGGCGGTGCTTCCGGCATCGGTCTCGAGCTGGCTAGCCGCTTATCGGCCCTTGGCAATACGGTTATCGTAGCTGGCCGGGATCAAGCTAAGCTCGAACAAGCGAAAGCGCAATACCCGAAGCTTCATACGTTCCCGTGCGACGTTACGAATCCCGATTCTATCGCCAAATTGCATAACAGCGTAACCGTTCAATTCCCGGAGCTTAATATGCTTATTAATAATGCAGGCCTGATGCGTAAAATCAATTTGCAGAAGAAGGAAGTCGATCTCCTCGACATCAGCCGTGAGATCGAGACGAATCTGAGCGGACCGGTTCGTATGGTTAACCAGTTCCTGCCCCATTTGCTGAAGCAGCCATCCGCGGCCATCATGAATGTCTCATCCGCATTGGCGTTTGTTCCTTTCGCGATCTCGCCCGTCTACGGCGCTACAAAAGCCGGCATTCATTCCTTTACCCGCTCTTTGAGGGCCCAGCTCAAGAATACGCAGGTTCAGGTATTTGAGCTTGCTCCGCCGTTAACGAAAACAACGCTGGTTGACGCGTTCGAAGCCGATGATATGAAAGGAAGCTCGGCGATGGAAGTATCCGAGCTCGTTAGTCATGTCCTTAAAGCGATGGAAAAGGATCAGCTTGAAATTCGTCCGGGGCAAAGCAATCTGCTCAAGCTGATGAGCCGGATGGCGCCTAATTTTATTTTCAAGCTAATGAGTAAATCGGTGGATGCCATGCATGCGGAAGCCGGAAAATAATAAAGGGTGCCTCACTTGCCTTTTAAAAAAGAAAAATAGCGTTGCAGGGATAGCACCCTGCAACGCTATTTTTATGAAAATCACTAGCCAGTTGTATTAGCTTTTTTTATCCCGATATCCGCCGTAAGAAGAGCAGCCGCCACCAAAGATACCACAGCTGCAAGCGATAATGACCAACAGGATAAACAGAACAAGAATGAAACCGGAAGATGCCATTAAGAATAAAACCTCCTAGTAATTTAGAATACACTATAGATTATGATTCTATGTTAGCAATTGCTTGGACCTCTATCTCGTAGATAAGAGGCTATTTGCAATCGTCATGCTAGGATGAGTCTCCTGATAGGAAGATTGACAGGCCAGGCGCAAGCGGACAGAAGGCCCCGTATAGGGGCCTTCTGTCCGCTCTATATTTTAAAGAATTACATTCATCAGCATTCATGGAGGCATGATGCTTTATTGATTAGTAGTAACCTTTACCTGTACCTACGCCTCCAACCCCTGGGTAACCGCCGCCACAGCCGCCACCCCAACCGCCTACAAATCCGCAACCGCAGACGATGATCACCAGCAAGATGAACAGCACAAGAATTGAACCAACATGGTTAAAACCATGGCCAAGTCCTGACATAATTCACAACACCTCCTTACGTCTGGATATACTTTAATATATGAGCGAGAAGCGGATGTGCTTGGGTATTTGCCTCGGAGGCATTTAACCAATTCCATTTGCCCCTCCGGTACAGAGGTAATGGGTGGATAATCGCCATGCCGGGGCGAATCGCTTAGCAGGAAGATTGATCGGCCGGTACAGCAAACAGAAGACCCACAGAGGGGTCTCCTGTCTGCTGCATCTATTTAAAGAATTACATTCATCAGCATGCATGGAGGCAGTATCTGCATGGATTAGTAGTAACCTTTACCTGTACCTACGCCTCCAACTCCCGGGTAACCGCCGCCGCAGCCGCCACCCCAACCGCCTACAAATCCGCAACCGCAGACGATGATCACCAGCAAGATGAACAGCACAAGAATTGAACCAACACTGTTAAAACCATGGCCAAGTCCTGACATAATTCACAACACCTCCTTACGTCTGGAGTATTCTTCAATATATGTGGGTGGAGGAGATATGCTTGGGTATTTGCCTCTCCGGTACAAAAGCCGGGCTAAGGGATTTACCCTTTTGGGGAATCGAAAAGAAAAGGGCAGTTCCATTGATGGAACTGTCCTTTTCCCATTACACGAGCTTTCTTCGGATCGCGCCGGAGATAAGGTCAATGACGGTGATCATGACGATAATCCCAAGCAAAATAATGCCGACACGGTCCCAATGACGCGTGCTTAAAGCGAAGATGAGCGGCGTACCGATTCCTCCGGCTCCGATAAAGCCAAGGATGGTCGCCGAACGGACGTTAATTTCGAACCGGTACAACGTATATGACAAAAAGCTTGGCAGCACTTGCGGCAGCACGGCAAACCATAATTGCTGGAAGCGATTGGCGCCGGATGCAAGCAGGGCTTCGGAAGGACCGCGGTCGATGCTCTCGATCTCCTCGGCATACAGCTTGCTAAGCATGCCGACGGAATGAATGCCAAGAGCAAGAACGCCTGCGAACGAGCCCGGACCTACGGCTTTGATGAAGAGGAGGGCCATAACCAGCTCGGGGAAGGTGCGCACAAAGCTCAGAACAATCTTTCCCGATCCCGAGACCGTCCGGAACCTGCTCCTATTTCTGGCCGCCCAGATGGCAAAAGGAAAGCTGACCACCGCAGAAATAATCGTTCCCAGAACGGAAATAGCCAGCGTATCCAGCAATCCCCGCAGCAAATCCTCCCCGTCCGGCAAATAAACATAATCCCAATCGGGCTCAAAAAGTCCCGTTAAAATGGATTTCATAATGGTTCCGGCGGTTTCTTTAATGCCTGTAAAAGGCACGCCGCTAAAAGCCCAGATGTATACGGCGAGCAGGGCGGCGTAGACCAGCCAGCGATATGGATTTTTTTTCGGCTTTTGAATGATGATGTTATTCATAACAGTCGCTCCCTTAGCTTCGTGCTGGCATAGTCAATGACAAGAACTACCGCAAGCGTAAAGAGGATAATGACGCTTGTCTTGTCGTACTCCAGGAAGCCAAGCGTTGCTTCGTAATATAGACCGATGCCGCCTGCTCCGACCAGACCCAATACGGCGGCGGCACGGACATTAATCTCGAAGGTATAGAGCACAAACGACATAAAGTTCGCCTGGATTTGCGGGACAACCCCGTAAATAATTTTTTGCGTATAGTTTCCTCCGGCGGCCGTTAAGGCTTCAAGCGGTCCGTGGTCGATTGTTTCAATCAGCTCGTAGGTCAGCTTGGAGATGAGGCCAACCGAGAAAACGGTTAGAGCCAGAATCCCCGGAATTGGACCCAAGCCAAAGACGGAGACGAAAATTGCGGCCAGAAGCAGATCCGGTACCGTGCGAACCAGATTAAGAAGGAAGCGGGACGGATAATACAGCCAACGGTAACGCGTCAGATTAGCCGCGCAAAGCAGGGAAACGGGAATAGCCAATATGGCACCGATCGTTGTGCCGATCAGGGCCATGCGGATCGTTTCGAGCATGCCGTGAACGATGTTGTCGAAGTAGCTCCAGCGCGGCGGGAACATCTCTTTCAGAAGATCCCACATATTGGGCATTCCGGTAATAAGCTCGGGAAGGGAGGCTTCGGTTTGTTTGCTGCTAGCCCAGAGCAGAACAAGAATCAATGCGATGGTCAAATAATGCTTAATGCGGCTTGGCGGCTTCGGACGCGCGGTCTTTTGGGCCGCGGCGGGCTTCGTATTCACGTGAAGACTCATACGACGACCTCTCCAAGCAGCTCATCCCGCTGGGGCGGACGGCCGTAAATTTCGGCAAACCGTTCATCCGTCGCTTCCGATACGGGACCGTCAAAGACGACCTCGCCTGCGCGGAGGCCGATAATCCTGGTGGCATACGTTCTGGCCAGATCGATGAAATGGAGGTTCACAATCGTCGTAATGCCAAGCTCCAGATTGATCTTTTTCAAATCGTCCATAACCTGTTTGGTCGTTAGAGGATCAAGGGAAGCGACGGGCTCGTCGGCCAAAATGATTGTTGCTTCCTGGGCCAGAACGCGGGCAATCGCGACACGCTGCTGCTGGCCGCCGGACAGCTCATCCGCGCGGGAATACGCTTTTTCCATAATATTGACCCGGCCAAGCGCTTCAAAGGCCAGATCGATATCCTTCTGCGGGAATCGGCCGGTTAAGGTCCGGAGGGTAGAGTGATAACCAACCCTGCCGGCTAATACATTGCGCAGGACGGAAGATCTTTTGACCAGATTAAAGCTTTGGAAAATCATGCCGATATCCCGGCGGATCAATCTCAGCTTTTTTCCTTTCGCTTTCGTAATCGATTGGCCGTTGATCAAGATATCGCCTTCGGTAATATCATGGAGTCGGTTAATCGAGCGGAGGAGGGTGGATTTGCCGGCGCCAGACAAACCGACAATCGCGATAAATTCTCCTTCTTGGATGGTCAAGTTGATATGGTTTAACCCTTTGGTCTGGTTCGGGTAAATTTTCGATACTTGGCGGAGCTCGATCATGGGAACCCATCCTTTTAGAAAGTTTCGGTAACGGGACAAGCCAGCACAAGCCGCAGGCGGCGTTGTACTGGCTT
>NZ_BILY01000032.1 GCF_004000805.1 Paenibacillus glycanilyticus NBRC 16618
TTTTTGCGGCTTTCAATGTCACGTCCTTATGTCAGAAAAGGGATTCATGGGATGTCCGAATCATAGGGTGAAAAACTTATCTTCCCGCCTAGGATTTTCCTTATCTCTCTAGTGAACGAATTCTATGAAACTATGAATCTATTAAATAAGCACTAGCACAGGTGAATCTATTAAATCGTGAATACAATATATTACTTTACAGCTAGAAGGAGTGATAAGATTGAAAATGAAAAAATTCAAAAAAACGACGGCAAAGAGAGTGACCAGAAGCAGCAAAATGAAATCGCAATTGGTTACGATGCTGCAGAATCAAGCGAGTATAAATAACTTTGTCGCCGCATTGAGTACCGGTGTCATTAACAAAAGTACGGCTGTCACTATTGCCCATACCGAAATCTTGAATCGCCGAAATTCAGCCATTACCGTAAGGGTCATCGTTATCAACTGGGATTCCGGTTCACCTGTCGTGCTAAGTACCACGAACCGTGTAATTCCGGCTAACACGTTCAGCAGCTTTTCGACTAATGTCGGCGGTATCCAATTTCATTACGAGGTTGTCGTTTTAACTTCAAGAACTTCAAACGTCATTATCAACAACTTCGGTACCAACGCCGCCTTTGTACCGCAGGAAGGCAGTACGGTATTGAATAATGACTTGGTTAGAATCAGTATCTAATAGCAAAGTCCAAAAGTAATTGAAAAGCCCTCGCATCGACCATGATTGGTGATGCGAGGGCTTAAAACTTGTTATCCCCTATCCTCTGATATGCCTGCCGGCGTCTGCAGGTTAGCTGGTTGTGCTTCGCACTCTTCTGCGCGCTACGCCGGAGGCATAAGCCGCTTGAATGACTGCTTCCTTCACCCGTTCTGCAACATGCGGATTAAATACGCCCGGAATGATGTAATGCTCACCTAATTCATCTTCGCTCACGACGTCTGCGATTGCCTGGGCCGCTGCTAGCTTCATCGCTTCCGTAACGTGGGAAGCCCGGCAATCCAGCACGCCACGGAATAGACCCGGGAAGCACAGCACGTTGTTAATCTGGTTCGGATAATCCGAGCGTCCGGTTGCCATAACGCGGACAAGGCCCTCGGCTTCCTCCGGCAAAATCTCCGGAGTCGGATTAGCCATCGCGAACACTATCGGATCGGCAGCCATCCGTTCAATATCCGTGCGCTTTAGTACGCCCGGGCCCGAAACACCGATAAAAATATCCGCGCCTTCGATAACATCGGACAACGCTCCGCTCTCCATCTCCGGATTGGTATGCTCCGCATACCAGCGCCATGCTTCGTGCGCATAGCTGTTGCCTCGTACAAGCGCGCCTTCGCGGTCAACGCCTACAATCCGCGTTACTCCCGCTGCCTGCAATATTTTCGTGCATGCAATGCCTGCCGCGCCGATACCGCACAGTACGATCTTGCAATCTGTGAGCTGCTTGCCGACTAGCTTCACGGCATTATACAATCCAGCTAGTAGAACAACGGCAGTTCCATGCTGATCGTCATGAAAAACCGGAATATCCAGTTCCTCCATCAGCCGTTGTTCGATCTCGAAGCAGCGCGGGGACGAAATATCCTCCAAATTGATGCCGCCGAAGGCCGGAGCGATCCGTTTGATCGTAGCGATGATTTCTTCCGTATCCTGCGTATCCAGACAGATTGGGAAAGCGTCAACGCCAGCCAGCTGCTTGAACAGCATTGCCTTGCCTTCCATGACCGGCATCGCAGCGAGCGGGCCGATGTTGCCAAGCCCCAGAACCGCGCTTCCGTCCGATACGACCGCAACCGTATTGCGTTTAATGGTCAGCTTGTGGGCACTGTTCGGATTGTCGTGAATAGCCATGCAGATGTTGGCGACACCGGGGGTATAGACACGGGAAAGATCGTCCCTTGTTTTGATGGTCATTTTGGGCGTTACCTCGATCTTACCGCCCAGATGCATCAGGAAGGTCTGATCGGACACTTGCAGTACCGTTACTCCTGGCAAATGGTCAAGCATACGAACGATGACATCCTTGCTCGCCGCATCCACAATATTAATCGTCAAATCTCGAACGGTCGACGTTCTGCCGTTGCCGCTTACGTCGATGGCGACAATATCGCCGCCCGCTTTGCCGATTGCCGTAGCAATCAAGCCAAAAGTTGCCGCCTCCTTGTCCATCTCCAGCCGGATGACGATGTTGCTGCTCCCTGTTTTCGGCATAGCCATTCTTCTCAGCTTCCCTTCCAGTTCAACTTTTGTTCCGCTAACGTGTCAACGTAACCGGCAGGCCGTGCTTTTCGAACAACCGGGCCATGACCGCCTTCGCTTCCAGCTCGTCCGGACCGTGAATTTCCAGTTCATATTGCGAATCATGCAGCAGAGACAGACTGAGTCCAAGAATGCTCTTCACATCGATCACCCGGTTGTCTACCTTCATCACAATGCTCGATTGAAACGTGTTGGCCGTTTGATTGATTTCAACAATCGTTCTAGTGCCTAAGCCATCCATAAGAGCGCCTCCCTTTGTTTTCTAGGATTGCACATCTTGCCTAATAACCGTGTGCAGTTTGCGCTGCATCAGCTTGCCAGCTGTCACGATGGCAACGGCAAGCAGCACCGGAAGCAAGCTGTGAACGATTGGCGGCCATGTATCCACTGCATGCGCGACTCTCTCATCGCCAATGATCATTTCGCCAGCGGTATATCCAAGCAAAGCGACGCCCAGCACGATAATGATCGGAAATTTCTTCATTAATCGCATGATTAGCGTGCTTCCCCAAATAATGAGTGGAATGCTTATCGCAAGTGCCAGGCCGATGAGCGCATAGTTGCCATCCGCCGCGCCGGCAACGGCCAGAACGTTATCCAGACTCATAACCAGGTCGGCGATTAGAATCGTTTTAATAGCCGCGCCGAGTTCGCTGCTGGATGCCAGCTCCCCCTCTTCGTCGCCCCCCTTCATCAGCTTCAAAGCGATCCATATGAGCAGCAGCCCTCCGGCCAGCTGGACGAAAGGGATATGCAGCAGCCAAACAGCGGCAAACGTTAGTACGATTCGAAGCGCAATAGCGCCAAAGCTTCCAAAGAAGATCGCTTTCTTCTGCTGCTCCTCGGGTAAATTGCGGCAAGCCAGGGCAATAACGACAGCATTATCGCCGCTGAGCACTATATTGATCAGCATAATTTTGAGCAGGCCGAGAAGAAGCCACTGCAGATCCACCTTAAAAAACCTCCTATCCGTTTAGCCTTCTTCGTTAATGATGACCTTCTTGCCGCGTAGCTTCAGTAGAAGCGGAATGCTAATCCACAACACTCCGATAATAAGGAAAGCGAGGGATACCGGCTTTTGCAGGAAAATCATGAAGTCGCCGTTCGAAATCGTCAAAGCCCGCCGCATATTGTTCTCCATCATCGGGCCGAGAATAAGGCCAAGGACGAGCGGAGCGAGCGGAAAATCATTCTTGGACAATACATACCCGATGATCCCGCAAGCCATAATGAGCAGCAAATCGAAGGTTGAATACTGCACCGCGTATACCCCGAATACAGAAAAAACAATAATAAGCGGAATTAAATATTTGGCCGGCGTCTCGATGACCTTGGCGAACAGCTTGACGAGCGGCATGTTCAGAATAAGGAGCATCAGGTTGCCGACGAACATGCTGGCGATAACGCCCCACGCGAGCTGCGGGTGATCCTGGAATAGCAAAGGACCCGGCTGAACGTTGTACATAATGAACGCGCCCATAAGAATGGCCGTCGTGCCCGACGAAGGAATACCCATTGTAAGAAGCGGAATCATTGCGCCGCCGGAAGCGGCGTTGTTCGCCGATTCCGGTGCGGCTACGCCAGCGATAGCGCCTTTGCCGAACTTCTCCGGGTTTTTGCTAAGCTTCTTCTCCATCACATAGGAAAAGAAGGAAGCCAGAATCGCGCCGGCGCCGGGAAGCAGGCCGATGAAGAAGCCAAGCACGGAGCCGCGGGCGATCGGCCCCGCGCTTTCTTTCATATCCTGCTTGGTCGGGAGGATACGATTGATCTTGGCAATTTCGCCATCGCTATTCTCACGCTCCAGAATCGTCTTGAACACTTCGCCGACGGCGAACATGCCGACTGCGATGGTCAAAAACTCAAGTCCTTGATAAAGCTCCGGCATTCCGAAAGTAAAACGCTCGACGCCCGATACGCTGTCGATGCCGATCGTCGCCAGCAGCAGGCCGAACGCCGTCATCATCAGCGCCTTCACCATCGATTTGCCCGCCAGGCCGCTGATCGCCAACAAGCCGAGCACCATCAGGGAGAAATATTCGGCAGGGCCGAACTTGATTGCGACAGCCGACAGCGGCTGCGCAAGAAAAATGAGGCCGATGAGCGAAATAATGCCTGCAGCGAACGAGCCGATTGCCGAAATCGCGAGCGCGGCGCCAGCCCTGCCCTGCTTCGCCATTTGATAACCGTCGAGCGTAGTGACGACCGATGAGGATTCGCCTGGCGTATTTAGCAGGATTGAGGTGGTAGAGCCTCCATACATCGCCCCGTAATAAACCCCTGCAAGCAATATGATCGAGCTGGTGGCTGCTTCCTCGGGTCCGAGCCCTCCGGTCATGGTAGCCGTAATGGGGATAAGAAGTGCAACACCGCTCATCGGGCCGATACCGGGCAGCACGCCAACGACGGTGCCGATCAACACACCCAGGAAGACAAATACAACGTTATGCCACTGCATGGCCGTAGCCAGTCCATGCGCCAAATAATCAATTGTGCTCATCGAGTAGCCTCCTAGGAGATGCCAAGCCAAGCTGGGAAACCTGGCAGAGAGCCGTCCAGCACGTTGACAAAAAGATAATAAACGCCGTACGAGAAGCAAGCGGCAATGAGAACTGATTTCCACACTTTGCCTCTTTCCATCGTCTGAAAGCCGATCAATAGGAACAGAAACGTCGAGATGACGAAGCCAATGTCCTCCAGGAAGAAGGCATATAAGACGGCTGCGGTGAAAATAATGCCGAACCGTTTGTAGTCAAGGTTGGATTTGCTTTTGTGCTGCTGTTTGCGGAATGTCTCGTAGATGAGTCTTACACTCATCAAGGACAAAAAACCGCCCAGAAACATAGGGAAAATGTTCGCCCCAACATTGCTGCCGTAAGAGCTTGCCGTAATGGATCTGCTGCCGATCATAAAGGCGATTCCGATCGCACAGAAAACGATGCCTGCATAGCGGTCAAAAGAAAAGTTCACCTTGGTCACTCTCCTCTATAAAGCATTAGGGAAGAAGATTCTCCCCCCTAATGCTGTCTTATTTCTTTATTTTTGCATGCCCAGCGCCGTCAGCATTTCGTTAAGCTGCGTTTCCTGCTGTCCCAGGAATGCTTTGAAGTCTTCCGCGTTTTTGTAATCGGTCTGCCAGTTGTTGGCCGTCATTTCGGATTTCCATTGCTCGGATTCAACCATCGCTTTCAGCTTTGCATCCCAGAAAGCCTTAGCATCCGCACTCATCTCCTTCGGACCGAAGATGCCGCGCCAGATGAGAAACTCTGCGTCAATGCCCTGCTCCTTCAGCGTTGGCACATCCGCCAGACTGCCGCCGGTCAGCCGCTCCGGGGACTCAACCGCGAGAACCTTAATCTTACCGGCCTTTAAGTATTGGTCGAGCGAGGACGCATCCGTGCCCAGCACATCAGCGTTGCCGCCAAGCAGGGCGGTAATCGCTTCGCCGCCGCCGTCATAGGAAACGTATTTGACGCTCTTCGGATCAATTCCGTATTTGAATGCAGGCAGGATCGAGACCAGATGATCCATCGAGCCTGGTGCGGACCCGCCAGCTACCGTAAACTTCGACGGATCTGTCTTCATGTCGTCCAAAAGCGATTTCAGGTCGTTGTATTTGGAATCCGCAGCAACGGCGATGGCGCCGTAATCCTTCGTCAATTGCGCCAGCGGCGTCGTATCGTTATAGCCGTAAGGCGAGTTCCCTTCCTTCTTCAAATGGTTGATCAGAATCGGAGGAGAGCTGACGAACAGCTTATGGTTGTCCTTAACGTCTTTCGTCGCATACTCGGCCATGAATACAGCGCCGCCGCCGCCCGGCTTGTTCTCGACGGTGATGGCCTTATCGGTCGCTTTTGTTTCCGTCAGCACCTTCGTAATAGCGCGCGCCGTCATGTCCCAGCCGCCGCCTGCGCCCGATGGCGCTACGAGCGTCAGCGATTTGCTCGGATAGTTCGAGGAGCCGGAGCCCGATTGGCTCGATGCGTTGCCGCATGCAGCAAGGCTGAGGGCGAGCAAGGCGATTGGAGCGGCTTTCCAGGATTTCATAAGTATTTTTTTCATGTATGAAGACCTCCCGCATGAAATTTGTTTTTTGTATGCGCTTTCTTTGAAGCGCTTTCAGAATAACATCCGATTTATCAAATGAGAATGTTAAGGACATAAACGATAATAAAGCGATTGTGGCCATTTTGTTCATTTTGTTCACGGACGTCATTTAAGATAGCGGTTACAAGTTATGCTACAATAGGAGGAAAAATCGGAGGCGTCCTGCATGCGGCTGCAAACGAAGCTCATTCTTATCATCTGTTCCCTGCTCGCTTTCGTCATTATTAGTTTGGGCGGCATTTTCTACGTTGTCATTACTACCCTGCTGGAGAAGCAAATCGGGGAGCAGGCGCTCAAGGTTGCGGAGACGCTTGCAGTCATGCCCGAAATCCGCAGCGCCTTCGACGACAAGAACCCTGCGCTCGTCATACAGCCTCTGGCCGAATCGGTTCGGCTCGAAACCGGCGCGCAATACATCGTCGTTGGGAATCGAGAAGGCGTACGGTACTCCCATCCGATTCCGGAACGAATTGGCGGGCTCATGGTCGGCGGGGACAACGGTCCTGTTCTTGAAGGAAAACCCATTATTTCCAGGGCTACCGGCTCAATGGGCCCTTCCCTGCGCGGCAAAGCTCCGATCTTTGATAAAAGCGGCCGCGTTATCGGCATCGTTTCCGTCGGATTTTTAACCGGCAATGTCAATTCCATCACCGATGCGTATCAAATTGAAGTGATGCTCGTTTCCTTCGTCGTCCTTGTGGTAGGCACGATTGGCTCCATCCTCATTGCCCGCAGCGTAAGGCGGTCCATCCACGGCCTTGAACCGAAGGAGATAGGCGAACTTTATATGGAGAAACAAGCGATTCTGGAATCGATCCGCGAAGGCATCATCGCGATTAACCAAGCCGGACGCATAACACTGGCCAACCGCTATGCGCACCAGCTTCTTGCCATACCCGAGCACGAGAGCATTATCGGCAAGCAGGTGGAGGAGATCATTCCGAATACAGGTCTGATGGATGTTGTTCGTTCCGGACTTGCCCAATCCGATCGGGAGATGCTGATTGGCGAGGAAGAGGTCATTGTGAACCGCGTACCGATCAAAGATTTTCAGAATCGGGTGAGCGGCGCCGTGTCCAGCTTCCGCAGCAAATCCGAGCTGTACCGGCTTGCCGAGGAACTATCACAGGTCAAGCGGTTCGCGGATTCGCTTCGCGCCCAGACCCATGAGTTTTCCAACAAGCTGTATGTGATCTCGGGACTTATCCAGCTCGAGTCTTATCAGGAAGCGATCGAGCTTATTTCAAGAGAAGCTAGCGTTCATCAAAATCTCGTCCAATTCATCATGCGCGAAGTTCCCGACCCGGTAATCGCCGGGCTGCTCATTGGCAAATACAATCACGCCAAGGAGCTGAAGATCACCTTCCGTCTTGACGAGGAAAGCTCCTTCCGCGACATACCGGCTCATATAGACAGAAGTCTGCTCGTCACTATTATCGGCAATCTGGTTGATAATGCGATGGATGCAGTGCTTGCCCGCAGAGAGCTGGACGAGGACAACAAGCTTACCTCCTTGTTTCTGACCGATCTAGGCGATGATTTAATTATTGAATGCGAGGATAACGGTGTTGGCATACCTGAGGATTTCAGCGAGGCTATATTCAAGAAGGGCTTCTCCACCAAGCAAGGTGAACATCGAGGCATAGGGCTATCTCTAGTTGAGCATGCCCTTCATAAACTGAACGGCTACTTGACCTTCAGCCGCAGCTCTCAGGGAGGTACGATTTTTACGGTAGCCATACCAAAATATGCGGATTTAAGCCAGAAGGAGCAATCGAAATGATGACGGAGGCGCCAACTATAGAAGTGCTGATTGTGGAGGACGATGTCAAAATCGCTGAAATCAACAGACGCTTTGTGGAACAAATCGAAGGTTTTCATGTCGTCGGCATTGCTACCGACGACACACAAGCCCGGACGCAACTGGAAGTGTTAAATCCCCAGCTCGTGCTGCTCGACATATACTTTCCCGATACGAACGGATTAAGCATGCTGCACTACATCCGTCAGCATTATCGGGATACGGACGTCATAATGATTACCGCCGCAAGAGAAAGCGAAGCGGTGCGTGAAGCAATCCGTGGCGGTGCATTCGATTATATTATGAAACCGCTCGTCTTTAACCGGCTCAGGGAAACACTCCTTCGCTATGTTGCCTTTCAGACAGAGCTGCACCGTTTAGCGCATTCGCATACCGTTAACCAGAACGATATCGACCGCGTGCTTGCCGGTTCGAGCAAGGTTGAGATTGCTGCAGATTCCATGCTGCTGCCCAAAGGAATTGACAAGCTCACGCTGGAGAAGGTCGTACAAACGCTCGCCTCCGAGAGCAAGGGCTTGTCGGCTGAGCAGGTTGCGAAGCTGATCGGCACGAGTCGCTCGACGAGCAGGCGGTATTTGGAGCACCTTGTCGGACTAGGCAACGTCTATGCCGATCTGTCCTACGGTGTCGTCGGCCGGCCGGAGCGTGTCTACCGAACGAAGAAATAGAATGGCTGACACAAAGCTATACGTTTTTCTGTGGAAGCTCCACGATTTCGATCGCATAAGGCTCCATTGTTAAGACTTGGTCCATATCACAATCGTTGAAGATACTTCTATATATCCCATCAAGCTGTACGGTCTGTGGCTTACGCGTAAGGTTCATTAGGAACAAATATCGTGTTGACTCATTTGCACGCAATGAGATTTGAACACCTTCAGGTAATCCAGGGAATAAGTGCAGGCCTGATTCGTCTGCAGCCTTTTTAAAGAAATCTACATAAAAAGCTTCCTCAGGAATCGTTCCCAAGTAGTACACTTTGCCTTCACCTAAAGCGTGAACGGTTGCAGCGGTCTGTCCGGCGAAGAAATCATCTTCGTACCATGCTACAGGTTCCGCACTTTGAGGTGATAAGATGTCGCACCATTGACTGCAGGAGTAAGACTTGTCTTGCCAACGAATAGTATGAACATCTCTGCCTATTGGATCGTACTCCGCTACAGTGACCCCCGCAGCATCGGAAAGAGGTCCGGGCAAAGGTCGAATCCAACATATGTTATTTGGATTCTTCACGCCTGTTCGAGGCATCAATACAAGCGTCGCCCCATTCTTGACGCATTCCTCCAAACGTGACGCTAGATCTGGGTCGAGCAAGAATAGCGAAGGAGCCACAATGAGCTTATATCCGCTCAGGTCTTCATTCTCGCTCAGTACATCTGTCATAATGCCTAGTTTAGTGAAGGCGCGATGAATTGTTTTTATATTATCGAAATAATCCATTCCTTCTACTTGCGGCTGCATCTGAAAGGCGTTAAATTGATCGTGCGAATGAAGGATAACCGCTTCGCTCTGTACTTTTGTCCTTTCTAAGAGAGGAGCAAGTTTCTGTACTTCTTGGCAGAGTCCACGGTACTCTTCAAACCGCCTGCCGGGTACATTACTATGGTCAATCAGCCCGTGCCAGAATTGTTCTGCTCCCGACGGAGCGCTCCGCCACCGGAAATGCACAAGCGTATCCGCTCCACGTGCAATGCATTGCCAAGCAAAGGCTCGTATAAATCCAGGATGTGGTGTTCGCCACATCGGCATCCAGCAGCCTGGGGGACCGCTAATCGTCTCCATGATCCAGAAATTCTGCCGTTTGATTCCGCGCGTCAAATCCAAGGTCAATGCTCCACTATATCCACTTGAAACATCCTTTTCCGGACTCGTGCTCGGATAATAATCAAGGGAGACAAAGTCCAGATTCTCACAAAGTTTGTAGTAATCTAGGCTCATCGGATAGCTCCAGATGTTGTGTGTAACGAAATGATTCGGACAATGCTTCTTCAAGATGTTCAATTGCAGTTGTTGGAACTCGACTACCGAATCGGTTTCAAAACGTTTGTAATCCAGTAAATACGATGGATTTTTATGCTTGGTGCCTCCTAGTGGGGTAGTGATTTGTGACCAATTGCTGTATTCCCCGCTCCAAACGACAGTCCCCCATTCTGAGTTGACTGCCTCGATAGAACCATACTTATTTTGCAACCAATCCCGGAACCGCGAATTGCAATGATCGCAGTTGCACTCATGCAGACCGAACTCATTATCAATCTGCCATCCTACGACAGCTGGGTTAGCCGCATAGTGAAGCGCAAGCTTTTCCACGATTAAGGTCGAGTAGTGTCTCATTGAAAGGCTATTATAACATCGGTGTCCCCGAACTCCGGGATAGTGCGGATGCAGCTGTGCATCACGCGGCAGTACATCTGGATACTCATGGACAAGCCAATTCGGAGGTGTACAGGTCGGGGTTCCGATAACAACCTGGATAGCATGTTTTGCAAATGTATCGATTGCATCATCAAGCCACGTAAAGTCATAACAGCCTTCCGTGGGCTCTAATCTAGACCAAGCGAATTCAGCAACACGAATCAGGCTGACGCCCGTATCTTGCATGAGCTTCGCATCTTTCTCCCACATGGAGCGATCCCAATGCTCCGGGTAGTAATCCATCCCCATTCTCATCTGATAATTCTCCATTTCTGATATCATTATTTTGCTTGCAATTCATTCAATAGGCTTATTATATTATTTATATAAAGAGCATTAAATCACACTTTTTTGTTATACATATCACTATTATGCTATTTGAGGTGAGATCATTGCGCATAAATCACTTTGTTCCTGACCCACGATTCGAACGCTTTCTCTGTTACCCAGAATCATTTGGCCACTACGCAAACGAGACAGAGCACTACGAGAACCGGCCTAATGGACTCACCACATACAACTGGCATATCGTTCGGGCTGGCAAGGGATATGTTCGGATCGGAGAGAAAACCGTGGAGCTGAACAGTGGTACAGGTTTTCTATACGGTCCAGGTGTGCCACAGCAATACTACGCTGACAGTTTTGAGCCATGGGATATCAGGTGGATTCATTTTACGGCTCGCGGTTTAGGTACACTACTGCAAGGACGGGGGGATCGAGAGCCTTGGCTCTTCTCGTGGGAAGGCGTAGAAGGGCTTGACCAGTTGTGGTCAGAATTGTTAGATTTCCGCATGCCTCCAATGCAGGAAGGAGCAGCTAGATTATCTGCCATTACTTATGAAATGATCGCTTTAATCGTGCAGCATGCTGAGACTATTGAAGGCAACCCTAAACCTGGAATGCGGGACAGGCTAACTGTGGCAGCGGAGTGGATACGCTCACACTGCCATGAGCCGCTCACGCTCGAGCAGATGTCATCGCAAGCTAGCTGCAGTCCTTCGCATTTCAGCAGGCAGTTCCACAGCTTAATTGGGAAGACTCCGATTGAGTATTTAACGGAATGCCGTATTCTCCAATCCAAAAACCTACTGGTATCGACGAGCATGACCATAAAGAATATTGCTGAGCTTGTCGGTTTTGCAAACAGTACATACTTCATTCAGCGGTTCCGAAAGTCAGAGGGGATGACCCCGGAACAATTCCGAATACTACGAGGTGCCGGAAACAACCAACAAATTAACTGAAAAGACCGAGTAGAGCATTGATCTCCTCAGTCTTTTTTTTGTTGCTTCATTTCCGGTCGTTTCCACTTTGTTGAACTAAAGCCAATTAAGCAGCTTGATAAAAACAAAGAAAAACCCTTGATACACAAAGGTTTTTCTTTGTTTTTATTATGGTGGAGTCAAGAGGGATTCGGACCTCGTTTCGCTCGTCTTCTCATCATGGGATGCCCGAATCTTTTATTGAGTGGCTGACGATGCTTACTCATCTTATTAACTTAACGAATTCATATATCGTTGCAGGTCTATGAAATGGTATGAGAAAGTGTATTATGATTACGCGGAACCGAGAGTCCTAGGTTTCCGCGAAGAGTATCGCTTTCGTACTCTGTACGGAACAAGCCTCGCTGTTGCAGGACTGGCACGACCAAATCAACAAAATCGATCAAGCCATTCGGAACGACTGTATAGATATTAAAACCGTCCGCCGCCCCACCTTCAAACCATTCTTGTATCCGATCGGCCACCTTCTCAGGCGTGCCGAAAAACGCGGTACGAGGCGTAGAAACCCGAAGCGCCACTTGACGAAGCGTCAGCTTTTGCTCCCTTGCATCACGCTTGATCATATCAGTCGTGCTGCGGAAGCTGTTACTGCCCACATCGCCGATATCAGGGAAAGGCTCATCCAATGGAAAAATAGAGAAATCGAAATGATCGAAAAAGCGTCCCAAATAATTCAAGGCTTGTTTAATTTCAACCAATTCGACAATCTCCTGATACTTTCGTTCTGCCTCTTCTTCTGTTCTGCCGACAATCGGACTTATACCCGGGAAAATCAAGATCTCATCCGCTTTCCGTCCATACGTCTCAGCTCTTGCTTTTACGTCCCGGTAGTAAGCTCTCGCTTCTTCAAATGTTCCATACGGCGTATAAACAGCATCTGCCGACTTAGCAGCTAGATCTCTTCCTGACTCCGAAGCCCCAGCTTGAAATACAATGGGATATCCCTGCTTGGATCGCGCTACATTTAATGGACCCCGTACTGAAAAATGAGGGCCTTTGTGGTTTAGTGTATGCAGCTTAGACGGCTCGAAGAAAACGCCGTTCACTTTGTCCCCGATAAAAGCATCATCTTCCCACGAATCCCACAAGCCTTTGACAACCCCTAAATGCTCTTCAGCTATTTCGTAGCGCAAGCCGTGATTCGGGTGTTCCCCCTTTCCGAAATTGAGTGCCGAGCCTTCCAATGACGAAGTGACTACGTTCCACCCCGCTCTTCCACCGCTCAATTGATCTATCGATGCGAATTGCCGGGCAACCGTAAACGGTTCGCTATAAGAAGTGGAAACCGTCGCGACAAGTCCTATGTTTGATGTTGCCCCAGCCAAATTGGATAAAAGGGTCAGCGGCTCAAATCGGTTTAAAAAATGAGGATTGGATTTCTCATTAATAAACAACCCGTCTGCGATAAATAAAAAATCAAATTTACCTTCTTCCGCCTTAAGTGCCTGCTTTTTATAAAAATCAATACTAACGCTAGCATTTATTGGAATCTCCGGATGACGCCAAAAGGCGATACTGTTGCCCACTCCGTTTAATTCCGCCCCTAGCTTTAATTGCCTTTGAGACATGGTTATCCCCCATTTTTCCCTGGAAATGGACTCTACAACACTGTTGCTGAGCTTAGACGACTGATTTCCAATTGCCCTTCAATTTGCTGAGGGTTGCGAAGCAGGTTGAAGATCGGACAAACCTGTTCGATCGCTTGATGGAGCGCCTGCAATGTTTCCTCTGACTCTTCGGATCCTATTATCAATTTGTAGTGAATGTTATGAGGGTAAATCGGGATATGCTCGTAGCCCGGACGACCCGCTAGCGGGTGCATCTCCCCTGTTACTTCAACTTCAAGCGAGTGAAGAGAGACTTGTCTTTCAGCAGCTTGGATTAATGCAATGTGCGTCAGGCAGCTTCCGAGCACCCCAAGCTGAAGCTCAGGAGAAGAGGGACCAAGATTATAGCCCGCGAAATCCGGCGGACTGTCGCTTATGACTTGGAAGTCCCGAATTCGGATTTCCCGAACACCGCTTCTTCCTGACGCTCTTACCTTAGCACTGATAGAATTAACTTGATCCGGCTGTTTCTCGGCTTGAACTCTACGCGTTAGAAGTGCTTCCCTTTTCTGTTTCAAGTATTCATTTAAGGTTCCCATGCTTCTACTATCCCCTTTCCTATATAACGATCCACTTTGAAGTCCGGCCCATGTACTGAAAGCAAACTTAAACAGATAAATCACCTAAAAATAGTTGGTTTTAAATAATATAGAACAACTCAAACAGCCACGTCTAATATAAAAGATCAATACGCTCATTTTACATTTCTATAATTGATCACAAAGAAGCTCACCTATCCTTCTTGGATTCAAACGCCGTACCCTACTTGAAACAGACACAAAAAAACGCAGCCCTTATCAGGTTGCGTTACAGACTGTCGAGAAAAGTCTCGACAGTCATCTTTATTCCTACAATATTACTATTATTTGCTTAGAACGCAGGAACAACCGCTACTCCGTATTTGTCTTCAATAAACTTCTTCACTTCCGGTGTTGTTAACGCGGCGTTTAACTTCTTAATCTCATCCCGGTTTTCGTCACCGCTTCTTACAACGATGACATTCGCGTACGGAGAATTTGCATCTTCCCTGAACAATGCGCTCTGCGGATCGATCTTGGCCTCCAAAACCAAGTTTGTATTAATAATCGCTCCGTCCAGATCCGGCAGAGATCTTGGCAATGTAGCGGAATCCGCTTCTACGAACTTGAGTTTTTTCGGATTGTCGATGATATCCTTCGGTGTTGCCTCGTAAGTCGTCAGTCCGTCTTTGAGCTTGATCAGACCCTGCTGCTGCAGGAGAACGAGAGCACGATATTCATTGGACGGATTGTTAGGAATGCCGATTGTTGCTCCCTCTTTGATTTCGTCCTTGGATTTGAGCTTGCTCGAGTAGAAGCCGATCGGCTCCACGTGCACTTTCGTCGTTACGACGAAGTCGTAGCCCTTCTCGTCTTTGACGGAATCCAGATAAGGAACGTGTTGGAAGTAGTTGGCGTCGATCTGCTTCTCCTGCAAGGCCGGATTCAACTGCCCTTCATCGTCGAGTACTTCGATCTCCAGATTAACGCCTTCCTCTTTAAGCTTAGGCTTGATGAATTCTAAAATTTCGGCATGAGGCACGGCTGCCGCTCCCACTTTTAACGTGACTTCTTTAACCGGCTCGGAGGCGGACGAAGACGGACTGTCGCTCGGATTCTGATTAGCGGAGGCTTGCGGAGAACTATTGCCGGAGGACCCGTTGTTATTCGAACCGCAAGCAGCGGCAATCAGACTCACAACAAACAGGAAGGCAACAAGGACGGCCATTCTTTTCTTAGACATTTTCTCTCTCCTACTTTCCATTTTTATATTTGTAATAGTATTAAACTATCAAGTCGCTCTTCCCTGGCAAACCAGGATTATTCAAGCTTATAACGCCTGTTGTGAATGGACTTCGCTATCCCATCGCCGGTCAACTGAATGGCTTGAATCAGGAGTATGATAACCAAAACGGTTGCGAACATAATATCCTCCCTGAATCGTTGGTAGCCGAAGCGAATCGCTAGACTTCCTAGTCCGCCAGCTCCAATAGCTCCGGCAACCGCCGTTAATTCGGTGATTCCGATGATGGCAATCGTTACGCCTCGCACAAGCGCAGGCAGCGCTTCGGGTATGAGAACCCGGAAGATGATCGTAACGGGCGAAGCACCGACTGCGATCGCCGCTTCAATCTTCCCCGCGCCCACTTCCTTCAACGAATTTTCCACAATTCGTCCCAGGAAAGGAGCAGCACCGATCGATAACGCAACGATAGCCGCGGTTGGACCAAGCGACGTTCCTACGATTAGGCGCGCTAGGGGAAGCAACAGCACGATCAGGATAATAAACGGAATCGACCGGATGCCGTTGATGAGGAAGCTTATCACCTTGTTGACATGCACGGACTGTAAGACATGTCCTTTATCTGTTACGACAAGCAGAATACCAAGGGCCATTCCCAATAGAAGAGCGAAGAAGGATGACCAGGCCACCATATAGAGAGTCTCTCGTAGAGCTTTCCACAGGAGCTCGAATAAATCGTTTTTCAAATTCCCTCCCCCAATCCTTCAATCAGGCCTCTTCTATTACGATACTGCTCCAGAACGCCTACGAATTTCCGTGCGGTATCGCTCTCCGGATTCAGGAACAATTTGGCGACCGGACCGGTCTCCACGATTCTCCCATTCTCGATAACGGCCATGCTATCGCATATATGCTGGAGGACTTCCAACTCGTGAGTAATGAGCACGATCGTCAGCTTCAACTGGCGGTTAATATCCTTTAGCAGTTCCAGAATGGAATAGGTCGTCTCCGGATCGAGAGCCGAAGTCGCTTCATCGCTTAGAAGTACATCCGGATCATTCGCGAGCGCGCGGGCTATGCCAACCCTCTGCTTCTGCCCCCCGCTAAGTTGTGCAGGGTATGTCCCTTCCTTGTCGGACAGCTTAACCAAGTCAAGAATCTCCCGGACACGCTGCCGAATTCGTTCTCTCGGATGACCTGCGACCACGAGCGGAAACGCAACATTCTGATACACGGTTTTACCGTCCAGCAGATTAAAATGTTGAAAAATCATGCCGATCTTCTGCCGTGCCTTGCGTAGTTTACGACCATTCAATTGCGTAATATCGTCGCCTCCGATCCAGATACGCCCCGAATCCGGTTCCTCCAGTCGGTTCATACACCGGATCAGCGTGGATTTACCGGCTCCGCTAACCCCGATAACCCCGAAGATTTCCCCAGTGGCTATCTGTAAATCGATGCGGTCCAGCGCTGAGACACTTCCTTTTGTCGTCAGATAGGTTTTGCTCAGTTGCTCCACGAGAATCAAATCGTCACCTCCTCATACAAATAAAAAAAACTAAGCCCTTCCCCCTTCATTTGAAGGACGAGTACTTAGTTTCCAGACATCTGGTCAACTTAATGATCCCCTATTAAATTCTTATTATTCCGATATGCTTTAACTAATTTAATTCATTTTCCACGAGGTGTCAATATCTTCCCAAAAAGGAAACCTTTAATTATACTATTCACATGAAAATACTTATGTTTAGGGGGCATATCATGAGTAGTGCAACACGCCAAATGAAACTGTCGGCTTATCTGGTCGGCACCGGAATGCATGTCGCCTCATGGAGACTACCGCAAGCACACGCCGGTGCCAGCATTGACATCGATTACTACAAGAAGCTTGTAAGAACTGCCGAAAAAGGGAAATTCGATATCGCATTTCTTGCAGACAGCCTAGCGATCAACGAAGTCTCTCATCCCAACATTCTTAACCGTTACGAGCCGATTACCCTTATCGCCGCTTTGGCGGCCAGTACGGAGCAAATCGGCATTGTCGCCACAGCATCTACCTCCTACATCGAGCCGTTCAACCTCGCTCGCCTGTTGATGTCCGTCGATCATATTAGCAAGGGCCGGGCTGGCTGGAATATCGTCACGACCCGCGATTTATCAGGGAACACTGCGAGAAATTTCGGTGCCGAGGATCATCTTGAGCATGGATTCCGCTATCGAAGGGCCAGTGAGTTCCTGGACGTGGTGCTGGGTCTGTGGGATAGCTGGGAGGATAATGCTTTTATTCACGACAAGGAGGGCGGAGTTTTCTTTGATCGCAACAAGCTTCATCGGCTCCAGCACAAGGGAGAGTTCTTCTCGGTAGAAGGTCCTCTGAATATCGGCCGTTCCCCCCAAGGACGCCCCGTACTCGTTCAAGCCGGTGTCTCCGATTCCGGGCAAGAGCTCTCTTCCCGGGTAGGCGAAGTCATCTTCTCCATCAAGTACGACTTCGATGATGCGAAGTCGTATTATGATACCTTCAAGAACAAAGTGGCTGCCGCCGGACGGAACCCGGATCAAGTTCATATTCTGCAAGGCATCTCTCCTATTATCGGTTCAACGGAAGAAGAAGCGAGAGAGAAGAGAAGCCGGCTAGAGTCCCTCATTCCCGAAGAGACCGGTATCGGTTTTCTATCCGATTATTTCCAAGGCTTCGTCGATTTCACCGGCTTTACCCTAGAAGACCGGGCCAAGGATGCCGGACTGGATCGCCTCCCGATGACCAAAACCGACTATTTGAAGCATCAGCCGATTATTTCCCGGATAAATCCGACGCTTCGCGAGGTTTACTCCCTGCTCACCGGATCGTTCAGCAGCGACCATCTGGTTGGTACCCCGGAGAAGATTGCCGACACTTTAGAGTATTGGTTCCGAAACCGCGCTGCTGACGGCTTTATGCTGATGGCGCCTTCGTTACCTGACGGATTAGAGGATTTCGTCGAGCAAGTCGTGCCTATTTTGCAGAAGCGAGGCTTGTTCCGGTTGGATTACACCGGCGCTACCTTGAGGGAGCATCTTGACCTGCCGTTTCCGGCTAACCGTTATACTTGATCTCTAATTATTGGCGCTGTTCCTCCCAGTACTTAAAGCAAGACAGCAGCTGATCTGTTGAATAGCTACCGTCTTGCTTTTCTGAAAAACGTTCTCGCAAGCAAAAAAAGCAACCGGTAATGTACCGGTTGCCGCCTAATTAAGCTAAAAATTCACCTATAGCTTTATGGAATTCTCCTCTAATTTAACTAAACATCGATATTAATTTAACACCATTTTTATTTAGCGTCTTCTTAAATTCATCAAGCATTTTTACCTCTTTTGAAATTCGTGATACCTTAGTTACAATTACTGCGTCTAATTTGGGAAGTTTATCATAAATACCTGCGTAATTATCCTCAAAAATCTGATGCCAATAGGCAACCTTAATATTCTCGGATTGAGCAAAAGAAGTAATGCTAAGTCTTTGTTCTTCAGCGCTTTCAAAGCTAGAATCTCTTAGTATAGCCATAGCTTTCATATGGATAATACTCCTTTTCAAATCTATGTTTGTTACTATTATCGGCAATTATCGAGAAATTCCCAATAAAAAAAGCAGCCTATTAAATATCGCTGCTTAAGAGTTTTTCGCTTATTTTAAAATGTACTCGATCCGATCCAACTCGTCTTGAGAAAACGATGCATTCGCGAGTGCGCCAACGGCATCTTCTATCTGTTCTACTTTGCTGGCGCCTATTAACGCAGAAGTGACCCGGCCGCCGCGCAGAACCCAGGCTAATGCCATCTGGGACAGTTTCTGGCCTCTTTCCAATGCTAATTTGTTCAATTCTTTGACTTTTGCAAGACGCGTCTCGCTAATATCCTCGGGACGTAAGAATACGCTTGGTCCCGCTGCACGAGAGTCAGAAGTAATGCCATTCAAATACCGGTCGGTTAGAATTCCTTTCTCAAGCGGCGAGAATACGATCGATCCGATTCCCTCTTCATCGAGAACTTCCTGCAGGCCATCCTCTATCCACCTTGACATCATGGAGTAATTCGGCTGATGGATCACGCACGGAGTGCCCAATTGCTTCAAGATGCGGGACGCTTCTCGAGTTTGTTCCGGTCGATAGTTGGAGATCCCCACATACAGCGCCTTACCTTGACGGACGATCATATCCAGCGCAGCCATCGTTTCCTCTAGAGGTGTATCCGGATCAGGACGGTGATGATAGAAAATATCAACATAATCAACCCCCATCCGCTTCAAGCTCTGATCCAGGCTCGATACGAGGCTTTTCTTGGAGCCCCATTCCCCATAAGGTCCAGGCCACATGTAATATCCCGCTTTCGTCGAGATGATCAACTCGTCCCGGTAAGGTCTCAAATCATCCTTCAACATACGGCCGAATGATTCTTCTGCGGATCCGGGCGGCGGCCCGTAATTGTTCGCCAGGTCAAAATGCGTAATGCCCAGATCAAATGCCCTTCTAACCATCGCCCTGCCATTCTCATACTTATCGATTCCGCCAAAATTGTGCCATAGTCCAAGCGAGATCGCAGAGAGCTTCAATCCGCTCTTTCCGCAGCGGTTATATGTCATCGATTCGTATCTTTCTTGTCTTGCCGTATATAACATTCTTACAACCTCCTCTTAACGTATAGGCTCATTATAGTACGCCTGATTGGGACGGCCTATGTCCGCATGGAAGGTAAATATGGCATAATGTCTGAATTTATCTACTATCGATACAGCTTTGGAGGGACTCCTTTTAGCTTTTTAAACATTTTGGAGAACAGCAGTGCATCCTGATAACCTACCGAACGGGCAACCTCGCCTATCGAATATTCACCTTTACGCAGCAGATCCCCCGCCCGATCCATCCGGTAATTAAGCAAGTATTGCTGCGGGGGCAGTCCCATTGCCTCCTTAAAGAGGAATGACAAGTACTTGCGATCCAACCCAAGCGAGGCGGCCATCTGCTGAACCGTTATCGGCTCGCTGAAATGACTATGGATGAAATCCAAGCTGCGATGGATGTATGTATCTTGCTTGCGAGGCTGAACACCGCCATCAGCCGACGAAGGCTGCGAATCAATCAACACCGTAAGAAACTCAATCAGGAGCGAAGTCAATCTCAAGTCATGATTCCTGGGATGGTTCGCCGCTTCCAAAAGCAGTTCGTACAAATTGGGCATGAGCTGCTTATCCATAGGGAACACCGGCTCCTCTGATGTCAGCTTGGTTCGCTCCAGA
Organism: Paenibacillus glycanilyticus NBRC 16618; assembly: GCF_004000805.1. Lineage (GTDB taxonomy): Bacteria > Bacillota > Bacilli > Paenibacillales > Paenibacillaceae > Pristimantibacillus > Pristimantibacillus glycanilyticus. The sequence goes on from NZ_BILY01000032.1 coordinate 20,522, forward strand.
ACCTCTCCCACCTGTTCGCCGCGAAAGCCGATCCAAGAATAACTCCATGGATCGACAGCATCAGCCTGATAGGAAATCACTTTACCGGGGTAAGCCAGAAAAGCTTGGCCTGAAGTCAACTTAAACGTAGAACCGCCAACCTGCACAGTTCCGGTTCCCCGGTGTACAAAATGCACCTTATAATGGTCACGTATGCCAGGACCGAATGCATGGTTAGGAGAACAGTCTTCTTTCCCCCAATAAGATAAATAAAAATCCGGGTTATCTCGGGATGAACGATACGAATTATAATGAAAAGCCTTCAAAAAGTTGTCTCCTTCCCTTGCTGCAGATGTCCAGCATCAAGTGGTACCCAAGTTAAATCATTTATTCTTGTTAACATTAGTACCCATTTTCAAAAAAATTTCAACGTCACGATATTCGATCATTCATTTTCTCCTTATATCAACTGAATTTCCCTTTCTAGATTGTATAATAAAATACTAACACCCTATCACGTTATTAAACTAATCTGCCCTTCGCTTAATAAAAACAGGGAGCAGCTGCGACAGCAGTCTGATCCCTGGAAAATTCAACTCAGCTTTGCTGACGTTACAGAATCCATTCAGACACTTGCTCTATCGTTCTTCTTGTCTTCTCGCGCGGTTCTTTTGCCCGATAACCGAAAGCGACCATAACGCTTACTTCGTACTCATCTTCTCCGAGCAATCCTCGCTCTTCCAGAATTTCATGGATTCTATCAGGTATGAAGCCCTCGATCGGACAAGAATCGATTCCGATCATCGCAGCGGAAGTCATCATATTCCCTAGCGCAATATAAGTCTGCTTAGAAGCCCAAGCAGTCCTCGCTTGTTCGTTATCGAGATGAAAGGAATCGAAAAAATCGTGCCATGCTCCCACATTGTTTCGCACCATTTCAGCCGGGAATTTTTTTACTTTCGTCAGTTGTTCATAAATATAAGGAGATTCCGGGACAAGTCCTTTACGAGCAAGAATGACGACCATGTGACTTGCGGTTAGCAATTGATTATACGCGCCGTAAGCGTACGGCCGAAGTTCTTCCCTAAGCTCTGGATTTTGGATGATTAGAAATTTCCACGCTTCAAGCCCATTGGAGCTCGGCGATAACCTACCTGTTTCCAGGATAAACTGAAAATCTTCTTCGGTTATTTTTTTGGTTGGATCAAACACTTTTGTTGCATGTCTGAAATGATAAGCTTCCAGCACTTCTTTTTTTGTCGCGTTCTTATTCATATCGAATTCTCCTCGGTCTCGTTAACGATTTTTTTAGGCATGCCTTAATGCTTCCTTTTTCCTAATCAAGCCGAGTAAGGCCAGGAGCAAAGCGAATAATGCGAAGCAGCCGCCAACGACTAATGCGGTTTGAAATCCCGACAGCATGGCTTCGTTGGACGCTGGAGAGGTTGCCGAAGCGGTTACCGAGCTGGCGACCGTAGCCAGAATGGATAAGCCGAGACTGCCACCTAATTGCAGGAACGTATTTACGATGCCGCCTGCAACGCCGTGTTCTTCAGGTTTCACATCCCTCACGGAACCCACGATGATTGCCGTAAATCCTGCTGCCGTCGACAGACCCAATAGAATGAAGACCGGTATAATAAACGCGGCATAGACGCTGTCCATTGACATCGTGCTTAACCAGAATAAGCCGAGTGCATTAACAAGCTGCGAAACGATCAACAGCATTTTCGCTCCGAATATACGCATGAAGAAAGGCGTGATTTGGGTAGCTAGGACGGACGACAAGCCGAGCGGCAGAAAAGCCAAGCCCGTTACTAGCGAAGAATAACCAAGCGCATGAAAATACAATGTCGAGAAATAAATAAATGCGGTCATGAAGGAGTACATCAAAAATCCGATAATATTCGATGATACGAGCGAACCGATACGGAACAAGCGAAGCGGCATCAGCGGGTTTTGGGCATGTTTTTCAATAAAGACGAACCCGGTCAGAATAAGTGCTCCGACGATCAAGGTGCCGATTTTGGCAGTCGACCAGCTGCCGTCAACATCGGGCATGGACAACCCGTACACAAGAACAAAAATGCCTAGCAGCACGGCAATCGCGCCGGGCAAATCGATGGATAGTTTCTCCTTCTTCTCCGCTGGAGCTTCTTTAACAAACGTTAATCCTATAATGATGGCGATTCCGAGCGGAACGTTTAAGAAAAACAACGATCGCCAGCCGACCGAGTCCGTCAGCAGTCCCCCGACGATCGATCCCGCCGCGAAACCGCCCGAGCCCAACGCACCAAAGATGGCAAAAGCTTTATTCCGTTGCGCGCCTTCGGGAATCGACGTGCTAATGAGCGACATGGCCGCGGGAATGGACAGCGCCGCGCCAATCCCTTGTATCGCCCTGCTTGCGATGAGCCATACCGGATTCATTGCGAAGCCGCCGGCAAGAGAAGCCGCCGCAAAAATCGCTAATCCCAGCGTCAACACGCGTTTCCTCCCGATCAAATCGCTTGCGCGTCCACCGATAAGCAGAAAACAAGCAAAGGTAAGGACATAAGAAGTGACGATCCACTGTAAATGATTCGCATCCATATGAAGCGCCGATTGAATCGACGGAATAGCCACGGTCACTGTGGAAGAATTCATGACTTCTAAAAATTGCGAGAAACAAACTAATATCAATAACAACATATTCGCTTTGGAAATTCTGTCGCTCACGTAATTAACCCCCATCTTGTAGTATTCTCAGGACTTAGTTTTGCACCTTGCATGATCCGTCTAAGCAGGACGGCGCTTCCTGGTCGCCTATGACGGAATGAATTTGAATGGGATGCTCTTCCTCCCAAGCTTGCTGTAGAGCCTCGGTGAATACATCCTTCGTCTGCGCTCCGGAGATGGCGTATTTTCCGTTGATTAAGAAATAAGGGACGCCTCGAACGCCTAACTTTTGTGCTTTAAGCTCGTCTGCTCGAACTTCTGCGGCGTATTGCTCGCTTTCTAACATTGCCGCCGTCTCCGCGACGTCCAATCCCACTTCCCGCGCAATCGTCACAAGCGTATTTACGTCCCCGATATGCAAGGAATCAGTAAAATAAGCTTTGTACAACCGTTCCAATAATTCGTTCGTTTTTCCGAATTGCACCGAATAATGAAGCAGGCGGTGCGCGTCAAACGTGTTTGTGTGTATCGCAGTATCATAATGGAATGTGAGGCCTTCTAGCTCGGCCCGCTTTGTTATATCGTCATGGACGGCTTTCATATGAGCTCTCGTCGAACCGAATTTTTGGGCTGATAATCCATAAATATCATCGTTTGCGTTAATTGCCATGTGAGGATCAAGTTCAAAGCTTCGGTACACGATCTCCACCGAATCGCGATGCTCGAACTTCTCTAACCCTTCTTCGAACTTCCGCTTCCCGATATAACAGTACGGGCATACAATATCCGTCCAGATCTCTACCTTCATGTTTTCCTCCTGCTTTCTGGATGCATGCCGGATGAGGAGGAACGAAGATCATTCCACCGCCCATCCTCTCCGGTCGCATCATAAACGTTATAGTTTAGTGCGTGTTCGTGTTGTTGACTTGTTGCGTGACTCCGGTACGGGAGGCCCTCATGATCGTGTCATACAACTTATGGCGTTTGACGGCATGTGCGAAATCCGGCGTTTCATTCGTGCCATCGCGAAGATCTTTAGCCAGGCTGGCATAAAATTTTCCGATATTGCTCGCCCTTGCCGGTCCATCGGGAATCTCCGTAATATCTTCGGTATATTGGCTAGGAATGACAATCTCGCTGAGTGTCCGGTCTTCCCCTTTACCGCCTCTCAATTTCAGTTCGGTATTTTGCATATTTCCGTTGGTATCCGCAGTGATGACAAGCTCGCCTTCCGTGCCGATGATCTCCCAACGCAAATCGAAGTCCCGCGATGTTCCACTGCGGTATAAGGTCGTGGCCAATACGCCGCTCTCAAGCGTGCCGATTACGGCCATGTGATCCGGAGCCGTCACTTTTATTGTCGTTCCATCGTCAGCTATTTGAGCTTCGGGGTGACGAACCTCCAGCTTCGCGGACACGTTATCGTAATCACCGAGCACGTAATTCAGCCCATCGATGGCGTGAAGTCCTGCGGATGCCAACATGGTCGCGCCGGAGTTCACATCGTACGTATACGCGAATTTCCGGATCGTGACGGGTCCCCAGATCAAAGCCGTTCCGGATAGCGTAGTCGCGAGCACGTTGCCGATATAGCCTTGATGGATTAAATCGCGGGCATGTTGAATCGCCGGTGAATATCGCGCCTGCAGTCCGATAAACGTCCGAACGCCCGCTTCCTTGGCACGGTCCGCCAAGTCTTGCGCTTGTTCCGCGGACATAGCGAGCGGCCATTCGCTGTACACCATTTTACCCGCTTCGATCGCGGCGCGAGCGATATCGTAATGGTATTGCACGTTAATTGCGATCACGACAAGGTCGACTTCAGGATGATTGATCAGGTCCTGGTAATTATCGAAGCCCGGAACGTTAAACGCCTCGGATGCCGCAACCGCGGATTCGGGATTGCTTGTGCTCACCGCAGCCAGTTGAAAATCCGGCAAAGCTTGAACCGCCGGAATGTGCGCCGCGACAGCCCACCCTGGGTTGGACGGACTTGCACCGATAATACCTACACCGATTTTTTTATGATTGACTTGCTGTTGTTGATTCGACATTTTATTTCCTCCTCTAATCTAATTGGCGATCGCGGACCTCGGACACAACTCCCTACAATATTGACCCGCCTATACAAGATGGATAAGATATGTTCTAATAAGAGTTATTCGAGCGTCTAAGTGGACCGCAGTCCGCTTGCTAAACAATATAACCGGACCGCGGTCCGGTTGTCAACTGGATAATCATTTGGAAATGGGGGAAAAGCTAATGTTGGAACGAAACCTTCGCAAAGATGCGGAAGAACGTAGACAAATCATTTTAGAAAAAGCTGCTGCTTTGTTCGCGGAATATGGGGTCGAACATGTCAGCATGCGTCAGATCGCGCGGGAAGCCGGGGTCGGCCAAGGCACGATTTACCGAAGCTATACGAACAAAGGGGAATTGTGCTGGGATCTCATCGGTGAGAGCTGCATCCAGAACTATGATCGAATCCAATCTTTTTTAGGCGATCATGCTTCCAGCCCGATTAAAGATCGTTTGGAAACCGTGCTTCAGTATCATTTGGAATCTCTTGAGACGCATTCTCCCGTTCTGGCGGCCATACAGGCGAACAGTGGCGGCGATGAGCAGCAAAACGTCCCTTTTTATTCGGAGCATTACGAGTCCATCCATTCCGTTATCGTCCAATTATTGAACGAAATCGCAACAAATAATGAAAACCTCGTTCCTGATGCTGTTTTTATGGCGGATGCCATTATGGCAACACTACGCCCAGACGTTTATATCTTCCAAAGGCAGCATCGCGGATATTCACCGGAAGAGATTAAAAACAAACTCTTTCACGTGTTCATCGAGCCGCTATTCCACAAGTGATGAACAAGGTCGCATTCGAAACAAAAAGGGCCGCCTACTTAAAAGTAGGCGGCTCTGTTCGATGTGATGTCGGCCAAACATATTGACCTCGCATAGTTATAACGGGAAGTGCTAATTTTCTCCAGACTAGTTTACCTTTACTTCAACAAAACGCCCCTTGTGTTATTGTCAACTCAAGATGATATCCTTTAGTTCAATCAGAGTTCTGATTCGATAACTGGCTTTTGTGAAGTCATGTGTTTTTGTGAAGTCGTTATGTACAATAGCACAGTCGATACCAGCTGCCACGGCTGAGTTCAACCCTCTATTTGAATCCTCTACAACCAGAGTCTCTTCTTTGGTAGCTCCGAAACGCTTTAGTCCGGTCAAGTAAGGCTCCGGGTGAGGCTTGGTGCGCTCGTAGTCTTCGCGAACAAGGACGAATTCCATGAATTGTGTAATCTGACGATTTTCATGAATAAGTTGAAAATCCGCACGTTTTGAGGTTGTCACGATCGCCATGCGAACGTACTTTGACAGCTCAGCCAGAGTTTCAGCTACACCTTCAATCTCTATAGCTTCAGTTCTTAGATATTCCTGATAATAGAGGTTGCGAACCTCACGCTGGTTACTGATGATCTGTTCATCAATACCTGCCGCCCTAGCTTGGGACCAAGTGCCCAATGACTGAGTCATATCGCGAAGGTATTGATCTTTATCCAAAGTAAATCCTATATCAGCTAGAGCGCGTGCTCCCGCTTTGTAATACCAGAATTCCGTATCAACCAGAACACCATCATGATCGAAGAGTATGAACTTTTTCATTGCTTCGTTCTCCTTTGTCATACGGCAACCTTGGTGACCAAATATTTATATGATCCTCCAGCGTGCCAACTCTCTGTTCAAATCATTCTCTTTGAATCATCAACTAAAACTTTCCGTTAGTCGAGTCATTATTAGCTTGTCACAGCACCAATTTCTCGAGAGCAACAGCAACACCATCATTATCATTTGATTCAGTAATGTGTTTTGCACAATTTTTTAACTCCATTATTGCGTTTTCCATAGCAATCGGAAATCCACAGTTATGGAATAAACCTAAATCGTTAAAGTCATCCCCGAATACCATTATATTTTCTGCCCTCACCCCAATTTCATTAAGCACCCATTGCACGGCATCTTCCTTTGAGGCTGATTTGTGCATGATTTGAACCAATACACCTCCGTCGGTTGCGATTACATTCACATGGTCGCCGAATTGCTCGATAATATCTATCCATGCACTGTAACCATGAACCAATATTTTTGTTGGGGAAAGTGAACTTAAAAAATCCTTATCAACAACCAAAGGTTTAGGATCACTTGAACGGATACCGAAATGACGAAGTTCTGAGTCAGAAATTGGTGTACATGTATAGCATGAGTCATTGACCTCGTAATTAATTATCGATTGAGCTGCATGTAACTTGATGAAATGGTTAATCTGATGGCTAATCTCCAATTGATTGGCCGCTCTAGGCGGTCGTGCCGTGGCAACGATAATATGGATTCCAGAATCATAACACCGTTTAACAGCCTCGTAATTTCTAGGCGATATGGATTTGTCGCTGCCGAGCAGTGCTCCGTCCAGGTCTAATACAACTGCCTGTATGTCCGACATCTGCATCTCTCCTCAAATTAATTTTTCTAATAATAAGCTAATACCAGAAAAGATACTAGACTATTGTTGTTTAGCCAGTCGGTTAACGTAATAAAGCTGCAGCTGATTCTCCGATCTGCTGCAGCTTTTATGATTGAACTAATGTTCCCAGTTAGCTTGATCAACTATTATCTGATGCCCTTACTTATTGGTTGGGGAATAGCTTTCCTTCAACAAATCAATGATTTTTCTTGCCGAATCGGCCCCGTTCTTCATGCAGTCCGAGATCCCCGCGCCATAATAAGAGCATCCAGCAAGGATAATGCCTGGGAATACATCTGCCATGATGCTTTCAAGTGCATGGACGCTTCGCGGATGGGTAATCGAATAAATTGGCATTTGCCCGGACCAGTCGGTGATCTCGTTAACGACAGGTTCGGCGGTAATTCCAAGCCCCTTCTCAATATCGCTAAGCGCCACCTTTAGCAGTCCATCGTGATCCAGATCTTTTATTGAGGCGTACGAGGGATGGCTGCTTTTATAAAATAACCGGACGAGCAAATTTCCAGATTTAGACGTATGCTCCCATTTGCGACTTGTCCACGTGCAAGCGTTGCAGAACAATTCATCGGTCGTCGCGGTAATAAATCCCGTTCCATCGGCGGGGAGCACTGAATCGGGCACGTCAAAGCCGACATATACGCTGATGAGCGAGCTGCTTTTCAATCCCGAGAATTGCTCCGTAAGGCTCGAATCGTCAAGAATCGGTTCTGCTGCGGTATGCGGAATGCTTAGTACAACATAATCCGCTTCGATCATGTCCTGATTGTCTAAGTGCACGTGATACCGGCCATTGTCCTTATCAATTCTGCAGACTTTAGTGTTTAACAGCAATTCTTCGGTCAGACCAGCTTGAAAGGCGTCAATTAGTGAGCCCAGACCGTTTTTTAGCGAGAAAAACTTCTTCTCACCAATCCTAAACTTCTGCTTGTTTGTCTCTAGCCCTTTAATAATACTTCCGTATTGCTCCTTGTAGTCGATCAAGTAAGGTAGTGTTGAGGCAATTGTCAATTCGCTCAAATTCCCTGAATAGACCCCGGAAAGGACGGGAGCAATTTGCTTTTCGACAAGTTCGCTCCCGAGAAAATACTCCAGAAACGCGCCGACAGAATCGTCCTTCGTAAACGTCTCATTTTTCGTATAAAAATCTTTTAGCGCCGCAACTTTGCCTTCTGCCGAGACGAGCGTACTCTTGGCGAGAGACTCGATGCTTGCCGGAATACCGAACACCGCGTCGTCCGGAATCGGCTTCAGATGTCCACCAGCGTATATGAAGGAGCGCCCAGTCGCGTTATAGACCACGTCATCCTTCAAGCCCAGTTCTTCAATCACGCTCATGTCGTCTATTTTTCGCGCTACAATAGAATCCGCCCCGGTCTCCATCACGAATTGTTGATGCCTGACAGTTTGAATTTTACCGCCTAACTGTGCAGACGCTTCAATTAATAAAAGCCTGACCGCAGCTCCGGTTGCCTTCCTCCATTTGCGAAATTCATGCATGGCCGACAGCCCAGTAATGCCGCCACCAATCACAATAATTGTTTTCAAATTCAACACCTCATGGTTTAGTTCCCATTAGTTTAACATATCCACGCAGGTTTCTGGTATGATTGCCGTCACTATAACCCTAGTTTAATGGGTGATTGCTAACGGGTTAACCTTACGGTAGAAATCGTTATGGACTAATGGATGAATCGCAAGCATCTTCCACGTTAAGCTGCCCGTTCAACAATTGAGAAGAACGGTATGGTCCTATGCTGATATATCCATAAACGTATATATGCATTTATAGGCATTACAAAGACAAATAGATAATACAGTGCAATAAAAAAGCACCCAATTATGGGCGCTTTTTTATAACATGTTATAGCGTAAATGAAATAAGGTCACGATCCAGAACGATGTTACCATCTTGCGGTACATCTCCAGCTACTCCGAAATGGTTAACAATAACATTTGAAGTAGCTGAAAGGATCACAACTACTTCATAGTGATCGTTGACACCAGCGAGATTTGTATTGAAAAATCTTAGGGAACCGAAGTGGTGTGTTTCACCATAACTTGCTTTTTTAACTGAGTGTTCAATTTTTTCTTTATCGCGCTGGTCTTTATTACTCTCATAGCTGATGTATTAATTTTCATTGTTTTTGCGGTATCACTAGCAGATAAGCACTTTTAATAGAATTGAAAAACGCACTTCATTAAACCACCTGATCGTATGATCCCTTACAAATTCCTCTCAAACAATAATCCGAGTTGTTCAGCTAAGACATGATGCGGGATCGGCTTGTCATTAATAAACCACCACTCCACTACCCCTACGAATGCGGATGCTACAAACCTCACTATTACCTCATTTGTTAATCCCTTGTTCTTCCCCTTGGTGACGTCTACCTCTTGCTTAAATTGTTCAATAAGAAAGTCAAGGAATCGGGTGCGAAAATAAGGAGCACCTTTACTCGCTAGCATTAACGAGAAGAAAGAATAATTCTGTTCGAAATATTCGGTCCATAGAGGTGAACCGCTAAAATAGTCTAGATCTGCTCCCATTATGCAAATTTCCCGGAGTTCATTGATATGCGACTCAACAAGCTTATCGAGTAAATCATATTTGTCTAAGTAATGGAGGTAGATGGTCCCTCTACTCACATTCGCCCGGTCGGATATGTCTCGAATCGTAATGTCGTCGAAATTCTTTTCAGACATCAAATCTATAACCGCGTCCTTGATTGCTTCCTGCGTTTTACCTATTCTTCGATCCGTTTTAGACATAAGATTCACCAGCTTTCAAGAATTAATAAACAATATTTCAACCTGTGTTCACTAATAAACAAATTGCGCTGATCTAACAATTGTCGGTCTTCTGTATCCGAATATAATTATATACATGTTCAGAAATGAATCAATATTCATTAATGAACTACTGTTGATTTATGAAGAAGAGATTTGACGATGCAGGTCAGTCACCGGGCCTACGGAGTTATTGTAAAGATCAAACATAAAATTGGAGGAATTAAACATGCAAAATTATATGAAAACGGACGTCACTTTCGAGAGTGTGGGAATAAAAATCGCCGGCCATCTATACAGCCCAAAAGGAGAGGTTGACGTTCCTCGCCCTGCGATCGTAATCGGACATCCCGGCACCGCGGTAAAGGAACAGAGTGCTGGACTCTACGCGAAACGCCTTGCCGAAAAAGGACTCATCACACTTACCTTTGATGCAGCCTATCAGGGTGAAAGTGGAGGCGAGCCAAGGGGGCTCGAGGACCCTTATCATCGGGTAGAAGATTTTAAAGCCGCCGTCTCGTTTCTTAGCATACGCAACGATGTCGACCCGGAGCGCATCGGTGCACTTGGCATTTGCGCCTCTGGAGGTTACGTTATTCCGGCGACGGTTACCGACCATCGCATTAAGGCCGTTGCCACTGTTAGCGCGGCCGACATCCATCTTCAATTCCGTAAAGGAAGTGACGGGAAGCAGGACCCTGCCATTTTCAGGAGCATGCTCGATGCCGCGGTGCAGGCTCGAACATCGCAAGCCCGCGGAGAAGGAATCGGCGTGTTTCCGATCTTTCCTGAAACCGAAGATCAAGCTCGCGCAATGGGTGACCTGCACGCCTTCGAGGGATGGGAATACTACTGCACTGACCGCGCGCAGCATCAACGTTCGGCTAAGTTCTTTACATGGGATAGTGTAGACCGAATCGCCTATTTTGAGGCGTTCCGGTTCATTGATCAGATCTCTCCTCGTCCGCTCCTCATGATCGCAGGAAATCAAGCGGTCACATCGTGGATGACGACCGATGCCATTGCGAAAGCAAAAGAGCCAAAAGAACTGTTTTGGTTAGATGGCGCCACCCATGTTGATACTTACGACAAAGACGAGTACGTAACCACTGCGGTTTCGAAGCTCGCTGAGTTTTTCCGTACACATCTGTCTCATTGAGGCTTGGTTTAAGACAGATTTGCATGGTCCGAAGGGTATAATGCAAAAGGCATTACGATCATAAAGTTACGCTTGGATTGAATAAAGATAATTAGCCTTCGTCGTATTCGTTACGCTACCACCGGAGATTCCGAGAGATCTGTCCGCAAAGGTTTTTTCGTATCTTCTTTGTTTAGCCCCTTCCGCCGCGCCATGACCTTGCTTGTGCCCCGGAGGAAGGCAATTGCAATTGTTGTGAAGCACGGCGCAGTGATAAGTTCCTCCTAAACCTTTTAATTTAAAAAAATAGCGGTATTCTTGGACACAAATGTCCTAGAATGCCGCTGTATTATTAAACTAGCGTCCCCCGTTAGCATTCCTGTAGAGCGTTAATTACGAGCTTTGCAAAAAGAAAAGCGCCTCGGTACGATGGGAGTACGCAACGGGTCATAGCCCTTAAAATCCCATCATCCAGGAGGACGCTCTACTATGAAGTTTAAATCGCAGGACAAACAAAATCAACTCATTGAAAAAATTACCGCTCAACACCTTGTCGTCGGGATCGACATCGCCCAGCAAATGCATGTCGCTCGTGCCGTTAACTTTCGAGGCATCGCCCTCGGTAACCCACTTTCCTTCTCGAACGATGAAGAAGGATTTCAGAATCTTCTTCGTTGGATCCATTCGCTGCAAGCAGCACATAATCTTAACGCCGCAATCGTGGGCATGGAACCTACCGGCCATTACTGGCTTAACGTCTCGAGATGGCTCTCTGAGCGTCAATTCGAAGTCGTTCTCGTTAATCCTCATCTCGTGAAAAAGAATAAGGAAAACCGAGATAATACCCCTTCTAAAAGTGACAAAAAAGATGCGCTTGTCATTTCAGACATGGTCAAAAACGGCTATTACTCTTTCGTCCGTAACACACCTGAGGCCTTTGAAGAGCTGCGTGTTTATCTATCAAATTGCGACTCTGTCGTGACGAGACTCGTAAGTGCTAAAAACCAGATTCATCGCTGGGTAGATGTTGTTTTCCCCGAACTGCGACAGGTCTTTAAGTGCCTCATGTGCACCGGTTCGTTGGCTACACTTCGTCTGTTCCCTACACCTGATGAACTCTGCAAACTACAGCCTCACGACATCATAGAAGGTTGGAAAGTACTCATGAAACGCCATTCTGGTGAGCGAAAAGCTCGGACTCTCATCGCCCTTGCTAGCCGTTCTGTTGGCTCTAAACAAGCCACGCAAGCGTACAAGCTTCACTTGAAACAGCTGCTCGATGAGTACGACCTTGCTTGCCAGCAGCTTAAAACGGTAGAAGCGGAGATTATTGCTGTGTTGGATCGCATTCCGTTTGCTAAATCCATGCTTGCAATCAAAGGGATTAGTGCCATTTCATTAGCTGGTATTCTTGGTGAGGCGGGAGATTTAAGCGGCTTTGTTCATGGCAATGCGCTGTTGCGTCATGCCGGTCTCAACCTGGCAGAAGCAAGCTCGGGCAAATGGACCGGACAGATGAAGATTAGTAAGCGTGGACGATCTCGACTTCGACGTTTCATCTTCATGATGACCATGAGTTTAGTTGCAAACAACCCTGAATTCAAGGCCATACATGCGCACAATGTACAGGTGAAAAAGATGAAAAAAATGAGATCTCTTATGAAACTATGCGGTAAATTAGCTCGAGTTCTCGTTGGTATGGCCCGAAGCCGGGAAGATTACAATCCCCACAAAACAATGCCCACTCAGCTAGCTGCTTAATCATTATCTAACCGTTTCGTTGTACGAATTTTGGCTTATTCGCGGGATTTCAAAAGAAAGCACGGAGTACCGGATACATTGAACCAAAGGGCACTGACCCGTACCGTTAGCAAGACCGGCCTCCACCCCTTGGACAGGCGTAACGAAGGAATGAGAGGGCAAAGACCCGTTGAGACATGGGAGTGAAAACCTCCAGGGGCGGTGTGGAGAATGCGTGCAGTATTTGGAAGGATATGGGGTTTCGACCTCCCCCTCTATTTCCTTACGCATTCATAATGTCCTAGTCTACCAAAAGGGTTCTCTTACTATCTTTCTGCAATTCTGGCAAGGGTGAAATCCTGCGAATAAGCGAGCATTCGTGAGAAAACTAAATCGTACCGAGGGAGTTCATCGATTTAGTGTTTAAAATCTTAGTATATTTGTATTTCCATTTAGCAAATCTTCAAAGACAGGTTGTTGGACGCTATTTATTTGATCAAGTGAGATGTCGCTAATATTCCAGAACTGTAATTTCAATGATTCAAATTGATCATCCTGAAATATTATCGTATCTCCATCTTCTGATAAATACTCATTGTAATTAGTCCAAGCATTGAAAAGAAACATAACGAATACTACCTTGTTCCCGTCAGGATAGGTGTACTCCATTCTAGGGCCGCTATATACTGCGTAAAATTCACAATCCTTAACAGATAATCCGGTCTCCTCAATAACCTCTCGGATCATTGTCTCTTGAATAGTCTCACCTGGATTCATTCCTCCGCCCGGCAATCCCCAATCGCCGTAATCGGATCTTTGCTGTAATAAAATTCTACCTTTGCTATCTCTTATTATCGCTCCGCCAGTTACAACTATCCTCATTTGCCGATGACCTCGCTACTCACTAATATTGTAGTAAATCATGAATTCTTTTATGTACCCAGTGAACAATTTTGGTTAATTCTCTATCTAACGATTTGTTAATTATCTACTTATTAATTTCAATCTGTGCATTATAATAATTCCAAAAATATGCTTCATGGAAAGTTGCTTCTTCAACTGATCCATAGAGAAATGTTCCCTCTTTGAGCTGATAGTTATCCATCAAGATCTGTATATCACATTCCATATCATCCCACCTTAAAGGAGATTTTGAAGTAACGTTTCCCGTTAATTCAATAAATGTTTAATGAAACCAGTCAGGATGCTCTTCCTTGGTGATTAAAACCATCATAAGGGAATACCATGTCAATAAATTCGCCAGAATCTGCTTCTAGATTGATAGCTACACCGTCGATATGTATATACCAAGTTCTATTACCAGTGACTTTATTCCAAAACGTATCTTTATTCAATACACTCATCTCAACAATATTTGTGTTATAAGTTAAATCTAAATTTCGGTTTACTGTTTCAAGATACATTCTTGCTTTAGACGTAGCCTCATGTTCAGTAAGGATAGGTTCTTCAAAGCGATATAGCCCAAATATAATTAGCACTGCAATTAACAAAATGATTGAATAACCAACCTTTTTTATAACAACCATCCCCCTCGCTGAACTAAAAGTGAAATACGCTTCCAGTCACCAGAAGTTGCATATAACTGCCCACTAACTCAACGATATAAAGAGCAGCTGCCACGGCGGCAAACTGCTCTGGATCATTAAACTATATGTCACGATAGTTTAACTAAATCCCTTATATCCCGTTCATCAACAAAGCTGCAGAATGAAATTCGAGGAAGTTTAACTTAATTCCGCTATCTGTTTTATTTTGTTTATAGCTTTTAAGACAGCATTACGATTTTTAGCTATTTTCATCCAAATTGGAAGCCTGCTTTCTACACTTAAATAGTAAGGAGATGGTCCTCTTAATTCCGCTTCTACGTACTCTTCTAGATAACATAAATGTTCAATATTATACGCCCAAAGAGTATGTCCACAACAAGGTGCTTGTAAGTACAGAGGGTAACCAAAATACCAGTCATAATTCCCGCCTATATTAATAAAACCATCGCGCCAGGAATTTCCATAAGAAATAACGTTTTGGTTAAAACAGTTTTTACCTGGGATCTTTTCCTTCATCAGCCCACAAGACGTACAAATGAACCTCTTTATCGCATCTGTATAATAAGGTGCTTCAGGTGATATAACCTTAGATTTTTGGTTACAATTAGGACAGTGTACAGCAAATTCATATCCAAAACTCTCTAACATACGGTGTCTATTCTTAAATTGTTTTTTCATAACAACCCTACATTCAAATCGTTTTTGGCCTTTCATTTCTCCAGATTTGTTTTTATATATTATACAAATATTCCATGTTATCCTGCCGGTTAACGTAATGAAGCTGCCATCGCGGCAGCTTTCATTTTGGGTGTACTCTAATTTTGGAACTCAATATCATGTTTAATACACCATTCAATCACAAATTCCTTTATCTTGTTTTCCTTGTAGGTGTACCATTGCTTATCAATGCCAAGTTCTATTATTTTATCTTTAAATCTGCGAAATGCGCCCTTCCCGGTAATTGCTGCACTTAGCGCTTCATTGATATCTACATCTTGAACAGTCCTTATGAACTCTTCTATGAGTTCATATTCGTTGTAGTCGTTTTTTAATGTGAAGTCAGCAAATTTCCCTTGTTCATCTTCGAGTATGCAATTTGCTCTTTCAATGTTCTCTCTTTGCCATTCGGGAAAATTTTCAAGTGGCCGTTCATCTTCAGCAGCTCGAATTTCTTCTCTAGTTAACGTAATCACTTCACCTGTCGTAACATCTATATAAGTAAACGTATCCTCTAAACCAATTTCAATCTCCCCGACTAATTCATCCAAATTGACTGGTTTCTTTATCACTGAATTCATCTTCCCTGCTCATTTTTTTTTTGCATTACTATATCTGTTATTGAAGACTAAAACATACTCCTTCTGGTTCGGCAGAATTCTATTATTCAGTGTGATGCAGTGTAACCATCATCTTAACCATTCGGAAACCGTACAGGATCGATCGCAGTTAGTATTCTTTCTGTATTGCTAGCGTTCGAATCATTTGACTCTCGCTGACTTGCTAAAATAGTTAGAAGTCTTTGTATGTCATCTTCATCGGCTGCACCGATATCAATCAATATACTCTGACATATCCAAGGAGCTAGATTAACCTTCTCATCCGTTGAGGTGCTCTGATCATTTACGATTTTTTCAAGTAAAGTTACAACTGTTGGTACGGCCGGCTTCCCAATAGATACTAGCTGATCCTTGATATCAAAGTCATACCTAAACAGTTTCTTTAGCGCCATGACATGTTCTGTTCGGTTTTCTATCTTAAAATCGATATATGTTCGACACCAAAAGTCTACCTGTTCTTGTATCGGACGGCGCGATATATCGGCTTTAAATTCCTCATAGGCTTTAATTTCTGGATAGGCCTTGTAAAATTGCTCTTTCGATACCGTCTTATGAATAAAGGCATCCCATTCCTCATCATGTTCAACGACATAAGCTATAAAATCCTCCGTTTTGTTAAACAAATCGAAGGAGGAGGAGAGTTCATCAACAACTTCAATTAACATATCCATAAATTTCTTTATGTAACGGTTCCCTTCTTCACCTTCATCATCTCTATCCCAAAGCTGATCTAAGACGGCACCATATTGATTATTAAGATCCCATAATTCTTCGTTCTTAGCATCCTCGAACCGGAAATCCCCTACACTGTGCTTAAGGCCTCTAAAACCATATACCCGCTCGTCGGAATAATTTTTGTAACAATCAAAGGTTAAGGTGTGAGCCAGGCCATCGAGTGAATTCCACCGGACATAAATTCCACCGTATGTTGCTTCAGCATCTATAACGAAACTGTATACATTTTGATTCTCTGGTTTTTTTGCAAACTCCTCGATGGTATTCTGACAATGCTTTAATAGTGTTTGTTTGTAATGGTCGAAATCTATCGTATATTCCATTGTTAGCCTCCACTGTGCCTCTTAATATCTAGCTGAAACTGTTATTAGAATTCTTTTCCACTTTCTTTTTTAAATTAATAATTTCATCTCTAAGCGAGATGTTTTCTTTTTCAACCTCACCAACAAACTTTAATAATGTACTGCCAAGTGCCATTAGAATGACACCGACTAATGGGAATACAATCCTCTTTGCTGTTATCGACATAAACACACTATTTGGGGTTTCGGATGAGTGTGAATGAGTAAGGTAGTGCCATAACCCAAGAATAATTAAAAACCTTCCTGCTAGAATCATTACATACAAAATCTTTCTCGTCGCAGAGAAATACATTTTGTACCCTCCATTGTCAGGTTTTCCGCTCTCTAATTAGTGAGTTATCGTTCCCAGTTAACTTAATCAACTTCTCTCACTATTTTATAAGATGTGCCACATTATATATGTTTGTTTTTGAGTGTGTCTTTCTCGCTTGAAATACTATGTTGTTTCCTGCATTCTTTCATTCCTAAATGTAGACAAGGAGCAAGATCACTGGATCTTCCCCCTTGTTTATTGTGTTTTGGTCTTTCGGGTTGATTCTTAACTTCATCTTGAATGATCACAAAGAAAATCACAACCGATCGCGGCCCTAGGTTTTAATACGGTTGGTTACAAAATAGTTCAATCAATTGACTCCTCGTTTAACCCCGAATATAGCCAGGAAGTATGTAATGCTTCACGGAGGGCGTTGACTAGGAATTGCAATTCACTTTCGTTATATCGTTTCAAATAGTGGTTTACACTGCTATCTATTTGGCGATGCATTGCTAAATGCAACTGATAGATTTCTTTACCCAATGACGTCGTGCGGAACAGGATTTCTTTTTTATTATCGGGAAGATACTCAAATTGAATGATTTGTTTATCGACCATTTTTCTCGTTATCTTAGATATGCTTCCCTTAGAAAAACCAAACTTTTTAGAAATCGTGATGCCATTTACTGGTTCAAGTTTACCAATCGCATCCAACACGTAGAGCATCATGACAGTCATTTCTTTTACTAGATTTGCAATTACTGGACTAGGACTGTTCTTAATCAGCCATTGTTTCTCTTCATCATCTTCCGATAATAATTTTGTTTGTATGTCTTGAACAACTTCTAACAATGTCTTAATTAAGGCATCTTTATTTTCTTCTTCTGAATGATCGATCATTAGCCTTCCCTCCAGAGATAACCTGCATTCATTATATCAAGGAATAGTCCATTGTTAAAGTTGCCTGGAAACAATATTGACAGAGTCAAGATGCAGTTGTTATTATTGTTGCAAGGAAACAAAATGATACGTTTATCTTCCACACATCGTATTTCGTACATTCTTATTGAAATCTATAGACATCATAAAAAAGGAGGTCTCTTTATTCATGATCTATAATATCGACGTACTTATCGCCGGCGCAGGACCAACAGGCTCAACACTGGCAGCTGATCTACTTCGGCGCGGCCTTCGTATTCGACTGGTTGACAAGTCCCCGCACGCATTCAAAGGCTCTCGTGCAAAGGGAGTACAACCTCGCACACTGGAGGTTTTCAAAGATCTAGGTATCCTAGACGAAGCTTTGACTGAAGGTGGTCCATATCCTTTAGCTGGTATCCACCTCGGGCCAATTACCTTGCCGTGGCGCATGATAAAGAGTAATAAACCAACACCGAGTATTCCCTATCCGAACACCTTACTCTTACCACAACTTCGCACTGACGCCATTTTACATCGCCTAATTGATCGCTTCGGCCAAAGAATTGAGTTCAACACCGCAGTAGAAGGATTCGAACAAGATGTAGATGGAGTGACCGTTACGCTCTCTTCGGGAGAAAAAGTCCGATGCAGATATTTGGTCGGAGCTGACGGTGGCTCTAGCGCTGTGCGAAAGGCTGCCGGAATTGGATTCGTGGGTGATACCGACGACTCCGACAAATGGCTTATCATCGACGGCACGATCGACAAACTGTCACGTAATCGCTGGCATATGTGGCCACGTACACACGGCAAGCAAGTCGCAGCTTGTCCACTTCCCCACTCCAATCAATTTCAAATCATGATTCGTCTAAAACCAGAAGAGAACCCGAATCTCGATGAAGCCGCATTGGTGGAACAATTTTATATTCTCACTGGGTTCCGATTACACAGCATCACCTGGTCATCGATTTTCCGACCTAATATTCGGCTCGCAAAGAATTACCGTATGGGAAGGGTTTTCTTAGCGGGCGACGCCGCCCATGTTCACACACCGGCTGGAGGACAAGGTCTCAACACCGGCATTCAAGATGCCTATAATCTCGGTTGGAAGCTCGGTCAGGTTATCTCTGGGGCACCCGAAAGTCTCCTCGACACATACGAAGCCGAACGGCAACCGATAGCTGCAGGTGTTCTTGGTAAAACAACTGAGCTTTACGCAGGGTTAGACAAACGCAGCTTATCAAGCCTATCCAGCCTTAAACGTGGAGACGAGGAACGACAGCTCGGAATCTCGTACTATGCAGGGCTACTCGCTCCCGCTGACACCCCGTCCACTAAGACACTTCGAGTCGGTGATAGGGCACCAGATGCTCCATGCACAGGACCTGGTGGGGCGCGTCGTATATTCGATATTTATCAGGGGCCACACTTTACACTCTTAGCCTTCGGTGCTAATGCCGCAAAGTCACTTCTCCAAATAAAATGGCCTACTAACGGCGCGGAATTGCGAAGCTATATCGTTGGCGCCAAACAAGTCAGCGATGAAAATTATATCAATGACGCCGCTAGCAACTTAGCCAGTATATATGGTATTACTGACGACACTTGGGTACTGATTCGGCCAGATGGTTATATAGGAAGTATTATCAAAAACGATTGGATGCGAAACTTCAGTAACGTAACTAAGTTCTTTTATTAATCCCTTTGTAGTTATCACCTTGAAAATATGACCAGCGTGTTTGTAAAATATCGTTTTAAACAAATATAGAAAGACCCTTCCAGTTGAATGGAAGGGTCTTTCTACTGCTTAATCCGATCGCTTATATTCTAACCTTTTTATCTTCTTTTTCTACTCACGATTTTGAATAACGTTTTTATTAATTTCCGAAAATTAAGACCATATTCTTGCTTCCCATATATTCAACAGAAGTATTCAACTGCTCCGCCACAAAACGCACAGGAACGAACGCACTGCCGTTCTTCAGAAGTAAAGGAGCATCTTGCATCACCGTTTGCTGGTTCACTTTTACTTGCTTGTTCCCTATAATCCCACGAATCGTTTTACCATTTTTCTGGATGGTTACCTCTTTGGTGCTTTGGTTCCAATTCACGGTTGCCCCAAGCTTCTCGGAGATGAAACGGATCGGCACATAAGTACGGTTCGTCTTAATAAATGGCGCTGCGGTAATACGGTAAGTAGTGTCTCCCACATAAGCTGTAGTGCTGCCGATCACCAAGCGCTGTGTCTTACGCTGACCGGTAGGAAAATCATTTCCTTCCATAGTCTTGAATATGTTATATGTTTTTGAACCCTTGCTTAAATCCAAGTAGTTATTATCCAGCTCAATTGGCATAATGAATGCGCCTGTATCATAATACGGGATAAAACTGTGATGTTGGAGTGGCTCTAAATCCCACACTCGATTATTGTTCAAATAGAGGTAGCCCAACATATTTAAATTCCTCAACGGTTCCAGATCATAAATCTGGTTAGATGATAAATTCAGCGTAACTAAGTTAGTTAATTTAGATAACGGAGCAAGATCCTTGATGTTATTATTCGCAGCATCGAGTCTCGAAAGATTAACCAATCCTGCTAGCGGCTTTAGATCTGTGACCTTATTGGAACTAATGGACAACGTCTTCAGATTGACGAGACCCGCTAGCGGTGAAAAATCATTGATTTGGTTGCTAGCTACAGATAAATCTGTTAGCTTCGTTAACTTCCCGAGGGGCTTAATATCCTCGATTTGATTTCCCCTTAAAGAGAGATTCGTTGCATTGACTGCATCTTCCAACCCCTGCAAACTCTTAATTCCTTTACCCGACAAATCAACGTCGGTCAGCGACTCTAAATCCTCTTTTGTTAGTGATTCATCGTTGCTTTTTTTCAATAATGACTTAATCGCTTGTTCTAGATTTGGATCCTTAAATGCCACAGACTGCTGGCTAGACGCCTCCATATAAGCCTGTCCTGGCAAGCCCAAACATAGGACAAACATAACTAATACTCCAGCAAGGTATTTCTTCATCTTACTACTTCCTCTCTCTCATTCTAGAAGCCTATTGCTCCTTAAACACCGCATCATCGCTTCCATTCAACTGAATGATAACTGCAATGTGCTACTGACTTAGCGCCTTTAATTTCTCCATGAACTGAACAGCGGATTCTCCCGCTTTCGCCCCGTTGATACGGAAGCCGTTCGTCTGTCCGCGGTCGTTAATACCTTCCTTAACCGTAAAGGATAAGGTTATACCAACCTCATGCAGAATGTCCAGAACTTCATCATTATAAGCTCCGTATGGGAAAGCAATAATCTCCCTAGTATTGCCAAGCTCTTCGGCAAGACGCCGCTCAGCTTTCTCTAAGTCCGTTTTTACGCGAGTATGATATTCTTCGTCCGTCTCAACGCGATCCTCTTCTTCTAAATATTGATGCCGCGTCAGCACTGGCTTTGTCAAGCCATCCGCACGCATAACGCCGTAACGGTGGCTGTCATAAGTATGATTATAAAAGGACATGCCAAATGGCTGCATTTCCCGCATCTGATCCCATGTCATCTTCGGAATGCCTTTCTTCGCCGGATTATCAATGTCCGATACAATGACAAAATTAACGGCCGGATAACCGTACTGCTTGAGCACCGGGAACACCTCTGTATAAAAGCTTTCGTAACCATCGTCGAATGTAAGCAGCACCGCGTTATTCGGAACCTCGCCTTTATTGTTAATAAAGTCAGCGTATTGCGCGATCGATATCACCTGAAATCCGTTAGCCTTGAGTAATGCCATCTGTTCTTTGAACTGTTGAATGGGAAGAGCCGATTCGGCATTAGACCCATCAGGATTAGCCGTAACATCATGATACATCAGAACGACAACCTGATCAGAGAAGTAGACCCCGGTATTCCCTGTATCCGCTGATTCGAGAAAGGAGGGCGATACCATCGGCTCCCCATTCATCATCTCGATACCAGAAGACAGATTCACCTTTTCTCCACCAACATAGCTGACTGGTTTTGACTCTGTTGAGCATGCGCTTATTAGCAATACCAGACTCAGTATCACTAGAATAGAGCAACTCCATTTTGTATTTCGGCTTGTGCTCATAGCAACGCGCTCCATTACACAGCCGTATTGCTGATAACTTTCACCGAACCGTTACTAGAAGCCGTATCAATCAACTGATTAATTTTGTTTTTTGCAGGTTCACTGAACAAATACCATTTGTCCTCAGAAGCGTCATGAAGCAAGACATCCGGGTACTGGGCCAGCTGATCATCCGGGAATGCGCGAAGCAACGAATAGATTTCGTAACGTTTCACACTGGTTCCTTTGCTATCCAAGAAGTCATATTGCCCGTTTTTATAATACGACCCCGGCACATCCATGTTAGCCGTCCACGAATAGCTGGCAGGGGCATTAACATCGCTGCCTTTATTGTCAACAAATGCTTTATTAATAGCTTCGTTAGTCGCATTATCTATAATTTGCTGTACGACTCCACCCATTGTCATATGGTATTCCTGTTGCAGGGCATTCACTTGCACACCATCAATGACCAACGGCGGTGCAGTATCTGCCGTTACAGTAGAGCTGCTCTTATTGTCCGCGACTTGCTTGCTAGGCTGTTCAATCTTTTTCTTATCTGTCTCTTTAGTCGTTTCCTTAGCTTTTTCCTTAACCGGTGCCTTAGACGTTTCCTTACCTGATTGCTTAACGGATTCTTTAGACGTTTTCTTTTCGTTGTTTTCATGAAAGTACTGCAGTTTTGCGTGATAACTAATTCCGATCAGCTTTTGATCGTATCGGGAGAAGTCCATCAATGCTATTTCGCCATTCTCCCCCGTAATTTTCACTGCGATCGTCGGATCATTGTTACTGTAACCCTGACCGTTATAGGCAACCGACTTGACTACGCCATGAACAACATCAAATTTCTCCGCTATTTTCTTTCCTAATTCCTCATACTCTTGCGGGTTTTTATCTAGCGCTTTATCAACAGCGACAGAAACTTCTTGATCCAGCTCCCTGACATAACTGATATCAAATAAATCACCAGTAACAGAATCAACCGTGAACGTGTAAGCAAGCTTACCGTCTATCCGTACATTGGCATGCCATGTCGCACGAGGAAGTGATGTATTGCCCTTATCATATTCCATCTCAATGACCTGACCATCCAAGCTAATGCCATAGATTTCCCAAAGAGCCTTTGCGCCGATTTCAGCTGCAGCTTTATTCGTGATGTCCTTGCTGGATGGGGTTTGTGAGCTATCGCCTTGGTCAATTGCTTTAACGACATAATAGGTTGTTTTGTAACCTTCCGGTGAGCTGACTTGTCCAGCCAATGTTAAACCGGCTGTAATACTTTCATAACTTGTAGGGGTCGTATTGACCTTTTTCAATTGGACAATCGTAGCTGCCTGTGTGAATCCTTGAAACAGTAATGCGCTGCCTCCAATGGCAACAACCGCTGCCAATATTGCTTTTCTCGATTTGAATTTTGCTAATTTCGTCCATCGCATTGGAATCTTCTCCTTCATATCCATATTACTGAGCGTTTACAAGTAGGAGTATAGAATGGACATGTTATAAAACTTATATCAAGTCATGTTGAAGTTGTAAAAAAAAACGATTGCCGTCGTTCCTTCGTCAGGTCGGCTCATAAACGTCAGCTCCGCACCATGTCGTAAAACAATCTGTTGGCAGATGGAAAGGCCTAGTCCAGCGCCCCCATCTTTACGGTTTCTAGATTTCTCCGCGCGATAGAAGGGTTCTGTAATATGCTGCAGCACTTCTGGAGTCATGCCTTTTCCATTGTCCTGAATCGAAATCTTTAGGTTGCCCGCTTCACTCGAAGCATGGACGATGATCTGTCCGCCTATGCCGCACGCCTTTATCGCATTATCGATTAAATTAATAAACAGACTTTCCAGCAAGAAAGCATCTCCTAGGATCAGATCCGTTTCTAACCGATATTCGATATGAATTTCTTTCTCCGTGATCCTACTGCTGAGTGTTCGTTCGACAGACTGGAACAAGCCGGATACGCTTTGTGCCCCTTGAAAGATTTCGTCATGCGACAGGTTTGCCAGTTCGAGCAGTTGAGCGGCCATATTCTGCATACGTTGACTCCCCGACATAATATACTGGATCGCATCAAGCCTATCATCTTCTGTAATAGCAACCTTTTGCAAATATTCGGCATAACCATAGATAGCAGTTAAAGGCGTCCGCAGCTCATGAGCGAAATTATCAATAAACTGCTGTTTTTTCTCTGCTGCGGTAATTAGTTCCGTCATTTGGCGCTGAATTTCCTCGGCCATGTGATTAAAGCTTCGTGCCATCTCGGAAAGCTCGTCACGCCCGGATACCGTAAGTCTTGTTTCATAGTCACCTTCCGCAATTTTACGGGAGGTATATGAAATCTGCGATAATGGCTTGAATATGCGATTCAGCAGCAATAGAAGCCCTACAGCTAACAGCCCGGAAATGATTAAACCTATGACAAACAGCATGTTCTTCATATGCTGCCAAGTTTGAATGGCATCCGTCGTATCGTATATATATACCAGTGTATAGGCATTATAGGGCTGTGGAAGTTTTCCCGAAACAATGACATAAGTGTGGCCGCCAGATTTTTCTATAGCGGACAGACGAGTCCCATCCTCCGGTGGTTCCAAGAAACGACTCTCTAATTCAATTTCCTGGCCATTGGAGTAAACCGATTGCTGCCCTTTATATAGCGCCAGTTTGACATTGTTATCTCCAGACAAGTAACTATACGGCTTGATCAGTGAAGCTAATGAGCTCTCAATTGTTGCTCCACGGCTTTCCACAGCATAGAAGTCCTTCGTAAGCGCTGATATGATAAAATAATGCTCACCCATGCTTCTGTCCTCTGCGCGATTGACGGTATCTTTAAAGGTCGCGACTGAAATAATGAATATGCCAAGATTGAAGCAGAACAGAAAGAGCAATAGTGTTGTTATAAACGTTCGAAATTTCATGGGCTACTTTGCTTACACCTCCAGCCGATATCCCAGTTTGTAAACGGTTTTGATTCTACCTTCCAAATCCAGTTTTCTGCGCAGCTTCTGGATATGTACATCAACGGTTCTTGAATCTCCGCCGTAGTCATAACCCCAAGCAAGCTCCAACAGCTTGTCCCGGGACAACGCAATATTGCGGTTGTTTACAAGCACCTCTAACAGATCGAACTCCTTAGGCGTACATTCTACTGGAGAATCATGCAGAAATACCTTCCTGCCTTCAAAATCGATTTTTACCCCGCCCAGCTCAAATTCTTTGCCCACCTTCTTTGTCCGCCTTAACACGGCATCCACTCGCGCCAATAATTCCAGCATCTCGAACGGTTTAACCAAATAATCATCCGCGCCTAGGGTCAGGCCCTTCACTTTATCCGCTAAGCTGCTTCGTGCCGTCAAGAAAATGGTGGGGATCTCCTGATTCCGCTTGAACACCTCGTACCCATCCATCTCAGGAAGCATAATATCCAATATCACGAGATCCACTTCCGTTCGAGACAATTCCTGAACAGCCTCCATTCCATCAAAAACAGAAATACAGGTATGTCCCACCAATTGCAGATTTCTTCTAATTAGATCATTAATTGAAACTTCATCTTCGACAATTAAAATGGTTGCCACTAGTTCCACCTCTTTATTAACATAGCATAACGATGTAATGAAGTTGTAAACGTGCCAGAATTATAATTTGTCAGATAAAATAAAACGAGCGCCTCTCTAGACGGGGTTGCGCCAGAGGTCATTACCTCAAAACGCCCATTAGGGAGGTCGCTCTACTTTGTTCAGATGTACTACTATTTCTTCCATGGCTTCTTCTGCTTTTTTATTTTAAGGTCTTAACCAAAGCCTAGCCACATTGCGACTAATGATGGATGCCCCTTTAGGATTAACATGGTTTGTATCGCGGAAATCGTCTTGAAGAGTTAGGCCAGCATTGGACATAATGTAGTAAGTTCCTCCGTACAGGTCAGTGAGCGCTTTGACCTGTTGATCGAATTCGCGCTGTTGTTCCCCATATTTCTCCTTCACTGCTGTCTCAAACTCTTCGGATCTCGGAATTTTGAGTACCGTAATTTCAACCCCACGTGACTTAAGATCAGCAAGCAAACGCTGAAAGGAGTCTGCCTGCAGTCCATTCAGATCAAAGTCTTTAAACCATCGATCTGCGGTACTCTTGGCATAGCTGATGCTTTTATTTTGTGGAATAGTATACGTTTCGGCTTGAAGACCACCTGGCTGCCATTTCGGCGGAGCTTTCAGTTTGCCGGTAATGAATTGATCCAACATTTTGGACCATATTGTGCGCATGTCGAACGCTTTGGATCCCCATCCTATCAGCAATTCGCCATAATTGTTCTTGTTCATAACCTTAAACCTGTCTTTCAATCCAGCATAGTAACGGAATTTAATATCTTCATCAATCGCACTTGAATTTAGCTGATGCTCATTCACAACGATAATCACTTTTTTAAGTGCAGGCATTTGGTTGCGATAGGTTAAGTACGTATGATAGATATCGTAAGCTTTTCCACCAGTAATACTGAAGTTAAAGAGGGAGTCTTTCTCAAGATTCGCTTCCGCTGCCATTAGATCGGGACGAAGAGCATCCAGTGACTGTGAATCACCGAATACGGCATAGGTGATGTTTTGTTTCTTCGCATGCGAGAAGGATTCCTGAAGGGTGTCCAGCTGTCCGATAAACCCACTCGATTGTCCATAGAAATTAAGATTACGAAACACGGTCAATTCTAATGTTGTAAAGAGTATTAGCAAGATAAGAAGCCCTAGCTTATGTCGCCAGTAGCTTTTAAAATTGAAAATAAATGAATGCATACTCTTCTCCTTTGGCAAAGTACATCAGGGCCAGCAGTAACAACACATACCCTGCCCCGCGCAAAGGAAAAGGAATACGATACCAAGCTCGTCCAATTGTCTGTTCATTTTTACGCATGAAATATTCCATCACATGAAGGCCGTATAATCCAACAGCCAGCCAAAAATACGGATGAGTAGCTATATCTACAACATTTGCTTGAAGCATTTTGCTTGTCATAAAGATCGCCATATGTAAACTGTTGGCATGGAATAGGATCCAGGTCCAGGTGACTAAATGAAAAAAGATGATAATAGCAACCAGGCGGTAAATTCGGCTTTTACGTATGATCGCAATTCGAGAGTACTTATTAATACCTAGCGTCAATCGGTGAATGATGAGCATAAGTCCATGTATACCGCCCCATACAACAAAAGTCCACATAGCTCCGTGCCATAATCCGCTTATAACCATCGTAATCATCAGATTGACTATCGTCCGGAAACTTCCTTTTCGATTACCGCCAAGCGAGATATAAATATAATCTCTTATCCATCTGGATAATGTCATATGCCAGCGACGCCAAAACTCACTAGGATCACCGCTCAGATAAGGCGACTTAAAATTCTCGGCAAACTTAACCCCTAACATAACACCAAGCCCCATGGCCATATCAGTATAGGACGAAAAATCCGCATAGATGAAAAAGCTGAACAAGTACCCTGCAATCCATGAATCCGTACCATTAATGGAATAACCTTTGTTGAAGTATGCCTCAACTAATGGGGAGAGCTGATCGGCGATTACGAGCTTTTTCATAAGGCCTACTATAAACAAATAGGAACCATATTTGATCTGTGACCAGCCTAAGCTTCTCTTGTTTAAATCGCCTAGCTGCGGGAAGAGCTCACTCCCCCTCATAATCGGCCCGGCAATTAAATGCGGGAACATGGATACGAATACCCAGAACTGTAGAAAGGAATGCTCTTGTCTAGTCTGACTTCGCCGAACATCTACTAAATACGAGATGAACTCGAATGTATAAAAGGATATGCCTAGCGGCAGCACGATGGTTGAAGCAAAATGATCGGCTCCTGGTAAGGTAATCCCGATAAGCTTTAAATTACTTAGAGCAAACAACGAATATTTAAACAGGGCAAGATTCAGTACATTGGCGGCAATTCCTACCCAGAATGTCCACCGCCATCCGGGCCGGCACATCAGCTTAACGATACTGAAGGTCAGCAAGCACATGGTGAAGAACAAGATAATAAAACCTTCCGGATGAACGGTATAAAAAATCGCATTAGCAGCAGCCAACCAGTATATTCTTTGCTTTGGAAATAGATAAAACGGTATTAGCAATACGATAAAAAAGACAATAAAATTAGGTGAATAAAAAAACATTCCTTACCTCCGCTTGCTCCAATAACAACAGCCGCTAATTTGGTCCTCTCTGATCCTATTTCAATAAGCAGGATATATTGGACATATTACAGAACTGTCATCAAGTTATGTTGAAGTTGTAAAAATACAATCTGCTGACAGATAGAAAGACTTAGGCATAACCTGGCAGCCATTACATTAATACTTTCAACAACAAGCAGGCTAATGTCCGTCGCTCAGTCAACTTCTCCGGATTGCTGACTCTCTTTCCAAGAGCTCATAAAAGGATGTTCAAGATTGATAAAACTTGCTTTAACCATCGTCCGGCGAGTCCATTGTTATGGCAGCGTTCGTAATAAAGCATCCTCCCGGAAAGCTAGTATTGATTAAGGATAATATCTCCTTGTACCATCGGAATAATGAAATGAAGTAATAGTCCAATCATTACCCTTCTTAGTCATCTCAGCTTCAATTCCGTAGCTATAGTCATAATCGCCAACAATCCCATCTGAATGAAAGACCGCTTTAAATTTAGTAAGACTTTTATTCCATTGAATATACTCTGACTCAGGAAGACCTATTTCTACGTTATTTTTATGAAATTGAATCCACTGTTTCTTCTTTGACATCGCATTTGTTGCAAGAGTCAATGCTTGATTATCTGTCAACGGACGAGCATAAACCGTAATGTGCTCAGAATTTCCTGTCAAAGAAGATGTATCCCATTTGATATAATCGTTCGGATAGAAGAAGTTACTTAAAGCTTTAAATTGTACATACACCGCACCATTTCTCAACAATACTCCATTACCAACAGTAGCATTAAAAGTCTTCCCGCCTTTAGTTAGTGAAGCAGTTTGGGTTTTCTGATTCCAATTTATTTTCACTTCAAGATATTTATCAAGTTGTTCATCATATCTGAATAGATTATTCGTTGCCATACTACGGAGAGGGGCATATAATCTACCCTCAGAAAGCAAACCGTTTACTCCGCCATATGCATCATAATCATCATTTGCAGCAAAAGAACTCATTGGACCAATCATTAAAGCGCCACTCATTACACTTACACATACTAATACTGTTTTCTTCATTTCAACCTCCATAATTTTACAGTTAAGCAGAATATAATGCCATATTCAGGTCCACCCTCTATCATTTCTTCGAGTACGTACCAGCATTTTGAGGTACAAGTAGCCGTTTTCTTGCCCTGCATAATCTGCTTAACCAATCGTTCATCCAATTCATCTCTTCCCCCAAAGGTGCATCTGTTTCAAACGGGGAGAATTGTAATCAGTGTTTCATTTTTTATTCTCCTTTTTCGAAACAAAGATTAACCGTTCTTCCTCTTGAGCGAGTTCGATGCATTACATTCCTCGGGATGGTGTAGACATCGCCAGGATGCAACGTGACCGTTTCCTCATCCAAGTCAATGAACAAAACACCCTCAATAACAAGGAACATTTCATCCGTATCTTCATGCTTATGCCAGTGGAACTCTCCATCAATGACCGCTGCTCTAAGGACATGATCATTAACCTCATTAACAACAAAGTTGGTATACTCTCTAATGTTTTTGGTTGCTTCAAAAAGATTAATTTTTTTCCTTTGTGCGTGTACCATTCTGCTGTCCATCCTTGTTTTTATTTATATTTACTTAAGTAACTAATCAAATAACTATTTTGCATGATGAATTTCTTCTACTGCAATAGTTGAAGTATGATGGTAACTGTGAACGGTTATGATTATAGACACGTATCACTTCATCCTTTTATCTTTGATCTGCTGCAGCATATGACCATAATACCGTTGTCTTCAATACTTGTATAACTCAAATTATATATTGCATGATCTCTATTCTTAATCGTTCAATCGCGAGGTGTATTATGGATATATCGCAATTAGAGGCTTTTCTTTCGATTTGTCATACCCTTAACTTCACTAAATCTTCGGAGCATCTTCACATTTCACAATCTGCTATTACGGCAAGAATCAAGACGCTGGAAGCATCAATTGGCAAAAACTTGTTTGTTAGAGATAATCGTAATGTGAGCTTAACGCAGGCGGGCATTTCTTTTCTGCCCTACGCTGAGAGGATGCTTCGGTTATTTGAGGAGAGTAAATACGGAATTTCGGAGCAGTATGCCAACCATATTAGTTTTGGTGGCCCTGGGCCAATATGGCAGAATCGTTATTTAGACAATATCATTGCCTTTAGAGAAACACATCCTGAAGTAGCTGTTAAATTTTTCACCTACCTCGAAAATGATTATATGGTGAGAAATCTGCTGCTCGACGGAAGTATTCATATTGCAGTAAGATATGAACCGCCCGAGCACCCGAGGGTTACGAATATTCCTTTATTCGAGGATGAGATCTTACTCGTATCAGCTGAAAAAGGCCTAAAAGTAAGTAAAGATGATCTATCCACAACCCAGTATTGTCATGTCGGTTTTAAGGATCCAAAATGGTTTACCGACCTTGTAGGACCAAGCTATGTGCCATCCCTTCAGTTGGATCATGCGGGTCTTATCATTAATTTGCTTTTGCGAGGAGGCATATTTGCTTTCTCGACCAGGACTATGCTCCAGCCCTTTCTTGATGAGAAGAAGCTTTTTGTTGTCGAGAATGACTTTCCTATCCCACGTTTTGTGGCCTATGTCAGCTATTTGACGGAGAACGAGGAGCATCCTAGTGTCAAGCTAGCCTTAAGTATGCTCGTCGATTCTACACAAAACTAAAAGCCGCATGTGCTGCTACTTCTACTTATTTTCGGATGTTATAATCACGGGGCTGTATAGAAGTTCTTGTCTTGAGCTCACGACAAGAACTTCTATACAAAGAATAAAAAAAGCCGCTGGGAAGCGACTTCCGTTGTATACATGTTCTTGTCGTCCGACAAATCTCTCTAGAACAACATCTGACGACAAGAACTTCTATACAAATAAAGTAATGAAGCTGCCGATCGTGTCGGCAGCTTCGTCCTGGTTGCTTAATTGAACTAACGTATCCCGTTAGTTCAAAATTACCTTAGAAAATACTCCCGTATTTCCAACCAGTTGTTTACTCTAACGTATCCTGTTTCGTTTATATTGTGCGGTGCTGTAAATAAAATTCCTTGACCTTTAAATCGTTGAAAATGTCTTACATTATCATCAATTAGGTAATCCGCATGGATAATACTCTTATCTCCGCAAAAAACAAAATTCATCTCATCTAAAAAGGGGAAATGTTCCTTTAGCCATTCATATTTCGCGGTGAAAGAAGATGGAAACTCCATCGCTGCTGTGGTAATGAATACTTCAAAATGTTCACTTAATTCTTTGATTACTTCTTGACTATCTTTCATGACATCTAAATCGCGGAAAAATGTAGGGTCATTTAAGTAAGCAATAATCTCATTCTTCATCTGAGGACGCAACTCCCTAAGACGCGTTCCCATCAAGTCATTCACAGTCAGATTCTCATTGTAATCACTATTAAACACTCGTAAATGTTTCGGGTTAAAATCAGCTATAACTTCGTCCATATCAATTGCAATTCTTTGCATATAACCACTCCTTCTATCTTTGAACACCATTATGCATGTTTTTATCACTCCACTATACTGCTCTTAATGCTTAATGCTTACAATCCGTTGTCTGACTGAGCTATCTGAGTCTTTTGCTAGTATTAATTGTAAGTGTTCGGGTAGTCGGTTTTTTGTTGCAACATTAAATCTAACCCTTTCATCTACATCGTCAGCGAGAATTTCCATTATCTCAACAGGAATTGATTTATTATGTGCTACCCATTCACGCATATCAGGGTACATTTTAATTACTTCTAACCAAACCTCAAAAGGTGCATCATCCCATGCTGCTTTCAGGTACTCATCCATTTTTTCGCTATTCCTTAGCCTAACAAATTCTTCAGCAGAATTAATCATCTCTCAACCTCAATTTGTCGCTTTTATTTCCTATTTTATCATAAAGAGATTGGAACTAAACTGCTGCCTATTAGCTTAACAACGTTTACGAAAATTCTAAAACTATATTTTTCTCAGTCTAAATTTTTATTTTTAGTCTAATCCATATTTTTTGAATGAAATAATGACCTAACACGGAGAGCCCTGCAAAAAGTACATTTTTTGAAAAATCAAAAAAACAGGGGTCAATAAATGACTCCCTGCACGAAAAATGAGCCTTAGAGGCAATTCTAGAGGCTCATTTTCATTGACTTTATTTTTTTGTCTTTGTCTCTTTTATCTTCTAGAGCCCAACGAGATGGAGGT
The DNA here is from genome assembly GCF_004000805.1 of Paenibacillus glycanilyticus NBRC 16618. Classification (GTDB taxonomy): domain Bacteria; phylum Bacillota; class Bacilli; order Paenibacillales; family Paenibacillaceae; genus Pristimantibacillus; species Pristimantibacillus glycanilyticus. Next base: position 53,073 of record NZ_BILY01000032.1, read on the forward strand.
GAGAGGTGAGCGTGCTTTGTTAAGGCCGGAAAACTTCCTGACCGTTTAGAATCAATCTGTAGCTGATGTCGGCTTTCAGCGAATCCGATACGGCACAATATTTTTCCTTGCCCATTTCAATGGCTTTCCAAATCCGGTAATCCGGAATTTCCCCTTCAACACGGAAAATCAGCTCAATGGCGGTAAAGCCGGTTGGATTCTGCTCTTTCCGGGTGCCGTCCGCTTCGATCTCAAGCGAAGTGATCTGACCAAGAAACGAGTCCAGAATCATGGTGATGTCAATGCCGATACAGCCGGCCAGCCCGGCCAGCAGCAGCTCCATAGGCGTCGCGCCTTTGCCGTCGCCGCCGTATTTCGGCGTTGCGTCCATTCCTACCGGATAACCGGAATCCCCGACTGATGTGAACAAGCGTTTTCCATTCCAAGTTGTCATGACTTTCATGATGATTACCCGCTTTCTGTATTTTAATGCTCCTGAAGTTGATTGATAAACTTTCTGGATCTTTCGGACTTCGGATTCTGAAAAAATATCTCCGGCTCCTGCTCCTCCACGATCACGCCGCCGTCCATAAACACGACTCGGTTAGCGACCTGGCGGGCAAATTTCATTTCATGGGTGACGATGACCATCGTCATCCCATCCCGGGCCAGCTGGCGCATAACCTCCAGTACCTCCCCGACAAGTTCGGGATCAAGGGCTGAGGTAGGCTCGTCAAACAGCATGATCGCCGGCTCCATCGCCAGCGCCCGGGCAATGGCCACCCGCTGCTGCTGGCCGCCGGAAAGCCTGGAGGGATATTCGTCCTTCTTAACCAGCAGTCCAACCCGGTCCAGCAATCGTTCGCCGATCTGCACGGCTTCTGCCTTCTTCATCTTCTTCACCGTCATCAGCGATTCGATCACATTGCCAAGCGCCGTCTTGTGCGGATATAAGTTAAATTGCTGAAAAACCATTCCCGTATGACGACGAATTTCCCGGAAGCCGGCCTGTTTCTTCTTGGAAGGCATGCCCGCCTCCACTCGAACGCCATTAACCTCAAGCGATCCGCCGTCCAGCTCCTCAAGCCCGTTCAGGCTCCTCAGCAGCGTGCTTTTGCCGGAACCGCTTGGTCCAAGCAAAACAACGATTTCTTTGGGAGCGACGCGCAGGTCAATACTCTTCAAAACCTCTAATCCGTTAAAAGACTTGGACAGTCCTGTCGTTTGAATCATGTTTTGCTCCACCTCAAGCCTTTAATATACTCTGGACAGCTGCTTCTCGACCGCATTCAGAATGGCCGAGAACACCGTGCTCATGATCCAATACATGGCAGCGATCCCAAGAAAAAATGGCATGTAGACGTAATATTGGGCGATTAGAAGCTGCGCTGAACGAAGCAGCTCGGTTACCGTAATGGCGGACACCAGTGCGGTCTCCTTCAGCATGCCGATAAAGGTATTGCCCATAGGCGCAATGGCCACCCGGGCTGCTTGCGGCAGAATGATTCTTCTCATCGTCATCCAGCCCGTCATGCCTGTCGCATAAGCGGCCTCCGTCTGACCTTTGGGTATCGACTGAATCGCCCCTCTGAAGGTTTCGGACAGATAGGCACCTACGTTTATGCTCAATGCCACGTAAGCTGCCGTCAGCGGGCCCAGCGTAATTCCGTAATCGACAAGCCCGTAATAGACAATAAATATTTGGACGAGAAGCGGTGTTCCGCGAATAATGGATACATATACGCGGGCGATTCCGCGGATCAGCCGGTTACCCTTTAATCGGGCAATCGCGACTACCAAGCCGATAATAAGTCCGAAAAACATGGATATAACGGTAACAAGCAGCGTATAATAAGCGCCTTTAAGCAAGAAAGGCAAGTTATCCCATACCAGATTCATTGTCGTTTGAATCCCCTTTTGATTCCTTGGTTAAAACGAGAAGGCCATGGCAGAATACGCATTCCTCATGGCCTTGTCCTTTTCACTTTTCTTACTCGGCCGATGGCTCTTCCCCAAACCATTTTTTGAAGATGGTCTTATAGGTACCGTCAGCTTTCATATCGGTCAAAGCTTTATCGAGTGCGGCCAGGAATTCCGGATTGTTTTTGCGGACAGCGATACCCGCCTGGTCGGATTTGATCGCATCGCCTACCGCTTTAATTTTAAAGCCGTTTTTATCGACAATCGGTTTCAAGGCATACAGGTTGTTGATCGTGGCATCGATCCGGCCAGCATTCAAATCCTGCAGGGAAGTAATCACATCGTCATACGTTTTGATCTTGAAGCTCCCAACCTTCGGCAGCACTTCATTCCGCAGATAGGATTCATCGTTTGTGCCTAGTCCTACGCCGATATTTTTCCCTTTAAAGTCTTCCAGCTTCGTGATCGAATTATTATTCTCTTTTACGATGATTTTAACTTGATTCGTAATGTACGGCTGGGTGAAATCAATTTGCTGCTTGCGTTCATCGGTAATCGTAACCTGGCTTATAATGGCATCGATTTTGCCGGCCTGCAGGCTAGGGATCAGTCCCGAGAATTCCTGCGGAGCAAACTCGACTTTAACGCCGATGCGTTTGGCAACTTCTTTTGCAATGTCGGCATCAAAACCATCGATTTCCTTGTTGTCATTCAAGAAGTTGTACGGCGCGTAAGTACCCATTAATCCTACTTTTATAACGCCCGCCGTTTTAACCTTGTTCAATAAATTATCTTCGTTTCCGGCATTTGCGGAGCTGCCGCCGTTTGCGGCATTATTGGCAGGAGACGAGGTTGGCGCATTATTGCTTTTATTATTAGAACCGCAGCCGGCCAATGCCAGAACAACGAGCAATAAGACGGACAACGTTAGAAACAAAGTATTTCTGGATTTCTTTTTGGTTAACATGCTTTTCTCTCCTATCTCTAATCTGTGTATGTGTACAAACTAAACGCCAAGCAGACCAAAAAATTCAAACCTGGCTGTCTCAGCGGCAAGCTGCTCAGCGGTTTTGGATTCGATCCCGCTGCCTGGCGGGGCGAACCCGAGCAACCAGCGTGAAATGACGCCTTCGATCAAGCTCATAATCATCGTGGCACGGAACTCGGCATCGATGGAACCCGGGAGCATCCCTAACTCGATTGCCCTTCGGATGTTCAGAAGAAAAGCATTCTCGAGAGCAGCTCTTGTCTCCCCAATCGCATGACGGATGGTTTCAACGCCTCCACCGCTGCCAAGAATAAGCTCTATTAAATACCGGTTGGACTCCGCAAACCGAAACAGCCTTTCGAGCAGAGCTTCGGAAGCGTGTACCATATCCTGCACGGACCCTGCTTCCCTCCGGTATCCTTGGCCGATGACGTCAAGCAGCTTTTCCCTTCCCTCTTTCACAAGTTCCAGCGCAATCGCTTCTTTGCTTTTGAAATACCAGTAAAAAGTCCCTTGGGCCACACCGGCCTCAGCGACAATATCGGAAATTTTTGTAGCGTGATAACCGTCCTTGGCAAATCGCTTTAAGGCGATTTGCAGAATATGCTCTCTGCGCTCGCTATTGATTTTGGCTTCTTTCTCTCCGCTCAATCTGTTCCCACCCCCACCCGATTGACTAGTCAGTCAGTTGATGATTAAATCCTATAGGTTTTCTATGATATTGTCAAGCATTTATGCGTTGCTTAGTTACGCAATCGATAGCAAGCGCATAAAGCTTGCTCTATCGTTAGGTTTTACCATTCTGTCACGCCATTAAACAGATCTTCATTATCCTTTTTATACCAGAATTCAAAAAACAGCGTTACGATTGCATGATCTACGCGAGGTGAAAACCCGTATGGGATGAAGCAGTAGAAAAATAAAATTGTTGCGATAACGAACAATCGCCAATCCACCATGGCTAAAATTTCAGACGTTAGAGTCTTTCCGTTACTTGTTTTCCTCGTGTTGCTCCTTACTGCCAATGATCATCTTGCCAAAAATAAAGAAAAACCCTTGATAAACAACGGTTTTGAGTCATTTTATTATGGTGGGACCAAGGGGGATCCGACTAAGCTCTGCTCGTCTTCTCATCATGGGATGTCTGAATCTTTTATTGAATAGAGGAAGCGTAATCGAAGATGACTTTTAGCGGTAGATACAGACGCCGTGCTCCTCCATTAGAAGTATGCCTTCGTGGCCTTCTCATTTCATTGCGTCCGCGCGGACTGAACCCGGGTTCGCCCCCTATATGGGCTCCACCATAATAAACAGAAAACCACGTCTAATTGACGTGGTTTGATTGTTTATTATGGTGGAGCCAAGGGGGATCGAACCCCTGACCTCATCGCTGCCAGCGATGCGCTCTCCCAGCTGAGCTATGGCCCCGGACTAGCAAAATAATAGCACAGACATTTCCACACTGTCAATCATTTTGCTTGTCTTTTTTTACATTCACTTCACATAGCCGAACCCTAGTATCGTAAACCTCTTGTCTTCCTGTCCGGAAGCCATTCTGATCTCAACGATATGCTCTCTTGTCTCCTGCTCGTTATACAGAATAACGGCATTGCAATGCGTCCAATTGATCGCATGAGGATCTGCGGTCACCACCAACTGACCGTCCACCAAGACCTCGGCACTGCCGAAATCCGGGCTGCCCGAGTCCTTGAACACTAGTAAAAGGCGCTTGCTATTAATGGTCATTCTGAAGCTGCTCTCTCCCGACTCAGCCGAATGCATCCAATTATGAGGGAACTGCGGCGTTCCGAAGGGATTGCTGTCCATCTCAACGAAATGCAAGTCGATGTCGCTCTGATCGAACCCACCCGCTTCTACCGAAGCAACACCTTCATAGCTACTCCGATCCAGCAACCGCACATCCACGAAATCATTCCCGATAACCGGGAGCTTATCGGTCACTATGTCTTCTGCATCCTCCACCGAACGATCCGTCTCTTCGAATAGATAGGACAAGCAATCCGCCATGACGGTGTGGCCAACATTCGTCGGATGATAGATATCGTAGAAGAATTGCCTTTTGGAAACGACATTCCCTTCTTGCTTGGTCAGCTTGAACTGATCGACCACGGCATCCTTTACGCTTACCATTGGAAGATCGTAATGCCATCCGACAGGAGAAAGACGGTCCTGCAGGTTCCAGTCGTTCACAAATACGCTGAACAATAAAATAACGGCCGGCGCGTTGGCCGCGTTGAGGGCTTTGAGCACCAGACTTTCGTAACAGTTCCCTTTTGTCTCGTCCCCTGCATCATTTACGGCAAACTCAACGATAACGATATCCGGCTCGGAAGCTCCATCCCGCAAAATATCCCGGTCATAACGGATCATTCCAAGCTCGGAAGGCGTACCGCCGACTCCGGCTTTAATAAGATGAATATGGTTACCGTCAGCACCAGCCTCACCATACATCCTTTTAAAACGTTCATAAGCTTTAAACGAATAACACTCCGTATGAATCGGCTTCGCCCCGGCTCCTTGCGTAATGGAACCGCCTATATAGGCAATGGTGACATCCTCGCCTCGTCTTGCCTTGTCCATAGCAGCCTTTAACCGTTTGGTATTGCCTCTATTCAACAGCGATTTGGCGATCATCCCGCGGTAAGCATCCGTTCCGAATTCAACCGGTGGTTCAACTTCCTTCTGCGGAACTTCGTATCCATCATTCAGGTACAGCCTTATACTTACTGTCGCAAGGGTGCCGGCTTGGTCAAATTCAAAAGCAAACTTGCCGGGCACATCATCATCCGCTGACCATTCGATATCGGCTACGACAACTACATTCTCCGAGCCGTCTGTTTCGCAAGGAATCCGGATTCGGGTGCCTGACTCGTATTTGCTTGTTTTCCCCCAATTCTCCAGACTGAAGAATACGTCCGATCGGTTGCTGTCATCATGAAGGTTCACCGTTATTCCCATGCTATGTACCAGCTGGCGGAACCCATTACAGCTAGATAGAAGCGCCAATATCTCCTCGTCCTCAACGCCACCGGAAAATTTGGCTTTCTCGCTCAGCCTTCCTTCCAGGTAAATCTCTTCCGTAAACTTCCCGTCTTGACGGGGGCTTGCTTCTATTATGGTATCGTAAAGGATAAAAAATCCGCTTCGTTTCTCGTTCGGATCTTTAGGTGCTGCCGGACCTGTAAAGCTGCTATTCCGCAAATCTATCGCCTCCTGCTCCGAGTATCTCTATTCATTATAGAGAAACACCCAGCGAGCCCGCGCGGTAGAAATTAAAGATGTTATAGAAGAAATTATGCATAATTCGACACTTCCACCAGATTAAAATCCGGATCGCGAAAATACACCGATACGATTGTCCCTACTGCCCCCGTACGGGCGACCGGCCCTTCTTCGACTTGCACCTCGCAAGCAGCCAAATGCCGGATGACTTCATCCATCGGCGTCTTCGTAACGAGACAGAAATCCGCAGACCCCGGACGAGGGTTCCTTGCCTTCGGTTCAAATTCTTTACCCGCTTCATGCAGGTTGAACTTCTGCCGGCCGAATAGCAGCGCCTTTCGGTTATCGCCAAAGACGATGACCTCCATATTCAGCACCTTTTCGTAAAAAGCTGCCGTCTTCTCAATACTGGCCACGGTTAATACAAGATGATCCAATGCTTCAATCTTTATCATTCCCTCAACTCCCGGCTTATCATAGATGCAAAAATAGTCCTTCCCGTATAGGGAGGACTATTCACGCAGTAAAATTAATTGTTCATTGGATGTTTGGATAACAAGCTGTTCAGTTCCTTCATGAACATGTCGATGTCCTTGAACTGTCTGTACACGGATGCAAAGCGCACATAAGCCACTTCGTCAACCGGGTACAGCTGGCTCATCACGATCTCGCCGATCTCGCGGCTTTCGACTTCCGCGAGCGCTGTCGTCCGGAGCTCCTTCTCCACTTCGGAGACGATGACCTCGAGTCGTTCAACCGAGACGGGACGCTTCTCGCATGCACGGATCAGACCGCGCAAAATTTTATCGCGGCTGAATTCTTCCCGGCTCCCGTCCTTCTTAATTACAATAAGCGGTGTTTCCTCGATCATCTCGAAGGTTGTAAAACGGCGGCTGCATTTTTCGCATTCACGCCGTCTGCGGATGGACTTGTTCTCGTTAGCTGGCCTGGAATCAAGCACTTTCGTACCGGCAAAATCGCAGTAAGGGCATTTCATTTTTTTCACTCCTTCCGAATCCTGTTTTTATTTCTAAAGAAATTTCCAGTCGTTACCTGAATGAAGTTGCGAATTCCGCACATAATACATTTACCAACCGCAAGGAGGTGAACATCAATGAGCTCGAACAACAGCAACCAAGTACTTGTACCGCAAGCTACTGCAGCACTGGACCAAATGAAATATGAGGTCGCTCAAGAGCTGGGTATTGCGTTGTCGCAAGACGGTTACTACGGCAACCTGCTTACTAAAGACGCAGGCTACATCGGGGGTAACATTACTCGCCGCCTAGTACAAATTGCCGAACAATCCCTTGCTGGCCGCCAATAATGATTTCATCAGTCATGTATAACAGATGCTTTGGCTGTTCCGTCCTGAAGCGGCGGACAGCCAAGGCTTCTTCTTGTCCAAGTTAAATAACAGGATAAAGATCTTTGTACTTATTATAATAATAAATAACGCGTTGTACATAGTGACGGGTTTCCCCATACGGAATTTGATCCGTTGTGTCCAGCTTGCCATCCCATTTCCCCGTATCCAGCCACTTTTTTACATTGCCGGGACCGGCATTGTAAGCGGCAATAACGGCTACCGTATTCTGCTTGAACTGTTTGTGCAAGGACTGCAGATACCATGCCCCTACCTCGATACTGACATCCGGCCGATTCTGCAGCATATCTTTTGTGATATTGTTGAAATCCGCCTGCTTCACGATCCAGTCCGCCGTATCCGGCATAATCTGCATGAGGCCAAGCGCCCCTTTTTTGGAGACTTGTCCGGTGGAATAATTCGTTTCCGTCCGGATAATTGCCGCAATCAGATGCGGATCAACACCGTAATTTGATGCGCTTGCTCGTATGTCTTCTTTATATTGAATCGGATACATCATCCGGGCAAGCCAATTGGAATTAAGAAATAAGACGCCAATGAAGCCAATGAGCAGAATAAGCAGCACTCTTTTCCGAACTAACCACTTCATGGCAATCCCTTGCTCTTCCAGAAATCGCCCACCTGCCGCCTAGTCTCGTCAAGTGAACCGCTGTTATCAATAACCCAGTCCGCACGGCCTCTCTTCTGCTCAATGTCCATTTGAAGCCCAATGCGTCTCTGTGCTTCCTCTTCCGCTATACCGTTCCGTTCCATCAGCCTTTTTAACTGCAGCGCCTGAGGAACGTAAACAACCATCACCCCGTCGTACAGCTTTTCTTGACCCGTCTCGTACAAAAGAGGGATATCCGCAACGACCAATTGCCGGGGGTTCTGCTCTTCATACTGCCTTATCCGCTTCTGCATGCGGTTACGTATGGCCGGATGGAGGATATTCTCAAGCTGCGCGAGCAAATCGCGGTTGTTGAACACAATGCCGCCAAGCGCCTTCCTATCCAATGTTCCGTCCGTATGTATAACAGCTTGTCCAAACGCGGAGGCGACCGCTTCTAAAGCCGGTTCGCCGGGCATAACAACTTCTCTCGCAACCTGATCAGCATCGACCAGCATCGCACCGCGTTCTACCAGCATGGCAGCCACGGTGCTTTTGCCGGTAGCGATCCCGCCGGTTAAACCGATCTTCATTAGCTTTCACCCCGTTCAAGTAACTCCTGCGTATTGCTTGTGACTCTATAACAGCTTTAAAATACCGATTATGATTAATAAAATGCCCGGAAGCACCGATATCGCCTGCATGCCTTTCCAGTTCGAGAACCGGAAGCCAAACCGCATTCCGCCTAGCAGGAATAAAGCACTGGCCGCAGCAATCATAATAGGCGTTAATAAAGGAGATAATCCGATCATAGCCGCTCCGATTCCGGCGCCGAATGCGTCGAACGACAAGGCTACGCCAAGCATTAACGCTTCGGTAGCGGAGATCGTTCCCGACTTATCCACGTCGGCGGCTTGCGGAGTCCGCAATATTTGTATAACCAATCCCAGGCGCTTCAATTCAACGATCACGACAAGAACCGGATGCGTGCGGTCAATCGGCTCCTGATTGGTCCCCGCCGGCTGATCCGAATCTCCTTCGGCCTGGCCTTCGGCAGCTCCCGCTTCCCGGCTGCTTCGCCTAAGCTGCAACAACGCCCAAGTGCCAATGCCGACAAGTACAACTGCTCCAATCAGCTTAGCCACAAAAGGCGATAAATACCCCGTAATCCATGAACCCACTATCATCGATAAAAAGATGACCAAACCTGAGCAACAAGCGATAATGACAACCGACAAGAGCGGTATTCTTATTCGCCGCAATCCGTATGTCACGCCTACTCCGAAGCCGTCCACACTGACGGCAAAAGCAAGCACCAGCAAAGAAGCAAAATGCGCGAACAACCCGCAGCCCTCCCCGCATACCGGATGTCTCTAGCTGCGCCGACGCGCTTATCTAGACATCCGCCTATTGTTCGTAACAACAATAGCATATGCGGGGAAATCGTTACGGTGCATTAAACCTGCGGGACGGCCTTTTTGCGTGCCTTGGGCAAAGGCTGGCAGCTTGCGCAGGTATGCGTTCCTCTTCCGCCCACAACCGATTTCTCGATTAATCTGCCGCAGCTTGTGCATGGCTCGTCTTTCCTGCCGTACACCAGCAGCTGGTGCTGGAACATTCCCATCTCGCCTTGTCCATTCACGTAGGACTTGATGGATGAGCCTCCTGCCGCAACAGCCTTCGCAAGAGTCGATACGATCGCCTCATGGAGACGGATCCATTCCGCCTTCTTCAAGGAATCGGCCGTCCGCTCCGGATGAATGCCCGCAAGGAACAAAGCCTCATCCACATAAATATTGCCAAGCCCCACTACATATTCCTGATTTAGAAGAAGCGGCTTGATTAAGCCTGATTTTTTTCCAAGCAAACCTCTCAAGGCCTCCGCTGTAAAAGCCTCATTCTCCAGCGGCTCGAGACCAAGCTTGCTCAGCGGCTTCATCTCGAATTCCGTTCCCGGCTCGAACAGATGCATGGTGCCGAATTGGCGTACATCCTTATATCTCAGATCCGTTCCGTCATCGAAGTGGAACAGGACATGCGTATGAAGCTCAACAGGCTCGTCGCTTGGAAATACGCCGTACCGCCCTTCCATCCGAAGATGGGAGACCAGCACGAGACCATCCAGCACGATTCTCAAAAACTTTCCGCGACGCTCAACCGTTTGGATCGTCCGTCCGGCAAGCGCCCTTTCGAACGCCTCCGGTTCAGCCGGACGCTGTATGATACGCGGCAGCTTCACTTCTACCGAAGCAATTCGCTTGCCTGCGACTAATTCAATTAATGTTCTTCTAACCGTTTCTACCTCTGGCAATTCGGGCATTCTTATTCACCTCAAACCCATTATACCCGATTCGGTTGGGCTGCGGGACGGGATACTTTTGTCAATCCCGTTGCTTAGGCGAAACTTTCGCCTTCACTTGGGATGGCATTAGCTATCCCAAGCTTGATAATCGCGAAACTTCGCTTCGGACGGGATACTTTTGTCAATCCCGTTGCTTAGGCGAAACTTTCGCTGCCGAGTATTACTTCGCCTCGTACCAGTTGACTCCGTAATTCACGTCCGCCTTCAGAGGCACGTCCAGCTTCAGCGCCCCGGCCATGGTGCTTGGAACAAGCTCCTTCATAAGCTCAAGCTCCTCTTCCGGAACCTCGAATACCAATTCGTCATGCACTTGCAGCAGCATGCGGCTTTTCAGACCGCGCTCACGGAGCGTCTCGTCCATGCGCACCATAGCCAGCTTGATAATATCGGCTGCCGTACCCTGAATCGGGGTATTCATCGCCGTACGTTCCGCGAAGGAGCGCAGATTGAAGTTGGAGGCCTTGATATCCGGCAGATAACGGCGGCGCTCCAGCAAGGTCGTCACAAATCCGTCGCGACGGGCTTGCATAACAATATCGTCCATATACTTGCGTACGCCCTGGAACACCTCGAAATACTGCTCAATGAACTTCGCGGCTTCCTTACGGGTAATATTCAAGTTCTGGGATAGACCAAAATCGCTGATGCCGTATACGATACCGAAGTTAACCGCCTTCGCCGAGCGGCGCATATTCGAATCCACTTGATCAGCCGATACGCCGAATACGTCCATCGCTGTTTTCGTGTGAATATCCATATCGTTAATAAAAGCTTCCTTGAGCCGCTCGTCGCCGGAAATATGGGCGAGAACGCGCAGCTCGATCTGCGAATAGTCCGCCGCAAGGATATACCAGCCCGGCTCGGACGGCACAAACGCCTTGCGGATCTGACGGCCTTCCTCAAGCCGGATCGGAATGTTCTGCAGATTCGGGAACTGGCTGCTGAGACGTCCCGTTGCCGCAATGGTTTGACGGTAATACGTATGAATTTTGCCCGTTTCCGGACGCACCTCTTTCAAAAGACCTTCTATATACGTGGACTGCAGCTTGGACAAAGTACGGTAATGCAGAATCAACGGAACGATCTCGTGATAAGGAGCCAGCTTCTCCAATACTTCCGCGTCTGTCGAATAGCCGGTCTTCGTCTTCTTCTGTACGGGAAGTCCGAGCTTTTCAAACAATACCTCGCCAAGCTGTTTAGGAGAGCCGATGTTGAACTCCATTTCAGCCAAGCGGTAGATTTCGCTCACGGCTGCGGACAGCTTCCTCTCCAGCTCGCTGCCGAGACGCTCCAGCTCGGCTTTTTCCACCTTGATGCCTTGGCGCTCCATCCCGGCCAGCACAACGGACAACGGCTGTTCCAGCTCGTAATACAGCTCGTTCATGCCCCGCTTCTCGAGATCTGCGCGCATCAGAACCGTAAGCTTACGGACGGCATCCGCCTTCACGGACAGATGGCGATTCAACGTCTCGTTGTCCGGCACTTTGAATTTGGCTCCCTTGCCGTACACCGCTTCGTCATGAGGAACCGAAGACTGGCCGTAACGGTCGCATAACGCATTTAACGTCAGGTTCGTGTCGGTCGGGTCGAGCAGATAGGCGGCTAACTGCACGTCAAACGCCACGCCGCGCCATTCGATTCCTCTCCAGCCAAGCGCTAGCTCCGTTTTATGCGTATCAAAACCGTTTTTAGGCTTGTCCGCATCCTCGAGCCATTTCCGCAGCTCCGCCGCGAAAGGTTGTTGAAGCGCCGATACAGGCACAACGTACGCCTTATCCCCAACCGCCGCGGCAAGTCCCAATACTTCCGCCTGATGCGGATTTTCGCCGATTGCTTCCACATACAAGCCATGCTCCGTACCTTGCAATGCGGACAGCATGTCCTTCAGCGCTTCACCGTCATTATCGGATTCAATTACCACGATGTTAAGCTCTACAGCGGGAGCTGCCGATTCGCCGCCCTCCGCGCCTGCTCCATTCAGATCCAGCCGCTCGATAAGCGACTTGAATTCCAGCTTGCGGAACGCATCGGCAAGCGTAGCCGGCTGGTAACCTTCGTAACGGATATCCTCTGCGCTATGCTCAAGAGGTACCTCGCGGAAGATCGTAGCCAGCTTTTTGCTCATGATCGCATCGTCTTTATGCGTCTCGACCTTTTCTTTCATCTTGCCTTTGAGGCTATCGGTATTCGCCAACACTTCCTCGACCGTGCCGAACTCATGCAGCATCTTGAGCGCCGTCTTCTCGCCTACGCCCGGAATACCCGGAATATTATCCGATGCATCGCCCATCAGTCCTTTAAGATCGATGATCTGCATCGGCTTCAATCCGTATTTCTCTTCAATGGCAGCCGGGGAATAGTGCTCGACCTCGCTGATCCCTTTGCGCGTAATCGCTATCGTAACGTTGTCCGAAGCGAGCTGCAGCATATCCTTATCGCCCGTTACGACCAGCGTCTCAACCTTCTGCTCATCGGCAAGACGCGTCAGCGTTCCGATAATATCGTCGGCTTCGTAGCCGGACAGTTCGAATTGCGAAATGCCGAAGGCCTTCAGCAAATCCTTCATTACCGGGAATTGCTCCGACAGCTCCGACGGCGTTTTCGCGCGGCCGCCTTTATATTCGGTATAGCCTTCATGGCGGAATACCACTTTACCCGCGTCGAATGCAACCAGCACATGGGTTGGCTTCTCGTCTTCCAGCAATTTAAGCAGCATCGTCGTAAATCCAAACACCGCGTTCGTATGTAAACCTGCTGAATTCGTAAGCGGCGGCATCGCATAAAAGGCACGGTTTGCGATACTATTGCCATCAATCAATATCCACTTGTCCATTCAGACACCTCACCTAATCATTCTACCCTCTATCATACCATATTTATGAAGCAAACTTCTCGCCGGAGGCCGGCAAAAAGAAAACCGCCGGGGCATCAGCCCAGGCGGTATCCTGCTTTCTATTTCCGTTACTTCGTAAACGTCAGAATCGACAGCATTCTGAACATCATAACCGCGCTTTCCGCGCGTGTTGCTTCGCCTTCCGGATCAAATGCGTTACCCGGCTTGCCGTTTACAATGCCTAAGCCCGCAAGCTGGCTGGTCGCTTCAGCCGCCCATGCCGGAATATCGCTTTGGTCGGCAAATGCTTCCGCTCCAGCAGCGTCGCCTTTGTGTCCGGCGAAGGCCAGGCCGCGAGCCAGAATGACCGCCATTTCATCGCGGGAAATCGTCTGGTCCGGTCTAAACTCGCCATTTTCATAGCCATTGATAAGACCGGCTCCCGTTGCGGCCGCTACAGCGGATGCGAACCAATCACTCGTTTGAACATCCCCAAACTTGCCGTTTCCTGCCGCAGCCGGTGTCGCAAGACCAAACAGGCGAACGACCAGCGCCGTGAATTCGGCCCGTGTGACGGAACGGTTCGGATCAAATGCTCCATTGCCTACTCCGTCAATGATCAGGAGGCTAGCCAACGCATCAACCTCTTTTTTTGCCCAGTGGGTCGCCGTATCGTCAAACGATTTATCCGTCTGCACGATCAGGAAAGTCCCATCGGTACGGCTCATCACGGAAACCTCTGTGCCGTTGACCGTAAACGGTACCGGCGTGTAGACGATTTTGCCGTTCGCGTCCTTATCGACGCGGACAACCGCCGCGTGCCCGGCTGCAGGCTGGCTGCCAAGCTTAACCGTATGCTTGATGTAATGGCCAAGGTCGTTAAGAACAATTTCCTGACCGTCCTTTTTCACAGCCTTCAGCGTAAAGTTAGCCGAACCCAGAACATCGAGACCCGCTTTGTCCGCGGAATCAGCTGCTGACTGGTCGGTTGCTACTTCGAGTTTCAGCTGCAAGTCGGTTAACGTAAGCCCAAGAATGCCAGCAAGCTTGCTCCAGTCGTATTGACCCGGATTAAAGCTATACGAGCCTGTCTGCGATTCAAAGACGATGGTCTCTACTTTTTTCTGAGCCAGCAACTTGGCAAGCTCTGCCGCTCTGACGGTAAAGCTTGTACCCGATACCTTCACCGTAATCGTGGAAGAAATCGCATTGTTCAAGGCTTCCTCAAGCGGGCTTGAAGATTCAACCGCGCCGCCTCCACCTCCGCCTACAGGTGGAGTTACAACCGGCGCATCCTTTTTCGTAACCGTTAATGTGTAAGTCTCGGTTAACGTCCCATCCGGCGAAGTGACTTTAATAGTGAATACAGTGGTCTTGTCCGGGATACCGTAAAACACTTTTATTGGCTCATCCGGATCCTGTACGCCTCCAGTGATTGTTAACTGGGCATTCTCGTCTGTCGGAAAAATACTCATCCAAAGCTGCTTAGTATTGCTCTCAACCTCGACAGAGTAGTTTTTTACATCAGGAGTTACAACCGGCGACTTATCCACATCGTTCGTATTATCGTAAACGCCTAACCGTTTCAGTGAAGCGTCCTTCGGATCAGTGCGTTTAACAATAATCTGGTATGACGCGCTTTGATCGCCTTGATCAACATGCACATGAACGATATAAGTTTTGCTATCCGGAGTAGCAAGCGTTGCACTACCGCCTGTCTGTGATATAGCACCTGAGTAAGTGATTACTGCACCTTCCAATAAAGGAGTTGCTTCAAATGTTAACTGAGTTACGGACGTGTCTACTACCAAGTCATAATTCCACTGCCACGAATCGAATTCAGGCGTAAGCAAATATTCATGATTGTCCTGGTCTTTAACGGTTAGATTCGTTAATCCATGTTCTGCATTGCCTGCAGCCTGCGCTGTTGGAATTCCTATACCGGACAATAATCCTACAGCCAACAAAACAATCAGAAGCATGCTTGTCCATTTCTTTTGTTTGTCTAAAAAATTTAACATAACCCACTCCCCATACTAAATTGAAAAATCTCTCAAAAATTAAAATAACTTTAATAAATATAACGATCTAAATCCTCCGTTGGCAAGGATATTTATGGATGCAATGCAAAAAAAGCCTGTTACCCGAGTCACTCGGATAACAGGCTTCTTTTTAACTTCTTAAATACTATGCTGCGTGTTCAAGTCAGGACGTTTGTTGGTCACGAGGTACACGACACTTTCGCCGATGTTGGTCGCATGGTCTCCGATCCGCTCGATATTGCGGGCTACGAAGTTCAGAACCGTTGCCTGCGAGATGTTACGCGGGTTCTCCATCATAAGCGACAGCAGCTCGCGCGAGATTTGAGCGCAAAGCGCATCGACCTGATCGTCTTCCGTTGCCAGCTTGTAAGCCAGGTCCACGTTTTCCTGCACGAAGGATTGAATCGATTCGTACGTCATCGTCTGCACGATTTCCGCCATGCGCGGCAAGTCGATCAACGGCTTGATAAGCGGCTGACCTTCGAGACGGATAACAAACTTCGCAATGTTTACGCAAAGATCGCCCATTCTCTCCAGATCGGAGGCAATCTTGAACGCGGCCAGAATCCGGCGCAGATCCTTCGCAACCGGCTGCTGCGTCGCAATCAATTTCGAGCCAAGATCGGTAATCTTGTCCTCCAGATTGTTCAGATGCTGGTCATTGTTGATAATCGCTCTTGCCTTCTCGGTATCCGTGCCGCTCAGCGCCTTCATCGAATCAACAAGCGCTTCCTCCACGAACGTTCCCATCTCAACGAGCAGATTATGAAGCTGCTCCAGGCCATGGTCAAACTCTTTTCTTGTCGTCATCATTTGTACAACTCCCCCTTGTGTTAGCCAAAACGTCCGCTAATGTAATCTTCCGTACGCTGGTCGCTTGGATTGGAGAACAGCTTCTCCGTTTCCGAAAACTCCACAACCTCGCCGTTCAAGAAAAATACCGTTTGATTTGATACACGAGCCGCTTGATGCATGTTATGCGTAACCATAACAATCGTATAACGGTCTTTCAGCTCTTGCGCCAATTCTTCAATCTTCAGCGTGGAGATCGGGTCAAGCGCCGAAGTCGCCTCGTCCATGAGCAGAACATCCGGATTAACGGCAATCGCGCGAGCAATGCAAAGACGCTGCTGCTGGCCCCCGGAGAGGCTAAGCGCGGAGCGCTTCAAATAATCCTTCACTTCATCCCACAGTACGGCCGACTTCAGACTTGTCTCGACAATCTCGTCCAGCTGCTTCTTGTTCGTAATGCCATGGAGGCGCGGACCGTACGCTACGTTGTCATAGATGGATTTCGGAAAAGGATTCGGCTGCTGGAACACCATGCCCACCTTCTTGCGAAGCGTCTCAACATCTACGTCACTAGAGTAAATTTCCGTTCCGCCAATTGCGATGCTGCCTTCGATTCTGGTGCCCGGGATCATGTCGTTCATCCGGTTAAGCGTCCGGAGCAGCGTCGATTTGCCGCAGCCGGAAGGTCCGATAAACGCGGTGATCGCTTTCTCGGGAATCGTAAGCGATACATCCTTCAGAGCATGGAAAGCTCCGTAATACAAATTCAATTTGTTAATGTTAATTAAGGGTTGCGTCTGCAATAAAGTTTGCATGATCGTTCTCCTCCGTATATGCATGGATAATGAACAGCAGCCCCAGATGAACGAGTTTCATACTGAGGCTTGGCCATTCATTTCGAATCATAACCGTAAGTATAATGGGTAACCTATTGGATAATCGTAAATTGCGTTTTTATCTCTGACGTATCTATCCTACTAGCCGTTTGTAAATCGGGTATTGTCGTTTTGTAAATTCCGTGTTAAAAATAGGACCCCAGAAGCTTATCGATCTCCTTGGAGACATGTACCGTCTGCTGATAAGCCTGCTCTGACAGCTTGCCAATCTGCTCCGTGCTGTTCTTGCTGTTCGCGGATGCCTGGAACAGGTGACTGAACACGCTGCCTGCTTCTTGAACGCATGACTCGCTGACTACGGCTTCTTCCCGGCCTTCGCGCGCAAGCGAGGCGGTCTGTTCAATCGCCGCGACAATCGTCTTCGTCAGCGTCGTAATCGCCTCGGCGGAACGCTTCGTTTCACTGGCGAGCTTCATCACCTCGCCGGCTACTACCGCAAAACCTCTGCCATGCTCGCCCGCGCGCGCCGCTTCGATGGAAGCGTTAATGGCCAGCAGGTTGCTCTGCTCCGCCAGCTCTTTGATCAGCTTGGAGACATGGCTGATGGAGCCCGCTTCAGCCTGCAGCTCATTCATCCGCTGCTCCTGCTGCATCGAATTCGCGGCAAGCTTCCCGAAGGCTGCGGTTACCTTGTCCAGCTGATTTTTGCCGCTTAACGTCAGGTCCACCATATCCGCGGAAATCTGCTTCCCTTGCAAGGCCGATTGGCGCACCGAGCTTACGGCCACGTCGATCTCTTTCACCCGGCCGCCAACGCTGTTGATTGTTTTTACCTGCCCGTCCACCGCTTCCTGCTGAAGCTGCCTGGACATCCGAAGCAGATCCGACACGGTCAATATCCCGACAATCCGTTCTTCTCTGGTTACAATTACGCAGTTATATAGAACGCTGTCGTCACGTTTTAGAGCATTATCGATTAATTGCTGCGGGGAATAGGTTTGATCAACGATTAACGGGGACGGATCCATCAGTTCCGATACCGGCTTTTCATAATACAGATCTACGCCAAACCTCTGGCTGAGCCGCATAAAAAATTGATTGCGCATCATAAGACCAACCGGCTTGTCCTTTTCTATCCCTTCACCGGCTATAACGACGCATTCACTGTCCGGATATTGCTTGAATAACGCAATGGTATCTTTGCAGGAACAGGAGGCTGCGATCACCGGCGCCTTGCGAACATACTCCAGCAGGCGGGTTGAGGTCGGGGCAGCAGCTTCAACTTGTTTCTCTTGCGGTTGACGATCCAATACAGCAATGGTCATAGTCTCTCACCTTTCTCTCTATGGACTCCTTAAGCCCTACTATAGGGCTTAAGCATCAATTCCATTTCATAGAAATGTTTTCGCAGCGTAAAAGTTATCGGAAAATACAGGTTTATTGTTGAAACAAGCCGCATATGGCCAAAAATAAAAATAACGGCGCATCTCTGCGCCGTTATTCGTTAAACTTCCCTCGTTAGCTCCAGGCCGCTTCCACCAATACGCCTTCCGGCTTACCCGGGTGACGGATAAGCAAAGTTCCCGAAGCTTCATCATAGGCATAATCCGCCTTAAGTCCATCCGCCGTTACCGCATTCGGAGCAGAGGCGGCAAGCAAACGAATGCTGACCGTCATATCCGACGGGCTCTCCGAGCGGAACGAAATCGTCTTCGCATCCGCCGTCACGTCTTCGATACGCGAAGAGCCGACCAGAACCTTAGCCGCGTGGCCGTCGCCGGCTGTCCCCGCAGCTTCCAAATCATATAACAAGCAATTGTCGCCCGGCTTCAGCGCAACGTTACGGACAATCGGAAGTTCGTCCTCAAACAGGTCGATAAATCTTCCTTCGAGTGTACTGCCGTCGGTAACGTTGCTCTCATCCAGGGCTTGCGCAATGACATAAGGACCGCGCTTGATGCGGAGAATTCCGCTTTCCCGGTAAGCATCCGCTTCGCCTCTAAGCTTCAGCGCCAGCTTCACGCAATCGCGGACGGAATCCGCTCCTTCGCTTGTACGCGATAGAGCAGCCGGATGTACGCGTCGCACAAGAACGAATCCGTCCCCGTAGGCATACTCGCCATCCTCCTGATTGGCCGCTAACCCGAGCGTTTCGAACAGATGCTGGTCCGGACGCTCGTAAGAGCGGCGGCTTCCTTCCCGGTTCCACCATTCGCGCACATCGTGGAAAGCGTCCGATCCGTCGCCGACATAGATAAGCACGCCGCCGTCTCTGACCCATCCCGCAATAGCTTGGTGCAAGCCGGCGTTCTCAGGCTTCATGAACTCATAGCTGAGCAGCAGCACTTTGTAGTCATCGAGATACCCCGGGAAGGTAAGCGCGTTATCCAGCTGCACCGGACGCAGCGGAACGCCATGCTTCACAAGCGGCAGCGCCAGTCCGTAAAACGCGGAGAAATCCAGCAGCTCCCGTTGTTCAGGCGACAGCATATCCGAGGTTGTCACGCCGCCCTCTTTTTTGCCTGTAGAGATTTCAGGCTCTTCCGGCAGAACATCGCCGCGCTGGTACATAGCCGAATTGGACAAAAGCAATCCGATGCCGCTTGTATAGACGTCAGTCTGCTTTTCCTCAT
Source organism: Paenibacillus glycanilyticus NBRC 16618 (assembly GCF_004000805.1). Taxonomy (GTDB): domain Bacteria; phylum Bacillota; class Bacilli; order Paenibacillales; family Paenibacillaceae; genus Pristimantibacillus; species Pristimantibacillus glycanilyticus. The sequence goes on from NZ_BILY01000032.1 coordinate 72,677, forward strand.
GATGATGAAGATCCCGAAGCACGTTCATCACCGTAAGCAGAACGGTCTTGTAACTAGCCGGTATTCCTTCCTTGCCTGTGCCGTCCTCCGTCGGATAGCCGCGCGTGAATACCCGCCATGGCCAAGGGCAGACCTCAAACTTCGATACGCCGGGATGAAGCAGGGAAGCGACAACCGTCGCGCGGTAATTATAGCGGTAATCGCTCCAGCTATAGCGGGGATTATCCTCGATCGGATCGTGAAGGAACCACATGTCCCTTCCCGTACCGCGGGTCAGCTCCTGCATGACGCCGTATTCCAGGAATGCCGTCTCGAAGGTACGCTCCCGCCTGATACCCTGGTATACATTTGGCGTTCTTGCCGTACCCGTCCAGATCTGCGCGATAAATCCGTCGCAGGACGGCATCGACACAAGCAGCGCCTCCGGACTGATAATGCGCCATTGCGTGTAGTTAATCAAGCTGTGAGTAGGAACATAGAACCGAACCTGGCGGTTATACGTAACGAGCGCGTATTCCTTCATCTGCGCGCAGAGCCGGTCAAGCGCGCGGTAATACAGGTACGCCTTCAGCTTCGAAGCCCGGTATTGCGCGTCCGGCGATAAGTGAGGAGCCGTCCACGACTCCCCGTAATAGGTCAGCCACTCGCGCTTGAACGCCTCCGAATAACCCGATGCCGCCCAGTACTCCGGTTCCTCCAGATGGATCGCTTCGACGCCACAGTCAATCGCCTTCTTGATATAAGTCGCCAAATATTCGGAGAAAGCGATCGTCGGGTCCATATAAGGCACGTCTTTCCCATGCTGAATATAGTTGCCGAACCGGTCCATCTGAGCTTCGTCCCAGTGATTTCTTCCGTCGAATTTCTCGTACAAATAATCCTGGTACTCGCCCCATGAGACGCCGGTCATGAGATGAATCGTATAGCCGGCTTTCCTCCAGCCCTCGATTCGTTCCTCCAGCTTATCCGACAACCCGTAGACCATGACAAAATCCGTTCTAAGATCATACTTCGGCCCATAAGGACGCGATTCTTGAAATCCCGTCCACTCGGCGCGTTCATGCTGTTTCCCCACTCGCATGATGCCTCCTTTGCAGCCGAACCGTTCGTTCGGCCTGTCTTCTTCATTTGGTTGCGAAAGCCATTAAGAGGATTCGGAAAATCGGAAAGTACTTGAAGTAGTTCTTGCCCACATATTAATATAAATATTAGATATAATCAATATTTCATTATTAGATCATGAGTAAGAAATCTGACTTAAGATATCACCATTTTTAGATAAAATCGCCAGAATTCGAACCGAATTGCGAAATTCCGCATCCTTTCGACTCATTTATTATATTAAATATTATAAAATAGAGAACAAATTTTTTTCTGATCGCTTGAAAGATATTACGTGAGAATCCATTTCGCTGGAGGCAAACAAAAAACGGCAAGCCTTAACGCATCATGCGTTCTGCTTGCCGTTTTGTTAGGTTTTTTACTTGAACGTTTCCAATGGAATGCTTAACACGTTGATTTGCGACCCATCCTTCGCGCTGTTTTCGAAAAGCTCAAGCGTGAGCGTCCCGTTCGCAGGCAGCTGCTCTGGCGGAATCGTGATCTTGAGCGAGAATGGAGACCATGCAGGCGCCCCCTCATCCAGCAGTTGATGCCCTTCAAGCAAATAATCATGCCCGTCCTCCACCGCGTATTGCATAACCCCTTCGAATACTCTGCCTTTCCCGGTTACGGTATAATGACCGCCCGAGCCGGTGACCAACACATCGCAGAACGCGTTATTGCATGGGGCGATTGCAGCTCCGGAGGAAATGACGACCTTGCCCTGCCTGTCGTTCCAAGCCACGGAAGCGCCCAGCATATCCCCCATCGCCCGGAGTGGAACGTAAGTGTTGCCTTTGTAAACGAGGACGGGCAATCCCTGCCCGGTATAGACCGAACCGTTAACTTCGATTGGATAAGCCGCTTCCGTCAAGGAATACGACGTCTTATTCGTAGCCGCCACGGACGGAAAAGCCGTCATGAGCAGACCTCCCATTAGTAAGCCAACAAAAAAACCTTTATATCCTCGAAGCATGCCAACACCCCATCTCAAAAATTCATCCGCCTGACCTGCTATATTCATTCTATGTGGACAAGCGTGCTGGACATGCCTATTTGTGCGACGAATCTGTTCGAATAAAATAAAAATACCCCTGCCTCCTCCCAAACGGGATAAAAGCAGGGGTTGTTATTACAACAGCCTTAAGCCATCTTCACCAGACTGTATTTCTTCTTGCCCTTACGGATAATGATGAACCGTCCTCCAATCGCGTGTTCCGAGGACACCTCAAGCGTAAGGTCGGTTACGCGCTCGCCGTTCATGGAAATGGCGCCGTTCGTAATATCCTCCCGTGCTTGACGCTTGGAAGGCTCGATACCGAGATCAACAAGCCAATCAACGATGTTCTTCGCTTCATTCGTCGACTCGAATGTCGGCATTTCCTTGAAGCCCTGCTCGATTTCATCCGCGCTCAGCGATTTGATATCGCCGCTGAATAACGCAGCCGTAATGCGCAGCGCTTGCTGCAGCAGCTCTTCGCTATGAACGAAGCGCGTCATCTCTTCGGCAAGCTTCTTCTGAGCTTCGCGCTTATGCGGCTCCGTAGCGACCTTCTCAGCCAACCCTTCAATCTCTTCCTTCGAGAGGAACGTGAAGTATTTCAAGTATTTAACGACGTCACGGTCGTCCGTGTTAGCCCAGAACTGGTAGAACTCGTACGGAGTGGTCTTCTCCGGATCCAGCCAGATCGCACCGCCAGCCGTCTTGCCGAACTTCGTTCCGTCAGCCTTCAGCATGAGCGGAATCGTAAGGCCGAACGCCTTGGCCTCGCTGCCTTCTTTCTTGCGGATCAGGTCAAGGCCGCTCGTAATATTGCCCCATTGGTCGGAGCCCCCGATTTGAAGCTGTACATCCTCTTCCCGGAACAAATGCAGGAAGTCGAGCGATTGCAAAATCTGGTACGAGAACTCCGTAAACGAAATGCCGCTCTCAAGCCGGCTCGATACGACATCCTTCGCAAGCATCGTATTGATGCTGAAGTTTTTGCCGTAGTCGCGAAGGAACTCGATGACGTTGATTTTATGCGTCCAGTCGTAGTTGTTGACCATGCGCATATTGTTGTCGCCTTCGGTGAGGAACAGCTTGCGAAGCTGCGCGCCAAGCGCTTCGACGTTCGCCTGGATCTGTTCCAGCGTCTGCAAGGAACGCTCGGATGTGCGGCCGCTTGGGTCGCCAATCGTACCGGTCGCTCCTCCGATCAGAATAACCGGACGGTGGCCCGCCAGCTGGAACCGCTTAAGCACCATAAACGGAATCAAGTGGCCGATATGCATGCTGTCTCCCGTCGGATCAACGCCGCAATAGAGCGAGACAGCCTTTTCGTTCGTCAATTCGCGCAGTCCCTCCGCGTCGGTTTGTTGGTTAATGGCGTCGCGCCATTCCAGTTCGTCAATAATGTTCATTGATTAGCTCTCCTTTTTATTCGTGTTAAAAACAAAAAAACGTCCCTATGTCTAAATAGACATAGGGACGATTCGTTTACCGTGGTACCACCCAAATTGCATGAAGCCGCCTTGCGCAAGGCTAACCTTCATACCGCTCTAGGCGAGATATCGTTCGCCGTAACCGCCCGGCATTACCCGGGATGCTCCAGAGTGTATTTCGCGGGCTTAATGTGTGCCGGGTTCCATCGCCCCCCGGCTTTCTAGAACAGGGATTAAGCCGCTACTGCGCTCTTTCGCCGCATATGTTATATCAAGTTACAGAAATTATAGAGAATGGCGTAATAAATGTCAATCGTTATCGCTCGCTGCCGGCTTAGGAGTGGAAGCTTGCTTTTCTTTTGAGAATCCGCACTCCGTTAAGCGGAAGCTCAAGCTCATTGCTTACCTTGCCGCCGGCAAGAACATCCTCGTACTCCTGCTCGTCAAGCTTCACATGCTGCGCCAACTCGCTGAAATTGAGCACGAATACGTAATCAAACTCGCCGTCGGAACGCAATTGAGCCGTAACGCCTTGCGGAAGCTCCGTCTCAACGACGCGCTTCAGCCCTTCCTGCTCGACCAGCTTCTTGAAGAAATCGGTGAAGAACGGCTCGGTATTGCGGGAAGCGACATAATACGCTTTGCCTTCGCCAAGCTGGTTCACCGTCAGTGCCGGACGGCCAGCGTAGAAGTCATCGCCGTATACGGCCAACGCTTCGGCGCCTTCCAGATGAATCAGATCGCAGAGCTCAATCGCATCATAGGAGCCAACAAGACCAAGCTTGTTGCCTTCCGACATCACGACGCTGTTCTTTTCCCCGTCATACAGGGAGTCAATCTCTTCGGACCAGATGCCCAGCGTTTTGCGGAGCGGTCCAGGGAAGCCTTCCAGGAAGCAAAGATCGCTTTCGTTAACGATACCCGACCAGTAAGTCGCAACAAACGTGCCGCCGTTTTTCACAAACTCTTCAATTCGCTCGCCAACGCCCGGACGAACCATGTACAGCATCGGAGCAATCAGCAGCTTGTAAGAATCAAAGGCGCATTCCGAATCGATAATGTCGACAGGCACGCCCATATCCCACAGAGGACGGTAGTGACGCTTCAACGTTTCTTCATAATGGATGCCGCCGTTGCGGGGGCCTTGCGAATCCTTCACCGCCCAGCGGTTCTCCCAGTCATTGATAAGCGCGACCTCAGGCTTAACCGAAGTGCCAACTACCTCTTGCAGCTTCTCGAGCGCCTGGCCGACATCCGTAACATCCTTGAAGACGCGGGTATTCTCATGGCCAACATGGTCTACGACGGCCCCGTGCAGCTTCTCGCTGGAGCCGCGGCTTTTGCGCCATTGGAAATATTGAACCGTATCCGAGCCGTGGGCAACCGCCTGCAGGGAAGCCAGCAGATGCATGCCCGGCTTCTTCAGCTTGCTGATCGGCTGCCAGTTCGTCATGCTTGGCGTGCTTTCCATCAGCATAAACGGCTTGCCGCCTTTGAGCGAACGGAATACGTCATGGTTGAAGCCGATCCACGCCGCAAGCTCGCTTTGATCCTTCGCGTCATGCCAGGTTGGATAGGCATCCCACGAGATCACGTCGAGAAGCTCGGTGAATTTCCAGTAGTTCAGCGGCTCAAAATCGAGCATGAAGTTGGTTGTAATCGGCAGCTCCGGATTGATCTCGCGAAGCGGTTCCATTTCGTTGCGGCAGAAATCTACCGTTTGATCGGTGACGAATCTTCTCCAGTCCACGTTCATGCCGTGTACCGCTTTTTCCCCGCGGTAGGTTGGCGTATCGATCTGGCTGAAGCTTGTATATTTGTGAGCCCAGAAGGTTGTCCACCATGCGTGGTTTAACGCTTCAATCGTGCCGTAGCGCTTCTCCAGCCAGTTCTGGAAGGCTTCTCTGCAGTAGTTGCAGTGGCATTCGCCGCTGTATTCGTTGGAAATATGCCAGCCGATAACGGCCGGATGCTGCGAATAACGCTCTGCCAGCTTGCCGTTCATCTCCTTCACCTTCGCGCGGTATACCGGCGAGGAGAAGCAATGGTTATGGCGCGCGCCATGCATATTGCGGATTCCGTTCTCCTCTACGCGGAGAACCTCCGGATATTTCTCTGACATCCAAGCCGGTCTTGCTCCGCTCGGCGTGGCAAGCAGGGCATAAATGCCGTTCGCCGCGAAACGGTCAAGCAGCTGGTCCATCCATTCAAACGTATATACGCCTTCTTCAGGCTCATAAGCTGCCCACGAGAAAATGCCGACAGACATCACGTTGCTGCTCGACAGCTTCATCAGGCGGATATCTTCTTCCAGAACATGAGGATAATCAAGCCATTGGTCAGGGTTATAATCCGCTCCATGGAGCATTTGCGGGAATTTCGGACTGATTGGCGGGAACTTCAAGGTCATGGGTGTTAACCTCCATACAAGTATTATGTCTATTACGATATTAATATTGTAATACGCTTTCAGATCCAATAAAATCACATTATATTCACATCACTTTAAATATATGAAACTGGAAGTGGCTCCATTATGGATAAATTGGTATTTCCGATTCTGGCCGATTCCGACCGCAAGCTTCCCGTCTACGTGGACATTATCGGGCACTGGAATAACCAGGAGACGATCGACCGGCAGCAGGGCTTTCCGCATTATCAATGGCTTCAGTCCACCGGCGGCGAAGGCGAGCTTTGGATCGGTGACGAGAAGTTTGCCGTAAAGGCCGGCCAGGGCTTCTGTTTATTCCCCGGCGTTCCCCACCGTTATTACGCGGTCCGGGACCCTTGGGATGTTTATTTCATCAGCTTTGGCGGCAGCCTTGCGAAGGACTTGCTTGGCCAAGCGGGCATTAAAGAACCCGGTCTGTACTCCGTTACCGACAGCGAAATGATCGTTGCCCACCTACGCGGCATCTCCGCCATGGCGGAATCGGGACTTCCTTTTCTCGGCCTTGAATGCTCGAAGCTGTTGTATCTTTTCCTGCTCGATTTGATGAAGGTCGTACAGGTCAGTACCCAATCCGCAGAGCAATATTACATGCGGCTTAATCCGGTCATTCGCTATATCGAGGAGCATATCGACAGCGTGTTGACGATACAGGATTTGTCCTCGCGCATAGGCGTTACTCCGCAATATTTGTGCCGCTTGTTCAAACAGCTGATGGGCATGCGTCCGATGGAATACGTGAACCGGGAACGGATTAACCGCAGCAAAGAGCTGATGTTTCTCGGCCGGGAGTTTAAAATGCAAGAGATTGCGGCGAAGGTTGGCTTCGACAGCGCCAGCTACTTCAGCACCGTCTTCAAGAGAATGGAGGGCATGAGTCCGGAGCAATTCAAGAAAATGCACGGCATCCATTAAGCATGCCCGAGCTTGTTCATTGGCCTACACCTGCAGGCAATCATGCGGCTTATCGGTTATAATGGTGGGGAAGAAGTTTGATAGAAGGAGGCTTGTTCATGTCCATGACAAGCAGCAATAAACAACTAGTAATCGACACCATTGAATCCCATGCGAAAATCTTCAAACAAATCTCGCGTACGATTGGCGCCAATCCGGAGCTTGGCCACCAGGAATTCAAATCCGCAGCCATTCTGATCGAGGAGCTGGAGAGACAAGGCTTCTCGGTTGAAAAGGGAACGCTTGGCATTCCTACCGCGTTTATCGGAACCTATGCAACCGGCAAGCCGGGTCCAACCGTTGCTTTTTTATGCGAATACGACGCACTTCCGGAAATCGGACATGCCTGCGGCCATCATCTCATCTGCACGATGGGGATTGCGGCAGCCGTTGGCTTAAAGGCCGTTATGGATCAATTCGGCGGAACCATTCGCGTCTACGGCACGCCTGCCGAAGAAACCAAAGGCGCCAAGGTGCCGATGTCCGAAGCCGGGCTGTTCGACGACTGCGACTTCGCGCTGATGGCGCATCCTTATTATACGTTTGAGAAATCCGGCGATTCGCTTGCGCTTGACGCGATCCGGTTCGAATATTTCGGCAAGCCGGCCCATGCGGCGGCAAGCCCTTACGAAGGCGTTAATGCCCTTGACGCGGTGCTGCAGCTGTTCAACAGCATTAATGCTCTCCGCCAGCAGACCCGGAGCGATGCCCGCATCCATGGCATTATCGATAACGGCGGTAAAGCGCCTAACGTTATTCCCGACTACGCTTCCGCCCAATTTTATGTCCGTTCCGCTACCCGCGCTTACACGAATGAGCTCGCCGAGAAGGTTCGGCGCTGCGCCGAAGGTGCCGCACTGCAGACCGGCTGCAGGCTGGAGATGAGCAATTATGAATTTTCCTATGACGAGCTGCTTACGAATGAGGCTTTGTCCGAATGCTTTACCGCCAACCTGCTTGAGCTGGGCGTGAAGCCGGAAGAGATTGAAACCGGAAAGGATCACGGCTCGCTGGATTTGGGCAATGTATCCGTCCGCTGTCCTGCCATTCATCCTTACGTCAAAATCGTCGAGGAGCGTTTCCTCCTCCACACCGTGGAATTCCGTGACGCGGCAATGACGGAGCGCGCGCTCGAGCGGATGATTTTTGCCGCCAAGACGCTGGCTGCGACCGCTTACGACGTGGTTTCCGATCCGGCCGTGCTCGCACGGATTCGCGAGGAATTTGAGCTGAGAACCCGAAAATAAACGCTGCATTCTGAACATACTTTCAATAAAGGCTTCTCTTCTCCTGAGCAATGGTGAAGGAAGCCTTTTTGCTTGCGGATGAAGCAGGATTAACCGCTAATCCCAACGAATAGACATGTCAAGGCGATGGTTCTTCCATCCGTTTCCTTTTTTTTAAAAAATGATTGTTCAAGAGAGGACAGGTGTATCCAAGTGAAATTTAATGAGTATCGTTACGAACGTCCCGAAGTAGCGTCTTTCGAGAAGCAGTTCAAGGAGCTTCTATCCGCCTTTAACGCGGCAAGCCGTTTCGAGGAGCAGGACGCCGCGATGACCGGCCTCAACAAGCTGCGCAGCGAGTTTGATACGATGCAGCAAATTGCGAGCATCCGTCATTCGATTGATACAAACGATGAATTTTATAAAGCCGAGCAGGATTTCTTCGATGAGAACGGACCTGTCGTTCAGGAATACATAACGGATTATTACCGGGCGCTTGTGAACTCGGCGTTCCGCACGGAGCTTGAAGCCAAATGGGGCCGTCAATTGTTCCAATTGGCCGAACTTTCGCTGAAAACCTTCAGCCCGGAGGTAATCGAGGATCTGCAGCAGGAGAACAAGCTGTCCACCGAATATACGAAGCTTATCGCTTCCGCCAAAATTATGTTCGACGGCGAAGAACGGACGCTTTCGCAGTTATCACCATTCCAGCAATCGACCGATCGCTCCGTTCGCAAACAGGCTTCGGAAGCTTCCTCCGGTTTCATGCGCGAGAATGAGGCTGAATTTGACCGGATTTACGACGAGCTTGTCAAGGTACGCACCCGCATCGCGAAAAAGCTGGGCTTCACGAATTTCGTTGAGCTTGGCTATGCCCGCATGAGCCGGACCGATTATACGGCGGAGATGGTGGCGAACTTCCGCAATCAGGTGCTGGAGCATATCGTGCCTGTTGCCAGCAAGCTGAAGGAACGCCAGCGCGAACGCATCGGCGTCGACCATCTCTACTACTACGACGAGAATCTTGCCTTCCTGACCGGCAATGCGAAGCCGAAAGGCAGCCCGGAATGGATCGTCGAGAACGGAGCAAGGATGTACGCGGAGCTGTCCCCGGAGACGGACGAGTTTTTCCGGTTTATGCTGGATAACGGCCTGATGGATCTCGTTGCGAAAAAAGGCAAGCAAGGCGGCGGTTATTGCACTTATATCAGCGAATACGGCGCACCGTTTATTTTCTCCAACTTTAACGGTACCTCCGGAGATATCGACGTGCTGACGCACGAAGCCGGCCATGCCTTCCAGGTGTACGAGAGCAGAAGCTTTGCCGTGCCGGAATACGCCTTCCCTACTTATGAGGCCTGCGAGATCCATTCGATGAGCATGGAATTTTTCACTTGGCCTTGGATGGACCTGTTCTTCAAGGAGGACGTGGATAAATACCGGTTCCAGCATCTGGCGAGCGCCCTTCTGTTCCTCCCTTACGGCGTAACGGTTGACGAATTCCAGCATTTTGTCTACGAGAATCCGGATGCTACCCCGGCTGAACGGAAGGCTGCATGGCGCGAAATCGAGAAGAAATACTTGCCTCACCGCGATTATGAGGAGAACAGCTATCTCGAGCATGGTGCCTTCTGGCAGCGTCAGGGGCATATTTTCGGCAGTCCGTTCTACTATATCGACTACACCCTCGCGCAAATTTGCGCCTTTCAGTTCTGGAAAAGAATGCATGAGGACCGGACCGCGGCATGGGCCGATTATCTCAAGCTCTGCCAGCAAGGCGGCAGCCTCTCTTTCACCGAGCTTGTTAAGGTGGCCGGCCTGATCTCGCCGTTCGAAGACGGCTGCGTTACTTCCGTTATCGGCAGCATCGACGGCTGGCTGGAAAGCATAGACGACAAAGCGCTGTAAGGAGACTGCTGCTAATGAATGTGACATTCCGAGCTCTCAGCGAGCTTCCGGTTATCGAGGTGAATGCGTTATGGAACCAGTCCTTCGAAGGTTATTTGGTTCCGGCTGCGCTTCCGCTTGATCGGTTCATCGGCCGGACTGCCTCTGAAGGTCTCTCGTTTGAGTATTCCCTTGCCTGTTACGTCGACGGCGAAGCAGCCGGATTGGTCATGAACGGCTTACGTGAATACGACGGACGAACGCTGGCATGGAACGGCGGAACCGCCATCAAGCCGGCGTTCCGGGGCAAAGGCATTGGCAAAGCTCTTATGATGAGGAACCTGCAGCTGTATGAGGAATTAAGCGTTGACCAAGCGTATCTCGAGGCGATCTCGCAAAATACGAATGCCATTCGGCTGTATGAATCGATTGGTTATAGGCAGACCGACCGTCTCCTGATCCAGTCCACGGAACAGCCGATTCCGGATATGGACGACACGTACGAGCATCCGTACCAGATTGCGCTAGGCATGGCTGCGGAAGCCGCCCGGCTTCCGTTCTACTCCCAGGGAGAAGTCTGGCAGGCCGGTCTGCCCAGTCTGAAGGATGGCGAGAGCGTTGCCGTTTTTGATGGCGGAGAAGCGGCAGGTTATGCCTTGTACAGGAGGACGTTTAACCCGAACGGCGACTTGACTGGCATTGTCCTGTACCGGGTTGAAGCTGCTCCGGGACGTACCGACGCCAAGGAGGTAATGGCAGCCGCCTTGCACGAGGTATGGCAGCCCGGCGAGTCTTGCCGGCGCTCGGCGTTTAATATCCGGGCATCCAACGGGGTGCTGGTCGAGCTGCTCGCCGAGATGGGGCTTGTAACCACGATGGAGCAGGTGTTGATGGTGCGCGAGAAGTAGCTGGGATATGGTTAAAGTCCCTAAGGGACCTAAATCATGTCGATTAGCTCCGAATCCCCCCAGTTAAGGTCCCTTAGGGACCTTAACAGCTTGTGGTCCCCTTCATTTCCTACTATTCGGGATTGTCCGTTCGTGATTAAGGCCCTTTAGGGACTTTAATTACGAAATACGTTGTCTTCAGATGTAAGTTAAGGTCCCTTAGGGGCCTTAGCTTACAATCTAGATTACGCAAAAAAAGACCCCGACGGGGTCTTTTTCAATATTAGCTCGCCAATAGCCGTCTACTAACAATGCGGTCAGTCGATAAGACCCCATGAGGGTCTTATCACTACCATTTAGCTCCTTGAGCTCATCCATAAGACCCTCTCAGGGTCTTAATCCGTGTTTGGCCC
>NZ_BILY01000033.1 GCF_004000805.1 Paenibacillus glycanilyticus NBRC 16618
CATCGAATTTCTCAATGATGTTCAGCTTTTCGTCCGAACCGCTTGTCTCTCTCGGCCGGAATTAGAATATATCATAGATCGCAATGCGATTGCAAGCTTTTTTTCAAAATTAATTACGCTTTATCTCTCACTCTTCATATTGATCATTAGAAGAACCGGCGGGCAGCATCGTTTGGCTGCATTCATCCTCGGGCATTTCTTGCTTCCATGGAGGATCGTGTCTGCGCATCCGGTTGGATACCCAATAGAAGCACATCGGGATGATCACGCATAGAGCAGCACTGAACAATATACTGGCCGACGGCAGCAGTCCGATCATTCTCTTTAACAAATCCATTCTAGTCCTCCGTTAAATTAATGTTGCCGCTTCTCCTTACGCTTACCTTTACATCCATTTGCACCGGGCGGGTAGAAAAGAGTTTGCCTTCCTCTTCCCACTGGTTCTCATGCTGCTTGAACCATCTGTAATGATTATGGAACAAATATTCGCGGAGTCCCATTACATCGCAGTTATATTCATGCTGCAGTTTATTGGCCGTGGACTCCATCAATTTAACGATTTCCTTCTGAACGCCGGTTTCCATTGCGGATATAGCAGGCTCCTTCAACGTATCCGGCGCATGGAACACCTCGTCCACAGACCCTTCCACTTCAATATGAAAAATGAAAGAAGGCAGGTTATCCCGGCCAAATGTACAATCTAACTTCCTGCTCACGCGTTCGATGCTGAATACGCCTAGCCGGTCTTCAAAGGTGAATTTAATTTGACCGCCTTTAACGTGCCCTTCCATAAAGTTAAGCCCGGCAGTTTCCTTAGAATTCAAGAAACCAACCATTTGATTCGAAGTTCCGTTAAAGACTGCGGCTTCCGTTACTGTAGAGTAGTTCCGGTTACCGTTCATAACCCCCTGAATGGCAAAGCTTTTGTGCTTGAGCAGAAATTCATGGACATCACCGATACGCGATTCAGGCAAAATCCTCGAGCTTTCCTTCGTATTATCCGACAGCTCTTCAAGATATTGTGCCGGCAGCTTCTGATCCGGCGGATGCGTATTCAGAATATTTCCCGCCTTATCCCGGGTGACCATCACCCTGGTTGACCGCCTCATCTGACTCTCCCGCAAGAAGAAATCAATGGCTTCAGCAAATTTTTGGGGTTTACGGGCAATGCTTTCCGAAATGATAATAACTTTTAAATGTTCAAAAAAAGGAGCGCGGCTTAAACGCTGAGAAAGCTTGGCCATGGAGGTAGCCATCGCGTTTTCTTCCACCGACATATTGAAATAGGCTTTATCGCCCTCAGAGCTTCCGTCCGATTTGTTGGTGCTCAGACCTGCCGGCATAACAATCTGGTAGAGCACCTTAAAAGTCTGCTTGGAGGAAACGCCGCTCTGTTTATCCTGCGACTGCGTGTCGTGATCTTGAATGTTGCTGCCTTGCTTCTCTCCCTCTTTCTTGTCCGGCTCGTCGATTCCTACCCCAACGACAAAACCGCGCTGGTCAATCTCAACACGATCCCAGCAGCCTGTCAGCAGAACAGAAGTCATTAAAAGCAAAGGCAGCATCCGTCTATGCACCGCTCTTGTCATTTGCCTTCTCCTCCTTGTTGTTCTTCTTTCCTCCAAACATCAGAAGAGAGATCGGCAACAAAATGCCGGACAGCATCGCCATATAACTGATCATATTTCCAAGGGTTGCGAATTGAGACATGTCCCCAGGTGCCATACAGATCAAATAGGCGATAGGCGCGATAATAAGCAACCGGTAACGTTTGGTCGATCTTTTGAATAAAAAAGACAAACACTCATTCGCCAAATCAAATCCCATTGCCGCCGTATTGTAAATCGTCATAATCCAAATGACAAAAAACAACGATTCGAAGCGTTCGAAAAAGTTGCCGGGGAACTGGATTTCCTTAGCAAGCTCGATAGTTGGATAAACGATATTCATGGCTCCGATATTGGAGAAAATCCCTATGACCAGTTGGTAGATAACCAGGTAAATGAAAACCGTCAGCGCAATACCCGACATAACCGCCTTAGGCGCTTTCTCGGGGCGTTCCATAAACACGATATAGTAGAGAATAATCTCGAACCCAAGCAAGGAGTAAATAACCTCCTTCATCCCTTGGGCAATGCCTATTGGCGGCGTAATCATAAATGGCTTCAAATTCCCAAACTCAAACCATCTGTATCCAAAACAGACGACAATCACAATCATAATAAGGACGGAAGGCAGAAACAAAACATTAAGCCGAAGCAGTCCCGATCTGCTGCCGGATACACCATAGACGACAACAAGAATAAAAACGAGGGAGATATACTCAACCGGAGTTCTATCAAATAAATATTGTTTTGAAATATTCGCGATCGCTCTCGTCTCATAGGAGCAGAACCCCAAAAAATAGCTGAATTGGAGAGCGGCAATGAGATAAGTGAACGGCCGGCCCACCAAGGTTACGGAATAATCCAGAAAGTTTTTGTTCCCCGCCCGGACCGCCACCTTTGAGACAAGCCAGCCGGCAAGAAGAGCAATGCCGCCTGCGAGCAAAATACTCATCCAGCCGTCAAACGAGCTTGTGTAGGTTGCCACCGAGCGGGGCAGCGTCAGAACGCCTACGCCAACCAGCATGGAAACGATAGTCATGCCCATCTCCAAGGTAGACAGAGGCTTTTCGCCGTAGCTGTTAATTCTCATGGCGTTCCCTTTCTTTTGCTTTTTTTGGTCAGTCTCTTCGTATCCATCGTTTCTAAAATCTCCGGCCTATGGGATAAGCGTATAACGGGCAGCCGATAAATAAGGTCACGCCAATCGGATAATCGCAGCGGAGCAAGCGGTGCCGTATACGGAATACCGAAGCTCCTCAGATTCACCAGATGAATGCAAGTGACAATCATCGCAAGCACGACGCCGTACAGCCCAAACACGCTTGCCGCAATCATAATAAGGAACCTCATAAGCCTGATGGTAATGGCAAAGCCGTAAGAAGGAATCGCAAAGGAAGCGATAGCCGTTACAGCTACGACAACAACCATGACCGGACTTACGATGCCTGCCGTTACGGCTGCCTCGCCTATGACCAGACCGCCGACAACGCCAATAGTCTGACCAATCGATTTGGGCAGTCTCACCCCGGCTTCTCGCAAAAGCTCTAAGGTAGCCTCCATCAGAAAAGTCTCGACTACTGCCGGAAAAGGAACCCCTTCCCTCGTTCCCGCTACGGAAAAGGCAAGCTTGGACGGCAGCATCCCGTGATGATATTCCAATACGGCGATATACATGCCCGGAAGGAATAACGCCACAAACACCGCCATGACGCGCAAAAGCCGAAGAACGCTGGATAGTATCCAGTTCTGGTAATAATCCTCCGGCGATTGAATAAAGGAAGCTATCGTTATCGGCAGGATCAACTGAAACGGCGTACCGTCGACAAGTATTCCCACTCTTCCTTGCAGCAGAGCACCCGCCACCTTATCCGGACGTTCCGTATTCAGAATCTGGGGGAAGGGCGACCAGTAATGGTCCTGGATCCATTGCTCGATAAAGCCGGAGCCTTCCGGATCATCAATGTCAATCGTACTGATTCTCCGCTTTACTTCGTTCACGAGCATAGGATTGACGATACCGTCTATATAAGCGACCGTTACATCCTTCCTGGATCTTCTTCCGATGCAATAGGATTCAAACCGGAGATGGGGATCCCGGATTCTTCTTCTAATCAAAGCCGTATTGGTCCTTAGATCTTCCGTAAAGCCATCCCTTGGTCCGCGGATAAGCGACTCGGTCTGCGGCTCTTCTATGGCCCGGCTCTTCCAGCCCTTGCTTCCGATCAGAACCGTCTCTTCCATGTCTTCCACAAATAGAGCGGCGTCTCCGGACAGGATTGTCAGCATAATGTCATCCCAATCCGAAGAACGCCTCATGTCCTGCAGAGACAGCTGCTCGGTCGTTTGCGCCTCCAGCCCTCTGCTGTATTCATCATCCATTTGGCCGGTATTCTCGGTACGTTCCGTACGGGTAAAATGGCTTCCGCTGACTTGTATCAGCTGGCTGATGACCTGATTTTGAATAACCTGCTTGTCAGCCAGGCCCTCAATGCATACAACCGCCGCTTTTTCTCCCTCCGCCATTCGAAACGTACGAATCAACAAATCGTTGGGCGAGCCAAGCGACTGCTTGATAAAAGCTAAATTATCGTTGACGGATGCGAATGGTTTCGATGGCTGCTCTAATGGTTGTCCGTTATGCTCCATATACATCCTCCCGCCAATTCGTTTAACTTCATGATGCCCGCGAAAGGAAATTTTATGAAGGAAAAACAAAAAACCACCTGAAAAGGTGGCGGGTTAAAAAGGATTTCTCCGTTGATATTACTGTACTTTGCGGTAAGGCTTGCGGTATTCCTGCGGCGTCACTCCGTGAATCTTGCGGAACAATCTGGCAAAGTACGAGAAATTCCCGTAGCTGAGCCCGTCGGCAATCTCGCTGATGCTGCGGTCCGTCGTAGCCAGCAGCTCCGCGGCCCTTTCCATTCGTTCCTTCAATATATAGTCGGTCAGTACCATGCCGGTCTCCTTCCGGAACAAGCGGGACAGATAGGCCGGATTCACAAAAGCAATAGACGCCAGCTGCTCGCGGGACAACTCTTCGTTCAGATGCTCGGCGATATGCGCCTTTACCTTTTGAACAATTGGACTAACGGACATCGTTCTCGCAAACAGACTGCCCGCGGCTTCGGCTATGCAGCTTACCCATAGCTTGAACTGTACGACGGAACGGGTTGCGGTCTCCACGCCGGAGCAGGCGTGATTCTCGTAAAGCTGCTGGGCTTGAAGCCCCTTGCGGTGCATCGCGTAATAGATGACCTGCAAGAGCGCATGGTAGGAAGCGGTTAACGTCTCAACCGTTGCTTTCGTAGAATCCATAGAATCGGTCCACTCTGCGAGCTTGAGAGAGAGCTCTGCCGTGCTCCCCTGCTCCAGCAAATCCGCCCAATCCAGCATGGACTCGGTGAAGGTAGCGGCTGGTCTGGCCGTATTGCTCAGCGGGTCCTCGCTCCAGATTACGCCGCCCGCCATGCTCACATTGCGGTATTCCTTGTTAAGCAGCGTCAGATAGCTTTGCAGTACTTCCGTTACGGCGGTTAATTGACCCACATAACAAGAGAGTCGGCAATAGAAATATTGCCTGCAGGCTTCGAGGTAATTCCGGCACAAAGCCTCGATTTCCTCTCTAGCCGCTTCGACCTCGCCTAGATGCAGCACCACAAGAATATTGCCCCGATGATCCTGGATAACGTTGCCGGGAAGCTTCTCGAGCAGCAGCTCTTCGGCCGATTTGCGCAGCGCAAATTCCATGATAAGCTCATCCCGTTCGTTAAGCGGACGTTCCCAGCTCTCCACGCTGATTAGGATGAGGCGCACCCGTTCGACCGTACTCATCCGCATATCGTAAGCGGAGAGCGACTGACGTATAGCGTCCGGATTGCTTGAAACTCTCCGTTCGAGCAGATCCTGCCAGAACCGTTCCACAAGCATCGGCTTGCGGCTGTTCCACAGCTCAACGATCTTGTTGTACTGGTCGTCGGTCTCGCTTATTCTCCGCTTCTCCTTCACCCGGGAGATGGCGGTAAGCAGCGTCTCCTCCAGCTCGGTATAAACAACGGGCTTCAGCAAATATTCAAAGCTGCCTAAGTGGATCGCGCGCTTGGCGTACTCGAACTCGGAATGGCAGGTCAAGACGATTGTCTCCGGCTGCATGCCTTGCGCTTTTACCCATTCCATCAGTTCGAGGCCGCTGATCTCCGGCATTTCGATATCGCATATGACAATATCGATCGGCTGTTCAAGCAGCAGCTGCTGCGCCATTGGAGCATGATACGCTTCATGCACCTCGTCTACCCCGATCAATTCCCATCGTACGCCCGAACGGAGTCCTTTTACCGCATAGATCTCATCATCGACAATAAGTACCCGTATCATAGTCCCGGCTCCCTTTCTCCCGTTTTGTATCTCGGCACCCGGAGCGTTACAACCGCGCCTTGCGGATCCGCGCTGCCAAATGCCATTCTGACCGTTCCTTTATAGTAGAGCCTGCATCGCCGGACAACGTTCCACAGCCCCAAGCTGCCGTCTCCGGGTTCAAGAGAATGCACCTTTACGCGCAATTGCTCCATTTGCTCCTCCGTTAGACCTTTCCCGTTATCCTCCACCTCAATGATCAACTCTGCGTCCTCCCCTTCGCCCTCGGCCGATATCTTCACCCGGATATGGAACGGCGAGCCCGTACGGATCGAGAAGCCGTGCACCATTGCGTTCTCCACCATCGGCTGAATAGTCAGGGGCGGAATATTGACCTTCTCGAGCGCCGGATCAACCTCGAAATCAAAAGCTAGCGTCTCCGGGAACCGGTATTTCTGAATCGATAGATAATGGAAGATATGCTCGACTTCTTCCTTCACGGTCACCGTTGATACTTGAGTACGGGTTGTAAACCGGAAATACCTCACAAGATGAAGGGACATGTTCTGGATGACTTCATAGTCTTTGATCTGGGCAAGCTGATAGACGATATTGAGAGAATTCATAAAGAAATGGGGGTGTATCTGGGCTTGCAGATGCTTCAGCTCCGCCTTCTGCGTCCGCAGCTGCTCCTCGTAAATATCTATCTTCAAATGCTCAATCTGCTGGGCCATGCCGTTAAACGTCTCTTTGAGCGTGATAAACTCCTGAAGCTTGTAATCCTCCATCCGGACGCTTAAGTCGCCTGATCGGATTTTCCGCATCCCTTTAATGAAATGATGGATCGGCTTCACGATCGAATTTTGCAGGAATAAGAGATAAAGTCCCAGCATGATCGCCGCCAGCATCGGAATGAGATACGTCATTTTGCGGAAGATCGGAAGCCCTTCGAGAAGCTTGCGCTCCGGCAGCAGGAAGATCAGGTTCATATCCGCCATCCGGGAGCTCTTGGCTACAAGCAAATACGGATTGCCAAGCTTGACAATATTGTAGGCCGCATTTCCGTTGTCCATATAAGCCGTCAGGTCAAAGGCTTCAACCTCTTGGCGAATGGATGTTCCAACCGTTGAAAGAGGCTTTCCCTCCCCCGATACCAGAAGCGCTTCCGCCTTGCCACCCTGACCCAGCTGGCGGATTGGCTCCATCAACCGGTTGAGGTCAATCCAGGCTCCGATATAGGAGTCGTAATTCGTATCCACGACCCGGACGAGCGCGTATTGCCCCTTCAGCTCGACTACCTTCCAGCCCGCCCGAAGCGCCGGATCGTGATCCGCAAGCAGCTCCTTCAGCTTGGATTGTATCTCCTGCTTGCGGGCATAGGTAACGGATTGCTGCTGGGCGACCAGAAGCTCCTTGTATTTCCCGCCGTAAGCGAACAACACATCCGCCGCGTCGTAATAGTTGATGTTCAAATCCAGATCGTTTGCCGTCTGCGTCGTGGATAGATAATACTCCCAGCTGTCCTTATCGTATTGGCTGAGCGAAATCAGGCTTTGATCCTGCTCCGCCGCTTTATAAAGATAGTTCTCGATCTCGCCAAGAACCTGGTCCATATCGTTCATATACATGGTGAGCATGTTGCGGTTCGACTGCGCCACCTGGGAATGGACAACCTTCGTCGCGTAAAGATTGTTCCACAACAGTAAAATGACGAGAGGAATAATAACGAGACCAAAGCCAAGTATCAGTCTGGATCGCATCGTTGCTTGTCTCATGACCTTCCTCCTCTCCTCATTGGGGCATTGTCGGCAGCTAATGGTCAGCAAGCCATAAATCAAGCTGGCGCTGCTTCTCCTGGACAACCTTATCGGCTCCCGCCGCCTTCAGCTTGCTTACGTACATCGGAATGATTTTCTCCGGATCCTGGGCACCCGTGTTAAAAGCCGGCATAAACTCCTTCTCGACCAGAATCGAAGCCGCAATCTCCGCCTTCACCCGCTCCGGGTTAAAGACAAAGCCTAACGCCTTCGACTTATCCGCTTGCTCGTTAAAGCTGCGGTATTCCTGCCATAATCCCGGATTCTCGTTATCCCACAGGTAGGAATTCAATTGATTGCCGAACATCCACGGCTGGTTCAGATTATAGCCAACCGTCTTCGCGTCAACGCCAGGCGGGTAGCCAATGACGTTGTCGGATTTCTTGACATAATGAATGCCTTCAATGCCCCAATCCAGCAGATTCAGCAAATAAGGATCCGTGTACAAAAGATTAAGCAGCATCATCGATTTCTCCGGATGCTTCGCGTTGCGGGTGATCGCAAACATCGCGCTTGTTGTATCCGCCGTGGTGGTGTAGGGTCTCGTCAGCTCTACGCTTACCATCGGATATCCGGTATCCCGGGAGGCTTGAATCTCGAAGCCTGGCTTCAGCGACTCTGCGTAAGCGAAGGCATTGCCGGCTTTTACCGCGTCATATTCATTATCCTTCGACGTTGTCGCATCCGCATTGAGGTAACCCTTCCGGTTCCACTCGTATAGCAGCTTGGCGTACGCCATAAATTCAGGAGTCTCCGCCATACTCAGCACCTTCGTCGACTGCCCTTCGCGGCGCAGAACGCCCGGACCTTCTCCCAGCATGTCGAATATGCCGTATTGCATCATAAACGTAAGCGGACTGCGGTCTGCCCTTGCTTGCAGCGGGGCCAGTTCCGGTTCATCCCGCTTAATCTTCTCGAAGATCGGACCAAAATCGGCTAGTGTCCTGACCTGCGACAGATCGATATCGTACTTGTCGACCAGATCCTGACGGAGCACAAGTCCTTTGCTGGAGGCAAACTCCTTGTTGGTCACAATGCCGTACAGCTTGCCGTTTACTTTGCTGGCCTCCAGAATGGAAGGATCCAGAATCTTGCGGATACCCGCTCCGTATTTGTCCAGCAATTCATCCAGCGGCAGATAACGGCCCTTCGCAATCTCGTCACCAAAGCGCATCCAGCCAGCCGTAAAAATAATGTCCATCTGCTCGCCGGATGCGAACATCAGCCCCGTCTTATCCCACCAGGAGCCCATGTCGATCGTGCGGATATCCACGGTTGCGTTTATTTTCTTCATGAGGTAGTCATTGATTTTATCTTCAACAAGGCTCAGATCCTTCGGCACGTTGCCTGCGGGGAAAACCATAACCAGCCGGTCGGTATCGCTGTCTGCTATGGGCCTTTCCTCCGCTTCTTCTTGGATCGGGGCTGTATTGGAATCGGCCGGGGATTTGGCCGGGTTGGATGTTTGTCCGTACATCGTCGAGAATGCGATTAGAATAGCAACGACGAGCAGCGATCCCATCATAATTGGAAGCGCTTTCTTGTTAGCTCTGTTGAACATGTCACTCGTCTCCTTGGCTCAAGGTTAGATACCTCATCATACAACGGCCTGATTCTTTCCGACTACTCTAATTGTAACTTTTAATAATAAGATTGTGACCTTGAGAGCATGGCAAACAGCCGGTCCGGGAAACTCTCCCTGACCGGCTTGCCCGGACTTGCTATGATTTGTTCATCAGACCGCCTGCCTGCAGGAGTCGCTTCAGCGTTACGGCTGCTTCAGCGCGCGATGCTTGGTCGAGCGGCGCAAACTTGCCGGCAGATTTGCCTTGCATGATTCCGGCGGCAACAAGCTCGTTGATTGCGGATTTCGCCCAATCGGCAATCTGACTGCCGTCTTGCGGGAAGGCCGCTTCCGGCGCTTCGGCTTGGATTGGCGCAGACCCGCGCTTCGTAACCAGAACCAATGCCCGTGCCAGCATAACCGCCATTTCCTGACGGGTAATTTCCTGATTCGGACGGAAGGTCCCGTCGCTCATGCCTTTGACAATGCCGTATTGAACGGCTGTCTTCACATAAGAAGCGTACCAGGCGGATGAAGCAACATCCGTAAAGGACGGGACTGATGTTTCACTGCCTGATGCAAGGCCAAGCGCTTTGACGACAAGCGCCGCGAACTCTGCTCTCGTTATATTGCGATTAGGCGCGAACAGATCCGTTGATACGCCGTTCACTATCCGTTTGTTCGCCAGCAGCAGAATATCGTCTTTGGCCCAATGGGCAGCGATATCCTTGAAGGAGACATCCGTCACCGCAACAGCGTACAAGCTGTTTGTTGTGCTAAATACCGTCACGGCCGTATCTCCGCCTTGGCTTGCGAACAACGCCGGAACCGTTCTGAACTGGCCCGTTGCCGGTTCGTAAACAATAACAGAGCTGTGGTCTTGATCTACCTGACCATTAATCGTAAAGCTTCTTGCAACAAACTGCTTGCCGAATTGATGGACCGGCATGGACTGGCCGCCGGATTGCAGCGTCAGCTCGAAGGAAACCGGATTGCCGGCAAGAGTAAAGCCCGCGGAAGCGGCTTTGCTCTTCATTTCGTCGGCTAACGTGCCGGAAACCGGCGAGAGGGTCAGCGTCAGCTTGGCATCGGCAGCTGCCAATGCATCCGCATAACCCGCTTCCTTCAGAATCGTCCATATCGTCGATGGAAGCGTGTAGGTCATTCCGCCATAACGGATAACAATGGATGTTTCTTGCGTTGCGGATGCAGCCGCCTTCAGTGCAGCGGCAGAGAATTCGGCTGCACCCGAGTTATCGCCTACTGGCAGGTCGATGACGATTTCCTTTTTGCCCGCGGTTAGTCCGGCATTCAGATCGGCGTCATAGTTAACGGAAGACCTAACCGGTGTTGAACCGCCCCCGCCCGTATGGCCGGAGCCCGAGTTGTCTTCATGCGTAATCGTGCGCAATTCAAACCCAGTGGACTTCGCATTAAAAACAGGACCAATCTTCGTATTGCGGACAATGACATTATCCAGATTAATGGAGCCACTTACGTCATTATTAACA
Source organism: Paenibacillus glycanilyticus NBRC 16618 (assembly GCF_004000805.1). GTDB lineage: Bacteria > Bacillota > Bacilli > Paenibacillales > Paenibacillaceae > Pristimantibacillus > Pristimantibacillus glycanilyticus. The sequence goes on from NZ_BILY01000033.1 coordinate 10,853, forward strand.
TGGATGCCCCATGTACCGGTGCCGTCAATGACATAGTTCTCGATCGTAATGCTGCGGGTACCGTTAGCAATCGCGTTTGGTCCGTTTACGTACAAGCCTTGATAAGTGCTGTCGAGTGCCGTGTTGTCTCGAATGGTAATGTCGGCGTCAATCGGCTTATCACCCGTGAACAGCCAGATTGCACCGAAGTTTTGACCCCAGCTTGGCTCGCGGCCGCCGGTACGGATCAGCGTATTGCGCTCGATAAGCGTGGTGCCGTCAAAGGCGACCGGATTAAAGCGTGTCGATACCGCAATCCCCGCGCCAAAGCCAACCGTATCCGTCAGGATATTATCCTGCACCTTGTTATCGCGTCCTCCGAAAATAGCCACGTTATCGGCCAGCCATGGCAGCTGAACCGTATTGAAACGTACGGTATTGCTGCTCACCCGGCTGTCATCGTCGGATACGCCTTCCGGCTTCTGCGACCAAAGCGCGATGCTGTCATCGCCGGAGTTGCGGATAAACGTCTGCTCAATCATCGAATTTCGCGTACCCGTTGTAAAATTGATGCCGTCTGCGTAAGTATCGCGAATACGCACTCCGCCAACGTACAAGCCGTCCGTCACGACTCCCTCATCGCTGCGCATCGACCAAATGCCGGCCTTGGCATGCTCGATCCATACATTCTGTAGGATGGAGCCTTTGCCAAACGTTCCGTCAAAGCCCGCTTCGCGCAGCTCGTCATGACGTCCCGTTACGCCAAGATCCATGTAGAGATCGTAGACGCGAACCTTGCTTCCTTCCGCCAGGAAGCCTGCGCCATGCAGCTCCGTATGCCAGATTCCAGCACCGCGGATCGTTACATTATCGATATGGAGAGGTCCTTGCGCAAGATTAAAGCTTCCTGCCGGAATCCATACGCCGGCACCTTGCTCCTTGGCAGCCGCGATTGCGGCTTCGAATGCGGCCGAATCGTCGGAGCTGTCATTGGCCGTTGCGCCAAAATCCGTCACCGATAAATAACTATTCGGCTTCGAATATGCGTCAGGCGCCTGCTCCAGATCAACCAGATCCACCACGTAATAATCGGCGTTATCGTCAGCCTCCTTCACGAGACGGATTGTCGAACCTGCCGCCACATCGCCTATTAATAAGCGGGACTCATCATAGAAACGATGAGCGTCTCCGTTTGCCGGATTATTCGTCCACGGATATTTGCCGTATACCCAGCTGTACTTGCTGGAAAGGTTGATCTTGCCTTGTTTATTGCCATTAATATAAAGCGTCAGCGTATGCTCTTCGCCGTCACCCGCCGGAGAATCCGGGATGATATAACGCATGGTCAGTGCATTTGCCCGTTCCGTTGTTTTGAACTCGACATATTGCCCTGTTGCATCCAGACGAACCGCCTCTCTGCCGGAGGCCTCGGAAGCGAAAGTCTTGAACGTACGGTCTTCTTCTATAAGAGTACCGTTTGTTATGCCATGCTCCGCTTCATAGGTTGTAAACGGAACGGTCGCTCCGCGGTAATCCTTGCTTATGGCGTTCCGCACGAGGAGGTAATCTACGTTAACACCGCCCGTACTGCCGTTATCGTATTGAAGCGATACGGTATTCATGCCTGCGCGAAGCGGCAGCTCGAGGGTAAGGTCTGACCAACTGCTGCCCGTGCTTGGGAACTCGGCGGCAGCGGTTTGCTTCAGACCGTTGACGTAAAGGGCTAACGTTGCTGTACGGCTGTCGTTATTCCGGAAACGAAGCTTAGCGGAATAGTTGTCTGCTTTGTCCGTATTGACGGCAAAAAGTAAGGCTGCATCCTCTTGCGTAAAGCCGGCAACGGAAGTTTCATTCGCCGTTACCCCGCCCGTCATAAACGCGTCTTCCGCTTCGTAACGGACATCGCTCTTCACCGCTTGCAGCTGCCAATGCGCCGCAGCTTCGGATGTTTCCAAGGCTTGAATGGATACAGCGCCAGCGGCACCAACCGTCAAATATTGCCCTGTGGCAGAAGCATTGCCGAGCACTTGATAACCTCCGTAAGAAGAGACATTCCATTGCGTGGACAAGCTTGCCCCATCGGTTAAGACGGTTGCTTGACCGCTTGCCTTCACGGCTAGCTTGCGGCCGCTTGCCTGATTCACGTATTGCTTATGGCCGTTATAATCCTGCGGCAGCCATTCTGCCGCTTTGCCGTCGGCAGCAGCAGGCGTATCCGCCACAATTACGCCATTACGTTCAATCAGTGCTTTGCCGCTGACAGCATCCACAATCCGGACCGAGTTAAGCTCCTTTAATACCGGAGTTACCGCATTTGCCGGACCGTCAACCGGCGGCACCGTTACCGCTTCAGCAGGCGCCGTCTCGAATTTCCATTGCACGCCGCGGCTTTCAATCGATCTCAATTCATACTGAGCGTAGCCCTGCAGGTCTTCGGTATGAATATAGTTGTCTTCGTAACCAACAGCTGCGCTGCGGAGCAGATAAAGGCCGGCTGAAGGACCATTTTCCACTACCCATTGCACCTTCGTGTCGTCTGCAGCCGGCGATGCCGTAGTCTCGAGGTAGCTTTGTTCATGTTCAATCGAAATCGCGTTGCCCGTCGCCCGGTTTACGATCAGCTGCTTGCCTTCCTTACTGGTCATCTTCCAATGCGAAGCCGCGTTATTGGCAGCCGGCGTTCCGTACAAAACCACGTTATTGCCATTCTCATACAGGTATTGACCGGAAGCTTCGTTCTTGATGCGGATATAACCTTCCGGCAGCCCGGCCGGTGCTTGAGGTGCAGCCTCCAGCACCCACTGCGCGCTGCCCCAGTCGGCAGGAATCGGGCTCGCCTGACCATAACCGGTCTGGTCCTGCATATGAATGCGTGCAGGTTCGTTATTCCAGTTCGCGTTCCAGCCGTTGCTGAATACTTTCGTATTCGCCGCTCCCTCAACATCCGTCATCTCCCACTGCACGCTGCCCCATGACTTATCAAGCGTCAAGCTTTCCAGAGGCTTTAGATGAGGGTTTGCTTCATTCTCGGCACGATTAATATTCTCGTTCGAAATCATATGGCCGGTCGCCTTGTTCACGATATATACGCCTTGCGGAGCGGATTCGAGGGACCACTGGGAAGCCGGATCCTCTGCCGCAGGCTGGCCGTAAGCGACCTTGCCATTCTCGTCCTCAAAGAGATATTGGCCAAAATAGCTGTTCTTCAGGCGCACATAAGCAGGCGCAGTCTCGCCTACCGTAATAAACTCCCATTTCGGGCTGCCCCAATCCTTCGGCACGACGCTAAGCTGCGCGTGCTTCAGCTTGTTCTCGACGTTAATGTATTTGCCGCTGGCATCGCCAGGCTTGCCAATCAGCTTGTAGCCTTGATAGGTCTCGATCGTCCAGTCGCCCGCTGATGATTCGTCGGCCAACGCCGTCGATTTCAGCGCGTCCCGGTCGCCTGCTACTCCTTCATTGTTTAAGTAGTGACCGGTCCCGCGGTTCTTGATCCGCTTCACGCCGTCATGCTCCTCAACCAGCCATTGCGCATTCCGGTCCGAAGGCTGTACGTTGCCGTACTGGACAACGCCGTTTGCATCCTCGAACAAATACAGCTGCAGCCAGTTGTTCTTGATCCGGATATACGGAATAACGGGCTCCTTCGGCGGAGCCGGATCCTCCAGCGCCCATTGCGCGCTGCCCCACGTTGCCTGCGCCCAGTTATTGCCCTGCGCGAAGCCGTCCTGATTCTGTACGTTGATGAAGCTGTTGGCGCTTGCCGCGCTTCGGAGCGTGACGTAGCCCTCGACTTCACCGCCGCTGTCATTCTTGGCGGCCGCAACTATCCAGGCCGAATCCGCGCTTGGCGAGTTCTCCGCGGAGAGCGGTGTTGCTCCTACGTAATCGACGCTTGTTGCGTAATGACCGGTTGCTAGATTGCGCAGCAGCGTCCCGTTTGCCGTGTCGATTAGAATCCATTGCGACGCCTTATCGGTATAGGCGGGTTCGCCATATTTGATCTGGCCGTTCTCTTCATACAAATAGGTGCCCTTCCAATTGTTCTTGATCCGCTTCGGAGCGGAATCCGCCGCAGGCTCAAGCCTCCAGACGGCGCTGCCCCAGCTCTTCTGCGCCCAGTTGTTCGCGCGGACGATGCCGTCCGGGCCGTTGCCGGTGCCCTGAATATTAACGATCCAGCTGTTGTCGCGGGAGCTGACGATGTTGATGCCGCCATTGTCATCAGCCGCTTCCAGGAACCATAAATCCGATGTCCAGCCCTCGTCAATCGCGGAAATACCAACCGGATTCGTCATTTGCTCCGCGGTAATCGCCTGCGAATGAAGGTAATGTCCGGTTGCTCGGTTGCGTAGACGTTGGTAGCCATCCTTGTCTTCCACGAACCATTGCGAAGACGTATCGTTCAAAGCGATTTCTCCGTATTTCACTTCTCCATCTTCTTCATATAAATAGGAGCCGTTCCACGGACTAACGATCCGAACCGGCTCGGTTGCTTCGGCGGGATCCAGCGTCCATGTCGCGCTTCCCCAATCCTTTTGCGCCCAGTTGTTCGCCTGCACCTTGCCGTCTTGAATCTGGAAGTTCACAATCCAGGATGGATTGCGCGTACTGACAATATTGAACTCCCCCGGCTTGCTTGCTACTTCCGCAATATCCCAAGTGTCGAATAACGAGCCTTCGCTTGCAGCCGAGCTCTCCACCGCATTTGTAATATTTGCATCCGTCACTTGCTCCGAGTTCATGTAATGGCCGGTAGCGCGGTTCTTGATGCGCTTATGTCCATCCTTCTCCTCCAATGTCCATTGCGCATAAGGATCGTTTTCTGCGGGAAAACCGTAACGCACTTTACCTTCGGCATCCTCATAAAGGGAATACCCTTGCCAAGGATTATGAATTCGAATGTAAGCGTCTTCATTATTAACCCCGGAAACGCCGTCCGCATTAGCGGACAGCGGGGGGATCGCAATAAGGAGCGCCATGCACAGAATCATCAGCTTTTTCAATAATGATGGCATTGATCCCATTCCTCCTAAAATGAATTGTTAACCTTTGGTTGCCCCATCCGCAAGACCGGAAATAAGGAACCTTTGCAGCAGCAGGAAGACAATCGAGATCGGAATCGCAATCAGGATTGTGCCTGCGGCAAACATCGTAAAGTTGTTCGCGAACTTATCGTTAATGAAGTTGTACAAGCCTAGCGCCAGCGTAAACTTCTCCGGGCTGCGGATAATGATCTGCGGCGTCAGGAAGTCGAAGAACGGCGCCATAAACGTAAACAAGGCAACAACCGCGATAATCGGGCTGGCAAGCGGCACCAGAATGCGGAAGAAAATCGTCAGGTAGCCCGCTCCGTCGATTTTGGCCGATTCGTCGAGATCGCGCGGAATCGTATCGAGGTACCCTTTTACAAGGAACAGGTTCATCGGCAAGCCGCCAAACACATAAATCAGGATTAAACCCAAAAACGTATCCAGCAGGTTTACGGTATTGAGCAGCAGGTAGATCGCCACCATCCCCATCAAGACCGGGAACATCTGCAGCAGCAGGAACGTGTAGATGCTGTTCTTCCGTCCGACAAACCGGAACCGCGAGAACACGTAAGCCACGATGGATACGATGCAGACCGAGGCGATGCCGTTCGCAAACGCGATGATCAGCGTATTTTTGTACCATAGGGTGTAGTTGCTGCTCGGATTGTTGAACAGCCATTCGTAATGCTCGAGCGACCAGTTGTCCGGGATCATCTTGAGCGAGAACAAGCTGGTGCCCGGGTTGAGGGACATGCTGAACGCCCAGAGCAGCGGGTACAAAATAATGAGGAACATGATCAGGACAACCAGATAAATGCCGGACACTTCCAGAGCGGATTTGAGCGAACGTTTCATTTTAGTACATATCCTCCTCTCTGAAGGAACGGGTTCTGCTGAATTGATAGAGAGCAAACGCCGCGACGACGATACCCATGATGATGGATACGGCGGCAGCCATTTTGTAGTTGTTTTCCTTAAACGTCAGGCTGTACACCCACGAGATCAGGATATCGGTTGCACCCGAGTTCTGGCCCGGAACCGGAGGACCGCCCTTGTTGAACAAATAAATAATATTGAAGTTATTGAAGTTATACGAGTATTGCATAATGAGCAGCGGAGCCGTTGCGAACAGCACATGCGGCATCGTGATGAAACGGAACTTTTTCCAGCGGCTTCCCCCGTCCACATCGGCTGCTTCATACCAGTCCTTCGAGATTCCTTGAAGTACCCCGGTAATCAGCGTAAATACGTACGGGAAACCAAGCCATACTTGAATGCCGATAATCGCCACGCGCGCCCAGGTCGGATCGGAGAGCCACGGAATCGACACGCCAAAGTGGGAGAAAATATCCCGGTTAATCGCGCCAAACGTATCGTTAAACATCGCCGTAAATACAAGCACGGTCATAAATGACGGAACCGCCCAGGGGAGAATCATAACCGTACGGATCAGGCGTTTGAACCTGACTCGGCTGTCATTGATCATTACCGCAAGGAAAAAAGCCAGCATAATTTGCAGCGTTGTCGCGACAAGTGTCCATACGACCGTCCAGGAAAGAACGGTAAATAAGCTTTTGCTCCACACGGCTTCCGTGAATAAAGCTTTAAAGTTCGCAAAACCAACCCAGTCCAGCAGATGGGCAGGCGGTGAATTGTACAGGTTGTAGTTGGTAAAAGCGAGAGAGATCATAAACAGCAGCGGGAAAATGACGATCAGCGCCATCATGATGAAATTCGGCACAACGACGAAATACGGGAAGCCATGCTCCCAGCTGTCCTGGAAGGCCTGCCGGACGGATGGCGTGCGGATGCCCTCTCGGCGTTTTTTCGCATCCTTCCGGGCATCCAGCACATTCAGCACGTACAGGCCTAGCAGGATAACGCCAATGATGGAGGATAACAAACCTTGGACGAGCAAATTACGGGAATCGTCGGTCTCCGGGTTGTCCCCGAGCGTAATCATTCCTGCGATGCTGTTTGCGATAGGCACGGATAACGCAATGATCAAGCTTAAGCCAATTACAAGAAATACAATCCCTTTGATCCAGCGACGGTTGTACAGCTGGCCTAATCCAGGAACGATGGACAGGACGGTCGCGAGGGCGGGATTATGATGGCTTTGTCTGGTTTGCGACACGGGCTCCAGGGCGTTGATGTTCATGTTTGGTTCACCTTCCATATTTCCGAATGCGATGTAATGGAGAAAGGGGCTGTGAGGAGCCCCTTTCCTTGTTTCATGGTATGGCGGACGAGGATTGCCTTACTTCGCGCCGGCCATTTTCATCTTGTCGTTAATGAGTTTCACGGCATCGTCCAGGGAAGCTTGCACGTCTTTGCCTTCCGTGATGAATTTCAGGGCGTTCGCCATCGGATCCCATACATGGTCAAGCTCGGGAACGGTCGGGAACGGCTGGCCGTATTGGATTTGCTGCGAGAAGCCGGCTACAAGCGGATCGCCCGTCAGAACCGGATTGTTCAGGACGTTGATAACCGGAGGAACCTCGCCTGTTTTCTTGAAGTACTCAAGCGCGTTCTCTTCGTTCGTCAGGAAGGCCGCAAAATCCGCCGCCCACTCTGGGGATTTGGAGAACTTGGATAGCATCCAGCCTTTCACGCCGATAAAGGAGGTTGGATGCGCGCCGCCTTCAAGGGTAGGGATTGGAGCAACGGCCAGATCGTCGCCGAGCGCTTTTTTGTAATCGTTGATGGCCCACGGTCCGTTGATAACCGCGCCAACTTTGCCTTGCGTGAACAGACCGCCAACGATGTCGCCGTTAACGCCTTTAGGCAGGTAGCCGTTGTTGAACCAGCTTTGGATCAGGGAGGCGCCTTTTACCGTGCCTTCCTTGTTCAGACCGATATCGTTGATATCGTATTTGCCGGCGTTGTCTTTGAAAATATAACCGCCTTCGCCGCCGAGGAAGCCCCAAGCGAAGTAGAAGTTTGCCGCTTCAAAGAGGAAGCCGTAGTTTTGTTTCTTCGCGTCGGTCTGGTCTTTCATGATTTGCTCGAGGTCGGCAATCGTTGCAGGGGCATTAGGGACAAGCTTCTTATTATAGAAAAGAGCGTAAGTTTCCGTTACTAATGGGAGGCCGTACAGAACGCCGTCTTGGCTAAGCGCCGCGAGTGCTTCCGGCGTGTAAGTGCCTTTTACCTCGTCCGAAGCTTTCACCTCTTGTACAAGACCTTTCACGACCAAGCTGCCGATGCCCGGCTGGTAGAACAGGTCCGGACCTTTGCCGGCGGGACCGTCAAGCGCTAGCACATCCGGTTGATCATTCATCGCTACCGGCTTAATGTTGATCTTAATCCCTGTTGCGGCGGTGTATTTATCCGCTGCCGCTTGGATAACAGCGAGTTTGTCTTCCGCCGTATCCGGCCAGATGGTCAGCTCGGCAGGCTTCGCTTCCGTTGGCCCGTTCGCTTCCACGGTTGCCGCAGCGTCCGCGCTTGGCGATTCCGAAGCCGTTGCGTTAGCGTTCGTATTGGTGCTTGCGGAGGCATTGGCATTGCTAGCCGTTGTACCGTTGCCGTTATTGTTGCCGCCGCATGCGGCAAGCGACATCGATACAGCCAGCAAGCTAAGCGTGATAAGCATCTTTTTGCTCTTTAACATCGTTGAGAGCTCCCTTCCCTTTATCAACTCTTGTAAGTTTGTTGACCCCGGTATGCCGTGGTTCATGAGTTCATTGTAGGATTTCGAGGGGGAGTCTCACTACCAATCCGGTGACCTGAAAGGATAAGATTGTGACCTGTCGGTGAGGTGGATGGATGGGAGAGGTCGCTTAACGATGCGGGGCATCGTTAAGCTCAAGGAAAACGGCGCTGTGAGCATAGTTTGTTGGGGGGTGGGCGCTTCTTAACGATGTGCGACATCGTTAAGAGAGCTAACGTGGGCTTTTTCGAGCAGCTTAACGATGCGGGACATCGTTAAGCTCGAGGAAAACGGCGCTGTGAGCTAGTTTGAGGAGGTTTGAGCGTTCCTTAACGATGTGCGACATCGTTAAGAGAGCAAACGTGGGCTCTTTCGAGTCGCTTAACGATGTCGCACATCGTTAAGCTCAGAAAGCACGGTTTAGGTAGGTGAAATAGCCCCAGCCCCCGCGTCGCAGGTGCATCGGGCTACAAAAAAAAGCCGTCTACCAAGCTAACGGCGTGCTTGATAGACGGCTTTGCTCTATTATTGCTGCGGTGCGGACAGCACCGTGCGGAACCCGCAATTGCCGGTGGAGCTGTCGGGCGTGTTCTTGCTGCGCGCCGCTACCCGGTAGCGGTTGCAGTAGGAGCTGTGGCAGAGATACGAGCCGCCCCGCATGACGCGCCCTTCTCCAGTACGAGGGCCTAGCGGGTTATCGTTCTCGCCGCTTTGATAGTACGCCGGGCTGAACCAGTCCGAGCACCATTCCCAGACGTTGCCCGCCATATTATAGAGGCCATAGCCATTGGGCTTGAAGCTCTTAGCCGGAGCGGTTCCCAGGTAACCGTCGCTGGCGTGATTTTTGACCGGGAATTTACCCTGCCAGATGTTGCAGTTATGCTCGCCGCCTTGCTTCAGCTCATCGCCCCAAGGGTAACGCTTCTGCGCAAGTCCGCCGCGGCCCGCGTATTCCCACTCCGCTTCCGTCGGCAGGCGCCTGCCCGCCCACTCGCAATACGCCATCGCATCGTTCCAGCTGACATGAATAACCGGATGATCCTCGCGGCCTTCGATATGAGAATCGGGTCCTTCCGGATGGTTCCAGTCCGCGCCCTCTACCGGGTACCACCAAGGGGCCGTCTGCGGCACCGTCTTCACCTTCGCCGCTTCCGCCTCCGAAACGAACAGATGGAACACATAAGACCAGCCGAACCTTTGGGCTTCGGTGACGTAGCCCGTTGCCGCAATAAAACGTCCGAACTGCTCGTTCGTTACCGCCGTTTCATCCATATAAAAGCTGTTTACGGTAACGCTATGAACCGGTCCTTCCCCGTCTGCCGCAAAGCCTTCCTTATCATTGGTTCCCATCAGGAAGGTTCCGCCCGGAATAAACACCATCCCCGAAGTATCGGTATCCGGATCAACAGCCGGCTTGGAGTCCGCCGGTTTGACCGCTGCTTTCAGCTTCAAATTCTTAGGTGCGATCACAACCGATGAACGATCGGTTGAACAGCAGGATTTTACCGTGTTGCTCTCTAATTCCTGTTCCTGTGCCATCTTCACCTTCCTCCCCGTATAAGAAGTGTCTATGATCCATCTAACTAGCTTTTCTTGTAACTCTCTTATTTCAACACTACCATAATAAGAAAAGGCAGTACAACGCTTTCCGCACGTAAACTAACGGAAGGCCTTATACTGCCATCTGCTCTATTCTTTTTCTAGTAAACCAAGCCGGACGTACTGCTCTTCCGGTGCTCCCGCCTGCTTCATGCCCGCAACGAGCAGCTCCATCATCCGTGCCTCGGCCTCATCATCCTGAAGCGGATGCTCCTGATGCTCATCCCGAGCAAGATCATAAAGCCGCGTCTCCATGACGAATTGATTCCGGGCATACGTTACGCCTTGCGTGCTTTCCGGAATTTTGAACACCGGATAGGACGTATAAGGCAGGAACCGGCCCGCTTCAATACGCTCCGGCGCTACGCGTCCGAGATAGGAACGGAAAGTGGTCGGCATAGCTGTGTAAGCGTAACAAGGATAATTATCCTTGGAGACCGGTGCGCGCATATACGTATAACGGCCATCCGTTACATTGACGCACATCCCGTGATAGCCGTACAAAGCCGCTTCCCTCACCTTCTCCTGCGTTCCTTCGAGCAATCCGCGAAGCGAAGCCCCTTGCACCGTATCCGGAATCGAAGCTCCCATATAGTCCAGGATCGTAGGCATAAGATCGATATTTTGCGTAAGCGCCTGGATGCGGGTGCCCGCGGCCCGGCCTTCAGGCAGACGAATCATTAGCGGGATATTGGCCAGCTCGTTATACACATGCATGACGTTTTTGCCCGTCTGTTCGTGCTCGCCAAGCAATAAACCGTGGTCGGTTGTAAAAATAACAAGAGTATCGTCCAGGATATCCAGCCGTTCCATCGTATCCAGCAGCTTGCCAAGCCAATGGTCGATCATCGTAAGAGTTGCCGCATAACGCTTCTGAATATGGGCAAGCGCCTCCGGCGGTACGTCAACAGTGCCGTATTTCGGCCAGCTGTAGGCCGGACCTTCGTAGCTGTCCTGGTACATTTGCAAATAATGATCGGGCGTATCAAACGGCTCATGCGGGTCAAAAGCTTCCACCGTCAAGAAATACCGGTCCTCGCGTCCGTTCTTCTCCAGCCAGTCGCATGCCGCCTGAATGGTCCTTGGCCCCGGATAATCCTCTTCGCGAAGAAATTGCGTACGGTTCTTCTGGCATTGCGCGCGTACCTGACCGTAATAACGTTCCGGCGCAGGCAAATCTTTAATAGAAGAAACCCATGGATCATCCTCCTGCCCCCGGTGGAAATCCCACGTGGAGAAGGACTGGCAATAGTTCTCGCCGCCCGTGGCAAAATAATGATAATGGTCGGTCACGATATGGCTGAACACGCCGGCCTCCCTCAGAGACGCCGGCAACGTGCGGTCAAACGGTTCAATGCCGCCCCAGCCCTTTTCCAGAAAAGCAGCCCGTCCCGTCAGCATATCGCGCCGCGCCGGCATGCAAGGCAGCGACCCGGACCAATGCTGGTCGAAGACGACGGACTGCTCCGCAAGCCGGTCGATATTAGGCGTCCGAACGCCCTCGCCGCCGTAAGCGGATAAAGCTCTTCGGTTCAAGGTATCGAGCATAATCATAATCGTTCGCATGAAAGCACCCCTTATTTCAGACCTGTTGTTACAATCCCCTGCACAAAGTATTTCTGCGCTGCCAAGAATAATAATACAAGAGGCAACACGACTAAGGTAGTTGCCGCCATGAGCAAATTCCATTCTACGTTCGTCTCGCTGCGGAAAATGGTAAGGCCAAGCTGCACGGTCCGCATATGCTCCGTGTTGGTCATAATAAGCGGCCACATGTAATCGTTCCACGTTGCCGTAGTTTTGAAGATCGCCAGCGTTGCCAGAATCGGCTTGCTGAGCGGCAGATAGATCTGGAAGAATACGCGGAAGACATTCGCTCCGTCAATTTGCGCCGCCTCGTCAAGCGCCCGAGGAAAGTTCAAGAAATATTGCCGGCACAGGAAAATCCCGAAGGAGCCCGCAATAAACGGCAGCACCAGACCCGTATAGCTGTTAATGAAGCCAAAGCCGCCTTGCCCCTGCCAGTCGTTGCCCCCAAAGAACGGGAACATCTTCATCATCAGGAAGGTTGGAATCATCGTCGCCTGCGGCGGCACCATAATGCCGATCAGCACGGAGAAGAATAGCACGTCCCGTCCCGGGAAACGAAGCCTCGCAAAAGCAAAGCCTGCCATGGAGTTAAACACCAGGCTGAATACAACGGTAACGCCGGTTACAATAAACGAATTATAGAAGTATCGGAGCCATTCGCCTCGTCCCATGGCTTCCGCGTAATTGTCGAATAACCAATGTTTCGGAATAAACGTAAATGTCGGGGACTGAATCTCGCCCATCGTTTTCAGCGAAGTAACCACCATTAACAAGAACGGGAACAGCATAAGCAATGCAATGATAAACATAACGATTGAAAAAAGTACAGTAGGCCATTTTCTAGTCATTACGGGTCCGCCTCCTAATCCACATCGGTGTCATTCCCCTTTATTTCCGAGACGGAAATTCAGCAAAGTAATAAGCAGCGTAATCACGAACAAGACCATCGCCATCGCCGATGCGTAGCCCATCTGGAAATCCTGGAAGCCGCGCAGGTAAATCTGATGAACGATGGTTGTCGTTTTGTTCAACGGTCCGCCGTTGGTCAAAATGTTGACCTGCTCAAACACCATAAACGAGTTGATGCAGGACATAACCAGAATAAAGAACGTTGTTGGCTTAAGCATCGGAATCGTGATGGCAAAAAACTGCCGGACCTTCGTTGCGCCATCCATATGAGCGGCTTCATAAAGGCTTGCCGGGATGGACTGCAGACCGGACAAATACACGATCATCGTGTAGCCGATCGATTTCCAGATTCCCATCATAATGATGGCGGCCATTGCCGTGCTTGGATCGTACAGCCATTGCACCGGGGCAAGGCCAACCGTCTTCAGCACGCGGTTCAATATCCCGAGCGACGGATCGTAAATCCATAGCCAGATCATCGATACCGCAACCATGGAGGTGACGTTCGGAATATAAACGCTGACGCGGGCGAATAGGCGGCCTCTCAGCTTTCCGTTCAGCAGTACCGCGAGCAAGAGGCCTAATGCCATCTGCGGAAAAATCGAAAACAAGGAATAAATAAACGTGTTGTACACCGCCGTGCCAAACAGCTTGTCATGGAACAGCCTTACGTAGTTGTCGAAACCAACAAAAGCCGGCGTCGAGTAAAAGTTATAGTTCGTAAAGCTGTAATACAAGCCCACCAGCAGCGGGATAAAAATAAACGCGAAATAAACGAGATAACCCGGGGCAATAAACAAATACCCGGCCTTATCGATTGGGGCGCGCCGCCGGCTCTTCGAAGTTGTCGCTTTGCTTGCTGCAGCCGCCGAATTCACGGAATTCATAACGCCTCACCTCTCTTCCTTCAATAACGAAAAATCCTTTAAAAAAGGCGCCTGCCCTTCTAGCGGCAGCAGGCGCCTATACCAGGCTAAATGGATGCCCGTTAGTTGGTAATCAAGTTTGGCAGCTCTTTTTTCAGCTCTGCGGCCGCATCCTTCATCGCTTGCTCCGCCGATTTCGTGTTGTAGAAAGCTGCTTCCAGATGCTGGCTGATAATCTCGTACATTTTGCTGGAGTAAGTGACCTTTGCGGCGCCTTCCCCGTAGGATACCGCATCGAATACCGCTTGGTTCATTTCAGGTTTGTCTTTGATGTAATCATCCTTCAGCGAGTTCAAGACAACCGGCGTGCCAAGCTCCTTGTATCGGTTCCATGTCTCTTCCTTGGACATAACCGTCTGCATGAATTCAAACGCCAGATCCTTCTGCTTGCTTTGCGAGCTCATGAAGAGCAGGCGCATACCGGCGAAGGTAGCTTTTGTTTTGCGCTCGATTGGACCGGATACGCCAATCTTGCCGGCCAATTCCGGATGATCCTTTTGTGTATTCACGTAAGCAGCCGGGCTGTCGTAAGCGATTGCGGCTTTGCCGTTCGGGAACAGGTTCTCGTTGGATTTCGCCGAGTCGTTCGGAATCGTTACGCCTTTTTTCACCAGGTCCACAATATACTGCGTCGCTTCAATCGATTCCGGAGAATCGAAGAGCGGCTCGTTTTTATCCGCATCGATGATTTTGCCGCCGTTTTGCAGGACAAACGATTGCCAGAAGGTCCAAGCGTTAGCCGTTGGAATGGCCAGACCCGCCGTCACCGTTGTATTGCCGTCTTTCTTCGTCAGTAGCTCCGCATCCTTCGCAAGCTCTTCCCAGCTTGCCGGCGGCTTCTCGGGATCAAGTCCCGCCGCTTCGAACAGGTCTTTGCGCCATAGCAGAACGCGAGGATCCGGAATAAACCCGAGGCCGTACAGCTTGTCTTTGTACATGCCGGTGTTCAGCACGCTTTCCATCATGTCGCTTTTGCCATCCCACTTATCCGTATAAGCGTCAAGCGGTTCATATTGGCCAAGATTTGCCCGCTGGGCAACCGATGCCAGTGTATAAGACAGCACATCCGGCGCGGTACCGCTGGCATAAGCGGCATTCAGCTTAGTCTCCATGTCGTTGCCGAACGGAACCTCGCTGTAGTTCACCTTCACGCCCGGATGGCTGGCTTCGAATTCCTGAATCACGCGCGTCCAATACGCTTTCTCCGGCGCATCCGTGCCTGCCCGCCAGAATGTCAGCGTCTTGCTGCCGCCGGAAGAACCGTTGTCCTTCGGGTTCAGCTGCTCGGTGGAGTTGCTGCCGCATGCGGTTAACGCAACGCTGGCCAGCACCGTCACGCAAAGCGCCGTCATGATGCTTTTTCTTCTTTTCATATCTTCTATGACCTCCCTTTGTTGAATCTACTGTGAAGTATAAAGAATGGCAGAGACCGCTAGTGACGCCAGATTCCGGTCTTTCAGCACAAAAGTACAGGAATTAAGAGCAGCCCTGCTCCTCTGCCTTAAGGAACTAGCAAAATATTCGGATTCCATACTCCGCTGTTCGGATTTCACAAAAAAACACCGCGTTATCGCGATGTTTGACGGATCGGTATTTATTTAGACGCTGCGCTGCCGCTCCATGTATTCGGCCGGGGACAAGCCCGTATAGCTCTTGAACAGCTTGATGAAATAGCTCGTATTCGAATAACCGACAAGCGCCGCGGCATCGGCAACCTTCAGCGTCTGACGTTTCAGAAGCTCCTTCGCTTTTTCCATCCTTACCTGCATCAGGTACTCGTTATAATTCATGCCCGTTTCTTTCTTGAACAATTCACTGATGTACGTCCGGCTCAGATGAACATGATCCGCGATGTCCTGCAGCATCAAATCTTCCGCATAATGCATCGTAATATATTCGCATGCCCGTTCCACCGCTTCGCCATACTGCGGACGCCGCGCGCTGATCCGATCCATGATCTGATGAAAAACGCTGCTCGCCCAGCCGGACAATTCGCGGAACGTTGCATACCGCTGAACCTCCACGTGGGCGTCAATATAGAGCGTCTCCAGCTCTTCCGTCGGAACGCCTACCGTTCTGGCGCGGTTAACCGCAATGTAAATCAACTCCAGCACCAGCGACCTTGCCTGCTTGGCTGACAGCTGTCTCCCCGTTTCCATCTCGTCCATAATTTTCTCGAGGAACAAGCCGGCTCTAGCCGTCAGTCCGTTATCCAGATAGCCTTGAAACGTTGACGTCCAGCCGGACCCGAAGTTGCTGTAAGCCGCGCTGCCTGCACTGCCGTTGTCTTCATACCAGGCAATGCCGGGATCGCCGTAAAATAAATGACGGTCCGCAGCGGCAAGCGCTTCGGACAGCTGCTCCGGCAAATAAGACAGCCTGCTGTACATATGGCTGATTCCGATCACGGCGTTAGCTCTGACAAACCGCTGCAAATGCTCGCTTGCCCGGCTTGCCAGCACAAGCAGCGATTCGCGCTGCGACTTTAATCCCGTGTGAACCGAATTGCAGAGCATGATATACAGATTCGGCTTGTAGAGGAAGGAGCAGCCGTTCCCCAGCTCATGATGCAGCGTCTCGTCCAGAATGTTAATGACCGCATTCTGCAGCAGCCCTTCCTCCCGGATCCGCAGCGGCTCCGAGCCCTGTACGATTCCCACAACAAGCAAGGCAAGATGCTTCTCGGACAACCCGATATGCAGACGCTCCATTCTCTCCGCGAATCCATTCGCCGCCTCCCGTCCACCCTCCAAGAGTTCGCGGAAATAGGCATTGCGAAGCGTAACCTGACTTTCGTTCAAGCTGTATCTAAGCGCGTTTATTTCGCTGGCCGCCCGTTGATCCAGGTCAATATCCTTTTTGATTTTCTGCAAAATCTGTTCCAGCCCGGACAGCGTAATTTCCGCCTTCAATATGTATTCGCTTGCCCCAAACTTCAGCGCTTCCGCCGCGAATTGGAACTCGCTGTAAGAGCTGAAGACCACCGACCGGATATGCGGCATTTCTTCTTTAAGCGCTTTGATCAGGTCAATCCCGTTCATTCCCGGCATCTTGATATCCGTAACGACAAGATCAACCGGATGGGTCCGGCAAAAGGTTAAAGCATCCTCGCCGTTCGAAGCTTCGCCCGCTATCCGGTAATCGCCGCCCGTCCGCTCCACCGTCATCTGGAACCATTCCCGGATCATCGGTTCATCATCCACAATGAGAATATTCATCTTGTCCGCACCTCCTCCCATTTGTGTATAGCGGGTATCCGGACGAGGACCGTCGTTCCCGCACCGGCTTGCGATTGCACGCTGATTCCGTAATTCTCGCCAAAATTAAGCTGAAGCCGTTCGTGAACGTTCCGGTAGCCTCCGCGGTGAACCAATTTTTCGTCTTGTTCTCCCGCTGCCTTGGATTCCATGTCCCCAAGATCCATCCCGACCCCGTTATCCTCGATCTCAAAACAAATATCGGTTCGTTCCATATACCCTCTCACGATAAGCTGCCGTTGTCCTTCTCCCTTGCGTTCCAGGCCATGGAATATCGCATTTTCGATGAGCGGCTGCAAAATAAGCTTGATGGTCTTGTATTCGTAAAGCTCCTCTTCGAGCTCGTACCGGACCTCCATCCGGTCCCCTTGCCTGATTTGCTGAATGTATAAATAATTCCGGACCATCTCCAGCTCCTCCCCGATCGGGATAAGCTCGTCCTGCTTCGAAATGGATTGCTTGAGCAGCTTCACCAGCGCCACGATAACCGAATCAATCGTCTCCGGCCTGTGCTTCACGAGCATAAACCGGATCGAGGCCAGCGTATTGTACAGGAAATGCGGGTTGATCTGCGATTGCAGCGCCTGGAGCTCCGCATGTCTTTTGCGCTCCTGCTCCAGCCGGATATTTTCCAGCAGCTCCTGAATCCGTTCGAGCATGCGGTTGAACTTTCTCGTCAAATGCCCGATTTCATCCTCCGAGTTAACGGGAAGACGGACCGACAAATCGCCAAGCTCCACCCGCCCAAAATGGTTATACAATCTTTTGATGGGAACGGCAAGGCGCCTCGCCATGAAATAAGAGGATGCGTACGCAAGCAGCACAACTCCCGCAAAAACCAGAATAACGATCGTCTGGAGCTGGTTGATGCTGGACAATACCGTCGCCGTAGGCGTGTACGAAATCAGCTTCCAATTCGTCTTGCCGATCGTCTGGAACGAGATGAGCTGCTCCTTTCCGCCTTCCTCCGCCCTGAAATAACCGGAATCGTAATCCCGGATTTTATAATAATACGGCCGGCTGGCCAGCGACTCGCGAATCTGGTCTTTATGGCCGGAGGAGATGATTCTTCCGTTTGCGTCTACGATCTCGATCTCCTGCGCTTTATCGAGCGCGCTGCTGTATAAGTCGTTAAGCGAGCTTTCGTCGACGCTGACCGCTACAATGCCCGTAGGTGAACCGCTTTCAAACCGCTTGCTGATCCTTACGCCGTAGAAGGCGGCCCCCCGGTCTACACCCGTCAGCTCCGGCATCGGCTCGGTTACCCAGATAATCTGGCCTTGACCGTAGACGGCAGCGCGGTACCACTCCTTGTCCGAATACGAGCTGACCGGCTGAGACAACGTCTCCTCCATGCCGTTGCCCGGAAATTCAAAGCCGTTAAGGCCTCTCAACAGTACTTGAAAGCTGATCCGGTTAAACGAATAAATGGAATTGGACAGCATCTGATCGAAGGAAGCCCTCTGCATGGCATATTCGTAGCTGCTTGGATCAAAGGCTTGCGTAAACGCGTGGTTCACCTCGGTGCTGAGGAAGAACTGGTTCGACACCGCGATAATGTCATCCAGCATCCGGTCGGTCTTGTCCGCAATCTGTCCCAGCGTCTTCAAGTTCGACTGGCTGACCTGCGAGGTGATGGAATCCTTGGAGATCTGCAGCGAGATCGTCCCGAACAATCCCAGCGGTATAATAATCAGCACCAGCGAAGCGATCAGAAACTTATTTTGCACGCTGCTTTTCCGAATGAACCAGTTCCATACCATGTGAAGCTCCCCCGTCATTATCCGTAAGTCGTTTAAATAACCAATACTATAACATAAAAAGAGTTGGTTGTTGCGGGTAACTGGTTTTGGCGCTGGGGAGGGTGTTACTTCGCTATGGCTGGCACTACGCAAGTGAATGCTCTTTCGACCGCTGTTGTTTTCAAAGTTTCCGATTCTAATTTGGTTTAAGGTTAAACTTTGAAAACAAAGGCGGACTACAAGCTTTCTGCAAGAAAGCTACTTCGGAAGCATTAACTCCGCTTCTCAAAAGCATTCACTTGCTCCGTGCCGGCCCGCTCCGTCCGGTTTCCTGCGCCCTTACGGGCGTTACGCCGCAAAGAACCCTGCTCTTTTTACGAGCGGGGGACGAAAAAAACCGCCTCTACTAATGAGAGGCGGTTCGGATACTTATTATTATTTTGTTCCGCCGCTGACGGATTGGTACCACTCGTTAACTTCCTGGGTGATTTTATCGCCGCCGGAGGATTTCCACTTCTCCACGAATTTGTCGAAGGAATCAACCGGAGCTTTGCCGTAGATGATTTGCGAGAAGGTGTCCTTCTCCATCTTGCCCAGAATATCGTTGCTTGTCTGCATCGTCTTGGTCGGAGCGCCCGTGAACATTTGAGGCAGAACCGAATCCTTCTGCTCCTGTACAATTTTAGCTGCTTCCAGCATTGGCTGCGGTGTGCTCATCTTCAGCTTCTTCTCGAATGGAGTAGTCGCTTCTTCGCCGTTCGCCAGCTTCGAGAGCACTTGCATGTTCAGGCTTGGAATACGAGCGCCGTCAAAAGTCAGCGTATATTTCTCAGGTGCGTAACCGCCCGTGCTTGCCGCGTCCGTCTTCACCTGGCCGTCTACCGTAACCCAGTCGTAACCCTCGGCAAGACCGTTCTCGAACTCTCCGCCAACCTGCGGATTCGCGTATTGCTCGAACAGGTAATTCTGGTAAGCGAAGAACGCTTCCGGATGCTCCATTTCGGCATTAATCAAGACTACGCCGTTCGAGTTCGATGTACCGTGACGTCCCACTTTGCCGTCTGGTCCCGCTGGCAGCGGATAAGCTTTGTACTGCGCGTCTTTATTGTTCTTCTTCACGTCTTCCAGCGGCCATGCCGGCATCCAGTGAGGACCAACAACGATACCCGCTTTGCCCGCCGTGAAGTCTTCCGCCGCTTTCGTCTCGTCATAGAGACCCGCTTCGGTTGGCAGATAGCCTTTGCTCATCCAGCTTTGAAGCGTGGCCAGCGCCTTCTTGGAGCCTTCGGTTACGGAGCCGTATTCGAGCTTGCCGTCCGCGGTTTTGTTCCATTGGTTAGGCATTGTGCCGTAAGCGCCAAAGATCCAGCCCGCGTCCGACATCCATGTATTAATCCAGTTCTTGAAGCCGATTGCGAGACCGTAAGTATCCTTCTTGCCGTTACCGTCCGGATCCTGGTTCGTGAAGGCATCCATCACTTTTTCGAGATCATCCAACGTTTTTGGCGCCGACAGTCCAAGCTTCTGCATCCAGTCTTCACGGATCCACATGACAGGGTCGCCATTGTAAGCGTAATCCAGAATCGGAATGCCAATTCGCTTGCCGTCCTCCATGTACGGATACCATACGGTTGGATCCTCGTTCATCGCATCCTTCCATACCTGGCTCGCATATTTGTCGAACAGCTCGCCTGCATCAACGAAGCGGCCGGAATCAATCAGCTCTCTTACCAGCGTGAAGTCACCGCGGTACGAAATAATATCCGGCATTTTTTCGTTTGTTGCCAGAGACAAGCGAAGCTTCGTTTCAAAGGCATTGTTCGTGGAAGGAGCAATCCACTGATTCTTGAGCTGAATGCCGAATTTATCAAGCGCCCATTTCGTATGAACGTTATTGTCCTGGTCTTCGCCCGATTTGAATTTGACATCCGGGCCCCAAGGACGCAAATAGGTAACGGTAATCGGAGGATCGTATTTGACGTCTTTCGCTTCCGAGCCTGCATTCGTATTTTCCGCAGAAGCCGTGTTGCTTGGCTCTTTGCTCGCATTGGCATTGTCCGGTGCATTGTTATTGTTGCCGCATGCGCTCGTAATCGCCGTAAGGGAGATCACTCCCGCGAGTACCATGGTCGGCAGCAACTTTCTCTTTTGTTCTTTCAACTGCGTTTCCCCCAGTGCAATGTATTAGCTTACAGGACTTATAATAAGGAGTTGGACTACCCCGTTCTATACTAAGATTGCAACATCGATTGCACTTCTTTAGGATGTTGGAAATTGAATATGCACCCTTAAAATTTTACTGTAACGGGCTATGCCATGCCAGTTGAAATATATCCCCTGAGGGGCTATTTGATCTCTCGCTCCCTCTCGCCCGCCTATAGCAAATAGAGCTCGACCGAAACAAGAAAAAAACAACGGTACAGGTTCCCCCGTACCGTTGACGCAAAACTAGTTGCTCGTATATTTCATCCAATCGTACTCGGCATAAAGCGGATTGGCGCCATTGTAGGCTCCGAGCCAGCTGTCGACTCCCTTGCCGTTCCAGATGTTCATCATGATTTTGCCCGGATTGGTTGGGATGTTGGAGGTTGCCGTATGCTTCAGTACGCCGTCCACATACCATTTGATAGACCCGGCTTGCCAGTTAAACGCGTAAGTATGGAAGCCTTGCGACGCATCAAAGCCAAGATCAACGATTTTCTCATGGCCGCCTACGCCATTAGTGTAATAGTTAAACTGAACCTTGGTGGTATCTTTGCCGAGGAACTCGATATCGATCTCATCCCAAGGCGTACCGTCAGACGGACCGGTATACGTGAAGAAGGAAGATACGATGCCCGTGTTTTTCGCCGGCTTCATGCTGACCTCGTACAGACCGTAACCGTATTTGTTGACGGAACGGTACTCGGCGCAGTCAAACACGTTGTAGGCGGAGCTGGTCAAGCCCAGCTTCAAATGCCCGTCGCTCGTAAAGCTTACGTTGTTCGCCCGCCAGGTACAGTTGAACATGCCGCCGTTCGAGTAGCCGTCCGCCTTCTGCCAGGTAGCGGGATTATAATACGTCAGAGGCTCCCAAAATTCCGTAGCCCCGTAAGAGCTTGAGACAAACAACATCGATACAATCGCCGAACCGGCCATAAGAAGGGATGCTTTCTTTTTCATAGAACACCTCCGGATTTTATCATGCCTTGGAATTGCCTGCCGCCTTCGCTTATCCCCTCCCCCAGCACCAAGCTTTCGATCTATACAATGGCGTTAAATCGGCCCCAGATTGACCAAGCTAACGTCCGAGATCGTAATCGTCGCGTTACCGGCGTTGCCGCCCGCAATATTGCCCATATCGAAGGAGATGCGGGACGTATTATACCCCTGATCGGTCACGTCAAAGGTGAACGTAAAGGTCTGCTCCTCTTCCGTCAAATCCACCTGCTGGCCGTAATAGCCATGCCAAGCATAGCCTGCCGGCACATCTACCCATCCGATGCCAAGACCCAGCTTCCTTGCCGTGCTTGCTTTCGCTTTGAAGCTAAATGCATACTTGCTTCCCTGCTGAATAGCAAAGCCCTCTTGAATAACCTGGCGGTCCCAAGGGTTATCGCCGACCGCGCCGATCGAAGCCTCCAGCTTTCCGTTGTTAGCCCCGATCGTAAGCTCGCCCGGTGCCGTCGTATAAGAGAACCACCCCGCGAGGCCGTTCGCGAAATTGCCGTTTTGCAGCAGATTGACGTTCGCAGGCTGGCCGCCGCTCTCCGCGGAAGCATTAACCTCGTACAGCAGCACGTTATCGAACGTTACCGAATGCTCGCCTAGAGCGCCCGCCGGATTGCCCAGCCCGAACACCAGCACGGACGAAGGATCGGAATCGCTGGCCATTGCAAAAGAATACGCGTAATGCTTGCGGTCTGCGGAAAGCTGGGCAGTATCCTCCAAATATTTGGCGAAATCGCCGCTGCTTTGCGAGACAACAACCTGCACGGCTTTCTCGCTAGTAGCGGAAGCATCAAATTCCAGCCTGTAAGTCTTGCCCTTCTCGATCGTTAATTGGCCTTGCTGAAGCGTATCGTCCCACCAATTCGCGCTTGTGCCCGGGAGCGTCGCAACCAGGCTTCCCCCATCCGAGCGGCTCATCGTCGCCGAACCTCCCGCACTTAGATTCCAGCCGTTAAGATCCGTATCGAATCCGCCGTTCTGAACCAGGTTAGGCGACAGGTCTACCCAAAGCGTGTTATAGTCGTAGCCCTGGAATTCCACATAATAGTCATGTCCGGCTGCCAGCGCGGCAGGATTCATATAGACGGTTTGATAAGTCTGCCAGCCGCCGGTATTGCCGAGTTCATAACTCGACTGCGAGACGACGGTACCATTCTCGTCTTTGATCCGCAGGCGGACTTGCGACTGCTCCTTACCGCTTGCCACTCTGGCCGAGAATTGATATTCACCGGAACGAGTTACGCCGATTTTGTACTTGAGCGTATCGCCTTCATCCATGTAGGCGACGTTTTTGCCGCCTTCGCTTGCATTTTCGAGCTGCAGCCCCTGCATCTCCCATGCGTTTGCCGCCGGAATATGCGTATAGCCCGCTACCGTCATCGGCTCTCCGCGCTTCACCAGCCGGACGTTGTCTACATAGACCGTACCGCTCTCGCCGCCGAACAGCAGCTTTAGCTCGGCTTCTGCCGTATCCGCGCCGCCCCCCAATACCGCTTCCAGCGAGTAGGCTTGCAGCGTGGTGCCCAGCGATATGGTATTGCCGCCTGGGTATGAAGCGGAATGATCGCCGGCCAGTTCAACCTTCATACTCCGCGGCGCATCGGCCTTGGCCTCAAAAGTAATGCCGTATTCGCTGTTCCCTGCAAGAGCCAGCTTCGGCTGGGAGACCGTTACGGCTTCCGCATCCGCTCCTCCGTCTACAACATTAACGACTAACTGCCGCTCATAAATCGGAAACGCAAGGAAGTTATTCACGCTGACCGCGGCTTCCGCACCCGGAGCAACGGACTTGGTCCAAAAAGCCAGCCGGTCTTTCCCTTGGTCAAACGTACCGTTGTAGATCAGATTGCCGTCCGCCAGCGCTGCCCGTTCACCCGGCACCTCCGGCTGAGGGGACGCATCGCCGATCTCAACCAGCTTCACGTTTGCGATATAGACGGTCGTCGCGTTCTTCCCGAGGTTAAACTCGAATCTCGCGTTGTTGTCGGTGCTCTCCAGCATGTCGAACGTATATTCATAAGACTGCCATTCGGTCGTCAGATTGCCGTATTGCTCGCCGGAGTAATTTTTCCAGTTCTTCTCGAACTGATTCACCTTCGACATTATCGTGCGGGCCTCGTCGGCCTTCGCCTCATACGTGACCTTATACTTTTTACCCTTCTGCAAAAACACCGGTATTTGGGTCAGCTGAACGGAGTAAATCTCCGTACCTGCGTTATCGATTGCGATTTTTGCCGCTTTTCCTTTGGAAGCATCGTCCACGACGGCCACTTGGCCTGAGCCGCCGGCGTTAAGAAGGAACTGCCAATCCTGCGGCACACCGTTTGCATCCGTTGACTGCGTAAACTTTTCGTTATACAGCAGATTGCCGTCAGCCTGCGGTTCGCGCTTAGGGGATGGCTCCGGCGGATTGCCCGTTACATCCTTCCAGCTGTCCAAATTCTTGTATTCATACACCCTTACGAAGTCGACATTCATCTGATCGGCCGTAAAGTCGCCGTTTGGCGAACCAGGCCAATCACCGCCTATCGCCAGGTTCAAAATCAGATAGAACGGGCGGTCAAACGGCGCGGGATACGTATAATAGTCCGGCTGCCCCGGCCCTTTGGTTTTCCAGTCGCTCACTTCTTGGTAGAGCTGGCCGTCTACATAGAATCGAATGACGCCAGGGAGCCATTCCAGTTGAAAATCGTGGTAATCGTCGGCAAAGCTCTTGCCCTCCGGCAGAACATAGCTGCCTTGTTCGGACCCATGCGAGCCGTCAGGCTGAACGCTGTCGTAATGAAGGGTGCCAAAGACGCGGTTCTTGTTCGCTCCGCCAATCAGCTCCATCAGATCAATCTCGCCGGAAGCCGGCCAGCCCCCGTAATGGGCTTCGTCGGTTGGCATCATCCAAATCGCCGGCCACATGCCCTGCTGAACGGGAAGCTTGGCGCGGACAACAACCTTGCCGTAGGTCCAGTCGCCTTTTTCTTTGGAGATAAGCTTCGCGGAGGTGTATTGGCTTCCTTTATGCTCTTCCTTCTTGGCTTTAAGGCTCAGGACGCTGCGGTCGCCATCCCGTTCAATAACCGCATTATCCGGCTTGTAGTACTCAAGCTCGTTATTGTAAACAACGCCGGTATCTTGAACCGTCCACTTGCTTGAATCAATCGTTGATTGGTTGAATTCGTCATTCCATACGAGCTTCCACTCGTTATCCGCTATCGTTGTCGGCGGTACGGGCTTCTCCCCGGACGTAGCCGGCGGGTTGGTTGCAGGAGGATTGGTTGTTCCCGCGGAACCCGTACCCAGGGTGGTTGTCGTGCCTGCCGGCACGGCTTTGTCATTCACCGTTACGCCGCCCGACTGGACCTGAAGACTTCCTACGCGGCTGTCCGCCGACCATTCGAAGTCCGTCGGATGCTGGATAAGGACCTGATCCGCCGTCGTTCCGTTTGAGAAAACAACGCGAACCGGACCGCCTGGCTTGTTGATAAGCACATCCTTCAGCTTGGCACCGTCAAAAACAACCGAATGGCTTCCGCCGCCCTTAACAACCGTCTTGCCTGTAACGGTAACGCCCTTGAGCGTCACATCGCCTTCTTTAATCCCTTCTGCAAGCAGCAGGCTTCCGTGCACCGCCGTACGGTCGACGGTAACATCCGTGGAGCGAATGATGAGGTTGCCTTCCACTTGCGCAGCGTCGTACTTGCCCGGCTTAGCAACCAAATCCCCGATCATGCCGGACAAAAGCACGGCCGACTCGGCGCGCGTAATCGGTGACTTCGGCTGAAGCTTACCGTTATAGCCTTTTAAGTATTTTTCGTCCGTTAGGTAAGTAAGCGCTTTCTTTGCGTATCCGGAAACATCCGCCAAATCCTTAAACTGCTGAAGCTGCGCATCGGTTTCCAAGCCCGTCGAGAGCTCGAACGCCCGGTCAATCATAACCGCTGCATCTTCCCGCGTTATGCTGGCGCTTGGAGCAAAATGCTTTGCGTCCACGCCTTGAACAATGCCGGAACCGCTTGCTCTCTTTACCGCGTCGGAATACCACGCATCAGGTGCCACATCCTGAAATCCGGCTGCTTCTTGTCCGGCGAATCCGAATATGCGGTCCAGCATGGCAATAAATTCTGCACGGCTGATTGGCGAGCCTGGCTTAAACGCACCGTTTTCGTAACCGCTTACAACTCCAAACGAAGCCATGCGATTGACGGCGGCTTCCGCCCAATGTCCTTGGAGATCCTTAAACGAAGTTGCCGCAGCCGCTTCCGAGGCATGAATCGCTGTCCCTCCAACAAGCGGGCTAAGAGTGGCTGCCAGCAGACTGCAGGCCGTTAATTGCGATAATCTCTTTTTTAACATAGTTACCTCCCAAATGGTTTACATGATCGGGGCCGCATCAAGCGGCCCCTCCTTTGCCTATCGCTACTCTTTTACCGCGCCAATTACCATCCCTTTAACAAAGAACCGCTGCAGGAACGGATAAACGAGCAGAATCGGAAGCGCGCCGATAAAAATTTGCGCGGCCCGTACCGTACGCTGCGAAATGTTCTCCAGCTGCTTCGGATCGACGTTGATCTTGCTGAAATCCTGCTGGACGATAATCGTCTGGAGGAGCGAAGCCAGCGGATAATCCTTGATATCCCGCATATAGATCATCCCGTCGAACCAGGAGTTCCATTGATAGACCATCGTGAACAGCGACAAAGTCGCGATCGACGGCATCGACAATGGAATAAACACGAGCACCAGCGTCTTCAGCTGGCCCGCCCCGTCCAGATAAGCCGCTTCCTCCAGCTCCTTCGGCAGGCCCCGGAAAAAGTTCAGCATCAGAATGACGTTCCATACCGACACCGCGCCGGGCAGCACTAACGCCCAGATGGAATCCATCAGGCCTAGCTTCTGAATCAGAATATAGCTTGGAATCAAGCCTCCGCTGAACAGAATCGTAAAGACAAAAATCCAGATATACATCGTGCGGCCCCGGAAATGAAGATCCTCCTTCGATAGCGGATAAGCGGTCATTAGGCAAAGAGCCATGCCGATTACCGTGGATAATACGGTTCTCATAACCGAAACGCCAAGCGAGTTCAGAAAATTGGAATTGCCGAACGTTTTCTCGTAAGCATCCGTCGTAAAGCCAATCGGCCAGAAGCCTACCAGATTCGAGGAAGCCGGCGCCATGCTGCTGAACGATACGGCCAGAATATGAATAATAGGCAAGATGCATAGAAGAGACAAAAAGCCAAGAAACACATAGTTGCCGATGTTGAAAATTTTGTAGCCTAACGTTTTGTGGTACAAAAGTAGAACCTCCTTAGAAGACGCGATAATTCGCAAATTTATAGGCCAACCGGTAAGATGTCGCGATGAGAATCGTCGCTACGACGGATTTGAACAGTCCGACCGTTGTGGCGAAGCTCATTTTCCCGTTTAATATCCCCAGCCTATAAACGAAGGTGTCGATAATATCTCCCTTCTCCATCACGAGAGGGTTGTACAGGTTAAACACCTGATCAAACCCGGCATTCAAAATATTGCCGATCGATAAGGTTCCAAGCACGATGGTAATCGGCATCAGCGCCGGCATCGTAATGTGAAGGGTCTGCTTCAGCCTTGACGCCCCATCCACCTCCGCAGCCTCGTAAAGCGCCGGATTGATTCCCGCCAGTGCCGCCAGGAAGACGATTGTTCCGAAGCCGAACTCCTTCCAGACATCGCTGATTATAAGCGTGAAACGGAACCAGTTGTTGTCCCCGAGGAAGAAGACCGGTTCAAACCCCAGCGCCGTTACGGCTTTGTTGACCAGTCCCCCGTCCGGAGCGAGAATATCGAGCAGAATGCCCCCAAGAATAACCCAGGACAGGAAATGCGGCAGATAGACAAGCGTCTGCGTAACCCGTTTGAAGGCCATCAGCCTGACCTCATTGAGCAGAATGGCGAACAGGAACGGAACGATAAGTCCGGCTGCCATTTTGAAAAAAGCGATGACAAGCGTATTCCAAATCACCTGACCGATATCCGGATACTTGAACAGAAACCGGAAGTTGTCGAGGCCGACCCATTCAGATCCGGTTAACCCTTTCCAAGGCTTGAAATCCTGGAACGCGATTACGATTCCGGCCATCGGAACGTATTGGAAAATAATGACGAGAACAAGCGCCGGCAGGAGCATCACGTGCAGGGGCCAATTGCGTTTCATGTTCCAGCTTTTCCTTGAAACACGGCGTTTTTCTTGTTGTGCAGGTAGCTGTAAAGCTGTTTCTTTCACCGCGGTATCCTCCATGTTCAGACAAATTTGTGCTTTTCTAGGTCGTCCTGACCTTGTAATATAACGATTATAGCAACGGGGATTTGTGATCTATATCCTAATATTGCAACAACGATATTGATATTTTAACTATCTGAAGGGGGCATCATCTTGCTGCTGCGGTTCAATGTTTTTACGAAAATCTCCCTTCTCGTCCTGCTCCTGCTTATCCCGGTCCTATCCCTCTACACCTATTCCAACCGGGAAAGCGTGCGCGTCATCGAGAACGAAATCCAAAGCGGCACAACGAATCGCTTGTCTTCTTTCGCCGCCCAGGTCGAGTCGAATATTTATCAGTTATCCCTCTACGGCGTATCGATTGGGCAAGACTCCAGCATTCAGGAGTACCAGCGTCCGGACTTCCGGGAGCAGCCTTATGAACGGGTAAAGCTGAGCGTCGCCATTCTGGAAAAAATGAATCTGTACAACGCCGCCAGCAAGTGGCATTCCACCATTACGTTGTTTTTCCCGCGCACGGGAGACGCCTTGTCCACGGACTATTACAATACGATTACGTATCGGGAGGATGCTTTTACGAGGCCGTTCCTCAAATCCTGGGAGTATACGGGCGACAGCTTTGTCTGGTATGCCACCGAACCAACGACGGCGATGTCCAATCCGCGCAGCGCGAGGCTCATTACGAAGATCAGCTTCCCGATCAATCATGTGACGGCCATGCTGGACGAAAACAAAGTGAACAACAGCGGCGATCCGTTCCTGTTTAATCCGGAGCAGGGATCGATCCGCAATCATTCCGCCAACGCCGCGAAGATCGATCTTCTCACGGAGAAGCTGAAATCATCCAAGCTCGGGGAGCGGGGAGGCTTCCGTACGAAGCTGGACAATACCGAGTATTACGTCTCTTACATCAAGTCGGATAGCCTGAAGTGGTATTATGTCGATTATGTTCCGATGCAGCAGATTTTGAGTCCGATTACGAACAGCCGGAACTTGTTCTATACGTCGATTGCCGTCCTGCTCGTCATGAGTATCGCCGTTATATTCGTGATTTACCGAAGTGTGCAGGTCCCACTGCTCAAGCTTGTCCGGGGTACCAAGCGGCTGTCTTCCGGCGATTTCTCGGTGCGGCTGAGCCATTCAGGCCATAACGAATTCAGCCTTTTGCTCGGACGGTTCAACATTATGGCCCAGCGAATCCAGGAGCTGATCGAGAACGTATACGAGGAGAAGCTGCGGAGGCGTGAAGCAACGCTGAAGCATTTGCAATCCCAGATCAATCCGCATTTTCTGTACAACTGCCTGTTCTATATCAAAAACATGGCACGGATGAAAAACGAAAAAGCCGTTGTTGCGATGGCATTGAATCTTGGAGAGTATTTCCGCTATATTACGAGATCGGAAAACGACGGTGCGACGATCCGCGAGGAGCTTAGCATGGTCACGAATTACCTGGAAATCCAGTCTCTCCGGCTTGAACGGATGCGGTTTACGATTGAGGTGCCGGATGAGCTGATGAACAAGACGATCTCGCGGTTAACCTTGCAGCCGATTGTCGAAAATGCCATTGTCCACGGATTGGAGCCGCAGGCGGAGAACGGCGAGATCCGGATCCGCGGATATGCGGAGGACGGGGTGTATCGGTTAGTCGTGGAGGACAGCGGGATCGGAATGACAGACGAGGAAACTCAGAAGCTGCAGCTCAGCTTAACCAAACCGCTTGACGACAATATGGGCTGCGGGACTTGGAATGTGCATCAAAGATTGATCTATCTGTTTGGAGAAGGAGCCGGCTTGTCTTATTCCCGCTCAGACTTGGGGGGAATCAAGACGACTATTACCTGGAGTGACAAAACAATAGAGTAGGTGAAGCAGCATGTTACAGCTCTTGCTTGTAGACGATGAACGGTCCGTTGTCGAGACCCTTGCCGAGACGATTCCTTGGGAAGAATGCGGCATTAGCGTTGTTCACGAAGCCTTATCCGGGCCAATAGCCCTGCAAATCATGGAAGACCATGCGATCGATATCGTGATTACCGATATCAAAATGCCGGGGATGTCCGGCATAGAGCTCATTACGGCGATTAATAGCAAATGGCCGCATGTCCGGACTATTTTGCTCACCGGATATGCCGATTTCGATTATGCCAAGCAAGCGATCGTTCAGAATACCTTTGACTATCTTCTGAAGCCGGTCAGCGACGAGGATCTGATCGATTCGGTTGAGCGCGTTGTGAAACAAATCAAGGAGAAATGGGAAGAGGTTGCCTCCCACCGGAAAACCTTGTACACCTTGAACGAGAACCTTCCTTTGCTGAGGGCTAATACGCTTAATGAGCTGCTGAGAGGCAGCAATCAGTCAACGCTTGAGGACAAGCTGGCGCTTCTGGAGCTCCCTTTTGCGGCGGGCGATCAGGTGTGCATGATGCTGATCCGGATGGAGGAGCGTTTTGCCGAAATGCCGGGACAGGATTCCGCGCTGATGGAGTACGCGATTTGCAATATAACGAGTGAAATCATGCAAAATGACTATCATATCTGGCATGCCCGGGATGCTCATGATTACATCGTGATTCTTGTAAAACCAAGGAATCCGGCGGTTTCTGGCGCCGGAGCCAGGTCTTTGCTCGAGCGTTACGCCGCGCAAATTCAGACCAATGTGCAGAACTATCTCAAGGGGGCTATTTCGGTACTCGTAGGGGGCCAAGGAACGTTCCCGGGACAAGTGAAGGAAATCTATGAGCATGCCGTTACCTCCATGCGCCGGAAGATGGGCCACGGAAAAGGGTTGTTTGTGACCACGCAGGAAGCCTTGGATTCCAGCCCGATGAATACGGTCTGGTCCTTATACGAGCCGCCTACCCTGATCAGCCTTCTGGATGCCGGCCGGTTCGACGACGTCGAGGCGAAGATCCGGCATATTTTCCGCGATATGCTGGAGACGGGCGGCGAACAGGATATGTCGGAACAGCTGATTGAAGCTTATCATGTGCTGGCCGGTGCGTTCTCGTATATCATTCACAAGAACGGCAAGCTGTTGTCCTCCGTTCTTTCGCCTGAGGCACTCAAGTTCTTCCATGCTCCGGCTTACACCACGGCGGCGCAGCTGATGGAATGGTCGATCCGGATTCTGCAGGGTATCCGCGAGGATGCCGATCAGGAGCTCAAAGATAACCATAGTACGATTGTTCGCGCGGTCCGGTCGTTTATCGATGCCAATCTGGCGAAGGACGTATCGCTGCCGGCTATTGCCGACCATGTCCATCTGCATCCCGTGTATCTCTCGAAAATCTATAAAGCGGAAACCGGCGAGCCGCTGACGGAATACGTGTACCGGCTTCGGATGGAAAAGGCCGCCTTCCTGCTTCGCACAACGCCGTCCAAGGTATTCGAGATCGCCGAGATCGTCGGCTACAACAATACCGCGTATTTCATCCGCGTGTTTAAGAAGTTTTTTGACGTGACTCCCCAGGAGTATAGGGACGATGAGGGGAGGTAGTTGCGGGTAACTGTTGGGCTTGGGGCTGGCTGGGAGGCGGTGGTACTGCGCTGGGGCTGGCACTGCGCAAGTGAATGTTCTTCCGATTGCTGTTGTTTCCGGATTCTTTGAACAATCGGACAGTGGTCCGAATCCGGAAACAAAGGCAAACGCTCCGCTTCTCCAGAACATTCACTTGCTCCGTGCCCGCCTGCTCCGTGCGTCGTTACACCACAAAAACCTCGCTTCATCGTTTGGGGATGAAGCAGAAAGATAGACCCTCGCAGGGGTTTTTTTTCTGCTCGGGTTTTGTATTAGCTACCTGCTCGTTCTCGTGGCTTGGAACTCGCCACCCTCTTCGGGCTGCCATGCCGCTTGGGCGGCAGGCTTTTTGCCTGCTATTCGCCACGTTCCTCCGCGTGCCAAGGCTCCCGAATGGCTGCAGCAGGCTTTATGCCTGCTATTCGCCTCATTCCTCCGCGTGCCAAGGCGCCCGAATGGCTGCAGCAGGCTTTATGCCTGCTATTCGCCACGTTCCTCCGCGCGCCAAGGCTCCCGATCGGCTGCAGCAGGCTTTTCGCCTGCTATTTGGCTCACCTCGTAACTAAGTTGTGGAGCAACGCGAAAAACGAAAAAAGACCCTCTTGGGGTCTTTTTTCGTTAGGCCGTGCGGGTGCTACGTCACGCTTTCGTCTTCGGCTTTTGGCTTGAACCGTCCGATAATGTCCAGCACGTACTTGATTATCAGGGATAAGCCGCCTATGAAGAACAAGGTAATCAGCGTCCACTCCGTCGGGTCCAAGTTAACTATCGATAATAGGAAATATAGAGGATATACGTAGAATAGAATGTCCTTTAGATAAGGCAGAAATGATGTCTTGAAGCTTCCCTGCCAGAACGACTTGGAAAAGGCAATTACGAAGTCGATAATCATAAACCCGAATACGCCCCAAAACGTATACTTGATCCAGTCGATAAGTGTAAATGTCACTCCATCATCACCACCTTGCAACACCATATGCGATAAAAGGTGACATGTTGATAAAATGCGCCCAAAACTTTTCGACTGGTTTGTGTGAAATTTGACAATTTTAAAACAAAACGCTTACAAAGAACAATTACGATTCGTTAGCGGCGAAACGCTTGAGCAGACTGATGGAATTGAAGTGAATCCCTTCATGGTACAAGGTATAGCTGAGAAATTCGCCAACCGTATGGAGAGTAAGTCCCGTCCCCGTGGTGAACGGAACGGCCACTTGCTCGTCTATTCTATCATGCAATTTTTCCGCAATCCGAATCGGCTGCCCGGCAAGCAGCTCCAGCAAAACTTCAAGCTCAGGCAGCTGATCTTCGTCCTGCCAATCACCGGGCTTGGTGCCTTTTGCAAACCACCGCTCAAAGCCTTCGGGAAGGTGTACGGACTCCCCTGCGAAATGAAAAGCAAACCTTTCCTGAACCACGTAAATATGCCCCAGGTTCCACCTGATATTGTTATTGAAGCCGCCTGGCACATGATCCAGCGCAGCTTCCGACAGACCGCGAACCGTATTTACCGTTACCTGCCTGATAAAGCCAAGTTGGTGAAGCAATCCTTTACTCATCGGGATCCCTCTTTTCCTCCATAATCAAGAAAGTCTAACCCTCTATCCAGAACCGGCGGATCACGTTCCCGTTCTCTTCCTTGAAGCTCGTATCCTCAACTCCGCCATTGTTCAAGATCGTCCTTGCCGATGCGACGTTACTCTCGTCGCAGCAGACCAGAACCTTCTGAATGCCAAGCTCCCTCGTCTTCTCGAGAGATTGGGCAAGCAGCTTCGTCGCATATCCTTGCCTTCTTGCGGAAGGGCGGATTCCGTATCCGATGTGCCCTCCCCTTTCCATCAGCCAAGGCGACAAGGCATGCCGGATGTTCACCGCGCCAACGATTCTGCGGTCTTCCGTTGCCAGCCAATAGGTGGAGTTCGCCACCCAGCTCTCTTGAAGACCAATCCCGTTCGAGACGTCCTCTAGCCACCCAATCATCGCCTGGAAGTCCGACGGATCCTGTTCCACCACCCAAGGGACGATATCCTCGCCGCTGTCGATCCATTCCCGGTAAAAATCCAGGTAAGGCTCCTTCCACTCCAGACCCGGCCGAACCAAATAAACATCCGCCATCTTACTTCTTCCCTTTCTGCCTGTTCTCCGCTGCCCGGTATTCGGTGATCCTCTTGATCAGTTCGTACGGAATAGGTTTGTTCAGCGGGAATTGTACGGAACCTTTGGCTCCTTTATAGCCGGACAGCTCCTCCTGAAAAGCGCTGATACCTGCTGCCGTCGGGTAAAATCCGATATGCTTTTTGAACGCGGCATAATAGACTAAATTTCCGTTCAACTCAAAAGCCGGCATCTGGTAGCTGATCTTTTCCTTCGCGTCCGGCGCAGCTTCCCGTATCACTTCCCGAATCTTCTGAAGGGTCGTCTGCAGCTCGGACGGAAAGTTTGCAATATATTCATCAATCGTTTTGTACTCCGCGGCGTTTGTTTCCATGTCGGCCTCCTTGGTCCTTACACATCGTAATTAACGACGTAAGGATGCATATCCGTATTATAAAAGCCAACGCTGTACTCAATCAAATCGTCGTCGGGGCCATACGCAAACCGGGAACGCTTCAGCACGATAGCTTGTCCCGCAGTCATTCCGAGTGCTTCCTGCACTTCGTCCGGGGCCGGCGATACGGCAAATTCATCCCGGTAATGCTCGGGTACAAAGCCCTGCTCCTCCAGCCAGTCGTATAGCGATTGGATCCTAAGAACGTCCGCGCTGCCGTGCAGCTTCGCCGGCAAATAATGCGTGTAATGAATATAGGGCGTCCCGTTCAGGAGATACAACCTGTCGATCTTCAAAGCTTGCGGCCCGAACAGACGATACGGCTCCGTTCCTTCTTCGTTATTCGAAAGTCCCGCGCGCAGCAGCTGCTTGCCGATCTGATGTCCCTCTTCTACCAGAACCTCCGTGAACCGTTTCAGCTTGGACAGCTTGGAGGAGGAGGTATTGCGGATGACTCTCGTGCCTTTGCCGCTGCTCGTCTCCAGGTACCCTTCCTGCACCAGCGCCTTGATCGCATTGCGTACCGTTATTTTGCTGACCTGGAATTCCTGCTCCAGCAGCGGCTCGGATGGAATATTCGCATCCACCGGGTACACCCCGTGCAAAATCCGGTCTTTTATAATGTTCATCACTTGTATATACAAAGGGCTGTTGTTTCGTACCAGCTTCATTGCCGTTCTACCTACCTTTCCACATCGGCCGCCTTCTCCGCCATCGCCCTCATAACCTCCCGTTCGGACGACATTGGCGTATCTCCGGCCGTAGTATGCGCCAATAGGGCTGCGGCCGCCGCGAAGCTTACCGTCTTCTCGGGAGCAAACCCCTGCAGTTCCCCGTGAATGATCCCGCTCGTATAAGCATCGCCGGCTCCAATCCGATCATACACCATAAACGACCGCTCCGGCGAAAAAGAAAAGGTTTGCTTCTTGTAAAGAAAACCACGCAGCGAATGCGTATTGTCGGCATTAACGGTACGATGCGTGCCTGCGATAACGGAAATGCCATAACGGTCCGCCGCCACCGGAATCAGTTCGACGAGCTGTTCCTCGCGCTCCGCTGCCGCAGCCTGCATCCCCAAAATATGGATCGCATCCCGTTCGTTCATCATGACCATATCCGCCAGCTGCAGCATCCGCTCATAATGAGGCCTCGCCGCGCCATAGCCGTCATCGCCCCATAAAGCAGGGCGGTAGTTGCAATCAAACACGACCACTCCGCCCCGCTTCTTCACCGCCTCGGCCAGCTTCCGCATATGGAGCCGGACGCCGTCATTCATCGCCAGCGCAATGCCGCATAGATGAAGAACGTCCAGTTCGGCGGAAATCC
Source organism: Paenibacillus glycanilyticus NBRC 16618 (assembly GCF_004000805.1). Taxonomy (GTDB): domain Bacteria; phylum Bacillota; class Bacilli; order Paenibacillales; family Paenibacillaceae; genus Pristimantibacillus; species Pristimantibacillus glycanilyticus. The sequence goes on from NZ_BILY01000033.1 coordinate 46,400, forward strand.
GGTCGTAATCGTAAATATCGGCAGGAGCCGTATTAAAGCTGCTTTCTTGCCGGTTCGTATAAGTGACGCGGCTAGGACGGGAACCAAAGCCATTCTCGAGAAAATACATGCCGATATATCGTCCGCCGCGCTCTATAAGCTCCGTTGCCACTCCAAGCCTGCGCAAGCTTCCGATTGCCGCTTCGCCCAGCGGATTATCCGGCAGCCGCGTAATGAGGGACGCCGCATAACCAAACCGCGAGAGTGCCGACATCACGTTAACGCCCGTGCCCGAGAACGAATAAGACAAGCTGTCCGCCTGCGTCAACAGCTGGAAGCCCGGCGTCTGCAGCCGCATCATCACTTCTCCAAAAGCCGCGATCCGCTTAGCCGCCATAGCGGTCGACCAGCTTTTTCATCGTGATCAGCAGCTCTTGCACATCCTCCACTCTGGTTGCCCCTGTTGCCTTATCCATAATCGAGGAATACACATGCGGAATAACCTGCGGTACGCCCGCTTCCAGCGCTATTCGCAGAATAGCCTCGAAGTTCCCCTTATCAATGCCGCCTGTCGGCTCAAGCGCAAAGCCTTCCTCGGCACATGCCTTGGCAACCGCCCGAAGCTCATCTTCGCAGGCTAGTCCGTTCATCGGAAAATATTTCAGAGCATTGCCGCCCATATCGCGGACAATCGCAATCGCCGCCTTCACCGGCACGATAGCCTGCTCCTGCGCCGCCGCGCTGGCCGGTCCCGTTGACAGATTGACGTAACCAACCTGACCGGTTGGGGATACCAAGCTGTTAATCCAGCTGTCTTTTTCTCCGAGATTAGCGCGCGTTGCTCCTACGGAAGGGAACACCTGGTTAATGTGCGTACCACCGTACTGCTTCGCAATCTCCGCAACAACGGTCGCCTGGCGGTTATCCCCCGCGCCAAGGCCGATGGATACGGCATCGTCAATCGCGAGACCGTACTCACGCATGGCCTCTACCGCAGCCTCCACATTCGGGTAGTTTTTGGACAAAACGCCAACCAACACGTAGCCCTCCGCCGCCTCGAATACATCCTTCGCATTACCGATGCTGCCCGCGAGCACATTAAGCGCAGCGCGTCCTTTATACAATCGTTTCGTCATATTAGACATGGTTGCGGCCTCCTGCCAGTTCTCGTATGCGTGCTTCGATGACTTCCATATCGTCGCCCGTTAACGGACGGGGATCAATATCGAAATAGCCCTGTTTTACGCCGTAATCCCGGGTATAAATCGCAATGTCGCCTTCCCGCAGCCCATCGTTGACGGCCTTTGCCGTTGTACCGGACAGGGCTGGATCGATTTGAATTCTTGCGCGGAATATCGCTCTTCCCGCTTCATCCTGCACTATCGTTACCTTTATGCCGGGAAGCTCGGAAAGCGGAAGGAGCTTGTTCAGCGCTGCCTTCTCCCGCTCGCTGTTATCCGGCTTATCGCGGTATTCGTCCAGCGCCTGAAGCAGGCCAAAGGACGTTTCCTTGCCGACCTTCATGCTTCGTCCGATGCCGTGAAGCTGCATTTTCACCCACTCGATATAGGTCCGCTTGCCGCCTACAATGCCGGAGGTTGGTCCTTCAATCGCCTTCGAGCCGCTATAAATGGCAAGGTCGGAATATTGGACGTATTTCCGCAGATCCTCTTCCGCCGCCGCGTCCACGATCATCGGCACGCCCCGGCGCTGCGCGACTTCCCAGGCTTCCTCGACGCTGATCATATTCTTCTGCACGGCATGATGGGACTTCACGTACAGGATAGCTGCCGTGCGTTCATTGATGGCTTCCTCGATATGCCCGGCTGTTCCTTCGTTCGCGTAGCCAACCTCCACCAGCCTGCCGCCGCCCAAGTAAACCATCGTTTCAACCGGCGCTCCGTATTGCACGTTATGGCCTTTGAGAATAATAATCTCGTTCTGCTGGATTGGCTCTTGATGAAGCTTTTCCGCCAACCGCCGGCTTCCCTTCGTCACGATTCCCGCAACCGACAGCGCAATGCCGCTGGAAGCGGAGTTCACGATGACGGCCGCCTCGGAGCCGATAATCCCTGCAACATAGTCGCCTGCTTTGTCGACCAGATCGGCAATCTCCACATAGCTTTGTCCGCCTAGCTTCATTGCCTCCATAACCGAATCGGTCGGCGCGGAGACGCCTAGAATGCTCATTCGGCCGCTGGCGTTAATAACTCTCTTCAACCCGTATCTAGCATGCAAAGTACTGTCCATTCGTATATACTCCCCTCGCCTGAATCGTTTGCCCCGCCGTTCTTTTCTCGCCTTCGGAATCCAGCAGCTCCGACGGGCTGTCCACCACCTCGAATAAAGTCAGGTTCGCGGGCTGGCCTATCTGAATGCGCCCAAGTTCCGGTCTGCCAAGCCAGCCGGCAGGTCGGACCGTCACCGCCGCGATAATCTCTTCCAATGAATAGCCTAACATTAGAAACTTCGTCAGCACCTGAGATAAGCTATGCACCGGACCGTTCAGCCGGTTGCCCCGGTAAATGTCCGTGCTGATCGTGTCAAACCGGATTCCCGCATGTTTCGCCATCTCCGCCACTTCGAACGAAAAGCTTGCCGTCCCATGCCCAACGTCCAGCCTAACACCTCTGTCCAGCGCCTCCTTGAGAACCGGCAAGGCGCCGCCATTATGATCAAACAACCGGTTATCCCGCTTGCCGTTCAAATAATGCGTCACCACGTCGCGCTCCCGAAGCAGTGGCAGGATCTCTTCCACTCCGGGCGGTCTCGAGCCGATATGGACCATAAGCGGCAGACCGCTTTCTACGGACAAAGCCCTCGCCAGCCGCAAAGGCTCCAGGCCGCTTCGGCCGACAACGCTTCCGCTCATCCTCGCCTTTAACCCCACGATAAACGCCGGGTGACGGGCAATAGCCTCTAGCGCCTCTTTCCGGTCAATCCATTGAAGCTCCGACAGCTCATCGACCCGCTGCAGGCCAAGCCGGGATACGTTCAATAGCGCCAATACTCTCGTCCTTGCCTCAGCCCGGCTTGCAGCCAGCTCGTCAATCCGGTCCGCGCCGCAGCTTCCCGCGTCAACAATCGTAGTTACGCCATGCCTCACGCCAATTTCATCAATCTCATCGCCATATGGCGCAAGCCCTGAAACCGCATGCACATGCAGGTCAATCCACCCGCTCGAGGCGTACATGCCGGTACAATCCATTACATTGCCGCCTTCTGCCGTGCATGCATCCGACAGCTCCGCAATCCGGCCATCCGCACCCATCACAATGTCGACCCTCTCTAAACGGTCCAACAGCTTTACGTTCCGCCATATCAATTCCATTCCGCCACCTTTTTCTGCAACAGACATGTAGTATAACGTTATAATGTTAGATTACATCGATTAGGTGGAGCGGTCAACAAACATTATAATGTTTAAACAGAAAAAGAGCCTGCAAGTTAATGAGAATCCCTTCCACTAACTTGCAAGCTCTCTCCTGCCGGATTACAACGACTCTGATGCCTGCTTCAACAGATTGGCGAGCACATCGAAATCAGCCGCTTGCCCTGCTTTGAATTTGATTGTTTTTCGTTCCGGCGGACCGTCGAACTGCCCTTCAGGGAATTCCACTTCAGCTGCGTTAAAAATAACAAAGCTGACGGCATCCTTCGCTGTCGAGATAACCGCGGCGTATTTGCCATTTTTCAAAAAATGGGGCTTCTTGTATTGAATCCGTTCCTCCGCACCCGGCACAGTCTCGTGGACCATATCCCGAAGGCTGCTTGCCAGCTCGGCCTGCCACGGCTGCACCAGCTCCTCGATGAACGACGTAACTTCTGCCTGCTTCATGCCATCCTCTCCCTTTTGCAATGATTCTATCAATTACTATACCATTTCGCCTAAATTATAGAAAACCTGTCTTTCAGTATTCGCGGAAGAAGAGCAAAAAACCTCACTATGAAGTGAGGTTTTTGTAAATGCACACTGTTATTGAGCGACCGGAACGCCTTTCGCCGCCTCGATTGCTTGAGCCAGATCGTCAATAATATCACGGATGGATTCCGTGCCGATGGAAAGACGGATCAGCCCCGGCGTTACGCCGGCTGCAAGCTGTTCGTCTTCCTTCAGCTGGGCATGGGTCGTGCTGGAAGGATGAATAATAAGCGACTTGGAGTCGCCGACATTCGCTAGATGCGAGAATAGCTTCACGTTCTGAATAAGCTGTTTCCCCGCTTCCGCTCCGCCTTTAATACCAAAGGTAAGGATCGCGCCTTGGCCGTTAGGCAAATATTTTTGCGCGAGCTCATAGGAAGGGTGGCTTGGCAGGCCAGGGTAGCTTACCCATTCGACATCTTCATGGTTCTCCAGATACCGCGCCACTTCCAGCGCATTGGAGCTATGGCGCTCCAGGCGAAGATGGAGCGTTTCCAGCCCTTGCAGCAGCAGGAACGAGCTGAGCGGCGACAGCGCGGCACCCAAATCGCGGAGCAACTGTACACGAGCTTTGATTATATAGGCGATTGGCCCTACTGCCTGCGTATACACCACGCCATGATAGCTTGGATCCGGCTCGGTGAGGCCCGGGAATTTGCCGCTTGCTTCCCAATCGAAATTACCGCCGTCAACAATTACGCCGCCGATTGTCGTGCCATGCCCGCCAATGAATTTAGTCGCCGAATGAACAACAATATCCGCGCCGTGCTTGATCGGCTGCAGCAGGTAAGGACTTGGGAACGTGTTATCGACGATAAGCGGAATACCGTTCTCATGAGCGATTGCCGCTACCGCTTCAATGTCGAGGATATCGCCTTTTGGATTGCCGATCGTCTCGCCATAGATTGCTTTTGTCTTATCCGTAATGGCGCTGCGGAAGTTCTCCGGATTGCTGGAATCGACGAATATAACCTTGATACCCAGCTTGGCAAGCGTATGGGCAAACAGATTATAAGTGCCGCCGTACAGCGAAGCGGAGGATACAATCTCGTCGCCGGCACCTGCAATGTTGAGAATGGCCGTTGTAATAGCCGCCTGTCCAGAAGCAACGCCAAGCGCTCCGGCTCCGCCTTCGAGCGCGGCAATACGCTGCTCGAATACATCTGTGGTCGGATTCATGACCCGCGTATAGATATTGCCAAATTCCTTCAGCGCAAACAGGTTGGCCGCATGCTCCGTATCGCGAAAGCCGTACGACGTTGTCTGGTAAATCGGCACCGCCCGGGATAAGGTTGTCGGGTCAATCTGCTGTCCCGCATGCACCGCCAAAGTCTCCAAGCCATAGTTGTTTGTTTCGCTCATCGTTCATTCCTCTTTTCCAATTAAGTTTTTATATAAAATCAAACGTATTGCTGCTCTTCACGGCGATCCGTCGCAAGCGGCGGCTCTGCCGACAACCGGGAAATCTCGTTTCTTTGGTCGGGGGTTAACGCAATGTCCGCGGCAGCCAAGGAGAATTCCAGCTGCTCGACACTACGCGCGCCGATGATTGGTGCCGTAATAGCAGGATGACTGCCCGCCCAGGCAACAGCTAGCGATGCGGGATGATAGCCATGCTCGTCCGCGTAGGCCCGGAACCGGTCAGCCGTCTCGTAATAGCTGTCTTCCCCATAACGGGTCGCGTAGTTCTTTACTTCCACCAGCCGGCCAGAGTCCGGTTTATGGGACAAGCCGTATTTGCCGGTAAGAAGCCCGCCGCCAAGCGGGCTATACGAGATCACGCCAAGCTGCTCCGATTGTGCCAGAGGCAAAATTTCCACCTCCGCCTGCCGCTTGACCAGATTGTACATAGGCTGAATCAGTTCAAAACGCGCCAGGCTCTGGTGAATGGAAATGCCAAGCGCCTTTGCAATTTGCCAGGCTGCCCAGTTGCTGACCGCCGGGAATCCGATTTTGCCCTGCTTCTGAAGATCGTCCAGCGCCCGGACCGTCTGCTCGATATCCGTTGCCGGATCAAAACGGTGTATAAAATAAAAATCGATCCAATCCGTACGGAGCCGCTTCAAGCTTTCCTCCACCTGCAAAATGAGGTGCCTGCGCGATGCCCCGCGGTCATTTAAGCCCTGCCCGACAGGGAACCCAGCCTTCGAGCTGATAACCAGCTCATTGCGGTGGCCGGCTATAAATTCGCCTAGCCACCCCTCCGCAATTCCCTCGCTGTACACGTTGGCCGTATCGAAAAAGTTAATGCCCGCCTCCCGGCTGCGGTTATATAAAGCCTGGGAGGTTTCGCGGTCCGCATTGCCGCCAAACGACATGGTGCCAAAGCATAAGCTCGACACGTAAACGCCCGTTCTGCCTATTGTCCGGTACTCCATAATAACTCCCCCCTTCATCTACATTTTGTATTCGTGATATTCGCCGTTAAGCACCCATTTGCCGACATGATGAAGCTTCAGCCGTGCCGGATCGTGGAGGGTATGAATCCGAGCATTCCGCCAATGCCGGTCATAGTTGTATTTCTGGTCCATAGACGCCGTGCCCGCCGTTTCAAACAATGCGTTCGTTATTTCGATCACCGTTTCGGTCATGCTGTATTTCGCGGAATCAACAAGCAGTCCGGCTTGCCCGACGTGATCCGATGTAGGCTCCAGCACAGCCTTGTCGATAGCTGCGGCCGCTTTCTCCAAAAGCGCTTCGGAGGCATACAGCTTAATGCCAAGCTCGCCAAATCGCCGGATCTGATCGGGCTCATCCGATGCCCGCTCCGCGTTGCTGCCATACACAGGCCGGGTTTTCTCCCTGACGAAGACCGCAGCGTCCTCGATGGCTGCCTGCGCAATCCCCGCATCAATAGCCGCATGCAGAATTTGCCCGAACGCCAGATACGTATTGGGCAAGTCGAATATCTGGTATTGCGGCAGCACATAATGCTCCGGAATGTCCACATCCCGCAAAATGACGCTTCCGCTTCCGGTAGTCCGCTGTCCGATGCCGGACCAGTCGTCAATGACCGTTACCCCTTGGGCATGCCTTGGCACGTAGACGATTACCCGTTTGTCCTCTTCATTCAGCGCGGCCACCGGAATCCACTGGGCGTACAAGGCGCCCGTCGAATAAAATTTCGTGCCGGATAACCGGTAGCCCGTATTCCCTGCAGTTCTCGCAAGCCGCGTAGACATATGCTTGAAGTCCTTCTTCACGCCCCGCTCCGCAATTGCATTACCGAGCAAGGCTCCTCGCAGCACTTCCCCGAAGAAGAGCCTTTTCTGCTCCTCCGTTCCTACCAGCTCAACGGATTTCAGGAAGTAATAATGGTTTTGCGGGATTTGTCCGAGGGAGCTGTCCGCTTTGGAAATAATCCGAATGATTTCCGTCAAGACTGCCACTGTGACGCCAGCCCCTCCGTACGACTGGGGTACGGTCACGCCAAGCAGGCCGCTTTCGGACAATTCCCTCAGCTCAGCCAGCGGAAGCCTCCGCTCCCTGTCCCGCTCCGAAGCTCCGGCTTTAACCGATTCCGCGAACCGAGAAGCCGCCTCGAGCGCTTCCTTCTCCGTCTTTAATACCCTTGCAGGTTGGCGACCCGCAAAAAAATGCTGCGGCAAATCCGTTAATGCGTAAGGGGACAGTTCCTTTGGCTTCGGCTGCCCGACAGCTCCTCCTTCCAGCAGCAACTGGGCTTCGCGGAGCAGCTCTTGCGGAACATACTCCTCCGGTTCCAGCGGCTGATGCAAATATTGATTGTCCGCCAGCCAATCCTGAATTCCCTGCAGCTCCGCCCATTTGTCCGACGACGGTTCGATATCAAGCTGCGCATGCAGCCTGCCGGAGAACACGTCCGACAATTCCTTCTCGGCTACACCGGTCACATGTCCAAGCAGCCGGTACGCATCATCCGCATGTTGGTCCGCCCACCGCGCAGCCGCCCCGGTATGCGCAATCAGCCTTGCGGCAGCTTCAGGCTGCTGTTCAACAAATGTCCTGGGGGCTGTTAAGAGTACCGGCAAGGCAACTATTTCATCATGAATGGAACGTGCTCCGAGCAGCGTTCGCAGCCCTTGGTCGAGTGCACCCTCCGCGTATACGGCGTCTGCTTCGCCCGACAGCAGCGCTTCAGCCAGCCGCTGGGCAACGGCTTGATTTTGTTGATGATCAACCGTATGCACGTTAACGTTAAGCAAAGCATGTTTGATTTTGCAGCCTGGATAACTGCGCGCAATACGCTGAACGGCCCGGTCGGCGGACATATACCAGGGATCCGGGATGCTGTCATCAATCCTCGGAATACCGATTACATTCGCTTCCTGCATACGCCGGATACGGGAATCAGCCCGGACCAGAATGGAGCCGCGAAGCTGAATTTGGGTCAAGCCAAGAATAACGCGGCTGTCTTTCTCCTCCGCCAGCAAGGCCAGGCCCGCCAAAGGTTCATCCCAGCGAACCGAAAAGCTTTGCTGCTCACCGAAGGTGATATCCAGCTCATTACCCTGCTGATTCTTCGTAAGAGTGACTCCTCGCCGCTTAAAGTCCAGCGGCAATCCGCCCAGCTTATAAGCAAGCTCCAGCGCATGGGGCAGCGGCTTTGCCGTTTTTGTGAACTGTTGTACCGAAGAGGTCATTCCGGCACCTCCTCCTTCCCTCTACACGGTGCTCTTCTCTGCATGCCGGTATTTAGCCCCCGGATGGCCCTTCTGCAGATGACGCTTGCCTTGACCAAGCAGCTTCTCCCGGTAAGTGCCGGGCGCATATTCCGTCTTGTAAATCCCGCGCTTCTGAAGCTCGGGAACGACCAGATCAACGAAGTCGACGAGACTGCCCGGCGTAATCATATGCGTCAGGTTAAAGCCATCCACTCCTGTCGCTTCGAAATAGGCTTGAATTCCGTCGGCAACCTGCTGCGGGTTGCCAACGATAGCGAATCTCCGCTTCAGGGTATCAAAGCTTTCGAGCACCTCGCGGACCGTCAGCTTCTTCGGATTATCCTTCGTCAGCGACGCAGCCCGCGATTGGCCATGCTCGGTATGCTTATATTCAAAGACGGCATCCAAGTCGGTATATTCCGACAGGTCATACCCGCTGGAGCCGCCGTATTGCGCTTTCGCCGCTTCGCCGCTCCACAGCCGCTTGTATTCTTCGAATTTCGCCTCCGCTTCCTCCGTCGTCTCCGCTACGACAACATTCAAGAACGTAAAGGCCTTGATATCGTCCGGATTGCGGCCATATGATTCTGCCAGCCTCTTAACCTCTTGAATGGACTGCTTCGTGTGCTCGGGCGTAGGTCCGCCAACAAACAGGCATTCCGCATGCTTGGCGGCAAATTCCTTGCCTTTGGGCGAAGAGCCCGCCTGGTAAATAACCGGGGTACGCTGCGGCGAAGGTTCGCTCAAATGGGGGCCGGGCACACGGAAAAACCGTCCTTCATGGTTAATCTCATGCACCTTCGCGGGATCGGCGAATACTTTGTTCTCCCGGTCGTTTACGACAGCGCCCTCTTCCCAGCTCGCTTCCCACAGCTTATACGACACATCCAGAAATTCATCTGCCAGTTCATACCGGTCATCATGCTTAATCATCTCGTTTAGCCCGAAATTACGGGCCGCGCTTGGCAGATAGGAAGTTACGACATTCCAGGCAAAGCGCCCTTTCGTCAGGTGATCCAGCGTGCTCATTCTGCGGGCATGCGCATAAGGGTGCTCATAGGTCGTGCTGACGGTCAGGGCAAAAGACAAATGCTCCGTCACCGATGCCATCGCGGGGATGGCGAACGCCGGATCATTGAGCGGTACCTGAACCGCATCGCGGATCGAAGCGTCTTTGCTTTTCTGATAGACATCGTAGACCCCTATCACGTCAGCCAGAAAAAGTGCATCAAACCTGCCTCTTTCCAGCAGCAACGCAAGCTCGGTCCAATAGTCCAGATCCTTATAGCGACGCGTTCTTTCGTTAGCCGGATGCTTCCAGAGCCCATGCGAATTATGCATCGCGCTGGACATCTCGAACACATTAAACAAGATCTGTTTTGCCAAGTGAAGTCACCTGTCCTCTCTTCAAATCTTATGTCGTATAAAACTTACTATTCCGATCAAACAAAACAGGTTTAGAATGTGAGGCTACTCTATCACTGTATAAATATGGATGTCAAGAGCGTTCTCTGTTAGAATTTTTTTGAAATTTTAGGGATTGACAATGCCGCCCGGGACACTTTATAGTAAATGCCAAGTTGGGCACACGGAATTAAGAAAACCCGCGCCCAGCAAGGGATGGATAAGCAACACATCCCATCATAATGTTGTTTTCGATACAGATGACTGATCATTTCAGAACTGTGCGAACCCATGTCTTGATCAAAGACTGGAAGAGCCTGTTCTGATTCGGCGGCCTCTTCTTTCCGAGAGAAGAGGCCGCTTTTTATTTTTATACCGACTATACAAATGCGTTTACTAAACTTTATAAAAGTAATACGCGCTAAAGGAGAGAACCTCACTTGATCAAGTTTGAATCGGTGTCCAAAACCTTCCTGTCTCAAAAAAAGGCGGTTAACGCAGTCGATAACGTCTCTCTCTCCATCGCCAAAGGAGAGATTTACGGAGTTATCGGCTTCAGCGGCGCCGGCAAAAGCACCCTGCTTCGGCTGGTCAATTTACTTGAAAAACCGACAAGCGGTAGAGTCGTCGTTAACGACCGGGACGTAACCTCCATCCCTTCGCGAGAGCTCCGGCAGCTGCGCAGACGAATCGGGATGATCTTCCAAACCTTTAACCTGTTCAACTCCCGTACCGTGTACGGCAATATCGCGTATCCGCTGAAGCTTGCCCGCATTCCGAAAGACCAGATTAAAGCCCGGGTAGCCGAACTCCTAAGCTTCGTTGGGCTCGAGGATAAAGCCGACCAGTATCCCGAGCAGCTGTCGGGAGGCCAGAAGCAGCGCGTTGGTATTGCGAGGGCTCTGGCTACTTCGCCGGATATTCTCATTTGCGATGAAGCAACCTCAGCCCTTGACCCGGAGACAACCGGCGAGATACTAAAGCTGCTGAAACGAGTGAACGAAGAGTATAAGATCACCATTCTTCTGATTACGCACGAAATGCATGTTATCCGTTCCATCTGCGATAGAGTAGCGGTCATGGAGAACGGCCGGGTTATTGAAGAGGGGCAGGTGTTTGATATATTTGCGAACCCGCAAAAGCAAACAACCCGCAACTTCATCAGCTCCGTGCAGAACGACAAGCTTTCTCCGAAGCTGCTGGAAACACTCAAGAAAAGCCACAAAGGCAGGCTTTACCGGATCGTATTCAGAGGCGGAGCGACAAGCGAGCCCATTCTGTCCCAGACAGCGAGGAAGTACAACGCGGATTTCAACATCATTTACGGAAGCATCAACGAGCTGCAGGGCCAGCTATTTGGCAGCCTCATCGTCGAGTTCCCGGAGCGGACGCCGCAACTTGAACCGCTCATTCACGAGCTAAGCCAAAACGTAGAGGTAAGGGAGGTTATTGATCATGAAAGTTGATTGGAATACGTTCTGGCCACGCATTCTCGAAGCGACCGGCCAGACGATTACGATGGTTATTTTCACTCTTATATTTGGAGCCATCCTGGGGCTGGTTATCGGACTGCTGCTCTTCGTAACCCGCAAAGGCAACATTCTGGAGAACGCCTTTATCTTCTCGCTGCTGAACATCGCCATCAATATTATCCGGCCCGTACCGTTCATTATCTTCCTTGTGACGATCAGCCCCTTCACCCGGGCCGTAATCGGTACGACAATCGGTACTTGGGCTGCCATCTTCCCGATGACCATCGTCGCGGCCTTCGTTATTGCAAGGGTTGTGGAAAACAATCTGGTTGCCGTTGATCCCGGCATCATTGAAGCGGCCAAAGCAATGGGGGCTAGCCCCGTGCAAATTATCGTCGGGGTACTCATCATGGAAGCGCTTGGCCCTCTTATTCTCGGACTCACCTTCATGACGGTAGCGCTTATTGACTTCTCCGCTATGGCCGGAACGGTCGGAGGCGGCGGGCTTGGCGATCTGGCCATGACCTACGGTTATCAGCGCTTTGACGGCTCGGTCATGCTCGTCACCATTGTGGTGCTGATCATCCTTGTACAGATCGCCCAATTCCTCGGCAATACGGTGTCTCGCAAGTTTTTACGCCGTTAATCCGGGACGTTTCGTGGATGAAATATAAGCACAGTATGGAGGAAACTTATACTTTCTTATATTTTAATAAAAACAAAAATAGAGGAGTGTCAAACATGAAAAAACATGCTGTACTTGCAAGTCTTCTGCTGATCTTAATCGTAGGAGTCCTGTCGGCCTGCGGCAGTAACAAAGCTGCAAACAACACGTCTGCATCGGCTAACTCGGATAATAAGGCAGCAGCCAACGCTTCCCCATCGGCTGCAAACACGACGGCAGAACAATCTGCTGCTCCGGAAAAACCGGCAGAACCGATTAAGGTCAAAATCGGGGTATCCGGTACAGACGGGGAAACCTGGCCGCTTCTGAAGAAAAAGGCGAAAGAACAGTTAAACGTGGAAATCGAGCTTGTTGAATTCTCCGACTACACCCTGCCGAACTTGGCGCTTGCCAACAAGGAAGTGGATGTGAACTCGTTCCAGCATCTGGCCTTCCTAAGCCAGTTCAACATTGAGCATAACCTGAACATTGTACCAATCGGCTCAACCGTTGTATCGCCGCTTGGTCTCTATTCCAAGAAGTACAAGGACGTATCCGAAATTCCGGACGGCTCTCAAATCGCGATCCCTAACGATCCGGCGAACCAAGGCCGCGGCCTTCTCGTCCTGCAAGCTGCCGGTCTTCTGAAGCTGAAAGACAATGTTGGCCTTTACGGCACGCCGGATGATATCGTGGATAACCCGCATAAACTGAAAATCGTACCGGTTGTTGCTCAGCAGACACCACGCGTATTGCCGGACGTTGCCGCTTCGATCATTAATGGCGGTATCGCAGGTCAAGCCGGATTAAAACTGTCGGATGCTATTTTCCATGACGATCCATTGTCGGAAACAACTCGTCCATACTTGAACGTATTTGCGACACGCGTTGAAGACAAAGACAACGAAACCTACCGCGCAATCGCCAAGCTGTACCAAGATCCCGAAATTATTGAATCTGTTAAAAAAGACTCCAATGGAGGCAGCGTTGTTATCGATATTCCTGCCGAGACGCTGCAAGGCGAGCTCGATAAACTTGAGGGTGAAATAAAAGCTGCGAAAAAATAAATGCTAAAAAAGCCGGCCCTTGTGCATCGATGCACAAGGGCCAGCTTTTTATTGGTTATTTCCAGCTTTCAAACTTATAAGTCCAGAACCTCTCCGTTCCCAAGCGTTCCTGAACCTCTTTGTCCGTGTGCTGCTTGTTCCCGAAGATTTCGGAACTGTTGAATTGGGAGCGGTGAGCCCGGATGGAAGCCATCTTGTTCTTCGTATAATCCCGCACGTCAAACGAGATATCCGGCTTGCCGATAAACTGCTCATGATTTCGGGAGAAAGCTACGCAATAGACAGGCGGCCGCTCTTCCTCCGGCAGTCTTCCGACCGTCCGAACAACGGCTTCCCCGGTTGCGTCATGGTCCGGATGAACGCTGTAGCCCGGATAAAACGTGAAGATAACGTCAGGCTTCACTTCTTCAATAAGAGCATGAATATGTTCATCAAGGAACACTTTGTCCTCGAACTCAATCGTTTTGTCATGGAAGCCAAGCATTCTCAGATCCTGGATTCCTATCGCCGCGCAGGACTCTTCAAGCTCGCCCCGGCGAATCTGCGGCAGCGTTATCCGGCTTGCGAACGGCGGAAAACCCATGTTCCGCGCCATCTCCCCAAGGGTCAGGCAGGCGTAGGTAACCTGCGCGCCTTGATCGATCAACTGCGCCAGCGTACCCGACATTGTAAATGCTTCATCATCCGGATGCGGCAGAACTACTAATATACGTTCCATGTATTTTACTCTCCTTTCTAAAAGAAAGCTCCAACTTAAAAAGGCTCCCGGCTGAGTTGCAAAGCGACAACAAGCTTGCCCTGCTGGTCATGGCCGGCGAGGATAAGCCGTTCGGCTTCGCTCTCTTCATAATGGGTCAAGCCTTCCGAATAAACCCAGCCCTGCTGCATTTTGAGTCCGACACGGAAAGGACCGTTCCCGGATATCAAACCATGCGAATATTGAATAACGGCATTCGATATAAAAGTAGCGGCCGGATGCTTGGAAGCATCGTTATGAGCCGCGTATGCTCCTGTCGTCATCTCAAGATGAACATAGACATCTTGATCTTTCAAGCTTTCCAGTCGTCGTTGAACCTCGGCGGGATGGATCGGTTGCATCATCTTGGATTCTCCTTTAACCATAAAATGAATAATGAATTGAGAAGATTGTATAGTAAGTTTATCGGAATAGCAAGAATAAGATTACTGTTCCGATACCTTTTTCTCATACAGGTTAAAATCGCCGATTGGATTGGCTGCGGTGCCTTTGAATTCATAACCGCAAGTGCTGCGGTAGAAGTCGTTCAGCTTCGGATTATTGGCGATGCAGTCCAGCCTGATCCGGTCTTTACCCGGGAAATGAATGCCCGTGCTTGACCACTGCACGATAGCCTCGCCGAGATTACTCCCCGCGGCTGCGCGGTTAATATTAAGACGATGCAGATAGACCGAGCTCTCATGCCCTTCCTCGCCCCACAGCTCGCGATCCCAAGGGCTCGCCTGCTGCATCAGCATAACCATCCCCATAAGCGTATCATCCTGTACGAAAATATACACTTCCCCGCGTTTGATCGCTTCCGGCGTACGATGGGAGTCTTCGCCCTGCAGCAGTCCGCTCCACTGCGTAGAGCCTCTGCTCTTCAGCCATTCCGCCGTCTGCACCAGCAGTCCCAGCACGGCTGGCGTATCCCCTTCCGTGGCCTGGAATACTTTTATATGATTCTGAATAATCCCGATTGGTTCTGATTGCGTAAACATGGATGACTGCCCTCCTGCTAATGGCCCAAGATACCTCCAGTATACTCTCTTTAGCCAAACTTCTACAAATCTCAACCGCAGGTTGAGTCCGGCGAAAGTTCAATCCATGCGTTATTGTCCGGCTGGGGTAACTTCAATAGAATGAGGAGTATCAAAAGGAGCGTGAGCGAACATGAAGGAGAAACTGGCGCGGAACATCGCCATTTACCGGAAAGAAAGAGGATTAACGCAAGAGGAGCTGGCGACCAGGCTGGGCATTTCGTTCCAGGCCGTATCCAAATGGGAGAACGCCGTGACTATGCCGGACCTCTCGCTAGTGCCGGAGTTATGCCGCACGCTTGAAGTCAGCATCGACAAACTGCTTGGTTACGTCTCGCAGGATAAGCCGATTACGATTTATGAAGAAGAATATAAGACGGAAAATTATTATTGGGGAACGGAGCCGAACAGCGGCGTATACGAGGTGCTGAAGGCTATGCCGCCGAGCAGGCGGCTGAAGCTTCTGGATATTGGCTGCGGTGAAGGCAGGGACGCGGTATTTTTCGCCCGGAACGGTTATGAGGTAACGGGAATCGACGTTTCGGATGCCGGCATTGAGAAAACAAAACGGCTGGCCGAATACGCTGGCGTCCAGGTTAACGTGTTGAAAGCGGATGTGCTGGATTTCCGTCTCGACAAGCCATACGACATTATTTATTCCAGCGGGGTTCTTCATTACATCAAGCCTGAGTTCCGCCAGGAGATATTCGCGAACTACAAGCAGTTCACTAACCCCGGCGGAATCCATGTCCTGAACGTATTCGTGCATAAACCGTTTATCGCCCCGCCGCCTGAAAACGAACCTCATGCCTACAAATGGCATTCGGGCGAGCTGTTGTCGCACTATCGGGACTGGCTGATTAAAGACAGCGCCGAGATCGTGTTCGACTGCAACTCCAGCGGCATTCCCCATCAGCATGCGATGAGCACGGTTATGGCGCAGAAGGCGTGACGAAGACGGTTAGCTTACGTTTCGTTCTTTTCTAATAGATATAATGCTTCATCAAGCGGAACCACATACTCTTCCCTGGCCTTCATGTCTTTCAGCCGCACTTTGCCGGTTCGGGCTTCTTCCTCGCCAATAAGCAGCGCGTAACGGATCGCCCTGCTTTCAAGCGAGGCCAGAGCCTTTTTCAGCTTTCTGCCCGCCGGCTCCATACCGGTCTGAATCCCACCCGAGCGCAGGACGGTCGCAGCCATCAAGGCATCCCCCCTTGTATCGCCGATGGATAGGACAACGACCTTTGGAGCCTGCCCCGGGAATGGCCGGTCCCGGATCATTTCCATGATGGACTCCATGCCTAACGACAAGCCTGCCGCCGGGTAAGTCATATCCTCGTTCCCGATCAGCTTGCCGATTATCGCGTCGTACCTCCCGCCGCTTCCTATGCTGGATGCATAAACGCCGCTGGCATCAAAAATCTCATAGACGGTTCCCGTATAGAACGACAATCCCCGCGATAAAAAAGGATCAAAGCGGCAAATGTCCGAAAGCTTAAGCTTGTCGATCAGCATCTGAAGAGCGCGGACCTCGGCAGCTCCTTGCGATTCCTTGAGACCATAGCGCCCCGCCAGAAGGCCGAAAGAAGGTTCATCCATGGCAATAAGCTCTGCAATCTCCTCAACGGCTGACCTCGAAATTCCTTTGTCCCTCAATTCCGCCAGAACGCCATCGCTGCCTATCTTCTCAAGTTTGTCGAGCGTAAGCATCACGGACAGGCTTTCCTCCGCCGGCACGCCTACCGCACCCAATATTTCGCTTAAAAACCGGCGGTTATTCCAGCGCAGCGTGACCGGAATGGCGAGCCTTTTGAACACCTCAACCGCTATCAGCATCAGCTCCGCTTCCGCTTCTGGCCCCTCAACGCCTACCATATCCACATCGCATTGGAGAAATTCCCGCAAGCGGCCGCGCTTCACCGGACCATCGCGAAAAACCTTCCCGATCTCGTACCGTCTGTACGGAAGCTTGATTCCGGGATTCAAAGCCATGACCTTCGCGAAAGGAATCGTCAAATCGTAACGCAGCCCCAGCTTCCTTCCGCCTTGATCCGTGAACCGGTACATCTCCTTCAATATCTCGTCGCCGCCCGCATATTTGGAGGTCAATAAATCCAGCTCGTGAAGCACCGTAGACTCCATGCTCTCAAAGTCGTACAGCTCGAAAACCTCCTGCAGCACCCCTCTAACCTTCTGGCGGACGGCTTGTTCCTTTCCGAAAAAATCGTAGGTTCCTTTTACGTTTTGCATAACCCGGCACTCTCCTTTTATTTTGGGCAAGCGTAAACGGCTGCGCCGTCCTTAGGAGGGGCAGCATACGTTTCGCGAATGAAATATAAGCACAGTATAGAAAAACGTATACTTTCTTATATTTTAAAATAAAAAACGCGCAGGACCTCTTGGTCCTGCGCGTCACGTATGCCGCAGGGAGGCCAACGCGAATGGCGTTAGCCTCCCTGAATTTTTGTATCAGGGGTGCTAACGCTTTTTGTAGTGATGATGAAGTTGATTAAACGCGAATGTCCGCATATGCGTAACTCCTTCATTCAAACTCGAATAATTATCGTTGATTATAGCAGGGCTGATTCAAAGATGCAATGACCGGTAATCGGTCCTGCGAAGATCGGATATTTTCTTTCCAGAACCGACATCATATGACCTTTTCACAACATTGGGAAAGAAGTACCAAACCCTCGGTTACGGGATAAGCAGCAGGACCTTTGCGGAAACTAACGGCCAGAAGTCTGATTGACACCTCATATTACTTTAGTTCATAATAATTCGCACGCAAACTATTTTTGGAGGAAAGCTGCAGTGGAAGAACAGCGGATCGTGGGCATTTTTCAAGCTTATCGCGAAATCAATCAAGTCTTTTTCCAGATATTATCCAAAGCGGCTAGCAAGCATAACTTGACCGCTCTTCAGCTTTTGGTGCTGCGAGTACTGCACGAAACCCCCGAAATCCGCATGTCCGAGCTGGCCGAGAAGCTGAATGTGGGCAACAGCACGATGAGCGGCATCGTGGACCGGATGGTGAAGGCAGGCATCTTGGAGCGCGAACGAACGGAAGCGGATCGCAGGGCGATGACGATGAAGCTGACTGAGAAAGGCAAGGAGCTCTGGCGCGAGACGGATGCGACGCGCATGAATATGATGCGTCCCCTGCTGTCCATGACCGAGCAAGATCACCGCGAGCTGAGCCGGCTCCAGAACGAAGTATTGCGTTTACTAAAACAATCCAAGGAGGAAGCTTAAGCCATGACAACAGCTGTGTCCAATCAATTGCGCAAAGGGCCGATAATGGCCTCCTTGCTCATCGCGGCGTTCGTGGCTCTATTGAGCCAAACCGTGCTTAACGTCGCGTTGCCGAAAATGATGGCAGATCTTGACGTCGGCGAAAGCACGATCCAATGGCTGTCCAACGGCTACATGCTGGTGAACGGCGTGCTGGTCCCAATCAGCGCTTATCTGATCAATCGGTTTACGACCCGGAAGTTGTTTCTGGTCGCCTCATCCTTATTCGCGATCGGTACGATCGTATGCGCCCTGTCGGGCGACTTCAGCTCTTTGTTAGCCGGGCGTCTCGTACAGGCATGCGGCGCCGGCATTCTGATGCCGCTGATGACTATCGTCACCTTGACCATCTTCCCCGTCGAAGAGCGCGGCAAAGCGATGGGCCTGATGGGCGTTGCGATGATTTTCGCACCGGCCGTAGGACCAACGCTCTCCGGCTGGGTCGTCGAGCACTACGACTGGCATGTGCTGTTCTATATCGTATTGCCGCTCTCCATTCTCGCCGTTGTATTCGGCGCTTTCTCGATGAAGGACGTCATCAAAACGTCCCGGCCTAATCTCGACATTCTGAGCGTCGTGCTATCCACTCTTGGCTTTGGCGGCCTGTTATACGGCTTCAGTGAAGCGGGTACGGAAGGCTGGGATTCCACCGAAGTCATCGTTTGCTTGGCCGTCGGCGCGATTGCGCTCATTCTGTTCATTGTCCGTTCGATATTGATGAAAGCTCCGCTGCTTGAGATGCGCGTATTCAAGTATCCGATGTTCTCGCTTACCGCGTTGATCAACGCCATTATTACCATGGCCATGTTCTCCGGCATGATTCTATTGCCGATCTTCCTGCAGAATATCCGCGGCTTTACGCCTCTCGAATCCGGATTGCTGCTGCTCCCGGGCGCTATCCTGATGGGTATCATGTCGCCGATCACCGGCATGGTGTTCGATAAAATCGGCGCACGCTGGCTGGCCGTCGTCGGCCTCGCCATTACAGCCGTTACGACGTACGAATTCAGTCATTTAGCAATCGATTCGTCGTACAATCACATGATGCTCTTCTATACGCTTCGGATGTTCGGTATGTCCATGCTGATGATGCCCATCCAGACAGCTGGCCTCAACCAGCTGCCGCGCCGCCTGAATGCGCATGGCTCGGCCATGTCACAAACGCTCCGGAACGTCTCCGGCGCGCTTGGTACCGCGATCCTCGTCACCATCATGACCAACAAAGCCGCGTCGCATGCGAAGGAGCTGATCATCACCGGCAACATCTCGCCGTCCGACAAAGCAAAAATGGGCGAAATCACCATACAATCGACGATTTACGGTATTAACCAATCGTTCGTCGTCGCGACATGGTTGACGATTGCCGCACTCGTGCTCGCCTTCTTCATCCGCAAGGTGAAGCCTGCCGAGGACGCGGTGCAGGTGCCGGATAAGACTGCGGAGGCGGTGCAGATGCCGGATAAGGCGGAGAAGGAGGCGGCGCCTGCCGCGGAATTGGCTAACAACGAAAATCGCTCGAACCGGCAAAGCGCAGACGGCGAATTCCGCAACGCCATCCGCGGGTTCCTTACGCCTGAACCGCCGAAAGACAAGAACAACGAACACTTTAACGATCAGGAATACCGGAAGGCGATTCTAAGGTTAAAAGGCACTCCCGAACAGGATGACCGCCAGGAAGAAATGAACGATAAGGCATACCGGGAGTCGCTTAAGAAGCTCAACAAACCGCAAAAAGAAAGCGAATGAGAAATCGCGTTTTTTCAGAGCCAAGAGAGGAGATTAAACGATGAAAATTTATATTGTTTACGATAGCGAAGCAGGCCACACGGAACAACTTGCCCGCTCCATTGCCAAAGGTGCCGAAAGCGTGGAAGGAGCGGAGGTCTTCATCAATCACGTCAAACAGGCGAACGTCAAAGACCTCGCTCAGATGGATGCCATTATCTGGGGCTGTCCCGGGCACTTCGGCACGATCAGTTCCGGCATGAAAGAGTGGATCGACAAACTCGGCTATTTATGGGCCAACGGAACGCTGGTTGATAAAATCGGCGCCGTTTTCTGCACGACTGCAACCATCCACGGCGGGATAGAAGCCACCTTATTGAACTTGATTACGCCGATGCTTCACCAAGGGATGATCATCGTCGGCTTGCCGGCCAATATTCCCGCAAATGCGCTGTACGGCAGTTATTACGGCGTTGGCGTCACATCTCCCGTTGAGGATACCCATGATCCGCTGAGCCAATCGCTCTTCGCGAAAGGGCTGGCGCTTGGCGAAGCTCTCGGAACGCGCGTAGCTAATGCGGCGGGCACTTATGCGGCGGGCAAAAAGACTCTGGGGACGACGGTATAAGCAAGCGCGGTTAACGCGTTTAAGAGGCATTTGAACTGGCCTTATGATATGACAAGCGCGGCCCTTCCAGGGGTCGCGCTTTTATTGAATCGGCTTGATTTTCCGCCCGGGCGTTTTCTGTTTCAATCACTGCCCTTCCTGTGGGTTCAATCTTGGACCAAACCGCGAGAAGTCGATATCCTGCCAGCCAAGCCGGTAGGCCTGAGAAGCCGGCAGCAAGCGGTAGTCTCCCGCTGCTTCGTCCACAAAACCGGCAGGTGCCAGTATCGTCTGCGCATCAAGCTTTCCATCCGCGAGCGAACGCCAGGAGTCCCAATGATACAGCTTCCCCCAGACCTTGCTCTCGCCAACCGCCGGAAACGGCAGCTCCTCGCTGGTCACAAGCGGAGGCTCGCCGCCTCGCCAGTATAAATTACAGTCAGCCGAGGCCAGCCGCTCATCGCTCCAATTCACATGCGCGTACATGTATCCCGAATTCGATACGATGTTCGAACGGATAACAATATCCCTATTGCTCTCGCCAGCCATTTCCTGCGTGCCAAAGGCGCATTCCGATTCGTTATTCGCGATTAAGTTGTTGATAATCCGGTTGCCGATTCCTTTCGAGAATATAGCCATCCACAGCTTGCCTTCTCCCGTCTGGTACAAATGATCAAGAAGATTATGGGTCACCTCCACATCGCTTGAAGCATCATCCAGATAAATACCGAATCCGAAGGAAAAATGGATGCCGCTATGATGAAGGCGGTTGCCATAAATCGCGTTGCCCCGGCCGATTCCCCAGGATTCAATGATGCCTCCGTCCTGGCTGTCGGTCATGACATTGGACAGGTCGTTATGACGAATGACATTGTTGCGGGTGAACAGAAACGAAGCATGATTATCCCAGGTTACGGGAACTCCCCAAAGCTCCTGCGGCATCCGCTGGTAGCGAAGACCCTTCATCGATATCCCGTAACGGGGCATGTTCGCTATCCGGTTATGAGCAATTTCATTATCTCCGCTCTGATACAGCACAATGCCGCTGCCATGACCAACAAGCTCGCCGCCATCCGTGATGATATTGTCCGTTATGCAATGCCCTTTGTTCCGATAAGCGGCAAGCTGATCTTGAAAAGCTCCTTCTCCCGGCGCATAGCCCGAGGCATAGATGCCGGTATGCCCCATCCGCTCGATCCGGTTGCGAAGCAGCCGCACGCCTTCAACGCTGCGGTCGAGATAGACCCCGCATGTTCCGGAATTTCGAATAACGCAGTCCGAAACCTCGATTCCGCGGGCATTCCGCATGTATACGATACCGTTCCGGTTCTCATCGGGCTCCGCGTTGTCCATGCCGGGCTCTTCCCGCATCATCCGAAAGTCCTCCGTAAAGTCCGTGCAGGCAAACGT
This sequence comes from Paenibacillus glycanilyticus NBRC 16618, assembly GCF_004000805.1. Classification (GTDB taxonomy): domain Bacteria; phylum Bacillota; class Bacilli; order Paenibacillales; family Paenibacillaceae; genus Pristimantibacillus; species Pristimantibacillus glycanilyticus. The sequence goes on from NZ_BILY01000033.1 coordinate 68,363, forward strand.
CAGTCCCGAGAATGTAAGTCCGGACACCCTCTCCGCATCACTATCTCCTTGGATATGCAAAATTCGGCCGACAGCCGGAGCAACCACCCGCTCATGAAGCGGCGACCCGCTTCGCGGCCGGTAATACAGCAAGCCTGCCGCCTCATCCAGATGGAATTGGCCAGGCTCCCGCAGAAAGGCACGCGAGCCCTGCAAGTAATAACGGGAGCCTTCTCCAATTTCCCAGCAGCTAGGCCGTTTAAATAAAATCTTGCCCTCTTTCATTCCGGCCACCGGAATGGTCTCCGCGAACCAGTTCGCTTCGCCGCCGCCCGGCCATACATAAATCTGCAAGCTATCCGCGTCCTCCTTCGGAATATCCGGAAACTCCCCTTCCTCATAGCGGATGCCGGCCCGTCCGTCTTCTTCGAGCGGAAGCGAGCGGTAATAACCGGAGGCAGGCATTCTCGCTTTCGAAATACGTCTGCCATCGGCGTACAAGGTATGAAACCGCACTCCCTTCGGCACCTGCGCGGTCCATACTCCATTCCCCGCATCCTTCCATTCGGACAGGACTTTCCCGCCAATCAACTCCGCTGTCCGCCCCTCCGCATTGCGGTATGTAACAAGGCAGCGTTCCCCTCCTGCATCGCCGCTTCCAAACCGGAGAGGTTCATCAAGCGTATAGGTCCCTTCTCCCACAATAACGGTTATTCCGCCGGTCACCCCTTTTTTCACCATAGAACGAACGGTCGCCTGAGCCTCCCGAATACTGCGAAACGGCTTCTCCTCGCTTCCGTCCCCATGATCATTTCCCCATGCGCTTACATAGATTTCAAGCATCGCCCCACCGCCTTTTGCCTGCTGTTTGACTTCACACTGCCACAGCATACGCCATACTGTAAACTGCACAAAACGCTAAAAAGCGTACGATATCCGGTTCACTGCTTTCCAAGGTGATTCCGGCCAAAATAACCCTTGCGCAACGGTTTGGCAGCGTTTACAACTATACATAGAGAGACTACATGCTGGATAAAGGGGCAGGATACTCATGAAAGCGTACGGCTACTTTACCTCGAAAAAATATTTCAAGCGCGTGTTATTTTCAATCATGCTGACGATGGCTCTAATCCTTACCGGCTTGTCCGCAGCCAATACGTACCTGCTCGAGCGGTCCGTCAAGCATGTCCAGGAGGACGCGAACCTCAAGGTGTTGACCCAGACCCAATACAACCTCTCTTATATGAACGAAATCATCGTCCACCTGTCTACCTTCGCTTTTCGCGATAACGCCTTGATTCCGCTGATGTTCAGCAACAACCTGCCCAAAATGGACTATATCCGCGGCTATCAGCAAATGTACAATATGCTTGAAAGCTCCTCGTTCCTGCATTCGATGGCGGTCTATAACGCTTCAACCCGGGAGCTGTACGGCTCCTCCAGCGATTTCCTGGTAGATGGCGGCACGACAAAAAGCAGCATCCTCGAATGGCTGCTCCATTCCTCGGAAGGTTCTTTGCCGGCATCCCGGCTCATCCCGTTCAGCTTCCAGCATTCCAACCAGATTGATGCCTTTGCGTTTATCGTCACGGATTCGTATGGTCCGTTCACCCCAAGCCAATCGGCTATTATATTGTTCATCAAGCCCGACTGGGTATTCGACAGCTTAAGCAAGCTGAACGGCATAAGCAGCGGGAGCAGCGGCGAGATTCTGATCCGAACGTCCGGCGGGCAGCTGTTCGACAGCGGCCATTCCCGGCAGACCCTGCCTCTCGATCAAGCAAGCATAGGCAAGCTGATACAAGCACCTAACGAGGCGACCGGAGCATCGAACGATTCCGGCTTCGTGATCGGCAATTCCGGCGGGCAAAAGGTGATGGTTACGTACCTGCACGGCATCGGCGACTGGACGATTCTGTACATTCAGCCTTACAAGGAGATCATGAAGGCCGTCTCGGATATGCGGACCCGTAATTTCGCGCTGACCGGCGCTTTTATCCTGCTCTCCATCGGAATCTCCGTCTGGCTGAGCTACAAGCTGTACGGTCCAATCGAAGGAATGCTGAAGCGGATTCTCCCGCATATGAGGAATGCCGCCCCGGATTCGGGCAAGCGCAACGAATTGGATGCCATGGGCGATCTTTACGAGCAGCTCTCCGGACAGCTGCAGGAGATCAGCTCGGAGCAGATTGTTCGCAAATACTATATCCGCAAGTTTTTGACCGATAACCGCAGCCTTTCCGAGCTGGATATGAGGCAGCTGATCAGAAAGCACGAGCTGCAGCTGGCGCCAAGCGGGCCGTATATGGTTTGCACGCTCCGGTTCGACCGGTACGATGAATACGACCGAAGGACATCCTCCGGCATGAAGAAGCTGCATAGCTTTGCGGTTATGAATATCGCGAAGGAAGTGCTGTCGCGGGCTTTCCGCTGCGAGATGGTCGATATGCAGGAGGATCATTTCACCATCCTGCTGTCCGGCAAGGAAGAGCTGCTTGATCCGGCAGCGGTCAAACCCGCTATCTTCGATGTCCAGCAGATTCTCGAGCGTTATTACAACCTCTCTCTCACTTGCGGGATCGGCGAAACCGTTACCCAGCTGACCCAGCTGTCCGCAAGCTATTACCAGTCCTATCAGCTTAGCCAGTATAGTATTCTAATGGGCTACAAAGCGATTATAGAAACACAGGATATACGTACAAATCTCGAGAACAAGCAAAAGTCTCTGTCAGGCGACGTGGAGAAAAAGCTGTCCGAGGCCATCAAGAAAGGCAAGCTGACCGAAGCCGGCAGCGAGCTGGAACGGGCTTTTGCCTTGCTGGCCGCGCTGCAGCTGGAGGATATGAGAAGAGCGATCGCCGATATGGCCTGGATTATCAAAAACGCGGCGGCCGAGATTACGAGCAACCGCATTACCCAGCTGTCCGTCGACATCGAACGCATCCCGCTCCTGCCGCAGGATTACTATACGCTGGATGAGCTTCATCTCGCTTTTCTGTCCCTCTGCACCGCGATATGCGAGGAAGCGAAGCCCTCCAGCATGGAGCGCAACGAAATGATTATCGAAACCGTGAAGGAGCTCATCTGGCAAAAATACAGCGACTACAACTTGAGCCAGCAATCCATCGCCTCAACCGTCAAATTAAGCTCCGCTTACGTCGGCAAGCTGTTTAAGGACAGCTGCGGAATGACCATTACGGAATATCTCAACGACGTCCGCCTGCGCCGGGCGCAGGAGCTGCTGCTCAAGGAGGACGGCACCATTACCGAGATTATGGAGAAGGTCGGGTACGGCAACCAGAGCTATTTTTTCCGCCTATTCAAAAGCAAGTTCGGCACGACGCCTAAGGAATTCCGCATAAAAAAATCAATCTCCTGAAGCTAAGCCGCCTGTTTCCTCCCAAGGAAGCAGGCGTTTTTTTGCTGCCGCAAGCGGGATAAAACAGTTATTCGCAATAAGTACAGCCCGCTTCTACAGTTATTCAAACAATGAACTCTATCCGGCCCGGTTCGGGTCATGGCATGCTGGACTCATCAAAGATTGGAGGAGATTCACTTGCCTAACATCCCGCCTGCCGGTCTACCAAGCAGCCACGAGCAGCCAGCAGCCCCTGTTCCCGTTAAACGCAAAAGCTGGCTTGCCAAAGAGCTCTGGCATATCCGGCGAAACCGCGAGCTGATCCTGCTTGCCCTCCCAGGCGTCTTATTCAAACTGATCATTGCCTATTTGCCTATGGTCGGGCTGATCCTGGCCTTCAAATACTTCCGGTATGACCAAGGCATATTCGGCAGCAAATGGGTTGGCTTCGACAACTTCGAGTTTCTGTTCAAAGCGCAGGATGCCTTCCGCATTATACGCAATACGCTGCTGTACAACTTTACGTACATCCTGCTCACGATGGCGGTCTCGCTCCTCATGGCCCTTCTGCTTAACGAGCTGACCAGCAAGCTGATCAAGGTGTACCAGACGACCTTGTTCCTTCCTTATTTCATCTCCATGGTGCTGGTCGGCTATATCGGCAACGCTTTTCTCGACTTCCAGAACGGGTACTTGAACACGATCCTTGAATTGTTCGGCCAGAAGGGCCATAACTGGTACCTCGAGACAACGCCGTGGATCTTTATCCTTCCGCTTGTCGCCCTCTGGAAAGGAGTCGGCTTCTCCACGCTCGTCTACTTCGCCGGCATTACGGGAATCAGCACCGATTATTACGAAGCAGCCCGGCTGGACGGAGCTTCCCGCGTGCAGATGATGACCCGGATTACGCTGCCGCTTCTGAAGCCGCTCGTTATCATTTTGTTTATTTTAGGTCTCGGCAATATTTTCAGAGGAGATTTCGGGCTGCATTACTTTGTTCCGAATAACGTCGGCCCTAACTTCCCTACCACGGACATTATCGATACCTACGTCTACCGCGCCTTAACGAAGCTTGGGGACATCAACTCCGCCGCCGCGGTCGGATTCCTGCAATCCGTCGTTGGGCTTGTGACCGTCGTAACCGCGAACCTGATCGTCCGCCGCATTGACAAAGACAATGCGCTTTTCTGACCGAGGAGGCCTGCCTACCCATGAAAATCAAAATCGCCGATATCGTCATTAACCTGTATTTCCTGATTGTTTGTCTGCTTATTGCCATGCCTTTTGTTCTCGTTATCGCGATCTCGCTGAGCTCGGAGAACAGCCTGCATCAGTTCGGCTATCAATTCCTGCCCAAGGAATGGAGCCTTGAGGCTTACCGGATTGTGTTCGAGAAACCCGAACCTTTGCTTAGAGGGTACGGGGTGACGATTGCGATTACCGTCATTGGTACCGTGCTGTCGCTCTTCATGACCGCCTTGATGGCTTATCCGATCTCGCGCAGCGACTTCCGCTATCAACGGCCGCTTACGTTCTACGTCTTCTTCACGATGCTGTTCAACGGCGGACTTATTCCGTTCTACATTCTGATGACGCAATATTTGCATCTGAAAAACACGCTGGCCGCCCTGATCATTCCCGCCGTGATGAGCCCGTTCAACATCATGATTATGAAAGGCTTCCTCGACAAAATTTCGAGAGAAATCATCGAATCCGCAAAGGTGGACGGGGCAAAGGAATACCGGATCTTCTTCATCATCATTTTGCCGCTCTCCACGCCCGCCTTGGCCACGCTTGGCTTGTTCATTGCTTTCGGGTATTGGAACGAATGGTTTAACGCCCTTCTCTTCATCGACAACGACAAATACGTACCGCTTCAGCTGCTGCTCGTCCGGATCTTATCGCAAGCGGAGTTTCTGGCAAACTCGCCAATGGCCGAGGTGGCGGATAAGCTGAAATTTGCGCAGTTCCCTACGCTGACCGTTCGGATGGCGATGGCCATCGTGGCCAGCGGGCCGATGCTGGTGATCTTCCCCTTTTTCCAGAAGTATTTCGTCAAAGGGTTAACGGTTGGTTCTTTGAAGGGATGACAATCAAAAGCCCATGCTTTCGAAGCAAGAATTGCCACAAAAAGCGTGTGTCAATTCTTTTTAGGAGGTGATCCGCACACTTTTGCGCGGCTTAAGAAGGTCTGCTTCACGGCGTGTAGTAATAATAAAACAGGAACGATAATTGGAGGGTTTACGGTGAACAACAACAAAAAAAGATTGTTCGCAACGCTGCTGTCGGTCATCTTATTGTTTGGCATTCTCGCAGCCTGTTCCAGCAACAATAACGGCAATAACAACAAAGCTCCAACGCCTTCGGCGGAACCGTCAACCGCGGCCAGCGATACGCCTGCCGAGTCAACGGAGCCGGCTCTGGATCCTGTTAAGCTTACATTCCTTTATCCGGTAGCGGCTGATCCCGGTCCGGATCAAAAGCTCGTTAACGACGAGATCAACAAATACTTGAAGGAAAAGATCAACGCCACCGTCGAATTGAAACCGCTCACCTTCGACGAATACGAGCCGAAGCTGAACGCGATGCTCGCGGCGAACGAGAACTTCGACATTGCCTGGAGCTCCAAGGGCTGGCTTGGCAACTATCAGCCTTATATCGACCGCGGCGCTTATCATGAAATTACGGATGACATGATTGCCAAGTATGCTCCCGAAGCACGCGCGAATATCCCGGATAAATTCTGGCCGGATATGCTTGCCGCCGACGGCAAGGTGTACGGCTTCCCGATCTATCAAGTAGCGGCGAAGCAAAAGAGCTTGATTATCCAGAAACGTTTTATCGACAAATACAATCTTGACGTCTCCAGCATCCATACCTACAGCGATATCGAGCCGTTCCTGCAAACCTTGAAGGAAAACGAGCCGGATGTCGTGCCGCTTGGTCTCGCGCAAAACTCCAGAGGCATGTATATCGACCCAACCGTTGCAGGCACGGACGGCTCCCCGGTTTACTATAAAAAAGACGATTCAGCTTACACGCTGTCGACGTTCCTGAACACGGCCAATGACCGTCTTCCATACTTCCAGAAGCTGCATGAATGGTACGAGAAGGGCTATATCAACCAGGACGCTCCCGTCCTCCAGAACATTAACGACTTGAAGGCAAAAGGCAACGTTGCGGTATCGATCGAGTTCACTTCGAAGCCTGGCGGCGAGATTGGCGAAAAAGCGATCAACGGCGGCAACGATGTCGTATATGTTCCAATCTCCGAGAGCTATTTCACGGGTATCGCAAGCGCCATGCATGTCATCAACAAAAACTCGAAAAATCCGGAACGCGCCCTTATGCTTATCAACCTATTGAATACGGATAAATACTTGTATAACCTGATCTGCAACGGGATTGAAGGCAAGCATTACAAAAAAGTCGACGACCAGTACATCGAGCCGATCGAAGGCTCCGGTTACGCGCCTAACGGCGACTGGGTATTCGGCAACCAATTTAACGCTTATCTGAAGCCGGGCATGGCTGCGGATACATGGCAGAAGACCATTGAGCTGAACGACAACGCCGTCGTTCTGGCGAGCAGCGGCTTTACGGTAAACGAGGAGAATTTCAAAGCGGAGGTCGCCAACATCAACGCGGTGAAGAACGAATACGAAACCGCGCTGGAGACCGGCGCCGTTGATCCTAACAAAGTGCTGCCGGAATATATCTCGAAGCTGAAAGCTTCCGGCGCGGAAAAGGTAGACGCGGAAGTGCAGAAGCAGTGGGATGCCTTCCTTGCGCAAAAAGGCCTGAAATAATAGAAGCAGTCCCTCGGCATGCCGGGGGACTGTTTTTTGGGTCAGGCATGGTTGCCGAATCCTGTTTTGCGCTGTGCGCTGTGCTGTGATTCTCTTTTAGCCTGCAAAAGTTGTTCCTTACGGCTTCGCCCCGCTCTAGCGGAGCGCGCCATACTCCCGAAGCAAGCTCGCCACGTTCTCGTGCCCCTGCTGAACAGCCAGCGACAATGGCGTGTCACCGCCATCCGCCGAGGCGTTTATATCCGCTCCATGCTCCATTAACAGGCGGATCATCTCCAGATTGTCATCATGGAAAGCCGCCGAGTGCAGGCAGGTATGGCCATTGCTGTCCAGGATTGTTGGATTTGCCCCTTTTGCAAGCAGCAGCTTAATGACTTCGAGACTCCGTTCCCCCGCGATCGCCGCATGCAGGGCCGTATTCGAAGGAATAAACGAAATGCCGGAATGGGAGACGGCATTGACGTCTGCGCCTAACTCCAGCAATACACGTGTAACTTTCGCGTTGCCAAAATGCGCGGCATAGCCAAGCGGGGTAAGTCCGTCTTGATTCTCGGTATTGGCAAGCTGCGGATGGGCCTCAATCAGCTCTTGCGCTTTGGCTGCGTCGCCGCTCTGAGCCGCCTGGAACAGATCATTTATGTAAGACTGTAACTCCATTCGTATAACCTCCATCTGGAAGATAATGAGCCTATTTGAACTTCTCCCAAGAACCTTCCAATTCCTGCCTGCTAATTGAAAAAGCCGGCCACATAAGTGACCGGCCATTTCCCCTCACGCCTTACGCATACCGGGCAATTGCCTGCTGGTACACATCCTTCGGACGGAGTCCGATATATTTGTCGACCGGCTCGCCGTTATGGAAAACGATAACCGTTGGCATCGACATCACGCCAAATTCGGAAGCAATCTCCGGCGATTCGTCACAATCCACTTGAAGGATGGAGACACGCTCGCCTTCCTCCTGCTGAAGCTCATCCAGAATCGGCAGCAGCACCTTGCACGGCGGGCACCATGCGGCCCCGAACTCAACTAAAGTTGCTCCATTCGAGCGAACAGCCTGATGGAACGACTGCCCGTCTATTTTTCTAACGCTCATCTTCATTCCTCCGTTTCCTTCTGCTCTTCCAGAATCGACTGAATGCGGTCCTCCAGATTGCGTTTAATGCTGCTCAGGAGTTGAATCTGCGTCTCGATCTCCCCCAGCTTCTCGCGGTAGATCGGCAGCACCTCCTTGCAGAACGCCTCTTTGTTCTTCAAGACGCAGTGCAGGAAACCGGCGATTTGCTCCGTCGATAATCCAAGCTGGAGATACAGCTGAATCGTCCGCACTTGCTCCTCGGCAAGCGGCGAATATTCCCGGTACCCGTTCTCCAGCCGGATGGGAGTAAGCAGTCCCTGCTCCTCATAGTAACGAAGCGACCGCAGACTAACTCCCGTACGCGTCGCAAGCTCTCCGATTTTCATCCTTAACGCCTCCTGCATCGTCGATTCGAATCGATTATATACCCTCACATTAATGTGAGGGTCAAGATGAATCATATATTGGATTTACTCCAGCAAATGCGTTAATCGTGCTTTTCCCTGTTGCTGACTACTCAAAAACCCATCGTTTACAAGGGACTGACCCCCGTTTGTGAGACAGGGATCAAAACACCTTTCAAGTTTAAGCAACCAGTCGTCGATATTCAATTGGCGACTGGTTATTTAGTTTCGTTTGAATTCGAATTAAGTTATAGTAAGTAATGTATTCTCGAACGTTCTGTTCAACGATGGCCGTCGTTGTTTGGGTTAAACCTTCGAGATAGAACGTTTCAGACTTTAGAGTGGAATGAAACGATTCGATGGGGGCATTATCAGCGGGCGTTCCCTTGCGGGACATGCTCATGGTAATGCCTTTTCCTTTGATCGCATCTTGATACGCTTGAGATGTATAGACACTGCCTTGATCGCTATGCAGAACAGCTCCAGGAAGATCTGGTAACTGATTAAGCGTATCTAGTACGAATGCCGTATCTTGCTTATCTGAGATGCTGCTGGCAACAACCTCACCATTAAACAAATCCAAGATGCTCGAGAGGTACAGCATTTTCCCTCCGAACGGTTAACTAACTCTTGTTGCCAATGCAAAAACAACACCTCCAAAGTTGTCCCCCATATCTTACGACATGGAGGCTTTCTCTTGAAGGTGTTTTAATTTGTCTCATACTAGGGGGTCAGTCCCCAACAACGATGGGTTTTTATCAATCTCTTCGGCCAATTGTTAGGAACGCCAAATGTGTTTGAAATCAATCCAGCCAAGCGAATTGATCCGGACACCTTTTAACGAGGGATGGTAGTCGGTATAAAATTTACTATGAAGCATGAATAAGACCTGGCACTCTCTCCGAAGTCTCTCTTCAATATCTGCATAGATAGCCATTCGGTCCGGCGAATTTCTGCAGGCAAGCGCCTCATCAAATCGATCAAGCGTCCAAGCCGACAGCTCCGGCGTCATCATACTCTTTAAGAAGCTGTCTTCCTGTTCACAGCTCTCGATCAAAGTAACCTCGCCTTCAGGAAATACGAGCGAATACAGCGTCATATCAACCTCGTCCAGCACATTCTCCGGCGCCTCAACACGAACCAGCATTTTAATGCCATAGTCGGCACACTGCTTCTGAATCCAGCGGGCATCGGCCTCATGAATCGAATGTGAACACAACGTAATAGGCGATTGATCGAAACCGTATCGGATAATCTGCTTGCGCAGCTCCTCATCACAAACTGCTTCTCCTATTTCAGCAAAAGGTTCTGATTCAGGAAAAAAACCTTTGGCCGGCATATACCTTGCGCCTCCCAGTTCGTGAATCATTCGTTTCCGATCAAGCAGCTGATCTATGATACTGCGGAACAGCTTCGATTGCTGAAGTCCTTCTCTTTGCATGTTAAAGCTAAGCATACTCGTACAGACATTTTTGGATTCAAGCTTAACCCAGCCGTTCTCTTCCGTCACAGCCTGCAGCTTCGGATCACAGATGAGTTGCTTCCATGTGGCCACATTAGCCTTTAGAGCTTCATGTTGCGGAACATGTACGATTTCGACCTGGTCTAAATGAGGACGCGATTGAAAATATTGTACATTTGCTTCAAGCAACAGCCTTCCGCTGGTCCACTCTTCAATCTGGAAAGGGCCCGTGCCAATGGGACGCTTCCAGAACATCTCTTCGCTTTGCCCCAGCAGCCCTGAAGGCAATATTGACATTACAACGGAGCAAGCGTATTTAAGAAATAACCAGTTGGGTGTATGTAAATGAAAACGTACAGTTCGTTCCGATACGGCCTCGACTCTATCCAACGACCGCAAAATCCAGCTGTTAAGCTTTCCGTTTCTCAGCCGCTCTATCGTAAAAACAACGTCGGCTGCGGTAAGTGCGGTTCCGTCATGGAATAATACGCTTTTCCTCAGATGAAAAGTCCATGCCGTAGCATCTTCATTGCATTCCCACTCATGGGCGATACCGGGCAATACGCGGCCCGTATTCTCCTCTAGCACGACAAGCCGGTCACAAATCTGCTGAATCATATGCGCATCAAATGAAAAGATGCATTCTGCCGGATCCAGGGTCGTGATCGTCCTTGTTATAGGAAGGCGCAGCACATCGGCCAATTTTCCCTGGTGCTTGTGGAAGCCAAAGCTGCCTCTCATCCACTCCATGAATCTCTCGTTGGCCGCCGTTCCTTCCCCGAAGGTCTGGAGTAGATGAAAAGCCTTATTATAATCGCCATCTTCGGCATATTGTCGTGACAGATCCAGAAGCAGCTTCTCCCGGTCTTCCCGGAAGGTAATCTGTGAGCGGTTTCCCCTGCCTCTTCCTGCCTTCCACTTGATGTAGCCCTCCTCTGACAGTTTGCGGAGAACAAGCTTGGCATTTCGTTCTGTACAATACAGCGCATCTGCTATTTGCTCCAGCGTTGCCTCCGCCGCTGCCCCGGCTCCAAGCACACTCGCAAACCGCCCGTACAGCGTCAAATAACGTTCAATCGTTAACATCGTTATTCCTCACCTCGCTCGAAAGAGGAAGTCTAACAATCGTGATGCGGGACAGCCCTTCGCTACTATTGCTGGCGGTACGCCTGCGGGGTAACGCCGGTCATTTTCAGGAAAGCGCGATGAAATTGGCTCGTGCTCGAGAAGCCGAGATCCACGCTGATCTGCCCGATCGTAGAATCGGAACGGCGCAGTCTGTTCATGGCCTCCGTAATGCGCAGCCGCAGCAAATATTGATACGGCGTCGTACCGGTTGCTTCGCGGAAAGAGCGGATAAAATGATAGCGGCTTTGAAGCGCGATTCCGGCAAGCTCCTCGATGTTAATCGTATGGTCGTAGCAGTCATGGAGATAGGTCAGGGCCCGCCGAATATGCGGATCGTTAATGCCCGGCGGCAGCAGCTCCTTCTGGCCAAGCTTAAGCATGCCGCCCAGATAGGCGAGCACATCCTGCTCCACCTCCTGCACCGCAATCGGATCGGCCAAAGCCTGCCCTTCGATCAGCGCCATCATCCATTGACGGAACCGGCCTATCATGTCTCCGGTATGGAATTCCTGCCGGATGTCCTGCCCGGCTCCCGCCATGAAATGCGGCTGCAGGGATTCCATCCCGCCGTCTCCGCGTTCGCGGACTTTGATAATGATTACGGATGATTGCTCGCCCAGATAAAAATGATGCTCGGTCCCCGGCGGCTGGAGCAAGCCGTTGCCTTGCTTCAGGCCATAGCTCCGCTCTTCCTGCGTAAAGTGAACCGTGCCCTTGATCGGAAGCGTAACCTGCATCCAGTCCTCATGCTTATGGGGAACATTCTTGAAGCTATGGCTTCCTTGCCACAGCTCGATCCAGTTGGTCTCTACTTTCATCTCCATGTATCTTCACCTGCCATCATTATAGCAAAAGTTGCTCCATTTGCAGCACTTTTCGCAACGACCGTTTTCCGCCTCCCCCGCTATACTGAAAAAAATGAAAAGGGGGAACCGTTCCATGAATACGACCGCTGCTTTACAGGCGCAGCGCAATCCGGCGATCTGGATGCTGTTTGGCGTCAGCTTCGCCCATCTGCTGAATGACGCGATGCAGACCGCCGTGCCTTCCGCTTTTCCGCTGTTCCAATCCGAGATGCATCTGAGCTTCACCAAAATCGGCTGGGTAGCCTTTATGCTCAACATTACGGCATCCTTGCTTCAGCCGTTTATCGGATACGTATCAGACCGCAGGCCAATGCCCTTCCTGCTGCCGCTTGGCATGCTCTTCTCGCTGGCCGGCGTAGTTGGCTTCGCATATGCGGACAGCTTCTGGATGCTGCTCGTCTCTTCCGCCCTTATCGGGGTGGGCTCGTCCGTCCTGCATCCGGAATCCTCCCGGGTAGCCCGGATGGCAGCATCCGGCGGGAAAGGGATGGCGCAATCGGTATTCCAGGTCGGCGGCAACACCGGCCAGGCGCTGGCGCCGCTGTTGGTTGCTTTTCTGTTAATGCCGCATGGCCAAAAAGGCTTCCTGTGGTTTACGATTTTCGCCGTTGCCGGAATCGTCATACAACAAATCATCAGCCGCTGGTATGCCGGTCAATTAGCAGCTGCCGCATCAATTAAAAAAGCGGCTAACCGGATGCTGGATCAGCCATCGCCCCATTCCACGTTGTTCGTGGCCGGCACGATGGCGCTCCTCATTATCCTGCTGTTCTCCAAGTTTGTGTATATTGCGGGCATGACCGGTTATTATTCGTTCTATTTCATCGATCATTACGGGTTGTCGTTCTCGCGCGCGCAAATTTGCTTGTTCGCTCTGCAATTCGCGGGCATGGTGGGCACGCTGCTTGGCGGACCGCTTGCCGACAAGTTCGGCCGCAAGACCATGATCTGGATTTCCATCGCCGGAACGGCGCCATTCTCGCTGATGCTCCCTTACGCAAGCCCGGCAGTTGCCCTCGTCTTGTGCTGCGCGATTGGCCTGATTCTAATGTCCGGCTTCTCCGTTATCATCGTCTATGCGCAGGAGCTGATGCCAAGGCATATCGGCACCGTATCCGGTTTATTCTTCGGTCTCGCGTTCGGCATGGGCGGACTTGGCTCCGTTCTGCTCGGCTGGCTGACCGACGTGAAGGACGTTGCTTTTACGATTGAGCTGTGCTCCTTCCTCCCGCTGCTTGGACTTTGCGCGTTCTTCCTGCCGAAGGACTCGAAGCTGATGGGCAAGGGGTAGGCGGGGAGCTTCGCCAAGTTGATAGCTCCAGACCGAATAAGACCCTGTGAGGGTCTTATTTCGTTTATTGCCGCTCTGCTCGAATGAGATAAGACCCCGGCAGGGTCTTACCTCTTACTTTTGCGCGCTAAAACGCCACATCCATGCGCTACATAACAAAATAAGACCCTTGCGGGGTCTTATTCGCTGCTTGTCTAGCCTACTTGGG
>NZ_BILY01000034.1 GCF_004000805.1 Paenibacillus glycanilyticus NBRC 16618
CCATGAACGCCTAATGGATTGCAAGTACTTTTTTAAAGTTTTTTTGCTAAAACATGATTATTCTCTTTTACATCTCATATTTAAGCTGAAAATCCTTATTAATCAACTGTTGTATACAATAGATTTTCTATCTAATAAACAAATAAAGATCTCGCCTGATTCCAAGGCAAGATCTTTATTGTTAACCCATAACTTCTTTTATATGCAGATGTCTTTCGATTGTCAGGTTGATTATCGTACCGCCAACAGAGACCCATGGTCTTGTCGGATGCACGGAATCGCTAAACACAATCTCTCCAACGCGATCATCGCTAAGCTTCACGATATTGCCGTTATGGAATTGCGTTACCTTCTCTACGAATATCCTGACGTAAGAAGGCTCCAGCTTTCCGAAGGAATCGCTCTGGATCTGTTCCAGAACGAAATACGGGGAAGCTGCCTTGCGGTAGAATCGATTTAAAGTCATCGCATGATAAATATCCGCAATGGCAACGATTTTGGCGTACGGATGGATCTTGGACGAATCAATGGCAAGCGGATAGCCGCTACCGTCAATGCGCTCATGATGCTGTAGCGCGGCCAGCTTCACTCCCTCGTTTAAAGAGGCAATGTTCTTGAGCAGCTGATACCCAAATACCGTGTGACGCTTCATCTCTTCGTTTTCTTCGGCCGTTAAGGCTGTCGGCTTGGCTAATATAGCCGGGTCAATCTTAACGTTCCCGATATCGTGCAGCAGACCGGCGAGAGCGACCGGCATCCAATCCTTACGAGGCAGTCCGCACCATTGGGCAATACGATAGGAGGTTAAGCTCACCAGTATGCTGTTGTGCAGCAAATAGTCACGCTCCGAAAAATGTCTCGGCATAAACGTAAGCACCTGGTAGCTGTCCTCATACTGCATCATCTTCTCCAACTGATTCCGGATATCCATTACCGGTATCGGCTGACCGGACCGGATCTCGTTGATAACCCGCTTCAGTACAACGATCATCTGGTCGTATTCATCATGCAGCGGAGTAGCAGAGACAACAGGAGCTGCTGTCTGCGGCTCCTGCTTTGCGTTGTCCTGCGTTTTATCTGTCTGATTAGCCGGCTGTTCAATCTGAACTTTGGGAACCAGAAAGGCCTGCATGATATCTAATTCTCTAGGTGTGACGATGCGCCCCTTCTGAAATAGCACTCCGCCAAGCGGGGTGAGGACATCTTCGCTGATTTTGTCGCCTAACTTCACCTGTGATAAAGCCACTGTTGCCACAACGGTCCCCTCCCGATGTATGCCAATCCTCTATTGTCTGTTTTTACTCTTCTGCCGGCTCGGTGCCTGCATCCGGAGCTGTATTTTCGAATTCTTCGCCCTCTTCGAGCGATTCGTCAGCATCTTCGCTGCGCGCGACACGGGTTACGGTTGATACCGTATCATCCTCACGCGTATTGATCAGCTTCACGCCTTGCGTATTACGTCCCATCGTCGAGATACCTTCCATGCTCGTACGGATAAGCGTACCAAGAGCGGTCATAATCATCAGGTCCTCGTCATTCAGAACGACCTTCAGGCTGACAATCGGTCCATTCTTGTCCGTAACGTTAAGAGTCTTGATCCCTTTACCGCCACGGTTCTGGATCCGGTACTCGCTCATTGGCGTACGTTTGCCGTAGCCTTTGGCCGTTACAATAAGCACATCATTCTCCGGATTAACTACATCCATGTCAATGACGGTATCGTCATCATCCAGTTGAATGCCTTTTACGCCTGTGGCGGAACGTCCCATTGAACGAACATCCTGCTCGGAGAAGCGGATCGACATGCCTTGCGCTGTACCCATTACGATCTCCTGGTTGCCGTCTGTCAGCTTCACGCCAATCAATTCGTCATCCTCGCGGATCGAAATCGCAATCAGACCAACCTTGCGGATATTCATATAATCGTCAAGAGGTGTCTTCTTAACAATACCTTGACGGGTAGCAAAGAACAGATAGCTGTCCGAATCGAAGCTTTCTACCGGAATAACCGCATTGATCGTCTCGCCCTGTTCAATTTGGATCAGGTTGATGATCGGCGTTCCCCGGGCTGTCCGGCTGAGATCTGGAATCTCGTAAGCCTTCAGGCGGTATACCTTGCCTTTGTTCGTAAAGAACAGCAAGTAATGGTGCGTGTTGGATACGAACAAATGCTCGACGAAATCATGCTCTTTCGTATCCATGCCAACGACGCCTTTGCCGCCCCGCTTCTGGCTGCGGTAAGTGGTTACCGGCAGACGCTTGATATAACCGGTATGCGTGATGGAGATGATAACATCCTCGCGAGGGATCAGGTCCTCGTCCAGAATTTCTTCATCGCTGACGGTAATTTCGGTACGGCGTTCGTCGCCGAAGCGCTCCTTGATCTCGTTAAGCTCTTCGCTGATGATGTTGAGCACAAGCTGCTCATCGGCCAAGATCGCCTTATACTCGGCAATCTTCTTCATCAGTTCCGCATACTCAGCTTCGATCTTGTCGCGTTCCAGACCGGTGAGCCTTTGGAGACGCATATCGAGAATCGCTTGCGCCTGCTCATAGCTAAGCGCAAAACGCTCGATCAAGCCTTCGCGGGCAATATCCGCCGTTTGCGAAGCACGGATCAAAGCGATAACTTCGTCCAAATGATCAAGAGCGATACGCAAGCCTTCGAGAATATGGGCTCTCGCTTCCGCTTTTTTCAGATCGTATTCGGTACGACGGCGAATAACTTCGATCTGATGCTGCAAATAGTAATACAGCATTTCGCGAATATTCAGCGTCTTAGGTTCACCGTTAACTAGCGCGAGCATGTTAATACCGAAGTTGGATTGCATTTGCGTCTGCTTATACAGATTGTTCAGCACCACGCTTGGCGTTACATCGCGGCGAAGCTCAATAACGACCCGCATTCCGTTACGGTCGGACTCATCGCGGAGGTCGGTAATTCCCTCTATTTTTTTCTCGCGGACGAGCTCTGCGATTTTTTCTACCAGTCGTGCTTTGTTAACCTGGTATGGCAGCTCGTAGACGATAATCCGGGCTTTGTTGCCGTTCTCTTCAATCGTCGCACGTGCTCGCATCGTTACCGTGCCGCGTCCCGTCAGATAAGCCTGACGGATGCCGCTAAGTCCCATAACGATACCCGCAGTAGGGAAATCGGGGCCTTTTACATAATCAATCAGCTCAACAGGCGTAATTTCCGGATTACGGATCAGCGCCTGAATACCGTCAATAACCTCGGTCAGGTTATGCGGCGGAATATTCGTAGCCATACCTACCGCGATACCTGTAACCCCGTTTACGAGCAGGTTCGGGAAGCGCGATGGCAGAACGGCCGGCTCTTTCTCCTCGCCGTCATAGTTCGGAACGAAATCAACGGTCTCTTTATTTAAATCGCGGAGCATCTCCATGGCGATTTTCGACAGACGCGCCTCGGTATACCGCATCGCCGCCGCCATATCTCCGTCAATCGAGCCGAAGTTGCCATGTCCGTCCACAAGCATGTACCGCATGGAGAAATCCTGCGCCATCCGTACCATTGCTTCATAAACCGACGAATCGCCGTGCGGATGGTACTTACCGATTACTTCCCCTACGATCCTCGCAGACTTCTTATATGGCTTGTCCGAAGACATGCCCAGCTCCGACATTGCGTACAAAATACGACGATGCACCGGCTTAAGACCGTCCCTTACATCCGGCAATGCGCGGCTTACGATAATACTCATCGCATAGTCCATGAATGAATCGCGCATTTCCGTACCAATGTCGCGGTCTTTAATTTGCGAATGCTGTTGTTCTTCCGCCATGTTTTACCTCCCTGACGTCATCAATCTGCAAACCTTGTCAAACATGATAACCATTATATTACTTTCACAAAAAAGGCACGGCTAAACGCCCTGCATCCGTTTCATCTATGAAACCGGCAAATTGCCTAAAAAATAATGAAAAATAGGCAAATAACTCGTATCTTTTCGTGCCCGATCCGCCATAAAATAAACAGACCCAAATTACATTATACCACTCATTCCAAAGTCTGTCTTCTGCTTGATACGCAATCTTCATCGCTTAATACCTGTTCCCAAGGGAAAGGAGCAACAAAATTGTCTATTCAATTGGTATACAGCAAATGGGAGAAAACCAACGTACTTCTACACTCGCCAGCTCTCCGTGAATATATACCTCTAACAAAGCTTTTCAACAAGGAAAACCTGCAGTTGATGCTTGACGAATACGGGATGGTCTACGTCAAACCCGTAAACGGCACCTTTGGCAAAGGCGTTATGCGCGTAGAACAGCTCAAGCCGGCTGCCAAAGGCTATAAGTATCAACTGAACACCTCAATCCGGACCTTTCCTACCCTCGAACTGCTGCACCAGAGCCTCGTGAAAAAAATTAAAAGCAGGCGCTATCTGGTTCAACGAGGCATCCATCTGCTCCGCCATAATAAACGGCGCTTCGATATTAGGGTAATGGTGCAGCGCAATGAAAACAACCACTGGGAGGCTACCGGCATTATCGGACGCCTTGCCCATCCCGGGAAAGTGGTTACCAATTACCACAACGGCGGCACTCCGATGTCCTTCGAACGCTTGATGTCTAACCATCAATCCCCGACCCAGAAGATGATATACGCGATGCGCCTCAAGCAAATCAGCCTGGATATCGCAAAAGAGCTGGAGAAGCATTATCCGGGCATCAAGGAGCTTGGGATCGACATCGCTATTGACCAACAGCAGAGACCTTGGATTCTTGAGGTAAACACGAAGCCTGATGCCTTTATCTTCCGGAAGCTCGAAGATAAAACGATATTCCGCAAAATCTATAAGTACGCCGTTTCTTACGGTCGCTACAAAAAGAAATAGCCGTCCGAAAGGACGGCTATTTTTTTGTTAAATATCCAAGTTCTTAACGTCTTTCGCAAACTGTTGAATGAAATCGCGACGCGGTTCAACGTTATCGCCCATAAGCGTGTCGAATATAACGTCTGCTTCAATCGCATCTTCGATCGATACCTGAAGCATGGTCCGGCTCTCCGGATCCATCGTTGTTTCCCACAGCTGCGTGGCGTTCATCTCGCCGAGACCTTTATAACGCTGTACGTTTACTTTGGCGCCTTCACCGAATTCCGCGATAATCTCATCGCGTTCCTTCTCGGACTGCGCATAACGGATAACCTTGTTACGCTCGATCTTGAACAGCGGCGGCTGTGCGATATAAATATAGCCTGCTTCGATAATCTTCCGCATGTAACGGAAGAAGAAGGTCAGCATCAAAGTCCGGATATGCGCGCCGTCGACGTCGGCATCGGTCATAATGATGACCTTATGGTAACGTGCTTTCGCCAGATCGAAATCATCGCCAATGCCCGTTCCAAGCGCCGTGATAATCGCGCGGATCTCGGCATTTCCGAGAATGCGGTCCAGTCTGGCACGCTCAACGTTCAGGATTTTACCGCGCAGCGGCAAAATCGCCTGGAAATGACGGTCGCGGCCTTGCTTCGCCGAACCACCGGCGGAGTCGCCTTCGACGATATACAGCTCGCTGATCGAGGCGTCCTTGGAGGAGCAGTCAGCCAGTTTACCTGGCAGGGAGCTCACTTCAAGCGCGCTCTTGCGGCGTGTTAACTCGCGTGCCTTGCGTGCCGCTTCGCGGGCTCTTGCCGCTTGCAGGCCTTTTTCAACGATTTTGCGGGAAACCGAAGGATTCTCATCCAGGAACTCCTGCAGCTTCTCGGCAAAGAACGATTCGACAATACCGCGCACTTCGCTGTTGCCAAGCTTCGTCTTTGTTTGTCCTTCGAACTGCGGCTCGGGAATTTTCACCGAAATAATCGCCGTCAAGCCCTCGCGGACGTCATCGCCGGAGAAGTTGGAATCATTGTCTTTGATTAATCCCGTCTTACGGGCATAGTCGTTAATAATACGCGTTAACGCGCTCTTGAAGCCGGATTCGTGCGTACCGCCCTCATGCGTATTGATGTTATTGGCGAACGAATGGATATTCTCGCTGTAACCGTCATTGTACTGCAGCGATACCTCAACTTGGATATGGTCCTTCGAGCCCTCTACATAGATTGGCTCATCGTGCATAACTTCCTTGTTGCGGTTCAAATGTTTGACGAACTCGATAATGCCGCCTTCATACTTGAACGAATTCGATGTGCCCGTACGCTCATCAACCAGTTCAATCTCGAGGCCTTTATTGAGGAACGCCAGCTCGCGAATCCGCGATTGGAGCGTCTCATATTCGTAAACGGTGGTGTCGGTAAAAATCTCCGGATCCGGCTTGAACTTAACCGTCGTACCGGTTTCATTGGACTCCCCGACAATCTTGACGTCATATTGCGGCACGCCGCGGCGGTATTCTTGTTGATAGATATGTCCGTGAAGCTTAACCGTAACCGTTACATGTTCCGACAACGCATTAACGACGGATACACCAACACCGTGCAACCCGCCCGATACTTTATAGCCTTCGCCGCCAAACTTGCCGCCTGCGTGAAGAACAGTCATTACGACTTCGAGAGTCGACTTCTTCAGCTTTGCGTTCTCACCTACCGGAATACCGCGGCCATTATCGATAACCGTAATACTGTTGTCCTCGTGGACGCGAACCTGGATCTTCGTACAATACCCGGCCAGCGCTTCGTCGATACTGTTATCGACAACCTCCCATACGAGATGGTGGAGGCCCTTGCCGCTGGTAGAGCCGATGTACATCCCCGGACGCTTCCGTACCGCTTCTAAGCCTTCGAGGACCTGTATCTGACTTTCATCATACGTATTCTGCTGACTCAACTGCTCACTACTCCTCTCATACCTGTTCGCCTAGGCTGCTTCTAGCCATTCGCCGCAAAATGATGGGCCCGTTTCTTCAAAGTAGAGGATGAAATCGGCGAATAATAGATTTTCTGCTTCGTCACGACAATGGATTTGGGCTCTTCCTCACCAATGGTCTCGACATCTTTGCGTTTACGGGCTCCTGCTACAAATTGCTTGGAAAGCTTGGAGGATTGCTCTATCGATATATCAAAAATGGCTACCAGCTCGGCAGCCCGGATAATTTTCTCGCCGCCCAAATGGATATACATGTCCTCCGCCTCCCGTGTAAATGTCCGTTATCAGCGCGTCACTCGGCCTTCCCGCACATCGTAGATCCCGGCATCGCGGAGCTTGCTCACATTTACGCTCTCGAGTCCGGTCGTTGTAATAAACGTCTGAACCTTGCTCTGAAACGTCTCGATGAGCTGCGTCTGCCGGTTCTGATCCAGCTCAGACAAGACATCATCAAGCAATAGCAGCGGGTATTCCCCAATTTCCTCGCAGATCAGCTCTATTTCGGCGAGCTTGAGAGACAGGGCAGTCGTACGCTGCTGTCCCTGCGACCCGTATACAGCCGCTTCCTTGCCGTTGATAAAGAAAGCCATGTCGTCGCGATGAGGCCCTACGAGCGACATTCCTCTGCGAATCTCCTGATCTTTCACCTGTGATAACTTTAACATAAATTGCTCAAATAAAACAGTTTCATCTTCGGAGGCGCCGCCGTCAAAGGACGGGCGGTACTCAATGGTGAGGCGCTCGCCGCCCGCCGTGATGCCGGAGTGAATGTGCTCCGCCCACCGTTGTAATTTATGAATAAAGTGTTTCCTTTTTTTCATGATTTTAACACCGTGCTCGGCAAGCTGCATATTCCAGATGTCCAGCATGGCGAGCTGGGAGCTCCCCGGAGATGCCGTTTTCAGAAAATTGTTCCGCTGTGCAAGCACCTTGGTGTACTGCGTCAGCGTATGCAAATAACCGGGCTGTACTTGGCCGATTTCCATATCGAGAAACCGTCTTCGTATGCCCGGCGTTCCTTTTACAATCTCCAGATCTTCAGGAGCAAACATGACGACGTTCAGCGATCCGATGAAATCGCTGAGCTTCCGCTGCTCAAGTCCGTTGATCTTCGCTTTCTTGCCCTGCGTCGAATACATCAAATCTAGCTTTAACGTGCCGTAGCGCTTCTCCACCTCGCCGTGGATCCGGGCTGTATCGGCTTCCCAGCCGATCAGCTCCTTATCCTTCGACGTGCGGTGCGATTTAGTGAGGGCGAGCGCAAAGATCGCCTCAAGCAAGTTCGTTTTCCCCTGCGCATTGGGCCCGACAAACAAATTGACCTTATTATCCGTCACGAGCTCAAGCTCTTTGTAGTTCCGATAGTTTTGCAATTGAATGCTTTTTAAAAACACGTTCGTTTGTCCTCCCGGCCTGGCTGCTTCTTAAGCACTTATGCCCCGGTCACCGTAAAGACGCCGCAGCCTTCCACTTCAACGCGGTCACCGACGTACAGCTTTCTGCCGCGACGGTTATCCACAACCCCGTTTATGTGAACTTCGTTTTCCTGCAAGAAAAATTTCGCGTGTCCACCTGTGGATATACAATCAGCCAGTTTTAAAAACTGTCCAAGCGTAATGTATTCGTCGCGAATCGAGATCTCTTTCATCCCTTGCTCACCTGCCTTTCACCGTTATTGCCCAAGCTTGCATAACCCTAGTTTGTCGTCCGATAAGGCAAGATAACATACGTGTTGTAGGAATGATCGGTTGGGCGAATAACGATTGGACTCATTGCTCCCGTAAAACCGATAAAGATCTGCTCGCTGTCGATGACTTTAAGCACGTCCAGCATATATTTGGAGTTGAACGCAATCTTAAGCGGCTCGCCGTCGAACTGCTTCGGTTCCAGCTGCTCGGTAACGCGGCCAAGCTCTGTCGAGCTCGAGGAAATTTCGATCGAACCGTCATCCATCGTTGTCAGGCGAACGATGTTGGTCTTCTCTTCTCTCGACATCAGATACGCGCGGTCGATGGCATCCGTCAATTTTTTTGTATCAAGAACGAGTTCTGTTTTGAACGCGCTCGGAATAATTTTAGAAGTATCCGGGTAAGTTCCGTCCAGCACGCGGGTGTAGAACAATACGTTGCCGATTTTGAACAGCACCTGGTTATCGGCTACGACAATATCAACGAGACCGTGTTGATCCGGAACCAGCTTAGACAGCTCGACCAACGTTTTTGCCGCGATTACGACATTGTTAAACCGGTAGTCGGCAGCGGTCTCCGCTTGCGCGATACGGCTGGCCAGACGGTGGCGGTCAGTCGCCACGAATTTCAGCTGCTTATCCTGCAGGCTCCAGAGCACGCCGGTCAGAATAGGCGTCTGCTCATTAACGGAGGCGGCCAGAACAGTCTGGCGAATCATCGCCTTCAGAAGATCGCCGGGCATTTGGAACAGCTCGTTTTGCTCGATGGAAGGAAGTACGGGGAACTCCTCCGGATCCAGGCCAACCATCTGAATATCCGTCGAACCGGAACGAATCAGGGTTTGGAAATGGGCGCCTACTTCAATTTCAACATTGTCAGACGGAAGCTTCTTAACGATTTCGACAAAAAATTTAGCGGGCAGCACCACATTGCCCGGTTTATCCACATTCGCAATAACGAGATCATCCCGTTCTACAGGAATAAAGCTTTGAATAGATATATCGGTATCACTTGCCGTTAAGGTAACCCCTTGGTGGGTAACTTCAATCTTGATGCCGCCGAGAATAGGAATTGTCGGACGGGAAGAAGCCGCTTTTGCAACCTGTTGGATGGCTTCGTTCAGTTCATGTTTGGAAATTGAAAGTTTCATGGTTTCACTCCTAAGTCCGTTTCGGATCGATGGTTTCTTGGGCTTTTAAAATCGGCGAAGCCGTAATGGGCGTTTTCGCCCTATTTTGATGATGTTTTTTTTAAAAAAAATAGTAGTCGTAGTAGTAGGCGGCGTTAATATGTGGATAACCGTCTAAAACACGGATAAAGCAAGCCTATCCACATGTGTATAGCTTGTGCATAGGCTTGCTTGGTTGTTCATATAGAAGTGAATAACTTTTACGTGTGATTTTTGATCTTCTCGGTCAGGTTCTGCAAAATCTTGTACAAGTCCTGGTCTTGCTTCAGCTGCTGCGAAATTTTCTCATGCGCATGGATGACTGTCGTATGATCACGCCCGCCGAATGCCTCGCCGATCTTCGGAAGCGAGTAATCGGTCAGCTCACGCGAGAGATACATGGCGATTTGCCGCGGGTAGGCGACGGCTTTGGTCCGTTTCCGCGCTTTGAACTCCTCGAGACGCAGTCCGTAGAATTCGCCAACCTTTTGCTGAATATCGTTTATCGTGATCATCTTCGGACGGCTGGACGGAATAATGTCCTTTAACGCTTCGGCAGCCAGATGGGATGAGATATCCTGATTAATAAGCGAGGAGTATGCGACTACGCGGATGAGGGCGCCTTCCAGCTCACGAATATTCGTGTCGATCTGGTTCGCAATGTAGACCATCGCTTCATTCGGAATATCAAGGTTTTCCGCTTTCGCCTTTTTGCGCAAAATCGCGATCCTTGTCTCCAAATCCGGTGCCTGAATATCCGTGATTAATCCCCACTCGAACCGCGAACGCAGCCTTTCCTCCAAAGTCGGAATTTCCTTCGGCGTACGGTCACTGGAGATGACGATTTGCTTCCGCTCTTCATGCAAGGCATTAAAGGTATGGAAGAACTCCTCCTGCGTACCGTCTTTACCGGCCAGGAACTGAATATCGTCAATTAGCAGCACGTCAATATTGCGATATTTGTTGCGGAAGCTCTCGCCCCTGTTATCCCGGATCGCATTAATGAACTCGTTCGTGAATTTCTCGGACGAGATGTACATGATCTTCGTGCTTGGATTGTGATCCATGATGTAGTGGCCGATAGCATGCATCAAGTGGGTCTTGCCGAGTCCTACGCCGCCGTATAAAAACAGCGGATTATAAGCTTTCGCCGGCGCTTCCGCCACGGCAAGCGATGCCGCATGCGCAAAGCGGTTGTTGGCCCCGATGACAAACGTATCAAACGTATATTTCGGGTTAAGCATATGATTGAAGGTCTCTTCTTGAATGATCGGCGCTTCCGCAGCCTTAATCACAGCGGGAGGCGCGGGTTCCGCCGGCTTCGCCTCTTCGATCGAAAAGCGTACGTCTACCTGTCTGCCGAGAAACTCAAACAAGGTGTTGCGAATTAATTTGGTATACCGGCCTTCCAGCCATTCAGCCGCAAATGTTGTCGGCGCCGTCACTTCCAGAAGCGAATCGTTCACGAAGGAAGCTTTGGTCGCTTTAAACCAGGTATCGAAACTGGGTTTGCTTAGTTTCGTCTGAATGATTGACAACACTTGCTGCCATAAATCATAGGTATGGCTGTCCACAGACGTCACTCCTTATCAAAAATCGCCGAATAGGCGCAATTAAGCCAAATCATGTCGAATGAATGGTGATTATTACGAAATACCCACAATATGAAGAATAATAGGAACATGAGTTATGAATAGGGGATGAGTTTGTTCACATTGTTATCCACAGGCTGTTGATAAAAGATGCTAAATCGATGAGGTATTCACACCGAAAACATATTAATCATAGCAAAAGATCCCTTGTATTTCAACGAGTTGTGAGATTTTATCCACAAATTCAATAGCTTGTGCATAAAAGTTATCTACACCACTACATATTGTTAATATCTTGTTACCATTTCGACAAAGTTCGTCTAAAGTCCCGAAATTTTATGCACATGTTATTAGTTTTCCGACAAAGGTGCTCATTCCATACATTTATCCACAATATTTGGATGGCAGCCTTTTTAATTGACTTTTGCAGCCCGGCGTGGTTTAATAAAAAAAGCGTGTTTCAAAAATTAGCTGTTTACAGAGAACAAGCAGATCGGTGTTAAGCCGTACTGTTTTGAGTACTTGATATACGGGAGGTGCAGTTCAGATGAGACCTACATTTAAACCGAATGTAAGCAAACGCAGCAAAGTACATGGCTTCCGCAAACGGATGAGCTCGAAAAACGGACGTAAAGTTTTGGCAGCGCGTCGTCAAAAAGGCAGAAAAGTTCTTAGCGCATAAGCAAAAGACCACGTCGGGTGGTCTTTTTTTTTGCCCTGCGGGCGATACTGATAGGTAGGATCCGCAGGGCAAGCATACATAAAGGGTTATTAATATGAAGAAAGAACGGTGAGCCTGGTCGTGCAAAGAAAATTGCGTCTGCGTAACCGCGCCGACTTCAATCGGATCTATCGTTACGGCAAGTCGTTTGCCAATGGACAGTTTGTCGTGTATTGGTCGAGGCAGCCGGTAGCGGAGCCATTCCGGTTAGGCGTCTCCGCCAGCAAGAAAATCGGCAACGCGGTTGTGCGCAACCGGATGAGGAGAGTTATTAAGGAAATCGTCCGTTTGAACGGAGACAAAATCGTGCCGAATACCGATTTTATATTAATAGTAAGAAAACCTGCGGTGGAGATGGAGACGAAGCAGCTGGAGAAGAGCATTTTTCATGTGCTGAAGAAGGCCGGTTTGCTGAAGAAGGACGCGCGTTATTAGCAATAGTGGCCAGCATTTCCAAGTTGTTTCTTTGTCCTATTATTTATGGTATAGTTTAGTCAATAAAATAATGCTTAGTATGGAGTGTTCAGAGAGGAGATTTGGTGTTGGTTTTAAAAGGAAACCGCAAGTGGCTGCTCGTACTGGGCATGGTGCTGATGGTTGTGCTGCTGTCGGGTTGCGCACCGCATAATGCAACGACGAGTACATCGGATTTACAGCACGGCAACTTCTGGGAGAAGAATGTTGTTTATTACTTTGCCCTTACGCTTGATAAGTTCGCAGACTGGTTCAACGGTTCGTATGGACTAGCTATTCTGCTCATTACGATTATTGTAAGAACGGCGATTTTGCCATTAACGCTCAAGCAGTACCGGAGCTCGAAGGCGATGCAGGCGATTCAGCCGCAAATGGCCGAGATTAAGAAGAAACATAAAGATAATCCGCAGAAACAGCAGGAAGAGACGATGAAGCTGTTCCAGGCGAACAAGGTCAATCCTATGGCAGGCTGTTTGCCGCTACTCGTTCAGATGCCTGTGTTTATGGCGCTTTATAATTCGATCTACTGGAATCCCGAGGTTCGTACGCATGAATTCCTGGGCTTGCAGCTTGGCGAGCCGGGACCTTGGTATTTCCTCCCGATCATCGCGGCAGCTACGACATTCGTTCAGTCGAAGATGATGCAGAAGCAGCAAACGCAAACGATGCCGGGCATGGGAGCTATGCTTATGATCTTCCCTGTCCTGATCTTCGTGATGGCCCTTAACTTCCCGTCGGCGCTTCCGCTGTACTGGATTTTCAGTAACCTTTACACCATTATTCAAAACTACTTCCTGTACGTTCGTTCATCAAACAAGGGTAAGGAGGCCCTCGCGAAATGAAGAAAATCGTAGCATCAGGAAAAACGATTGATGATGCTGTACGGAGCGGTTTAACACAATTAAATGTAGCCAAGGATCGCGTCAAAGTGCTCGTTATGGAGCAGCCTTCAAAAGGTCTGTTCGGACTCATTGGCGTAAAGGAAGCGAAGGTTGAACTGGAGCTTATACCCGATCCAACGATTGAAGCAGAGCAATTTCTTCGTGATGTGTCAGAGGCGATGGGACTTACAATCGCTATTGATCGGAAACAAACGAAAGAAGCGACTTATCTGTCCGTCTCGGGCGGAGGGGATATTGGCATGCTGATTGGCCGGCGCGGTCAAACGCTTGACGCGCTGCAGTACTTGGTTAACATTGTGGCAAATCGATACTCGGACAGCCATCTTCGGATCGTGCTTGATGCGGAGGATTTTCGCGAGCGTCGCCGCAAGACGCTGGAGGAATTATCGGAACGCCTTGCCGGCAGAGTTGTCCGCACGAAGAAAGAGGTCGTGCTGGAGCCGATGTCGTCGCATGAACGCAAAGTAATTCATTCCCAGCTTCAGAATCACCCTAGGGTAAAAACTTACAGCAAAGGCGATGAGCCAAATCGGCGAGTTGTTATTGCTTTAAAGGAAAAGCAGATGTAAAGTTAGATCCATACGTTATTCAATTCGCAGCAATGGCTCTCGTGGTCATTGCTGTTTTTCCATTTGAGAGGTGCATAAAAGCTGATGGTACATGATACTATTGCGGCAATTTCGACAGCAGTCGGAGAGGGCGGCATCGCCATTATTCGCGTCAGCGGTCCTGATGCGATTGAGGGAACCGCGAGGATTTTTCGATCAAGAACCGATTTGAGGGATGCGGCAACGCATACCCTGCATTACGGTCATATTATAGATCCGAAGAACGGGGAAGAAGTTGAAGAGGTTATTGTAACCGTCATGCGCGGTCCCCGTTCGTTCACGGCAGAGGATGTCGTCGAAATTAACGCCCATGGCGGCGTTGTGGCGGTAAAGAAGGTGCTCGACCAGGTGCTTCTGCAGGATGGTATGCGGCTTGCGGAGCCGGGCGAGTTTACGAAGAGAGCTTTTCTGAACGGCCGGATTGATCTGATGCAGGCGGAGGCCGTTATTGACCTGATCCGTTCGAAGTCGGACCGGGCATTCTCGGTTGCGCGCAAGCAGGCAGAGGGAACCTTGTCCAAGCGGATCAAAGCTCTTCGGCAGACAGTAATTGAGCTGCTTGCTCATATTGAAGTGAATATCGATTATCCCGAGCATGATGTCGAGGATCTGACCAGCAATTATATCCGCGAACAAAGCGGATCCGCGCTGGAGGAAATCGGCAAGCTGTTAAAAACGGCGAACGAAGGTAAAATATTGCGAGAGGGCATTATGACCGCTATTGTGGGACGCCCGAATGTAGGCAAGTCTTCTCTGCTTAATATGCTGGCACAGGAGAATAAAGCGATTGTAACGGATATTCCCGGTACAACGCGGGATGTTATCGAGGAGTATGTGACGCTTAATCATATTCCGCTTCGACTGCTCGACACGGCAGGCATTCGCGAAACAAGCGATGTCGTGGAACGGATTGGCGTAGAACGCTCCCACAATGCGCTGGAAGAAGCCGATTTGATCTTGTTTGTGCTTAACAATAACGAGCCTATACATGAGGATGACCGTGCGCTCCTGGAGAAGGTGAAGGACCGCCAGCTTATTCTTATTATTAATAAATCGGACTTGGAATCAAAGCTCGAGATGGCCGAGATTGAGGCATTGATTGATGAAGAGCGGATTGTCCGCATGTCGGTGCGCGAAGAGGAAGGACTGGATCGGCTGGAGAAAGCAATCAGCAAGCTGTTCTTTGAAGGTCAGCTTGATTCCGGAGATTTGACATATGTCAGCAACGTTCGGCATATTTCTTTGCTGAAGCGGGCGCAGCAGTCGCTTATTGATGCGATCGATGCGTCGAATACCGGCATTCCGATTGACTTAATCCAGATCGATGTGCGTTCCGCATGGGAATCGCTTGGTGAAATATTAGGCGATGAGGTTGGAGATTCGTTGATCGACCAGATCTTCTCGCAGTTCTGCTTAGGCAAATAAAGAAAAAAGATGACGACCGGCAGGGTCCGTATCCCGTGCGCGGCGTGATGAATTGGAGGGATAAAGAAAAATGACCTATGAAGCTGGGCAATATGAAGTAATCGTAATTGGAGCGGGTCATGCCGGAGCGGAAGCAGCGCTTGCTGCCGCTCGAATGGGCTGTGAGACGCTTTTGCTTACAATCAACCTGGACATGGTGGCTTTTATGCCATGCAACCCGTCAATCGGGGGACCTGCAAAAGGACATGTCGTCCGCGAGATTGATGCGTTAGGCGGAGAAATGGGGCGCAATATCGATAAAACGTTTATCCAAATGCGGATGCTGAACACAGGGAAAGGACCGGCTGTTCACGCGTTGCGCGCGCAGGCGGATAAATTCTCTTACCAGCATACGATGAAGAAAACAATCGAAGAGACGGATCATCTGACGCTTCGTCAAGGCATGGCGGAGGATCTGATTGTCGAAGACGGTAAAATTACCGGTATCGTAACCAAAACAGGCGCTATCTACCGGGCCAAAGCGGTTGTTATTACGACGGGGACCTACTTGCGCGGCAAAATTATTATGGGCGAACTGATGTACGAGAGCGGCCCGAATAACCAGCAGCCATCGGTGAAGCTGTCTGCAAGCCTGAAGGAGCTTGGCTTTAAGCTCGCTCGCTTCAAGACAGGTACGCCGCCGCGCGTGCATAAGGATACAATTGATTTCTCAAAAACGGAAATTCAACCGGGCGATGATAATCCGAAGTTTTTCTCGTATGAAACGAAATCCTCCGACAATGAACAGCTGCCTTGTTGGCTGACGTATACATCGGAAGCAACGCATAAAATTATAAACGACAATTTGCACCGTGCCCCTATGTTCTCCGGAGCGATTGAAGGTACGGGTCCGCGTTATTGTCCTTCTATTGAAGATAAAATTGTCCGCTTCGCGGATAAACCGAAGCATCAAATCTTCCTGGAGCCGGAAGGCAAGCACACGTCGGAGTATTATGTGCAAGGACTTTCGACAAGCATGCCTGAGGATGTGCAGCTTGGCATCTTGAGATCTATTCCAGGTTTGGAAAATGTTGAGATGATGCGTAACGGCTATGCGATTGAATACGATGCGGTTGTTCCCACGCAGCTGTGGCCATCGCTGGAGACAAAGCTGGTTGACGGATTATTCACAGCCGGACAAATCAACGGCACTTCCGGTTATGAAGAAGCTGCGGGTCAAGGCATTATCGCGGGTATTAACGCAGCGCGCAAAGTGCAAGGGAAAGAACCGGTTATTATCGACCGCTCGCAAGGATACATCGGCGTTATGATTGATGATCTGGTGACGAAAGGGACAAACGATCCTTATCGTCTTCTAACTTCCCGTGCCGAATACCGCTTGCTGCTTCGTCATGATAATGCGGATCTTCGCCTGACTCCAACTGGGTATGAGATTGGACTTATTTCGGAAGAACGTTATCAGGATTTCCTTCGCAAGAAAGAGCTTGTGGCTCAAGAAATCGAACGGCTTGGCACGGTGAAAATTAAGCCTGAGGTTGCTCAGCCGGTACTCGATGCCGCGAATTCGGCTCCTATTGCTTTTACAATGGATGCCTTGTCGCTGCTGCGCCGTCCAGAATTGTCTTATGCGTTGGTTGATCAGCTATCGCCTTCGGAGCTTCCGTTGACGGAAGAAATGAAGGAGCAGGTTGAAATTCAGATCAAGTATGCCGGCTATATCGAGAAGCAGCTGCATCAGGTTGAGCGCTTGAGCAAGATGGAGAAAAAGAAAATTCCCGATGATATCGTGTACAGCGAAGTGCATGGCTTGGCGTCGGAAGCAAAACAAAAACTGGCGGACATCCGCCCGTTGTCGATCGGTCAGGCGTCGAGGATTGCAGGCGTTACTCCGGCAGACATTTCCATTTTACTTGTTTATTTGGAACACTATAACCGGGTGACGGCAGCGAGAGGGCAATGATGACAGAAACGCATGTATGGTTTGAAAAGCTGCTGGGGGAGAATGGTATCGCGTTATCCCCGAAGCAGCTCGAACAATTTGATTCCTATCACCGCTTGCTAGTGGAGTGGAATGAGAAAATGAATTTAACCGGCATTACCGAACGGGATGCCGTATTCGAGAAACATTTTTACGATTCGATTTCGTTATCGTTCTTCGTTGATATGAAAGAGATAAGCAGTATTGCCGATATCGGATCCGGAGCAGGCTTTCCGAGTATCCCGCTTAAAATTTGCTTCCCGCATTTGAAGGTTGTTATTGTGGATTCGCTTAACAAACGAATTCAATTCCTGAATCATTTGGTTCAAGAGCTTGGGCTCGACAATGTGAATTGCGTTCATGGGCGGGCTGAGGATATTTCGAGAATGCCAGCGTATAGAGACTCCTTTGATCTCGTAACGGCAAGAGCAGTTGCACGTTTGAATGTTTTGAATGAATTTTGCCTGCCATTCACCCGCAAGAACGGAACCTTTGCCGCAATGAAAGGCTCGCAAAGCGTGGAAGAGGTGAAGGAGGCTGCTGTAAGTTTACGTGAGCTGAAAGCGAAGGTCCGTGCAGAGCATGCCTTCAAATTGCCTTTCGAACAGTCGGAACGCTACATCGTGCTTATCAATAAGACGGATGCTACGCCAAAAAAATATCCGCGCAAAGCAGGCACTCCGCTTAAACAGCCTCTTGTGTAATGACAAAACGAAACCTCCGTATGTTCCACGTGAAACATACGGAGGTTTTATTTGTGTCTATCCGAAATATTACGAAGATCAAGCAGGAAAAAACCAAATTGAAGTCGAAATAAAAGGGTAGAGAAAGAATCCCGTTCTTAAAAGGTTTTACATAGGGTTTCTAACGCAACAGCGAGTCTATTAAACGAGGTTGTCTGAGAGAAGTAATATAGATAAAATGGTAGTAACGGGAATTTTACCGTTAATGCATAGCAGCACATCTTGGAAACCAACCACTATAACGGTAATGGTTTCTTGGTCGGGTGGTAGAGTAGATAATATGAAAGAATCATTTTCCCGTTTGTTCGGTCTAAGTGATCAGCGAAGCGGTCAAGAAGAGGTTCGGCAGATTCCTATTCAAGATATTGATACGAGTCCATTCCAGCCTCGGACAATCTTCGATGATGAACGTATCGATGAGTTGTGCCAAACGATCAAAACGCATGGCGTTATTCAACCCATCGTTGTTCGCGCTCGAAATGGCAGATATGAGATTATTGCAGGCGAACGTCGTTGGCGGGCGGTAACAAAGCTTGGATATGATACAATTCCGGCTATTATCCGCGAATTTAACGATTCACAGACGGCCTCTATCGCATTGATCGAAAATTTGCAACGCGAGAATTTGACGGCGATTGAGGAAGCGGTTGCCTACCAAAAGCTGATCGAGCTTCATGAGCTGACACAGGAGAGCCTTGCGCAGCGTTTAGGCAAGAGTCAGTCTACAATTGCAAACAAGCTGCGGTTGCTGGGATTAAATGACACTGTCAAAGAAGCCCTTGCTAGTCGTAAAATATCAGAGAGACATGCGAGAGCGTTGCTTTCTCTCGATACGGAAGAGCTTCAGAATCAGGTGCTCGAAGAGATCATTACGAAGGAATTAAACGTCAAACAGACGGAGAATCGTATTGCATCTCTGAAGGAAGAACCGAAGTCGAAGCAAACGAAGCGGTTTGCGATGCCGAAGAACACGCGTCTTGCTTTTAATACGATCCGTCAAGCTGTTCAGATGGTGTCCAGCACAGGGATGGAAATCAAAGCAGACGAAAAAGACCTTGGCGATTTTTATGAAATTACTATTCATATACCGAAAAATTAGCTTTGCGTAAGTCATCCATGATGAACGTAATAGTACTAATCCGGGCCGTCCTCTTCGAGGACGGCGAAACCGTTTATACCGATACGTTTCACCGTTAGATCATCAGGGGATTAAAAGTTTGGACACAGAGGTGAACAAGTTTGTCTAAAATCATTGCAATAGCCAATCAAAAGGGCGGTGTTGGTAAAACGACAACGTCTGTTAACTTAGGGGCTTGCCTGGCAACACTCGGTAGACGGGTGCTGCTTGTTGACATTGACCCTCAAGGGAACACGACAAGCGGAATTGGCATTAACAAAGCAGATGTAAATAATTGTATTTATGATGTATTGATTAATGATGTGCATCCGAAGGATGCCATGTTTGAAACAAAGATTGATGGTCTGAAGATCATTCCCGCGACGATTCAGCTCGCAGGTGCCGAGATTGAAATGGTACCAACGATTTCGCGTGAGCTTCGTCTGAAAAAGGCTTTGTCCCTCGTTAAGGATCAATTCGATTATATTCTAATTGATTGCCCGCCGTCTCTTGGCCTGCTGACGATTAACTCGTTAACGGCGGCTGATTCGGTTATCATTCCAATTCAATGCGAATATTACGCGCTGGAAGGACTAAGCCAGCTCTTAAATACAGTAAGACTTGTTCAGAAGCATCTGAATACGGCGCTTCAAATTGAGGGCGTATTACTGACCATGCTGGACGCTCGGACTAACTTGGGTATTCAGGTTATCGAAGAAGTGAAAAAGTATTTCCAGCAGAAAGTGTATCAAACCATCATTCCTCGTAATGTTCGCTTAAGTGAAGCGCCTTCTCACGGCGAAGCTATTATTACGTATGACCCAAGATCCAAAGGTGCTGAAGTATATCTTGAACTTGCTAAGGAAGTGATTATGTATGAGCAAGCGGCTAGGTAGAGGACTTGATGCGCTTATTCCATCGCTTTCGGTAAGCGAAGACGATAAAGTCATTGAAATTCAATTAACGCAATTGCGTCCAAACCCATACCAACCACGCAAAACGTTTGATGATGAATCCATAAAGGAATTGGCAGAGTCGATCAAACAGCACGGTGTCATTCAGCCGATCATTGTGCGGACGGTATTGAAGGGTTATGAGATCATTGCAGGGGAAAGACGGTTCCGTGCATCGCAGCTTTGCGGCAATGCAACGATCCCTGCAGTGGTGCGAGCATTTTCCGATCAACAGGTAATGGAAATTGCTTTGATTGAAAACCTGCAACGTGAAGATCTGAATGCGATTGAAACAGCCATGGCTTATCAAGGGTTAATGGATAAGTTCAAGCTAACTCAGGAAGAGTTATCGATGAAGGTGGGGAAGTCCCGTTCCCATATCGCGAACTTCCTTCGCCTTCTTGCACTGCCTGTTGAGATCAAAAACAATGTTTCACGTGGAACAATCTCGATGGGGCATGCTAGAGCATTAGTGGGAATCAAGGATGCTGCCGTCCAGAAGGACATGGCTGACCGGACTGTCAATCTTGGCTGGAGCGTGCGCGATCTAGAAGAAGCGATTCAGAAACTTGAAGTGAAGGAAACGGTAGAAGCGGCAAAAGCGAAAGCAAAGTCGAAGAAACGGGATCCGTATATCGAGAGCTTGGAAGAGTCGCTAAGAGACCGTTTTAAAACAACGGTTAAGATTAAGCAGCAAAAGGATAAAGGGAAAATCGAGCTGCAATACTACAATAAGCAGGATCTCGAGCGGCTGCTCGAACTGCTCCAGAATATGGCATGATTTAGGTTAATTTCTAGCATACCAAAGTTGTAATCTTTGTACCGAAAGATTAAACTAAGGTATGCTATTCTTATGTTCTGTTATGGTATTTAAAAGAGAAATTTGAGAGGAAAGAAAGAGAGAGGAGGATGGAACAAGGTGGAAGGGATTATCTATTTGGACCATGCTGCAACTTCGTGGCCAAAGCCGCCGGCTGTACTGGAGGCGATGCAGCATGCCATGCTGCATGAAGCGGCAAATCCGGGACGAGGCAGTCATCGGATGGCTGTAAAGGCTAGCCGTGTCTTGTTTGATACGAGGAAGCAATTAGCGAAGCTGTTTCGGATTAAAAATCCGAATGATATAGCATTTGCCGCCAATACGACAGCCGCATTAAATATGGCAATCAAGGGCTGGGTGAAAAGCGGGGACCATGTGATTGCTACTTCGGTTGAGCATAATTCGGTAAGAAGGCCACTGGAGTATTTAAAGCACGCTCTAGGTATTCATGTTACGTATGTAGAGTCAGATGAGGCAGGCAGAATTCAGGTGGAACGGATTGCTTCGGCCATAACTGCGCAAACTTCATTAATTATAGTTAACCATAGCTCTAATCTGCTCGGCACCATTGCGCCAATCGCTCAAATTGGCGAGCTGGCCCGAAAAAAGGGCATAAAGCTCCTTGTTGATGCAGCTCAAAGCGCCGGCATTCTTGAGATTGATGTAGAGGCGATGGGAATCGATATGATGGCCTTTCCTGGCCATAAAGGATTGCTTGGCCCACAAGGCACAGGAGGCCTGTACATCCATCCTAGCGTTGATCTCGTTCCTCAGCTGCATGGCGGAACAGGGAGTCAATCTGAGGCTCCTGAGCAGCCTAGCGTGCGTCCTGACCGGTATGAGGCAGGAACGCAAAATACACCCGGCCTCGCAGGTCTCAAGGCGGGTGTCGAATATGTTCTGCATGAGACGGTTCATAACATCCATACTAAGGAATGGGCATTAACCCAGCGGATAATGGACGGACTATTAGAGGTGGATGGGATTAAGGTTCTTGGGCCAAAGGTTGGCGAGCAAAGAACGGGGATAGTCGCATTCGTAGCCGACGGAATCGATCCGTCTGAAATGTCCTTTATACTTGATCAGCATTATCAAATTGCGGTTAGAGCGGGCTTTCATTGCACACCGCTGGCCCATGCCTGTGCAGGTACAACAGGAACAGGCGCAGTACGAGCAAGCGTAGGTTGTTTTACAACAGAGCAAGAAGCGGATGCCCTTGTTGCAGCAGTGAAAGAAATACGGAAGCAATATTCTTAGCATAATTTTCTGGGGGCGGAAGTTCGAAATGGATGAGTGGACGAATAACCCGATGAATGGGGTTACGGTTGTACTGGCATTGTTGGTCGTCGTGTTATTGATTAGAATTTCAATTGTTGGCAGAAGGCTGAAAAAGCTTAGAAAGCAGTATGTGGAAGTGATGGGCAACACGGGCATTACGAATCTGGAAGAAGTCATTATCGATTTGAAGCAGTCCATTACGGCGCAAGAGCTGCAAAGCGAGAAGCTCCTGAAGCAAATGGAACAGATGAAGGAAGTGCAGCAGCAGGAAAAAGGCCGCGTTGGTGTACTGCGCTACAATGCATTCGCCGATCAGGGTAGTGATCTCAGCTTCTCGATTGCTGTGGTAAATGCGGCGCAGGATGGGGTAGTGATCTCAGGGCTACACAGCCGGGAGAATACTTACGTGTATGCCAAGCCGGTAAGCAAAGGCGAATCGAATTATACCCTTACTCCGGAAGAGCGCAAGGCAATAGCTGAAGCGAAGTAATTAATTAGTGCCCGGATGTTCCAGGGCGGCTGCCTGTTCTCTGGAGCGTGCAGAGACATGGATGCTGTTCATGATGGAGGAGAATACGCTGGAAGCGATGATGTCGGCCATTTTCATGACCAGATGTAAACGCGTGTTCTGCAGGACAAAATACTCCATGAATCCGCCCACGTTAACGATACCTGTAATATGGATGTCGCCAACAGGAGGGAGCTCCTTGTTTACGCCGGCGCCAGGTCTTACGGGGCCTGTGCCTACTTGAATCGAGCCGATGCTGGATACTTGCCCAAGGCAGGCGTCAATGCCGATAACAAACGGTTTTTGATAAGTGCGATTGATCTGATGGAGTGTCTCTTCGAGGTTCATGGCATGTACGGGCTCTTCTAAAGTGCCGTATAGGGAGAAGTAGGGGCTCTGATACTTGGAAAGGGTCGTGCCGATCAGTGGGCCAAGAGAATCGCCGGTAGAACGGTCTGTTCCAACGCACACGATTACGATAGGCCGCCCGGCCGACATCTCGTCGATCATAAGAGATAGCCGGTTGACGATTTGACCAACAGCATTCGCTTCCGTGTAAGGAACCTTTAACGGTATATCCTTCATAAAAGATAGTTTCATAGAATCCCCTCCATAAATGCCAATATGATACTAGTATATGGATAGGACAACCATTTTATACGTCGCGAAGCCAATAGTTTCGTTCTATGAGGTGAGGGAGAGGAGAAATCGCGATGTTAATCGCCTTTGATTCGACACAGCAAGCGCTGCGCGCGGAGATGCTGCTGGAATACGCGGAGGTTGAAATCGATATATGCCCAACTCCGAAAGAGATTACGGCCGGCTGCGCGTTATCGATTCATTTTCCGGGAGAAGAGCTGGAAACGGTCAAGCATGTTATCGAAACGGAGAATGTAGAAATAAGAGGAGTTTTCAAACCGATTCAGGACGGGTATGAACAAGTTGACCTGTAGGATGTGCAAGGATGGTGGTGCGGTAAAATGGATATTCAAGCCTACTATAAAGATGTTGCGGCATGGATGACAAGCGAGACAACATGGGAAGGTTTTGGACAATCGGTCTTGCGTATTGCGCTTATTATCATCATTGGACAGGTTATTATCTGGACTGCAAACAAAACGATTGACCGGGTCGTATTAAATCGCTCGGAGAGCCGAATGGTCCTTCAAACCAGAAGAATGACGACCGTAGGCAAGCTGGTCAAAAACATGATCTCCTATGCGGGATATTTCATTATCGGCATGCTTGTGCTTGACGAGTTTGGCGTACAGCTGGCGCCGCTGCTCGCGGGGGCAGGTGTCATTGGACTGGCTATCGGATTTGGTGCCCAAAGTCTAGTGAAAGATATTATTACGGGTTTCTTTATTATATTTGAAGATCAGTTCGCGGTTGGCGATGTCATTCAGACGGGCAATTTCAAAGGAACGGTCGAGGTTATTGGACTTCGGGCAACACGGATTCTTAGCTGGACGGGAGAAGTTCATATTATTCCGAACGGCATGATCAATGAGGTTACGAATTTCTCGATGCATAATTCAATTGCGTTTATTGATGTATCGATTGGTTATGAGGAGGACGCGGAGAAAGCGATTGTGATAATCCGCAGAGAACTCGAACGGTTTGAGAATGACAATCTCGTTAAGCCTCCGGAGGTGCTGGGTATCCAGACCATGCTTTCAACCGAAGTTAAGGTACGCATAACGGCAGAATGTCTTCCTAATACGCAAGCTGTTGTAGCAAGGGCATTAAATGCTTATATCAAGAAAGTGCTGGACGGCCACGGAATTGACATTCCGTATCCGCGAATGGTAACGTATCATCGCAATGAAAGGGGCGGCGATCCGAATGGAGCGTAAACAATTCGAGCTGGGCGATATCGTTCAAATGAAGAAGCAGCATCCCTGCGGATCCAATGAAATGGAAATTATCCGCATGGGGATGGATATCCGTATCAAATGCGTTGGCTGCAAGCATAGCGTTCTGATTCCGAGAGCAAAGTTCGAGAAAAATATGAAGAAAGTGCTGCGTTCCGCAGCGGATTCCGGGTAAAACGAACAGGCTTAATATTTTTTAAAAAAACAGTTGCATTGGGACAAGGCCTGTGATAATATAGTTTTTGCTTGACACAAACGGAGAGGTACCCAAGAGGCCCAAGGGGGCTGACTCGAAATCAGCTAGGCGTGTCAAAGCGTGCGTGGGTTCGAATCCCACCCTCTCCGCCATATTCGTCCATAACGCTTAGGCGGTTACATAAAGAAGAAAGCTCCTACGAGATCACGTAGGAGCTTTTTTTATCTTCGGGAGAAGCAGGTGAGTGGAATGAGTTTGTATGATATTACAATTGTCGGAGCAGGTGTCAGCGGCATATTCGCCGCCCATGAATTAGCGGCAAGCGGGCTTAAGGTGCTTATGCTGGACAAAGGCAAGAAGCTTGGCGAACGAAGCGATAGTTATATCGGTTTTGGCGGACTTGGCTTGTCGGAGGGGAAATATAACTATACGAATGATTTCGGCGGAGAGCTGGAGCGGAAGACCGGGTACGAAGCTGCGCTGCGGTTGATGGATGACGTGGATACGATCCTGTGCAAGTACGGAGCAGGTGCATCGGAGCTGTACAGCACCTATGATCCGGAACTGTCTGAGCGGGCACTGAAAGCTGGCTTTGGCGTGCTGACGACCAAAACCCGGCATCTGGGAACAAAATTGTCTAGGTCAGTTCTAGAGCGCATGTACGAATACTTGGAATCACGAATCGCGATGAGATTTGAGGCAGAGCCTATTCGAATCCATCCGAAGGAAGGACGCTTTGCCATAGAACTGGCTGATGGAACAGTTATTGATTCCGGGCAAGTAATTGTGGCAACCGGCAGGAGCGGGAACGAATGGTTTACCAATCAATGCGAGAGTCTTGGAATTGGCAGGGGAGAAGCAAGGGTTGATCTGGGGCTTCGAATCGAGATGAAGGGCAACCAGCTGGCTTCGATTCTTCAGCGTTCCTTCGAGACCAAGCTTAGCTTCCAAAGAGAGGGCTGCACAGCTACGACTTATTGCATGAATCCGCAGGGAAGGGTTGTGCTCAAGCTTCAGGAAGGACTGGCAATGCCGGACGGACAAAACTTCCGCGAGAAGGAGGAGGGCAGCTCCAACCTGAACTTTACCCTGTTTGTGCCGAACCGATTTGCTACGCTTGAAGAAGCAGATGCTTATTTGAAAAATATCGTCGGCGGGATTAACCGGGGACGGAATCGGATTGCAGCTCAAAGGCTTGGTTCGCTCCGTAGAGGGCCGCAGTACCAATCCTCCGAAGGCCAAGCTGCCGTCAGAAGCGTTATGCCGACGCTGGAGGCGGAGTTTACGGAGCTGAGAGAAGAGCTGCCGGAACGGTATATAGAGGCTACTCTGGCGTTTCTGGACGCGTTGGAGAAGCTCTTGGGGGTACCCATTGATGAAGATACCATTTTGTACGCCATTGACGGGAAGCTGTATTCACCGGCAATCGAGACAAACGATAAGTTCGAGACGAATATTAAAGGCTTTTATGTTATCGGAGACTGTTCGGGGACAACGCATTCCTTATCCCAGGCAGCGGCAAGCGGCATTTATGTGGGCCGGCTGCTGGCCGGTCGGAATGTTTGAGAGAATTCATGCTTGTCATTGCCGAAACGGAAAAAAGGGACTCTCGCGAGTCCCTTTTTCGACGGTGTTGTAAGTTTCGATGAATTATCGCCTTCATACAAC
Source organism: Paenibacillus glycanilyticus NBRC 16618 (assembly GCF_004000805.1). Taxonomy (GTDB): domain Bacteria; phylum Bacillota; class Bacilli; order Paenibacillales; family Paenibacillaceae; genus Pristimantibacillus; species Pristimantibacillus glycanilyticus. The sequence goes on from NZ_BILY01000034.1 coordinate 26,550, forward strand.
GGAAAACCAGGTGCAATCTTCACAGATCGGTACACAATTCCATTAGGTATCGCTTTTCCGATCGCGATTGCTCGTGTGTTACAGCAACGTGTATTTAGCACAACGCCTCGCTTCTCAAGTGATGAGTAGTCAAATTCTCTAGTAGTCCTTGCCCCTATTCAGGTCCAATGGAACCACACCTCTCTTCACCGTCGATAATTATGATGTCCGTGACTTTGTGATCTTATACGGAGATGTTTGAAAATTAATTGTGAGCCATACGTTTCCACTTGCGTTCATGGTTAGACGTATCCGGGAACCTCTGACCGCGCTTCAGCTCGACCTTCTTCGGATTGTTAACCCCCATATGGTAGGAATTAACGCCCGTTTCAATATAAATGCCGTCGTTTGGAGCATGGTCGCCCGGGGAAAACAATGTCCATTCGCCCATACTTGCTCACCTCCTTGTCCGATTTGTAGTATTCACCGGAGAAGGCGCGGACATGAAAGGCAGAAATCGGGAACGGCGGATGACTTGTCAATGAGTAGGCGATTTGCTATACTGTGTAGATGCGAGTAATAATCTCGCTCCTTGCCCTTTCGGGGGCCGCTTAGTCCAAAAGGAGGTGAAACACAATGCGCAAATATGAAGTGATGTACATCATTCGTCCGGACGTTGAGCAAGAAAACGTTCAAGCCATCGTCGACAAATTCAGTGGCATCATTAACAATGGCGGGGAAGTCACGAAGCAAGATGTGATCGGTAAACGCCGTCTTGCGTATGAGATCAATAAGATTCGTGATGGTTACTACGTTCTGGTTCATTTCAACGCGAACAACGAAGTTGTTAATGAGCTTGACCGCATCATGAAAATTACGGATGAAGTTATCCGTTTCTTGATCGTCAGAGACGTTGCTTAATCCACGCTAGATGTTCGATTGGGAGGTCCAGAGGCGATGTTGAATCGTGTAATACTAATTGGCAGATTAACAAGAGACCCCGAATTGCGTTATACGCCTGCGGGTGTAGCAGTTACGCAATTTACGATAGCAGTAGACCGGCCGTTTACGAGCGGTCAGGGCGAGCGCGAAGCGGATTTCATTCCGGTCGTAACTTGGCGGCAGTTGGCTGAGACATGCGCTAATTACTTGCGTAAAGGTCGCTTAACCGCGGTAGAAGGACGCATTCAGGTGCGTAACTACGAGAACAACGAAGGTAAACGCGTCTATGTGACGGAAGTTATTGCCGATAACGTTCGCTTCTTGGAATCTAACCGTGAAGGCGGAGCTCCGCAAGAGAGTGGCGGTTATGCCGGAGGCAATAACAACAGCGGCGGAGGATCTTTTGGCGGCGGCGGCGGTAACGCTCCTTATGGTGGCGGTAACGGCGGCGGCGGAAAGCCTAGTACTCCACGCAACAACAACAGCCGTGATCCGTTCTCGGATGACGGTCGACCGATCGATATATCAGAAGATGACTTGCCATTTTAATCGAAAGGATGGGTTCGAATGAGCTTCAAGCAAAGAGAAGGCGGAGACGGAGAGCGTCCAGAACGCAAATTCGGCGGCCGCAAAGGCGGACGCAACAAACGCCGTAAAGTATGTTTCTTCACTGTGAACAAAATCACTCACATTGACTATAAAGATACTGATCTGCTCAAAAAGTTCATCAGCGAGCGCGGCAAAATCTTGCCACGTCGTGTAACTGGAACTAGCGCGAAATACCAACGTCTGCTGACGGTTGCTATCAAGCGTGCTCGTACTGTGGCTTTGCTGCCGTACACTACTGAGTAGTTCTTTTGGAAGAAAGCCTATTGGGAAACCAATGGGCTTTTTTTCTTTTATTTTATAAAATAGGAATTGATCATTTGGCGGAAGAGGAATACAATAAGATATAGTTCGTGCATATAAGTCGGCGATGATGTTGGGTCTTCATTGTGAATAATTTCACTTTAAATGACAGATGTGGAATAACGGCTTATGCAAGTAAATCAATTGATCGATTACAGATGGAAAGAGGGATGCATTCGTATGTCTGAAACCGTAACGAAATTACCTGAAGAATCCGGTTCCGTACGTGAACTGGACGTGCTTGAGCAACTGTTGAAGCCAGAAATTCAGCAATCGCTGACTCAATTGGTGGAAAACCTGCCAAAACTGGCAGAACTGGTGACCCTGCTTACTAAAGCTTATGATGTGGCTACTACCGTAGCTAACGACAAAGTTCTTGTGAACGATATGGTTCATGGCTTTGGCGAATTCGTTAAACCAATCGTAGACACGACTAAAGGCATCGCTAACGCAGCAGTTGAAGCTGGCGACCGCGCGCAAGCCGACAACTCTACAATTGGTCTCTTTGGCATTCTGAAAATGCTGAAGGATCCGCAAGTACAAGCAACGCTTCGTTTCGCCCAATCGTTCCTGAACGTATTGGCTGAGCGTAAAAACGGTTAATCATACAAGAGCGGAGGGTAAACATGGCTAAGCAAATTTTAATTCTTGGCGGCGGTTACGGCGGTCTTCTTAGCGCACTGACAGCTCGCAAATATATTTCGGCTGAAGAAGCTGAAATTACATTGATCAACAAAACTCCTTACCACCAAATCATTACCGAGCTTCACCGTCTGGCTGTTAGCGGCGTAAACGAAGGAAACGTAGCTCTTCCTTTGGATAAACTGCTGAAAGGCAAATCGATCAACCTGGTTATCGACACTGTAGATAACATTGATCCGGAGAAAAAACAAGTGAAGCTGGCTGGCAACGGCACAGTTAGATACGACCAGCTGGTTGTCGCTCTCGGCGGCGAAACAGCATTCTTCGGCATTCCTGGTCTTGAAGAAAACAGCCTGACGCTGAAATCGGTTGAAGAAGCAAAAGCTGTTAGCGCGCATATCCAAAACCGCATCGCAGCTTACGCGCAATCGAAAAACAAAGCAGACGCAACAATCGTTGTTGGCGGCGGCGGCCTGACAGGCATCGAGCTGATCGGCGAGATCGTTGATATGCTTCCAAAATGGTGTGAACAGTACGGCGTTGACAAGAGCGAAATCTCCCTGTACAACATCGAAGCTGGTCCAACTATTCTGATGGGCTTCCCGGCTGATCTTCTTGAGCGCGCGAAATCCAGCCTGACTAACCGTGGCGTTAACCTGATCATGGGCGTAGCGGTAACCGAGGTTCAAGGCAACAAAGTTATGCTGAAAGACGGCAGCTCCATCGAAACGAATACTTTCGTATGGACAGGCGGCGTTACAGGCAACCCTGTAGTAGCTAACTGTGGCATCGAAGTAAACCGTGGCCGTGCTTCGGTAACAGAATTCCTGCAATCGACATCCCACTCGGATATCTTCCTGGCCGGCGACAACGCGTTCGTTATGGGTCCAGAAGGCCGTCCGTACCCGCCAAGCGCGCAAATCGCATGGCAAATGGGCGAGTGCATCGGTTACAACCTGTTCGCGCAAGCGAAAGGTATCCCGATGAAATCGTTCCAATTCGTTAACTCCGGCGTACTTGCGAGCCTTGGCCGCAAAGATGCTATCGGTACAATCGGTGCAAGCCAGCTGAAGCTGAGAGGTACAGCGGCTACATTGATGAAAGAGGCAAGTAACGTTCGTTACCTGACTCACGTTAACGGTCTGTTCTCGTTCTTGAAATAGTTTTACTGAGAAGTGGAACCGTTCCGTGGTTCTCACGTAGTAGTAATAAAATAAGCATGACCTTGGAGGAGCCTGCCACTGCGGGCTCCTTCTGTCTATTTCCGGGAGTCTGCATAGGAGCAGGCTCCTTTTGTTATGCTGAAAAGAAGGAGGAAGGAGCGGAAATGGAGTTCATTCTATATTTGGCTATTATTATCGTATCAACCAAGCTGGCTGGCGCGTTATCGGTCAGGCTCGGACAGCCGGCCGTGTTAGGAAAGCTAATTGCAGGCATTCTCATAGGACCGGCTGTACTGGGATGGGTGAAGCCGGATGATTTTATCGGACATTTCTCGGAAATCGGCGTGCTGCTGCTTATGTTCATTGCGGGTCTCGAAACGGATCTTGATCAGCTGAGAAGGAATTGGAAGCCCTCCTTTGCTGTAGCGGTTGGAGGCATCCTATTGCCCTTTGTTGGAGGATACGGGATTGCGGCAGCGTTTGGACTATCAAGCAACGAGGCGCTGTTTCTGGGGCTGCTCTTATGCGCGACCTCGGTAAGCATATCGGTACAGACGTTGAAGGAGATGGATAAGCTGCAGTCGAGGGAAGGGACGACCATTCTGGGTGCTGCAGTGGTGGATGATGTGCTTGTTGTCATTTTGCTGGCGGTCATGATGAGCTTCCTAATACCGGCTAATGATGTATCGCTGGGGCTCTTGATTGGCAAGAAGGTACTATTCTTTGTCGTTATCGGGCTAGTGGGCTGGCTGCTTGTGCCGCGATTCCTGAAATGGTTTGCGCCGCTGAAGGTAACGGAGACGGCCATGAGCGCCGCATTGATCATCTGCTTTGCCTTCTCCTACTTCGCGGAAGAGATGGGGATTGCAGGCATTATCGGGGCATTTGCCGCCGGTATTGCCGTATCGCAAACGCCATTCAAGCATCAGGTGGAGTCCAAGGTAGAGCCGATTGCCTATACGTTATTCGTGCCGGTCTTTTTCGTAAGCATCGGGCTGCACATAACCTTTGATGGGGTAGGGGAGCAGTTGCTCTTCATCGTGCTTGTAACGATTGTTGCGGCCGTTACAAAGCTGCTCGGAGGCGGTTTAGGCGCCAGGCTTACGGGCTTTAATAACCGGTCTTCCATTGCGATTGGAGCGGGAATGGTATCGCGGGGCGAGGTAGCGTTAATTATAGCCGCATCGGGGCTGGAATCGGGATTATTGCCGGAGAAATATTTTACATCGGTTATCCTGGTCGTTATTTTGACGACGCTTATTACGCCGCCGCTCCTCAAGCAGGTATTTAAAGAAAGGCAGACGGCATAACGGATAAAAAGAAAAGGGCAGTTTCGCGGGCTGCCCTTTGTTCATCGTATAATTTACGCCGTTTCCACTTCGGCTTCATGAGTGCTCTCGTCAGCTTCTTCTTCGATAATAAGCTCGACTTTCTTAATACGGTGCTTGCCAACCTCACGGATGATAAAACGAAGATTCTCGTAGTGCATTTCCTTGCCCGGCTTCGGATCGGTAAACTCCGTGAACAGCCAGCCGCCGACCGTGTCGACATCTTCCTGATCGATGGCAACGCCGGTTATTTCGGATACATGGTCAAGCGAGACTTTACCGTCCAGCAGGTAGCAGTTATCCGCAAGCTTCTCGATTTCTTTCCGTTCATCGGTATCGAATTCATCCCGAATCTCGCCGACGATTTCTTCCAGAATATCTTCGATGGTAATCATGCCGGAAGTACCGCCGTATTCGTCCATCAGAATCGCGATATGAACGCGTTCCTGCTGCATGCGCTTCAGGAGCGTCTTAACCGGCAAAACCTCGGAAACGGCCAGGACCGGATGAACCAGCTTCTGAAAATTGAATTCTTTGTTTTCCTGGAATTCAAGGAACAGCTGCTTCGTGTTGATCATGCCAACGATGTTGTCTTTGCTGCCCGTTGCAACCGGGAAGCGGGTGTACTGTTCTTTGCGGATGATGTCCATATTCTCCATCATCGAATTATTCGTATATAAGCAAATCATATCGGTACGCGGAACCATGATTTCTTTGGCGAGCATTTCGTCAAAGGCGAAGATCCGGCTCACGTAACCGTATTCGGTGTTATTGATTTTACCGCTTTGGAAGCTGTCGTTCAGAATGATCTGAATTTCTTCTTCGCTATGCGCTTCTTCATGCTCTTTTACAGCCTTCAGTCCGAACATGCGGATCAGGCCTGTTGCGGAACCATTCAGCACCCAGATGAACGGGTACATGATCTTGTGGAAGTAGATAATCGGTTTGGCTACGGCAAAGCTGATAAATTCGGCTTTTTGGATGGCCCATGTCTTCGGTGCAAGTTCACCCATGACCACATGCAGGAATGTAACGGCAACGAATGCTATAACAAAGGAAATAATATGATTCAAATCGCTGTTTACGCCCAATTTCTCGAATAACGGATGGATAATTCGTTCAACGGTCGGTTCGCCTAACCAACCAAGTCCGAGGGCGGTAATCGTAATACCGAGCTGACAAGCCGAAAGATAAGCATCAAGGTTGCTTGTCACGCGTTGTACGGCAAGCGCGTTTTTCTTGCCTTCGAGCACCAGCTGATCCACTCGGCTTGCGCGAAGGCGGATAATTGCGAACTCCGTAGCAACGAAGAAGGCGGTCAATACAATTAATACAGCAATCATAAACAAATTAAATCCTATACTACTGTCCATTTGGGTTCTTCACAATCCTTTATCAAATATTATAAGTTCCTATGATCTACTATAACGAACTTCAGCTAGCAGATGCAAACTTGCTATTTTACTTTACGGGCGCAATACCATCCATTATGACGAAAAATTCGGAGCTAACATTACAATTTTGGCAAATACCTCGTCTTTACAAGGCTCTGTACAGGGGCGTATGATAAGTTCAGATGAGCTTGTAATCATCAAGCCAATCCCTTTATGTCATAAGGAGGTAAGCGATATGGAAGCTTTTACGCTTACCCGCAAAGAGATGGCGGATTTGCTGCTTGCGATGCAAGGCCAAAATTGCTGTGGTCCCCTACAGGTTCTGCAGCAGGCTTGGAAACAATCGCACCGTGATGCTTATGAATCCGGATCGTCGCTGCCGGCTTTCCTATCGACGGCGCTTCCGCCTGTCCTGGTGAAGCTGATTAAAGGACGCGAGGTAAAAGGATTCTCTTTGCAGGAGATATCCGCGTTAGGCGGATTGATAAATTTTTCGCAAATGTCGATTACATCGATGCAAAACTGGGTAAAGAGAGATTTCAAGGCTTATTTCGACTGTCCGAAAATCGGCAAGAAATATTCTCTGAATCAGACAGCGCTCTTGTTTATTATCGAAGATCTGAAATCCAGTCTCGATTTTGGTTCCATACGGAAGCTGTTCGACCGGCTGTTCAATAAACCGGAAGACGAAACAGACGACTTGATTGGTCCGCTCGAGCTGTATGCGGCGTATACTTCCATGTATGAAGAGCTTGCCTCGAGCGGCTACCGGCTGTTCGATATGGCTCGTCCATATACGGATGCGAAGGATAGAGAGGCAATTATGGAGCAGATGCTTCACAGCGCTTCGGAGCCGTTCCTGCAAATATTGCCGCGGCTAAGCGAGGAGCAGACGGAGGCATTGCGCCATATTTTGTTCATCGCCGTCATCTCGATCCGTACTTCTTATTTTCATTCGCTCGCCAAACGGTACTGTCATGCCACCTTGTTCCTGAATTCTTAAACGGTTCATACACATAGGCAGGTGATTTAAAAAGGCAGTAACGAAAGCCTTGCGCTCCCGTACTGCCTCAGCTAATCAGAATTTATGTGATTGCTGTTCCGCCCAGTCGCCGATGTACGGCAGCTTGAAGCGCTTGCCCTGCAGGGCAAGCAGCATCAGGGCTATCCATAGAATAAAGCCAAGAGGTGTCAGAACCAGACCAAGAAGCCAGCCGATAACGGGAATGAAACCAAGCACGATATTGAGTACAATGAATACAACGGAAATCGCGATAGACTGAAGGGCATGAAATTTTACGAACCGGCTCTGTTTCTCCACGACCAGGAATATAATACCGGTGATAAAGCCCAGGAAATAAGCAAGCAGTCCTGCCACTTTGGGGTCTATACCTGTTGAGGAACGATCAGGCTCGAAGGAAGCGCTGGACATGAACGGATCTCATCCTTTCTATAATCGACTCTCTCGAGAAGATTGTATTCATGTCCGAAAAGTTATATGTCATTACGTATGTTATAGTGAAGCCACTAGGAAAGATTGGAGTTGAATGACGGATGAATATTGCGTTTTTCCTGCTGCCCAAGCAGGAGGTTATTACGGTAACGCAAGATGCAACGCTCAGGCAAACCCTCGAGAAGATGGAGCATCACCGCTACTCTGCGGTCCCGATTATTAATGAGGAAGGCGGCTATGCGGGGACGGTAACGGAAGGCGACCTTCTCTGGTACATGAAGAACACGCCGGGCATAAGCTTTGAGAACGCCAATAAGGTGAAGCTGCAGGATGTGCCGCTCCGCATGATGAACCGCTCGGTTCGGATTGATGCGGATATGAAGGATTTGATTGCCCTTGCGAAGGTTCAGAACTTTGTCCCCGTAGTGGACGACCGCGGCCATTTCATTGGCATCGTCCGCAGAAGCGAAATCATCGATTACTGCCAGTCCTTTATTCCGGGTTCGCCGTCGGTTGCGATGGAGGCCTGACCGGTTTCAATTGGCCATTATGAACGAAGAGCATTCAGCATCTCCAAAAAGCATGGCTTGCGCAGCTATATTTTCAGATAGGGTAGGAGAAAATAGGCCAAGCGAGCATGACTTCAGGAGGGGCTTCATGAATAGGAATGAGCACCAAAAAGACGGAGGCCGCAAACGGTACCGTCTTTTTGTTTTATTATTTGCGTTGGTTATCGGGGTAACGGGAATGTTGAGCAGCGGCAGGGCATCCGGAGCGGCAGCATCGGAGACGGTCTACGATACGGTTATTGCCGGCGGCAGAGTTATGAATCCCGAAACCGGGCTGGATAAGAAGGGCTGGAATGTCGGCGTAAACGGCAGCCGTATTGCGATTGTTACATCTAAGCCTTTAAAGGGTAAGCATGTCATAAATGCAGCCGGTCTTATCGTGGCGCCGGGATTTATCGACAACCTGTCCTACAATCCGAACCCGCTGGGGGTCTGGAACAAGATCGCCGACGGGGTCACGACCAATATTGCCATGCACGGTGGAACTTCCACGCCTAAAGAGTGGTATAACTATTATGCAAAAAGCACGACGCCGGTTCATTTCGGAGCCTCGTTCTTCTACACGGAAGCCCGCAACCGATACGGGCTCAGCCGTTATGACAGCGCCCGGCCGGAACAGATCGCGGAGATGGTCAAGCAGGCGGAGCAGGCACTCAATAACGGAGCGCTTGGCATTTCATTCAGCCTTGAATACGTGCCGGGTATAACGGCAGCCGAGATTGTGCCGATGATGCAGCTTGCCTATGATTACAACGTGCCTGTCTACTTTCATGCCCGTTATTCCGATATGGAGGAGCCGGGCACCAATATGGATGCCCTTAACGAGCTGATCGGTTATGCCCGGAGAACGGGGGCAGCCGTCCATATTGATCATATCAACAGCACGGGGGGCACTTTCTCGATGAAAAGGTCGCTCTCCCTTCTGGAGGCTGTCCGCAAACAAGGGCTCGATATTACCGCCTGCGTCTATCCCTACGATTATTGGGGGACCTTCCTGAACTCGACAAGGTTCGATGAGGGCTGGCAATCGAGATTCCGGATTACGTTCCGTGACTTGCAGATTGCGGGAACCAATCACCGCCTGACCGAGGAGACGTTCAGCCGGTACCGCGCGGAAGGCAAGCTGGCGGTAGCGTACGCTATCCCCGAACAGGATGTCGTAAAGGCGCTCAAGGCGCCTTACGTGATGATTGGGAGCGACGCGATCCTGGAGCCCGGCCACAATAATCATCCGCGTGCTTCCGGAACATTCGCCAGAACGATCGGAAGGTATGTCCGGGAGAAGCATACCCTTTCTTTAATGGATGCTCTCGCGAAGATGAGTCTTATGCCGGCTCAGAGGCTGGAAAAGCAAGCCCCTGCGCTGCGCAAGAAAGGCAGGCTCGCCAAAGGAATGGATGCGGATATCGTCATCTTCGATTACAAGACGATTAAAGACCGCTCGACGGTTGAGCATCCGGAGCAGCTATCCGCTGGAATCCGTTATGTGCTTGTTGGAGGCCGTCTGGTTCTCGATAACGGCAAGCTGAATAAGGATATCCAGGCCGGTCAGCCTGTTCGCAGCGAGTTCGTCAGGGTGAAAAGCAGAGCTGGCTTGCTGAGCTGGGGAGCACTTCAATATGCCGTGGTCGATTATAAAGGCATGCCGTACGTGGATGTCCGTTCGCTTGAGCAGCAGGGCTACAGGCTGGTATGGGATAAAGCGGCCCATAAAGTTATAGCCAAGCGTAGCAATAGTCAGGCGTCTCCCGTGATTAGCGGCGCCGAGCTTGCTCCCTCGGAAGGAATGCTCATGCTCGAGCGGGGATATCGGTTGGAGGCAGGAGACGTAAAGGCGAATTTGATCTCGATCGGAACCCGGACGTTTATGCCATTATCCTTGCTGGACAAGCTGGGGCTTGAAGTAACCGCGGCGGGCGCTGCGTCATGGAAGGCAAGCTGAGCCCGCCGGCGCCTGATCGCAATAGACGGGCGGCAAGCGCTAAAGGATGTGCGTGATCTATTTTGCTTTTATGATATAATGGAGTTTGAATGTTTGTTTACTGATTATGTGCGCAAGAGGTGAACGGCTTGAAAGGTAAGCCCGGTATGAAAGCAGTTCTATGGAGCGGTGCGTCTCTGCTTCTAATTTTGTCATTGGCAGTACCCGTGTTTAATATGCTGACCATTATGCTGCTAATGGTGCCTTACGTCATTTTGTATACGACGCTGTCGACCAGGTCCTTTTTACTGCATCTTGTACCGGTATGGATCATCGCGGCCGTTATTCTTGGGCCGTCGGTTCTTATTATCGCGTTATTCTTCTTGATCCCCGCTATGGTAATGGGGCAGATGTACCGGAAGAAGGCGTCAGCACCGTTTATATTAAGGCGGACGACGCTGACGATTCTATTCTGTCTGCTGGCGGAGCTGCTTATTTTCGAAGGGGTTCTGAAACAATCGTTTATTGATCAGATCGGTGAGTTTGTCCGCAGCTTGGTGGCTGACCTCGACTCGGAGCATGTGCTTCCGAAGGAGTGGAACAGCGACTATACGGAATCCATCATCAAGATTATGATCCAATCGATTCCGCAGGCGATCATTCTGATTTCCTTCGTGTATGCGGTCATAACGCAATATTTCGCACGCAAGGCGCTGGCATCATCCATCGAGGATATTCCTACCATGCCTAAGGCAAAAGACTGGATGCTTCCGCGCATTATGGTATTTTACTACCTGGTCGTCTATATCCTGCAGATGTTTGCGGACAGCACCAGCAGTTCCTTCTATTCCGTAGCGCTTATGAATGTGGTGCCGCTTATGCGGTATGCGTTCACGATTCAAGCGATCGGATTCTTCTTCTACATCGCGCATCAGCGGAGATGGAATAAGGCGGTCCCGGTTATTATCGCAATTCCGCTTCTTATCTTCCCGCCGCTAAGCTTGATTGGCGTACTTGATGCCGCTTTTCCGATCCGTAAGTCGTTTTCGAAATCATCATAAGCAATAGGAGCGAATAGGAAATGCCGAAGTTTCTTGTCACGCGATGGCATGGCATGCATCAGGTCTGGTCTATCGCATTAATGGTTCTTATGACCGTCGTGCTCACCTGGTTTTGGTGGGTGCTTGGGCTTATCGCGCTTCTTCTCACTATAGCCGCGGCTGTTTATACGGTTCTTGCGGAGCGGGCTTTCCGCAAGGATTTGAAGTCTTATCTCGGGACGTTATCCTACCGGGTGAAAAAGGTCGGCAATGACGTCATCGGCGAGCTTCCGTTTGGCGTTATTTTGTATAACGAAGACCGTACGGTAGAATGGCATAATCCATACATTGCGCAAATTGCGGGCGAGGAATCGGTGATCGGGATGCCGCTCACGGAGTTGTTCCCGGCTCTGCAGCAGGTTAAGGACAAGGAAGGAACCGTTGAAGCGACGGTTGACGGGCATGTCTACCAGCTGCTCTTCAAGCAAAAGGAGCGGATTTTGTACGTACAGGACATTACGCTCCTCTGGCAGCTCAGCAAGCGCTACGATGAAGAGAAGCTCGCAATGGGCGTCGTTATGATCGACAGCCTGGAGGAAGTAACGCAAGGGATGGACGACCATCAGCGCAGCTCGCTCCAGTCGAAGGTGACGACCGAAATTACCGAATGGGCGCAGCGGTATCAGCTGTACCTGAAGCGGGTAACCTCGGACAGGTTCCTTCTGATTACCGATCAGAAGACGCTGAGACAGCTGGAGCAGTCGCGGTTTGTCATTCTGGATGAAGTTCGGGAGATGACCGCCGATCAGAAAATCCCGATTACGCTCAGTATCGGCTTCGCAGCCGGAGCGGAAAGCATTGTCGAGCTTGGGCAATGGGCGCAGTCCAGTCTGGACATTGCACTTGGACGCGGCGGCGACCAGGCGTCGGTGAAGGTTGGCGGGCGCCAGTCGTTCTACGGCGGCAAGACCAATGCGGTGGAGAAGCGTACGCGGGTCCGCGCCCGCGTCGTTGCGCACGCGCTTCGCGATTTGATCAAGGAGAGCGGCAACGTCGTCATCATGGGTCATAAAATGCCGGATATGGATGCGATAGGCGCGGCTATCGGTATTTTGAAAGCGGCTCTGATGTTTGGCAAGGAAGCCTATATCGTGCTTGAGGGTATCAACCCGGCCATTCAGAAGATGATGGAAATGCTGCGCGAGGACGAGAAGTTCACGAAGCGGTTCATTACGCCGGAGCAGGCGTTAGGCATAACGGACAGCCGAACGCTGGCCGTTGTGGTTGACACGCATAAAGCGTCGATGGTGAAAGAGCCGAGGATCCTGGCGCAGACGAATAAAATCGTAGTGGTTGACCACCACCGCCGCGGCGAGGAATTTATCTCGAACGCGATTCTGGTCTATATGGAGCCTTACGCCTCCTCAACCTGCGAGCTTGTCACCGAGCTGCTGCAGTATATTCACGACCGGGTACTGCTGGATGTACGCGAGGCAACCGCGCTTCTGGCAGGCATTACGGTCGATACGAAGAACTTCTCGCTCCGGACGGGCGCCCGCACGTTTGACGCGGCATCGTTCCTGCGCCGCAACGGTGCGGACTCAACGATGATTCAGCGGATGCTGAAGGAGGATCTCGAGGAGTATGTTCGCAAGGCCGAGATTATCAAGCATGCCGAGGTATACTACGACCATGTGGCGATTGCGGTAACGGAGCCGGGCCGAAAGGTGGCTCAGCTGCTCATTGCGCAATCGGCGGATACGCTGCTTAACATGACGGATATCTATGCCTCGTTTGTTATTGGGGAAAGGCCGGATGGACTTATCGGCATAAGTGCCCGCTCGCTCGGGCATATGAATGTACAAGTCGTGATGGAACGGATGGGCGGCGGTGGCCACCTGACGAACGCGGCGGCTCAACTAGAGGGCACCGTGCAGGAAGTGGCGGCCAAGCTCAAGACCGTACTCGCACAAATTGAAGCGGAAGAGGGGTTATTCGAATGAAAGTAATTTTCTTGAAAGACGTTAAAGGTCAAGGTAAAAAAGGCGATGTGAAGGAGCTCTCCGAAGGCTACGTACGCAACTTCCTGCTGCCGCAAGGACTGGCGAAGCTGGCGTCCGACGGCAACCTGAAGACGCTGGAAGTGCAGAATGCTTCGGAAGAGAAACGCAAAGCGAAGGAAAAAGCGGATGCGGTTGAGCTCGGCAAGAAGCTGGAAGAGCTGAAGGTTGTTATCAAGGCCAAAGCGGGCGAAGGCGGCCGGTTGTTCGGTGCCATTACAAGCAAGCAAATTGCCGAGGCACTGGCTGCTCAGGCGGGCGTTAAAATCGACAAACGCAAAATTGAGCTGGAAGACGCGATCCGCACCCTCGGCGTTACCCAAGTACCGGTGAAGCTGCATGTGGACGTTAAATCGAAGCTTAACGTTCAAGTTACCGAAGAATAAGAGCCCTTATTAAGCGTAATAGAAGCAAGACGACAATGGCGATGTGAGAGCATCGCCATTGTTGTCCAATCGGACAGGCCGATGCTGGAACTTTCCATAGCTTTCGGCGGCCTGCAACTGCTACACTGTTCGTTGTAGCATGAACGGAATCGGAAGCCATTCAGCATTCATTGGAAGGGAGCCTAAAGCATGAGCATGAGTAGTACGGAGCTGATGTTTGATCGGGTGCCGCCGCAAAACCTGGAGGCGGAGCAAGCCGTAATCGGCGCGATCCTGCTTCAGTCGGAGGCGCTGATCACCGCGATGGAGCGGCTGCGCAGCGAAGACTTTTATAGCGTTCCCCATCAACATATATACGAAGCGATGGTTGAGCTTGGGGAGAGCGGACAGCCGGTCGATCTGATCACGCTGACCGCTTATTTGCAGGACAGGCAGCTGATCGAAGAGATTGGCGGCGTCTCGTATTTGGCCAAGCTGGCAAGCGCCGTGCCAACGGCGGCAAACGTCGATTACTACGCGCAGATCGTGGAAGAGAAGTCGATGCTTCGCCGGTTAATTCGGACAGCCACCAATATCGTGTCGGACGGTTACGCAAGCACGGATGAAGTCGGTATTCTTCTAAGCGATGCGGAGCGTAAGATTCTGGAAATCTCGAACCGCCGTTCAAGCAGCGGCTTTATCTCCATCCGCGACGTTCTGATGGAAGTATTCGAGAAGGTCGAGACGCTCTACAATCAGAAGGGTGCCGGAACAACCGGTATCCCTTCCGGATTCGTCGACTTGGATAAAATGACGGCCGGCTTCCAGCGGAGTGACTTGATCATTATCGCGGCCCGTCCTTCCGTAGGTAAAACGGCGTTCGCGCTGAACATTGCCCAGAACGTTGGCGTCCGCGCCCGCGAGACCGTCGCGATCTTCTCGCTCGAGATGTCCGCGGCGCAGCTGGTTCAGCGTATGGTCTGCGCCGAGTCGAACGTAGACGCGACGCGGATGCGTACCGGTCAGCTCGAGGGCGACGATTGGGAGAAGCTGACGATGGCGATTGGCGCCTTGTCGGAAGCGAATGTATTTATAGATGATACGCCAGGCATTACGGTTGCCGATATCCGCGCGAAATGCCGTCGCCTGAAGAAGGAAAAAGGTCTCGGCATGATTCTTATCGATTACTTGCAGCTCATTCAAGGCCGCGGTAAAGCGGGCGAGAACCGTCAGCAGGAAGTATCCGAGATTTCGCGTACTCTGAAACAGATCGCCCGTGAGCTGGAAGTGCCGGTTATCGCCCTGTCGCAGCTCAGCCGCGGCGTCGAGCAGCGTCAGGACAAGCGTCCGATGATGTCCGACCTTCGGGAATCGGGTTCGATCGAGCAGGACGCCGACATCGTAGGGTTCTTGTACCGCGACGATTACTACGACAAGGAATCCGAGAAGAAGAACATCATCGAGATCATTCTTGCCAAACAGCGTAACGGCCCGGTCGGTACGGTCGAGCTGGTCTTCCTTAAGCAATTCAATAAATTCGTAAGCTTAGACAGGACTCACGAGGACCCGTCGCAGGCATCATAAGGTTATGTATAATATCCGAACAATTGTATGGGCGACTGTACAATTGTTCGTTTTTTGTTTGACTTCTCTATACGGGACTGCTACACTGTTATTGCTGTCTTTTACGCGGTCGGACCATTTTTGAGTAAGAAGCACCGATCCGGTTAATGCTAAGACGGTAATTTTCGGTGTGCAAAATCACCGGACGGGGGTATGTTTATGTCTACGGTTGTTGTTGTCGGTACGCAGTGGGGAGACGAAGGGAAAGGCAAAATTACCGATTACTTGGCGGACGGAGCCGACGTCGTCGCTCGCTATCAAGGTGGTAACAATGCCGGACACACTATTCTCATTGACAACAAAAAGTATAAATTGACGATGATTCCATCGGGTATTTTCAATCAAAATAAAATTTGCGTTATCGGCAACGGGATGGTTATCAACCCGCAAGCGCTGATTGACGAAATTAACTATATTCATGACAACGGCTTCTCCACGGACAACCTGAAAATCAGTGACCGCGCCCATGTCATTATGCCTTATCATCTCGTGCTTGACGGCCTCGAAGAGGACCGCAAGGGCGATAACAAAATCGGTACGACACGCAAAGGCATCGGCCCATGCTACATGGACAAAGCCGCGCGTAACGGTATCCGTATCGCCGACCTTATGGACGCGGAAGAATTCACGGAAAAAACACGCCGCCTCGTAGCCGAGAAAAACCAAGTCATTCAGCAAGTATACGGTGGAGAGCCGCTTGATGCCGAAGCCATTATTGCGGAATACTTAGGCTACGCGGAGACGCTTCGTCCATACGTAACGGATACTTCGGTTGTTCTGAACGACGCGATCGACGCAAACCGTAAAGTACTGTTCGAAGGCGCTCAAGGCGTTATGCTTGATATCGACCAAGGTACTTATCCATTCGTTACTTCTTCCAACCCGTCGGCCGGCGGCGTATGCATCGGCTCCGGCGTAGGTCCTTCGAAGATCCAACAGGTTATCGGCGTAGCGAAAGCTTACACAACGCGTGTTGGCGACGGTCCGTTCCCGACGGAGCAAATTAACGAAATCGGCGATCTGATCCGCGACAAAGGACATGAGTACGGTACGGTTACAGGCCGTCCGCGCCGCGTGGGCTGGTTCGACAGCGTTGTTGTCCGCCATGCGCGCCGTGTCAGCGGCATTACGGGTCTGTCCCTTAACTCGCTTGACGTACTGAGCGGCCTTGAGACCGTGAAGATCTGTACGGCTTACAAATACCGCGGCGAAGTTATCGAGCACTATCCGGCAAGCCTCAAGATGCTGGCGGAATGCGAAGCGGTATACGAAGAGATGCCAGGCTGGAGCGAAGATATTACGGGTGCGAAAACACTGGAAGATCTTCCGGTTAACACGCTGAACTACCTGAACCGCGTATCCGAGCTGACAGGTATCCCGATTGCGATCTTCTCGGTTGGACGCAACCGCGAACAAACGAACATCGTTCGTCCAATCTACGAATAGAACGTATATAAGAAAGGATAGTCCAAGGCGGAATGGCCGGGACTATCCTTTTTTGTCGTTTTCATAGTTTGCTCCCCCTATTCTTTGACCATAATGATAGATAACAGAAGGAAAGGGATGAGCGCAAATGTGGGTAAAAGCAGCCGTATGGATTGCGAAAATCGTAGCGGCGGGTCTCATTGTCAGCTTTCTCTCCATATGGACAACCGGCTATATCGTTAATAGTTATGTGCAGACGCTGCTGAAGCAGTATAATCTGCCGCTGGAGGTACAGCCGATGGCTTTGTCCGGGGTATGGGGCAAGCTGTGGGGCGCCGAGGAGCCAGTCCAGACGGAGGATACCGAGAAGACGGGCACGGATGGGGCAGACGGGGATAAGGTTGCGGTAGATGCGTTTGCCGACCAGCCATCCACTGCGCCGCTTACGGATATCGGCATTGGCGGAGGCTCGAAGGCGGAGAGCGGTACAGCCGGTCAATCGGAGGAAGCGGGTACAAGCACGGGTCAGACGGAGGGCAGCAGCCAGACGGACGATGATGAAGCACCGTCGATCGACGGAACGGAAACGGCGATTACAACCGAGGATATGAACAATATGAAGGGCCAGATGAGCGAAGCCGATAAGGATCAATTATTCGGTTTGCTCATGAGCAAGCTGCCGCAGGAAGCGATGCAGACGATCTCCGGCTACATGGAAAACGGGCTTACGGATGAGGAGCTTACGCAGATCCAGCAGCTGATGGCACAGTATCTGGACCGAGACCAGTATGAACAAATGATGGCAATTCTGAAAAAATATTAATTTCGACTCTTGACAAGAATGGTTGCCGCGTTTATTAACCATATGTTAAAGTATTAGGCGAGTGATCCGACAGGACATTCGTCTTTTTTTATGTCGGATTCCGTATTTTATTGCAGGAAAAGTGCGAAAAGGAGACCATCATGACCGTTTTCAGCCCCAAGGATCGTTTCCGGAAGACTTGGAATCTTGTAAACCAGTACTTTCGGCCTAGTGATCTGCAAGACTCGAAAGGCAAGAAGCAGCCTCCTTCGGCAGGAGAGAGACCACATACTCCAATGTGGAAGAGAAAACCTGTCATGCTTACAGCAGGAGTGCTGGTAGTCCTAGCAGCAGCCGGTATCGGTGGTACCGGATACGTACAAGCGAACACAGTCGATTATTACAACGTATATAAAGACGGCAATATTGTGGGCTCCATCAACGATCCCGCAGAGGTTGAACAGTTAATTCAGCAGCAGACCGAAGAAGTAAAGAAAGCGAATCCGGAGCTCAGCATGGTGCTCGACACCGGGGAGATTACGTACAGCGGGGAAAGCGGCTTTAAAGCGGACCCTGAGACCGAAGAAACGTTAAGCAAGCTGAAAGGTCTGCTAACCTCGCATGCGGAAGGCGTGGAACTGGTTATCGACGGCAAGGTAGCCGGTGTGGTGAAGGATCAGGAAACCGCGGATGCCATTCTGAACCGCGTGCAGAGCAAATACGCTCCGCAACTTGCGGCAGCGAAGAAGCAGAACGAAGTGAAGACTTTGTCTTACTCCAAGACGGAAGCTGAGAAGAAAAAGACGGAATCGTCCAGCGGCAAAAAGCTGACGGGCGTTAAATTCGTTGAAGAGGTTAAGACGGACGAAGTAGAAGTGGATCCAAACAAGATTATGGACGCTAACGAGCTGTACCTGAAGCTTGTGAAGGGCAGCGTCAAACCAACGAAGTATACGGTACAAAAAGGCGATTGCATCGGATGCATTGCCGATAAGTTCAATATTTCCGAACAAGTGATTTATGATAACAACGGCTGGATTGAGCAGGATATGATCAAGGAAGGCGATGTCCTGGATCTGACCGTGCTGCAGCCGGAGTTGACGGTAAAGACGGAAGAACGCCAATCCGAAACGATTACTTACGATGCTCCCGTCGAGATCCGCAAGAGCGACTCCATGAAGCTTGGCGAGTCGAAGGTGCTGACGGAAGGCAAGAGCGGCAAGAAGACTCTTACATACCGGGTTGTGAAGCAGAACGGTAAGGTTATGACGGAAGAGCTCGTAGATAGTCAGGTTGTCGTGAAGCCGGTAGCCGAGGTTATCATCCGGGGAACTAAGGTTATTCTTGGCGAAGGTACAGGCCATTTTGCATCTCCTGTATCCGGCTGGTCGCTGTCGAGCAAGTATGGTCAGCGCTGGGGACGGATGCATAAAGGCATCGACATGACGGGCGGCAAGACCATCATGGCACCGGATAACGGTGTTGTTGAGTTTGTTGGCCAGAAGACCGGCTATGGCAATTGCATTATCATTAATCATAAGAATGGTTACAAAACGTTGTACGGACATCTGAAGTCCATCGGCGTGAAGAAAGGCCAGATTGTCGAAAAAGGCGACAGTATCGGCATTATGGGCAGTACCGGCGAATCGACCGGCGTGCATCTGCATTTCGAAATTACGAAAAACGGCGTACTGCAAAATCCGTTAAAGTACTTATAATCTATTTTCTTTCACAAGAAGGCTGTCCTTATGAGGGCAGTCTTCTTTTTACCTTTTTTTACCCTGAAGCTGTCGGAACGAAACACGTCTCTGAGTACGAATTATGAGTTTTATTGGAAAAGGGCTGAACGAACTTTAATTGGGAACTTGACGACGCACTATGTTAAAATAAAAGAGTAAAAATAGGACGAGCGACAGGCGGGTGTAACGATGCACGGGAAAATTTTAGTGGTCGACGACGAACAGCCCATTGCAGATATATTGAAATTCAACTTGGAGAAAGAAGGGCATCAGGTCATTTGCGCATTTGACGGCGGCGAGGCGGTACGCCTCGCGTTCGAAGAGCAGCCGGACCTGATTCTACTTGATTTGATGCTGCCGGTGAAGGATGGCATGGACGTCTGCCGCGAGGTGCGCACGCGTCTGCATATGCCAATCATCATGCTGACAGCAAAGGATACGGAAATAGATAAGGTGCTGGGCCTTGAGCTTGGCGCCGATGATTACGTAACGAAGCCGTTCAGCACGCGGGAGCTGCTGGCCCGTGTCAAAGCCCATTTGCGCAGGCAGCAGAAAACCTCGGAAGCCGCGGCTTCTTCGACCGACAACGCAAACGCCGGCGACAACGGTCAAGGTGCAGCGGACGAGAAGCAGGGTCTTAAACTGTTTAACCTGTTTATTGATACCGATATGTATGTCGTCTATAAGGACGGCGAGCCGCTTGATCTGACCCACCGCGAATATGAGCTAGTCTATTACATGGCGCGCAACAGCGGCAAAGTAATGACGCGCGAGCATTTGCTGCAGGCGGTCTGGGGCTTTGAGTATTTCGGCGATGTGCGTACCGTGGATGTCACGATCCGCCGTCTTCGCGAGAAGATTGAAGATGATCCAAGCCGTCCGGAATATATTATGACCCGCCGCGGCCTTGGTTACATGATGCGCAATCCGAAGTCCGGAGGGCTCGGCTACGCATGAGCGGGCGGAGGTTTTTTCGCACCATTCAAGTTAAGCTGGTCATTATTTATCTCCTGCTCATCCTTGTCGCGATGCAGCTCATTGGCGTGTACTTTATCAGTACGGTCAAGGCGTCATTGACCGACAACTTCACGACGAATCTGAAGGAGCAGGCCGATATTCTCTCGAAGCTGGCGGCAAAGGAATTGTCCGAAAAGCCGAATAGCGATAGCGAGACCGATACGAGCAGCACGGAGGATTTGAGCCTTGTGGTCCGCAATCTGTTCAGCATAAGCGGGACGGAGGTGCAAGTGCTCGACGGCAGCGGGCGGGTTGTTGCGACCTCCCTGCAGGTGCCGGAATCGTACATCGGGAAGAAAAATACGTCTCTCGCGGTAAGCCGCGCGTTAACGGGCATCTCCGATAACGAAGAAGAGATTATCGACGAAAACGGCATTCGCAAAAAAATTATCGCCCTTCCCGTTACGTACAACGATAACGACAAGGTTGTTGGCGCGGTCTATATGCTGGCGTCCATGGACAGCCTGTACGATACGGTGAACCGGGTGAACCAGATCTTTTTCTCCGGCACGCTTATCGCGCTTGGTCTTACCGGGATTCTGGGCATCCTGCTGGCCCATACGATTACGAGCCCGATTCAGGGACTGACGCGTCAGGCGGCAGCCGTGGCGGACGGAAAGTTTGATCTGCAGGTGCCGGTGCTTGGGGACGATGAAATCGGGCGGCTAAGCTTGGCCTTTAACGACATGACCATTCGGCTGAAGGAGGCGCTCTCGGTCAACGAAGAGGAGAACGAGAAGCTCGCCTCCATTCTGTCGAATATGAGTGACGGAGTAATCGCGGCCGACGAGAACGGCAAAGTGATCGTCTGGAACCGCCGCTCGCAGGAGATGCTTGACGTGCGCACCTGCGAAGGCTGCAGTCTGCCACAGCTGCTTGGCATGCCGGAGCAGAAATACCAAGAGCTGCAGAACGGCCGGGAGCAGACGGTCATATTGCCGCGCGGCGAAGAAGAAGCCGAGATGGATGACGAAGAGGGGGTTCTCCGCGTCACCTTTACGCCGATTCACCGCCGGGACAAAGGGATTACGGGTACGATTGCCGTCCTGCAGGATGTGACGGAGCAGGAAAAGCTCGAGCAGTCGCGGCGCCAATTCGTCGCGAACGTCTCGCATGAGCTGCGCACGCCGCTCACCACGATCAAGAGCTACGCGGAGGCGCTGAATGACGGGGCGCTGGATGAGCGCGAGCTGTCCGAGCGGTTCGTTGGCGTTATCCGCAACGAGACGGAGCGGATGATCCGCCTGGTTACGGACCTTCTGCACTTATCGCGCCTTGATTCCAATCAGGCGCCGCTGCGGCGGCGGAAGACTAACATTCACGAGATGCTGGACGAAGTGACGGATCGTTTTTCCTTCCAGCTTCGCCAGAAGTCGATCCTGGCAACGATTATCGTAGACCGCGATCTCAAATCGGCATGGCTTGACCGCGACCAGATTGACCAGGTTCTCGATAATTTAATATCGAACGCCATCAAATATACGCTTGAGGGCGGAGCAATTGAACTTAGCGCCCATAAGCAGGACGCCGCTACGATTGCGATTAGCGTAAAGGATACGGGTATCGGTATTCCGAAGAAGGATTTATCGCGTATTTTCGACCGTTTTTACCGGGTGGACAAGGCCCGCTCGCGTAACATGGGCGGCACAGGGCTTGGTTTATCCATTGCCCGGGAAATCGTTAAAGCGCATGGCGGCACGATCTCACTTAAGTCCGAGCTGAACGACGGCACGACGGTTACCTTTACGCTGCCGGCGCTGCAAGAGGAAGGTGAGACAGCATGATGGAGAAAGCGAAGACGCTCCTGCTCGTTATGCTTGTCGCCCTCAGCTTGATTCAATCGTACTTCCTCGCGTACAGCATGCCGGGTCTTGGCGCAACGGTGAAGACGGGACAGGATTACATCAATGCCGATCCGCTTGGCAAAAAATCAAATGCGGAAAACGTCATTTTTCCGGAGGAGATTGTCCTCCACTTCGGCGGTAATGAGCATACCGTGCTGTACCCGGGGTCTACGTTCTACAATATGATTCTGAAAGACCGGATTCAGGGCCGCGAGTTCAAGGGCTTCCAGCGCAATCCGGCCAACGTGCTTAATTGGGATGAAGTAAGGAAGAACGATATCGGCGTTGAGCTGCGCTTCCAGAACGGCATTCCGGTAGAGCTCTTGAAGAAGCTGCTTAAGGTGCAGGGGGATTTGCTGTTCCTTGGCGAGACGATCGACCGGATCTGGATCTTCAAGGCGACCGATTCCGAGGAAGTCCGGACATTCTTCTTCAGCGCCGACGGGCAAAAGGTATACGAGTCTACCCAGGCTGACCTTACCGTCCGCGACGTACAGGACTATGTCGGCTTCGGCGAGTATCAGCCGAAGTACCAGATGACGTCGGATGGCATCTATTTGCCGAAGCAGCCGATTCAATCGGTTGAGATGGTCTTCTCTTATGAGGCCTACTCTTCCGAGCTCATGCAGCAGAATCTGTTCTTCGATACGGCCACGACGAAGGCACTCTACGACCGAAGCGGTTCGCAGATTTTCACGGACGGCAAGAGGGGACTGCAGATCGAGCAGAAGGGTAAATGGATGATTTATACCAACCCCGCCGCCTCGCAGAGCGAGGAAAATCCGCTTAGCGAGAATGTTTTTGCTTCAATTGAATTTATTAACGATCATGGCGGATGGGACGGAGTTCACCGTTTCGTTAACCCGGGAATAAATCTAGAGGGCAAGACGGGTAAATACGTAGAGTTCCAGCAGTATGTCGATAACTACCCGGTGATCGAGACCAAAGACTTCGAGTACGGCAGCATGCGGCTTACGCTGCAGCAGGGAGTCGTAACGGAGTACAGCCGTTCTCTCATTACGCTTGCCAGCCGGTCGAAGACGAGGGAAGCCAGATGGCTGCCGGGCGGCGCCCAGCTGCGCAGCGCGCTGGACCATTATGACCGCCGTTCGGAGGTTGTCCGGCTGTTCCCGGCTCTTAAAGCCGAACCGCTTGAAAACAATGAATTAAAGTTTATTCCGATATGGGCGGTCCAGCTCGAGGACGGTGCGCAGGAGGCACTCACCGAGGCGTATCCGGCAGGCTTTGTTCCTCAGGAAATAAAGGACAGCCCGAGCTCCACCCATGATTCGGATGAAGGAACCGGCAAGGATAAAGGCGGAAAGGAAGCTTCGGGACATGAGACCGCAGAGAGGGACGGCAACAGCCTGTTCGGAGGCTCCGATCCGCTGCAAAATTCAATCGAGCCGGGTAAAGAAAGCAAGCAATAAGCCGTAACGAACGGAGGCGGAAGATCAGGTGGATTGGGGCAGGGCCAAAAGCGTGCTTATTATTTCGTTTCTGCTGCTCAATATTTTGCTCGGCTATCAGGTATGGTCGAACGTCGGCGAGCAGCTGAACGCCAACAAGAATACAGCAGAGCTTCCGAGCGAGACCTACGCCTTCATGAAACAGAAGGGGATTGAGCTGACCGCCAATCTGCCGGTCGAAACCCCGAAGCTGCGGGATTTAACGTATATGCTGCGCAGCGGCAACCTAGAAGGTCTGCCGGAGACAAAGCTTGCGACGCCTGTCGACAGCCGGATTATTTTTTCCGAGAAGGATCTCGTCAAGACGCTGGGCAGCCAGATTGTCGACCTGGACAAGTATAAGTTCGATCCGGCAATGACAAGGGACGGCGTCTATGTGCTGTACCGTATGGCGGATAACCGTCCTATGTTTGACGTAAAGCTGGAGCTCTATTACAGCAATCAGAAAATAACCGGCTTCCGCCAAGTGCGGGTAGATCTGACGGGCCCGGGCGAAGCCAAGGAACAGACGGTATTACCGGCTTCGAAGGCCATGGCTCCTTTTATAGAACGGAACCTGCCGGACGGCGCGGTTATTACCGACATCCAGCTTGGCTACCATGGTCAGATGTTTGATACGGAGACGCAGGTGGCGGCGCCTTATTACCGGGTGCTGCTGGAGGACGGGAACGAGTATTATATTCATGCGATTAACGGGGAAGTTGCGCAGGTGAAGGAAGAAGTACCGCTGGACCGCGTCCGGTAGCTTGATGGGCGATGCGTTGCGGCGGATGGATAGAATGGTTTTAGTGTTCATGGGAGCAGGGGAAAGGATAGAAGTAAAGCGATGGGACTTACGTTTACAGTACTGGGAAGCGGATCTACGGGCAATGCAACGATAGTAAGCAACGGGGATAAAATGGTGCTGGTGGATGCCGGCCTCAGCATGAAAAAAATAGAGGAGCTTATGCGCGAGCAAGGTGTGTCCGGCCATCAGCTGTCCGCGTTGTTCGTTACGCATGAGCATTCCGACCATATTAAAGGACTGGGCGCATTCGCCCGCAAATACGAGCTGCCGATCTTTGCGAATGAAGGAACCTGGGGCGGAATGGAGCGTCATGTCGGCACCATTGAGCCGGAGAAGCGGGTCATTATGGAGACGGGCGAGTCGCTCAGGTTCGGCACGATGGAGGTCTGCTCCTACCCGATCTCGCATGACGCGGCGGAGCCGGTCGGCTATACGTTTGTCGATAACGGGGAAAAGCTGAGTCTTGCGACCGACCTTGGTTATATGAGCGACAAAGTGAAGCAGGCGATTATCGATTCGGACGTGCTTGTGCTTGAATCCAATCACGATACGGAGATGCTTCGCATGGGCCGTTACCCGTGGAACATTAAGCGCCGCATTCTAAGCGATGTCGGGCACTTATCGAATGTTGCCGCCGGGGAGGCATTATGCGAGCTGCTGACGGACCGGACGAAGCGGGTGTATCTGGCCCATCTCAGTCTGGACCATAATCTGATGGATCTGGCTATGCTGACGGTTCGGAACGTTATGGAGGATAACGGAATCTTCTTCAAGCAGAACGAGAATCCGCTGCGCCCGACGTATCATGACCGGCCTACGGCATGGGATGAAGTGAGGCGGAAATAAAGGACTCCAGCTGGTTGTCCAGGCTGTCCGCTTTAGCGGTCAGCTCTTCGCGGGTGATCAGACCCTTGTCCACAAGCAGCTCAAGCATAGCGCTTAGGGTAAGGACGGTACGGTAATGATCATCCTTCAGATCGGCCAGTTTAGCTGCAATCTCTACTTGCTCCCATGGGGAGAATGGTTTTGTTTTCATAGATACGGTTCGCTCCTTTTTCGTTATGATGGAGGAGTGCGCAAGTGAATCTATTATTATTGTAGTCTAATCTTCCGAAAACATTCTTAGATTGTAAAAATAGTTTTTGTACATTTTCAAAGGCAAGCATAAGCATCGAAAGGAGCGGTAACGATGGGAATATTTGATGACGATTTCTACTCGACCAAAGTATCAAGACGTGCTCGTTCCACTTCTTCGAAGGATGAATTTGCCTTCTCCAATAAAAAGGGAATGCGTAACTGGTCGAATGTCCGAATCGCATTTGTTGCTTCTTTCACCAGCGCGGTGGCAGCGGTATTGTTGTTTGTGCTTGTCTTTGGCGGCGGGGGCATCGGTCCGGGCTCGCATGCGGCAAGTGTATCAGCATCCGGAAGCGCCTCGCTGGAGCAACGAACGATTCAAGCTTCGGCTAAGGTGCGGCCGGCGGTAGTCAGCGTTATTAATGAACAGACGGTTCCTTATGGGCTTGCTCCCGGTGACGGCACCCAGGAACAAGCAGGCAGCGGAGAGGAAGGACAGATTCAGGGTTCGAAGCAGGAGGTAGGCGTTGGCTCCGGCGTTATCTTCAAGCTGAAGGACGGCAAGGCCTACATTATTACGAATCATCATGTCATTGCAGGCGCCGAGTCGGTGAAGGTTATGCTCGTGAACGGCGAGAAGCGTGAAGCGAAGATCGTTGGCAGCGACCAGATTACGGATCTGGCGGTGCTCGAGATGGACGGCAAAGACATTAAGACGGCAGCGGAGATCGGCAATTCGTCGAAGCTGCAGCCAGCTGAATTCGTTCTTGCGATTGGCAATCCGCTTGGACTTGGCGATTCGCTGTCGATGGGGATTGTAAGCAAGACGCACCGGGTCGTGCCGGTATCCTTGAACGAGGATGGGGTGTACGACTGGCAGCAGGAAGTCATTCAGGTTAACGTCTCGATTAACGAAGGCAACAGCGGCGGACCCCTGATTGATATGGACGGCAAGGTTGTTGGCATTAACAGCATGAAGATTGCCGAGGTAGGCGTTGAGGGATTAGGCTTTGCGATTCCGATTGATAACGCGATGCCTATTATCGACAGCTTAATGGAGAAGGGTTATGTATCTCGCCCTTATCTTGGCGTCTACACGGTAGACCTGGAGCAGTATTTCGCGCAAAAGCAGCAGGAGGAGCAGGCGGCTGGCAGCGACGGAAAGACTGACCAGGGTGCCGGCGCAGCTTCGGGAAGCGAGGAATCCGATCTGCCCGAGCTGAATCTCCCAGATGAAGTGTTCAATGGGGTTATCGTGCTTGAAGCGGTAGGACCGGCGAAGGACGCGGGCATGAAGCTGAACGATGTGATCGTGAAGCTGGACGAGAAAAGCATTAGCAGCACCTTGGAGCTGCGCCAATACTTGTACCAGACGAAGCATATCGGCGATGAGATCAAAGTGACCTTCTACCGTGACGGCAAGCTGAAGACGGCATCGTTCAAGCTGGCGGAGAAAACGAAGGATGAATAAGCGTAAGGAAGCTGTGCTGACGGGAAACGGTTGGCACGGCTTTTTTTGTGCGTTGCGCCATTCCCCGACTAAAGTCTAACCCTCGAGCCATCCTCTGGAAGGTTTCTGGCAAATCTCCGCTGGCGTAAACTATATTCAAGAAGCAAGAGCAGAGAGGGAGAGAAATCAACTATGAATAGACGATGGGTTAGAAATACGATAGGAGTGGTCCTTGTGGCGATCGGAATAATGGCGTTGTTGCAATATCAATTCGGCGGAGTGAAGAGCAAGGAATATGCCCATACTTTGCAGCTCGAGGATAAAATGCAGGAGCTTAGCCTTACATCCGACAGCCTTGGACTGGAAGTGGATTTTGTTCCAAGCACGGACGGAAGCAACTCGATTCATGTCGAAGGCAAAGCAAAGTCGGAGGTTATCGATCAGATCAAGAACGCAAGAGTCGAGAACGGAAAGCTTGATCTTCGGTTGAAGGAGAAGTGGCATTTCGGATTGTTCGATTTCTCCGGCTGGAACGATAAGCAGGTCATAACCGTGTCGCTGACCGAAGAAGCCATGTCGTCTCTTGAATCGTTGAAGGTAAAGAGCGATTCGGGTTCCGTGAGAGTAGATGGCGCAAAAGCGGCTGACAGCCAGGTGGAGACCGATTCGGGAAGCATCCGGCTTGGCAGCTTCGAGGGCGGCACGTTGTCGCTGAAGTCCGATTCCGGAAGCATTAAACTAGAGAGCTTTAAAGGCAGCAGCTTGTCGATCAAGTCCGATTCGGGAAGCATTCATGCGGGGACTGTTGGAGCAGAGCTGAAGGCTTCGTCCGACTCCGGCAGCATTACGATCGATCATCTGAACGGAAAGGCTGTTGTACGTTCCGATTCCGGCAGTATCCGCATGGTGAAGGACGATACAACCGGCGTAGACGTGAAGAGCGACTCCGGCAGCGTAAGAATCGAGATCCCTTCTTCGTACGGCGGAATGTATGATCTGGATTCCGATTCGGGATCCATTCATAAACCGGATCAACAAGGAACATCGGGAGAAGTTATCAAGGTTCGCACGGACAGCGGCAGTATTCGAATTAGCCAACCGTAACATAAGAAGCCGCACGGGCAAAGTGGATGCCCGTGCGGCTTTGGTATTTTGCGTGTTAGCTGCCGCGTGGAGCGTAGAGCATGATGGCAACGCCGATGATGCAGACGGCGGCACCGATCCAGTCGTACAGATCGGGAGCTTTTTTATCGATGAGCCATCCCCAAAGAACGGCCAGAATGATAAAGACTCCTCCATAAGCAGCATAGACGCGGCCAAAAGAGGGGAAATTCTGTAGGGTGGGAATAACGCCGTACGCAATCAGGATTATGCCGCCTACGATGCCGTACCAGAGCGGCTTTGCTTCGCGAAGCCATAACCAGACCAGATAACCGCCGCCAATCTCGGCCAGGCCGGCAATTACGAACAGGGCAATAGCAATAAACACGGGATATTCTCCTTCTTCGCATAGACTTGTAATCATTATAGCGTGATGGCCGGGGGAAGGAAATGAAAGGGAGAATTGGCCGGATTACTTCACATCGGCAGGCTTGTTTGCTATGCTAGCTGTATAATAAACAACTTTGAAGAGGAAGCGAAATTCGAATGTATTGTGTGTGCAAGCAGCATGTAGAGCTGGCAATTGATAAATTTGTTGACGAATACGAGGATGCGCCGGATATTGTCGATTTGAAGGAAACGGAATTTGCGGATTGGGATCCGCCTCGCAGCTGCGATCTTTGCAGTGAGGCAGCCGCCGAGTTTTTGGTGGTATAGGAAGAGAAATTCGTTTGAGGCGCTTGCCGCATAGGTGCGGGGGCGCTTTTTTCATAAGGCTGGGATGGCCGTGCAAGGGGGATACCCTATGAAGAAATGGATGCTTGCATGCCTCCTGTTGCTTCAAGGATGCGATAACGGTGCCGGAGGCGACCGTCATATTCAAGAAGAGGAGAGTGTACGCTTAATGGGAACGATTGATGAACAGCTGCTTCAAGCCTCGGAGGATGGAGAAGCCGATAAAGTCCGCCAACTGATTCAAGACGGCGCAAACCTGGATGTTCAGGATGCGAAGGGACGCACCCCTCTTATGATCGCGACCTACAATAAGGATTACGCGGTGGCAGAGGTGCTGACTGAAGCGGGAGCGGATGTGAATTTACGGGATGAGATGCTGAATTCTCCATTCTTGTATGCCGGGGCAGAAGGGTATTTGGACATTCTGAGGCTTACGATTGATGCCGGAGCGGATACGAAGATAACGAACCGTTACGGAGGCATTGCCATTATCCCGGCCTCGGAACATGGTTATGTCGAGGTTGTTCGGGAGCTGCTAGAGCGAACGGATACGAATGTGAATCATGTCAATAATCTCGGTTGGACAGCATTGCTCGAAGCCATTATTCTCAATAACGGTAATGAGCGGCAGGTAGAGACGGTAAAGCTGCTGATCGAGCATGGGGCGGACGTCAATCTGGCCGACAACGATGGCGTTACGCCGCTGCAGCATGCCCGCAAGAGAGGGTTTAAAAAAATCGAGCAGCTGCTGGTTAATGCCGGAGCGAAGTAGCGCAAAGAGTTCCACGTGGAACGTAAGAGCAGCTTAAATGGAGACCATTGGGGTCGTTATTATACATAAAGGATGAACATTCATGCATATACAGATTGCTTCGGTTGGCAAGCTTAAGGAAAAATATTTGGTGCAAGGCATCGCGGAGTATGCCAAGCGGCTCGGGCCGTACGTGAAGCTAACGCTCACGGAAGTGCCTGACGAGAAGGCGCCGGAGACAATGAGTCCGGCGGAGGAAGCGCAAGTACGCGAGCGGGAAGGGGAACGGCTTCTGGCGCAGCTGAAGCCGGACGCCCATGTTGTCGCGCTCGCGATTGGGGGCGAGCTCTGGTCCAGCGAGGATCTCGCGGACCAGCTCGATAAGCTGGCCACGTATGGGCGAAGCCACGTGGCGTTTGTCATTGGCGGGAGCACGGGGCTTGCTCCCGCGGTGCTGCAGCGCGCCCAGCAGAAGCTCAGCTTCGGGCGCATGACGCTGCCGCACCAGCTGATGCGGCTGGTGCTGATCGAGCAGATCTACCGCGCGGTGAAGATTAACCGCGGTGAACCGTATCATAAGTGAAGGTAAGTTTTGATTAAAAAAAGGACTTGAAGGTGACGTTACGTAACCCGATATAATGAGATTCATCGGGAGGGAGGAATACGATGAATCCAAAGATCCGAATCGTAAACGAAGAAATTTTGTCTGATAACTGGTATGTGCTTAAGAAAATTACTTACATGAGCGAAGCAAGGGATGGTTCCTGGAATAGTCAGTCCAGGGAATCATACGACCGTGGAAACGGTGCAACGATCTTGCTCTATAATCGGGATAAGCAGACGGTTATTTTGACGCGGCAGTTCCGGATCCCGACTTACGTGAACGGAAACGAGACGGGGTTATTAATCGAAGCTTGCGCAGGTTTGTTAGATAAGGAAAGCGCGGAAGACAGCATTCGCCGGGAGACCGAAGAGGAGACCGGTTACAGGGTAGCTAACGTGCAAAAAATCGGCGAAGCCTACATGTCGCCAGGGTCCGTAACGGAAATTTTGCATTTTTTCGTCGCGGAATATTCGCCAGTCATGAAAATTGGAGAGGGCGGAGGAGTCAAGGAGGAGCAGGAAAACATTGAAGTGCTGGAATATCCTTTCCAGCAGGCGCTCGATATGATAAAAACAGGAGAGATCAAAGACGGAAAAACGATTATGCTGCTGCAATACGCTCAAATTAATCGGCTGCTTGACCCTGTTTTAAGACAGCAGCATATCCTTATTGCAGGCCCTTATCGTTCGGGAACGGGAGACGATCCGGATTTGATTCGCCGCAACATCGAATTGATGAACGATATCGCGCTACAGGTATATGAGGCGGGCCATTTGCCTGTGCTTGGCGAGTGGTATGCACTTCCATTAATCGAGAAGGCAGGTTCACGGCAGATCGGAGACGATATTTTTAATCGCATATTTCATCCATCCTCCGTTCGGCTCTTGAAACATTGCGATGCGGTTCTTCGAATCGGAGGTCCCTCCCAAGGCGCCGATGAGATGGTGAGCGTCGCACAAGGATTGGGGAAAATCATTTATAGTGATCTAAGAGATATTCCTCGAATCGCGTAGGAGAGGTTATAGCAGGATAAAAGAGGAGTTCATCCCAGGGGGGGGAGGTACTCCTTTTTTGATGTCATTTGTATAATCAAGATAACAATCGTTACAATGGAGGATCTTGTAGATGCCAGCGCGTGAAGATAAAGAATATTGGACGACTGGACAGATTGCGAAACGGACGGGATTGACTATCCGAACCCTGCGGTATTATGACCAGATCGGGTTGCTGAAGCCATCGTATGTTAACCATGCTTCTGTCCGAATGTACGGTAAAGAGGACTTAGTTCGGTTGCAAAAAATTCATGTGCTCAAATATATCGGTCTGAGTCTTGCCGAAATAAAGCATATCATTCATGAGGGCTCATTTCTCGAGCAGGATTCAAGAAGCTCGCTTATGTTGCAAAAGGAAGTGATCCAAAAAAAAGTTGCCCACATGCAATATGTATCCAAAGCAATCGATGAGACACTTGATGTGCTGGGGAAACACCAAGCGAAAACGGAATGGGATAGCTTGTTCGAAATCATTCAGACGATTCATACCGAGAAAGATTGGGGAGAGCAATACCGAAACGCCCTCCGGTTACAGGCTAGAATCCAGTTGTACGATACCTTCAGCGCCAATAAAATGGGATGGCACCGATGGTTCTTCGATCAGCTCGGCTCGGAACCAAATCTAAAAATATTGGAACTCGGCTGCGGAGATGCCGCCTTGTGGAGCCGAAATAGGGATAGGATACCGCCATCCTGGAGCATCATGCTTACCGATATATCCCCGGGCATGTTGGAGGCCGCTCGCGCCAATGTAAGAGACATCAGCGGCAATTTTGCCTTTCTTGTCGCCGATGCGCAATCCATTCCGTTCCACGATGGCGAGTTCGATGTGGTTATTGCGAATCACATGCTTTATCATGTGTTGGATATCGAGCAAGCGCTGTCCGAATGCCATAGGGTTCTTAAGAAGGACGGCATGCTCTATACCTCTACCATGAGCAAAGCCCATCTTCAAGAAATGGAGCAGCTCGCGAGGGCATTCGACCCGGACCTTCGAGTGCTGGATGATGTTATGGAGAGATTCCATTTGGAAACGGGAAAGGAGATTTTGTCGTCCCACTTCCCGGTCATTGATTTGCTGCGGTATGAAGATTACATGGAGGTAGATGAGGCGGAGCCTCTCATTGATTACATGACTTCAACGCCTATGAACGCAAGAGATTATCTGAAGGGCGATAATTTAAAAGCCTTCAGAGCATATCTGAATGAGAAAATTTTAGAGGGGAACGGAAGTATCCATATTACAATGGAATCCGGGTTTTTTCGATCCAGAAAGAAATGTTAGCAAAGGAAAGTATGACTTAAAAAGGGGCTTTCTCTATTTCAGAGAAAGCCCCTTTTGCTATGTTGCCATTAGAAGGCTACTCCTAAAAAATGCTCCCAGGTTTCTTCGCTGAAGGCGAAAATCTAACGTTTGTTGACTGTAGTCTCATGTTTTTAGTCTGGAACTGAGCAGGCGGTTTTCTATAAAATGACATCAAATAGTTGGATCAGCACTGTTTAATGAATGCGCTTACCAAGGGCTTGAGCTAAAGCGTGTACATGCTGAATGCAAACAAACGTAAGGAGTGGCGAACATGGACATGAAGAGCGGGCGAAAAAGCTTGCGAACACGCTGGCGCACACAGGATACGGAACTGACGTTTCTGGCCTTACCAACAACGATCTGGTATATCTTGTTTTGTTTCTTGCCAATGTTCGGCCTTATTATTGCCTTCAAAGATTTCAAGATTCACGGCGGTTTCCTGAGCAACATCATCAACAGCGATTGGACCGGCTTTAAAAATTTCGAGTTCCTGTTCAAGTCGAACGATGCCTGGGTCGTAATCCGCAATACGCTGGGCTACAATCTGATTTTCATCGTGCTGAGCATTGCGGTACCCGTCACGTTGGCCTTGATGATCGGTCAACTGCATAGCGGCAAGGCCGGGAAAATCTATCAGACGTTGATGTTCTTGCCGTATTTCCTTTCTTGGGTCGTGGTTTCCGCTATTGTATGGGCGTTTCTAAGCTTCGATAAAGGGATCGCCAATCAATTCCTGGCCGTCCTCGGCAACGACCCGGTGAACTGGTATATGGAGCCGAAGTATTGGCCGTACTTCCTGGTATTCATGAACGTATGGAAGGGTCTAGGCTACGGCATGGTAGTCTACTTGGCGACCATTGCCGGCATCGACAGCACGTATTACGAGGCTGCCGTCATCGACGGAGCGTCCAAATGGCAGCAAGCGCGCTACCTTACGCTTCCGCTTATGAAGCTGGTTATCGTGATGATGTTCATCTTGGCCGTAGGCCGCATCTTCTACACCGACTTCGGTTTGTTCTTCCAAGTGCCGCGGGATTCCAATTCATTGTTCAATGTAGCGACTACAATTGACGTTCTTGTGTATAAGCAACTCAAGTCCGCAACGCTCGGCATGGCATCGGCTTCTGCATTCTTGCAATCCGTAATGGGCTGCGTGACCATTCTGATTGCCAACTGGGTTGTTCGTCTCGTAGACCGAGAGAGCGCAATGATGTAAAGGGGGAAGCGGGAATGTCAGCAAGAGCGAAATTCGACACGGGTCTGGACAAGTTCAACCGGATCCGAACCGGCACGAACGTTGTTTTCCATCTGATTTTTATCGTATTGGCGCTGCTTTGCCTTATACCTGTCCTTGTGGTGTTGTCCATATCGCTGACCAGCGAAGATTCTATTCGCAGCAGCGGGTATCATCTTTTCCCGACGGCATTCTCCGGCGATGCTTATCGCTATATCGCGCAGCAAGGGACGATGATCACGAAGGCGCTTGGCATCTCCGTGCTCGTTACCGCCCTCGGTACCGTAATTGGCGTGATGCTTACAACGTCTATGGGGTACGTCCTTTCCCGGCCGAATTACAAGCTGAAGGGGCTTCTGACCTGGATCGTATTCATTCCGATGGTATTTAACGGAGGTTTGGTGTCCAGCTACTATATCAATTCCAATATGCTGGGCCTGAAGGATACGGTGTGGGCGCTTATTCTGCCGCTGGCTGTCTCCTCCTTCAACGTGATCATTTGCAAAACCTTCTTCCGAAGCACGATTCCAGACGCGCTGATCGAATCCGCCGAAATCGACGGCTCGAGCCAATTGCGCATTTACTTCTCGATCGTGTTGCCGATCTCGCTGCCGGTTCTGGCGACCATTGGATTGTTCCTCTGCTTCGCCTATTGGAACGACTGGTTCCAATCCATGCTGTACATTGATAACCAGAACTTGTACTCGCTGCAGGCGCTCTTGAACAGCTTGATGACCAACGTGGACGCCCTGGCGAAAAATGCTTCCAGCATGGGCATCAGTTATGCGGAGCTTGTCGCAACCATGCCGAAGGAATCCGCGCGGATGGCCGTTGCCATCGTCATCGTGGTTCCCGTTGCCGTTGCTTACCCGTTCTTCCAGAAATACTTTATTTCCGGTCTGACGGTAGGCGCCGTGAAAGGTTAATTCTGAAAGGTTAACTCGAAATAAACTCGGATTCGTCCGGTTTATGATATCCACCGCGCAAATGCAGACGGTGGGAATGAAGAGGGCTATATTAAAGGGAGGAAATGTACATGAAAAGGACGAAGAAAAAATGGCTTGCTATCAGCGCCGTAGCGCTTTTGACAACCGCTCTTGCAGGCTGCGGCAACTCGAATTCCAATTCCAATTCGGATTCAAGCACCAACAAGCCTTCGAACACCAATCAGGCGGCAAGCGCGCAGACGGAAACGAGCAAGCCTGCTGATTCGGGCGATGTGCCTACGCTGGTATGGTGGACGATCGGCGGACAGACTCCCGCCAACTTCGATAAAGCGATTGCCGCGATGAACGATTACACGGCCGAGAAGATCGGCGTGAAAATCGACATTAAGGTAGCAAGCTGGGGCGACTGGGATACGAAGATCAATACGATCGTAAATACCGGCGAACCGTTCGACATCATGTTTACGAATAACTCCAAGTATAGCCAGCAAGTGACGATGGGCGCGTTCGCCGACCTGACCGACCTGGTGCAAAGCGATACGCCGGATCTCTACAAGCTGATTCCTCAGAAGGTGTGGGATGGAACAAAAATCGGAGGGAAAATCTACTCCGTGCCGACGTACAAAGACTCGTCTTTGACCCAATATTGGGTGTTCGACGACAAATACGTGCAGAAATACGGCATCGACACGGCTAGCATCAAGACGTTGAAGGACCTCGACAAACCGTTCCACGATATGAAGGCTGGCGAAGGCAAAAGCTTCTACCCGCTGTCGCTTACCCAAGGTGACGGGTTTAACGGATTTTTCAACGGCTACGACGATATGACGCTTGGCCTGCCGCCGATCGGCGTGAAAGTCGATGATGCTTCCCGCAAGGTTGTCTCCGTACTGGAGCAGCCGGACATCATGGAGGGACTCAAGCAGCTGCACCAATGGTACCAAGACGGTATTATCAATCCGGACGCACCAACGAAAACGGAGGCAGACAAAGCCCGTCCTTTCTTCGCGGCGCAGGCCTTCCCGGGTGCGGAAGCGAGCTGGCAGATCACGGAGGGTGTCGAGAAGTACGACATGTTTCAGATCTTTGGCCCGATTTATACGACAAGTACGATTCAAGGCTCTCTGAACGCGATCTCGGCCAACTCGAAATATAAGAAAGAAGCGTTGAAATATTTGCAGCTGGTTAATACGGATCCGAAGCTGCGCAATATGCTGGCCTTCGGCGAGCTGGGCGTCGATTACGACAACGTGGATGGCGAGAAAGTGATTGAGCGCAAGTCCGATACATGGCCGCTTGCCGCTTATACGCAAGGGACGTTCTTCGACCTGGCCGTAACGAAAGGCGCTCCGGTAGATCAGTGGGATCAAGTCCGCAAGCTGAACGATCAGGCGACTTCCTCCACGAACTTGGGCTTTGCGCTGGACATCAGCAAGCTGAGCACCGAAGTGGCCAATACGAAAGCGGTATGGGACAAATACCGGTATGAGCTGCTGACAGGCGCTTCCGATCCGGAGAAAATGGTACCGAAGATTGTGTCGGAACTAAAGGCCGCTGGCATGGATGCGATTATGAAGGCCGCCCAAGAGCAAGTCGATTCGTATTTCAAATAAGTTTTGTCTGTCATCAACATCCGAAAAACCCGAACGGAGATTGCCGTTCGGGTTTTCTGGCACGAAATTTAGGATTGCTTTTATCAATAACAACGTTATATGTTTGAGCGGTGGGGTAGGGCAAAAGCCTATTGCAAAGGAGATGCCGCATGCGTTCATTTATGCAAATCAAGATCTATCGCGGCAAGTTCATTGCATATGCGGTATTTGTGGTATTCATCGGCCTTGCGCTCGGCGCGCTCACCTGCGCGGTACTGCTGGACCAATGGGTGGGGAATTCCAGAAACGAGGCCACAGGTGCATTCTCTCGGGTGGAAAACAGCCTCCAGTACGATGCCGACCGTATCGAAGCGTTTATGCAGCGAGTGTATTCCAACAGCGGTCTGGTGTCCGACATTCGCAGCTTCTTGGGAAATAACGCGGAGGGCTATCTGACGAGCAGGCTGCAGGGCAGTCAATATAACCGGCCGCTTGTCTCTTTTCCCGACGATATGAAATCCTTCTTAAGCAACGGGGGAAAGGGAGACATCACGCAAATCAGCCTGCATACCGAGCAAGAGGGCAACGTGGTGAGCTTCGATAATAACGGCAATACGAGTTATCTATTCCGTCTGCCAAACTCCGACGAAACGTTTCGCGAGACGATTCAAAAAGGATTCGTCTATCACAAAAAGCTGTCGGATCCGAACCAAATCTCCCGTCAGCTGGGCGAATTCCGATTCCTGGTTAGCAGCGAGCGTATTTTTAAAACGGTGCAAAATTACCATTTGGATGAGGCTGCTGCAGTCAGCGATTCCGGAGACGTGTATCTCATCGCCGGCAACGGCCGCAGCTCGGAGGAGCTGATTCGCCGGATCGTGGCGGATGGACGCACGCATGGCTTTCTATCGACGGGATTCCTGGACCGAGCCTATTTCGTGTCGTTTCATTCGAGCGAGTTCGATTATCGGTTCGTCAGCACCGTGGATTTGGCCTCGCTGATCCGTCAAAAAGCAAACGTGCTGCTTATCGTGTTTCTCATCGTACTGGCCGCCATGATCTGCGTCCTGTTGCTCATCGTTTACAATCTGCGCGAAGACGCGAACTTCCTGCGTCGGATTATCGTGTCCATCGGACGCGTGAAAACGGCGGATTTTACGCCGGTTAACCCGGCCCGCTACCGAAGGAACGAATACGGCATGATCGCCCGGGAATTGGACGATATGATCCGTCAGCTCGACCGTCATATCCGCACCAATTACCTGCTAAAACTCAAGCAGCAGGAGACTGAAATGAAAGCGCTTCAGCATCAGATCAATCCTCACTTTTTGTACAATACGCTTGAGGTGATCCGTTCCTCCGCCTTGGTGAACAGCGCCGACCATACCTCCGACGCCATCGCCACCTTGGGCGCCCTGTACCGCGATATCGTAAAAAACGAGAATATCATTTCGCTTGGCAGCGAGTTAAACTTGCTTCAAAAATACTTAAAAATTATGGAGTTCAAATATCCGGACCGGTTTTATTATCAATTTAATGTGGAACCCGCATTAATCTCCTTGCCTACCGTAAAATTTTGGATGCAGCCGCTGGCAGAAAACTTTTTCATTCATGGCTTTCATCCGGAGAGCGAGTTTAACCTTCTTATCGTAAACGGCTGGGAGGAAGAGTCACGCTTCGTGCTGGAGATCGTGGACAATGGCAACTGGATTTCCGGGAAGCATTTGTCCGAAATCAGGCAAAAGATTTCCAGAGGCGATGACGCCCCGGTGGACAGCATCGGTCTGCGTAACGTGTATACCCGGCTGCGCTTTTTCTATGGGAAAGGCTTCTCCATGACGATCGACAATAACGAGGAAGCCGGCGTTAAAATAACCGTAATCCTATCCAAGGAGGCGACGAACGATGTACAAGCTGCTAATCGTGGATGACGAACCGCAGATTTTGGAAGGAATGAAGCGAACGCTGGATTGGGAGAAATACGGCTTTGGCCGCATCGAGACGAGCGAGACCTATGAGGGTGCGATTTCGAAGGCCGTGGAAATTTTGCCGGATTTGGCGATTTTCGATGTATGCATCGGCAAGCAGCGCGGTTATGATGCCATCCACAAGCTTAACGAGCTGCGCCTTCCCTCGAAATATATTATTATGAGCGGCTATGGCGAGTTCCAGTATGCCCTGGAGGCGATTCGCTGTGGGGCTAAGGATTACCTGCTCAAACCCGTAGATCGCTCGAAGCTGCAGCAGCTGGTCGAGAAGATTATCGTCGAAGATCTGAACGGTAAGCTGGCCGATACGGATCGCAGCGATCTGGATATAGACCCGGTACTCGGCGTACGTTATGACAGCTTGTCCAAGCTGACGAATCGCATTCTGCTCATCGTCAAGGCGGAGTATTCCCAGAACCTCAGCTTGAAGTCGGTTGCGGAACGTTTTCGCATGAACGGAACGTATCTCGGACAGCTTTTCCTCAAGGAGACAAAAAAGAAGTTCTCGGAATATTTAATGGCTTACCGAATGCTTCGCGCTCAGGAACGCATACAGTCCACGGACGAGAAAATTATCAGCATCGCGCTTTCCGTCGGATATCCCAACCTGAACTATTTCTATTCTCATTTCCATGCTTATTTCGGCAAGTCGCCCTCCGATTTGCGGAGAAAGGAATAACGATGCCATGCGGGAACAACGGAAATTGAGCCGTCTCCTTGCATCCTTCGTGCTCGTCATCATGCTGACGCTGTCTATATCCGGCTGTTTCTCTGCATCCGGCAACGAAGAGAATGCCGAAGTAGCGGGCAACACGGTGAATTTGATCTATTACACGATTGGCGATCCTGACAAGGACCTTAAGATGGTCAACGACAGGATCAACGAGATTCTGACCAGGAAAATCGGCGTTACCATCACGTATATCAAAGTAGGCTGGCAAGAGTACGAGGAGCGTCTGAATACCCTCGTGTCGGCAGGAACTCCCTTCGACATCGCTTTTGCGCCGGAGTACGCCAGTTACGCGCAGCGCGGCGCTTGGCTGAGGCTGAACGACTATCTGTCGAAAGTGGGGAAGGATATGTACGACGCTATCGACCCTATTTTCTGGCAAGGCGTACGAATGGAAGACGGCGGTATCTACGGCGTGCCAACCAATAAAGAATTAGCCGTGCGCGACCAGTGGATGTACCCGGATGCGTTAGTGAAGAAGTACCATATTGATATCTCGAAGTACACAACGCTGGCTTCCCTCGAACCGCTGTTACGGATGATCAAGGAGAAGGAACCGGTTTATCTGCCAATGGAGCTCGATAAGGAATCTCAAAACTTCTTTGCCTTGGACGGTTATGAATACGTATCGGATAAAACGCTGCCGCTCATGAGGAATGTTCTGGATCCGGATTCCCCGGTTGTGAATATTTTCGAAACCGACGAAGCCCGGAAAGTGCTGGACCTGCTTCGGCGCTACTATGTGGAGGGTTATATCAATGAGGATGCGGCCATGCGGGAAACCGAAGGACTGAAGCGGGGCGCGCTGGTCTTCTGGAAAGCTGCGGGGGGAGGACCTCTGGCGGAAAATAGCTGGAGCAAGGATCGCGGTTACAAGCTGGTGGCTTACCCGGTAACCCCGGCATTGATCACGACGGAATCCATTCGAGGTGGAATTATGGCGATCAGCGCGGAAACGAAGCATCCCGTCGAGGCCGTAAAGTTTCTCAATCTGCTGAACACGGATCCCGAGGTGCGCAATCTGTTCAATTTCGGGATCGAAGGCGTGCACTACAACCTCGATCGTAATGGACAGGTAGTACCCATTCCGCCCAAGGACAAGAACGGCAATCCAATTCCGGACGCGCAGCCAAGCTATGGAGGCGTGCAGTACACCCAAGGCAATTGGTTCATCCTGAAGACCATGGGCGGAGAATACCCGGATCCCTTGGACAAATGGAATCAATTCCGTGCCAGCAACAAGGAAGCGGTTGTATCGAGTACGCTGGGTTTTACTCCGGATTTGTCGCGAATGCCCATCCAGATGCAGAACATCCAGATGGTCTGGGAGAAATACTTTTCCAGCCTGATGACGGGCAGCGTGGATGTGGATTCGGTACTGCCGAATTTTAATCAGGAGCTTCGGCAGGCGGGTATCGACGAGGTGCGGGCCGAGGTGCAAAAGCAGCTTGATGCCTGGCGGGCCGCCCATTCGTGATCCGGAAGTGGCTTTTGATTTCGCCGTATCGTTATTTATGAGGAGCGTTCGACAAATTACAATGAGAGAAACCTAATCTATCGTAGGACTATGGCATGATGCCCGCTAACACCTGGTATGGCAAAGTAATACCAAGGCATGCAAACCTATTGATAGGAGGATGTAGCGATGAACTATCACTTCTTTGTAGGTAACGATAACGGGAATAGCGAGCATGATTTGATGATTGACGGCAAACTTATTCAGCAGCCCAATGTGAATTGTAGAGTGGACGAGCTTCCGTGGCGGGAGGAGCAAGCGCCGGAGGGCTTCATTAAGAACCTGCAGGACCAGTTGGTTGTGACCATCGACTCACCGTCTGCGCAGCCGGGCATGTATTACATAGGGAAGTTTGCTCTGGAGAGCGGTGAAATTCTCGATAATATCCAGATCGGCATCGACTCCAAGAGCGAGATGGATTTGCCTGTTGTGAACACACTGGCGCAAATCGCGGCGGTCGCGGTACAAAAAGCCTATGAGGAGGAGAAGCATATCCCGGCCCAGCTCGACATCGAGGTTGACATGGCGACGGCGCTGCCGGTTACGCAGCATACGGATGAGACCTCCGCGAAGTTCGAGAAGCGGTTCACTTCGGGAAGGCATCACGTGACGGTACACCTCGGCATTCTCCGGGTATCGGTTAACATCTTATTTCCTTTCGTGAAAGTCGTTCCGGAAGCAACGCCAGTTATTTTTACTTTGCAAAAGGACGCTTCTGGCAATTGGCGGGAAGGCGAGATTTTTGCCGAATTTGCTGCTTCATACGGAATGGAGAAGAAATTCAATGGGAGTTTCTTCAAAGATAAAAGGATTCTCCATGTCGATATTGGTGACGGATCGACGGAGTATCCCATTACGGAGGGCAACCGGTTCTTGCGGCAATTCGTGCATGGCAGCCATCATGGAGCGGGCTATGCGATTGAAGAAGCGCTTCAGGAGTTTAACCGTCTGATTCATCTTCCGGACAGTCCGAGGCAGTTCTTCAGCGATGTGCTCAAGAATCCGAAGCATAAGTATCATGCAAGGGCGCTTAAGACACTCCGGAGACCGCTGGAGAGTCAGGTTAAACAGATCGTCCAGCATGTAAAGAAGCAATTGACCAAAGCGCGTAACGAAGTTGACTTGATCTGCGTTTACGGAGGCGGCAGCATTCTCATGCAGACGATATTGTATCCCTACTTAAAGGAGCTGTGCGACGTGCGCGAAATTAAGCTGTTCTATATTCCGGCCGAATTCGCTGTAGAGCTCAATGCGACAGGATTGGATGCTTTTGTACGCGGCAAAATTTACGAGGCGCTGAAAAATAAAGCGGAGCAGCCCGCGTAATCTAACTGAGCAAGCAGGTGATGGCGATGAAGAAGACAAAGCTGGCGGGCGATAACATTAGCTTGAAGACGAGGAAGAATGAGGATCCGCATGTCATGGCATGGTTGAACATGCAGACGAACCTGATGGATTCCCTTCGTTATCTCGTGGAGAACGAAATCATGCAGCATGGCGTCCGGAATTTGCAGATGTTTATCCCGATGGAGCGGACAGGTATTCACAGACAAGACTTGTTGGTTCCCCAACAAGCGGCGGCTGCTGTAGAGGAGACCGAGCATCCTGTAGAAGCAGCAAGAGCTGACGTCTATGAAGAAGAACAACCCACGGGCCAAGAGGAAATTGACGATGAGGATATCGAGGCGTGGAGCTAGCAGGACGGATGTGGTATTACTTTGTGTGACGAGGGTCATAAGTAATACCAGGTAACATTCGGTAATACTAAGTAATACCAAGTAATATCAAGTAATACGCAGGATGACAAAAGTGTAAGCGGCATGGAAATGATAGAAAAGAGGGATGCAGGCATGTTGGAACTCACTATCATGACTTTTAATCTGCGCTATCCGGAAATCAAAGACGGATCTAATTATTGGCCGGAACGGATCGACCGAGCGGCCTCCGTTATCGAAAAACATCATCCCATGCTTATCGGCACTCAAGAAGGCTATCACTCGATGCTCAAAGATTTGGAGACCCGTTTGAAGGAATACGATTGGGTCGGGCAGGGGCGGTTCGGCGAACATGAAAACGAGCACAATGCCATTTTTTATAACCGCGACGAGCTAATCATGCAAGACAACGGACAGTTTTGGCTGTCGGAAACACCGGAATTGAAAGCTTCCGTTAGTTGGGGAAGCGCGTTTCCGCGAATCTGTACTTGGACTTGTTTCCTTCACCGAAAATCCGGCCATTCATTCTATTTTTACAATACTCATTTAGACCACCATAGCCAGGAAGCGAAAGACCGTGGGATCCAGGTAATAGGAGAACACATAGCCAAGCAGCGCGCTTTGGATGGGCTTCCCGTATTGCTTGCAGGGGATTTCAACTCGTATCCGGATGAGTTCCCGATACGCTTCTTGCGTGGCGAGATCGAGACGGATGGCACAAAAAGCGATTTGACGGATGCATACTCCCGGATCAAAGGAAAACCCGGTTTAACGGCGCATGACTTCAAAGGTGGCGATGACGGA
Organism: Paenibacillus glycanilyticus NBRC 16618; assembly: GCF_004000805.1. GTDB lineage: Bacteria > Bacillota > Bacilli > Paenibacillales > Paenibacillaceae > Pristimantibacillus > Pristimantibacillus glycanilyticus. The sequence continues at coordinate 69,623 of NZ_BILY01000034.1, forward strand.
GAACCGATCGATTATATTTTTGCTTCTGCCGAATTCGAATGGTTGTCGGTGCAGGTTGAGCGCTGCCAAGTAAACGGAGGATATCCGTCGGACCACTATCCGGTTGTGGCAAGAACCAGACTCCTGTCAGGCTTATAATGAACATGCTAAGTAGGGGCCATCCGCAGAGGATGGCCCTTAAACTTGCTGTTATATCGGTAATTGTATATTTTTAGTGGTTGCCAAATTGAAGGCGATTATGGATAATAAGCGATATCTTTGTTTATTTAATAAACAAACAAAGATAAGGGACAATAACATCAGCAGGGCGGGTATAACGGAGCATAGGACGGGTATTTTATATAAGAATTTTTTTTTATTTTATTTGCCTGAACTTTATATGAATTCTCGAAAATGTAAGGGCTTTTATTAGGTTTCGTAGAATGGGCTTCAGAGGCTGCAATCAACACGTCCCTACAGCTAAGATCCTCAAATGTTTAATGGAGAAAGTAAAGGAGCATTCATCATGAGTGATAACACACAGGTTGTTCAGCAGGAAGAGTATCACAAGCTCAATCTTATTGAACGTATGGGCTACGGCTTCGGAGATTTTGCTCAAAATCTTGTTTTTGGTACCGTCGGAGGCTTTCTGGCCCTCTTTCTGACGACTGTCAATGCGATCGGTACGGCAACTGCGGGATTTATCTTCCTCTTTGTCCGTATCGTCAATGTATTATGGGACCCGATGGTCGGGACTTATGTCGATAAACGCTCATCAAGAGCAGGTAAATACCGTCCCTGGTTACTTCGTGCCGGTATTCCGCTGGTTATCTTGGGTGCGCTGCTGTTTGCGCCTATTCCCGGCGTCCGTGGTTCTGTTCCTTTTATCTTCATTACCTATTTGTTGCTCGACTTGGTATATTCCGTCGTTAATATTCCTTACGGCTCGCTGAACGCCTCATTGACCCGTAACCCTGAATCTGTTGACCAAATTACAACGACTCGCATGACGCTTGCAAATGTTGCCAATCTTCTTGTTTATACTCTATTCCCCATGTTTGTTCAAATGGTGGCGCCTAAAGATCGTTCACTTAAAGACACGGGTCTGTTTGGATTAAAGCTGAACATGGGGACGTATACTGATCCTTCAGCAGATCATGCATGGTTTGGCGTTTATGCCGTTTATATGGTTATTGGCGCCATTGCGCTTTTCCTCTGCTACAAGTTTACGAAAGAACGCGTTGTCGCCAACGCCGAACAATCGGCACAAGTCAAAGTCTATGATTTCTTTGTTGAGTTTAAAAATAATAAGCCTTTGATTATCCTGGGCATTTTCTTCATGTTGGCATTTACATTTATGTTTTTCATGAATACGGTTAATGGGTTTTTCTATCAATATACTGTCGATCATTCCGATTGGATGGGTGCTGTAGGGCTAATTGCCTCCATACCTGGCATCGCTTTTACTGTATTCTGGCCAAAACTCAAGAAAACCTTCGGCAAAAAAGGCTTTTTCCAGCTCTTCCTCGGTATGTTTGTTGTCGGCGAAATCCTGACTTGGATTTGGAGTCTCGATGGTATGCACGATCAACTTTGGTTGGCCTACGTTTCGACTTTCATCAAGCAGTGGGGCTTGTCCTCAGCGACTGGCTTCATGTGGGCGCTTGTTCCCGAAGTGGTTTCATATGGCGAATTGAAGTCTGGTAAGCGCAATGCTGCTATCATCAATGCGATTATGGGGCTCTTCTTCAAGATTGGCTTTACTCTAGGAGGTGCTGTTCCATTATGGTTCCTTGCAGCGTATGGATTTAATGGAGATGCTGCGCACCAGACAGCTCACGCCCTTTCAGGGATTAATATGACGGCTATTTGGATACCTGCTGTTCTCGCCATTGTTTCAATGATTGTGATGCAGTTCTATCCGCTGTCTGATAAGGACGTTGACAATATTAATAAAGAACTTGACGCAAAACGCGCTGAGATGAAACAAATAGAAGCTTAACTCTAAAGAAACCGATGATTGAACGATCTTGCGTCTCCGGCAGTTGACGGAGGCTGGACCGCTCAATAATAATCATGACCTGGCGCCCGATCGATTGGGCGCCTTTGCTTTTGATTAAGCATTATTTCCCCCATAGACGTATGAAGTTGCGAGCGCTACACTAGGGAAGGCGACAGAGAATAAACATAGTGGGAGCTTGTAAACGTGACTTTATCAGACCATACTCCATCTTGGAAAAAGCTTAGTCTTTATGCCGTAACCTGGCCTATCTTCGTAGACTCCGTACTGCGGATGCTGCTGGGCACGGTTGACGTGTTTATGTTAAGCCGCATCTCCGACAAGGCAACGGGCGCAGTAGGCTTAGCCAACGAAATCATTTATTTTTGCATTATGATGTTCGGCTTTGTCGGCATTGGCACCAGCGTTGCGGTATCCCAGTATATCGGCGCCCGGCGGGCGAAAGAGGCGAGCCGTATTTCGGCAATGGCGATCTCGATGAATCTGATCTTCGGAATCGTCGTCAGCATTGTTATCGTATGTTTTGGGGAGTCGCTTCTGCGGATGTTACACTTAAACCCCGAACAAATCGGAATCGCGAACCACTACTTAAAGATTATCGGCGGATTTATTTGGGTCGAGGCGCTTTCCTACGCGGTCTCGTCGGTTATCCGTTCAACGGGAAATACGAAGAGCGTTATGTTTGTAACTCTAGGCGTCAACCTCCTCCATATGGGAGGGAATTATCTGCTTATCTTCGGCAACCTGGGCTTCCCGGAGTGGGGAGTTACGGGGGCGGCTATATCAACGGTCGTAAGCCGATTGCTTGGCATCGTTGTTCTCTTTATCCTGTTGTACCGCCGAATTGCCGTACCGATTCAACGGAAGGATTACGTGCGCTGGAAAGCTTCTTACGCAAAACAAATCCTGAGCATCGGCTTGCCCGCGGCAGGGGAGCATCTCTCTTACCAGTCGCAATACCTGATGATCATTGGTTTCGTCAATATGATTGGCATCACTGCGTTAAACACGCATGTGTACGTCATGAACGTATCGAACTATTTTATGGCGCTGGCTCTGGCCATTGGGATGGGTACGGAGATCATCGTCGGACAAATGGTCGGTGCGGGAGAAATGAAGGAAGCTTACCGGCGACTGATGAAAAGCGTACGAATCAGCTTCCTGTTAACGCTGGCTGTTGTTGGCACGGCCGCGATATTCCGGCATGAGCTGATCGGGCTGTTTACAAAGGACCCTGAAATCATTGCTGCCGGGGCGAGCATCTTTTTGCTTTCCATCATACTTGAACCCGGCCGCACCTTTAATATGGTCATCATCAACTCGCTGCGTGCCGCCGGGGATGCACGGTTCCCTGTATTAGCGGGCGTTGTCTCCATGTGGGGAGTCTCGGTACCGCTTGCTTATTTGCTCGGGGTTCATTTCGGGATTGGCCTGCTTGGCGTATGGATTGCCTTTACCGTGGACGAATGGCTGCGCGGAGTTATGATGCTGCTTCGCTGGAGAAGCAGGGTCTGGGAGAAGAAAGCATTAGTAAAGCCGGCTTCCGTCGTTCCGGATCATGGCGTGGAAGCACAGATTTAAGCTCGGATATTGCATATTGTCATACAGTAAAACCCGGTCATTCAGACCGGGTTTTTGTAATGCGTTCCGCTTATAGATTGACTTACAGCTGTCGTTTCCAGAAACGGCCTTGTGCGATTCCGTTAATGAAAGCCTCAATCGTGGAATGAGCTAAATCGTACACGCCAGCCTCGTCTAATCGCACCCTTGCCGACGCTAACGCTTGATGATCGCTGAGAGCCAGCGCCAACGGTTTATAGTGCTTATATGCCGTTTCGATGAATGCCAAGGCAGGCGCGGGAATCGTAGACTCGCTGCTTACCAATAAAACGGCATCGAAGAGAGTAGGGTCCGTCGTCTCGAAAGTTGCCGTTACTTTCAGCGGGTTAGGCAAGTCATGGAGCTTATGGCCAACAATCGTAAAATTAACGTTCTTTTCCGTTAGAGCCGTTGTCCAATCGGCGAACCGCTCCACATCAGGATCGCCAACCCGCACGATGGCGACTTTTTTCGTATCGGGGAGAAGGACGGTATCGGCCATGCTGAGGGCGGGTGATTTTTTGTCGGATTTCACTTCCCGGTTCTCATCGGGAAGAGGGGCTCCGATTTGGTCCGCCACCTCTTGCGCCAAGCTGCGGTCGACATGATTTAACAGGGCGATAGCGTTTGCTTTTACGAGATCGGATTTGCATTTGCCAAGCTCAAAGCTGAATGCCTTCTTGACATGCTCTTGCTCATAAGGGGCCAGACTATTGTAGAAAAGCTTCGCTTGCGAAAAAAAGTCCAGGAAGCTTTCGCTGCGTCCTCTGATTTTGCGGCCGTCAATTCGCTCTTGATAATGCGCATAACCGCCATGCTCTTCGGGAACCGGCGCCGGCTGATTGACGTTTAATCCGTTCCGATGATAGCTGGTTTGTCCCTGATGAATGCTCATCTGATGCATGCCGTCTCATTGATTGTTATGGAACGGGCAAACGGGCCGGTTGATCGGAATTTGGTGGAAGTTGGGACCGCCTAGCCGGGATAGTTGTGTATCGGTATAGGAGAATAACCGCCCTTGCAAAAGGGGATCGTTCGAGAAATCGATACCGGGCACGACATGACCGGGGTGGAAGGCCACCTGCTCCGTCTCCGCGAAGAAATTGCTGACATTTTGGTTCAAGGTCATTTTACCGACCCGTTTCACCGGAATTTCCTCTTCGGGCCACAACTTGGTGGGGTCCAGCAGATCAAAATCGAACTTATGCTCATCCTCTTCCGGAATAAGCTGCAAGCCAAGCTCCCACTCGGGATATTGGCCTTTTTCGATCGCCTCATATAAATCCTCCCGATGGAAATCCGGATTTTTGCCCGCGATTTGCTGAGCTTCATCCCAAACCAAGGAATGAATCCCCAAGACGGGCTTCCAATGGAATTTGACGAAATGAGATCGTCCTGCCGCGTTCACGAGGCGGAAGGTATGCACGCCAAAGCCCTCCATCATGCGAAGGCTGCGCGGAATGGCCCGATCGCTCATGACCCACATCACCATGTGGGCCGTCTCCGGATTTTGCCCGACAAAATCCCAGAACGTATCATGCGCGCTGGCCCCTTGCGGGATTTCGTTATGCGGTTCGGGCTTAACGGCATGGACGAAATCGGGAAACTTGATGGCATCCTGAATAAAGAAAACAGGCATGTTGTTGCCCACCAAATCGTAGTTGCCTTCATCCGTATAAAACTTGGTCGCGAACCCGCGTACGTCCCGAACGGTATCGCTCGATCCTCTTGATCCTTGCACCGTGGAAAAACGCACGAATACAGGCGTAATTTTAGATGGATCCGTAAGAAAATCGGCCTTGGTGAACTCCTCTAAGGATTCGTAAAGCTGGAAAAAACCGTGAGCGCCTACGCCGCGGGCATGAACGATCCGCTCGGGAATGCGCTCATGATCGAAGTGCGTCATTTTCTCGCGAAAGTGAAAATCCTCCAAAAGTGTAGGGCCGCGTTGCCCCGCCTTTAAGGAGAACTCGTCTTCAGCCATTTTTAACCCCTGGTTGGTGGTCAAGTCTTGCATACCTTCGTTGTTAACGGTGTATTTCTTTAATTGCTCCGTCTTCTTATTATCCATGATCATTCCTCCTAGCCGTATAAGAACCTTACGTTCAAATACCCGATTCGCTAGGATTTAATCTTCTTGCACGAAGAAAACGGTGTTGAATTCCCAAGAGGGATTGAGGAAATATTCTAAAGAAGTATGATTGAGTTATAAACGACAACTTTAAGGTATTGGAGGCTTCAGAAGATGCACTTCATGTTATGGTCTACACCGCCAAGAGCAACGTTTCATCTGGATATGACGGCAGAAGAGAGAGGGATTATGCACCAGCATATTGCCTATTGGACGGAACAGCAGAATCAAGGGATTGCTCTCGTCTTCGGTCCGGTTGAAAAAACCGGATGATCCTCATGGACTTGCCGTAATTGAGGTGGAGAATGCGGATCAAGTCACAAAACTAATCGCGGAGGACCCCGCCGTTGCTGCGGGCTTAATGACGACCGACTTTTACCCCATGATGGCGGTCGTACAGAAATAACCTGCTTTAAAGGCCATCCGAGAGAAGGATGGCCTTATCCCTTGTTTCTTTCAATAAACGCTAAAATTTCATGAAGGGATTGATTCTGCTTGTTGGCAGTCAGCTGCTGAAACAAATCCCCTTTTTCGCTTATTCTTCCCGCTATATTCAACATCGTATAGTCCGAAGGCTGAATCCCTTCCGCCAGCTCCGGCCATGTTAACGGGGTTGCAACCGTTGCGTGTGGCCTAGCTCGCGGGGAGTATACGACAGGCATGGTTCTTCCTCTCCACAGCTGCAAGTAATCGAAATACAGCTTGCTGCCTCTTTTCGAAACGACTCTTTCAAGCGTAATCTGCTCCGGCATTTGCTCTCTGAAATATTCGGCAATAAAAGCCGTTACCATTTCCATAGGAAAATCGGTTTTATCATAGCGGTCGAACGGAACGTGAAATTCCAGAGCACCGTAATTCGCGGCCCACACCAAGGTTGCCGTATCGTTTAGCAAGATCCGTTCCTTATTTTTATAGTAAACCCGGCTAACCCATTCCGGTGCCGATGCAGGAACAGACCTTTTCTCGATTCTCTTTCCGGCTATTCCATGCGGGTAGAGCCACAACATGAGCAGCCTGTCCCTTGCATGTTGAATCATGTAGCCCGATACACGGACTAAATAGTGTATGTAGTCAAGCTTTGAAATCCCCTGCGATTCCCAAATCATAAGGTCGGGATGAGTAATGGCAATCCTCTTGCCATCAACGACGACTTCTTCCACGCCCACCAATGCCCGCCCCCTGTATTTTCTCTATATTTTCGATTCTTTTGGCTCAAACTATGTATTATCCAAAAAACGGAGTGATCAGTATGGAGCCTATTTTACCAATGGAGCCCGTGAAGAGCGCAGCCATTCCAACGGGTGAAGAGTGGATCGCGCAGGTAAAATGGGACGGTGTCCGGATTTTAACTTATGCCGATCGCGGTGAAGTGAAGCTTTATAATCGCAAGAAAAACGAAAGGACCATGCATTATCCGGAGATCGGGAACCTAAGCGAGTATTGCGCAAGCCAATCCGTCATCTTAGACGGCGAGGTAGTCTCCTTAGGAGAGCATGGCAAGCCGTCCTTTCAACGGGTGATGAGAAGGGACGGTGTCCGGAACAGGGATCGGATAGAGAGGGCCATTGAGACGGTGCCGATTTTCTATATGATTTTCGACATTGTCTACTTCAATGGGGCGTGGATCCAAGATAAGCCGTTTCATGAGCGAGCAGAGCTATTGACTCGAATCATTACGCCGAATAAGCATATCCAGCTGGTCCCGTCAGTCAGCTACGCCACAGGCTTATTGGATGCCGTAAAGCAGCAAGATATGGAGGGGATTGTGCTTAAGAGGCTGAATTCCTCCTACGCTATCGGGAAGAAAAGGGATGACTGGCTAAAGGTGAAAAACTTTCAGGATCTCATCGCTGTCATTGGCGGATTTACGCTCCGTCATCATACGATTAATTCCATTTTGCTTGGATTATACGATTCCAATGGCAGGCTGCATTATATAGGGCATACCGGCACAGGGAAGATGACGGTTAACGATTGGAGAGAGTTGACGGAAGAATTGAGGGGAATGATTATCGGCCATCTTCCTTTTGATAACCTTCCGCAACGTCATAAGGATGCCATAGGGGTGCGGCCAGAAAAGACCGTAAAAATCAAATATGCGGAATGGACGGAAGGCGGGTCGCTAAGGCAGCCTAGTATTGAGGGATTTATTGAAATTCCTCCGGTTGAATGTGTGCTTGAAAGAAGTTGAAAAGGAGCCGATAAAACGAGAATGCCAGCGTCAAAGAAGATTTGAAATTTTTGAAGGATAAGTAGGAGGAAATAAACAAAAGCAAACGGGGCTGAGCCGGGGCAATTCGGTTCAGCCTTGTTTGCTTGTCTTTCGTACGAGAGGCAAATAAATATCGTCCACAATCTCGAGAATAGCCTCGTCGGTCAGCGGCGTATGAGTGGTGAGCACCTCGTACCGCACGAGGTCGACGGGAAGGGTGATGACGCGTTCCGGCAGCCCTTCGAGAATGACCTCGCCGCGCTTTTCGGCATTGCGCAAAATATTCGTCATGGCGACGGACAGCGGATCTTCCGCTCTTGGCGACAATGTCATCTTGGCGTGAAGCTCGTCCCCGTGCAAATCAACCATCAGCCCATGAATGGTCTCGGCCCCAATCAGCTGCATGGGTTTAATAATCCGATCCATCAAGGAAAGGACATCATCCCGCAAGCTGCCCGTATCGGGAGTGTCGAGCGAGGGCTTGGGCATATGCTTGATCATTGCGGCGATGACCAGCTTCGCCTTATTCGGCCACCTGCGGTAAACGGCGGTCTTATTTGTTTTTGCCCGGGTCGCAACAGCCTCCATCGTCATCTTGGAGTAGCCGGTTTCCCGCAGCTCCTCCCATGCAGCGGTCAATATGGCATTCTCCAGAACGTCTCCGCGTCTCCGCGATCCCCCCGCTTGTTGATCCTCGTTGTTCTTTTTGCGATCTTGCTGCGATTCGGTCATAGCGTGTTCCATCTCCCGGGTTGTGTTAGGACAACGTCCTTCTAGTCTCTTGTAAATAGTATATTGCATTTTCGCTAGAATTATAATATTGTATTGCAATAAGGTACGGTACGTACCGTACCCTAAATTGCGAAGAGGTGAGCAGAATGGCCAAAAGCCACGCAAAGGCAATAAAAGCTCCAAAGGAAAAGATGGATCCCGGCATTTTAAAAATCGCGCTTATTCTTGTTCTCGGAGCTATTGTTCCCTTACTGGACTCAACCATGATCAACGTGGCAATCAATACGCTTGCGGTTGATTTGCACAGCACGGTATCGACCACTCAATGGGTGATTACGGGCTATGTGCTCACGATGGGACTAGCGGTGCCGGTATCGGGATGGGCCATACAGCGGTTCGGCGGAAAGAACTTATATCTGTTCTCGCTGGGGGTGTTCCTGGTCTCGTCACTCCTATGCTCGCTGGCATGGAGCACCGAAAGCTTAATCGGCTTCCGGTTATTGCAAGGAGCGGGAGCGGGACTGCTCGTCCCTACGATAACGAACGTGCTTGTTCAATCGGCTGGGGGACGCGGGCTCGGAAGGCTGATCGCGCTTATTAGTATCCCAACGCTGATCGGTCCGATTCTTGGTCCGGTCGTGGGCGGGCTCATTATGGACAACATGAGCTGGCGCTGGATTTTCTACGTCAACATTCCGGTTATGCTGGTCGCGTTATGGCTGTCCTGGCGGCACATTCCAAAGGGTGAGGCTGCCGCAAATAAACCGAAATTTGACGTCCTTGGGCTTCTGCTGTTGTCTCCGGCATTCGCCGCCCTTATCTACGGGATTTCAGAGACCAGCTCCGACGGGCTTTCTTCGGCAGGGGCCCTGATTCCGCTTGCGGCGGGGATTGCGCTGATGGCTGCCTATGTCGTTTATGCCTTGCGCACGAAGCAAGCCCCGCTGCTTGATTTGCATCTTTTTCGTTCGCGGCATTTCCTGGCGTCCAATATTATTTTGTTCTTCTCCGGTATGGTCATGAACGGTGCCATGCTGCTGCTCCCGCTCTATTACGAGCAGGTTCGCGGCGAAAGCGTGCTGACGACGGGGCTGCTGTTGATTCCTCAGGGGGTTGGGATGCTGCTGACGAGGAGCTGGATCGGTAAACTGGCTGACCGAGCAGGCTCCAGGAGTATTGTGCTTGTCAGTCTGGCGGTCACGCTGGTGTCCAGCATTCCGTTTGCTTTTGCGGGAACGGATACGAGCCATTTCGTGCTAGGCTTGGCGCAGCTTGTGCGCGGGGCGGCGATGAACGGCATCTTTATTCCGATTATGGTATCCGCTTATGAAGGGCTGCAGAAGGAGCAAATTCCGCATGCCAGCATTTCGACGCGGATCTTCCAGACGATTGGGGGAGCGTTTGGTTCGGCAGTTCTGGCAACGGTCATCGGACATCAGCTGAAAAGCGGTGCCGGCGGCAGCCTTGTCTCCCTTGCCGATGCTTATCAGGTCGCTTTCTGGTGGTCGGTCGGTTTTGCCGCGTTTTCCTTCCTTCCGGCCTTATTATTGTCTAACCGCAAGAAACAAAAAGAGGCTTAATCCCATTCGCTCACGAAGGAAACTTTCCAATAAGAAGCTTTCTAGCAAACATTTTTTGGTATAATATCTGATAGATTAGAAATGCTGTAAATAGGAAAATTTCGTGAGAGAAGAGGAATGGGAATGTCCTACACCGTCGATTTTAAAAATGTGTCTACCGTTGGCCTGGAGTCTTCGCCTGTAGCAGAGACGCTGGCCGGTCTTCGCGCGAACGAAGCCCGTTATTTCATGACCAAATACAAGCATGAGTTTACGGTTGTGCCCGCGAGCGAAAGTCAGGATGCCCTGGATTACGTGAACCGGATCTTGCAGGAACGCAATATCGAATTCTCGGCAAAACCGCTGGAGACGTCGCAGTTCCAAGTCGAGAATATCAAATTTACCTACGTCTTCTATGAGGACGGACTGGCTCTCAACGTGATGTATACGGTAGACGACGCGAAGAAGCGGGCTGTTGGCTTCAAGCTTTCCGAAGGGATGGAAGTGCCGCAGGAGCTGGAAGGAAAGTTCAAGTTCGCCAGACAGAAATCGAAGCTGGCCGGTACCATTCGCGGTTCGTTTTTTGTCATTAAAGGCGAATACTAAGAAAGTTTCTGGAAAATAAGCGGATGGGCGGAGCCGATTTGAATTAAGCATCCTCCCCCCGAAACCAATAGGCCACTCCTTTTATAAGGGGTGGCTTTTTGTCGTTGATAATCTAATTAAATCTTGTCAACAGTATGATTGACAAAACCTCGTTTTCCTTTTGTTGTTCTGGCGGAAGGCATCCTTTACGATGATAGTAACCCGGGCGGCACTGCCGGTCCGGTAAAAAGAAAGCGATTTTATAGAGGAGGAACCCAAAAATGCAGCAAGTGCAAAACAGTTCTCCAACCGGGGGAATTCGTGTGGGAGTCCAGAAGTTTGGACGTTTTCTCAGCGGTATGGTTATGCCCAATATTGGTGCTTTTATAGCATGGGGGATCATAACGGCGTTGTTCATTCCTACGGGATGGCTGCCGAACGAAACCCTTGCAAAGCTTGTTGATCCGATTATCAAGTATCTGCTTCCGCTTCTGATCGGTTATACGGGCGGTACGATGATTCATAAGCAGCGCGGCGGCGTTATCGGCGCTCTGATGACAATGGGCATTATCGTGGGCACGGACATCCCGATGTTCCTCGGAGCCATGATTTGCGGTCCGCTGGCCGCGTGGGTACTGAAGCAATTCGATAAATCGATCGAGGGTAAGATCAAATCCGGCTTTGAAATGCTGGTGAACAACTTCTCGCTTGGCATTATCGGCGCGATTCTTACGCTGATTTCTTATACCGGCGTTGGTCCGGTTATCGAGCAATTAACCAAGATTTTATCTAACGGCGTGGAGTTCCTGGTTAACCATAACCTGATCCCGCTAGCTAACATTATTATTGAACCGGCAAAAATTTTGTTCCTTAACAATGCCATTAACCATGGCGTATTGAGCCCTATCGCATTAGAAGAAGCGTCCCGGACGGGGCAATCGATTCTCTTCATGCTGGAATCGAACCCGGGTCCAGGCCTCGGCATTCTGCTTGCTTACATGATTGCCGGCCGCGGCTCGGCGAGGCAGTCCGCTTCCGGCGCAGCGATCATTCACTTCTTCGGGGGTATTCACGAGATTTACTTCCCGTACATCCTGATGAATCCGCGTCTGATTCTGGCCGTTATCGCCGGCGGCGTTACCGGTACCTTCACCTTCTCCCTGTTTGGAGCGGGCCTAGTTGCACCGCCTTCGCCGGGCAGTATTTTTGCTTACATTGCCATGGCTCCAAAAGGCGGCCTTCTTGCGGCTCTGAGCGGTATCGTAACCGCCGCTATCGTATCGTTTGTCATTGCGGCTCTGCTGCTCAAGACGACGAAAAAAGAAGCTGAGGGCGGAAACGATCTCGAACAAGCTTCGGCAAGAATGAAGGAAATGAAGGCCGCAGGCAATACGGCGGCAGCTGCAACAGCGATTGCGGCTCCGGCAGCGGCTTCGCAAGC
>NZ_BILY01000035.1 GCF_004000805.1 Paenibacillus glycanilyticus NBRC 16618
CGATGACTACCGCCGCCGCGCCGCCTGGGGCGCTGCCCGCAGCGGCGTCAGCCTGCTGCGGGAGCGCCAGCAGCGCAGTCGCGACGCCACCGATGAAGGCGGCGCCAGCCAGCGCTGCAAGCGTGCCGAGCGGCGTAACCGCGCCGCTCGTGCCCGGCTTTACCCGCTTGCCGGTCGTGATCGACCGCGGCGCGGTACGGCTTAGGGCCCCGATTTCCGTGGCCCAAGTATCCGCGTTTACGGCGGCCATCACGCCGATATAAGCGAACAGCCAGGCCGTATCCGGCCAGAGCGCATTGCCCGCGCACAAGAGCAGACCGATGCCGCCATTGGCCCAGACCTGTCCGGCGTCTCGCCTGCCGGTCTTCTCGTAATTCGCTTCCGCGGCGGCTTTGGCCCGGTGGCGTTTCTTCCACTTCGACCATATGGTCGAAGATACAAAGAACGCAATAAGGCAACCGAACCAGACCGGCTCGCCTAACGTAACAAAGCCCGTTCCCATGATCATAGCCGACCACGCTCCCGAGCCTGATAATGAGCGTGTTCGATAAGCTGCACCGGCAATCAAACCGCTCCCGACAAGACCCGCAAGCAGCCTCAGCCACCACTCGTCTACCCATCCAACCATATTCCTCGCTCCTTAGCGGCAGCCTTTCCATTCATCATGCTGCCTGTTTCCACGCTGTAAGGCTGATTTCAGCCTTATAAATCTCCGTAACTCTCTACAAAAAAAGCTTATCCAGCGAGTTTAAACTAAACCCCTGTCAGACTGGTTTCAGCCCAACAGGGGTCCGCTGCTTGCTTATATTACACCCCAACCTGCTGCATTGCATTTTTCCAGCGGTCGGGATAATTCGTGCAGATCATCAGCTCCGGATCAAGCGCAATCAGCTTGCGGATGGAGCGTTCGTCATTAGGCGTCCAGGCCATCACTTGGATTCCCGCCTGCTTCAGCAATTCCAGACGGGAGGCGTTCAACCGGCCATGCTCGATCGACAGAAACTGGGCGCCAAGCTGCTGCAGCTCAACAGGCAGCGAATTGCGCCAGCCGTCCAGGATAAGCCCGGTTCGGATGCTGCCGCCCGTCAGCTTATGCGTATTAAACAACGTTCCGGCGTGGAACGACGTAATAACTACCTCGTCTTCCATCCCGTAATCCTTAATAAGCTGAACCACATAATCTTCAAGCTTCGGATAACGGATCCCATCCGTCTTCAGCTCGATGTTCAGACGGATACGCCCGCGGGCCTTATCGAGCACCTGACTTAGCGCAGGCACGCCTTCTCCCTTGTACAGCGGAGAGAACCAGCTTCCTGCATCCAAAGCCTGCAGCTCGGCCGCCGTCAGGCTTTTCACGTCGCCGCGTCCGTTGGTTGTCCGCTTCAGCTTGTAATCATGGATAACGACAGGTATATTGTCTTTCGATAGCTGCACATCAAGCTCGATCCACTCGATATCCGGCTCATCAATTGCTAATTGAATGGCTGCTAGCGTATTCTCCGGAGCGCGTCCGGACCAGCCCCGATGCGCTACGCATGCATTTCTCATTAGGCGCTGACCATCCTTTCGCTTACCTTATTTCGCTGCAATCGTGCCGTCGCCGCGCACCTTCACGCCAAACGACAACGCCGTCAAATGATCCAGCAGCGTCTTCGCTTTGTCACCGTCAACCGGCTTCGGCTGGGCAAGATTGTTGTTCATCGGATCAAACTTCAGGTCGCAGTCACCCGATTTGGTGCAAACCGCGTTCAGTACGCCCGTATCTGCCGTAGCCCCTTTTGGATACGCGCTAAAAATAAAATTGCCCAAGCTGTAGGCAATCCACTTGCCTTTATACTGCTCGAACCCCTGCAGCACATGCGGATGGCTGCCAACAACAAGATCCGCGCCTGAATCAATATATTCCCGCGCAAAATCCCGCTGGTATTGCTCAGGCGTTTCCGCCTTTTCAATCCCCCAATGAACCATCACAACGACGAGATCAGCCTTTTCTTTCGCTTTCTTGATCGCCGCTTTGGTTCTTGTTGTATCATAGGTCTCGGCTACGCCCGCGCGGTTCTTGTCTGCTTTCCAATCGCCTGTCGGCACAACCTTGCTGACGCCGATATAGGCAACCTTAATGCCGTTTGCTTCCTTGATGACCGGGGCAAAAGCCTCCGTATCGTTCTTGCCGGCGCCCACATGATTAATGCCGGCCTTGTTCAAATGAGTCATCGTGTCCATCAAGCCCTCAACGCCTTGATCCAGCGTATGGTTGTTCGCTAACGTCACGATATCGATACCCGAATCCCTCAGTGCCGGCAGCGCGCCCGCATCGCCTTTAAAAACAAATTGCTTGTCTTCGGCAGGTATTCCGCGGTTTGTAACCGGATATTCGAGGTTCGCCGCCGTCAGATCCGGCTCGCTTAGATGAAATAAGGCTTCCTTATACGGATAGTCGTCACCGTATTGCTTCATCATATCGCCGACGCTTTCCGCCAGCAGAATATCTCCTACAAATGCAAGGCTAACCGTATCGCCAGACGCTCCGCCGCTTGATGAGCTGCCCCCTGACGGTGTCGTGCTTGGGTCACTTTGTCCGCTTGAATTGTCTTCTTTGGTTCCGCCATTATCCGCACCGCTAGCATTTCCGTTGTCGGCTGTGGACGTTTCAATTGGTGCTGCACTTGCCTCAGGGCTTGCTTCAGCGGAAGAATTGCCGCCTGCGGAAGAGTTAGTCGGGTCTGGGGAATGACCAGCAGCTGCTGATTCTTCCGTCTGTGGCTTGTTATTCTTATGGAATAAGCCACCGTCCTCGGCAGAGGCCCAAACCGCGATTAGAACGACAATCAGGCCAACAATCATCAAATTCACGGTTAACAGAAGGCGAAATCTTTTTTTGCGTCTTCGTTTTTCATGCTGATGCGCTTCAGAACGGGATGAATACATGGATCGGCTCCTTCCAGCCAGAATATCCCTTCTATTATAGCAAGGTTAGTTCTAGATTGCGAAGGTTTCATAGATTCGCTAGAATTTCGAGAGCCGCTTCTTTCCCCGATCTGATGCAGTCGGGCAATCCTACTCCGCCAAAGGCTGCGCCTGTAACATATACGCCTGGAAGCTCTGCTGCCAGACGTTTGCGGAGAGCTGCCGTATTCTCCAGATGCCCTACAGGATATTGCGGCATCGATCGCGGCATTCGTGTAATTTCCGTAAAGATCGGCACGGCATCGATACCTAGCACCTTCTGAATATCTTCAAGCACGGCTTGTTTCAGCTCGTCATCCGGCAGCCTAGCCACTTCTTCATCGCCTGCTCGGCCGACATAGCAGCGGAGCAGCACTTTATCGTCGGGACTGGTATGCAGCCATTTGTTCGACGTCCAGGTACAGGCCGTAATGCGGAGTCCCTCCGAACGCGGCACGAGGAAGCCCGATCCGTCAAAGGCTCTGTCAAACGTCGATTTCTCGAACGCCATAACCACATTCGCGACGGATACATAGCTGATGGCCCGTAGCTCATCAACGTCCACCAGCGGCTCTAGCAGCTCTGCCGCACGGAATGCCGGTACGGTAATTAGCACATCATCGGCAGGCACTACCTCGCCCGACTCTAAAACAACCTCGTAATTAGAAGCTGCATCCTCTCCGTTAAGAGGTTTAATGGCCACAACCGCATCACCCAAACGCCGTTCTACGCTTTGCAGAGCTTTATCAAGGGCATGCACCATCGTTGACAAACCATCTTTAAAACTCAAGAAAACACTGTTTTTTAATTCATCCGGCAAATAATCCGGCGCTTGATGCGGAGCTTTGTTCTTTTGCTGCATCTGCGTTCCGCGAATCAGGCTGCCATACTGGCGTTCTGCCTCGGCAAACTGCGGGAATGTCGCCTGAATGCTTAGCTTGCTGAGATCCCCCGCATAGATGCCCGCCAGAAGCGGCTCTGAAATATGCTTTACAATCTCGGATCCAATTCTGCGGGATAGAAAATCGCCAAGCGACTCATCTCCGTCCGGTGCCTCTGACGGCATCTCCAAATCCTCAAGCGAACGGGCTTTGCCTTCCTCCGACAACAAAGTCGTCTGCATAAACGTATCGAGATTCGTCGGAATGCCAAGCACCATGCCCTTCGGCATCGCATGAAGCTTGCCGTTCCGCATAATATAAGCGGTTTTGCCGTTTTCGTTTTGCGCCGTCAGCTCGTTCTCGATGCCAAGCTCCTTCGCCAGTTCAATAATCGGCAGCTTGCGCGACAGGAAAGAATCCGGCCCCTTCTCGATGACGAACCCGTCACGCTGCAGCGTATTAATTTTCCCGCCAAGAACAGGCGCGCCGTCCACAATGGTCAGCTTCACCTGTTTGCCTTGCCGCTCCGCTTCCCGCTGCAAATAAAAAGCGGAGCTCAGTCCGCTGATCCCCCCGCCGATTACGACAATTCGATCAACCATTCCGATTCTCCGCATGTTCTTCATCCTTTCGCTATTCCAAAGAACCGGCGTTAATTACCGATTCTGCCAACGTGTCCATATATAAAGGGTCTTTATTCAACATGGTAATCCGTTCAAGCGTAATACCCAGCTCGGCTGCAGCCTGTTTTGCTTCAAGATCGAGATCGTACAGGACCTCCAGATGATCGGATACGAATCCGACCGGAGCAACCAAGACGGCTTTAATCCCTTCATCCGCAAGAACCTTCAGCGTATCCAGAATGTCCGGCCCAAGCCAAGGCTCTCTTGTTCGGCCCGCGCTTTGCCAAGTGAACTGCCAATCCTGCGCATCCACGTTCGCAAGTTTTGCAACCTCATCCGAGGTAGCAAGCAGCTGATGCTCGTACGGATCGCCCATCTCGCGGATTTTTTCAGGAAGGCTATGCGCGCTGAACAATACTTTCACCGGCGCTGCATTGCCGGACGATTTCGCCAGACGCTCCAAACCGTCCGTTACGCGCTCGCTAAGCGCTTGAAGCAGCTTCGGGTGAAGATGGTATTCTTTGACGAACGACATCTTAATGCCAAGCTCGGCTGCTTTTTCCTGCGCGCGTTTGTTATACGAACCAACGCTCATGATCGAATAATGCGGCGCAAGTACAATCCCTACCGCTTCCTTAATACCGTCGCGGGCCATTTGCTCCACGCCGTCTTCGATATAAGGAACGGCATGCTTCAATCCCTGGTAGCAAACATAACGGCCCGGCGCGAGCTGCTCCAGCTTATCCTGCAGGCCTGCCACTTGTCCGTTTGTATTCTCGCGCAATGGGAATACGCCGCCAACGATTGCTTCATAGCGGTCGGTCAACTCTTTCAACTGCTCCGGCGTTGGCGCGTGGCCTCGGCGGATATGGGTGTAATAAGCTTCAACGTCATCCAGGCTTTGCGGCGTGCCATAGGACATCACCAGAACGCCAATCTTGTTATTCGTCTCAGACATGGCTCGTTTCCTTCCCCTCTCGCGCTGCAATAGCTTTCTCCGAATAGGAGTGAATGAATGCCGTTAACTCTGTCAACTTCTCAAGCGAAGCTTCCGGGAACAGACCATGGCCCAGATTAAACACAAAGCCCGGCTGCTGAATTCCTTGGTCGATAATCTCTGCCGCATACTGTTCGATAACGCTCATAGGCGCTGTCAGAATAACCGGATCGAGATTGCCCTGCACCGCGTATTTGCCGTCCAGACGGCGGCGGCCTTCCGGAATCGATACGCGCCAATCCAGGCCGATAACATCGGCTTTCAGATTGCGCAGCTCCGGCAGAAGCTCTCCCGAGCTGACGCCCGGGAAGTAGATTTTCGGCTGCGGAAGATCCGACAGCTCAGCGAAAATCCGCTCGATCGTTGGCAGAACAAATTTGCTGAAATCGGCAGGTGTAAGAGCTCCAACCCAGCTGTCGAACAACTGGAATGCCTTGCCGCCATTTGCCATGTGGGCCCGAAGATAAGCGATAACCATATCGCCAAGCTTGTCCATAAGGCTGAACCAAACTTTCGGCTCGCTATACATAAGCGCTTTTGTCCGCAGATAGTTTTTCGAAGGTTTGCCTTCGATCAAATAGCTTGCGATGGTAAACGGAGCGCCAGCGAACGTAATTAGCGGCACTTCCAGCTCTTTGTCCAATATGCGGATTGTCTCGAGCACATGGCCCAGATCGCCCTCTACGTCAATTGGCGTTAACCGCTCCACGTCTGCTGCCGTGCGAATCGGATTGTGAATAACCGGTCCTATGTTGGCAACGATGTCGAAATCAATCCCGATCGAAGCGACCGGGTTCATAATATCCGAATATAAAATAGCCGCATCAACGCCCAGCTTGCGTACCGGCATCATCGTAACTTCCGCCGCAAGCTCTGGCTGCTTGCAAATTTCAAGTAGAGAATATTTCTCTTTAATCTTACGGTATTCAGGATCATATCGTCCTGCCTGACGCATGTACCAGACCGGTACAGTGTCTACAAGTTCCTTCCGGCATGCCCGAATGAAACGGTCGTTATAGCTCATGTTGCCGTTCCTCTTTTCTATAATTTTTCACTAATTTCCATTATGCCCGTTTTCGTTACCCCTAACAACCATTCTCGCCTTGCTTCCTATGACAATAGTATGACAATCAACCTTTCCCTGCATGAAGAACCGATGAATATTAACCGTCAAAAAAAGAAGACAGCAGTAAGGCTTTCCCTATCGTTCAGGGCACCTCGACTGCTGTGTGATTTCTCTTATTCGGCCGTCGCCGGCAAGATTGGATCCTTCAATAACGACTTGTAGGACGGATCGAAATACGCGGTAAAAGACAGCTCCGTCGTATTCATTCCGCTGTCGGTCTGCTGCAGGGTAAAGTCGTTGATAACGATAAGGCGCTTTTGCTGCTGCAGCTGAGCCATCCAGCTTTTCACCTGCGCGTATGTGCCAAGCAAAGACACATGCACGTTAACTTCCTTCACGGTTGGGTATAACGGATCGGCGCTGCCGGATAAGGCGTTAAGCTTATTTTCGTCCGGAAGGTCAACGGTTGCGCTGTTTATTTTCGCTCCGGTCTGCACACTTAAGCTTTTGAGCGTAACAACAAGCTGCTCCGAATTATCCCATAGAGGAAGCGCGGCTTGTATATCCTGCTCCGCAAGGCCGCTCCCCTCCTCTTGTTTGGTCACGCTGGCTTGAAGAGCATTTAATTGCAGCTGGGATTGTTCCGCTAGCTTCTTCTGGTCCGACAGCTTGCTGCTTGAAGGCTGAAGCAAGACGACGTATAAAAGAAGCAGGACAAGGAAGAGCACCATTATGACGATGAGGCCAAGCGAACGGTTTTTCGAATTATCCATGATTGTCCGAGCCTCCTGCGTCAGCCTTTTTATTGTCTGAAGTAGACGCTGTTTTCCAAGCAATCTCGTAGCTTGCCACCCACTGGCCGTTATTATCGGCAAAAGACTGCAGATGAACGTTTCCGGCAAACGGCATGGCCCGAAGACTCGTCAAGTAAGTGGACAACGCGGTTAAATCCGTGCTTTTGAAAGTAAGGGAAAGCGTTCCGGGCTTGTTGTATTCAATCGTAGTTAGCCGGGAGCCATAAGGCAGCCGATTCGTCAGCCCGTCCAGAACGGCAACGGCATCCTGTCTGTTATCATTAATAAACTTCACGACAGCCAGCGGATCCGCATCCGCTTGCGCCTCCGTTTTTTGCGTCGACATCTGCTGCTGGAGCAAGGCCGTTTTATCTTTGATCACCTGCACGGTATGCTCGTAATCCGAGATTTGAAGCCTGTTGTTTGTATTTAAAGCGAGTATGGCGCCAAGGCAAAGCAGCCATAGAATGCCTGCAGCCAGCAGCTTGGCCGGAATGGGCTTGGTCTTTCTGGCTTTCTCCGGCATTAGATTAATGCCGGGGGTCGTTTTCTCGCGAATCGCAAGACCAAACGGAATCATGTATTCATCAAGCTTCCTGCGAACCCGCTTGCGAAGCGGCGATTCCAGCTCGACGGTCTCGACTCGCATATCTGGCTGCGCCTGCTGCAGCTCGGCTGCCAGTTGCGTACGTCCGGCCAGCTCACCTGCGATAATCGCCTGATTAATCCGCGCGTTGCCTTCATGAATACTGTATTGATAGAAGCTGAGAAGCCTGGAGATCTCGGCATTAATGCTGGAGATCAGCTCCGGGGTAAACGTTCCGTCAATGGAGCCGCTGTAATCATATTCATTAATGACCCGCATAAAGACCGGATGCCCCTCATGGAACATGTACACTTCCACATTCGCTTTATCCAGATGAATGAGCATCGTATTCTCAAGCGAATCAATATATCTTGCTTGAATCGCTCTCGCAAAAGCCGTTGAGGCCAGCTCGGCGTATTTGACCTTCAGTCCCGTGCTTTCGAGCAGCTCAATGCATTGCTTGAGCCATCTTTGCGGGGAGGCGTATACGAGCACATGGGTTGACTGCTGTTCCGATCCGGCAGCTATATAATCATAGACCGGATCTTCAAACGGAAGATGAAGCGCCGTTTCGACTTCGAGATTAATGAGCTGGTCCAGCTCTTTTGCGTTAACGGTCCCGATCTGAAGCTTCCGGATAATGATTTGCGAAGTCGGAATGGATAACGTAATCGAAGTACCGTTAAGCCTTTCTTTCTTCACCCAATCCTTCAGACTCGTGCGAAGCTCCTCCATGTTCGTGAATTGATCCTCAAGAATGACTCCATCGGCAAAAGGCAGGAAGCCGGTCTTCTCGATTTCCCAGCCCTTTTTCCTCTTCCTTACTCTCGCGTAGCGTACTCCGCCATGATCGATCGTTAGACCAACACGCTTGCTGCTGTCGAGCATTCTTTCTCACATCCCACTACATTAGAATTGAACGGTATAAATCAATCATTGCATCGCCGTAAGCAAAGGCCAGCAAAGCGCCAAGCAGTAAAAACGGTCCAAACGGAATAGGCTGCTTCCTCTTCACTACCTTGAACAGCATTAATAATCCGCCTACCGCACTGCCGAAGAAACAAGCCAAAATAAAGGCGGGTATCAAATTCGGCAGCCCAAGGATCCAGCCCAGCAGGAAAAGCAGCTTGACATCGCCAAGTCCCATGCCGCCTCTTGTAAGAATAACAACTGCAAGCAGAACCCCGCCGCCGGCAAATGCTCCTCCAAGATGAAGCCAGATGGAGCCTGCCGAAAACAGACATCCAAGCACAATAAATAGTGGAGCAAAGAAGAGCAAAATGCGATTGGGCAAAAGCATATATTTCAAATCGGAGACGGTAAGGATCACCGACATGCTGACCAGGAGCAGTCCAATTACCGTATTCCAGCTGTTTCCGAAGGTAAGATAGATCCATACAAACAAAAGGCCGGTGGCCAACTCCCCAAGCGGGTATACAGGAGAAATCCGTTTGCCGCACTGGCGGCAGCGTCCACGGGACAAGAGATAGCTCGCGACGGGCATCAAATCTCGCGGCTTAAGGCGCATCCCGCATTTCGGACATTGCGATGGCGGCGATACAACCGAAAGCTTGATCGGAATTCTTAGCCCAACAACGTTAAAAAAGGAGCCTACTATTAAACCTAAAAAGAATAAGTAGATAACGAGAAATAGGGTCATAGGCGGGTCCGCTTTCTAGGGAATTACAGGTTAGAACGGGGTTGAACCGATTCTAACCTGTCTATAATATGGATTTATTTAGTTTTTTCCTGCTAATACTTTATCTGCATCAATTGTCTTAGTAGTATTTGTTCCAGTCGTTAATGAAACAGTATCTAGAGTTCCATCGTGTTTAAAGGTTACTGTGCCACCAGTTAATGGTGCTTTTGAACTTGGCAGAACTGTATCGTTAGCTAGATAGCCTGCACTCTTCAGTTCACTAATTGAAACTGATACAACAGGAGCACTAGCAGCAGATTCAAAAACGCCATCTTCTTCACCAGTAATATATAGCCTCGCTGCATCGTACACTTGACGTGCTGTCGCAACATCCGCATCTTGCTTCGTATTATCAATAATCTTACCAATCAAAGGAACCGCAATTACCGCAATCACTGCAAGAATAACGATAACAGCCAAAAGCTCGATCAGAGTAAAGCCTTTTTCTTCTTTTTTCAGACGTTTCATCATTTTTTTCAACATGTAGGTTTCCTCCTAAATTTGAATTTTTGTCTCTTCTATGTTGTCTTGCTTGTAAACCCCAAGGTATTAATGGACACTGGAATACAAGGTGAACATCGGTAAAATAATCGCCATGACGATCAGCCCGACTACCCCCGCTAGGAAAACGATCAAGAGCGGTTCGATCAGAGATTTCAGACGGTCAACCGTATTGTCGACGTCCATCTCGTAAAAGTCCGCGATCTTGGCCAACATCTGGTCAAGCGAGCCGGTCTCTTCCCCAACCGCAATCATCTGCGTTACCAGCGGAGGGAATACCCATGCTTTCTTAAACGGCTCCGACAAGGAATTACCTTGACGCAGCGACTCTCCCGATTTCCGTATGTATCCGCCGATCACTTTATTGCCTACCACCTCCTCCACAATGGTCAGAGATTGGAGCACCGGCACGGAGCTTGCATATAACGAGGAGAGTGTCCTCGACATTTGGGCGATTGCGCCTTTTTGAGCCAGCTTTCCGAAGATCGGTACCTTCAGCATGGCGTAATCCAGCACATACCGGCCCCGTTCCGTACGTTTGTATAGCTGATAGGCCACAATAAGGACAACAAACGAAATGACCCAGTAATACCATTGATGGGACATGCTTTTACTGAGTGCCAACACAATCTTCGTAATGGCAGGCAGCTCGGTATCAAACGATTCAAACATCGTGACGAACTGCGGCACAACGCCTTGCAGTAAATAAATAACGGAAGCGATGGACATCAGACCAACAACCGCCGGATAGGTCATCGCGGATTTAATTTTTTCTTTGGTCGTATGAGCCTTCTCGAAGAACAGTGCCAACCGGTCAAGGGTGCCTTCCAAATCCCCCGTCTCTTCCCCGGCACGGATCATGCTGACAAATAACGGCGGGAAAATCCGCTTATGTTCTTGAACGGCTTGCGAGAAAGGAATACCTCTTAGAAGGGCTGAGCTTACGTCGGCTAACGCTTTCTTGAGCGGTTTGCTTTCCGTCTGGGCAGCAAGGATATTTGTTGCTTCTACGATCGTTACCCCAGCCCGGATTAGCGTTGAGAATTGACGGCAGAAAATAATAAAATGAATGCTTTTTACCGGATTGCCAATGTAAATATCGGTTGATAGTACACTTTTGCGTATCTCTTCTACGGACAAAACCGTCAACCCGCGCTTACGCAGCTCCTCTACCGCCGACGACTTGTCCATGGAGTTCAGCTTGCCCTGCAGCTGCTTGCCCCCGGTTGTCTTCACATGATAAGCAAATTGCGGCATTAGAGACCTCCTTCCGCCATATACGACTTAGCCGCGGATGGATGAATGACGCCGGAATGAAGCAGCTCCTTCACGGACATTTCCAGCGTGTGCATGCCTTGGGCACGGCTTGTCTGCATAACGCTTTTAATCTGGTGCACCTTATCCGTCCGGATCAGGTTGGAGACGGCAGGCGTATTAACCAGAATCTCCGTTGTACATGCTCTGCCTGCTCCTCCCCGCTTCGGAAGCAGCCTCTGCGACACGACGGTAACAAGCACGGAAGCTAGCTGTGTACGAATCTGTCCTTGCTGATGAGCCGGGAACGCGTCAATGATCCGGTCAATCGTCTGCGGTGCATCGGATGTATGCAAGGTTGCCAGCACTAGATGCCCGGTCTCTGCTGCCGTAATAGCAGCCGAAATCGTCTCGAGATCACGCATCTCGCCAACGAGAATGACATCGGGATCTTGCCGTAGAGCGGCGCGAAGACCGCTTGAAAAGCTGCCTGTATCTTGGCCAACTTCTCTTTGATCAATAATCGAAGAATGACTTGTATGTATGAATTCAATAGGATCCTCAAGAGTTACGATATGTCTCGCTTGCGTCCGGTTAATATGATCGATTAAAGCGGCAAGCGTCGAGGATTTTCCGCTTCCCGTTGGTCCCGTCACCAGGACGAGCCCTTGATGCTTCTCAGCTAATGAGGCAAGAGCCGGCGGCAGCTGGAGCTGTTCCAAGGTAGGAATTTGCGTCGAAATCGTTCTGGCAGCAAGGCTGATGAAGCCTCTTTGCTTGTATACATTGATCCGGAAACGGCAGTAACCCGGCAATGTGAGGGAAAAATCAACCTCCCCCGTCGCGCGTAGTTTATCCGCCTGCTCGCTTAACAGCAGACTTAATGCCATTGTCTCTGCTGCTTGTGCCGTAATGGCAGTGTCACCAATCTTCTGGAGTTCTCCGTTAATCCGGAATACGGGAACATTGCCAACCGACAAATGCAAGTCCGACGCCCGGAGCTCATAGGCCTGCTTAAGCCAATTCATAATAACTTCGTTAAACACGGCTGTCCTCCTAAAAGAATGACCACATCAATGGGTTGCACCGAAGCTAATGCGGTCATTCTTACATCGTAAGCGTGAATTAATTGGCCACGGTTTCGCGAAGAACTTCCTGCAGTGTCGTAATGCCGCGGGTAACTTTCTCCAATCCGTCGTCCATCAGCTGGATCATCCCTTGCTTGTTAGCTGCCTCGCGAAGCTCGCTTAACGAACCGTTTAAAGTAATAAGCTCACGAATTTCGTTATTGATATGCAAAACCTCGTGAATAGCCACCCTGCCCCGATAACCCGTGCTGCCGCAGTTGCCGCAGCCTCGGCCGCGGTAAAGCGTCTGCGCCTGAATCCCCCGGCTTCTCAAGAACAATCTTTCCTGTTCAGTCGGCTCTTGCGCTTCCCTGCAGTCGCTGCATATCCGTCGGACAAGACGCTGCGCGACAACTCCGATAAGCGAAGAGGCGATTAGGTAAGGCTCGACCCCCATGTCCCGGAAACGCGTAATGGAGCTGACGGAATCATTCGTATGCAAGGTGGATAATACCAAGTGGCCGGTCAGGGAGGCGCGGATCGCGATCTCAGCGGTCTCCGTATCCCGAATTTCGCCGACCATAACCACGTTAGGGTCCTGACGGAGGATCGAGCGCAGACCGGTTGCAAAGGTTAAGCCGATGGTCGGGTTAACCTGGACCTGGTTAATGCCATCGAGCTGGTACTCTACCGGATCTTCAACGGTAATGATATTGGTATCCTCTTCATTCAAGTGGCTGAGCGCGGAATACAAAGTGGTTGTTTTGCCGCTGCCCGTCGGGCCGGTAATGAGCAATATGCCGTACGGACGCTCAATCATTTCTTTGAATACCTGGACGTTGTGATTATTGAAGCCAAGCTGGTCAACCGCTTTGACGCCAGTGCTCAAATCAAGCAGACGAAGAACAATTTTCTCGCCGTGAATGGTAGGCAAGGAAGCGACGCGGATATCTACCGTCTTGAACTCGAACTGCATCTTCATCCGGCCATCCTGCGGAAGCCTCCGCTCGGCGATATTTAATTTGGACATGATTTTCAGTCTTGCCGTAATAAAGCCCTGCATCTGCTTAGGCAAAGCCCGTTCCGTGCGAAGCACCCCGTCAATCCGGTAACGGATCGTTACGCTTGTCTCACCCGGGTCAACGTGAATGTCGGAGGCTCTAAGCTGTACCGCCTGTTGTATCATCTGGTTCACGAGCCGCACGACGGGAGAATCTTCGTCCGTGATTTCGGTCTCGCGGATTTCTTCCTGAGTCGGAAGATCAATCATCATCTGGCTCATGGAGTCCTGCAGGCCGTAATGTCTTGCGATAGCCCGCTGCAATTCGTCTTTGCTGGAAATAGCCGGTTCGATTCGGAAGCCTGTGCTCATTCGCAGCTCTTCGATCGCGAAGTAGTCAAGAGGATCCGCCATTGCGACCATCAGCTTGCCGCCGTCCTTCTGAAGCGGGATCGCCTGGTAGCGTTTGGCCATGCTTTCGGGGATGATCTGGGTGATTTCCGGATCAATCTGGTATTTATACAAGCTAACATGCGGAATTCCTAACTGGAATTCCAGCACTTCAATAAGCTGCTGCTCCGTTATGTACCCTTGCGCGATAAGCAAGTCGCCAAGCTTCTGCTTCGATTTGCTCTGCTCTAGCAGCGCCTTCTGCAGCTGTTCCTCGGATATTATGGCGCTCTCGACCAATAAATCTCCTAGTCTCTTCTTAATAGCCACCATCTCTTAACAGCCCCATTCTCTTATATCCTGCTGGGTCCTTTATACCCAGAATTCTAGACCACGGAACCAATTTTGGCAATATTTATTATATTAATTGTTGCATCTATCGACCCACTGACTTAAACTGATTATAGCGCATTATTACTAGAATTCAAGAAGTTTATTAGGTAAATAGAACTAAGTAAAGAGAATGTAAAAATAGGAGGATAGAACTATGAAACTGGTTGATTTTCAGAAAAAAATTTCCATCATCTTAGCCGTTACTCTCCTTGCGTCGATATTCGCATTTGCAGGCTTTCCGGTAAAACAGGCCGAAGCTGCGGATACGTTCGACCTGGGGCTTGTTGCGCTAAAGTCAGCCGAGAAAAGCAAATACGTGAGGGTAACGTCAAACAACTCTACTCCTGCCGCCGACTCGGACAAGGTATGGACCGAAGAGCTTTTCGTATTGGCGAAGTCAGGCAGCTATTACACGTTGAAATCGAATAATACGGGTAAATATATAAAGTCCAGCGGCAGTTCATTAGCTGCCGACAGTACTTCCAGTTCAACAAATGCGCAAAAATTCTCAATTACAACAAATACGGACGGAACGGTATCCATCAAATCACGAAGTGAAAATACTTATATCAGTACTTCAGGCAGTAATAACAATCTGACTCTGAATGGCACCTCTATTACCAGTTCCCAGAAATTCAAGCTTACCTCCTTCCGCGATTCCGTTCGCATACTGGAAGTAACCGAATCCGGAACATCGGATCTCTCCTCCATACTCGGCAGCAGCTCCCCCGTTCCGTTCACTATCGATACATACAGCATGAAGGAATTTGTTGCATCACGTGATGATTTGGATGGCAAATACGATGCGGTATACATCGGAAAAGGCACCTTGGTCGACAAGGACAACAAGGCAAAGACGCCATACAGCATGTCCTTGCTTAGCGCGCAATCCTCCGGAAGTTCAACGCAAAGCAATAACCATAACACAAGCAGTATTCAAAACGATATCACGCAGCTCAAGGCAAACGAAATTACGAACGATTTTATTAAAAAAGGTCTGCCGGTTGTCTTTTACAACGATTCCTCAACGAGGAATGGCATCGAGTATCAAGCGGATTTAAGCTCTAGCTCCAAAGCTTTGCTGAAGAAGAACTTTCTTTCTTACAAAGACGGAAGCACGGCAAACGCTATTTACGTGGATTCATCCCATATCTCTTCCGCAGCTAACTTCTTGAGCAAGACAAATCTGCTCGAGAAAGCCAATATTCGCCCGCAACTAACCGTAACAAGCAAACCAACCGAGTATACGGCTAACCAGGCGAATAAATACAACGCAGGAAACACGATCAACTTCAATTACACGATTGATAACGTAGGAGATATCAGCCAGAAAAATATTGATCTCAACCTTTACATCAGTACGGATAGCTCCTTGCCTTTTGGCGCTGAACAGGTGGTAGCTGCCAAGCAAGCGGACAGCGCAACGGGAACGATCTCTTACACGCTGCCCAAGGGCTATTCCGGCATTCAATATTGGCGGCTCGAAGCGGTGGATTTCAACACCAAGCTGAAGGATTATAGTTCGGGGGTTTACCGTTTCCAGGATCAGAAGATTACGATCAAGGTTCTTCAAGTCATGCCTAACGACAGCAGTGCCAGTACTTTGAACAATACCAACAATATGAGTTCATCCTATCTCGTTCCGACATCCGGCAATAACAAAGACGCTTATAGCATAAGCATCGATGTTATGAATATGAACACGTTTAACAGCACGGGCTATAAAACCTTAAACGGCATATACGATATGCTGATCTTTGGCTTTGGCGATATTTACAACAACAACGCTCCAATTAACGATGATGCCGCGGCAGCCGTAATCGCCTTTAAAAACACCGGGCAAAGCGTCATGTTCACCCATGATACGATCTATAACAGCAGTAACTCGAACAGCAGCAACTGGCTCAACAAATTCCAGGCGATTACCGGTCAGATTGCACCGCGAACCGATCTAGGTCTCGGAGCGCCTGAAGCTTCAACAACAACGGAAAAAGTGAATGACGGCTTATTGACGCAATTTCCTTTTCTGTTGAGCGATACAACGAATGTAGCCACAACGCATAACCAGTATTACACACTTAACTTGGAGGATTCGACCGTTATCCCTTGGTATAACATGAGCGGCGGCAAACGGACTTCCGGCGACAGCTGGAATTCTTATTACACCTATTCCAAAGGGAATGTAACGTATTCCGGTTCCGGGCATACGAACAGCAGGTTCCCGGACTGGGAGCAGCAGTTGTTCGTCAATACCATGTACCGGGCGTATATCGGTTCTAACCATGCTCCTCAACTGACGGTTAACTCGCCGACAGAGTACAATTCGGCAAGCAATAATTTTATTCCGTCCTATCAAAATATTTTGCTGAACTATCAGGTCGATGACTTTGACCTTGCGGACCGTGAGCTCAAAACAACCGTTAACTTTATTTACGGCGGCCAGTCTCACGAGATTTTCAAAGACAAAACCATGCTGTCCGGCGGTACAATTAACCAACAAGTTGCTAACCCGCTTCCAAACGGCGGTGACTTGAAGGTTGAGATTATCGCTAAAGATAAGAGCGGTGCTCAAGTTAGCCAAACGATTAACGTAAAAGTCGTAAAAGTAGAATCCAACATTGATCTTAGTCGCACGGTATCGAGCAATGTAACGGATAACCGGGTACAGACGAATACAACCGCTACTTTCACTTATACCGTAACGCCAAAGGCGATTCCGTCAAGCGACGCCTTGTCCGCAGACAAGATGAAGATTACGAACATAACATTCAGCGAAACCTTGCCTGCGAAGCTGGAAGTAACCAGTCTTCCGTCAGGCTGGACAAAAACCGGCACGACAGCAACCGGATATACCGTTTCGGGTACCCTCGCTGCCATTACGTACAACTTAAACGGCAACAGCTATATCGCTTCACCTGTGACCTTCCAGATTGGAGTGAAGCCTACGGCTGACGGTTTATACCCGCTTCAAAACGCGGCGCTTACGTTTAACGATATCGGTCAGCAATCCGCAAGAACCTTGACATTCCCTGGTTATATTCTGGAAGCCGTAACCAGACTAACCTCGCTTAGCTTAACCGATACAAAGCTGCTTGTTGGCGACAGCCGGAAAATGATTCCGACTTATGCGCCGCTTAACGCAACGTATGCTTCAACGTATATTTGGGAATCGGATCGTCCGGATCTCGTAACGGTGGACAGTTCCGGTATTATGAAAGGCTTGGCAGCAGGTACAGCCCATATCACCGCAAGAGCAACGGATGGCAGCGGATTATCCGCAACGGCAGCGGTAACCGCCATTGTACCTGGTCTTAACATTGTTGGTCAGGACCGCGTTGCATCAGGAGATTCAATCGACCTGACTGCCAACCTGTATACCGCGGATTATGAGAAAATAACAAGCTATCAATGGAGTATTAAAGACGGCTCGAGCTATATCAGCTTAAACGGAACAACAAGCAACACCGTTTCCGTCATGGGCAAAAACGTAGGTAAAGCTACCGTCCGTCTTTCGGTGGGAACCGATCAGAATCATACGTATACAAAAGAGATGAATATTGCCGTATTTAAAAAAGTAACCTCTATCACTCTGACTGGTACGACCATGATCGTAGGCTCCACCTATCAGCTTAATCCGGTCATAAGTCCAGCGGACGCAACGGATAAATCCATAGCTTGGCTGCCGAGCAGCAACTCAAGCGCGGCAACAGTGAACAGTTCGGGCCTTGTCACCGCCGTTGGCGTTGGAGAAGCAACGATCACCGTTCAGGCGCAGGATGGCAGCGGGGTGACGGGCAGTGCGGTCATTAAGGTCATTGATCCGGTTCCCGTTATTTCGGGACCAAGCGCAATCGAGCTTGGAACGGACGGGACCTTATCCGTTGACCTAACAATGGCAACCGGTGATGTTATTACGTCCTATGAATGGGCTATTACAGAGGAACCGGGCAAAGCGAATATTAAGGGTTCGACCACAAGCAAGTCATTGAATTTTACCGGAACAAAACCAGGTAAAGTCAAAATCAAGGTTACGGTTCATACGAAGAACGGAAAGGTCTACATTGCCGAACAGGAGGTTACCGTCAAATCGGTTACTCTAAGGCTGGAAAGCTCCTACCGGATCCAGGTTAGCAAATTCAAGGATTTGTTCGCTGCTCTAGCCTCCAGTCCCGCCGCAGGCAAATCCAACATTAAGGGCGATCTGCAGTGGTCTTCGAGCAATCCATCCATTGCTACGGTGGACAGCAGCGGCCGCGTAACCGGCGTAAAAACGGGTACTGTCACCATCACGGTCACTTACAGAAATGATTCGTCCATAACGGCAAAAACAACGATTATCGTGGAGCGAAGCAATACCAGCGGCGAGAAATATTAATTCCGCATCAACAAAAGCCCCGATCCTAAACAGGATCGGGGCTTTTAAATGGAGTCGCATTAGGCGGTGATTTGAGCAGCGATCCCGTTCAATTCTGCCACTTCTTTGGCGGAAAGCTCCAAGTTGGATGCCCCCGCGCAATTAACGATGTTCACCGCTTTGCTGGCGCCGGGAATCGGCAAAATGATTGGCGACAATTGGAGCAGCCATGCAATTGCGACCTGCTGCGGCGACGCATCATGGCTTCTGGCGATCCGCGAAAGCGTCTCGTTGCTGCCTATGCCTTGCGCATTACCCATGCCGTTTAGAGGGCTGTAAGGCAGGAAAGCAATTCCGTACTCCTCGCAGCGCTTCAGCACGTCCATGGAAGAATGGTCAAACAAGTTCATACGGTTTTGAACAGACGCGACCGTTACTATTTTGCGAGCCTCTTCCAGTTGTGCAACGGAAACGTTCGACAGTCCCACGTGAACGATCTTCCCTTCCCGCTGCAATTCAGAGACTGCTCCCACAGATTCCGCAAACGGAACCTTAGGATCCGGACGGTGGAATTGATAGAGCGTGATTGCTTCCACGCCGAGAGCACGCAAACTGTCCTCGCACGCTTGACGCAAGTGTTCTGGACGGCCATCCGTTTCCCAGCGTCCATCCGGGCGAATGTGCCCGCCTTTGGTTGCAATGAGCACTTCCGGACGGTTATGTAAAGCTTTGGCGAGCAGGCGTTCGTTATGGCCTTTTTCGGTCGAATCCAAGCAATACGAATCCGCTGTATCGAACAGGGTAATGCCCTGCTCCAATGCGGCATGCACTGCTCTAATGCCTTCTTCCTCTGAAGGGCGTCCGTTAACGGAGAGAGGCATTCCGCCCATCCCGATTTCACCCACGGTTATCCCTGTCGAACCAAGCTTGCGTTGCGGTATCGTCATCTTGCAGCCTCCTTAGAGATAATTATGAATTGTTCGAGAGCAGTGAAGAAATTTCCATTTTCAAGTATATCAGTTCTGTCTTTTCGCTAGTAGTACTGAAAAAAAGTTCATCTAGTTACTTTGATGTAAGAGATGCTTTCCTCAGCAGCGCAAAAAAAGACGACAGCCGCTCCGGCTGCCGTATCAAGGTTTACTTCGTATTTTCAAGGCACAGCAGAGGATACCAGCTGCTTTTTCCCCACAATAACGCTTAACTTCTTGACGCGGGGCAAGCCTTCGTATTGGTTCTCGAAGAAATCATAATCGTAGTTGATGATAAACCGCGATTCATTAAATGGGATGGTGCTTTGCTGCCTTGCATCGAACATAATATCCGAAGCACCTTCGGAGGCTTTGCCAAGCACGGCGTTAATCGTTAAATCTCCCTTGGAGAAGAAGCCTCCGCGCAGCCAGAAGATTGAACCTACGCCATACAGCTCCGCATCTTCATCCGTATAAAAGAACGCATCGAGAATCTTGGGACTTTTATCGTCGTCTTTGGGGTTATATATGCCATAATCCTGGAAGGAGTCAACCTTGTTGACCAGAACCGGTCCTTTCGAGATCATGATCAGCTGCTTGCGTTCCCCTTTGTCGGTTGTAATTCCTTTGATTTGCGCGTCTTCAATAGTCGTGCTTCCGAGCGTAAACACGGTTGAATCAACTTGAACGCTGTCGCTTATAAACACATTGCCCGTAACCAAAATATTGGCTTTCACCACCAACGGATCGCTGGAATAGTTCGATATCGTTAAATCCCCGTTTACGATCAGCCATTTGTGATTGTCCTGCTTGGCCGAATCCGTGAAGATCAAGCTCTTATAATCCAAGCCGTCCAGCTTCAAGTCTCCATTAAACAGAACGGTGCTCGATAAGGAGTTAAATTGCATAAAATAAGCATCGTATTCCTTCAAAGCTTCATTATAAGCATCCATAGCTGCCGTATCGTCCAAATCCGTAGGCAAAGTTGGCTTCTCGGGAGGACCGGAGGTCACCGTAACACCGCTGCCATTCTTCAAAACAGCCGCCAGGTTATTGAACCTGCCCGTTTCTCCGCTATGCGCCAATCCATAATCAACGGCCGCCTTTATGCTGTTACGGTCCACGTTGGTTGCTTCCTCAGCCTTATCAATGAAGGATTCCGCTACGTTAATCGAGATAAACTTCTTTTGATCCCGGAGCTGAATTTTGCTGTTGTCCACCCCAAGAATCTGCTGCAGAGTCAGATCCGTTCGCGAATACGGCTGGTAGTTGCCCGTGATTTTGTCCAACACTTTAATGGAGTCCATATTTTGAATAAAGATATTGCCTTCAAAAAACGGATATTTCGTATCCTTTGTTTTATTCGGGTCATTGTTGTAAATGTATTTCGCGGTGTTATCGATAAGAAAATCGTGACCGGCATAAATATTGCCCATCCCATAGGCAGCACCGTTAATAATGACATCGTTCTCCGACCCAAAGGCGTAATTCAGGAAATCCGGATAAGCGCCTATCGTAATCTGCTGGGTAAGCCGTCTTGTCACGCCATGAACCACTGCTTCCGCCGTCAGGTTGAGCTTATAGCTGGTCTGATCGCCAACGCTTACCTGCTCCGTTGTTACATCCGTAATTTTTCCGCTGGCCCCCGGCAGGTCAGTGCTGGTCTTAAGCCGTTGCAGCTCATCAATGCCGGCTTGCAGCAATTGCGAGAGCTCTTCCGGCGCAATATCTTCCCTGCCGTTATACTTCGTGACAAGATAAGAGGCCGCTTCATTTAACGTTTTTTCCGCCAAATGAAGGCTTTGCACATCATTTTCACGCGTCTCTGCCCGCGTTGCCCCGCCTAACGTCGAACTGACAACCGCCGTACCCAGAATGGTCAGCAGCAAGATCATAAACAGAACCAAGACCAGAGCGTATCCGCGGTCTTTCTCGCTCCCCATGCACCCTTCCCCCTAAAACCCGAATTTGCTTTCCAGAGTCAGCTGCTGATTACGCCCGTTATGATTCTGCTCAAGCACCAGCCGGATCTCGATGAGACCGCTGCCGCATTCCGTTACATTCGTCTTGCATTTAAGCTCAATGGAGGAGGCCTCAGAGGTTGGTTCCGTCTGACTCGGCATATCCACATCCGAGCGGGTATCCACCGTTCTGCTGCCGATATGAAGCTGTTTGTCCCGGATAAAAATCTTCTGTTCTTCCCTGGTTCCTGCATCGCGTACCAGCGTAATGCCGTTCCCATTCGTTGAAATCAGATCCGGACCGTAAGCATACAGCTCCGTGATAATGGAGGACATCAGCAGATCCGCATCATCCCGCAAAGCATTCTCCGTTTCGATCCGGTTATACGTATTCATGCCGAAGGTAACGACGGAAAAAATAATGCCCGCGGCGATCGACAGCAGCGTCATAGCCGCAATCAGCTCCACCAGCGTCAGCCCCTGCTCCTCGTTCCGCCACTTCTTAACGAACTCTCTCACTGGCGATATATCCCTCCACTTCCGCCGCATTACGGGCGCTAGCTGATCCGTTGGCCTTCTCTACCCGCACCAGAACGGGCAACAGCTCTTCCGCCATGTTTTTCTTGTCCGCATCGTGGAGCATTGCGTCATGCATATCTCTCTGGTAGATTACGGAAATGGTATACTGCACGCCGTTTATATTGGGATTTAAAATCTGCTGCAAGACAGCCGAATCTTCGGCCAGCTTGCTCACAGCGGTATTGCATCCGGTTAGAGGACAGTTAATAGCCGTGTTTGAGGTATTCGAGAAGTAGGTCTGGATCGGTTCAAAGCGCTGCTTCTCCATATAAAACAACGCGTTGCGGGCCAGATTGACCATAACCGTTTTGCTCTGGTTGCCTTTCGCGTAAGTAAGTGCATTCGTGAAGAAGGAAGTCAGCACCAGGCTTACAACGGATAAAATAACAAGTGCAGCCAGCACTTCCACCAAGGTTAATCCGGATTCCTTATTGCCATGCCGAATCCATTTCATATCATTAGCACCTACGATCCGCCTTCTTTTTTTTTGCGAAAAACTACTTCTATTTTACTATAATCTTGCTTTTTTTACCATGAATAGTGATTCTAATTTCATAGATTTACCGTAAATAAACTAAGTCTAAAGAACCATAAAAGAACAACG
This sequence comes from Paenibacillus glycanilyticus NBRC 16618, assembly GCF_004000805.1. Taxonomy (GTDB): domain Bacteria; phylum Bacillota; class Bacilli; order Paenibacillales; family Paenibacillaceae; genus Pristimantibacillus; species Pristimantibacillus glycanilyticus. Next base: position 22,664 of record NZ_BILY01000035.1, read on the forward strand.
CAAAAAAAGAGCAACGATGCCGCGCAGCATCATTGCTCTTCTCTATTGCTTGCTTTATTTTACGATCGCAATCGCAAGTCCGTCATACCCCGGGAGAACGGTGCTCATCAGGCGTTCGTCGCTTGCAATCTGCTGGTTGAAGCTGCGGACGGCTTTGACGGACGGACCTTCCTTGGCCGGATCCGTTGTACGGCCCCGCAGCAGGATGTTGTCGCCGATAATAACCGCACCCGGATTGGAGAGCGCAATCGCATGCTCCAAATAAACCGGGTAACCTTCTTTGTCCGCATCAATAAAGAAGAAATCGAATGTTCGTCCCTCTTCCTGCAGCTTCACGAGACTCTCGCGGGCATCCCCGATTATATATTCGACGGCGTCGCCTAGACCCGCTTCCGTCATATGCACCTTGGCTACTTCCGCATATTCCGCCTTCAGCTCTAATGAAGTAAGCAATCCTCCCTCGGCGAGCCCCCGGGCAATGCAGATCCCGCTATAGCCGCCAAGCGCACCGATCTCAAGCGCCGTCTTCGCTCCGTTCATCTTGGCTAGCATCGTCAGAAGCCTGCCGTATCCGTCAGCTATCGATATATCGGGCATGTCGCGTTCGGCGATCCCTTTTTTCGTACGGACCAGATCCTGATCTTCGCCATATAGCCCGTCAACATATTGTTCGTCTGTCAATTTACTCTCAGCCTCTCTATTTTTACAATTTGTAAAAGCTACCCTCTTTGTCCTATACTTGATTGTATGATTTTGACCGTGTGGATACAACTCATGTTTTCACAGGTAAGGGGAGAATTGTAATCATGACAACGATTAATCTGATCGCTACCGCACCGATGGGACTGGAAGCGGTCGTTGCGCGCGAGCTGAAAACGCTCGGCTACACAGACCTTCAGGTGGAGAACGGACGCGTCCGTTTCACCGGGCAGCCGATCGATATTTGCCGCACGAATCTATGGCTTCGCTCCGCGGGACGGATTCTCGTCAATATGGGCGAGTTCAAAGCGACAACCTTCGAAGAGCTTTTCGAAGGAACAAAAGCACTGGATTGGCCGGAATGGATTCCGGAGGACGGGGAGTTCCCCGTTAACGGCCGTTCGCATAAGTCGCAGCTGACCAGCGTTCCCGCCTGCCAAAGCATCGTCAAGAAAGCGGTAGTCGAGAAAATGAAGGACCGCTACGGCACCGAATGGTTCCACGAGGACGGCGGACGTTATGTCATTGAAGTAACGCTTATGAACGATATGGCGATGCTGACGCTTGATACAACGGGAGCGGGCCTGCATCAGCGCGGCTACCGCAAAGTATCGACCGAAGCGCCAATCCGCGAAACGATGGCCGCTGCTCTTGTTGACCTCAGCCGCTGGAGTCCGGAGCGTCCGCTGTATGATCCGTTCTGCGGCTCCGGCACGATTCTCGTGGAGGCTGCCATGATTGCCTGGAATATCGCTCCCGGCCTTCGCCGTTCGTTTAACGCGGAAGGCTGGCCGCTTGTCCCTGACGAGCTGTGGGATAAAGCGCGGGAAGAAGCTTTTGACGCCGTGAAGGATGATATCCCTCTGCAAATCGCAGGCTCCGACATTGATCCATATGCGATAGAAATTGCGGAAGCCGCGGTTAAAAAGGCAGGTTTTGGCAAAGAAATTAAGTTAAAGGTTATGCCGGTGGCCAAAATCAAGCCTGAAGGCGATTATGGCGTCATTATTACGAATCCGCCTTACGGCGAGCGGTTGGGCGATGACAAGGATGCGGAAATGGCTTTGATGCAATTCGGACGCTCCGCGCTTTATTTGCCGACCTGGTCCTTCTTTGCCATCAGCCCGTCCGCAAGCGTCGAGCATTATTTCGGGAAGCCGGCGGATAAGAAGCGCAAGCTCTTTAACGGCCGCATCCAATGCAACTACTACCAGTTCTTCGGCCCGCTGCCTCCCCGGAAATAAGAGAAAGGAATTTTTGCGTTTATGTTAAGTTATACCGAACAACCTAACGCCGTACGCCGCTTGATGCGATTCACGCTGGAATGGCTGAACCGCCTCAAAGGCGTCGACGTTATTCTCTTTTTTATCGTCATGCTGTTAAAGCAGCTGTGGTTCAACAAGCTGATCCATGTTCCGAATATGGATATGGACGGCTATGATACCGTTGTTGCGATCGGCACGCTGGCTCTTGTCACCTTCTGGACATTCTGGCTGCCGACCCGCGGCCGGATTATGGCCCTGATTGTACTTAATTTGCTGTTATCGTTTATCATGTACGCAGACTTAATCTACTACCGTTACTTCCAGGACTTTATCTCCGTACCCGTGCTTCTTCAGGCGAACCAAGTAGATTCGCTTGGCGAGAGCATCGGGACGTTAATGCATGCGAAAGACTTTTTGCTTGGAGTAGACTGGCTGCTGATCATTCCGTTTGGCGTTTATGTGATCTGGAAAGGCCGCTCGGATCTCCGCAGAGATTCCCATGGTTATGGATACGGCTATTCCTCCATGCGGAAAACGCCCCTTTGGCGTAAAGCCGTCATTCGGATCGCCGTTAGCGCCGCGATTTTCGCAATCGGGATGTCGATGTCGATCGGCAATGTTAACGAAGCGAAAAAAACATGGGCGCTTGGCCTGTTCGACGGCAACTGGTGGAACGTCTCGCTGTATAATGTCACCGGTATCGTTGGTTTCCACGGCTATGATGTCTACCGTTACGCGAAGCTGCATTGGATCGACTCCGAGCAAGCTTCCGCCGAAGAAACAGCCGAGGCGATGGCTTGGACGGAAGCCCGCGGCGATAAGCGCCAATCGCTTGAATCAGATCCTACTTTTGGCGAATACAAAGGCAGCAATGTCATCGTGGTACAGATGGAAGCCTTCCAGAACTTTATGATCGGCAAATCGGTTGGAGGCCAGGAAATTACGCCGAATCTGAATAAGCTGGTGAAGGAAAGTGCGTATTTCAGCCAATTCTACCACCAAACGGCCCAAGGCCGGACTTCGGACGCCGATTTCCTAAGCAACTGTTCGCTGCAGCCGATGATGAGCGGCTCCGTCTTTATCCAGTACCCGAATCATCAGTACAACTGCATGACAAGCACTCTCAAGGATAACGGTTATGCAACGGCCGCATTCCATGCTTACGAGGGCGGCTTCTGGAACCGGAATACGATGTACGCCAATATGGGCTACGATACGTTTTACAGCAAAAAGAATTACGAAATGGACGAGCCGGTAGGCTGGTCGCTAGGCGACAATTCGTTCTTCCGGCAGTCCGTCGATTTGATGTCGAAGGAGCAGCAGCCGTTCTATTCGTTCCTGATTACGTTATCCAGCCATTATCCGTTTACGATGCCGGAATCGGAGAAAAAGCTGAATGTCGGCGAGCTGGACGGCACGATTATGGGCGACTATTTGCAGGCCGTTCATTATGTCGACGCCTCAATTGGCACCTTCATCGACCGGCTCAAGGCTGAAGGACTATGGAACAACACGATCGTCGCTTTCTATGGCGACCATGACAACTCGATCCGGGATTGGAGCTTGTTCGAGACCTTCCTTGGACAGCCGCTGAACGACCTGCAGCGGGAAATGATTCTGAAGCAGGTGCCGTTTATCGTCCATCTGCCTGACGGCAAATACGCCGGCACGCATACGAACGTAGGCGGACAGCTTGATGTCACGCCAACCATCCTGCATTTGCTTGGCATCTCGACGGCTGACATGACGCTGCTTGGCCAGCCGCTCCTGACAAGCCAGCCGCAAAGCAAGCTGGTCGTGCAAAGGAACGGTGCCTTCACCGACGGCACCGTCTACTACATGCCTTCCGGCGATGCCGTCGCCGAGAATGGAAAGTGCTGGAACATCGCGGCGAATAAGCTTGGCGATGTGCAGAAATGCCTCGGTGCGGTGGAAGACGCGCGCACCGAGCTGTCCATGTCCGATCAAATCGTGCAGCATGATTTGATTGCATCCTTCCGCGCAGCCGCCGTAGAGGCAAGCGCGGACGGCGGCGAGGCAACCGCCGTCAATACAAGCGGCGCGGGCAAGTAGCGCCGCGCACATCAAAAAGGCTGTCCCCTCGGTCAATCGACCATGAGGGGACAGCCTTTTTTATCCCTTATTCCTTCGCGTGCGCCTTCAGCCAATCCAGCACCTCGTCGATGGTTTTCACCGGCACGATGTTGAGCCCCGGGGCTGCCTTCTTCGCTTCCTCAAGCGAAGCGGCGGGCACGAAGAACACTTCGGCATCGGTGCGGCTGACGGCGTAGGCCTTCTGCGGGATGCCGCCAACAAGACCGATCGAGCCGTCCGGCTCGATGGTGCCGGTGCCGGCTACCCGCACGCCATGCGTTACCCCGCCCGGCGTCAGCTGATCGATCAGCGCAAGCGTCAGCATGGCGCCATGCGAAGGTCCGCCGATATGCGCAATGTAATGATGGTACGCAATCTGGCGCGGGATATCCGCATGCCAGTCGTTCTCCGCCCCAATGCCGAATACGGCACGCTTCGGCAAATCTCCGGACGCCTCCGCTTCACCCGTCGGCACTTGTGCCTTAATCGTCTCTTTACCCCGCCGGAGCGTTACTTCAACGGTATCACCCGGTTTGACCTGGTTCACCATATAATCCGTCAGCTCGGTCATATTGCTAATGGATTTGCCGTTTAACGCGATAATGACATCGCCCGCCTTAATCAAGGACTTGGCCGGCGCGTTGTCCGCGATGGCAAGCACCCGGGCTCCGGTAAGTTCAATCCCTTTGCCTATCCCCGCCTTGCCCATTGCGATAGCTCCCGCCACGTCATCGGCGCCTTGCTTCATCTGCACAACCTCGGTGTAGGACTCCGTTAACGGCGGTTCATTTTTGCTCCTCTTCTCGAAGCTGTACATCGGCAGCAGCTTGGCATACAGCCAATCCGCAGGCACGGCAATCCGTTCGAAGACAAGCACGCCGCTGATGCTGCCTACCGGCTTGCCTCCGTCTACATGCGCGTACCGGTTCATGCCCATCGTCAGACCGGGATAGGTGACATTATAAGACGTAGGAAAAGCCAGACAGGCAAATAGCGCAGCCGTCGCGACAAGACCTACAACGCTTCGCCAAGGCCATCTAAGTCCCTCTCCCTTGCCCGCAAGCCTTCGGTATACGGCATCACTCCAGATTAGATCGACAAATAGCAGAATCAGGCCAATCGCGAGCACGCCAAGGCCGATCAAGAGATCATCCGGTTTTACGAGCAGGAATACAACTCCCGCCGCGCTTACCGCTAGAAGCAGCATGCGGACAGTAAGCAAGAGCCTTCTTTTTCCAGCGCCTAATCGGCCCTGCTCCGTCCATAACCGCCGGATCCCAATCAGTGCTCCGATCCCCCATAACAAGGGGATAACGGCAAGGCCGTACAGCAGATCGTCGATCATATCGATCCAGAGCATGCCTGAGGAGGTCCGCAGCGGCGCGGGGAGCCAGATCAGCTCTGCGGCAAGGATAAACAGCATGACCGCAATGATCCCGGCCACATAATAACGAGCATGACGAACCATCTGAACGTCCCTTCCCCCTGTTACGGTAATAAAAAGACTCAACATCTGATGTTGAGTCTTTTCCAATCCAATCGTATCTATTCCTGCTCTTAGTGGTCGCCGCTGTTGCCTTTGGACGGGTTCGTTACCGCAAAGCCTTCTTCCGGCACGTAGAAGTAATCAATACGCACGCCGTCAAGGAATTCGTTGTCTTTCTCGAGGATAACGTCGATCTCTTTATCCGTCGATACCACAACGTCCTTCTCGTTAGGCTCGTCAATCGCCATGCCGTAATGCGCATGGTCGCCATGCGAATGCGTCACGTATACGCGAAGCTTCTTGCCCTCGTTCTCGGGCTTGTCCAATTCCAATTTCAGTACTTTTGCCGCGTTGCGCGTAATTTTGACGTTCATTCTATTCCACTCCTAAAAAAGAATTGTGAATTCGTAAGCCTATACCAACTCAATGGTTAACATTACCTGATCCTATTATACTTCTTCTCCATTCTCCGGGCAAACCATTCGGCAAGCAGCATCGTCACCGCGATATCGTCAATGGGGACGAAAGGAATCGCGTCCGGCAGCACCCAATATAGAATAACCGGCACAAGAAACAATAATTTATCGGTAATGGCCACTTCTCTGGAGACGATCAGCTTATAGATCCGGACAAATGTGCTCTTCCAATGCCGAAGCGACAACCATTTGCGCATGAGGCACACCACCTTCATCAGCTTTTGCCGATCATTATAGCATAGGCGTGCCCCGGAATCATCTTTATGTCCGTCAGCGGTGCAGCCGCAGATACTCCGTCAACAAAGGACCGATCTTCGAATAAATGCCGTTGAACGCTCCGGGAGGCAGCGGATTCACGCCGTAACCCGCTTCAACCGTAAAGCCCGGCCTGCGAAAACGTTTGATGAACCAGTCCTTATATCCGGCATCGCTGCCTGTAAGCTTTACGGGCTTGTAGCCGCTCGCCTTGCCAAGCCGGTCCGCAAGGCCTTCGGCATGCTCCGGTTCGTATTCCCGGTAATTCCAATAGATCTCCTCGCCCTGCGTATGTAAGGCAAGCACCGAGTCGAATTGCAGCGACTGCGTAAGTCGGGCAAGTGCCTGGGCTTCCGGCTCGCTTAACGGAAACGGCCCCGGAAAATCGCGTGGACCCGGTCCTTCCATTCCTCTGCGAAGCCTTTCCTCTTCCCAGTGGGCAGGAAACTGGTCATTCAGGTCCACGCCGCGTATATTCGCTTTCCATTGATCGAACTGCTCGGAGCCTTTATTCCACAGCAATAGCTGCTGCCGGAACGGATTCGCCTCATCAATGCCTTCGAGCGCAAGCTGAACGCCGTCGGGATTCACCATCGGAACGATCCATACTTCCGTCTCCCGGTACAGCTGACAAGCCTGTTCCCCGAACAATGAACCATTCTGCGCGCATGCCGCGGCCCATTCTTCAGCGAACCGCATGAGCAGCGGTGTGGTAATCCATTCATTCGCATGGAAAGAGCCGTTCATATGGATACGCCGCGTGCCTTCCCCGCATTTGAGCGCTACGATGGGTCTTCCAAGCACGCTATGCCCTATGACGTATCCCCGGACAAAAGGATAAGTACGCATCAGTCTGTCGCAATCCTCCACCGTGTCCCGGTACCCGTATTGCCCGTTTACGAGCTCTTCCATGCCGCTACTCCCCCTTGTTATCGAACATTGGCTGTAATCTTTTATCATGCTATTCATGTGAATTGCGGCGCATGCCAACACCGGGGCTTATATTCCTTGTAAAAATAAATACCTTCAGGTCGCTTGCGTACTCCTATATAGAACAGGTATTGCCGCAGCTATAAGAATCATCCCCATCCAAGCTGGCGCGGCTTGGCCAACCATCACATAGATTTGGCCTCCAGCGATCGGACCGATCATTCTTGCCAAAGCCTGAATCGATTGGCTGCCGCCTTGAATCCGTCCTTGTTCGCTGGAATCGACCGATTTGGAGAGCATCCCGTTGAAGGAAGGGCCAAAGATCGAATCGCCAAACCCGAATATAAACATGCCGGCGATAAGCAGAGGATAAAAGGAGAACACGGCCGATGCTGCAATAAAACCATAGCCGATCATCTCCGAGACCATTCCGAGAATGGCGATCTGTTTATCATGGAGCCTTTTCAAAAGCCTGGGCATAATGAAGCCTTGCGACAGGATGTCCTGGATCCCCATTATGGAAAACATAAGTCCGATTACGGCAGGCTTCCAGTTGAAAGCATCCACTGTGAATTGCGAGAAGACGGCTTGCAAAGATCCGCTCGGAATACAGAGCAAGAACGCAGAGACAAGCAGCCTTTTTAAGGTTTTCATGGAAAGCAGGCTTGCAAGCTGTATAAATGGATTCAGCCTAACGAAGGTAATCTGCTTCAATCGATAATGTTTGTGGAGACTCTCCGGCATAAACAGGTATCCGTACACCACGTTCAATAACGTAATTGCGGCTCCGAAATAGAGGGGGGCGGAATAACCAAGCTTGGCAAGCAACCCGCCTAGAGCAGGGCCAATAACGGTTCCGGCGCCAACAACGGCACTCACCAATCCGAAATATTTGGTTCTCTGCTCCGGAGAGATGATGTCTGCAAAGTAGGCGAAGATCGTGCCGATGCTCCCGCCCGTTATTCCTTCTATGATGCGTCCGGCAAAGAGCACCCACAGGGCCCCTCCCAAGCCAAATACGAAATAACCGATTGCGGAACCGAGCAGACAGATTAAGAGCAGCGGGCGGCGTCCGTATTTGTCGCTCAAAGCGCCTAGCGCGGGGGCCGCAAAAAACACGCAGACCGCATAAACGGAAGTTAGAAGCGTAACAAAGATCGCCTGTTCGCCCGGATTGCCGGCATATGGCTGGACTAAGAAAGGGACGACTGGCGCTATAATACTAAACCCTAACCCGCAAAGAAACACGGAGATAAGACCGAATAGTAAGGCATGCTTGTCTACGATTGGCTCTGATTGTGATTGTTGCTGTGATTTCTGTATGGTCATAAGCTCTCCTTGATACGATATTATTCCTTCCTCGGAAGCAAAAACATCGTAACGCGTTTTTGTTTCCTTGTCAACAAAAACCGCAATGAAAAAAAGCCCATGCTCAATTGAGCCGGGCTTCATTCGGTTGACGTTCCACTTTATTCATTTTCCGACTTGAGATCCAAACCTTGTTTCTTAATCTCTGCATCCAAATGCCGGCTATACTTTTCCACGAATCGAAGAACTCCTTCGAATTGTTCGTCGGTAACCTGCTCGAATACTTCTTTATCCCGCTCTTGAAACTCTTTATGAAGATCGTTATGGATCTTATCAATAGCTTTCCCTTGCTCGGTAAGCCTGAAATAGATTTCCTTCTTGTTTTCTGGCTTTTGGTAGCTTTCGATAAGCCCCTTATGAATGAGCTTCTTGGTCATTTTGCTGATCGCACCGCTTGTCATATAAAAGGATTCCGCAAGTTTCGTCACGTTGGAATCCGCATTTCTTCCAATGTATTCGATGCAATGCACTTCGGAAGACTTATAACCTTTAAGACTGACTTCCATCTTCGTTTTATTAAGCCACGCCAGCTTGTTATATAATTCCCTGAAACCCGTTAGGACCTGATCTTCCTTGTTCATAGGTTGTCCACCCATCCCTGCTAGAGTCATTATGTATAAAATGAAATGGTTAAAGGCTGCCCCTATCGCTTTCGCCCGGAACGCGAATCAGGACAGCCGTTATTTGTTATCCGATCTGCGGCACCTGCCATACGACAGGAGTCAACTCAATTTGCTCTCCAAGCCACTGCTGGGCAATCGATTTGAACATTTGCGGTTCTCCGCTGCAGAAAAATTGATGGACCGGCATGACTTCTCCCCGAGCCAGCATCCCTTGATCCTGCAGGATATTACTTACTTCCCGCGCAGTCTCGTCGGCGGAACTAATCAGATTGATGTCGGGACCAACAACCTCCTGAATAACATCAGCGAGAAACGGATAATGGGTACAGCCCAGAATCAAGCTGTCCATCGGGAATTTGCGAAGGTGGCCTATCGAGCTGCGGATGGTTTCATAGGTTTGCAAAGAACGGAAATTCCCTTTCTCTACAAGCGGAACAAAAAGAGGGCACGCCTCGCTAATGACATGCACATTAGGAGAAATTTCGAGTAAAGCATGCTCGTAAGCGCCGCTGTTTATCGTGCCTTCCGTGCCGATTACTCCGATACAGCCCGTAATCGTCCGGCCAAGCGCCGCTCTTGCTCCCGGCTTAATGACGCCAACTACGGGGATATCCACGATTGCGCGTATTTCTTCCAAAGCGAATGCGGTTGCGGTATTGCAAGCTATTACAATCATTTTAGGACGAAATTGAATGAGATAATCTACGATTTCACGCGTAAAACGAGTCACGACCTTCGGGTCTCTCGGACCGTAAGGAGCTCTGGCGGTATCGCCAAAATAAACGATTTTTTCACGCGGCAGCTGGCGCATGACCTCTCTGGCAACGGTAAGGCCGCCTACGCCTGAGTCGAGTATCGCAATCGGTTGCTGCACAAACACACCGCTTTCTTGAACTTTTGATGTAAAGGAGACCTTGAAGCTTCAATACTATATGAAACGAGGCACAAAAATGTACCTCCATCATCTTATCTCAATTCCAATACAGGTTCAAGGAAATCACAAGGATGACGCGGGTAATTGCAGCAACCGATTCCGATACGTGCGGGTCTTAATTAGTTGATGGTTTGAAGCTGTTTTGCGTCTTCGAAAACTTCTTCCGCCGCCTCTTCGAAAGTATCCGTCACTTCATCGGTAACTTCCTCTACCGATTCTGCCGGCTCGGCACGGCGTTGTTTCACGGTGGATACAGCGGCGCCTGCTGCTGCTCTTGCCGTATCCGCAAGCTCAGTCGCCTGATTGCCGATTTGCTTGGCGATTCTAACCGTTGTATCGGATACTTGACCTGCCGCTCTAACCGTTTGCTCCTGAACTCTTCTTGCGCCTTCCGAGATGTCATGGCGCAGCTCCTTGCCCGCTTTAGGCGCGAACAGCAATGCCGTCACCGAACCAATGATACCTCCTGCGATTGCGCCAAACAGAAACCCTTTTGTTTGTTTACTTGATGCCATAAAAAATCGCTCCCTTCAAATTAGAGCTATTCGCCCTGCCCGTTGTTGGAGGGTTCATAACGTTTACGGTTAGTCTGCCATTGCTGCCAGAAAGCCATACCAAGCTCCATCCATTCCAGCATGGAACTCGCCTGCCGCTCTGCCGCCGCACTCTCCGCATGTTTGACCGCGGATTGCGAAATAACGCTGGATACGCGATGAATCGCCGTTGTCGTATGTCCAATCGTATCCCCGATCTGTCCGACCGCTTCAAACAGCCGGTTCGCCTGCTGCAGTTGAAGATGCGCGGTGTTGACCGTCTGCTGGGCCGTATCGGCAAAAGCTCCCATTTTACCGGAAGTCTGCCGGATTTCCTCCTGCATCGCCTCCGCCTGAAGCTGCAGCCTCGACAGCCTGTTAAGCGCAGTACGGACGCCGATCAACAGGCCCGCAGCAAGAATTACAAACGTGATGGCAGCAATCAGCGCACTCCATTCCATAACCGTCATGACCATTTCCCTCCTTTTGCTTGAGCGGGCGAATGCCCATTTCGTATTGCCATTATAAGCAGCATGGGCTTGACCTGACACAAAAGAAGGCAATAAAAAAGCTAACGATTCGTTAAGAACCGTTAGCCTGATGTTCAATTCCGATGGTATAGCTGCATCTACCCCCGCCTTTGGCAAGGCATTCCGTCCGCTCCACCTTCGTCTGGAGCAAAGACTCGAACAAGGAAAGCTCGCAGCTGCAAGCCTGCTCGTATTTACCCGCGACTTGCGCAATCGGACAGTTATATTCATGGAGAACGTATTGACCGTTATCCCTATCTTCTACCTTAGCCATATAGCCGCCGGCATTCTGAATCGCTTCCAGCTCCGTTACTTTCTCCGACAGGCTTTTGCCGGTCATCCTTGGCTCGTACCGGTCCAGAAGCTTTTGCTGACGTCCCTCGAACATGCGGGTAATCAGCCCTGCCGTCTCGGGGTCTTCCGCCAGCTCCTCAAGCAGATCAAGCGCAAGAAGATTATAGTTTTTCGGGAAGCGGTCATCGGCAAGCCTCGTCAGCTCGTAAGCGTGCACCGGCCGCCCCATCCCCTGCTTAACGGAGACGATGCTGATGCTGCCTTCACGCTCGAGCGCATACATATGCCGCCTTACTGCCATTTCGGTTATTCCCAGCTCTCCGGATAGCTGTCCTGCGCTTAATCGACCGTTAGTCTTCAGCAAGAACAAGATCCGGCTCCGTGTTGTTCCTTCCACGCTGCGGGATTCCGTTTCCATCGCGCGCTGCTTCTCCAGCATCAACCCATCACCACCTTTGCAGGCATTGTTAGGGTCATTGTAACGTATTTCAATCTTTTCGTAAATCGGATTCGTCCGGCAGCTCGCGCTCCAAATACTGCTGTACGGACTCGCCGAACAAACGAAGCTGCTGCGGAATATCCCTCGTCAGGGCATGCAGCTCGGCTCTAGGCCAGCTGTAATAATCCTGAACAAGCGGTTTGCGGAGCTTAACCAGCTCGATAAGCAGCGGCTGCATCGCTTCCGGGAAAGCGCCCGCTTCTCCGGCAATTTCCACAATATCCTCGTAGCTGCTCGCATCCCTCAAAATAAAACCGTCAATCAGGTAACTGCCGACATCCGTAACGGTCTCAATCGCGAGATGCAAAGCCCGCTCCTGTGCCAGACCTTCAAGCAGCGTACCCTGCCAGCTTGAAGCCAATGCTTCAAGAGCCGTTGCGATATCCGGTATAGCCTTTAGTCTAACTGCAATTTGTTCTTTATTTACATAATACATGTCTTTATTCGCCCGCTTTCAGCCTTGCTTTCTTCTTTTTTCCTTTTTTCTTTAACCATGCCACCATCACAACGCTGCTGATGAGGATCACGATCAAATAAGTCATAATCTCAAAGACGTCTCCCATGAACGGTTCGCGCTCCCCTGTCCGATTAGCTTACGAAGTCAACGGCAACAACAGCTTCGCGAACTTCGTTAATATGCTCGATGACCTTTTTATGTACGGGATGAACCTGATACGCTTCAAGCGCTTCCATCGACTCGAATCTCGTGATCAGAGCGATGTCGTAAGAGCGTGCCGAATGGATAACGTCAAGCCCAACTTCGATCGATTTCAGCTCGTCGATTTTGCCTTCCATATCCCGCAATACTTGAGCCGTGCGTTCCACGTTTTCACTGCTTCCGTCCTTCAGCTTGAACAATACGATATGCGTAATCATAAATGGTCATGCTCCCTTCAACTTGTCGAATGACAAATATCCTTTTGTCACATAATAACCCAAGCAGTCGCATTACGGCAACATTAGCCTGAGAAAGGAACGGTACGTTATGCGCTATCCCGTTATGTTTGTGGCTACCTTCATAGGTCTTGCCCTATGTGTTTATAATTCAACCGGTTACGACCCGCATAATTTCGTGTTTTTCATGTTTAGCCCTCCGGCATGGATCGTGGACATGTTCGTCGACATCCATAAGGTAAACGTTCTTCTTATGTACGTACTTACCGTCGCGACATGGGCCCTTCTAGGGTTTATCGCCGACAGACTGATTGAACGCGGCAGAAGCCGCGACCGCGATAGAGCATAAATACAAATCGAAAGAGGAGCCCTGAGGCTCCTCTTTCCTTATCATTATGCCGCGTCTACAATAAGCTTCGCTTTCATATCCGCATGACCTGCGCCGCATGGGACGGAGCAATGCATCACGTATTCGCCTGGCTTGTCAAATTCCAGGTTGGTCTCGAGATTATCGCCTTCGAGATCTACGTTCAGATCTTCAATCTTCAAACCATGGATACCGCTTTTATTTTGCAGCTTCAGGATAACTTTGTCGCCAACCTTGACATGGTATTCCTCTTGACCGTAAGTAAAGTCGCTGTTCGCTTCAACTTTAACGAGTACCGTACCTTCAGGAAGTGAAGCAGATTCGTCTACCGGTTTGGCTGGGAGGCCGAATGTCAGCAAGTATACCCCGAGAAGAGATGCCGCTGATAATAGTACGAACATGATCCATTTGTGCATTGCTACGTGCTCCCCTTTGCGATCTTATTGTCTTAGTGTTTAATTCTTATATTACATAAGATCGTCCGAAGTTCTCAACATTAAACTGCAGAATCAGGAAAAGTTTTTTCCCGAATATGACAAAACAATGAACTTTTTGTGACTTTAACTTTTAAAGTATTGCTTAATGGCCTGCTCCGATTCCGCCTTCAAATAGCTCCACGGCAGATAGCAGCGCTTTGTGCTGCCGCGGCATATGTAGACCGTCTCCATGCCTTCCTTCAATCTTCGTTCCTCCAACAGCTTGATGCCCGCCTTCCTGAACTGCATGCGCAGCGCGGCCTGCTCCAGCAAGACCCGGTCCTGTATGCCGCGGAGCAGCGATTCATACAGTCTCGGTAGCTTAATGGAGCCCGTCCCCATTACTCTTATATCATGATCCAATACGAGCATCACGATTCCAAGCAGGACGTAGCGCTGCACAAGCGTTGTTTCGTCCTCTGCCGAATAGGCCGGAGACTCCCGCTCGCGTACCTGTTCATCAGCATACCGGATAGCCATTTGCTATCGCCTCCTATAAATCGAACACTTGTTCTCATTATAGCGAACGCCGCTTGTACAACGCAACCCTAATCTTACTTCTCTTTATCCTTCAGCACCTCAATTATTTTGCGTATGCGGTCGGGAAGCGGAAGACCAATCCGGCCGTAATTCTCTATAATGGAAATGATCTCATTCGCTATATAGAAATAGATAGCTGCACCCATGGTAATATTATCGAGCTCAAGCAAAATATCAATCCGATGCGCAAGAAGAATGACGAGCAGCATCATTCCTTTTCGTGCCAGCCCCCAAGCTCCGAAAAAGCTGTTCAATCCTCTCCCTTCTTTAATTGACGCGGTTATGCCCGAAACGTAATCAATGCCCATCGCCACTACCAATAGAGTTAATGATTCCATCCATCCGCCGAATGCAAACGTAATCACAGAGCCGATAATCCCGCTAACCGAGCACACCATGACTAACTGCATCTCTCGTCACCCCTTTCTGCAAGTAATCCATCTATTCTATGCAGATAAAATAAGGGGTGCTTGTTCGAATGGTATACATTCTATCAAACGGGCTATTTGGCCATATAGCGGTCAAGCGCCGCCTTCTGGATCGCGATCGCCCGGTCAATATTAAGCGCTTTGAGCTGGGCGACGTAATCATCGAACGAGTCGAGAGGATCGATTCCCAGAATAATGCGCAAAGACATTTCGTCCACGAGCGTCATGGCATCCTGCATGATGGCGGAAAACTCCGCGCTTTCCCGCTCGGTCTTCTGAACCGGCGGCAGCATATACTTCTCCGCTTCGGTATCCGCCCATATATTCACGGCTTCCTTCTGCTCCGGAAGCATATAATATTGCTCCATGTAAGCTACGTCCTGCACGAACGGGCCGAAGTAACTCGCCCTGCTGTACATCGCAATGGCTTGGGAAGGAGCCAGCTTATCTGGATTATGGAGGATCAGATCCGTGTACGTCGGCTTTCCGCCTTGCATCGTATAGCTTACGCCTTCAATTCCGAAGTTGAAGAGCAGATGCCCCTCTTCGCCGTAACCGTAGTCCAGCATCCGAACCGCCTCTTCGGCAT
The DNA here is from genome assembly GCF_004000805.1 of Paenibacillus glycanilyticus NBRC 16618. Classification (GTDB taxonomy): domain Bacteria; phylum Bacillota; class Bacilli; order Paenibacillales; family Paenibacillaceae; genus Pristimantibacillus; species Pristimantibacillus glycanilyticus. Next base: position 37,944 of record NZ_BILY01000035.1, read on the forward strand.
GGCTGCTTTTCGTCGAGATCGCAACGCCGCCGCTGCTCATGTAAGGATTCACTCTTTGGCCGAACATCGGCCGCTCCCCTTGATGAAGGACCGGATAAGGCGCCGCCACAAACTCCGCGTCCGGATCCTTCTCCTTGAGCAGAGGCAGCCAGGTCCCGATCCCGGATCCGGCATTCCAGATGCTTGCGCCGCTTCTGCCGTTCAGCATGCTGGAATCAATCGTTCTTGTATCCACCGTCGCAATGTTGCGGTCGATCAGCCCTTCGGCATACCAGTCGCGGAACAAGGACAAGAACTGCTTGTATCCCGGCTCTATAGGGCCGAATTTGACCTGCCCGTCCTTCAGATAGAACCCTTTCTTCACGCCAAATGCTCCGACGAACGCGCCGTTCTCCACGCCGAACAGCGGACTGGGCGTACTAAGGAACGTAAGCGGCGCTTGCACGCCCTTTTTCTCCTTGAACGCCTTCAGCACCGCATGCCAATCGTCGATCGTCACCGGAACGGACAAGCCAAGCTCCTCCAGCCAGTCCTTGCGGATAATCGGGCCTTGGTAAGTCCGCAGCCTCGCATCCCCCTGAATGAAAGGGAACACGTAATAGCTGCCGTCCGCCGTCTTGATCTGCTTGTCAATGTCTGGATGCTCGCTTAAGTACCGCTTTAAATTCGGGGCGTATCGATCAATCAGATCATTCAGCCTCAGGATATAGCCGTCTTTTATCGCTTTCTCCGGCCCGCCGGGGAAAGTCGCCCATTCGTATTCGATCATATCCGGCAGCTCCCCCGAAGCCAGCATGACATTCAAAGCCTGCTTCGCCTGGTTGGCGGGAGGCTGGATGAATCTCAAATTGACGCCGGTGCGCTTCTGCCATTCCTGGAAAAAAGGAACGTCTTGAAAACGCGGCTTGACGCTCGCCGCATTGCCGTTTAACTCGGCCCAGTAGGTCAATGTCTCGCCTGTTGCCGGCGATTGCCGTTCCTCCCTCTTCTGGGCCGTTGAATTTTGTCCGTTATGGCCCGTTTGCTTGCAGCCGGCCAGACAGCTTAGCGAAACAGCGGTAATCAGGAGGATGGCAATTATGCGGTAGTTCTTCATTGTGATATCCCCCTAGTTCATTTCCTTGTATTTGCCCGGCGTTATGCCTTCGTACTTTTTGAATACACGGATAAACGTTGCGGCATCGTTGTATCCAACCGCGCGCGATACGTCGCTTACGGATTCCTGAAGCACCGTCATCCGCCGCTTGGCCTCGGCAATCCGGTATTTATGCAAATAGTCCAGCAGCCCTTCGCCTGTCTGCGTCTTGAACAGCTTGGACAAGTAGCTTCCCTTCAAATCGAAATGCTCGCCGATCGTATTAACGTTCATATTGGAATCTCCGTAATTCTCCCCAATGTATCCGGCCACGCGGGCCGACAAATCGCGGATGGACTCGGCGCGCTCATGCGTCATATTGGATTCGAGCCTTGCAGAGGCGAAAGCGCATACATCCCTTAACAAAGAATGAAGCTCCTGCCGCATCTCCTGGACCGTATCGCAAGCCATAATGCCATTCATCCAATTCGGATTATCGTTCAGAACGCTGCCCTTGCCGTCGCCAAGCTCGTTAATGGCCTTCACCATCGTTCCGACCAGATTAAACATAAAGCATTTGGCCAGCGTCAGATTCATCATCGGCTGCTGGAAGTTGCGGTCCGCAATCTCATTCATAAAAGCGGAAGCCTGTTCGAAATCGCCGCTCTTGATCAGATTAATCAATTGCTGCTCCGCCTGAAGCGGATAATGATAACCGAATTGAACGGCATCGGAAGGCGTCTTACGGATATCGTCATAGGTTATGATGCCTTTTTTGCCAAGCACCATTTTATACTCCATCGCATCTACCGCTTCGCTATAAGCGGCTGCAATCCCCGTCAAGGTGCTATGCCTGCCGCTGATCGCCACCGTAAGATCCATATCGTAGCGCTTCAGGAAGCGCTGCGCCTCGGTCGCGATCTCATGCAAATCCTTCTTGTATTGCTCTTCGTCCCCGCTTCCGCAGGTTAAATTCACGAGACAGACCATCATGTCGTCCATTTCCGCCACGTAGCCCGCATGATCGTAACGTCCGGCAAGCTCCTCCACCACATTGCTGATAATGAATTGAAGGAATCTTCTCCGTTCATTGTCGTCAATGCCCGGCAGCTTCTCGTAAAGGCTTTCATCATTCTCGATAACAAATAAAATAACCGCGTAATCATCCGAGATTTGCTCCATGCGGTACGTCTTGAAGGCTTCCTCGTAAGGAATAGGCGAATCCAGCCGACCCTTCAACAGCCTGCTGAGCATGTTCGACCGCAGCACGTTGTGATGCATCTGGAGCTGCATCGCGATTTTGTCCTTCTCGCTTCGCGTCCGGCTGACCGCCCGCTGAATGAAATTCAGCTCGTTCCATTCCGCATGCTCTTCATCGTTATTTTTGTCGGTTAACGACTCTACAAGCTTCTGGATCGGCGAATAGTTGCGGCGCATAAAGAACCAGGTAAGCACGCCTGCCCCCATCACGCTGATCAGTACGCTCACCAGCGTCAGCTTCCGGACATATTCGGCCTTCTGCCAATAAATGCTGCTAGGGATCACCAGCGCGTACTTCAGATCCGATACGGATGATTGCAGGTAAAAGATTTCCGAATCTCCCGATTTCATCGAGGTCGGCATCTCTTCGCCGCCGCTCCGAACCTTCTGCAGGATAACCTCTTCGCCCTGCTTCTTCGGCAGATTGGACAGCAGCACCTCGTTATTCCGGTTCAAAATGAGAACGTACCCTCCGCTGAAGCCGGAGATGCTCTTGATGGCATTCTGGAATCTGGCCAAATCCGACATCACCACTACCGTGCCTGCTTGCCTGCCGTTCAGATCTTTAGGCAAATGAGTAATGTAAGCGATTGAAGACTGCGTAGCCCCTGCATCCATAAGCGGCAGCAGCGTAAACTGGTTATGCTCCGAAGTCTCTACGGCAGCCAGCCAATCTTCATAACTCATCTGGCCGGTGTCGTGAAGGGTGGCAAAGGCCGTCTTCATATCGCGGACATTGCCGGAGCGCAATACCGCATGCTCCCGCTCCCAGGTGACGTAAAACTCATCTATCGAAGCATAAGAAGTCTGATAGGTTTGAAATTCCTTCACGAGCTGATAAGCATCGAATTGCGCATCCGCTTCCGTTCTGCTTGAATACATCAAGGTCTGAAGCCTTGCATTCCAGGTCAGCTCCATGGTCAGGCGCTTCATCTGATCCACCTGATTATCGATGGTGTAGCCCACCTGCTTGAGCAGCGAATCATTGGCACGGTGAATCTCGCTTCGAAGCGCCGCGCTCGACTGCGAATATACAATTAAGCTGATTAGTATCGGTACGAATAATACCGCGCAATAGGAAATCAGCCACGTTACGATGATGCTTTTCCGTTTCTCCCATATGGATCGAATATTCAAACCAAGATCTCCTCGCCTGTACGTAAATGTTAAGGTTGCTCATGTTGTTTGCCAGCTTTAGAACCTTATTATACGCATACAAAAGGCGCCAGAGGAAGTTGCAATATGTGCAAAACGATTGACGATAGCTCTACTGGAGCCCCAAAAACAGCACAAATAGCCCGTTGGAATCATCCAATCGGGCTATTTGCCATTATACGATATTTGGTATTAGAACATACGCTGCTTCCAGCCGTTCAGCTTCGCGATGGCTTCGACGAAGAAGTAGTCTCCGTAGATAAGAGACACATCCACGTTCTGCCCAGCCGGTTTATGGCCGGTGCCATGCTTCAGAATCGCTTCATGCGAAGGTTCGGCCCATGTGCCGTAATTCGAATAAAGCGACGCCAGAATGCGCTCTGCCGCTTCGCGGTAGATACGTCCTTCCTTCTCGGCCAGCAGAGCGGCCAATTCGATCAAGCCCGAAGCGGCAATCGCTCCGGCCGACGTATCGCGCGGCTCTTCGTCCATCTGCTCCGACGCGCGGAAATCCCAGTGAGGAACATGATCCTCCGGCAGATTCGCGATAAAATAATGCGCAACGCGCTGCGCCGCCCGCAAATATTCGATATTGCCGGTATAACGGAAAGTGTTCGCCATTCCGTACAAGGCCCAGGAAGCGCCGCGGCTCCAGCCGGAATTCGGCGCTGCCCCTTGCCCGCCGCGTACCTGGTCGAATTCGCCCGTCTCCGGATCGAAGCAGACAATATGGTTCACCGAGCCGTCTTCGCGGATAAAATGTTTCAATACCGTATCCGCATGCGCGCTGGCTATATGCGCAAAGCGCGAATCTCCGCTCTCCGCCGATGCCCAGTACAGAAGCGACAGATTCATGCACGTATCGATTATCGACCAGCCATGCATGTCGCCGTTCCAGGCGCGGATAAACCGCCCGTTCAGATTAAAGCGTCCCGCCATAAAATTCGCGGCGAACAAGCCGCGGCGCAACGCGTCTTTGTCTCCGGTAATCCGGTATTTCGCAACCGCCGTCGGCAGGAAGTGGAAGCCTACGTCATGGTCGAAGGAGTTCGGCCGGAGCATTTGCGCTTCCAGCCGCTCATCCCAGCTCCAGGCAGCCTCTTTATATTTCTCGTTGCCGGTCGTTTCGTTCATCAGCCACAGAATCCCCGGCCAGAAACCCGAAGTCCACCAGTCGATTCTTTGATCATCGTAAATGCCGTCCGCCTTGGCCGCATGCGGGGATTTCTCCCCGATTTGAACGATCATGCGGTCTACCTTCTCTTCAAGCTGCTTCCAAATGCGCTTTACATCCAATTTGCTTTGAGTCGAGCTTGCTTGCATGTTCCCTGCCTCCCGGATTATTCTCTTGGACTATGAAATAAATCAGCCTTTAACCGAGCCTACCATAACGCCTTTGACGAAAAAGCGCTGCACAAACGGATAAACGCATAGAATCGGAACCGTAGCCACCATAATGGTCGCGTATTTAATCGTTTCGCCAATCTGGAACCGGTCTCCTGCCGATGCGCCCGATGCCATGCTGTCCGTCGAGTTCGCGATGAGAATCTCGCGCAGCACCAGCTGCAGCGGGAACAGCTCCCGGCTGCGGATAAAGATCGAGGCGTAGAACCAGCCGTTCCATTTGTCTACCGCATAATACAGGATCATAACCGCGATAACCGGCATCGAGAGAGGAATGATAATCCGGAACAAAATCGTAAAGTGGTTGGCTCCGTCGATTTTGGCCGATTCCTCCAGCGCTTCCGGAATACCTTTAAACGCGGTACGCATAATGATCAGGTTAAACGTGCTGATCGCAAACGGAATAATCGTTGCCCATAACGTATTCAAGAGGCCTACGCCTTTTACAACGAGGTATAGCGGAATGAGGCCGCCGCTGAAAAACATCGTTAGCAAAATCATGCCCATGAACAGATTGTTCCACATGACATCCCGGCGGGATAAGACATACGCGCCCAGCGCGGTCATAATCAGGTTGAGAACCGTACCGCATACGAGAATAAACAGCGTATTTTTGTAACCGGTCGTAATGCCCGGATTTTTGAACACGCTCGTATACGCATCCAAGCTTAATCCTAATGGATGCCATAAGATGCCTTTATTGGCTACAAGCTGCCCCGCGTCGCTGAAGGAAGCGAACAAAACGTACAGCAGCGGATACAACGTTGACACGATGAGGAGGATCAGGACGGCGTATACAACGACATCGAACACTCTCTCGGATAAAGTCGCCTTCATTTGCATGGATTCTCACCTCACCATAGACTGCTTTTATTCACCTTGCGGCTGATGTAATTGGCGGTAACGAGCAAGGCAAGGTTAACAACGGAGTTGAACAATCCGACTGCCGAGCTGTAGCTCCATCCAAATTCCAATAAACCTTTCCGGTAGACAAAGGACGAGATCACGTCCGCCGTATTGTAGGTAACCGGATTGTACAACAGAATGATTTTCTCGAAGCCAACATTCAGCATATTGCCCATCCGCAGGATGAACATGATCGTAATCGTCGGCAGGATGCCCGGAAGCGTAATGAAGAAGATCTGCTTTATCCGGCTTGCGCCGTCTATTCTGGCCGCTTCGTACTGCTCCTGGTCGATGCTCATCAGCGCCGCGATATAGATAATCGACTCCCAGCCGATCCGCTGCCAGATCTCCGACAAAATGTAAATCGGACGGAACAGCTCCGGCTTCTGCAGCATCGCTTGGCCGTCGTAGCCAAACAGCATAAACAATCTATTGATAATGCCGTCAGCGTTCGTAAAGTCCGTAATGATCCCGCAAATGACTACGAGGGAAATAAAGTAAGGCATGTACGTAATCGTTTGGGCTACCCGTTTGAATGTCTTGCTCTGAACCTCGTTAATGAGCAGCGCCAATATAATCGGTGCGGGGAACTCGAAGATTAACGAATACAAGCTGATGACAAGCGTATTCTTAAGGATCCGTGTAAAGTAATAGCTGCCGAAGAAATCATGGAAATGCTTGAGGCCAACCCAATCGCTGTGCAGGATGCCTTTCATCGGGGAGTATTCCTTGAAGGCAATTAACGCCCCGTACATGGGAATATAGTGAAAAATAAGGTAATACGCGATGACGGGAAGCATCATCAGATAGAGCAGTTTGTTTAGCTTAAAATCGCGTATAAAGCGGTTTTTCCCCACATGCCTCACTCCTTATTGAGGGAGAAGGAGGGCTTTCAAGGCCCTCTCCTCTCTTGCTATCTATTAACGATTGTTGTAACGGTCAAGCGCCGCTTGCTGAATTTCGATCGCGCGATCCAGATTGAGCGATTTCATTTTGTCCACATATTTGGCGAACGCATCGGCCGGCTCCGTGCCCAGAATGATCTTCAGGGACATTTCGTCCACCAGCGTGTTGATATCGTTCATAATGGCCGCGTACTCGGAAGCTTCCTCAGGCGATGGCGTGATTGGCGGCAGCTGGTATTTCGCCGCGTCCGTTTTTTGCCATGTGGTTACCGCGTCGCGCTGCGACTGAAGAGCAAAGAATTGCTCGGCATAACGTTTGTCCTGAACGAACGGACCATTGTAGCTGCCGCGCGTATAGAGCGAGATCGCTTGCGCCGGAGCCAGCTTGTCCGGATTCTTCAGCAGAAGATCGGTGTAAGTCGGGTAGCCGTCCTTCATGTTGTAGCTGACGCCTTCCGTACCGAAGTTAAAGAACAGGCCGCCTTCTTCGCTGTAGCCGTAGTCGAGCATTTTGACAGCGAGCTCAGGATCCTTCGCTTGCGTCGTGATCGCTACCGTACCTTCGGATGCGTAAGCGGTGTTATGCTGGCCGAATTTCGGCGTGTCGCCTTTCTTCAGTACCGGGTAAGGAGCGCCGATCAGAACGGCTTTTGGATCCTTCGCTTCAACAAGCGGCTGCCACTTGCCTATACCGCCGCCGGCATTGCCGATCGAAGCGCCCGTTGCGCCGGAAGCAATGTTGCCGTCAACCGATTTGGTGTCCGCCGTTGCAATGTTCTTGTCGATCAGGCCTTTCGAATACCAGTCGCGGAACAGCTCCAGGTATTGCTTGTAGCCCTCTTGCTCCGGACCAAACACGACCTTGCCGTCTTCCTGGTAGAAGCCGCGCGTTACTCCAAACGCGCCCATAAAGGCACCGTTGCCGCCGTCGTTGAAGAAACGCGGCTTGCTGTTGAACGTAAGCGGTGCAGCAGCGCCTTTCTTCTCTTTAAATGCGGTAAGCGCCGCGGTCCAGTCGTCGATCGTCTCAGGTACAGCCAGGCCAAGCTCATCCAGCCAGTCCTTGCGGATAATCGGACCTTGGAACACGCGCAGGTATTCGTCTCCGCGGATAAACGGGAAGGCGTAGTAGCTGCCGCTGTCCGTTTTCACCATTTTGTCGATGTCCGGATTATCTTGCAGATACTTCTTCAGGTTAGGCGCGTATTTATCGATCAGATCGTTCAGCTTCACGATATAGCCGTCCTGGATCGCTTTCTCCGGACCGCCCGGGAAGTCGCCGATGAAGTTGTACTCCACCATATCCGGCAGCTTGCCGGATGCGAGCATCACGTTAAACGCTTCCTTTACTTGACCGGTTGGCGGCTCCGTAAATTCGAGCGGTACGCCGGTTTTCTTCTGCCATTCCTGGAAGAACGGAATATCCTTGTGGGATTCCTTTACGCCGATCAGCTGACCGTTAATCTCGCCCCAATACGAGAGCGTCTTATCCGTCTTAATCGGATACGTTGTTGCTTCCGCCGGCTGTTCCGCCGAGCTGTTGCCGTTATTGCCCGAGTTCGAGCTGCCGCCGTTCTTATCATTATTGGAAGAACACGCTGCAAGCATTGTTCCCAGCAAAGCGATGCTGAGCGAACCTGCTACCCATTTTTTCATGACCCTACCTCCGTTTAATTGTGTAGTGAAAATGGCTACATCCACAGAGTAAAGGAGCAGGAGGAGAGTCGATATGGGCAAAAGATGCAATCAAATGGGGATTTGAGAAGGGGGAATTGAGGATTTCGCCATTTAAATTGATGGTGGGAGTGATGATTTGTACAAAGCAATGGGAGAAATCGATAAATAGATGTCGAGGATGTGGGGGAATGGCAGAAATGTATCTCCTTCGGTCGCTGTTGTCTGTACTTTGCTTGAACTATTCTCAATGGTGGCAAAGTACAGACAAAGGCGAACGTTTCACTCCTCAGGAGATACATTTCCTCTATTCCTCCTTCTCTCGGAGAGAGAGGAAATGAAAAAGGATAGAGATTCGGATGGTATCCCGAATTCTCTATCCTTTTTTATTGTGATTAGTACTTTTTCCTCCATAGACCTCCGGGACACGGAAGGACCGCATTTATTCCTTTTCTCAGCTCGCTAACAGCTCGTTTAACTTTTGCTCCAGATCAACGAGGCCTTTCTTGGGATCCTGCCGATTGGCAATAATATTCTGAAGCTCCTCCGACAGAACGGTGTACAAAGCGGAATATTTGTCCGTATTGGGAGCCAGCTTCACATGACGCGACGATTCCAGGAACAGCTTGCGGTACGGGAGGTTCTGGTAGTGGGAGTCGTTCTGCACCGTACTGTTGGCGGGAACATGCCCCGCTTCCCCCCAGGTCAAGCTGCCGACTTCCGAGAAATAACGGATGAAAGCCATCGCCGCGAGCTGCTTCTCCTTCGTCACATAGGTCGGAATAACCAAGGTATGCGAGCTGCCCCATTGCTTATTTCCGCCGAACAAGGATGGGAGCTCCGCAATTCCGCTCTGAAAGGACGAATCCTTCAGATGATGACCCGCTTCCCATATTCCTCCCATCCAGAATACGGCTTGGCCGTTATGAAAGGTATCCCAAGGCGTTTTATCGTTAAGGTCGCTTAGACCGCTGGCGAACAGCTTCTGGTAAAACCGGAGCACCTCAAGCGCCTTCTCATTATTGATCGCCGCATGCTTCATATCGGGAGTAAGCAGCTCGCCCCCGGCTTCGTAATACATATCCAGAAACGGTTCCTGGAAAAAAGGCGTATTCACCGCAAGCGGCTGTACGCCGGGCAAACGGTTCTGAAGCAAAGTAAGGAAATCCATAAACTCCTGCGGCGTTAGATGGCGGAGCTTGGAAATAACCTCGTCCTCGCCCAATCCGGCTTTAGCCAGCAAATCCTTGTTGTAATACAGCATGTGAAAATGCGTATCGATCGGAACCGCATACGTCTCCCCGTTATACACGACGCTATTTCGGTTTGTTGACTCAATATGACTGAAATCTAATCCAGCAAGCTGCGCCAGCCCGTCGAGCGGAATAATCTGCTTCGCCTTCACAAAAGGCGATACCCGGTCCGCATGGGCAACGGCCACATCGGGGCCTTTCCCGAAAGATAATGCCGTGCTTAGCCGGACGTAATATTCATTGGATTCGAGTCGAAGCTGCCGGACGACGATTCCCTGCTGGGACTCGTTAAAATCTTTGATGATTTGGCCAACGTAGTCTCCTTCTCCGCCACCGAACGGATTCCAGAACAAGATTTCAACCGGTGCTTTGGCCGATTTACGGACCGGTGCTTCCGCTTTGTCCGAACCGTCGCATCCGACCAGCAATCCCATGCATGCCACCATAACGAACAACCATGCAGAAAGCTTTTTCCCCACACTTTCACCTTCCGCAGACATATTTATTGCCCTGTTTCAGAGCTTTCTTTATTCCCTTTATTCTCCTTGACCAAGCTTCTATATTCCGAAGGGGTTGCTCCCGTAATCTTCTTGAATACTTTCGAGAAATATTTCGGGTCCTGAATGCCAACCATCTGCCCGACGTCGGCAGCTCTCATCTCACCGGCCAGCAGCGCCTTTGCTTTCTCAATCCGTACTCTCGTTACGTATTCCAGAAAGCTTTCCCCGACTTCCTTCTTAAACAGATTCGCAAAATAATTTTTGCTCAGATGAACGAAATGACTAATGGACTGCAGGGATATTTCCTGCTGGTAATGCTGCTGAATGTACTGCGTTGCTTTTATTATACTGTTCCGGTCACTGTTATAAATGCGGATCATATGCTCAAGAAGCTCCGCGAAGGCTTGGAGGAACCAGTCGCGGCTTTGCTCAATCGTCTCCAGCTTCGATAATTGGTCGAAATACTGTTTTTTCAATTGGACCACCTGCTGCTGATCATGGGAGACATCCGGCCATATCGCAGTTAGAATCATAATCAATTCAAGGGAGATGAGCTGCACCAGATCCGGATCCTGCCGCCTGCCCAGCTGATCGAATAAGCCGTACACATAATCGTGAAGCTCCTTGGACTGCAGCCCATACAGCAAAGTATGAATATGGGATTGGCTTACCTTGATTGGCGCGCCGTCTGCTTCCTTGGCCCCGGCAAGCTCCGAATACGAGATTGCTTTCCCGATCCCGGCGAACATGCTTTGCTTGGCAGCTGCCAAAGCCTCGCCGTATGCCTTGCTTAGCTCCGTCCATTCGCCTACTCTTCCGCTTAACCCAATCGTACATGCAAGTCCGTAAGCCTGCGATAGATGGGAGATGATCCGTTCCGCCAGCTGCTTAATCCCTTCCGAATTGACCGCCTCATGCTGCGGAACCGGAAGCAGGACGTTAATTTCCCCTTGTTTATCCGCAAACACAACAAAGCTTCGATCGCTTCCGATCTGTTCGAACGTTTCATGAATGACCTGCTGCTTCTCGAACAGCCCGCAGTCTCTCGTGTGAATAAGCGTGTACAGGAGATAGGCAGGCAGATGCAAGCCATTAAGCTCCGCTTCCTCCGGAATCGAACCGGCTTCCCCTTCTTCCGTGCGGCTTCCTTCAATCAATCCCAGCAGCAGCTTTTCCTTCCGTGCCGGTTCAACAATAGACGCTTTTGCATTGATTTCGGGATCTGACTCGGCCGTATCCAATGAAGCTTTAACGTTCATTAATGCTTTTTCGAAATCCCTTGGCATCATATCCGACTTGATCATATACTCCGAAACTCCGTAACGAATGGCTTTTTGGGCATATTGGAACTCTTCCAGATTGCTTAAAATAATCACTTTCATCGTAAATCCGCTGCTCCGGACTTCCTCAATAAGCTGAATCCCGTCCATAACCGGCATCTTGATATCCGTGATCAGAATATCGGGAGGATCCCGGCGAATGAGCTCCAGTGCCTCTTTTCCGTTGGCGGCTTCGCCCGTTACTTCCAATCCTACCTTCTCCCAATCGATCATAGAGCGAATACCGTAGCGCACGATAAACTCATCCTCAACAATCATCACTCGGTACATCTGCCATAATCTCTCCTATTCCAAATACGGAAGCTTGATCGTAACCGTTGTTCCCGCTTCCGGTTCGCTTGCAATATCGATGCCGTACGTTTTGCCGCTAATGAGCTTGATCCGTTCATCCACATTCGCGAGCCCGATTCCTCCCGTCTTGCCGCCCTGCTCCTGATTCTGATTCCGGAGAAGACTCCTTGCGTAAGCCGGATCCATTCCCTTACCGTTATCTGCAATCTGAAAGCGTATGCCTCCGTCCGGGCTTCTGGTACAGGAAATATCGATTTGCCCCTCTTGCTCCGAATCGGAAAAAGCATGCAGGATCGCATTTTCGACAATCGGCTGAAGGATCAGCTTCGGGGTCTGCAGTTGACGGACACCGTCTTCCACATAGACCTCCGTATTGATTTTATAATTAAACCGGAACTTCTGGATTCCCAGATAACATTGCACATGCTCGATTTCCTCATCAACGGTGACCGTCTCTTTCCCTTTGTCCAAGCTGATCCGCAGTAGACGGGACAATAGGCTGACCATCTCCGCGGCATTATTCGCCTTCTGGATCAGGGCCGTCCATTTAATAATATCGAGTGTATTATACAGGAAATGAGGATTGATCTGCGCTTGCAAAGCTTTTAGTTCCGCTGTTCTTTTCTGATTTTGCTCCTCGTACACCGTCTTCAGCAGCTCATCAATCCGGGCAACCATGTAATTGAAATTATTGCCCAATATATCAAACTCGTCGCTATGCTTCTTGACCCGGAACCGAACCGTCAAATCCCCTGACATGACCTGTCTCATGAGCCGGATCATTTTCAGAATCGGATTGCTGATCGAATTTGCGAGAAAAATGGCCGTTATAATGGAGAACACGATACAGAGCAGCGCAATAACCCATATCGTCCGCAGCAGACGGTCGGAATCCTGATACAGAATCGATTCGGAGATGACATTCACGACTATCCAGTCATTGGTGTGAAGCTTCTTGTAATTCACAATCAGCTTCTTCCCTTGTTCCTTAATAGGAAAGCGGTATTCCTCCAGGCCGGAATGAACGATCTGATTATAACCTTGTTCCCCGAGTACTTCTTTTACATTTTTCCCGATCATGTCATTCTCGCCATAAGAAACAATCTGGCCTTGACCGTCGATAACGAAGCTTTGAATATCCCGGTTGTTGTTGGTTGAGCTTGAACCAAGCTCCTTCAGCACCTCGCCGCGGATATCCAGTACCGCTATAATCCCTACCGGACTGTCGTCCGAAGTTTTGTAAATCTGCTTGGAGAGCGAAAAAACATGGACGTTTTGCGTGTTCAAGCTGTCTACATACGTGTTAAGCCGGGTCGGAAACCATCTGAAATTGCTTCCGTCCTCAAGCGTAGTCAAGAAACCGCTTACCTCTTCGGGCGTGCGGTTCTTCCATCGGTAAATTCCTTTTATATAATGATCCTTGGAAATAAACGATATGGATTGAATGTCCTGATTAATCGCAATAATCGTGGAAAGCTTTGTCGTCAGCGACAAACTGTCGATATCGTAAGGCTTAGCCGCGCTTGTCTTATCCAGATCCCGCAGCATCCGGATAATCTCGCCGTTATTCACGACCTGCATCATCAGGTCTTTATAAATGCCCAAGCGGGTATCGATGTTATCCGCCGTCTGCTTGAGCAGCTGCTCCGAATACTCCGTTACCTTTTCGTTAATTGTGGATTTGGAGAGCGAATACGAGATCGTACCCATCACGATTAACGGTGTCAGGGAAAATAGAAATAAGAGCAGCATCCATTTGTAGCGTATGCTGCTCTTCCATATATTCATCGAGGGCAAAAACCTTGCCCAGCCGGATTGTTTTCTCATTGTACCTCGCTGCTCCTGCCGGACATGCCGTTTTTATTGGCAAACGTCTTCCCGATCATTTCATTAGCCCTTCACGCCAGACATCGCCACCCCTTGCACAATATGGCGCTGTAGAATGGCAAAGACCAGAATCGTTGGGATAGCCGCAATGCCGCTTGCCGTCATAATCATATTTAAGGACATATTATTATTCGATAAAAACGTAGGCAGTCCTGCCGACAATATCATATTTTCTTCCGAGGTAATCGTCAGATACGGCCAGAGGAAATTATTCCAGGATAAAATCAGAAAGAATATGCCAACCGATACCATCGCCGATTTCGTCAGCGGCAGGCAGATGTTCCACCAGATCCGGAAGGTTCCGCTTCCGTCAATTTGAGCGGCTTCGATATAATCCTTCGGAACGCCGTCCATAAATTGCTTGAGAAGAAGAATGCCAATCGGATTCGTAAGGCCGGGGAGAATAATGGCCCACTTATTATCGATCAGATTCAGATGCAGCGTCGTTTCGTATAACGGAATCAGAATCGCTTCGGTCGGAATAAGAAGTCCCGAGGTAATGAGGACAAATAAAAAACCTTTGCTTTTAAAAGGCATTTTGGAGAAAGAATACGCGGCCAGGGAGCTGAGCAGTATGGATAACAGCGTTGTAATGACGCCGATAACCGTGCTGTTCCAGGTCCATCTGAGAATCTCGGAGCCGGTAATCACTTTCTTGTAATTGCTGAACGTCAAATCCGCGAAATGAACCCAGTCGGACATGGCATAAACATTCGTACCGTCCGGCTTCAAGGAGACAAGCAGCATCCAGATGAGCGGGAACACGAAAAGAACCGCCAGTACCGTTGCAATGATGTTAAGAGCCCACTTGTTCATGTTAATCCCCTCAATCCTTTCGATCCGTAAGTTTAAATTGAATGACCGCAATGAGCAGCATGATGACGCAAAATACGATGGACTGCGCGGAGGCAAGACCAAACATATCTTTCTTGAAGCCCGTCACGTAAATATAACGGATCATCGTGTTCGTAGAGTTCCCCGGACCGCCGCCGGTCATAATCTGAACTTGACCGAACAATTTCAAGCAGCTGATGACCTGATAGAAGACTTGAATCTTCATGACTCTGGACAATCCCGGTATCGTAATATGCCAGAATTTACTCCATGTTCCAGCCCCGTCGATCGTAGCTGCTTCATAATGATCCTGGGGAATTTCCTGAAGACCCGCCAGGAACAGCACCATAACGAATCCAACCGTCCACCAGTCCGTCGCAAACGTAATCGCCCACCATACAAACCGGTGATCCGTCAGCCAATTGATGTCCTGAGGCAAGCCAAGAAGTCCCAGCAGGCCGTTGACCGGACCGTTCTTCGGATCAAACAGCTTCAGCCAAATAAAGCTGATTACCGAAACCGACAAGACATAAGGTAGGAAATAAACGGAACGAATCAAGGTTCTCAGCCAGATCCGTTGATTAATAATGAGCGCCAGAATCAGCCCCAATATGAGAACCGTCGGAGCACAGATGAGTACAAAATAAAACGAGTTCCATAAATACTTGTAGAAATCGCTATTCTCGAAAATTCGTTTGTAATTGTCGAGCGCCACGTACCGCTGCATCCCTTGAATATTCCAGACATGCAGGCTGATCCAGGTGCCGCGCAGGACGGGCCACAAATAGAATAGGGCGAACGGGATCAAAAAGGGAACAATATACAGGATCGCTTTCAGCTCGGCTTTTGCTCGGTTGCCCGATACTCTTTTCTTGCGCAGTTCAATCGGTTTGGTATCCATATGTGTTTCTCCCTGCTTCTCTACGTCATTCATTTATCTAGAGTCGGCCAGGCAGTAGTAACGCCGTTCCTGCCCAGCCTACCCTTCAAGAACTGTATTAGTTAGTTAGCCAAAATCTCGTTAATCTGCTTCTCCAAATCCTTCAAGCCGTCTTCCGCCGATTCGTTATGGAAAATGATGTTTTGCAGCGATTCGGCAATCGTCGTAATGATCGTCGTATAGTTATCCGTTTGCGGCGCGAATTTGACGGTCTTCTGCGCTTCGATAAAGAACTGGCGATAGGGCAGCTTATTGTATTCTTCGCTTGCCGTCACCTTGCTGTTCGCAGGCACGTGACCCGCATTACCCCAAGTCTGTCCTCCCACTTCAGAGAAGTATTTCATGAACTTGGCAGCAGCCTCTTGCTTCTCCGCAGAAACATACGACGGAATGACTAGCGTATGCGAGCTGCCCCAATGCGTCTGGCTTCCGAAAATTGCAGGCAGCGGCATTGCGCCGATATGTTTCGAGGCATCTCCAAGCAGCACCCCAGCTTCCCATACCCCGCCAAACCAGAAGGCGGCTTTGCCGTTGCTAAACGTATCCCAAGGATTCTTGTCGTTAATATCCGCGTACTGCTTGGTATAAATATCATCGTAGAATTTCAATACGCTTAGTGCCTTGTCATTGTTGATAGCCGCTTTCTTCAAATCCGGCGAGAGGATATCGCCACCGGCTTCATAATACATATTGAGGAAGGGCTCTTGGAAATAAGGCGTGTTAACGGCCATCGCCTGCACATCCGGAACGGCTGTTTTAATTTGAGCTAACGTATTCAAATAACCTTCGGGACTTACATCATCGAGTTTAGGAGTCTCATCGTCATTCAAGAGATTCGCCTTTTTGAGAATGTCCTTATTGTAGTAGAGCATATGGAAGTGAGTGTCGAGCGGTACCGCGTAAGGCTTGCCTTCATAAGTAACGCTTGTTATATTCGATTCGCTGATCTGTCCAAGATCAAATCCGACTTTGCTCGCCAGCTCGTCAACCGGCACAATCTGCTTCGCTTTTACAAAAGGAGAAAGCCGGTCGACGTGGGCTACGGCTACATCCGGTCCCTTGGAAGAAGAAAGCGCCGTGCCTAGCTTCGCATAATATTCGTTTGATTCCAGACGCAGCTGCTTCACGATCACCTCTTGCTGCGAATCGTTAAATCCTTTAATAATCTGATCGACGAAATCCCCTTCGCCGCCGCCGAACATATTCCAGAACGTAATTTCTACCGGGCTGCCGCTCTTGCCTCCTGCGTTTCCGGCATTCGTTTTGTTATCCGCGTTACCGCCGCCGTTGGACGAAGAACATCCCGTTACGGCTAGCGCAAGCGCCATCCCGGCGGTCAGCATCATTCCGGCTTTCTTCTTTGTTCTCATGTTTCGACTACCCCTCTCTTATTGGAGAAAGCGCTTCACGAAAAATGTAAGTGCTTTCTTTAATCCTTACTTTATCGTGTTTGCATCTCCAGCCAAACCGATAAAACGCTCTATTTAGGGATACAAAAATAAGGTCTGCTAGGAGGGGCGGGTAGACGATCTTACGATTGGTGTCAAAATGAAAGAAAAAGCAACGAATCCCGCTCATCGAGCTGAAGCCGTTGCTTTCTTTTACCATATCAATGCAGATCTATCTGTTCATAACGGAGATTAACTCTTCCAAATCATAAATAACGCCATCAGCTTGTACATCGGGAGAAAAGTTCGAATTATACTTCCACACGGCTTTCATGCCAACCGCGCGGCTGCCTCTTATATCGCTGTCCGGGTGGTCGCCAACAAAAAGCGCATCCTCGGCCTTCACGCCAAGCTTGTAGAGCGCCCGCTCAAAAATAGCCGGATCCGGCTTGCGAAGCCCTTCCCATTCCGATATAAGAACCTCGTCGAAAAAAGGAGCGATATTTAATGCTTTGAAATTATCATATTGAAACTGGCCGTAGCCGTTTGAAATTAAGGCGATTTTGGTTCCGCAGCTTTTTAAAGAGGAGAGCATCTGAATGAGATGAGGGAACCCGACGCAATGCTTTTGAAACGACTGCAAATAATCCTCTAACAGCTCTTCCCAGCGCAAGCCTGGAATTTGGAATTCTGCCAGCAGCTGCTGATATACCTTATCCTTCCATACATAGCCGTGATGATCGAGCTCAATGAACCGCTTCGTAAAAACATCCTTCGGCACCTTCTGAAACGCCGGATAACGTTCATATTGATCATCGATAAATAAAGCCAAAGAGGCATCGCGGTCGAGCAGCGTTCCGTCCAGATCAAAGAGTACGGCTTTAAACCGCATGTTACACCTCCCGAATAGATTAGTTCTTGATCAGCTTGAATAGCTGCCTGCTGCCGCCTTCCGGTCCATTCGGAACAGGCTCCTCTTGAGGCGCAAACCCAAACCTTTCGTACAGCCTTCTTGCCGGAAGTCCGTCCTTCACATCTTCGCCAAAAGTAACAACCGACACCTCTGCCGGGGATTGAAAATGTTCAAGGACATGCTTCATAAGCACGGAGGCCACCCCTTTGTTTCTTGATTGCTCAGATACTGCCAGCCAGCCGATTTTATAGGAGGGAGCCTTTTTCGTTGAGATGAGAATACCGCCAAGCAGCTGTTCTCCGGGAAAACCGTCATCCTCCCGTATGCAAAAAGCCCTGCCCTCGCGGATATTCCGTTCAAGCGTTTGAACAAACAAAGGATCATCAACCATAGGTCCAAACAGCTTTTCCACCTCAGCAGCCAATACTAACCACTGCTTTATATCTTCTTTCTCTGCGTTTACGACTTTCACCATTCATGCTCCTATTCCTTATTTTCGCGTGGGATCAAATGAAAACAAAGAGTAATGGGAAACTTCCACACTCTCCGGGCCTGTACACTGCCTGACCACTACAGTTCCTTTGTTATCGAACTCTATAGCTTTGCAAGTTAACTGCAAACCGGCGTCGCTGCTATAAATATCCCGCGTTGAGTCCAATCTTACCTTGACCTCGCCATCATCGGCGATCAAATCATAGATGACATAACCTCCATCTAAAAATGGCGGAATGGCGAGAACATAATCAAATTTATGATCATGAAAACGATTAATGAAGTGCTGCATTCGTACTACATCTTCTTTTCCGAAGGATTTCAAAATATCATTCCCAAATGGAGTCTGAGACTTTGTTTCTCCAGATGAGATTGAACATGCCGATAAACTCAAAATCATAACAATAAATAAAATGACTGAAAGAGATTTAAGGATATTTTTAGCCTCCTTTACCAGCGTTTCTAATTTATATCACCCAGATAACGCTTGCTTTTATCCTTATTTTTTATTCGGACCCCTAATTCGCTTGGATAGAATCGGATTTCATCCAGCCTGCTTACCTCAACCCATTCAACTCCTACTTGATGGTCATCCGGAACCGACACATGTTCGAAGGTTGGATTCGGGGAAACCAGGTTACATTCGAAAAAGAATTCAACCTGATGCATTCCTGGATCGCCGTCAATATAGTTCCTGCCGATATATTCACGTATGCAGACAAGATCTTGAACCTCTACCTCTTCTCCAATTTCCTCGAGACATTCTCTTATTACCGCTTGCCTCAAACTCTCGGAATGCTCTTGCCCCCCGCCGGGGCACAAGTAAAAGAGCCCAGCATCATCCTTATTAACGGTCAATAATATTTTCTCGTCCTCAATAATAATAGCTTTTGCTGAGTTTCGAATAGGCTTCATTTCTTGTTTCTCGCTCCTCTATTTATCTTGTTCCAGTACGGTAATCTCTTTGGCCGTAAATTCTCTTTTTCCTTTTTTCACATTCTGAGGTTTCACGGGAACGATCCGAACTATATCTTCGGTAGTCAGCTCCGACAATTGGACAGGCTCACCTCGTTCGTTCTGAATGACCGTATTCTCATCTATATGTACACGGCATAAGTATCCGATATCGTTAACTTGCGACTGACCTTTAGTTACTTCAGCCGAGCAATTGACCATTAATTCATTGGTTTCGATTGTGTCTATACGATCTTCAAACACCTTAATTTTCCCGCATGAGGCCAGAAAACAACAAAGACAAACAACAAGCAGGATACGATATATTTTCTTCAATGTATTTTCCGCCTTCCGTTACCTTATTAATTCTCCCGAAGAACGGATGTAACTATTTTATATCCAAAAATACACACGAGAACAAAGCCGATGGTTCCCAAAAATTTATGGATAAGACCATCAAGGATGTCTCCCCCGCTTAAAGCATTCAATAGATCGCTAACAATAAAAATATGCGGCTGAGGTAGTATCATTAGAATTACCCCAACGATAAACCCAATAAATAGATTTATGGTTCTAGACATGCCTACACTCCTTCTCCCCATTTAATAATCTCTTCGGCTACGGCTCGAGCCACCTTATCCTCATTCGTCAAAAAGTCGGAAAGCGACTTTTTCCTCTTCTAGTTCCTCCATCCCGACGTGATTTCTTTCCGATTCTGCAGTCTTTTGAAGCTCACGAATGGAAGGTAGCGTTCCATTTGGTGCGATTGTTATTTTTAATAAAGTCCATTTAGGAAAAAGCTTATGATATAGAGATTTGGTAGTCACTGTCAAATATACATGAAGCGGCTTTACCCCCATCCTGCTAACCAAATAACCTATTTGTTCTGAGCCTCCTTGAAAATCCGTTGCAGATTCAACTACTGCGTCAGTCGGCAATTCAAGAAGATATTCCGTTGTTGGTTCGTCTAATGAGAGAGCTTGAATATTCGCTTGATTATGTTCATGAATAATGTGCTCCAACTGTCTCTTCAATTCATGCTGTGGTGACAATGGTCCAAAACGAAGATACAGATACGCGCCTCCCATTAAAAATAAAACAACAATGAAAATAAAGGTTTTTCTCACATGATGTACCCCCGCATTTCATTTTCCTATCTTTGGAATTATCTATTAAGACGTCATGCGGTAACATTTGTTGCGCATCACCACCGCTCATGACAAACAAAAAGAGAAAGCGCAGCTAACGCGCTTTCTCTTTTTTCCGCCCTCCCCCACAAATAGCCATTCAGGGGAGGCTAATTTGAGGCTTGTGTGGTTTTAGGACGTAGGGGGATGGAGGGTTTGTATCTCTGGAGGAGCGTAGCGTTCGCCTTTATCATTCTGAATACTCGTTAGATTAACAAGTTCACTATTCAGAATGATAACAGCGGCCGGAAGAGATACAAACCCGTAATTCCTTGCTTTGCTATCCCTTGCCTTTAAAACTAAACAGCCTCAATCGCCTTCCCCGTAAACTGGCTATTATACAAATCCGCATAGAATCCGCCCTGCTCCAGAAGCTCCTCATGCGTACCCTGCTCGATAATCGAGCCTTGGTTCATGACAAGAATCAGGTCTGCATCGCGGATCGTCGACAGACGGTGCGCGATAACGAAGCTTGTGCGGCCTTCCATCAGATGTCCCATCGCCTTCTGGATGTAGACCTCTGTACGAGTATCGACGCTGGAGGTTGCTTCATCCAGTATCAGAATGGACGGATCAGCCAGAATTGCCCGGGCAATAGTAAGAAGCTGCTTTTGCCCTTGCGAGATATTGGACGCCTCTTCGTTCAGAATCGTATCGTAACCGTCCGGCAGCGTCCGGATGAAATGATCGGCATGAGCCGCTTTCGCTGCGTTTACGACATCCTCCTCCGTAGCCCCTTCCCGTCCGTACGCGATATTATCGCGGATTGTTCCGTTAAAGAGCCAGGTATCCTGAAGCACCATTCCGAACATGCCGCGCAAATTGCTGCGCTTCAAATCCGTAATGTTGACGCCGTCAATCGTAATTTTCCCGTCATTCAGCTCATAGAACCGCATAAGCAGGTTTACGAGCGTTGTTTTACCGGCACCTGTTGGACCTACGATCGCCACTGTCTGACCAGGCAGCACATTGATGTTCATGTTATCGATCAGAGTTTTATCCGCTGTATAACCGAATTTCACATGGTCAAAATGCACGGAACCGCTCGGACGAGTGATTGTTTTCGCCGGATTTGCTTCCAGTACTTCCTCTTCCTCGTCCAGAAGCTCAAAAACGCGTTCCGCTGATGCGATTGTCGACTGAATAACGTTCGAAATCGTAGCCAGCTGCGTGATTGGCCAAGTGAACTGTCTGGTGTACTGAATGAAGGCCAGGATATCCCCGACTTCAATCGCGCGTCTCGTAACAAGGATACCGCCAACGATGCTGACAAACACGTAACCGATATTTCCGATAAAGCTCATGATCGGCATAATAATGCCGGAGATGAATTGGGCGCGCCAGCCGGCATCGTACAATTGCTCATTCATCTTCTCGAACTTTTCCATGGATTCGCGTTCGCGGCCAAAAGCTTTCACGATCTTGTGACCGGTATACATCTCTTCCACGTGGCCGTTTAATTTACCAAGCTCCGCTTGCTGCTTCACGAAATATTTCTGCGAACGCTTAGCGATAACAGCCGTCGCTAGCAAGCTGATCGGAATCGTCAGGAAGACGATCAACGTCATCAGCGGGCTGATGGTGAGCATCATAATGATAATACCAACCAGCGTAATAACGGATGTAATCAGCTGCGTTAAGCTTTGCTGCAGCGTGTTAGCGATATTGTCCACGTCATTAACGACCCGGCTTAATATTTCGCCATTGGATTTGGAGTCGAAATATTTCAGCGGCAGCCGGTTGAACTTGGCGTTCACCTGCTTGCGCAGATCGTACACGGTATTCTGGGCTACGCCCGCCATCAAATACTGCTGGATATAGCTGAACACCGAGCTGATGATATAGAGAACGACGAGAATAAGCAGAATCTGATTAATCGCGTCAAAATCGATTCCCGCCCCGCCATTTTGTTTACCAAAAAAGCCTTCGGCCAGCTTAGTCATCGCATGACCCATAATTTTCGGGCTTACGATGCTGAATACCGTACTCAAAATCGCGGTAAGCAGCACCAGCAGAAGCTTGGTTTGATGCGGCTTCAGATACGCCATTAACCGGAACAGTGTTCCTTTAAAGTTTTTCGCCTTTTGCACCGGCATCCCGAATCCGCCGGGACCGCCCATGCCCGGGCCTCTGCCAGGTCCGCCTGGAGGGCGTCCGTTTCCTTTTTGCTGGCTCATGCAATCTCCTCCTCTGACAGCTGCGACGACACGATTTCCTTGTAGACCTCGCAAGTTTGCATAAGCTCCTTATGGTTGCCGATCCCCGCAATACGTCCTTCATCAAGGACGATAATCCGGTCCGCATCCATAACCGTGCTTACGCGCTGCGCGACAAGCATAACCGTGGAGTTGCCTACCTCAGACTTCAATGCCGCGCGAAGCTTGGCATCCGTCTTGAAGTCCAGTGCCGAGAAGCTGTCGTCGAACACGTAAATTTCCGGCCTTCTCACCAATGCCCGCGCAATGGACAAGCGCTGCTTCTGACCGCCGGACACGTTATTGCCGCCTTGCGCGATCATGGAATCGTAACCCTGCTCCATCCGGCCGATAAACTCGGAAGCTTGCGCAATAGCCGCGGCATGAGCGACTTCCTCGTCTGTTGCATCCTCCTGACCGTAACGGATATTTTCCGCTACCGTGCCCGTGAAGAGAACCGCCTTTTGCGGAACAAAGCCGATCTTATGGCGGAGATCCTCCTGGCTCATATCTCTGACATCCATGCCGTCAATCATAATCTGACCCGCATCCACATCATAGAAACGCGGAATCAAGCTGACGAGCGTGGATTTACCCGCACCGGTACCGCCAATGATGGCGGTAATTTCGCCAGGGCCTGCCTGGAACGAAATATCCGACAACGCAGGCTGTTCCGCGCCCGGATAGCTGAATGACACTCCGCGGAATTCCAGATAGCCTTCTTTGCCGCTGTTTTTCTTCGTTACTTCTTTGTCGGACAGCGTTGGTATCATTTCGAGCACTTCATTAATACGGACAGACGATGCCTGCGCGCGCGGAATCATAATCAGCATCATCGACATCATCAGAAGCGAGAACATGATTTGCATGCCGTATTGAATAAAAGCCATCAGGGAACCGATTTGCATATTCCCATGATCAATTCGGATACCGCCGATCGCGATAATGACAATCGTTGAAATGTTCATGATCAGCATCATCAGCGGCATAAGAACCGCCATAATTTTGTTTACGCGCACCGCCGTATCGGTCAGATCGGCGTTCGCCGCATCGAATTTCTTACTCTCATGGCTGATCCGGTCAAACGAACGTATAACGCGGATACCCGTAAGGCCTTCGCGCAGCACCAGGTTCAATTTATCGATCTTTACCTGCATCGCTTTGAACAGCGGAATCCCTTTACGCACGACAAGGAAGATCGCGCCTGCCAGTACCGGTATAACGACTACAAATACAAGCGACAGCTTGGCATCCTTCGAGATGGCCATAATAATGCCGCCGATACACATCATAGGCGCGGTAATCATCATCCGCAAAATCATGATAAGCACTTGCTGTACCTGCGTAATATCGTTTGTTGTGCGGGTAATCAGCGAAGCTGTGCCAATCTTGTCGAACTCCTGCAGCGAGAAGTTCTCGACATGCTTGAACACTTTGCTGCGGACATCCCGTCCAAAGCCCATTGCGGATTTCGAGGAGAAATAGCTGGCCAATACGGAGCAGATCCCGCCCGCAGCCGCAACCAGCAGCATGAAGCCGCCGATTTTCCAAATATAAGACTTGTCGCCTACAGATACGCCTTTATCCACGATATCCGCCATCAAGGTTGGCAAATATAAATCAGACAAGGTCTGTAAAAAGACAAAGACCAAAACACCAATCACCAAAAGCCGAAACGGCTTTAAATAGCGGAATAATTTCAACATTTATTAACATCATCTCCATTTGAATCGTTCAGATTCATTTGTTCGAAATAAGTCGTCGTCTGCCTGAGCAGACGAATTAATTGCTCCGTGTCATCGTCGCCCAGAAAATCAACAAGACCGTTCATCCGCTGCATAAAACCTTGCAGCGCCTTTTTGGCGGTTAATTCGCCTTCTTCGGTCAGGGACACTCGGACCGCTCTTCTGTCTCTCGGATCCTCTTTGCGGACAATAAGCCCCATCTCTTCAAGCCGGTTAAGGAGCTGTGTAACGGTTGGCGACGTCACCTTCAGAAACTTGCTCAAATCGGATACTTTGACCCCTTCATCTTCTCCATTGCCCATTCGCTTGATCACGACTAGCAGCCGCAGCTCGCTATGCTTCTGCTTCAGATCCATCGGCTGATGGTTCCAGTTCATCTTGTTGAACAGCATAAATACTTCTATTAGTCTTCGTGCTGCGGTCTCTTCTCCACCGCCGGCCATTTGATCACCTCACCCTTTAAATATGTAAGCCACTAATTATTTTAGTACTATTAATAATAGGCTACCTAATTATATTTCACTCCCCTATTACCCGTCAATGAGAAGCGGCTTATATGAAGAGACTTTTCTGAGAGCGTTTCTAAAGAGATTCTCATTTATTTCTCATAAAGGTGTCTTTCTTTACAATTCATTGATCTTTCGCTCTAATTGTAAAAATTTGTGCTGTTTCGGATGTGTTATAGTAATTTCAGCGAAAGATGGAATCTGTATTCGAATGAACTTCCAAACGAAAGGAAACCATACTACCATGAAAAACACATTTAAATCCCTTAAAAAAATAATGACATTTAGCCTGGTTGCAACCATTGCTGCATCAGCCTTCACTCTTGCTACTACAACGAATCATGCAAACGCTGCAACGGAAAAAACGCTGGCCTTGATCAGCGAAGGTAAAAATTACTTAGGCGTGCCTTACAAATACGGTGCCCCGGTCGGAATTACATATGCCTTTGACTGCTCGTCCTTTACGAAATTCATGTTTGCCGGCCTTGATGTTAACCTGCCCCGCACAGCAGCCGAGCAAGCGACTGTCGGCAAAAAAGTGCCAAAAACGGAACTGAGCACAGGTGATCTTGTATTCTTCCGTACGAACGGCATCAGCATCAGCCACGTGGCCATCTATGCCGGATCGAAAAAAATTCTTCACAGCTCCACTAGCCAAGGCGTTACCGTATCCGACATGTCCAGCTCCTACTGGTCCGGCAAATACGTAACTGCACGCCGTGTCGTTAACTAAACTCTAATTTGCACAATGGTTGAGCCAACAAGCTCAGCCATTTTTTATTACAGGAAGGAAAGCTTCCCTCTCCTATGGAATTTCAATCCGTAATGGAGGTGACACTGTGGAAATTAGGATTTTGACCGAAGCCGATGCCCAAGCTTACCATGAGCTTCGTCTGCAATCCCTGCTTGAAAGTCCCGAAGCGTTCCTTACCACCTACGAGATCCAGGTCGTAAGATCGCTTGCCGAGATCGCAAGTGGGCTGAAGCCGGATGAAGGGCGGTTCACGTTAGGAGCGTTTCTTGCAGGCAAACTGGTTGGCATGGTTACATTCGTGAGAGAAAGTAAACCGAAAATATTCCACAAAGGGAATATCTACGCGATGTATGTCGCTCCGGAGGCGCGCGGTCAAGGAACTGGCAAGCGGCTGGTTATGGAGCTGATCCGTAAAGCCTCGACAATGGATGGACTCGAACAGATTAATTTAACCGTTATTTCGGAAAATGCTGCGGCAAAAGCGCTGTATGCCAGCTGCGGTTTCGAGGTATTTGGCATTGAGCGGAATGCCATGAAATCGCAAGGCCAGTATTGGGATGAAGAAGATATGGTGCTGAGGCTGAAGTAAGTGCAGCAGCGGCAATAAGAAAGAGGTTGTCCCACCGGGGAACAACCTCTTTCTTCTATTATATAGCGTATTATTTGCTTAATGTTTCAGTCAGTACCGGAAACGATTCGCTGTATTACTTGCTCAACGTTTCGGTTAGAACCGGTACGATCTGCGATTTGCGCGACACAACGCCTTTCAGAAGCGCCTTGTTGCCTTCCAGAGTAACGTTGTAAGCTTGTTCGACAGCGTTAGCTTTCGCACCCAGGGTAAGAGCGATGGAATCGCTGTTCAGGATGTCGGTAACAACGAATACGAACAGATCAAGACCTTTTTTCGCGATGGTTTCGTTGATTGCCGCTTCCAGATCCGCTTGGCGAACCAGAACGTCGTTTGTGTCAACCGCGTTAACTTGAGCGATTTCTACTTTTGCGCTGCCCATCGAGAATTCTTTCGCGTCCAGCGACAGAAGCTGCCCGATTGTTTTGTCGCGGAGATCCGCGCCGGCCTTCAGCATTTCCAGACCGTAAACTTCAGCGTCAACGCCGGCGATTTCAGCCAGCTCGCGAGCTGCCGCTACGTCTTGCTCCGTGCATGTAGGCGATTTGAACAGAAGGGAGTCAGAGATAATAGCGGACAGCATCAGTCCAGCGGCCTCTTTGCTGATGGCAACGCCGTTTTCTTTGTACAGCTTGTTCAGGATTGTAGCCGTGCAGCCTACAGGCTCGGCACGGAAGTACAGAGGAGCCGCAGTTTCGAAGTTAGCGATACGGTGGTGGTCGATAACTTCAACGACGCGAACTTGATCAATATCGGAAACGCTTTGCTGGCGCTCGTTATGGTCAACCAGAATAACGTTGTTTACTTCGCCTGCTACAGTCTCGACAAAACGCGGAGCTTCCGTCTTGAAGTAGTCCAGAGCATATTGCGTTTCGCCGTTGACTTCGCCAAGGCGTACGGCTTCAACGTTAAAACCAAGTTTCGATTTCAGTTCGGCATAGGCAATCGCGGAGCAGATCGTGTCTGTATCCGGATTTTTGTGCCCGAAGATCAATGTTTTTTCCATTGCGTGCATTCTCCTTATTTCCCAATTATAGATACCCATCTGATTATATCGCATAATGCGTCCAACTCCTACTTCTTTACACCGATTCATTCAAAATGTTCGCACTCTTCTGCGCCGCCTTCCAGCCTTTAAAGCTTGCCTAATCACGGAAATCGGTGTTATAGTACGTCAATAAATAGATGAAACCGCAAATAGGGATAGGAGAGGTAAGCTTATGCCATACAAAATCGCTTTCTTTGACATCGACGGCACATTATTGGATGAAGAAAAACAAATCCCGCAGGATACGATCGACGCGATTCGCGACCTGCAGGCCAGCGGGGTACCTGCTGTTATCGCAACGGGCAGAGCGCCCTACTTTTTCGCTCCGATTGCCGAGCAGCTTGGTATCGATTCTTATGTCAGCCTGAATGGCGCGTACGTCGTATACAAAGGAGAAGCCATCTACCGTCGCCCTATTCCGCGCGAAGACGTGGAAACCCTGGTCAGCCATGCTTCCGCCCACAATCATACTCTCGTGTTCGAAGGACATGATTCGTTCTACCGCAATACGGAATCCCACCCGCATGTGTTTAATTCCGTGGCATCGCTGCGCGTTGCGCAGCCGGGCTTTGATCCGGACTTCTGGCAGAAGGAAGATGTCTATCAGATCTTCTTGCATTGTACCGCCGACGAAGAGCATCTGTACGGTGAGGGTAATCCAGGACTTCGCTTTATCCGCTGGCATGACACCGCGATGGACGTGCTTACCGTTGACGGCTCCAAGGCGCAAGGGATTAAAGCGTTGCTCAAGCTGCTCAACATCGCTCCGGAAGAAGCCGTTGCGTTCGGCGACGGTCTGAACGACAAAGAAATGCTCGAGGTTGTTGGCCTTGGCATTGCGATGGGCAACTCCCATGAAGAGCTGAAGCCGTTCGCGAATTACATTACGACGCATGTAAGCGACAGCGGCATCCGCAACGGTCTCGTGCATGCCGGTCTTATCAAATAAATAGGTTCAGCCAAGCCCGCCATTGCGCGGGCTTTTATTATTGGCGCCGTAGGTTGGCGGAACCTCCGATTATAAACTCCCGCTAATCCAACCCCCGCTGCAACACGATAATTTCCTCTTATTTCGTTATCTGCCTCCATCCGGGTGCAATCGCGTATCTTATTCGCATTTTTATTCCACACTAACACAAGTACATAAGCGATTTCCGCAACCTTCCTCCACGCCTTTTCCCCGGTTTTCACAATCCCATAACTTGACAACACTAAATATATTATTTATATTAATTTACAAAAAATAACTAAGCGAAGGAGGGCTACATCATGTCCGCAAGCATCCATCCAGATACCGTTCTTGGCGCTGTAAAGCTCAAGATCAGCAATCTCGCGCAATCTCTCAGCTTCTACACCGAGGTTATCGGCCTCCGGATTCTGGAGCAGACGAGCACGACTGCCGCATTAGCAGCTGATGGCAAGACAGCTCTCATTCTGCTTGAGCAAATACCGGACGCTATTGTAGCGCCAGAGCGCAGAGGAACAACCGGGCTGTACCACTATGCCCTGCTGCTTCCGAGCCGCAAGGAGCTTGGCATCGTTCTTAAGCGGCTGATCGCTCACCGCATCCCGCTTGGCCAGGCCGATCACTTGGTCAGCGAAGCGTTATACTTATCCGATCCCGACCATAACGGAATCGAGATTTATGCAGATCGTCCAAGATCCGAATGGAAGCGCGACGTTAACGGCGATTACGTAATGGCAACCGATCCGATCGACTGGGAAGGTCTATTGCAGGAAGCCGGCGAAGAAGATATAACGAAAGGTCTGCCGCCTGAAACCATCATGGGCCACGTTCATCTTCATACGGTGGGCATTCCGGAATCAAGAACGTTCTACAACGGTCTGCTAGGCTTCGATATTGTCGGCGATTATACCCAGATGCGGGCATTATTCGTATCGGCCGGAGGCTACCATCACCATATCGGACTTAATGTATGGGCTGGCATCGGAGCTCCCGCTCCCTCTTCCCGATCAACCGGGCTAGACTATTTTACGATCGTCTATCCGGATTCCGGCGAACTCTCATCGGCCCTTGAACGGCTTCTTGCCGCAGGCATTTCCGTTGAACAGCAGGACGGCGCCGCTTTCGTCACCGATCCGTCCAGCGTACGCATTAAACTTACCACGAGACTTGTCCAACAAAACAACCGTTAAGGAGCTGCTACAATGACTGATATTATTTTTCACGGACATTCCTGTGTCCAGATTACTTCCGGCGATAACTCGCTTGTAATCGATCCTTTCCTGAGAGGGAACGAACTGGCTGTAACGAAGCCCGAAGACATCAAGGTCAACTCGGTCCTTCTCACGCATGCCCATATGGATCATATCCTGGATGCCGAGCCTATCGCCCGGGCGAACAATGCTCCGGTTGTCGCGAACGTCGAGCTTGCTACCTACATGTCCTGGAAAGGCGTTGAGACGATTGGCATGAACATTGGCGGGACCGTTGATCTTGGCTTTGCCAAAGCGAAAATGATTCAAGCGTTCCACAGCTCGGGCATTACCATCGCGGAAGAGCAGCGCATTATTTACGGAGGCATGCCGGGCGGCTACATTATTACGGTGGACGGCAAGACGATTCTCCATGCCGGCGACACTGCTCTGTATGGCGATATGAAAATGATCGGAGACCGTCATAACATCGACGTTGCTCTCATCCCGATCGGCGACCACTTCACGATGGGCCCCGAGGATGCTCTCCAAGCGGCCGAATGGTTCGGCGCCAAGGTGACAATCCCGGTTCACTACAATTCCTTCCCGGTTATCCGCCAGGATGCGGAAGCCTTCGTTCAGGCTTTGGAAGCAAAAGGCTTAAAAGGCCAGCTCCTCGAGCCCGGCCAGAAGCTGTCCATCTAACGCGCAAGCTGCCTTCCCTTATAGGGTCGGCAGCTTTTTTTATTTGCGGTTAATGAAATCCCTGCTAAAAACGACGATAATAAGTAGACAACAAATTTTGAACATGATAACGGGGAGCAACGCATTTATGAACGGAATCCGATTATTGCTGGCTGACGATGAGCCGCATATTATACAGTTTCTTGAGCTGGGTCTTCTGAACGAAGGGTTTGACATCCGTACCGCCGAGGACGGAGCAGCCGCCTTGCAGCTGGCCAAGGAGTTTCAGCCCCATGTCCTTATTCTCGATGTCATGATGCCGGAGATGAACGGGTTTGAAGTTTGCCAAGCGGTTAAAGACACCGGAGCGAACGTTGCGGTCATTATGCTTACCGCGAAGGATGAGATCGAAGACCGGGTGAAGGGCTTAACGCTTGGCGCGGATGATTATGTCGTGAAGCCCTTCAGCTTCGAAGAGCTGCTCGCCCGGATCAAAGCCCGGCTCCGCAACCAGTTCCCTAGCCTGCTGGGCGAGGCGACTTACGGTCCCTTCCGCGTTAACGACCTCAAGAAGGCACTGATCTATCAGGATCAGACCCTGGAGCTCTCTCCCACCGAATATGAGCTGTTGAAATATATCGTGCTGAACAACGGCATTGTACTCAGCAAAGCGCAAATATTGGACAGCGTATGGGGCTACCGGTTTGGCGGGGAAGACAATATCGTCGAGGTGTACATCCGCTCCCTGCGGGACAAGCTTGGCGACAAGGAGCACCGGCTTATCCGTACGCTGCGGGGCGTCGGTTACAGGATGGATCTGTCATGAGACGCTCGCTTTTAGCCCCCCGTTCCCTCCGATTTCAGCTTCTTCAGCGCTCTCTGTTCGTCATGGCGGCTATGCTGCTTATGATCGGAATTTTGCAGTATGTGTTGATGAAGGATTTTCAATATAAAAATAAAGCCGAAGCGCTGGAAGCCCAACTAATCTCGCTTCCCCATGATTGGTTTGGAGGCAAGCCGTTCGGCGGCGGCAGTCTCCCCGGCAGCTTGCCGCCCATGCAGCTGCCGATCCCGGCCCCGTTTTATTATCAGCCGGGCTTGTCCCTGGCCTCCATTAATCTTGAAGGCGAATTTACCGATCTGTCGCGCGATGAGGAGCTTAACGCTCCTCAATTATCGGCCGGGCAATATAAAGAGCTGCTTAAACAGCCTAATCAGCGTGGCGCTTACCGGATCTTGACGGACAAAAAAGGCACGCAGCAGCTGGTCGTCTTTCATGTCACGGGGCCTCCCGGACATCCCGACGGCATCATCCAGGCCGGAACGGATACCGCTTCTCTGAAGCAAATACTGATGACTCAACTTGCGATCTTTATCGGATTGTCCGTGCTTGCGCTGGCTGCCGGCTTATGGCTCTATATTCCCCTGCTGCGCCGCACGCTTGGCCCATTGTCGAGCGTCGTGCAAAAGGTCGGCCAGACGGATGCCGCTAATCTGAGCGAAAGACTGCCTATGAATCAAGGGCAGCAGGAAATCGATCAGCTTGCCGTCGCCTTTAACGGGATGCTGGAGCGTCTGGACCTTTCCTTTGAAGCCGAACGGCAGACAACGGAACGAATGAGACGGTTTATCGCGGACGCCTCGCATGAGCTGCGCACACCGCTTACGTCTATTCATGGCTTTATCGAAGTTTTGCTGCGCGGGGCCGCTTCCAACCCGGATCAGCTTCGCTCCGCCTTAACCAGCATGCAGCTGGAATCCAAACGGATCAACAAGCTCGTCGAGGATTTGCTCCTGCTTGCCAAGCTTGATCAGGCCCCTTCGCCCGAACGGATCGTGATCCGGCTGGACAAGCTTCTGCAGGAAATGGAGCCCCAGCTTCTCCTGCTAAGCGGCACTCGCAGCGTTAGCCTGCGCATCAATCCGGGCATTCAGGTTTCCGGGCATCCCGATCAGCTTAAGCAAGCGGTGCTGAATCTGTTCCTGAATGCCGTTCAGCATACCGATCCGGATACCGGCAGCTTGTCCCTTAAGCTATATACGGAAGCGGATGAAGCGGTTATTGCCGTGTCCGATAATGGCTCCGGTATAGCGGCAGAGCATCTGCCCCATTTATTCGAAAGATTCTACAGAAGCGAATCCTCGCGAACGCGCAAAAGCGGCGGTACGGGTCTTGGCCTTGCCATTACCCAGTCCCTTGTCGCAAAGCATCACGGCACCATACAAGTGGACAGTATAGAAGGCTCGGGCAGCACGTTCCGAATCAGACTGCCGCTTCATCCATGAAAAAAGGCTATTCCGTCATACCAAATGGCGGGATAGCCTTTTTGCCGCGCGCATGAAGACATTCAGCATTCTTTCAGCCAGCGTTAAGATTAGCATCAGACTCAGCCTATACAATTAGTTTTGTTAAGAGAATGTAAACGAAAGCAAACATGACAGTGAAATGAGGTGTAATAATGAGCAAAATCAAATTCAGGAATGAGCTGAAATTTTTCATCAACCATCTGCAATATTTCACGATTCGCCAACGGTTAAGTCATCTGATGCAACCCGACGAGCATGCGGGTTCTACCGGTGAATACCATATCCGGAGCTTGTATTTCGACGATTTTAGCAATACCGCCTTAAACGACAAGCTGGGCGGCTTCCGGGACAGGAAAAAGTACCGGATCCGCATCTACAACGGCCTGGACAAAGTCATTCATTTCGAAAAAAAGCTTAAACGGATGGACTACATCGCCAAGTTGAAGGAGCCGCTTACCAGAGAGATGTACAACCGCATTATGGCTGGGGATTACGAGGTTCTGAACGTGCCGGACAAGCCGCTGTTTACGGAGATCTACAATGAAATGCACGACAATCTGCTTCGTCCGAAGGTAATCGTCGATTATGTGCGCGAGCCTTATGTCTGCCATAACGGCAACGTACGGATTACGTTCGATAAGGACCTGCGGACCGGGCTGCATGCGGTCGATATTTTTGATCCCGAGCTGGCGCCCGTTAAAGCGATTGATGAAGATCTCATCATCCTGGAAGTGAAATTCGATGAGTACATCCCGGGCTACATTCAGACTGCGCTGCAGCTTGAAGGCCTGAACCGGCAATCGGCGTCCAAGTACGTCATCTGCCGTAAATTTCTGAAATATAACTCGTGGGAGGATTATTAAACCAATGGATACAACAACTAACGCAACCGATACGACCAACACGTTTTCCGACCTTTTCAAAAGCTCGGTCCTCGACAACTTCAATTCAAGCATCGATATTTCGAAAATGCTGATCACGCTCGCTATCTCTTTCTTAATCGGGCTGTTTATTTACACGCTTTATAAAAGAATCTTCAGCGGGGTGTTATACTCCAAGAGCTTTAACGTCTCCCTGATCGGGATGACCATCATTACGTCCGTCGTTATTCTGGCGGTCAACTCGAACCTCGTCCTGTCCCTCGGTATGGTCGGCGCTCTCTCGATCGTTCGTTTCCGTACGCCAATCAAAGACCCGACCGACCTGATCTTCCTATTCTGGGCGGCAGCTGCCGGTATCGTAACCGGCGCAGGCTTCTTCACTCTTGCCGTTGTTGGCTCTGTTGTTATCGGGCTTGTCCTCTTCCTGTTCGTAAAAGGCGGCAAGGTGGAAAATCCGTACCTTCTGGTTGTTCAATGCGCAAATGACGAGAGCGAAAAGGCAGTTCAGCAACAAGTCGGCAAGCTGGTTAAACGCTATAACGTGAAGCAAAAAACCGTATCCGCAGGAAATATCGAAATTACGCTGGAAGTCCGTCTGAACGATCAGGAAGGACGTTTTGTAAACGAGCTGTCGCAGATTGCCGGCGTTCGCAATGCCGTTCTGATCAGTTACAACGGAGATTACGTATCGTAAAAGACAGGATGGTGCTTAAGATGAAAGAGAAGTTTATACTGACGCTCTTCTCCATCATTCTGATCATCGGATTAACAGGATGCGGCTCCAAGCCGGCAGCTAACAATGAGGGAGAAAGTGCTGAGAACAAAGCCGCCTCCAAGGAGGAGCAGTTTTTAGACGAAACCGTATTTCCGAAGGACAAAGTCGTCGACGTGAAAATTACGATCGATGAAGATCAGTTTCAGGACATTATTGATAATGCCAGCGCCGAGGAATATCACGCGGCCTCCGTCGATTATAACGGAGAGCATTTCGATAATGTCGGCATCCGCGCCAAGGGCAACTTAAGCCTTGCAAGCGTCGTGCGGATGGATGATTCCGACCGGTACAGCTTCAAGATCTCTTTTGACGAATACGTGAACCAGACGCTTGGCGGCATCAGCAAAATCAATCTGAACAATAATTACAGCGATGCTTCCTATATGAGGGAATTTCTGACGTATGAGCTGGCCGAACAGATGGGGCTGCCGACACCAAAGTTCTCGTTCGTTAACGTGTATGTGAACGATAAACTGTGGGGCTTCTACTTGGCGGTCGAACAAGTCGGAGATGAATATCTGAACCGCAACTTCGGCAATGCGTATGGCGCATTGTATAAAGGAGTTATGTCGACGGGCAGCGATCTTCTCTGGATCGACGACAAGCTTGATTCTTACCCGGGTCTTGCGCAAAAATCCAAATCCTCCAATAACGACATTCTGATCGATATGTTGAACGAGCTGAACAACGGTACCGATCTGGAGAAATATATCAATGTCGATGATGCCTTGGGGTATATCGCCCTAAACGCAGCTACCAATAATATGGACAGCTACATTGGAGGCAACAAGCAGAATTATTATCTGTATGAGGATGACGGCGTCTTCTCCATCCTGCCGTGGGATTACAATATGGCCTTTGGCGGCATGGGAATGATGGGCGGCGGAGGTTCGAGCAGTCTCTTAATCGACGAGCCGACGCAAAGCGCGCTTGCGGACCGTCCGCTGGTCGCAAAGCTGCTTGCCGTGGATGAATACAAAGAGAAGTACCATGAGATGCTTCAAAAGATCGTTGACGGTTACTTGTCGGACTCGCAATTCCAGGCAAGAGTAAATGAGCTAAACACGATGATCGCCTCGTATGTCAAAGCGGATCCTTCCTCGTTCTACACGTATGAGGAGTATGAGGCGGGAGTCAAATCGTTGGTCTCGACCAATGCAAGCACGATCAGCAATATCTCGCAGCAGCTCGACGGCACGATCCCCTCTTCGGGCGACGGCTCCGGCAGCGGTGGCGGCTTTGGCGGCGGTGGCATGCGCGGCGGCGGCAACCGCCAGCAAAATGCCGCAGACGCAGGCGGAAGGCAGCAAGGTGCTGCGGCAGCCCAAGGCGCGGGCGGTAATGCGGCGCAGCAGGGTGCCGCTGCACAGCAGAGCACCAATGGCGCTGCGGACAGCAAGCAAGGCGCGGTACCGGCTGCCGCGCAAGGCGCGAATGGCGCCGATGCGCAGCAAGGCCAAGCCGGTACCGGCGCTGGCAACGGCGGCCAGCAGCAAGGCGGCGATATGGGCGTGCCGCCGGACGGGTTCCAAGGCGGCGACGGCATGGGATTCCCTGGCGGCGATATGGGAGCCCCGCCGGGAGATTTCCAGGGCGGAGGTATGGGCCAGCCACCGGATGGCTTCCAAGGCGGCGGTATGGGCGGCGGAGGTTTCCCCGGAATGGGCATGGGCATGGGCAACCAGCCTAAGCAGGATAACTCTAAAGAAGCCATTACGGCCGGTATCGCAATCCTTGTCTTGCTCCTCTCGTGTCTGTTCATCAAATATTTCAACCGCAGAAGACTATAAGTCATAAAAAAAGGAGCAGGGAATCCCCCCTGCTCCTTTACCTGTTCCCCCAAAATTAATTGATAAAGAATAGAGGCAATGTATCTCCTGGAAGAGCGTAGCGTTCGCCTTTGTCACGCACTTTACCCCCCTTAAAAATTGTTCAAGGTAAGGGCTGACAACAGCGGCTGGAAGGAGATACATTCCGTTATTCCTAATCAAACAAATAACTATCTGCTTCGTATGATTGCAACAATTAACCACACAAACAGAATCGAAGCAATCCCAAACCCGATCTCAATCGCCGGTATATTCCACAGCAGCGTGCTCTGATGCCCCATTGACGAGCCTATAATAAGGCCAACCATAATAATGCTGAACGACAGCAGCACAATGCTGAGGCTTAACCGGTTGCTGATCTGATCCAGCTTTTTCAGCACGGCATTTAATTCGGGAATGGCAAGATCCAGCCCTAGCCTTCCCCTTCGCATCATATTGAGCACGCTCCTCAGACTAAGCGGAACATCCGAGAGCAGCTCCAGATAATCCGGGATGTCATCCACCCATTTGCGCGCGAGCCGACGCGGGTCCAGCTTCTCGATCACCAGCTTCCGGCCAAACGGCTCGGCGACGTCAAACACGCTGAAATCCGGGTCAAGCGCCGTCACTACGCCTTCCAGGGTGAGGAATGTTTTTCCCAGCAAGGTAAGCTCGGACGGAATTCGAATCCCGTGGCGGAAAGCAAGCGCGAACAGCTCATTGACCGACTCCCCGATCTTTACCTGGCTAAGGGGAACCTTGTAATATTTGTCCCTCATTTCGTCCACGTCAGCCCGGAGCGCCTTCCTGTCCGTAGCATCGGGGATAAAGCCCATCCCGTTAATCGCCCGGATAATCGTACTTGTGCTTTGATTGCGCAGGCCGATTACAAAGGTGGCGAAATGCTGCTTCATGTCCGGCGTAAGCCTTCCGACCATCCCGAAATCCAGAAAAGCCAGGTTCCCGTCAGGCAAAACCAGCACATTCCCCGGATGCGGGTCCCCATGGAAAAAACCGTCCACCAGCACCTGTTGAAAGATCGCTTTGGAATACCGCTCCGCTAGTTTTTTATGGTCATAGCCACCCTGCTCGAGATGCTCCCGGTCCGACAGCTTGATCCCTTCCACGTAATCCATCGTCAGAACAAGCTTGCTCGTATACTCCCAGTACACCGCCGGAATGATGATGCCGTCAAACCTGCTGCTCTGGGCGGCGAACCGCTCCGCATTGCGTGCCTCCAGTCCGTAATCAAGCTCGGCGCGAAGCGCTCTGGCAATTTCGTCGATCATGTCGCGTAGCCGGTAGCTGCGCGCCCATTCGAGACGATGCTCCGCAACCCGCGCCAGCTCCGACAAGATATCGAGATCGGTCTCGATGACCTTTTGTATAGATGGGCGCTGTACTTTTACCGCTACCACCGTGCCGTCTATCAGCTTGGCCCGGTATACCTGCCCGATTGACGCGGAAGCCAGCGGCTCTTCGCTAAACTCTGCAAATAATTGCTCAATCGGCGAACCCAGCTCGTCTTCAATAATATGTACGGCTTCCAAATACGAAAAAGGCTGAACATGATCCTGCAGCTGCTCCAGCTCCGCAATAATGCCAGCAGGAATCAGGTCAGGCCGTATGCTCGCCATTTGACCCAGCTTGACGAAGGTTGGACCAAGCTCCTCCAGAAACATGCGAAGCCGCTCTCCGA
The DNA here is from genome assembly GCF_004000805.1 of Paenibacillus glycanilyticus NBRC 16618. Taxonomy (GTDB): domain Bacteria; phylum Bacillota; class Bacilli; order Paenibacillales; family Paenibacillaceae; genus Pristimantibacillus; species Pristimantibacillus glycanilyticus. The sequence continues at coordinate 75,489 of NZ_BILY01000035.1, forward strand.
CTCCCCGTTTGCGAATGCCCTGCCTTTCACCGCCACGCAGCGCCAGTCCCGTATCCGGCAGTCCCAAATCCTTGGCGATATACCCAAAGCCGTTGCGGACAAAAGCGACAGCGATCTCCCGATAACGCTGCAAATGACGGAATTTCGATCTTACGCTCATACATCCGCCTCAGATCAGTCCACAGGGGTTTCTTTATGCTCAAGCGCCGCCACACGCTGCTCCAGCTGCTCGTATTGCTCTCTGGTTACGTATTTCTCACCAATGATGGATTGTACGCGTTCGCGAATCATTTCTTCAATTTTATTGCGTGTTTCTTCGCCTTTCTTGAGCAGCTCATCGACATAGACGGACGATTCCGCTTTGGTAATTTCGCCTTTTCGCACCCATTCCTCCGCCAGCTTCTCTACTTGCTCCTTGCTTGTCACCGCAAATCCAAGTCCAAACGATACGGCTCTTCCGAACAAATCCTTCATCTGTATCACATCTCCTACAGTATGGAATACATCCAGTTTATGCAACTTGGCCGGATTACAGTCATTGCGCTTGTTTTAACCGACATTAAGGTAAAAAAAGGGTGAATTTACGGATAATTCTTATCCCTGTATCACATAATAACGGTAATAAATGGTCGTCTAATTCGAACATTTTTTAGGAGGCACTTTCCATGGCTAACCGCAAATCATTATTAGTTCCGAATGCCCGCGCCGCGCTTGAACAGCTTAAGTTCGAAATCGCGCAAGAGCTTGGCATAGAGCTTCCCGCTGACGGCTACTACGGCCATATGACGACTCGCGATATGGGCTCTATTGGCGGGACGATTACCAAACGCCTGATCCAGATGGCGGAGCAGCAAATCTCCGGCCGGTATTAAGCAAGCGGCACTACACTTACACGACAAGGGCTAACCCTGCAGCAATCGCTGTTTCAATGGGCTTAGCCCTGTTTTTTATGATTTCCTTTGTCCGTGAACTTCCCTTTAGAGCTAAAAATCGGTAAAATGAGAAATGGCTTGTCTTATTGTGGACTGAACCTATAATTATGATTTTAAGGAAGAAAGGATTTTACCATATGATCATTAAACCGAAATCCCGCGGCTTTATCTGCACAACCGCCCATCCGGTTGGATGCGCGGAGCAAGTGAACCGCCAAGTGGAATACGTACAGTCCCAACCGAAATTGAAAGGTCCGCGCAATGTGCTTGTTATCGGCGCATCTACGGGTTACGGCCTTGCTTCCCGCATCGTTGCGGCGTTTGGCGCTGGCGCGAATACCGTTGGCGTATTTACGAGCAAAGGCGCGGAAGGCAACCGTACGGCGAAGCCGGGCTGGTACAACTCCGCTGCCTTCGAGAAGGCTGCTGTGGAATCCGGCCTGAAATCGTTCAGCCTCACCGGGGACGCATTCTCCGACGAGACCAAAGCAAGAACGATCGATCTGATCCGCACGGAGCTTGGCTCGGTTGATCTCGTCGTCTACAGCGTTGCCGCACCTCGCCGCGTTCATCCGAAGACAGGCGAAGTGTTCAACTCGGTGATCAAGCCGATCGGTCAATCCTATTCGAACAAAACCGTTAACTTCCATAACGGCGTTGTGTCCGAAGCTACGATTGAACCGGCTACGGAAGAAGAAATCAGCCAGACGATTACCGTCATGGGCGGCGAAGACTGGCAAATGTGGATCGACGATCTCCAAGCAGCCGGCGTGCTTGCAGAAGGCGCTACTACGATTGCTTACTCGTACATCGGTCCGGAAATTACGCATGCGGTTTACCGTGACGGCACCATCGGCCGCGCGAAAAACGATCTGGAGGCTACGGCGCACAACCTCACCGAGCAATTGTCCTCCACTGGCGGACGCGCTTATGTTGCGGTTGCCAAAGCGCTAGTTACGCAGTCCAGCTCCGCGATTCCGGTCGTGCCGTTGTACATCTCGGCGCTCTTCAAAGTAATGAAGGAAAAAGGCATTCATGAGGGCTGCATCGAGCAAATGTACCGCATGTTCGCTACCCGCTTGTATGTAGACGGCCCTACGCCGGTTGACGAAAAAGGCCTCATCCGCATGGATGACTGGGAAATGCGCGAAGACGTCCAAGCTGCGGTAGATAAGCTGTGGAGCGAGATTACCACGGAAAATGTTTACGAGCTGTCCGATCTTGAAGGCTATCGCCGCGAGTTCTTCCAGCTGTTCGGCTTCGAAACCGACGGTATCGACTACGAAGCAGACACGAATCCGGAAGTTGATATTCCAAACCTCCGCTAAGGCGATAAGAGAAAACCGTAGCAGGCCAGCCTGCTACGGTTTTTTTGTTGGGTAGATTGTACTTCAATCATTCATCGCCACCGACACATATCTGCCCCTCCCCACTTCCCGCATCTTAACGATGTGCCGCATCGTTAAGCTCACCCTACTCGCCCTATTCGTCTGCCTTAACGATGTCGCA
>NZ_BILY01000036.1 GCF_004000805.1 Paenibacillus glycanilyticus NBRC 16618
TCATGAACGCCTAGTGTATTGCAAGCACTTTTTAAAAGTTTTTTTGAGATATTCTGATAAGCGGTTTAAGACTGCTTGAATACCCACCACTTGCTGCCTGCAAAGTTAAGCACAACGGTTACTCCCGTAGCTAGCAGCTTAGCCGTGAACGGACCTAATCCCGCTTCCTTCGTCAGCTCATAGAGAAGCAGCATAGACACTCCCAGCACTGCCGCGTTCAGCACAACGAAGCGTACAGCCCTTCCGCGGTCTGCCTTGTATTGGTCCTCTCTTTTCGAAGTCCCTTTAAAGGTAATGAGAGAATTAAGCACATAGCTGTTCACCATGCCGGCACTATAAGAGATAACCTGCGCGGGAAGGACGTACAGTCCCGCCCACACCAGTAAACTGTAGACAACAAAGTCCACCAGAGTGTTGAGCAATCCGATCATATTAAATAAGACGAATTGCTTTAACGCGCCAAGCTTTTGTTTTCTTGGGCTAATCTGCTGCTGCGGCTGCTCAATGGACATATTCGCGTTCCTTCTCCTGCTTCTCCGCTTGTTCCTTCTCTTCGCTAAACCCTCTGGCTTCTCTTACGATATACAGAGGACGGTTCTTGGACTCGTCATAGATCCGGCCAATATACTCGCCGATAAGTCCAAGCAGCATCAGAATAATTCCGTTAAACAAGAGATTAATGGCGACAATGGTTGTCCATCCCGCTACCGTGCTCGAAGTAAAGAGACGCTGGCATAGCACGACCAGCAAATAAACGAAGCTTGTGGCCGACAGGGTAAAGCCGATATAGCTTGCGATTTTGAGCGGCTTATAAGAGAAGGAGGTGATGCCGTCCACCGCAAAATTAATCATTTTTTTGAGCGGATACTTGGTCTCGCCCGCAAAACGCTCCTCGCGGACATACTCCACCATCGTCTGGCGGAAGCCTACCCAGCTGACAAGACCGCGAACGAAGCGATTCTTCTCTTTCAATCCGCGCAGCACGTCGCATACCTTGCGGTCAATCAAGCGGAAATCGCCGGTGTCCATCGGAATATCGAAATTCGTCAGGCTCCGCATCGTACGGTAGAACATCATCGCCGTTAGTTTCTTGAAGACCGTTTCGCCTTTGCGCTTCAGCCGCTTGCCGTAGACTACCTCGTAGCCTTCCTTCCATTTGGCGATCATCTCGAGCATTACTTCCGGCGGATCCTGAAGATCCGCGTCTATTATAATAATGGCGTCGCCCTGCGCGTAATCCATACCCGCTGTAATCGCGATCTGATGGCCAAAGTTGCGCGAAAAGTTGATCAGACGGACATTGGCGTCCTGCTGACAGATAGCTTCCACGATCTCGACCGTCCGGTCTTTGCTGCCGTCGTTAATGAATACAAGCTCATAAGGCTCGCCGTAACCGTCCATCACTTCTTTCAGTTTGACATACGTATGGCGAATCACTTCTTCTTCGTTATACATCGGCACTATAATGCTGTATCTCGCCTTCATGCCCGTCTACCCCTTCCGTTCATCAGCTGTAAAAGACCCAAGAGTCAAAATGTCTTAGAGCAATCATCACATATTCCTTGTTTACTTCCATACCGGAAATGACTGGGTAATACATTATAAACAGAACGACCGCTATGCCGGCGTAAACCCAGCGGATCCATTTCTTATTCTCGCGTCCTTCTTCAATGCGGGTGAATATATAAACGATGGCCAAAATCATGAATGGCACCATGGCAAAATAGTGATACAAGAACGTCAGCCGCGGAACGAGCATCCATGGCAGGTATTGCGATAGATAAGCGAGCCACAGCACGTACATCCGCTTATCCTTGCGTTTGACGCTTATATAGAGCGCTGCTATAACCGCAAAGATCCCCGTCCACCATATTAGCGGATTGCCGAATGCCGAAATGGACGAGACCATTCCAGGATCGAGATTCTTACCGTTATAATACCAGACCGGACGTTTCATAAACGGCCACTCCCACCATTGGGAGGAATACGGATGCGTAGCGACAAGCTTGCTGTGGTAGTCATACATATGCTTCTGGTACTCGACAAGCCGTTCCGCCGTATATGTATCTCCTTTAACGTGTAGGACCGGAATGTAGGACAAGCAGTAAATGACTAACGGGATTGCAACGAAGAAGACAAGACAGCTTGCAAGAGTCAGTACCGTATTGCGCATAAACCCGCGGGAAGCCTTTTGATAAGCCTCGTTTTCCGTATAAGGATAGCTTTCTTCCCCGCCCGCCAGGATACGTTTTGCCGCTGCGTGCTCACGGTAACGTTCAATAAGGACTAGCGCCAGCATAACCGCCAGGCCGGCACCGCCGTAAATGACAATCCATTTGGAAGCCACCCCTATTCCGAACAACAGCCCCGCCCAGAATAAAGGCACGAGCGTTTTCCTAAGAGGAGACCTGTAAAAGCTCATTTCCCTGTATTTATTCATGAAGTAGAACATCAGCATGATGAAAAAGACGCCATACACGTCAATAGTCGCAATCCTTGTCTGCGTGAAATGCATAAAGTCTGCCGCAAACAGAATCGTTGCCGTCGCCGCGTAGCCCGTCTTGCGGAACAGCTGCAGGGCAAACAGGTAAATGATCGGCAGCATCCCGATACCAAACAGCGTGCCTACAATTCGCCAGCCAAACGGACTAAGCCCAAACAGCTTGATCCCTACCGCGATTAGCAGCTTGCCGAGCGGCGGATGCGTATTCTCGTAAGCCTTCATGCCATGAAGATTCTCGTAAGCGGTCCGGGCATGATAAATCTCGTCAAAATAAGAGCTGTTCAAGTAGTTCGGTTTATATACGGCATTCTTTTGTTCATCAAACAACCTGCTGCCTGCTAGAGCCGCATCCTGCTGCACGTCGCTTTCATCGCCAAGATCAACAACCTGCTCAACCGGGATCGGCTTGTCGCTTCCTTCCGGGTAGAAGGCAACCTCCTGCATGGAGAAGCCCCACTGGGTTACTGTCAGCTTCGCATAACGGACCGTCTGATTGACGGGGTTAACCGTCCACTTCAAGTCGTCGCCAACTTTTTGCTCAATCTCGATCGGATTGCTCCATTGATCAGGCGTGCTGCTGCTGAATTCCCACTTGTACTTGCCAACGCCAACCCCATTAAAGCTGTTGATTTGACCGACTTGCACCGGCTTGCCAAAATCCACATAGAAGCTTTGGCCGTCCCGGTCCGCCTTCCAACCGCTGTCAAAGCTAACCGTGGAACCGAGATTCATGAGCGCAATAACGGCATAGACGCCCGTAATGACGGACATCCATAACCAGTCCTTGCGGTGCAGCCTGCGGGGAGGCTGCTCCTGTGATCTTACGCTTTGAAGCAGCCGCTCTTCCGACATGGCAAGCTCGTCTTTCGTCACTGCCGGAACCGGATGCTGGCGACCTTTGATATATCTATCATAACCGATATAGATCATGTACAAATACAAACCGATATTAACGAGCGAAGTTACGATCATAATGCCGTTCGAAGAAGGCAGGAACGTATTCTCCTGGCTGAAGGCCAGTACATAGCCGACATTAATATAATGCGTAATGCTAAAGCCAAGCAGCAGATGCAGAATACGGCGATCCTTCGCTTCCACATAAGCGAAAATCATCAGCAGGAGTGCCGGGAACATGTAGCGCTCGTGCATTTTGGCAGCAAACATAAAGACCGTAACGATCAGAATCAAAGCCATGTAGAAGGAACCGGTCAGATCCTTCTGCTGCTTCCGGAAAGCGAAGAACAGGACGGAGACTACTGTCGCAAAAACGATCCCAATGTTCCCCCAAACCGAATATTCTAAGCCTAGCCAATGCGCGTCCAGCTTCGCCCAGTTACCGCCCGTTAAAGCATAAAGATTAAAGGCGTTCAGCGTGGCGTACGGATAAGAAGACAAGGTTGATTTATAAAGGTCATAGAGTCCGGATAAACCGCCGTTCTTCCAAATAAACGGTGCGGCGAGCAGAAGGAACGCTATAACGCCGTAACCAATCCCCGCGGCAATACGCTTCCAATGCCTCAGGTTGTAGCCGTAAGCGAGAAGCATAACCGGCGTAAAAATAAGCGCCTGCGGCTTCACAAGCACGGCCAGCGCAAACCAGATTGAACCGCGCTCCAGCTTGCCGTCCGTAATAGCCCGAATGGCTAATACAAGAATCAGCGCAAAAAAGGAATCAACCTGACCCCATCCGGCCGAGTTGATCCAGACGGCAGGGTTCCAGACGAAAATCATCGCCAGCCCGAACGCAGCGCGGTGATCGAGCTTTTTCGCCGCTGTACGGTAAATGAGATAACCGGTAATCAGATCGGTGAAAATAGCCGGAAGCTTGTAGAATACGATTGCCGCATCGCTGGCTGACCCGATGCCGAACCACGATTGCAGCGCCCCCATGACATAGAGCACATATATATAACCAGGCGGATAATCGGCAAACAAGCCTTCCTGATAGAAGTTGCCGAGCCCGTCCTTAAAGGCATGATTCGCCCAATAAATAAACGTATTGATATCATTCGTATAGCCTGGATTCGTAGCCGCTATGTAGAATCGGAAGGCGAATGCCGCTAGAAGCGCGATCCACAGTCCGTTCAGGGACGGCTTTCCGCCAGCCGCAAGAGGTTTGCCACTCACCGTAAATTCCCGGGCACGCAGCCATCTGCTATACAGGTAAGCGAATAAGGCGCCAAACAATGCCGATATCGACAATACCGAAAAGGCCGATATTTTTTTTGGGTCTATTTTCTCCTGATTTTGAGGTGTAGCCGAGGCGGTCTGTTCCGATTGGGTAATGACAGGCGAGAAAGCTTCTGTCGCAATATTGCCTAAGGCATTGGTTTCTGCGCCGACATTCCCCTCAGCGGATACATAACCATTCATGGCAGGCAAAAGGCCAACAACGAGAACAAATAATAAACAAATGATTGCACGCAAGCCACTCTTCCACATTTTCCGCGGTTCACCTCAAACGTTAAGTTTCTCGAGCTTGTTTTTCCTTTAAAATACATTCTCACTTTCCCTATCAAATGTCAATGTGCGCTCCTATCCAAATGAAAACGGCTGCGCCGTCCATAGGAAGGGCAACATACGTTTCGCGAACGAAATATAAGCAAAGTATAATAAAAACGTATACAGTCTTATATTTGCAAAAAAAACACCGCCCGGACCCGTTAGTCCAAGCGGTGCTGTCGTTAACTTCTTATTCGCCTGCGCGCTCGCGCATATGCGGGAACAACAGAACGTCGCGGATGGAAGGCGCATCGGTAAGCAGCATAACAAGGCGGTCAACGCCAATGCCAAGTCCGCCGGTAGGCGGCATGCCGTACTCGAGGGCGCGGATGAAGTCGTCATCCATCTCATGCGCTTCGTCATTGCCTTGTTCCTTCTCAACAAGCTGGGCTTCAAAGCGCTGACGCTGGTCGATCGGATCGTTCAGCTCGGTGAACGCGTTCGCATGCTCGCGCGCTACGATAAACAGCTCAAAGCGGTCCGTAAAGCGCGGATCTACCGGGTTCTTTTTCGCCAGCGGCGAGATTGCAACCGGATGTCCCGTAACGAACGTAGGCTGAATCAGAGTATGCTCGCAATGCGTTTCGAAGAACGCATTCAGAATGTGGCCAAACGTCATATGCGGCTCAACCGGTACTTTATGCTCCTTCGCGAGGGCATGAGCTTCTTCGTCGCTCATCTCCACGCTGAAGTCTACGCCGGTAACCTCTTTAACCAGGTCTACCATCGAAACACGGCGCCATTGCGGCGTCAGATCGATCTCTTGGCCTTGGTAGGAAATTTTCATCGTGCCGAGAACCTCTTGCGCGATATGGGCGATCAGGTTCTCCGTCAGCGCCATGATGTCCTTGTAATCGGCATAAGCCTCGTACAGCTCGATCATGGTAAACTCCGGATTATGGCGCGTCGAGATGCCTTCGTTCCGGTACACGCGGCCAATCTCGTATACTTTCTCCAGACCGCCTACGATAAGGCGTTTCAGGTGAAGCTCAATCGCGATACGCATGTACAGCTGCATATCAAGCGCGTTGTGGTGAGTGATGAACGGACGAGCCGCAGCACCGCCGGCAATGGAATGCAACGTTGGCGTTTCCACTTCGAGGTAGCCCTTCGAATCAAGGTAACGGCGCATCGATTGAATAATGCGGGAACGCGTAATGAACGTCTGCTGTACGTCCGGATTCACGATCAGATCGACGTAACGCTGACGGTAGCGCAGCTCTACGTCCTTCAGGCCGTGATATTTATCAGGCAGCGGGAGCAAAGACTTCGTCAACACTTCCACTTCGTGAGCTTTTACCGATACTTCGCCGGTGTTTGTCTTGAAAACGACGCCTGTGATGCCAACGATATCGCCGATATCAAGCATTTCGAATGCCGCGTATTTGTTCGCTTCAACCGTATCCTTGCGAACGTAGATTTGGATTTTGCCGGAAAGATCCTGAATATGCGCAAAAGAAGCTTTGCCCATGCCGCGCTTTTGCATAATGCGGCCCGCAACGCTTACCTTGATCGCTTTCTCCTCCAGCTCTTCCTTGCTGAGCTCTTCATAAGCGGACACAATATCTTTCGCATTGTGCGTACGCTCGAATTTGACGCCGAACGGGTCAACGCCAAGAGCTCTCAGCTCGTCCAATTTGTCTCTGCGAATTTGCAGAAGTTCGCTTAGTTCTTGTTCTTGTTCCACTCCCGTGTTTTGCTGATCCACTTTATTCATCTCCTAAATGAAAGGCACTGCTCAAGCGTAAACGGCTGCGCCATCCTGTGGAGGGCAGCAGACGTTTCGCGAGTGAAATATAAGTACCGTATAGAGACAGCCTATACTTTCTTATATTTAACGTTCAAAAAGCTTCCGCTAAGGAAGCTTTCGAAAAATATGCGCAAATGGCAGTGCAGACCTTATTTTTTAATATCGACGATTTTATATTGAATGATGCCGGCAGGCACGCTAACGTCCACAACAGTACCTTTCTTCTTGCCCAGTATCGCTTTGCCTACAGGGCTCTCATTCGAAATCTTGTTACGAAGAGGATCGGACTCGGCTGTACCTACGATTGCATATTCCATTGTATCACCGAATTCCAAATCTTCCACCGTTACAACCGATCCAATACTTACCGTATCGGTATCGATCTCATCGTTATTGATAATCCGCGCGTTGCGGAGCATTTTCTCAAGCGTAATGATACGGCCTTCGATAAAAGCCTGTTCATTTTTGGCATCCTCGTATTCCGAGTTCTCGCTGATGTCGCCGTAGCCAATGGCCACCTTAATACGTTCCGCTACTTCACGACGCTTGACCGACTTGAGGTTTTCCAGTTCCTCTTCAAGTTTCTTTAACCCGTCCTGAGTCAGAATGATTTCCTTATCGCTCATCTTCCGATTCTCCTGTCGTGTGACATATTATTCATACGGCGTATGAATTCACTGTTATTTAAATATATTGCATTCCCCGTTCCTCATGCCAAGTTGCGGGGCAGCTAGCGCGGAAACGACGATGTCGTTGATGTATATTGCAAGATTATATTTCAAAGAGACCCCGAATGTCAATCAAAGCCAAATTTGTGTTGTAACCGCTTTATCTTAAAGAGACTTAGGAGGATTACCGGCCCCTTGACCGATAATCGTCCCCCTCTCTTAATGTGCGTTGTTGGAACTGCCGGCCACGCCGGCAAATGCTTCTTCATCCAAAGAAGCAATGTACTGCTCCATAATTTCGACAAGCTTGTCGCGTCCTGTCTCTTCCATAATGACATCTTTCACGCGTGCCGCGCCCGGAAGTCCTTTGAGGTACCAGGCCATATGTTTGCGCATTTCGCGTACGGCTTTTGCTTCGCCTCTCAAGGCTATAAGACGGTCCATATGCAAAATCGCAACTTCCAGCTTCTCGCGCGGAAGCGGATCCGGCAGCAGCTCGCCCGATTCCAGGTATTGAATCGTTCGGTACAGCATCCACGGATTGCCGAGCGCTCCGCGCCCGATCATAACGCCGTCGCAGCCGGTATGGTCGAGCAGTCGGCGGGCATCTTCCGGCGAGAAGACGTCGCCGTTGCCGATAACCGGAATGGAAACCGCCTGTTTCACGTCGCGGATAATATCCCAGTTCGCTTTGCCGGTGTATTGCTGCTCGCGAGTACGGCCATGAACGCTGACCGCTTTGCCGCCCGCGCTTTCGACAGCCTTCGCGTTGTCTACCGCGTAAATATGCTCGTCATCCCAGCCGATCCGCATCTTCACGGTAACCGGCTTGCTGACAGCGGCGGTTACCGCCGAAACCATCTCGTAAATTTTGTTTGGGTCAAGCAGCCAGCGCGCGCCGGCGTCGCAGCTCGTAACCTTCGGCACCGGACAGCCCATATTAATATCAATAATATCGGCGTTGGTCTGTTGGTCGACAACCTTGGCCGCCTCGACGAGCGATTCGCGGTCACCGCCGAAAATTTGCAGGCTAAGCGGCTTTTCGCGATCGTCTACAAACAGCATTTCCATCGTGCGCTTGTTGCCGTGCAGAATCGCTTTGTCGCTGACCATCTCCGCGCATACGAGGCCGGTTCCGAATTCTTTCGCAATCAGACGGAAAGCCGGGTTGCAGACGCCCGCCATCGGCGCGAGCACGACTTTATTTTTCATCTCGATGTCACCGATTTTCAACATACTGCTCCTTGTTCCTCCTTCCTGAATGGAATGACCGCCATCATCGACGGACGTAACAGAGTTCAACTGCATATGAAAAATACGTTAAGATTCCGTATCCATTAGTTCTTCATAACTGATGCCAAGCGTATTCGCTATATTCATCATAAGCCGGGCATCGGGCTTGCGGGTTCCCCGCTCCAGCGATCCAAGGACCGCAACCGATACGCCTAATACCTTTGCCAGCTCCTGCTGGGTGTAGCCCTTCAGCTTCCGGAATGCCCGGACCCGCTGAGCCAATTGGTGATTTTCCATAACGTGATGCCTTCCTTTCCATCCTGAAGCGCCGCTGCCGCAGTAGCCGAAACACGGTCCTGCAGAGGATGCGACGGATCGATGACATCCGCAAGGGGAACAAGCACGAAAGCCCGCTCCAGCATACGGGGGTGAGGCAGCGTCAGCTCCTCGTCATCCATCTCAACATCTTCATATAACAGCAGATCTATATCTATGGTGCGCGGTCCCCAGCGTATATCTCTTACGCGTCCAAGAAGCTGCTCCACTTTAAACAACACGTGAAGAAGCTCAAGGGGTGGAAGAGTCGTCTTAACGGCCATCGCCATATTCAGAAAAGCCGGCTGATCCGTATACCCGACAGGATCAGTCTCGTAAATACCGGATATCCTTAACGCTTGAACGCCGGGCTGCTGCCGGAGGTATTCAATTGCCTGCCGAAGCAGTCCCTCGCGATCGTTAAGGTTGGAGCCTAGAGCAATGTACGCTTCCGCCAAGGTGTTAGGCACGGACGACACGTCCATTCCCGTCCCGCTTGCGGCGGAGCTCAATTGTAACCCCGTCAAAATGGATCTCGAACGGCGGATTTGGCTTCGTTACGCGAACCGCCACTTCATTTATCATAGTATAAGCTTCCAAAACCCGCGTTGCAATGCCGCCGGCCAAAGCTTCGATTAATTTATAAGGCTCTCCCTGCACAACGGATTTGATCTGCTCGTACAGCTCGGCATAGTTAATCGTTGCGTCCAAATCATCGGTTGCCGCCGCTTTCTCCAGGTCCAGCTTCAGGTCAAGGTCAACGATAAACTTCTGTCCCAGCCGGTTCTCCTCCGGAAAAACACCGTGATAACCGTAAAATTGCATGCCCTTCATGATCATGCTGTCCATGCTTCGCTTCCTCGCTTTCTATTTAGAACCGCGGTACATAATCGCGTCGGTCATCATCGCTGTCCGCTTATTCGCGCGCACATCATGCACGCGTACGATTTGGCAGCCCTGGGCAATGCCAAGCGCCGTAGTTGCTGCCGTGCCTTCCGCAAGATCGTCAACCGGCAGGTCAAGCGTCTGCCGGATAAACCGTTTGCGCGAGGTGCCAAGCAACACCGGGTAGCCAAGCGCGGTCAGTTCCGACAACCGGCCCATAAATTCCAGGTTGTCGTCATGATTCTTCGCGAAGCCAAGGCCCGGGTCGAGCCAGATCCGGCTCGCTTCAACGCCAGCCCGAAGCGCAATGGCCACGCTCGCCTGCAGGTCGGCGAGCACATCCGGGACAAGGTCTCCGTAGTCCCGGGCAGGGCGGTTGTGGCTGATTATAACCGGACAGCCATATTCGGCCGCCACGGCCGCCATAAAGGGGTCATACTTCAGACCCCATATGTCGTTGATAATATGCGCGCCTGCTTCAAGCGCCTGGCGCGCCGTCTCGGCCTTGTACGTGTCGATGGAAATCGGCACGTGAGGCGCAGCCTCGCGTACGGCCCGGATAACGGGCAGCAGGCGGCGGAGCTCCTCTTCTACGCTGACCGGCTCAAAGCCGGGACGCGTCGATTCCGCGCCGATATCGATAATATCGACGCCTTCGTCAACCATAGCCGCCGCACGCGCAGCGGCAGCCTCCGCATGGTTATACCGTCCGCCATCCGAGAAAGAATCCGGCGTAGCGTTCAGAATGCCCATAATCAGCGTCCGCTTCCCAAGCTCCAGCTTTATTCCGCCGCCAAGCTCATAGCTTCTATTCCAAAAGGTCGGCTTATAGCCTGTAAGTTCCTGTCCCTGTTCTTGTTCGCTCATCGTTGTTGTTCCTCCGTATCTTGGCGGTAGGCGAGCAGCAGCTCCCGAAGCACGGGTCCCGCCGAGCCGGAACCAACCGCCGTACTGCCGCCGTGATGATCGGTTACGCGCGTTACCGGTACAAGCTCCTGTATAGAAGTCGTTAGCCATACTTCATTCGAGGCAAGAAGCTCCTCAAACAAATAGTGTCCTTCCCTCACCGTATAGCCAAGCCCTCGAGCCAATTCGATAACCCGCTGCCTTGTTATTCCCGGCAAAATGCCGATATCGGTTGAAGGGGTATAAATCGTGTCCTCCTGCACAAAAAACAAATTGCTGACGATGCCTTCTGCAAGAAGTCCCTCATGGCTCAGCATAAGCCCTTCCGCCGTCGTCGAAGCATCGCTTGCCAGCAATTCCCGCTTAGCGATTATATTGTTCATATAATGGAGCGATTTTAATCGAATGGCCCCTTCCGGGGTATTTCTTGCCGTCTTAAGCAGCCGTAATTCTTTTCCTTCGCTGTACAGGCTCTCGTTATGGGGCGGAAGCGCCTTAACAAGCATGAACTCCGTTGGCTGCTCGTAATCTCCCGACGGAAGTCCCAGTTCCCCGATTCCCGCCGTAACGGTGAGACGGATATAACCTTCCGCAAGCCCGTTCTCTTTCAGCAGGGTCGCTATCATCTTCCGAAGGGCATCCAGATCCGGCTTGTAACGGATACCGATCTCTTCGCAGCCCTCCGCCAGGCGCTTCATATGCCGCTCCAGCAAATACGGCTGGCCGCCGTACGTGCGGAACGTCTCAAATAACCCCATACCGTACAAAAAGCCGTGATCGTATACCGAGATCACAGCTTCGCCAGATTCCATTACCGTACCGTTCAGCCCGATCTTCATCGAGCCGCGCCCGTGCGGATTTTCAAGAAATTGCGCAGCATGTCGTGACCGTGCTGCGTGATGATCGATTCGGGGTGGAACTGTACGCCTTCAATCGGATATTCCTTATGGCGCAGTCCCATAATTTCGCCTTCCGCCGTTTCCGCGCTGATCTCCAGGCAATCCGGAAGCGTCTCGCGCTTCACGATAAGAGAGTGGTACCGGGTAGCCGTATACGGAGAAGGAATCCCTTCAAAGATCGTTTTGCCGTCATGCAGGATTTCAGACGTCTTGCCGTGCATCAGCTTCTCCGCGCGCACAACGTCGCCGCCAAACGCTTGTCCGATCGACTGGTGGCCAAGACATACGCCAAAAATCGGAATAATGCCCTTGAAATGCTCAATGACCGACAGGCTGATCCCCGCTTCGTTCGGAGAGCAAGGTCCCGGCGAGATCAGAATATGGTCAGGCTTTAACGCCTCAATGCCCGCAAGATCAATCTCGTCATTCCGTTTCACGACAACCTCTTCGCCCAGTTCACCCAAATACTGCACCAAGTTGTACGTAAACGAATCATAATTATCAATTACTAGAATCATCGCTCCTGCTCCCCCTTTGTGTATCGCTCTGCGCTACGTCCGGCTCGTCTGCTCCGCAAACCGCTCGCTGTACTGAATCGCCTTCCATAGCGCCTTTGCTTTATTCAACGATTCGTAATATTCCCGCTCCGGATCGGAATCGATAACGATACCGGCCCCGGCCTGAATATTAACGATACCGTCCTTCACCGCCATTGTTCTTATTATTATATTAAATTCCATATCGCCATTATAGTCAATCCATCCGAGCGATCCCGTATAAGCCCCGCGCCGCACGGGCTCAAGCTCCTCGATGATTTCCATGGTCCTGATCTTCGGCGCGCCGGTAATCGTTCCGCCCGGGAACGTCGCGGCGATGACGTCAAAGGCATCTTTCCCGTCCGCAAGGCGTCCTTCCACCTGCGAGACCAGATGCATCACGTGGGAATAGTATTCGATGACCATCAGCTCTTCCACTCTAACGGTTCCAAATTCCGATATCCGTCCAAGATCGTTCCGCTCCAGGTCAACCAGCATAATATGCTCGGCCCGCTCCTTCTCGCTTGTACGGAGTTCTTCCGCCATCTTGCGGTCTTCTTCTTCCGAGCGGCCCCGGCGGCGCGTGCCCGCTATCGGGCGGGTTGCCAGCTTATCGCCGTTCCGCTCGACCAGAAGCTCCGGAGAGGCAGAGACCAGCTGGAAGTCCGGACAGCGCAGAAAGCCCATATAAGGCGATGGATTAAAAATACGCAGCCATTCGTACAACTCTTCCGGCGAAGAGCTGACCTTCCGGCTCTGCCGCTGCGACAGGTTCACTTGGAATACGTCCCCCTGGCCGATATACCGCTGAATCCGGCGGACTGCCTCCATAAAGGCTTCCTTCCGGAATGGAGAGGTGATGCCTTCGACCGACTCTACGTCAATGTGAAGACTATCGCTTTCCGTGAACTGTCTGCGTTCCTCGCGAACGGCTGACGCCTCGCCGCCCTGAAGCTGAATATGATGCTGCCAGAATACCTCCATCTCCTCGGCCTCTACAACCGCCTCGTCGTACTTGGCCTGCAGCTTCTCTTCGTTCTCTTCCCCGGTAACCGCGGTATGGACCGCGCAGTACAGCATCTTCTCCTGCTGATCCACGATCCAGATCCGGTTCATCCGCAGGAACAGATAATCCGGAAGTCCCGTATCGTCCGCCGCAAGCTCGGGCAGCCGCTCGATAGAGCGGATCACATCATAGCTCCAGAAGCCTATGCAGCCTCCCGTCCACTTAGGACCATCCGCAAGTTTAGGAGAGCGTTGCGGCTCCATCCAGCGCCGGACCACTTCAAGCGGCTTGCCCTCCCAGGATTGTTCCGACAGGACTTGTCCCTCGCGGTCCCATTCCGATGATTGGGCATTGTCTCCTTTGCCGCGGATAACTCCTTCCGGATGCAATCCCAAATAGGTATAACGTCCATCCTTGCCGCTTTCCAATACGAATGCATGCGGGGAAGCCGCGCACCATGCCGACTCCCATGATTCAACGGTAACGGTATGAAGAGGAATGCGCTTCAGCAGCGGCAAGGTTGTGTATTTCCGTTCTGCCTGCCATAAAGCCCACTGCCCTAGTGCGGTGAACATGTTAATTCCCTCCGATCAGCTATGATTTGCTAAGTATACAAAAAGCCTCCGCAAACGTCAAAAAGCCCCCGTTCCTAAGAACGGGGGACTTATAGGAGACAATATTAGTTCTCGAAGTTGAACAGAGGCGTGGACAGGTAACGTTCGCCGTTCGAAGGAACAACGGCAATAACGCGTTTGCCTTTGCCGAGCTCTTTCGCTACTTTCAGAGCAGCAAAGATCGCAGCGCCGGAAGAAATACCGCACAGGATACCTTCTTCTTTTGCAGCACGGCGTGCATATTCGAAAGCTTCTTCGTTCTCAACGGTAATAACGCCGTCGTAGATCTCACGGTTCAGGATATCCGGCACGAAGTTAGCGCCGATACCTTGGATTTTGTGAGGACCTGGGTTGCCGCCTGACAGGATCGGGGATGCAGCAGGCTCAACCGCGTAAATCTTGATACCTTCGAAGTTCTTCTTCAGCACTTCGCCCGTACCCGAGATTGTACCGCCAGTACCGATACCGGCAACAAAAGCATCCAGCTTGCCGTCAAGCGAGTTAATCGCTTCTACGATTTCCGGACCTGTTGTTTCGCGGTGTACTTTTACGTTAGCTTGGTTCTTGAACTGTTGCGGGATGAAGTAGGACGGATTCTCTTTCGCCAGCTCTTCCGCTTTGCGAACGGCGCCGTTCATGCCTTCGGATCCTGGAGTCAGAACAAGCTCAGCACCGTAAGCACGAAGCAGGTTGCGGCGCTCGATACTCATTGTTTCAGGCATAACGAGGATCGCTTTGTAGCCTTTTGCCGCAGCTACCATCGCAAGACCAATACCCGTGTTGCCGCTTGTAGGCTCAACAATTGTATCGCCAGGCTTCAGAACGCCTTCTTGCTCCGCTACTTCGATCATGCTGATCGCGATACGGTCTTTAACGCTTGCGCCCGGGTTCTGGTACTCAAGCTTTACATAGATTTCCGCGCTGTCCTCCGGTACAAGACGGTTCAAACGGACAAGCGGTGTATCACCAATAAGTTCAGTTACGCTGTTAACGATTCTAGCCATGAGAATAATTGCCTCCCTTATTCCGACTAATTTAGTTGGTTTTTTCACTACTAACATCTTATCAATCTCTCGCATCCGTTGTCAATAGTTTCTTTCTTGAATTGACAGGAAAAGGGAGAAGCCGCCCAGTGGGCGGCTTCCAGATAATAGATAAGTGCTCCTAAGGGGTAATCTCTGCGTTGTATTTCTCGAGCAAATCATCCTCGATCTCGTTAAGCGGCTTGGCTTTGGACAGCGCCAGCTCCTTGCGGGCGGTATCGTACAGGACATGGCCGGACAGGCCGTCCGTCTTCTGCCGCTCCAGCACGCGAATAACCGCATAGCCTTCCGGCACCTTAATGGGTCCGGTCGACTCGCCGGTCTGCAGCCTGCCGGCTTCCTCCAGCATATCGGCATCATAGAACGGATCATCCGAATCGATAAGACCAAGGTCGCCGCCCGTATCCGCTGTATTCGCATCTTTCGAATACTCCAGCGCAAGCTGTTCGAACGTATCGCCGGCCGTAAGCTTATCAAGTACATCGTCTGCTTCCTTTTCCGTATCCGTGACAATCCACTGCACATGAAGCCTTAGCCGGTCCGCGAATTGCTCCGGATGAGCCGCTATGTAATTCTCGATCTCCACTTCGGACAGATTAACGGTTAGAATAGCAATTTTCTCGAGCAGCAGACGGTACCTTATATCTTCCTCTACATCACTCTTGGTCATGCCAAGCTGCTCTTTCATTACTTCATAAAAAACTTGCTCGCTATCATAGCCGTCCATCATAGCGGTAAGCTCCCTCTCCTCTTCCTCGGAGGACAGGCTTAACTGCTGAGCCTCAGCTTCCAGGTCAATCGCCTTGCGAACCATCATGGTCCGCAGTACATTGTCGCCATATTGCCGCTTAAGCTGATCGGCCAAATCCGCTGCCGTAATCGGAAACCCGCCTACCGTTGCGGCGATTCCTTCGCTGCGCGAGTGATCGGAATCGCTTGGCGTATCCCCGGCTTGCGCCTTTGTCTCCGAATCGGGATCATGCTTGTCGGGATCGTCCGAGAACGGAGACAGCTTCACAATAACCGCCACGCTTAATACGATCATACAGATCGCTTGAAGAACAACAACTGCTTTTAATACCCCGTATTTCTTCATTTCCCCATTGCCTCCGGCATTATTGCACGAGCTTTGGCTTCGCCTGGTCAAGCAGCTCTTGCAGCTGCTCCCGGTCAAACGTGTAAGCCTCATTGCAATAATGGCAGACCACCTCTGCCTTGCCGTCTTCCTCAATAATCTGCTCCAGCTCCGATGCCCCAAGGCTGATCAGTGTCTGCTCCACCCGATCCCGCGAGCATTTGCATTGGAATTTCAATTCCAGCGAATCGTGGATATGCAGATCGTCTCCTACCAGCCTGCGAAGGATGCCTTCCGGCGTTTCGCCCTGCTCCATCAGCTTCGTCACATGCGGAATGGAACCAATAGCCTGCTCAAGACGGGTAATCTCCTCATCGGTAAGGCCCGGCAGAAGCTGCAAAATAAAGCCGCCTGCATGAGTGACTTTTCCTTCCGGCTCCACAAGCACGCCAAGTCCAACTGCGGAAGGCGTCTGTTCGGATACGGCGAAATAATAAGTGAAGTCTTCGCCCAGCTCGCCCGATACAATCGGTACGCTGCCGAGATAAGGATCCTTGAGGCCCAGATCCTTGATAATGTGGAGATAACCGTTCCGGCCTACCCCGCCGGCAACGTCAATCTTCCCGTGCTCGTTGCTTGGCAGCAGGACATCCGGGTTATCGACATACCCGCGCACCTCGCCGTGCGCATTCGCGTCAACGACGATTTGGCCGATTGGACCGTCGCCTTTTACCTTTACCGTCAGCTGCTCCTCGCCTTTCAGCATGGCTCCCATAATGGCGGCAGCCGTAGCCGTACGCCCAAAAGCGGCTGTTGCAGTCGGCAATGTTTGATGGCGCCGCTGCAATTCGTTTACAAGCTGCGTTGTGCAGGCTGCAAATACGCGAATTTTACCTCCCCACGCCGTACCCCGGACGAGTACGTCTGGTAACTGCTCCATGGTTATCCCTCCTGATTCCGTTCGTAAATAATGCGCAATCCTTCCAACGTCAGAAGTGGATCGACTTCTTCTATCGTTTCCGATTCCGTGCTAATTAACTCCGCAAGCCCTCCCGTTGCTACAACGCGCGGGCTCACTTGAAATTCTTTTTTGATCCGGTTCACGATGCCGTCAACTTGTCCGGCGTAACCGTAGATGATACCGGCTTGCATGGACGTAACGGGATTGCGGCCGATGACGCTCTTCGGCTTGACCAATTCAATACGCGGCAGCTTGGCCGCACGCTGGTACAAAGCTTCCGTGGAAATACCGATACCGGGCACGATCGCTCCGCCCAGATAGCTTCCCGAAGCATCGATATAGTCAAACGTTGTGGCCGTGCCGAAATCAACAACGATAAGCGGCGAGCCGTATTTCACGATACCCGCAACGGAGTTCACGATCCGGTCGGCTCCGACCTCGCGAGGATTCTCATAGCGGATATTAAGCCCTGTTTTAATGCCCGGACCCACGACAAGCGGCGTCTTGCGCAAATATTTCATGCATAGCTGCTCGAGGGCACGCATGAGCGGCGGAACAACCGAGGAGATAATAACGCCTTCGATCTGCTCCATCCGGATTCCCGCATAGTGGAACAGATTGTGTATGTTCATGCCGTACTCGTCAACGGTCGCCGAGCGGTTCGTGCTGAGCCGCCAATGATGCAGCAGTTCCTTGCCTTTATAGACGCCCAGAACGATGTTTGTATTGCCCACATCGATTACTAAAATCACGTCCGCGCGCCTCCTTTTTTCTCATTCAAATCCAGACTGATATCAAGGGCATTAAACGAATAGGTCAAGCCGCCGACGGAAATAACGTCTACGCCGCAGGCTGCAATGGCGCGAACCGTATCCAAACGCACGTTGCCCGATGCTTCTACTATAACATGAGGCGAGCGCGACTTAATGAGGCTTACCGCTTCCGTCATCAGCGCCGGTGCCATGTTATCGAGCATAATAATATCCGCGCCGCTAGCCAGAGCCTCTTCCACTTGTTCAAGAGACTCCGCCTCTACCTCGATCTTCATTGTATGTGGGATCGCCGCGCGGGATGCTTCAACAGCCTGGCGGATTCCGCCGGCGCCCTTGATATGATTATCTTTGATCATTACGGCGTCATATAAACCGAACCGGTGATTTGCCCCTCCGCCAACTCGGACCGCATACTTCTCCAGCATCCGGTGGCCGGGCGTTGTTTTGCGCGTGTCCACAAGACGGACCGGCAAGCCTTCCAACGCCGTTACGAAAGCATTCGTTTTTGTTGCGATGCCTGACATACGCTGCATCAGGTTAAGCGCCAGACGCTCGCCGGTGAGAAGGCTATGGGTACTGCCTTCTACGGTTGCGATGACCGTACCCTTTTCCGCATACTCGCCGTCTTGTACTTTTGCTTCGAACCTAAGCGCCGGGTCCACAATCTCGAAAACGATCCGCGCAACCGGAAGACCGGCAATAATCCCGCTCTCTTTCACATGGATCACCGCTGTCGACTGCGAGCCCATCGGGATGGTAGTTGCCGTCGTGATATCGCCGCTTCCGATATCTTCGGCCAGCCAGCTGCGGATTTGCTCGCGTAGGGCATGGTTATAGGTGCCAAATGTTGTATCAAACATGAATAATTCGCTCCTCTGTCGTTCCTTGCAGCCGTTGCATTACGGTATGCTTGCGCCACACCTCGTCATTCTTCTCCGGGAAGTCCTCCCGGAAATGACCGCCTCGGCTTTCTTCCCTCTGAAGCGCGGATTCCGTAGTCAGAACCGCGCAGGTCAGCAGGTTGGCGAACTCGTATTCCTCGCGTTTGGTCAGAACCGATTGGAAGAACGGCAGCTGGCGCTTCAGTTCCTCGAGCCCTCTCTCAAGACCATGCGCGTCACGGCGAAGTCCGGCATACCGCACCATCACCTTCTGCAGCTTCAGCCTTTTCTCGACTACCGCCTGCATAGGTGCGCCGCTGCGCGGCTGTTCCTTTTCAATAACAGGCTTCGTCTCCAGCTGCGGCAGCTTCATAATGCTGTCTACGATCCGTTTGCCAAACACAATCGCTTCCGACAACGAATTACTCGCCAGGCGGTTCGCGCCATGAACGCCGGTAGACGATACTTCTCCGCATGCAAACAGTCTTCTTATATTGGTTTCCCCGAACAGATCAGTTTTGACTCCGCCCATCATATAATGGGCAGCCGGCGCAACCGGGATCCAGTCGGTTGTCAGATCCAGCCCGTATTGCAGACAGAATTCGTAAATCGTAGGGAAACGATGCTTCACCATTTCCGGCGACTCATGCGTGATATCCAAATAGACGAAAGTGGATTTTGTCTCTTCCATCTCGCTTACTATAGCGCGTGCCACGACATCGCGCGGCGCAAGCTCCAGCTGATGATGATAACGGTCCATGAACCGCTCGCCCCGGATATTGCGCAGATAAGCGCCTTCACCGCGTACGGCCTCCGAGATCAAGAAACGCGGAGCGCCGGGATAACACAGCGAAGTCGGATGGAATTGCACAAACTCCATATCCTGAATAAGCGCGCCTGCCCGGTAAGCCATTGCAATGCCGTCTCCGGTGGCGACATCCGGATTCGTTGTATAACGATATAATTGTCCCGTCCCGCCGGAGCAGAGAATCGTCGCTTTGCCTCTTACGTACAAGCGGTGCCCGTCGGGCTTCTGCACGATCGCTCCGCAGCATTCGCCATCCTGCGTAACAAGATCGATCACGAAATGATCATCCCACACGTCAATGCCCGGGTCGGCCGTCGCCTTCTCCGAAAGGGCGCGCACAATCTCGTAACCCGTCGCATCGCCGTTGGCATGAAGGATGCGGCGCTGGCTATGCGCGCCTTCCTTGGTCAGCGCGAATTCACCGTTCTCGAGATCGAACTGCGTGCCCATTCTGATCAGATTGTTAACCCCTTCCGGCCCTTCGTGAACCAGAACGTTAACGGCATCCTCGGAGCAGAGGCCGGCACCCGCGATAAGCGTATCCTCTCGGTGGTAAGCCGGGGAATCGTCATCCGAGATGACGGCCGCGATACCGCCCTGCGCATAACGCGTATTACTGTCGAGCAGTGATTTTTTCGTAATCATTAAGACAGACTGGTTATTCTCGCTTGCCCGAAGTGCGGTAAAAAGACCGGCGATGCCGGCCCCGATCACAATAACGTCCTTCTCTATTACCGGCAAGTCCTCGAGTGACAAATCAACAAGATATCTTGGTATCATCATCTTCGTAATGCGCCTCCAAGCATAGGAGTAGCGCATGCTCCTCCTATTTAACGAGTAACATGCGCTCCAGGGACTTACGGGCCTCGTCCGCAACATGATCAGGAACGTAAATTTGAGGCTGCATGGTTTCCAGGCATTTCACCAGCTTCTTCAAGTTGTTCACTTTCATGTTCGGGCAAACCAAATATTTGGATGCAAAATGGAAAGTCTTGTTCGGGCTGTCCAGACGCAATTGGTAGCCGGTACCGTCTTCCGTACCAACGATAAACTCCTGACAATCCGATTCTTTGCAATATTTAATAATAGCCGTTGTACTGCCGACGAAATCGCCAAGCTCCACAACCTCCGGACGGCATTCCGGATGCACGACAAATTGAGCGTTCGGATATTTCGCCTTCATCTCTTCAACGTCTTTCACCGTCAGCATATCATGGGTGTTGCAATAACCTTCCCAGATAATCATTTTCTTGTCGGTGTTCTGCTGCACGTAGTGGCCAAGGTTTTTGTCCGGTACCCAGATGACTTCATCGCCTTCAACCGAATTCACCACTTTAACGGCGTTGGCCGAGGTACAGCAAATATCCGTCTCCGCTTTGATTTCCGCAGAAGAGTTAATATACGTAACAACAGTCGCGTTCGGATGCTGTGCCTTCAGCTTGCGCAAGCCGTCCACGTTAACCATGTCAGCCATTGGACAGCCGGCCCGTTCGTCGGGGATAATGACGGTTTTGTTAGGAGCCAGAATTTTCGCGCTTTCTCCCATAAAATGAACGCCGCAAAAAACAATAACGTCCGCATCGGTTTGTGCAGCCTTTTGCGCGAGCAGGAACGAGTCCCCGCGGAAATCGGCCACCTCTTGAATTTCGTCTCGTTGATAATAATGGGCAAGAATGATGGCATTGCGTTCCTTCTTCAATTGCATGAGCCTTTCACGCAGTTCACGATTCTGTTCCGCCTTGCGTTCCAGCGCCAGTGCTTCCACAGTTGATCCTCTCCTCTTATGAGGGATGGGCGATGAGTCCCATTCCGATTATGGCTATCCAGACTTTGTGAATTGATGCACAAACTATTTCAAAGTCAATGGCCTATTTATGATTCTTTTGTTAAGGTTTAATTTACTCCAGGTGCAGGATGCTGTCAATGTATTTAGACAATAAAAAACCTCTTCTCCACAGCAAATTTTGCATGAAGTGGAGAAGAGGGCATAAACGGCTGCCTCAAAGGGATTCCGGCTACCTTTTCGCCGGATCATACGGCTCGCCCAGCGCACCTGGCGCCGCCGAGCGTCCAACTGCGCCGGCAAGCACAAGAAGCGTCAGCAAATACGGAAGCATATAGAAAAATTCGTTCGGAATATGATGCGACCATTCGAACAGCTGCGCCCAGTTCCGAAGCGCTTGCGCCATCCCGAAGAAGATCGCCGCTCCGGCTACGCCAAGCGGATTCCATTTGCCGAAAATAACGGCCGCAATCGCGATAAAGCCTTGCCCGGAAATCGTATTATGGGCAAAGTTGCTTGTTGTTGTCAGCGCAATCGTTGCACCGCCAAGTCCGGCCAATGCACCGCTCAGCATAACGCCGATGTAACGGTACTTCGTAACGCTGATGCCAACCGTATCCGCCGAGCTTGGATGCTCGCCCACCGCACGGAGGCGGAGGCCAAAGGTTGTACGGTACAGAACGATATAGCTGAGAATAACAACACCGATCACAATATAAGTGGTTGGGTAAGCCGTGAAAATACCTTTGCCGAGCAAAGGAATATCCGATAGTCCCGGAATAGCGACCGGATTAAACACATATTCCAGCGTTGGGGTTTGTCCGGAGCCTTCATAAAGGCTTTTCGTCAGATAGATGGCAAGGCCCGCCGCCAAAATATTAATAACGACGCCTACAATGGTCTGGTCGGCTTTAAACGTAATCGTGGCAACCGCATGCAGCAGAGACACCACAAGTCCCAAAACCAGACCGGCAAGAAGTCCGATCCACGGAGCGCCATGCTTCATCCCGCCCTGAATGGCTTGATCGGTGAATACGGCAGCCCCAAAAGCGCCCGCGATCATAAGTCCCTCAAGGCCGATATTCACGACGCCGGACCGCTCCGAGAACACGCCGCCAAGTCCGGTAAAGATCAGAGCGGTTGAGAAAACAAGCGTAATGCTAATTAATTGTCCGATTGTATCTAGTGCGTTCACAGGGCACTGCCTCCTTCCGACTTGCCTTTATTCGAGCGGCGAGCCATAAACGGCTTCAGGAAGAACTTCACGAGTCCATGCGAAGCGACAAAGAAGATAATGGATCCGATAACGATCCGCACAATCTCCGGCGGTACATTCGCTCCGAAGCTCATGCCGGCCGAGCCGTAGCTCAATCCGCCGAACAGCACGGCGCCAAGGAATACGCCGATTGGCGTATTGCCGCCAAGAAGAGCAACCGCGATACCGTCAAAGCCGTAACCCCATGACGCGGCCATAACCGTCTGGTAACCAAAGACGCCAAGAATCTCGAATACGCCGCCAAGTCCGGCGAACACGCCACTGATAAACATCGAAGTAATGATCGTGCGGTTAACGTTCATCCCCGCATACAGAGCGGCGTTCGGATTGAGGCCAACCGCGCGGAGCTCGTAGCCTTTTTTCGTGCGCCACAAGATAACGTAAAACACGACCACACCGATAAGCGCAATCAGCGTTCCCCAATGCATACGGGCATTGCCCATGCTTTCGGACAGCCACTTGATCGATACAAGCGCCGATTCGTGAACCGGCTTCGATTTCTGCTGGCCTTCCATGACGAGATACGTGCCTACGATATAGTTGGACAGGAAGAGGGCGATCCAGTTCAGCATAATGGAGGAGATAACCTCATTAACGCCTCTCGCTGCCTTCAAGTAACCGGCGAGCGCCGCCCACAGGCCGCCAAACAGCCCGCCTACGATAATCGCTAGCGGCGCATGAATATACCACGGCAAATCAAGCGTTACCCCGACAATCGTTGCGCCTGTCATCCCCATTAAAAACTGACCGTCAGCGCCAATGTTAAAGAGGCCTGTACGGAAAGCAAAAGCTACTGCAATACCGGTAAAGATAAGCGGCGTGATCGCACGGATGGCTTCGCCGATATCGTAAGGACTACCGAACAGCTTCTTCACCAAGGCAGTATACGCCATCCAAGGATCGTATCCACCCGCAAGCATCGCAAGCGCGCCGCAGATAAGACCAAGGATGATCGCCACGAGCGGCACGAGGAAGGAAGACTTGTCGAATATTTTTCTCATCGTGTTCATTTCGTTCTACTTCCTCCCTTCGGTTGCAGCTACTGCGGATGCATCGCCTGCCATCATCATGCCAAGCTGCTGATCGTCGCGATGATCGGCATCCACTTCACCCATCAAACGTCCTTCGTACATAACCGCGATTCGGTCGGACAAGGAATATAGCTCATCCAGCTCGAAGGAAACGAGCAGAATCGCTTTGCCTTCATTCCGCGCTTCGACAAGCCGCTTATGTACGTATTCGATCGCGCCGATATCGAGACCGCGCGTTGGCTGAACCGCAATAAGCAGGTCCGGGTTTTTCCAGAGCTCGCGGGCGATAATCGCCTTTTGCTGGTTGCCGCCGGAGAGCGAGCGCGCTTTCGCATGGATACCGGAGCCGCGGACATCAAATTCATTGACCAGCTTATCGGCCAGCGTGTCCATCGCCTTAAAGTCGA
Organism: Paenibacillus glycanilyticus NBRC 16618; assembly: GCF_004000805.1. Taxonomy (GTDB): domain Bacteria; phylum Bacillota; class Bacilli; order Paenibacillales; family Paenibacillaceae; genus Pristimantibacillus; species Pristimantibacillus glycanilyticus. The sequence continues at coordinate 23,856 of NZ_BILY01000036.1, forward strand.
TAAAGCCGTTCTTGCCGAACTGCGGATCGAAATAGCTGCCGAGAATCATGTTCTCGCTCAGCGTAAAATCAAGGACAAGACCATGCTTGTGCCGGTCCTCCGGAATATGGCTGATACCGGCCAGCGACACTTCGCGCGGCGTTCGGTTCGTAATATCCTTGCCGTTCAGTTTTACGCTTCCGCCGTTAACGCCGCGCATCCCCGTGATCGCATAAATAAGTTCGCTTTGGCCATTGCCGTCAACCCCTGCAATACCAAGAATCTCGCCGGCGCGAACATCAAAGCTGATGCCATCGAGAACCTGCTTGCCTTGATCGCCCTTCATACGCAGCGAATCAACGGACAGCACAACATCGCCAGGCTCCTTTTTCGATTTCTCGACTTCGAAGGTGACGTCTCTGCCGACCATCAGCTCGGCCAAATGCCGTTCGTTTGTTTCCGATGTTGGAAGGGTGCGAATAACCTTGCCTCTGCGGATAACCGTTACCGAATCCGCCAGCGCCATAACTTCCTTCAGCTTATGGGTAATCAAAATAATCGATTTGCCCTCCGCCGCCAGGTTCCGCAAAATTTCAATCAGCTCTTCGATTTCCTGAACCGTCAGTACGGCTGTTGGCTCATCGAAGATCAGAATATCGGCACCGCGGTACAAGGTCTTCAGAATCTCTACCCGCTGCTGCATGCCGACTGTAATATCTTGAATCCGCATTTGCGGATCTACTTTCAATCCGTAACGTTCGGAGAGATCCCGAACTCTCTGATTTGCTTTTCTATATTTCAAAAAACCGAATTTCGACGGCTCGTTGCCGAGCACGATATTCTCTGCCACCGTAAACGGCTGCACAAGCTTGAAATGCTGATGGACCATGCCGATCCCAAGTTCGATTGCCTTACCTGCACCGTCAATGACGGTCTTCTTGCCGTTAACCCAAATCTCGCCTTCTTCAGGCTGATACAAGCCGAACAAAATGTTCATCAGCGTTGATTTGCCCGCCCCGTTCTCGCCGAGCAGTGCATGAATCTCGCCTTTTTTCAGTTCAAAATTGATGTTGTCATTGGCCACTAACCCTGGAAAACGTTTCGTTATTCCTTTTAGTTCAACAGCCGTTGTGCTCCGGTCCATTCTTTCATCATCCCCCCGGGGTTTCTACCTGTATGGCAAAAAAGGACAAGACCGGCTTCCTGCCGGCCTTGCCTTGACACAGCGACATCAAATATTTTCGCGAGGAAAATTATTTAACTGGCACCGTGATCTCGCCGCTGATGATTTTTTGTTTGTACTCTTCAACTTTCGCAAGAACATCAGCTGGAACGTTTTTCGTGGAAGTCTCAGGCAAACCTACGCCATTGTCTTTCAGACCAAGCGTTACGACTTTGCCGCCTTGCCATGTACCGTTGATCAGGTCCGTCGAAACTTTATAAACAGCCGTTTCTACGCCCTTCATCATGGAAGTCAGTGTGATTTCGTCGCCGAATTCGAGCGATTGGTCTTTGTCTACGCCGATTACCCATACGTCTTTGCCAGCGTCTTTACGGGATTTAGCTTCGTTGAATACGCCGTTACCGGATGCGCCGGAAGCGTGGAAGATGATGTCGACGCCAGCGTCATACATCGTTGCAGCCGCTTGCTTGCCAAGGTCAGGCTTGGAGAAGTCGCCTACATAGTTGATTTTCATGCTTTTTGCAGCTTCAGGGTTAACCGCTTCTACACCAGCTTTAAAGCCGGCTTCGAACTTTTTGATAACCGGAATTTCCATGCCGCCTACGAAACCGATTTTGTTTGTTTTCGTCATCAGACCGGCAACAACGCCAACGAGGAAGGAGCCTTCATTTTCCGCAAAAGATACGGATTCAACGTTAGGCAGATCAACTTCAGCATCGATAAGCGCGAATTTGGAGTTTGGATTCTCTGTTGCGACTTTCGTCATCGCGTCCGTAAACAGGAAGCCGATACCCCAAGTCAGATCATATTTCTCCGATACGAAAGCCTTCAAGTTCGGCTCCATGTCGGCATCGCCTTTGGATTCAAGATATTTGGTTTCAGCACCGGTATCAGCCGTTACTTTCTTCAGAGCTTCCCAAGCGCTTTGGTTAAAGGATTTGTCATTAACGCCGCCAACGTCTGTAGCCATGCCAATCTTAAGTTTGGAAGTCGCTCCAGAAGTACCCGGGGATGCAGCACCCTCGTTGCCGCCTTTGTTAGAGTTATTGGTGTTGTCATGGCTCTTGCTGCCGCATGCGGACAAGACAAATGTCAACGCCAGGATGATCATAAGCATTAAACCAACTTGTTTCTTCATACCTGTTCTCTCCCCTGCTTTATATTTGTGTTTAGGGCAATTGCACTATCTTTATTATTCTTGATGTCCAGCGCCACTATTCTCCTTAATTATAATTACAATCTAACAGCCGTCAATCACATTATGTCAACTAATTTGACACAGAAATTTTGTTCACCAAACAACATGTCGATTATGTAACATTTGTGCGAGTAGTATTCGAAATTTTCGGACAAATAGCTAACATAGTCTTGGTTAGTCCTTTAATGAATACCCTCAAAACCCGAACGATAAACAAAAACAGCTGCCCTTCATTTGCTATCAAGCAAACATTGGACAGCTGTTTTTTTAATTAGGATCCTTTATTCGGATCTTCGTCGTCTGGTTTTTGTTCATCCAGCTCAGGAGGCGTAATCTCGCCTGCATCGCGGGTTTGAATGCGGACCTTCACGCCGCCGATCGTATCTACGATTGGCTCGGACGAGGATTCCGCTGCACCGCTTCCTTCTCCTGAAGACTCATCTCCGCCTTCAAGACCGCCGGATTCGATCAAGTTCTTGATTTGCTCAAGCTCGAGCGTTTCTTCTTTAAGAAGCGTTTGAGCGATCAAATGTACTTCTCTGCTCTTCTCTGTTAACAACTGCTTCGCGCGAGCGTAGCAATCGTTGATGAAGAATTGCATTTCCTGATCAATCTCGTAAGCGATCTTATCGGAGTAGTTCTGCTCATGCCCAAGATCTCTGCCCAGGAATACTTGGCCTTGCGATTGGCCGAACTGCATCGGACCAAGCTTATCGCTCATACCGTATTCCATGATCATGCTGCGGACGATACCGGTCGCTTGCTTAAAGTCGCTGTATGCGCCCGTACCAATCTCGCCAATGAACAATTCCTCCGCAACGCGTCCGCCAAGCAGACCCGTAACTTTATCAAGCAGCTCTTGCTTCGTTACGAGCATACGGTCTTCCTTAGGAAGCATAATGACGTAACCACCGGCACGGCCGCGTGGGATAATCGTAACTTTGTGTACCATGTCCGCATGCTCCAGGAAGTAGCCGACAATAGTATGACCAGCTTCGTGGTAAGCGACGATCCGTTTCTCGCGATCGCTGATGACACGGCTTTTCTTCTCCGTACCGACGATTACGCGGTCAATCGCCTCGTCAACCTCTTGCATGGCAATGTCTTTCTTGTTGCGGCGGGCTGCAAGAAGCGCTGCTTCGTTCAGCAGGTTCTCGAGATCCGCGCCGGTAAAGCCCGTCGTACGTTTTGCAATCACATCAAGCTTCACATCTTTGTTAAGCGGCTTGTTGCGCGCATGGACTTTCAATACCGCTTCGCGGCCTTTTACGTCTGGACGGTCAACCGTGATTTGACGGTCGAAGCGTCCCGGACGAAGAAGCGCCGGGTCAAGAATATCCGGACGGTTCGTCGCAGCGACGATAATAATGCCTTCGTTGGCACCAAAGCCGTCCATCTCAACGAGCAATTGGTTGAGCGTTTGCTCGCGTTCGTCATGTCCGCCGCCAAGTCCGGCGCCGCGCTGACGACCAACCGCATCGATCTCGTCGATAAAGATGATACACGGAGCGTTTTTCTTCGCATTCTCGAACAAGTCGCGGACACGGGATGCGCCGACACCGACGAACATTTCCACGAAGTCCGAACCGGAGATGCTGAAGAACGGCACGCCTGCCTCGCCGGCAACCGCACGGGCAAGGAGCGTTTTACCGGTACCCGGAGGACCCACAAGCAATACGCCCTTCGGAATGCGTGCGCCCACGACATTGAATTTGCGAGGATCCTTCAGGAAGTCAACGACTTCGACAAGCTCTTGCTTCTCTTCGTCGGCGCCCGCCACATCCTCAAAGGTAATGCGCTTCTTCTCTTCGTTGTACAGCCTTGCGCGGCTCTTGCCAAAGTTCATCACTTTGCCTCCGCCGCCCTGAGCTTGATTCATCAGGAAGAAGAACAAAATAAATATGATCACAAACGGAATTATGGAAGTAAGGAACGTAAGCCAGATGCTGGGTGTATCCATTGGCTTGTAGTTCAGCTTAAATCCGTATTGCTTCTCTGCATCAAGAATATCCTGCCCCGCTTCTAGACCGATACGCGAGGAGAAGTTCTTTTCTCCGTTTTTGGAGTCCGCAGGCGGTTCTTTATATTTACCTGAAACCAAATAAGTATAACCATCGTACTTCACGGTCAGCTCTTCCACGTTATTGGAACTGATCGCTTGGCGAAGCTGATCGTAACGAATTCCGACGGTAGTATTATTTTGGCTGCTGATAAACTGAATAATCCCAACCGTTACTAAAAAGATGATCAAATAAAATCCAGTATTACGGATGATCCGATTCATCCCCTACCTCCTCTCAAGACGCTTTTAATATTTTAACATAGCATGACTTTCCATCTCAATAGAACCAAGAGCGAGGGGGAGACATGCCGGTTTGACCGCAAATTCTATTTCTCGTAAACTTCCGGCTTCAGAATTCCGATGAACGGAAGGTTGCGGTATTTCTCTGCGTAATCGAGGCCGTAGCCGACAACAAACTCATCCGGCAGCGAGAATCCGGTGTAGTCCGCTTCAAGATCAACCGACCGGCGTGCAGGCTTGTCGAACAGCGTGGCAACCGTTACCGACTTGGCATTGCGGCGTTCCAGCACATCGATCAGGTAGCTCAACGTCAGACCGCTGTCAATAATATCTTCGACGATCAGGACGTCACGCCCTTCCACGGAGGCATCAAGATCTTTAATAATCTTTACGACGCCCGACGATTTGGTCGAAGCCCCGTAGCTCGATACCGCCATAAAATCGATCTCAAGTTTAATCGGCATCTCTTTGACCAGGTCAGACATGAAAATAAACGCACCTTTGAGGACGCAAATAACGAGCGGATTACGCCCGTCGAAGTCGCGGCTTAACGTTTCCCCAAGCTCCTTCACCTTCGCCTTGATTTGGCCTTCGTCGTAGAGTACCTCTTTAATATCGTTCAACAAAATGTAAATCCTCCTATATCTTTCACTTTATAATTATGAATACAGCAGTGCTTCTTATTCGTTCTCCATTCGAATGAACAGGAAGTCCGTTGTCTCATGACCGGTTTGCGCATGGCTTGAACGTCGTATCCCCGGAATCCAGAGCAGGCGGTTATTCGCATCAACCAGCAGCGGATATCGCTCACGCTCGGATGGCGCGATCTTTTCGTCAACGAACATATCTTGCACTTTTTTGGACCCATTTAATCCTAAAACCTGAATTCGGTCGCCAGGCTGCCGATTACGTACCGTAAGCGGAAAATCAAGCTGGTCCGCATCAAAGCAAACCTCGCTCCGTCCCGCAGGTCTTACCGCTTCACCCCGCTTCAGTCGCTCGATATGCAGCGCTCTTCCGCCGGCCGTGATAAACGCCGACTTCGAATCCCCGGAAATGGAAAAGGCATAGCTATCTTCGGACGTGCCCGATGCGTTCAGCACTCGCACCCATCGGATGCTGCCATACTCGCGGATGCACCGAACACCCGAGCCTGCGTCGTATCGCCAGGTACTCGGGGCTGCAGGGGCTGCCGCAAGCCGCATCGTCTCAATCGCGTCAAAGGAGGCAATTTCTGCATCCTTCGAAAGATAATTTAATATTAGTTTAATCAATCTTCTTTGTAAAGCGACATGAAGACCGACAAGCTCGCCGGCATTAAGCTTGCATTCATCCGGCGACGACGTTACGAGCGATGCAAAGAGCCGCTGTCCTTCAAGCTCCATCCAGTCATCCTCCGCCCCCGCCACATCGGCGATCCGCCTGAGCGAGTGGGTAAGCTGAGGATTAAATTGCGAAAGATAAGGGATAACATCCAGCCGAACGACATTTCGAAAGTAATATCGCTCATTGTTGCTGCCGTCGAGGCAATAAGGAATATCCTGCCCGGAGCAGTAGCGCACAATGTCTGACTTGTTCATACGAAGTAATGGTCGAATAAGTTCCACGTTTTTTTCTTTCCGTTTGGCGGCCATTCCCGCAAGGCCGGTTAGGCCCGCTCCGCGGATGACCCGCATCAGCACCGTCTCCGCCTGATCATCGGCATGATGGGCAAGGGCGATGGCGGATGCATCGTATTTTACCGCAATTTCATGCAGAAAAGCGTAACGCTTCTCCCGCGCCGCGGATTGCGCATTCATTCCCGTTTCTTCTATGTATGCGGGCATATCGAGTTCAATCATCTCGAAAGGCACGCCCAGCTTCACCGCGTATTGGCGGACAATCTCCGCCTCCTGCCGGGAAGCCTCCTTGCGGAAGCCATGATTGACATGGGCCGCAATAATCGTAAGCTGCTCCTGCCGGGCTGCAAGCCAGAGCAGATGCAGCAGAGCCATTGAATCGGGACCGCCGGATACGGCGGCCACGATTCGGTCGCCCTTTGACCATAGCTGTTCGGTTGCTGCGTATTTCATCATGTCGATCAGCAGCTTATGGTCTCCCGTTTCCATATGCGTATGTATCTCCCCATTCCCTTTTAGTATATGTTTCTTCTATATATCAGCTATATACCACTTCGAAGCAGCCAGTAAACCGAAATGCCAAGCACAACGGCCGACACGGCGGCAAGCCCTTTAAGCCATCCGGGCGTCTTTGCGCTTTTGACCCGCGTATCCCTGCGGTGCAGCAGTCTCCTCCAGGCCTCCGCTCCTTCCGAAGCGTCGAAGAATTGCCCGCCGAGTGCCTGCCTCAGCCATCCCGCTACGGGAGCCAGCCCCTTGCACTCGCCAATTAAACGTTCCAGCTCTTCGGTTGAACGGATTTGCGGCAACCCTCCCGTCAGCGCGTGAAGCTTCTTCGGCTCATGGAGCATGATGCAAAGCATGGCGAAGGAGAACAGATCGTATCTGGCATCCGCCGAGCGCGTGCCCGCATTCCAAAAGCCTCGGTCATAAATTTCGGTGAACTGGCGGATCCCTTTGCCCATCGCCGTAACGCCGCCGTAATCGACAAGCTCCACATACCCGTAGTCGGCCACCAGCACGTTATCGATCTTCAGATCGCCGAATACCCAGCCCCTGCGGTGAAGTTCGGCCAGCTTGCCAAGCAGATTAAGACCAATAAGCGGGAACCATTCGGGCCCGTTTTTATCCAGGAAGTCGGAAATCGTTACCCCGCGCACGTATCTCATAATATAGAAAGGATACTCTTTGCCATCCTCTCCAAGCAGATCATCCACTTCATAAAGGTAGGTCTGCTTCCGGTCCTGCTTCTCGAGAGCCTGCAGAACATTGATCTCCGACTGCAGATCAATGGCGTCTATCCCTACTTTTAATGCGCACCAGCCGCGGTCGGCATGAACGAGATAAACCTTGCCGTTCGCTCCCTCTCCAAGCAACCGCTCGACTCGATAACGGGAGTGCTTCCATTTCCCCGTTACAACGGCACCGCGGCGGAGATTCAACTTAAACGACGTAGTCACTCATCATCCCATCCGTTTCATCGTTTCTGCTCTTCTTACCATAATCCCCCTGCCGGTAAAAATCAATGACTTGCATCATCGCCGGACCCGTTGGCGTTGTCCCGCTCATGGGGAATTTCGTAAATATAGAGGAAATGCCTTTCAGATTATCGGTCCAATCCAGATCCAGCTTGCAGTCCTCGCCATGCTTGCTGCTTGGGAAATGGAACACGGCAATCTCGCTCTGCCCCTGACGCGCCTGCAGGCTTAGCATAAGATCATGAATCGCTTCCTCGACCGCGCGAAGCTTCGGCTTCATGCTGGCGCTTGCGTCTATCAGCAGGGCAACCTGCAGCTTGGATGTCTCGCCAAGCTCGTCGATAACACGGACGACCTCGCTCCGCTTCTCGGGTGGGAGCGCTTCGATCGAACCGTTGCCAAGCACCTGCTTCAGTTCCTTTTGGACCGCCAGCTGAATCGTTTGAACCGCCGTTTTTCTCGTCATCATTTGAACCGTCTGCGACAGCTGCCGCATATTCACAAGCCTGCTCAGGCCCCCTCCGGCGCGAGCAATCTCTTCTATTTCGGATGCACCAAGTTCTCCCACATCGCCGTAATCGAGAATTCCTACCACGTTAACCGCAATACCTTCCGACTTCGCATGCGCCGCCGCTACAACCGGACTCATTCCGACGTTGGAGCAGCCATCCGTCACCAGCAATATTTGTTTCATTATTCCTTGCCTCCTCTTCAAAACAAGCATAACCTCTCTATTAGTTTTGCCGTTTGAAGCGAGGGATAAACCGCTAGATTGCCCTATTTCCCGAGAAATTATGCAGCCCCTGCAATGAAAAATTTATAATCGTGCCTAAGCCATGCGAAAAGGCTCCCGGAGCGAAAGCGCAAACTGCCGCGCTTTCGTCCAAGAGCCTGCATCCGCCCATTTATCATCTGCCTCCTTCAGCTAACCGTCCGCGGCCGCTCCAGCCGGTTGATTCCCGGCCATCGGAATGACGCCCATTCCGGCAAATGCTTATCGATCTTTGCGACAAGCACCGTCATATCGTCTTTAATATCGCCCTCATGATACCTCACCACGGTCTCCAGCAAGGCATCGGCCATTTCCTGCGGTTCTTCGGTTTTCAGCTCCTGAATAATCCTCTTCATCCACATCTCCTTATTGACCGCATGTCCCGGCGCGTCATATATCCCGTCGCTCATCATGACGATCGTATCGCCCGGCTGCAGCGGCATGGAGATCAGGTCGAATTCAATATCCTGCAAAATACCGACCGGCAAATTATTCGCCGTTACGGGAATCACCTCGTTTCCTCGTTTAATAAAGCTTGGCGTCGAGCCAATCTTCATGAAGGTCGTCCTCGCCGTATATAAATCGATCATCGCCAGATCGATTGTCGCGAACACCTCATCGGGCGAACGCAAGAGAAGAATCGAATTGACCGATTTGATGGCAAGTTTCTCGTCCATCCCGGACTTCAAAAGCTGCTGCAAAATCGACAGGGCTGCGCTGCTCTCCTGGCGCGCGCGTTCTCCATTGCCCATGCCGTCACTAATGGCTACGGCGAATTTGCCATTGCCAAGCTCCAGCATACTGAAGCTGTCTCCCGACAGCAGGTCGCCTCCTTTGGCGGCACCGGCAATGCCTGTCTCCACCTCGAATTCCTTGGCCGAACCAAACACGACAAGGGTTGGTTCGCCATTCTTCTCTGCCGGTCTCTCCGATTTGACGGCCACATGCTCGCCTAGTATATCCGATAAGAGCGGAGCGATAATTTTGCGGCATTCATCGTAGCCCCTGGCAAAATGGTGATACAGTTCGATTTCCACATTCCCCTCTTCCAGATTAATGACCTCAATTTCCTGTATGGATAATCCCAGTCCCTCCAAGGCTTCACGGATCTGTTCCTCCTGCAGGTGCAGGGTCTGCCCCTCCCTTTTAATTTCATGCGCCAGGTCCTCCATCACCTGCGATACGCCCGATAATTGATCCGCCACCAGCTGCCGGGAATCGAATATTTGCTTTTTCCAGTGCATATCATTCTTATAAAGCTCGTACTCCTGCTCGATAATGCCAAGCACCTGAGCAGGCTTCGCGCAATGGGACGCCCATGTGCGCGGCATATTGTGCGTTGGAATGCGATCCTCGTCCACCGCCGAGATCATGTCCTTCATCATTTGATAGGTTTGAAAATACTTGCCCTCCCAGCAAGCCTTATTCCGGTGGCAGTCCGCGCAGCTTCGCGCCGACACCGCCTGCATGAAATGATTAAGCTCCTCCTCCTGCTTCACGGCACCCGCCGTGTTATTGAGTTGGCCAAAGCTCTTCGAGAGCTGGCGGAACACCTCCGAATATTGGGATACCCGCTCCGCCGTTACATCGCGTACGCGCTTGGCATACTCATGCTGCGACTTGGCATGCTCGTTTGTACCCGGAACATAGCGGGCGATGGTTCGTATCATAATTTTTGGGGTAAGCATAAGCAGGACAGCTGCGGTGACCGACTCCCATGTCGACGTCATCACATCCGATCCGCTTCCCACATAGATGGCGAGAATCGAGGTGCCAAGCAGCATGCCGAAGGCAACCGCGGCTTTACCGCCTTCACGCAGAAGGCCGGCCAATAGACCCGCGAAAGCAAGCAAGCTCATTTGCACAACCGCGTTAAAGTCAGCGAGACTAAGAATAAGTCCGGCAACTACGCCGACGCAGGCTCCAAGCGGAGCTCCGCCTGCAAGGGCAAACAATAGCAGCAGGAAGCGCGACATAATATGTTCAACGGACAGACCGTAAATTTGCCAGCCTACCGCTCCGGTCATGACGGAGGCAAGCAGAATCATCAGGCAGATAATCTCTTCATTCTTGAGAGAGGCGGTTTTTTTCGCCATGGTCAGAACCGGTATGGCCTGAATAAAGACAAGCGTAAGCACAAAGCTGAGCGCTGCCTCCACCACCACCATCATGAACCCATACCAGCTCATCGTATCTCCTATGAAGAGTCCAAATAGCTGCACAAGTAAGGTGGAGATAAAGACGAGTAAGGGAGCAGTCCCGAGCTCCGCTTTCTCGTAAGCCTCCAGGCCTTTAAATAATAAGAATAGAACGGCGAGCTCCATCCCGATCCATAAGGGTGCGGGCGTAACCGCGAACCAGCTCCCGGCCACGAGCGATACGGCTGTCCAGGCGAACGCGTCTTTTCGAAGAAAGTAGACGACCGCAAAGTAAGCCGCAGCGAAGGGCATCAGGGATTCCAGGATCACCGCCCTTCCGAGCAGGAAGCCAAGCCCCACAAGCATGATTGTCCATTTTTTCGCAAGCACCAGCTGGACCAGCCTTCTCGAAGATAACCATCCACGGCCCTTCTCCATCATGGAACGTCCCCATCCCATTTGTTGCTCACCTGCGGGAAACATAATCACGTTTTCTTTTTTCATATCGAACACCACCCATTTCGTTTTGTTGTGGTTCTCATTATAGGAGCATGTCCGTATGAAGTTTGTCAGTTTAACGTGGGCGTGCCAAAGTTTTTTCCGACAAAAGCCAAATCCTTCACCCACAAATTGTCAACGCTTTCAAATCCGCGCCGCTGCTGGGTTTAAACCTGACACGTGACTATTGGCACTACTGCCGCTTCAACAAAAACCGTCGCGTCGCGCCTCGTTCTGTCCGTGAATTCTTTGTTTTCTGCTGTCGGGATTGCAGGGAGTATCGGGGAAACAAGCTGAAACTTTTTTTGAAATGAGGTATATTTTTTGAAAAATGCGCATAGCGGGGGCCGAAAAACGTGAATGGAGCGTTTTTTTCTTGCGTCTGGGGCGAGAAGGGGCTTCGTAGAACTCCGTTCGCTGCATCACGAAGACAATTGAAGTCTGCTTTTATGAGGAAGTTTGTCGCTCCGTACGGGATGGTCTTAATTCCCCTACTTGAATCGTTTATAAACATAGAGTTTGGGGAGTGACGAGAAGGCGTGCTGCAGTGAGAAAACCCGGATCGATGTAACTCGAAGATGGGCGACCGCGGTTAGCGGTAGGTTTTATCGCCGAATGGACTGCCGTGAGAAAACCAGAATCGATGCAACTCGAAGATGAGCGACCGCGGTTAGCGGTAGGTTTTATCGCCGAATGGACCATATTCATGGTCCATTGCGGTAAAAAAGGCAGAACCGTTTAGGTTCTGCCCTCATATGATTGTATAAAATCCAGCTTAGACCCGTTTAGCACCGCGGCCGCCGCGTTTGCCTTCGGTATTTTTCTTCAGGGAGGAGATACGTTCTTCGCTATCTTTCAGGAAGCGAGACATTTTATCCTCGAATGACGGTTTGTTGTAAGACGGTCTGCCAGCCGACTGCTTGTTGAAAGGACGTCCACCGCGATCTTGACCGCCGCCGCCTCCACGGTTAAAACCGCCGCCACCGCCTGCACGTGGTTCACGTTGTGGTGCTGCTTGGCCCTCAGGCCGGTCAACTGCCTGTTTAATGGAAAGTCCGATCTTACCGTCTTTATCAACGTTGATCACTTTGACTTTAACAACATCGTCAATTTTCAGGTGATCCTTCACGTCTTTGACGTAGTTATCGGCAATTTCCGAGATGTGAACGAGCCCTGTGACACCCCCGGACAAATCAACGAATGCTCCGAAATGCGTTATGCCTGTCACTTTGCCTTCTAACTTGGCTCCTACTTCAATTGCCATAAAATAAAATGTTCCTCCCTAAGCTAAATAGCGTTACTATCGTGATTATAACCGAATCGTCAAAGTAAGGTCAACAGACGTTCACCCGTTGTAGCGTCTATTTAATGACCTGAATCTGTTGTTCTCCAGGTGTTACCATTCCTTGTTCCTTCGTTGCAAGTTGTCTGATATATTCCGGATCGTTAAGCCGATCGATCTGTTGTTGAAGCTGCTTGGACTGCAAAGTGGAATCATCTACCTGCTTCTTGATCTCTGTCAATTGCGCCTGCGTGGCACGCGCATCCTTGATTTGACCTATAAAGGTATACGCCGCCCAGCACAAAAATAGAGTGATGCACATGGCCCATATGCGCAGACGGCGTTTGGATCCTGCGTTCCCTGTCGATGGATTGGCTGTGGCAGTCGTCATAACGGTAAACCTCCTAAATCATTTGAACAGGCGTTTCCATAATTTAATAACGCCCGATAGGATCTTGTCCCATCTTTCTTTGAGCTGCAGGCTGGAAAGCTTTGGTCCAAGCCATCGCCATAGAGGGCGCGTAAGCGGACCAAGCAGAAAACGCAGCAAAAGCCAGAACGGACGAACCAATTGTAGCACAATTTTTAACAGGAAAATAGTGAGTGCGGTCCCAAATCCGATTAATACGCGGATAAACCGGTATAAAAGGACGACCGGCTTCACAATTAGAAGGTCAAATGTCCGCAGCGTGAACCGGATGAGGGCTCGTACCGCATCAATCAGCCATTTTACCGTACGGATGACTGGTTTGCTCAGCAGCCAATAATAACATAGCACGCCAATAAGCAAGCCGAGGAATACATACGCCCGCACCTCGCCATAGTTGCTGGCGTACAGCACACGAAATACGAGGAGCGATGCGGCAAGCCAGTACACCATATCGAGTACCGGCAGCGTCCACCGCGGGAAGCGCAATTCATTCGACACAACCCGATAGCCGTCGAAGATTACACCCATCCCGATGCCTGACAGCAGCATCATCCCCATTGTGAGAAACTGTAGGCTTAAGGAGGTCACTTAAACAGCTTTCCGAATAAGCCTTTAGTTTTGGTAGAGGTATTGGCGTCCAAATAGGCGAGTGAATGGACATACCCCTCGATGGCGACCAGGTTTTGCTCCAGATTGAGATGCTTGATATGCAGGTTTTGCCCTTTTATCATCAAGAAGCCAAGATCGGTATCGAGCAGAAACTCTTCGCTGTCGAAACTTTCCACATTTAATACGCCAGTAATTTCGAGCAGCTTGCGGTTCAGCATTTTGACTTCCTGCCGCTTCTGCCCTTTGCTTTGTTCAACCATTGACCCGTCCCTCCACTTCGAAAGCATAGCTTGAGACTAGCTTATGGGGGTTGGACGAACTTTAGAACATTCGCGCGAGGGCAATTCTACTCTTTCATATTCGGTTTCGCTAGAGCGCTGGATTTCCTCCGTCTCTGGCGCTTTTTACGCGCTTCAGCTGCGCAACGATAATGACGCTGATGACAACAAGCAGGAACCAGGAGCTGATTTTTCCCAGGTGGACAATATGCCAGGTATGCTCCTGGTCCGGATAGGCCCATGCCCCCATAAACGTCGAAATATTTTCCGCGAGCCAGATGAAAAAGCCGATAAGCAGGAAGGACAGCACGACATGCATGCGGTACTCCCTCCCCCCCACCTTGTAAGCAAAGGATGTCCGGTAAAAGACGATAATCAGAAGCAGCGTCAGCAGCCACCGCATATCCCACAAATAGTGATGGGTAAAAAAGTTTAGATAAATAGCAGCGCACACCATTACGGCATAACGCTGCCGCGGCCACCCGTATACGGAGATCGACAGCCTCCTCCATGCCTGGCAGATATAGCTCGCAACGCTGGCGTACATAAACCCGCTGTAGAGCGGCACCCCAAACAGCTTCGACCAGCCTTCCCCCGGGTAAGACCAAGAACCCATATGCACTTTGTACAGTTCAAGCATCAATCCGATAATATGGAACATGCAAATGACCTTGAGCTCGTCGATCGTCTCCAGTTTAAATACCACCATTCCAATCTGGGCAAACAGGCAGATCAGCAAAAGCAGATCGTAACGATGAACGTAAGGTATGGATATAACCTTGGTTAAAGCAAGAGAAGCGAATATAATAACCGGAAAAATACAGGACATGGCCTGCTGATAACCAAAAATAAAAAGCTGCCATATACGGCGAATCCAGACGGCATTTAATAAGGGCTGCAATTCCATAAGTATGCCCCTCCTCTGCTTGATGGAAATTCACCATTAAAGTACCACAGATATTTATCGTTTTACAATAAATATTTAATGATATCATTGATATGTTTGTTTCGGAGAATGAAAAAAAGCACTTCCCCGTTCGGAGAAATGCTCTTTTTCCTTAACTATTTATGCCGTTACCGCAGCTTCTTCCGCCCCCCGGGCAGCCGCCGCATATTGCTCCGTTCTGATCTTGAGATAAAGAACGAGAGATAGAATAACCCCAATTAGCGATAACCAGTCTATGAACAGATAATAAAGCGTAACCGTAATCCCGTTGATCATCCCCGACTCTAGCAGCAGCTTGCTTGCACCCAAGCCTAAGAGAAAATTAACTAGATTGACAACAATGCCAAGTCCGAGAAAACGCCAGAATTGTCCTGCGGCCATATTGCGGCTGCTCTCGAGCGGATTCGTCACGGAGGTATTCTCAATCGAGACGACAGCGGGAAGCAGCAGAAGCCTGACGTACATGAACAAACCCGGAATGACAAACAACAGGAGCCCCGCCGAAAAAATGACGCTTTGGAGAAAACTATACATGATCATCCGAGGCCACTTGCGGAGCCCCCAGCGGTAAGCATCGGCAACGCTGCCCTTGCCGCCCCGGAGTCTCTCAATCAAGCAGTAAACGACAACCGGGGTCAGCAAGGTTAGGAATAGCTGGGAGATGATAATATCCTTGAGAATATTATCGATGGACAGGTTGGAAAAACCGTAACAGATTATGAGTTCGACCGGCACGATTGTGATTGCCGTTATGAACAGCAGCACTGCGGCATTTTTAATAAAGAGAGAAAAGGTTAGTCCCAATACGCCTCCGCCCTTTGAAGGACGGACTTCGGGCAAATTCGTCATGGCCGGAATCAAGGGTTGTCTACCTCCTGAGCATCAAGGTGAACCGGCTTCCCGCCCTTAGACGGGATTGATCCGGCGAATTCTAAGCCATGTTTATGGGAGACGCAAACCTACACTCCTGGAATTGAAAAAAGAGCTGCCACTTAAGGTGACAGCTCTTTGTTGTTTACCAGCCGAGATTATCCTCGCGCGGGCGTTGTTCTTCCTTGATCAAAGTGTAGAGCTCACCGGCTTCATCCTTGCGGGTCGTCTCGGCAATTCGTTCGACGCGAACGGTTACCGTCTTCTGTCCGTATTGGATCGTAAGCTCATCCCCTGCTTTAACCGTGCTGCTAGCTTTCGCTTCACGGCCGTTGATCCAGACGCGTCCTTGCTCGGACACGTCCTTTGCTACCGTACGGCGCTTGATCAACCGGGATACTTTGAGGAATTTATCGAGACGCATGTATTACTTGATAGCGTCTTTCAGTTTGTTGCCTGCTTTGAATGCAGGAACTTTGGATTCTGGGATGGAGATTTCTTTACCCGTTTGCGGGTTGCGGCCAACGCGGCCGGAACGTTTACGAGTTTCGAAAGTACCGAAGCCGATCAATTGTACTTTGTCTCCGCCTGCAAGCGCGTCAGTAACTTCGCCGAGGAAGCCGTTCAGTACCGCTTCTACGTCACGTTTAGTCAAACCGCTTTTTGTTGCAATGTTGTTGATCAGATCTGTTTTGTTCATTATTAATATCCTCCTAAATTCAATTCGCCTGTTTTGTTCGGTCAGCGCTGCTACTGGGTGCTGCCGTTTGTTTGGTAATTTTAAGCATAAACACAAACACGTTGATACTTATTCTGCTTGTCTGTAAAAAAATCCTGCTGCACGAGTAAAAAAATTTACCGAAAGATGCAGAAATGTTGCGATTCGTGGCGAATCCGAGGCTCTATTGTCGCTTCGCTTCTTCCCACCAACGATCCATTTCTGTTAAATCAGTCTGGTCAAAAGTTTTGCCGTTTATACGAAGCTGCTCCTCAATATAAGAGAATCGGCTCTTAAATTTTGCATTGGTGCGAGAGAGAGCTTCTTCAGGATCCGCGTGGATAAAGCGAGAAGCGTTCACAACCGCAAAAAGCAAATCTCCCAGCTCTCCTGCCTGCTCTTCCGAATCCTTCGAATCTATCGCCTCGCGCAGCTCGCGAAGCTCCTCTTCTATTTTGGTCAGAACCGGTCCCAGCTCCTCCCAATCAAAGCCAACCTTTGCCGCTTTCTTCTGAAGCTGGTAGGCCTTCATAAGCGCCGGCAGATCCTTCGGAATGCCGTCCAGCTGCGATTTGCGGGCATCGGCTTCGCCTTTCCGCTTCTTCTCCTCCGCCTTCATCTGCTCCCAGTTGACAAGCGCTTCGCCGGCATCCCCGGCGCTGCGGTCGCCAAACACATGCGGATGGCGGAAAATCAGCTTCTCGTTCAGGCTTTCGATAACGTCATAGACAGAGAATGCTCCCGTCTCCTCTTCCATCTGGCTGTGCAGCATCACCTGAAGGATCACGTCGCCAAACTCCTCCCGCATATTGTCGGGATCGTCGTTATCAATGGCTTCAAGCGCTTCATACAGCTCTTCGATGAAATTTTTGCGGATGGACTGATGCGTCTGCTCGCGGTCCCACGGACAGCCTTCGGGGCTGCGCAGAATAGCAACGATCTCATGAAGACGGTCGAACGTGCGGTTAAGAACGGCATCCTCTTCCGTACGGGGTACCCAAATCAGCGACAGATTGCCGAAGCCCGGCGTCCGGTCGAGCTCGT
Organism: Paenibacillus glycanilyticus NBRC 16618; assembly: GCF_004000805.1. Taxonomy (GTDB): domain Bacteria; phylum Bacillota; class Bacilli; order Paenibacillales; family Paenibacillaceae; genus Pristimantibacillus; species Pristimantibacillus glycanilyticus. The sequence goes on from NZ_BILY01000036.1 coordinate 41,200, forward strand.
ACAGCGGAACCTTAAGGATCTGTTCCTCGCCCGTTACTCCAAGCGCGTGACCAACAACAACCTCGTAGTCATCCGGGTAACGCTCCATCAGCGCGAGCTTCACATCCGATGCCGTATAAGCATCATAGACCTGCCCGATAACCGTATGTAAGCGCGGCTGTACGTGAGCCGCCTTCAGCTCTGCCGCATCAAGCAGCGCAAAGCCTTCGATCGGATCAATGCCAAGACGGATAAAAGCCTGGTCAAGGAAGCTTTCCCCGCCGATAATTTCGAGCGTTATACCAGCCAGCGAGCAGCGCTCGCGCAGCAGCTGTACCGTGCGCTCCGCTACCATCGGATGCCCAGGTACGGCATACAGGATTGGCGCGGATGCCTCCTGCGCCTTGCGGACAAGCGTATCCGCTATTGTATCATAAACCTCCGGAAAGGTGTCATGCTGTTCATAAACGCTGTCAAAGGACGTGTAAGCCAGCTGATGCTCACGCAGCAGCGACATCACCGGATGCTGCTCCGTGCGGACATAAATCGCCTCCGCCTCCTGCAGCCTCCGCCACACGCCAAGCGTTAATTGATCAGGATCGCCCGATCCCAGGCCAACTACCGTTATCGTTTGCGCCATATTCGTAATGCTCCTTCCTGCCACAAGCAGATTCTATAGGTAGTATACCATTTCTTGCATGGGGATTAATAATGCCCTGTAGCTGGAGATAACAATTAGCAGGCTTTTTACCTGCTGCAGCTTGTACAGGCTGCTCTTGCGGCGCTTTTACCGCATTTAGCAGGCCTTTTGCCTGCTACGGCTTGTACAGGCTGCTCTTGCGGTGCTATTTACCGCATTTAGCAGGCCTTTTGCCTGCTGCAGCTTGTACAGGCTGCTCTTGCGGCGCTGTTTACCGCATATAGCAGGCCTTTTGCCTGCTGTGGCCCGTTTGGCCCGCACTTACGGCGCCATTTGCCGCACGTAGCAGGCTTTTTGCCTGCTGCAGTCCGCGCTGACCGCTCATGTTGCTCCTTTCCCCCTCTTACAGCGCAGGGACCGGGGAATCAGGTATACTAAAGGCAATAAGGAACATAAAAGGAGAGGGCTGCTCTGAAAATCGTTATAGCACCGGATTCATTCAAAGGCAGTTTGTCCGCCGCTTCGGCAGCGGAAGCCATTGCTCGAGGCATCCGGCGGTGCGTGCCGGATGCCGGCATCGTCAAGCTTCCGATCGCTGACGGCGGAGAGGGAACGCTCGACAGCCTGCTCGCCGCTACGGGCGGTGAGCGCATAACCGTTATCGTAACGGGCCCGCTAGGGGCAAGCGTCAGCGCTTCTTACGGAATAATCGAACAGACGGCCGTTATTGAGATGGCGGAAGCTTCCGGCCTTTGCTTGCTGTCCGAGGAACAGCGTAACCCGGCCTTGACGACAACTTACGGGACAGGCGAGCTTATCCGCCACGCGCTGGACCGTGGTTGCCGGCGGTTTCTGCTCACCGTAGGCGGCAGTGCCACTAATGACGGCGGGACCGGCATGCTGCAGGCTCTAGGGATGCGGCTGCTGGATCAGCAGGGCAATCCCGTCTCGCCCGGCGGAGGGTCTCTAGCGGATATTGCGACGATTGACGACAGTCTATGGGATCCGCGCATTGCGGAGTCTTCTTTTGTTATCGCCACTGACGTGCAAAACCCGCTTATCGGGGAGCAGGGGGCTTCAAGCGTATTTGGTCCGCAGAAAGGCGCTTCTCCCGAGACGGTAGACCTTCTAGAGCATGGGATGACGGCGTGGGCGGATCTAATCGAAGCGAAGACGGGAATCCGGCTTCACGAACGCCCTGGCGCAGGTGCAGCCGGCGGCTTGTGCGGCGCCTATCTGGCCTTCTTTCCCGCTTCCGTTCGCCGCGGCATTGATGTCGTTCTGGAGCATGTGCGTCTGGAGGAGCATCTAGACGGTGCGGATCTGGTCATAACCGGGGAAGGCCGCATCGATCACCAGACTTCCTCCGGCAAAGCGCCGATGGGCGTCGCCCAACTGGCCAAGAAGCATGGAGTACCTGCGATTGCGTTGGCAGGCTCCGTCGGCTCCGGCATTGATGTCCTGCATGCGGAGGGAATTAGCAGCGTACACAGCATCATGAATACGCCAATGACCTTACAGGAAGCGATGGAGCGTGCCCCCATCCTGCTTGAGCAGTCGGCTGAGCAAGTTATCCGTGCTTTTCTGGCAGGACGCGCAAGCAAACCATAAAGGACCGGAGGGATATTCGAAATGAAATATGATTGGAAAAAGAACGACAAGCCGCTTTATCTGCCCAAAAATTCCCCTTCCGTCATCGAAGTCCCCGCAATGAACTATTTCATGCTGAATGGCAAAGGCAATCCCAATCACCCGGAATTCGCAGAGGCGGTCGGAGTACTCTATTCCTTGTCCTACACCGTAAAAATGCTCAGTCCAGGATTGTATCTCTTTCGGTTGCTGTTGCCGTCTAAAAGCTTGAATAAGATCGTAAACGAGGCTTTTAGACGGCAAAGGCAAACGCTCCGCTCGTGAAAGAGATACAATCCCTCCCCTCCATCAATTGCTTTATAAACAGCAATAGGCTGCCCATTAAACCGGGCAGCCGAATTATTTTAGGGACGGCCTGAGTCCACCAGGCCGCCCAGAAAAAATTAGGCCGCCCAGTATGAGTGGGCGGCCTAATTTACCTATAAAAACCGCGCTTTGTGCGGTTTTTGATCGCGTTGCGATCGATAGATAGGGAAAGGGTATGTAGCTCGTGGAGGAGCGTAGCGTTTGCCTTTGTGGACCCGAATACTCGTTATACGAGTTCATTCAATATTCGGGGCCGCAACAGCAACCGGAAGGAGCTACATTCCCTGCCCCCGCCCACCATCGATCACCAAGCAAGCATCACTTAAATGCCGGCAGCCAATCCCCATGAGCCTCGATCAAATCGTCGCACAAAGCCACAATATCATCCATGGACAGCTCCGCCGAAGTATGAGGATCCAGCATAGCGGCATGGTAGATATGCTCTTTCTTCTGCGTCAGCGCCGCTTCAATCGTCAGCAGCTGCGTATTGATGTTCGTGCGGTTAAGCGCAGCCAGCTGCGGCGGCAGATCGCCGACATACGTCGGATTGATGCCCGAGCGGTCAACAAGGCACGGAACCTCTACGCAAGCTTCCTTCGGCAGGTTGGTAATCAAGCCGGTGTTCATAACGTTGCCGCCGATTTTGAACGGTTTGCCCGTTTCAATGGCCTCCATAATATGGGAAGCGTATTCATGACTGCGTTTGTGCTCGATATTGCTGTTGGCAAGCAACGATTCACGCATATTATTCCAGCCTTTGATCTGCTCGACGCAACGGCGCGGATACTCATCCAGCGGAATATTAAAGCGCTCGATTAGCTCCGGATAATTGCGCTTGATGAAGTACGGATGATACTCCGCGTTATGCTCGGACGACTCCGTGATGTAATAGCCGAACTTCAGCATCATTTCGAACCGGACCATGTCATGATGCTTCTCCTTCTGCTTCTCCGCCGCACGGCGCTTAATCTCCGGATACAGATCCACGCCATCCTTCTTCACTTCAAGCAGCCACGCCATATGGTTGATGCCCGCAATCTTGGATTCCACTCCCGTAGCGTCCATTTCCAAGCTTCTGAACAGATCGGACACGCAAGCCTGCACGCTGTGGCACAAGCCCACCGTTCTAACGCCGCCCGCCGTCGACAGCACGTTCGTCAGAACCGCCATTGGATTGGTATAATTCATGAACAGAGCGTCCGGACATACCTCGCGCATATCCTTTGCGAAATCAAGCACGACCGGAATCGTGCGCAGGTTGCGGAAAATGCCGCCGATACCAACCGTGTCGGCAATGGTCTGGCGCAGCCCGTATTTTTTCGGAATCTCAAAATCCGTAATCGTACAAGGATCGTAGCCGCCGACTTGAATGGCGTTGACCACATATTTAGCTCCGCGGAGCGCTTCTTTCCGATCGGAATAGGCTTTAACGACACAGCTGCTTCCGAGGGATGCTTTCATATTCAACAGCAGCTGCTCGGAATCACGCAGCCGTCCCGCGTCAATATCGAATAAGGCAAGCTCGAAGCCTTGCAGGGCCTCCGTTGACATTACGTCACCAAGAACATTTTTCGCGAATACCGTGCTTCCCGCACCTAGAAAAGTAATTTTAGACATCTTTGCTTCCGCCTCCGTTTTCGTAAAAGGAATTGACTCCTCCACTATATATCCGAAGCAGGCAAGCGAACATGGCAAAGCCTCTTATTTATTTGTCATAATCCCATTTCCTTATGACGAGCCGCGCCGCCTTGTTTATAATAAAGAAATAAGCTGTGTACCATCCGCATTGGAGGGAACCGCCCTATGCCGTTAACCGAAATTTATCTGCCCAGTCCGGCAACAGAGCGTTATATGGACTTAAGCCTGCTCTTTTGGGGCAAGCAGGATTGCGATCCCGGACATTATTGGGGTCCCGGTCTGCGCGATATGTATATTATTCATTACATCCACAGCGGCACCGGTCAATTCCGGTTAGGCGAGCTCAGCTATGAGCTGCATGCCGGCCAAGGCTTTCTTATCATTCCGGGCTCGCTTGTGTATTACAAAGCTGATGAGGAGAACCCCTGGACTTACTCCTGGGTAGGACTTAAAGGACTTCATGCGAAATCGCTTCTGCAGCGGGCCGGACTTAGCTCCGCAAATCCGATATTTGACGCGACGGAGCAGAAGGACTTTTTCGAATCCGTCTATGAGCAATTCCATCAAGCCCTTGAAGATCATCCCGGCAGCGCGGATCTATTCAGTCAAAGTCTTCTGTACCAGTACATGGCCCGGCTGGTTGCCTGCAATAAGATGCCCTCTGCCCCGGCGCATGCCGTTAATACGAAAGAAGCCTACATCAACAAAGCGGTTGCCTTTATCGAGAACAGTTACAGCCTTCCGATCTCCGTTCAGGACATCGCGAATTTCGTGGGGCTCGACCGCACTTACCTGTCCGGCTTATTCAAAGCGCAGCTGGGGGTCTCCTTGCAGGCCTTCCTGCTCCGTTTCCGGATGAACCGGGCCGTTGAGCTTCTGCATCACCAAGAGCTTACCATTGGCGACATCGCCCGCTCCGTCGGATATACCGATCCGTTCCTGTTCTCGAAAATGTTCAAGAGAGTGATCGGAAGCTCTCCACGGGCATCCCGGGACCATATCAACCGCACCGCCACATAAAAAGGCTTGGTTTCCGTTACGATGCAACCTGCAGTCGGTTAACGGGAACCAAGCCTTCATTTTCGCCCTTATTATTGTTCCATTTGTTTTGCCAGGAAGCCTGCCGCCGTCTCCACCATTTTGGTTTCCATCTGCGACATTTTAACCGCTTCGTCTTTGCTGAGCAGGACAACGGTGCCGATTGGATCTCCTCCTGCAACGATTGGTGCTGCTACATAAGCGGAGTATGTGTCGTGCATATCCTTAACGATCTCGTATGTGCCGGAAGTGCCTTCAATCGTCTTGCGGTTATCCATGCAGCCTTCCAGAATCGAGCCGATCTGCTTCTCCAGCAGTTCTTTTTTCGAAGCGCCGGCTACGGCAATAACCGTATCGCGGTCGGTAATGAGGGTAACATGGTTGGTGCTCTCGAATAAGGATTCGGCATACTCTTTGGCGAAGTCGCCAAGCTCACCGATTGGAGAGTATTTCTTCAGGATTACTTCACCATCGCGGTCAACAAATATTTCGAGCGGATCTCCTTCACGGATACGTAAAGTACGGCGGATCTCCTTCGGAATCACCACACGCCCGAGATCATCGATGCGACGTACAATTCCAGTTGCTTTCATTTCTTGTTGCCCCACTTTCCTAGAGGATTTTAAGTCACTGGATACGATTAGCCTTCATAACAAGCGATTGCCGCCCACCTGGTCCATAACCCAAGGATTAAAGCGTTCTCGCGGAAAAAGAATGATTCAGCTAGCGGAGCGCCTATTCTAAAGCTGCCGTTATGCTGGTTGTGTTTCGGCGGCTCTTATGTCTAGCGCGTTCGATAACGAATTCTTTTGTGAATCTGACCATAGTATTCATCGGCTCCCAATTTCTTATGCACGGCCATCCGCCGCTTCCCGCGGGTTTCCTGCTGAAGCCAGGCAATCTCGGACAGATGTGTAAGACAATCCGTAAAGCACCATTTAAAGCATTCCCTTCTATGCCAAAAACCTTGCTTCATTTCCTTCTTTTTAATAATTAACCCCACTAATTGTTCCACGTGAAAAAATCCATACATGAGAAAACCGCCGTTCCACCCTTTAAAAGATGGAACGGCGGCTGCCAAACATCACTCATTATTAGCCGGATTCTTGGGCGCTGGATTAGGCAGCCTTCCGGCTTTGCCAAGCGCCTCCCGGAGCAAAAACTCGATATGCCCGTTCACGCTGCGGAATTCATCATTCGCCCATTGCTCGATGGCACGGTGTAAATCTGGATCGAGCCGGAGCGCAAAAGCTTTCTTTTCTTTCCCCATTGGACAGTCCTCTTAGGAGTACAGCGTGCCCGTATTAATAACCGGCGTTGCCCCCCGGTCGGATACAATGGCAACCATCAGATTGTTGACCATTGCCGCGCGACGCTCCTCATCCAGCTCGATTCCGTTCTCCGCCAGCTGCTTCAATGCGGAATCCACCATGCCAACCGCGCCTTCCACAATTCTTTGGCGTGCCGATACGATTGCAATCGCCTGCTGGCGCTGCAGCATCGCGTTTGCGATCTCCGGCGCGTAAGCCAGATGCGTCAGGCGGGTCTCCAGCACTTCTACGCCGGCTACAGCCAGTCGATTCTGCAGTTCATTCATCATCTCCGCCGCTACTTCATCCGCATTGCCGCGCAGCGACTGCTGTGCGGAGTCGGTGAAGGTATCGTAAGGATATTGGGCAGCGATATGGCGAACAGCCGTCTCGCTCTGAATTTCCACGAAGCGCTCGTAGTTATCCACGTCAAAGGAGGCCTTAGCGGTCTCCGTCACTTTAAATACTACAACGGCGCCAATCTCAACCGGATTGCCTTCCGCGTCATTCACCTTCAAGGTCTGGCTGTTGAAGTTGCGGACTTTCATCGACACCTTCTTTTTGTTCGTGAACGGTACTACAATCCACAAGCCGCTCATACGGACCGTACCTACGTACGTACCGAAGAACGTAATCACCTTCGCTTCATTCGGCTGAACGATTGTAAGCGAGGATATTGCCACGATAAAGACCACCTCAAGCAATATCCCAAGAACAATCAGGAAAACGTTCGGGTCCAGCTGATCGGAGCCAAATATAATAAGTGCGATACCTCCGGCAAAAGAAATTATCGCGGCGAGCAATGCGAGGAATCCATTTACGTGCCAAGCCTTATATTCCTTCATAAGAACACCCCTTATATTGTTTTGATATAATTATGATATCACTTTTTACAAATACAAGAAAGTGTTTCATCAAAAAAAGCTGATCCATCATTTGCATGATGGGATCAGCTTTCTTTAAAGTCTTATTTAGCTGCCGGGGATTCCGATGCAGCCGGGGATTCGGACGCCGCTGGGGACTCCGAAGCACCTGGCGATGCAGAAGCACCTGGCGATGCGGATGCTTCAGGAAGCGTGATTTTCACGTCTTGCTTCGGCATTTCGTCCGTCATGAACGTATTCATGTGGTTGTAAGCCACTACGCTTTGTACTTCTTGCTTCTGCTCGGCCGTAATTTTGTCGTACGCTACTTGGTCGCGTTTTTCAACTTCGATAACATGGTAGCCGTATTCGGTCTCAACCGGATCACCGATTTTGCCTACTGGCTGCGTCAGAGCCGCATTTTTGAAGCCCTCTACCCAATCCGAAGCTTTCGCGTCCTTGTATTCGCCGCCGCTATCCTTCGAGCCTGTATCATCGGAATACTGTTTCGCAAGAGCTGTCCAATCTCCGCCTGCATCAAGCTTCGCTTTCACTTCTTTTGCGCGGGCCAGAGCTTCTTCTTTCGTGCGGAGCGTCTTCGTGGAATCCGAAGGGTCCGTTGTTGCTACGAGAATATGACGAACGGTTACCGGATTGTAGTTGCCGATGTTTTTTGCGTACTCGGCTTTCATCTCGTCGTCCGTTACCTTCGAATTCATATGCTCAACCACAACCAGCATCAGGTTGAGGTAGGTTCTTATGTCAGCTGTCGATATTTTTTTGTCATCAAGCTTCTTTTTCACGTCGGCGTTCGTTTTAAGCGTATCTTCAAAGCTCTTCATTTGCTCGTCCGTTTGATCGCCTGCTTTTTTAAGCGTTGCTTCCGTAGCTTGCTTGGCAAGGATCTTGTACGAAATGAATTGCTGCAGCAATTGCTCCTTGAATTGCGGGATTGCAATCACTTGCTCGTAGCCCGGCTGCATGATGTTGAAGATATCCAGGTACTTGTTGAACTCTGCTTCTGTGACGTTGCCGTCTTTGTAGGTTGCAACGACAGTACCTTTGCCTGCCCCCGCGAAAGTGAGGCCCGTGGAGCCGCCCTCGTTATCTTTCTTGCCTCCGCAAGCCGCCATGATCGTCATGACCAGCACTGCCGCGATCACGAGCAGTGCGCTTCTGCGCCATGTCGATTTGCGTTTTGTGTGCAACATGTTGAATCCCCTTTCAGATTGAGAAGTTTATTGTATTGTAACAGAAAACGACAAGGCTTGACCACAAGGTTGTAACAGCTGCCCCGCGCAAGGAGGAGCAGCCCGGCATTCGAAGCGCTGATTTATCCTCAGCTTTTTGCGTCCTGCAGCGCTTCTTCGCCTTTTCTCGCATCCTTGAATTTCTTCAGGAAGCCCTCAAGAAGCTGGACCTTCTGATCCATCTCAAGCCCTTTGCCGCGCAGCAGAAGCGTTGGATACTCATCCTGAATTGCGCCTTGGCGGAACCGGTTCTCGTACTGCACGCACAGCTGATCCACCAGCTTGCGGTCAATCCGCTTCTTCTCGCGTTCGCTGAAGCGGACGATAAGGTCATCGCCCTTCTGGCTGATCTGTTCAATGCCGTATTGCGTGCCGTATACCTTAAGCCGCGCAACCGAGAGCAGATTGTCCACGGCCTGCGGCAGATTGCCGAAACGGTCGATCAGCTCCTCTGCCAGATCCTCCGCTTCGTCAATCGACGTAACGGTAGCCACCTTCTTGTAGATCTCGATCTTCTGGATGCTGTCGTAAATATAATCGGAAGGCAAGTAAGCGTCGATGCTGACATCGATCAGCGTGCTGACGCGGCGCTCTTCCTTCACTTCCACGCCTTCCATCTCCGCCTTGCGCTTCGCAATTTCGTCAGCCAGCATCTGCGAATACAGATCAAATCCGACGGAGGCGATAAAGCCATGCTGCTCCGCTCCAAGCAAATTACCCGCTCCGCGGATGGAAAGGTCGCGCATCGCGATCTTGAAGCCTGAGCCCAGCTCCGTAAATTCCTTGATCGACTGCAGGCGCTTCTCCGCCACCTCGGTGAGCACCTTGTCCCGTTGATAGGTGAAATAGGCGTAAGCAATCCGGTTCGAACGGCCAACCCTGCCCCGCAGCTGATACAGCTGGGAGAGACCCATTTTGTCCGCATCGTGCACGATCAGCGTATTTACGTTCGGAATATCGACGCCTGTCTCGATAATGCTCGTGCTGACTAGCACGTCGGACTCGCCGTCCAGGAAGTCCAGAATCGTCTTCTCCAGCTCCTGCTCCGACATTTGGCCATGACCGACCGCAACCTTGGCATCCGGCACAAGCGCATTGATCTGCTCGGCCATCTGGTAAATCCCTTGCACGCGGTTATACAGGTAATAAACCTGCCCGCCACGGGCAAGCTCCCGCTCAATCGCTTCGCGCACGAGCGAGGTGCTGTATTCGACGACGTAAGTCTGCACCGGGAAACGGTTCTCCGGCGGCGTCTCGATGACCGACAAATCGCGAACGCCCAGCATAGACATATGCAAGGTCCGCGGAATAGGCGTAGCGGTCAGCGTCAGTACGTCGACATTGGTCTTCAGCTTCTTGAGCTTCTCCTTATGCGACACGCCGAACCGCTGCTCTTCGTCGACGATAAGCAGACCCAAGTCTTTAAAAATAACATCCTGCGACAGTAAGCGGTGCGTGCCAATCACTACATCGACCGTACCCGCCTTCAAGCCCTTCATCGTATCGTTCTGCTCCTTGCGGGAACGGAACCGGCTTAATACCTGAATGTTGAACGGATATCCGGAGAATCGTTCCCGGAAGGTTTCGTAATGCTGCTGGGCAAGAATGGTCGTTGGCACTAGAATAGCTACCTGCTTCCCTTCGATTGCCGCCTTGAAAGCGGCGCGAACCGCCACTTCGGTCTTGCCGTAGCCTACATCGCCGCAGAGGAGACGATCCATCGGCTGCGGCTTCTGCATATCCTTCTTGATCTCTTCGATCGCCCGCAGCTGATCGCGCGTCTCATCGTAAGGAAACATCGCTTCGAATTCGTTCTGGTAGGCCGTATCCTGGCCGAAAGCGAATCCGGGCGCCGACTGACGCTCCGCGTACAGCTTGATCAAGTCATCGGCAATATCCTGAACGGAAGCGCGGACTTTATTTTTCGCCCGCACCCATTCGCTGCCGCCCAGCTTATTGATCTTCGGCTCCTTCTCTTCGGAACCGACGTATTTCTGAATCATGTCGACCTGCTCGACCGGCACGGACAGCTTATCGCCGCCGGCATACAGGATATGCAGGTAGTCCTTATGAATGCCGCCGATCTCCAGCGTGCCGATACCGACGTATTTGCCGATACCGTGGTTCTGGTGAACGACGTAATCGCCGACCTTCAGCTCGGTATAGCTCTTGATCCGCTCGGCATTGTCGATCTTCTTATCCATCCGGCGCGCTTTGCGCTGCTTCTGCGAGAACATCTCGCCTTCCGTAATAATGACAAGATGCGAGGAGGGCAGCTCAAAGCCGGATTGAAGATTACCCTCAATCAGGATCGGAGGCTCGATATGGTAATCCTGCAGCACGCGGCGGATCCGGTCGAGCCGCTCGGCGTTGCCGCCCAGCATCATCACCTTCGCGCCGGTCTTTTTCCACCGCTCCATCTCCGCCTTGAGCACATTCATCTGCCCATGGAAGTTCTGCATCGCACGGCTCGTCATATTCAGAATATTTTGAGGCTGCGAATGCGGGATTTGACGCAGGAAAAGCGACATAAACAGCGTTTGGAACTTCCGGTGATGCAGAATCTCATCCGATTCCCGGGCAAGCGTAAAGCTTGGCAGCGATTTGCCGTTGGAGAGCAGATGGGTCGACCATTCCGCCTCATCCCGCTCCAGTTGGCGGCCCGTCTCGATCAGCCTTGTCGGCTCATCCAGGATCAGAACCGTATCCTCCGGCATATAGTCCAGAATGGTCTGTCTTTCCGGGTACAGCAGGGATATATATTTATAGATTTCAGGAAAATAGACTTGCTCCCGCAGCTTCTCGATCTCGCCGCCGATTTCCTGACGGAGGCGATCCTTCGCCATGCGGTCCGTCATTTTGTCGAGCTGCTGGGCAAGAAGAGTCGCCGCATGCTCCGCTGCAGCGCTAAAGCGCCGCTGGTCGGCAACGATCTCCTGACAAGGCGTTACGGTAAACGCCTGCAGGTTATCAAGCGAACGCTGGTCGGATGGGTCGAAGGTGCGAATGGAATCTACCTCGTCTCCAAACCATTCGATCCGGTACGCGAGCTCCGCCGTTAGCGGATAAAAGTCCACGATACCGCCCCGTACGCTCATCTCGCCTTTGGACTCCACGCGGTCCGCGCGGACATAGCCAAGACCGGTCATTTGGCGCAGGAAATCATCCAGTTCAATCGTGTCGCCAACCTTTACCGTAATCTTGGCATCGGACATAACCCCTTTAATCGGCTGATAGCGCCGAATGCCGGAGAACGGAACGACAATAATCCCGCGGAAGCCTTCGGACAGCTTGATCAGCACATCCATGCGCTGCGCCAGCGTCTCAGGACTTGAGATCGCCGCTTCGGCAGCTACCAGCTCGTTCGCGGGATATAACAATACATCATCGGCAGAGATGCATTCCTGCAAATCCTCTGCAATTTTCTGTGCGGCATACATATTATGCGTGACAACAAGCAGCGGACGGTCTAGATCATCCTTCACCGCCGCAACGAGTACTTGCCTGGAAGAGCCCGCAAGTCCCGATATCATCTGTTCGCGCATTCCTTTGCGGACGCCGGCTATAATCGATTGTACATCCGGATCCGCGGCAAAAGCCTGTACTAACGCTTTCAATCGTGAAGGCACCCCGTTTCTATACACAAGACAAAAGGCAAAGAAATAGAAGCTTTATTTTACAATAGGAATCATCGAAAAGAAGCCTCAGCCGAATGCCAAGGCTACGAACGCTATTGCGTTACATTACTGCAGCGGATTTACGACGAGCAAAAGCTCCGGGTTTGCTTCCAGCGCCTCGCGGCAGTAGTCGCAAACAACCTTAACCGTAATATCGCCGTTCGAGTTATACGCTATTATATCGCTGCGCTCTTCGGGGGTCAAGAAATGGAAACCGAGCCGCGACTCTGAAATTTCCTTCTCCTCTATCGTCCCCATCGGCGTCCGGCAGTGCCGGCAAATATAGTTCACAGCCATATGTATGCCTCCTGAAGAATAGTTATACCCTTCAGTATGCCCGTTTTGTCCGAGCTTAGGCGGTTACTTGTTAAACTTGGCCATCGTATTGTCGAAGCTCGCCTTCAGACTATACTCCACCGCGTCGCAGGCCTGTTCAATCATGCTCTTCAGCGCTTCCTGCTCGCTCTTCGGGAAATTATCGAGCACGTAGTCGGCAATGTTGCGGCCCGGCTGCGGACGCGAGACGCCCATTCGGATCCGGTTGAACTGCTGCGTGCCCAAATGCTGAATAAGCGACTTGATGCCGTTATGGCCTCCTGCGCTGCCCTGATAACGAAGCCGGACTTTACCGACCTCCGTATCCATATCATCGTAAACAATAAGTCCGTCTTCCAGATCAGCCTTGAAGTAATCCATGAAGCTCCGGACAGATTCCCCGGACAGATTCATATACGTCATCGGCTTAATAAGGACAACCTTCGTGCCTTGTACATTTCCTTCGCCGATCAAAGCCTTGCATTTGCTCTGCGTCACTTGAATGTTCCAGCGCCGAGCCAGCTCGTCTATGACCATAAAGCCTACATTATGCCGCGTGCTTTGATAGGTTGTGCCGGGATTCCCCAGCCCTACAATCCACTTCATGCTATCCTGCTCTCCAATCTCATTTTGCGTATGTCTATATTCATTCTACACGATGGGCAATATTCCCTGCACGAAAGGAAGAAACGGTATCTTCCCGCGGAGGGCAGATACCGTTTGTCCATTCCTTTATTTTGCGAAATCAACCTCGTGCATTTGCGCTTCCGTGGAACGCGATACCGCTTCCTTCGCTTCCACTTCCTGCGCCTCCGCTTCCTCAGCCGTGAGGTCCTTCTGAGGTACCAGAACCGTCACGAGCACCGCCGAAGGATCGGTCATAATCGTTACGCCAGCCGGAGCCTGAACGTCTCCCACCAGATAGCTGCTTCCCATCAGAAGGCCGGTTACGTCAACCGGAATCGAATCCGGAATGCTTCCCGGCAGGCAGCGCACCTCCAGCTCATGCAGCAAAGCCTGCACGATGCCGCCCTCGCGCTCGCCCTGCGAGTCCCCAACCAGATCGATACGGACATGAGTTGTTACTTCCTCATTCATATTGATTTGCTGGAAATCAACATGGATCAGCTTACGCGACAGCTTCTCGCGCTGTACGTCGGCAATCATGACCGACTGTTTGCCCGCGCCCGGAATGTCCAGGTCGATGACCGCATTCGGATGGGAACGCAGCAAAGCGAGCAGCTCCTTCTCCTGAATGGCCACGGAAGCCGGGGAAGCGAGCTGCTTGCCGTAAACGACGCCGGGTACCCGGCCGCTTGCCCTCAAGCTGCGGAGTTCGCTCTTCATGGTTGTATTTCTTTGTTCTGCCGTCATTGCTATGGACATCGGGATAGGAACCTCCTAAAAAGTCAATTTCCATATCACTTTGCCCAACTGCTGGAAAACCTATTCTTTCTTGCTTCTTTCTTTCTTCGCTTTCGCGCGGGCACGGATCTTATCCGCATAACCGGCTTTGTTCTCCTGACGCTGACGAGCAATCGCCAGATCCCCGGAAGGAACGTCATGAGTGATGGTCGATCCGGCTACGACGTAAGCGCCCTCGCCAAGCTTCACCGGTGCGATCAGATTGACGTTGCTGCCTACAAAAGCATTGTCGCCGATCTCCGTAATCGCTTTGTTGAAGCCGTCGTAATTGACCGTAATCGCTCCGCAGCCGATATTAACGTCTTTGCCGACTACAGCATCGCCCACATAGCTCAAATGCGACACTTTGCTGCCGTCGCCAAGCGTAGCGTTTTTCAGCTCGACGAAATCGCCGACCTTGCAGCCCTCGCCAAGCTTCGAGCCCGGACGCAGGTTCGCGTAAGGACCAACCGTGCTGTCCTTGCCCACAACCGAATCGGCAACCGTCGAATATTTTACGGCAGCGCCGTTTTGAATCTCGGAATCGGTGATATCGGCCTGAGGCCCGATTTCGCATTCCTCGCCGATAACCGTTTTGCCGCGCAGAACGGTGCCCGGATATATAATCGTATCCGCTCCAATGCGCACATCGGCTTCAATGTACGTATTCGCGGGATCAATAATCGTTACACCTTCAATTAAATGCCTGCGGTTAATACGCTCGCGCATGAATCGTTCGGCATCCGCCAGCGCTACGCGGTCGTTTACCCCAATCGCTTCCGCCAGGTCCGGCGTGCAATAAGCTTGAACCGTATCGCCTGCATTGCGGAAAATACCGATAACATCGGTCAAATAGTATTCGCCTTGCGCATTCTCGTTCTTCACTTCCGCCAGAGCCGCGAACAGCTTCTTGTTGTCGAAGCAATACGTACCCGTGTTGATTTCCTTCACGGCTGCTTCTTCGGCCGAGCAATCCTTCTGCTCGACAATGCGCTGTACGGCGCCGTCCGCGCCGCGAATAACGCGTCCGTAACCCGTCGGGTTATCGAAGGATGCGGTCAGAACCGTTGCTGCCGCGCCAGTGGATGTATGCAAGGCCAGCATCGATTGAATGGTCTCCGCCCGTACAAGCGGAGTATCGCCGCAAATAACGATCGTTGTGCCTTCCTCCGAACCGAGAAGCGCTTCTGCTTGGCGTACGGCATGGCCGGTGCCCAGCTGCTGCTCCTGCAGCACGTATTCCGCGCGGTCGCCGAGGTAGCCTTTTACCATTTCCGCCCCGTGACCAACGATAACTACCGTCCGCTCGCTCTTTGCTTCATTAACCGTATCGAGCACATGGCCAACCATCGGTTTGCCGCTCACTTGATGAAGAACCTTATATAGTTTCGATTTCATCCGCTTGCCTTGACCGGCAGCCAATACAATCGTCATTACCTT
Organism: Paenibacillus glycanilyticus NBRC 16618; assembly: GCF_004000805.1. Taxonomy (GTDB): domain Bacteria; phylum Bacillota; class Bacilli; order Paenibacillales; family Paenibacillaceae; genus Pristimantibacillus; species Pristimantibacillus glycanilyticus. The sequence continues at coordinate 56,710 of NZ_BILY01000036.1, forward strand.
CAATTGAAATTCCTCCTACACTACCTATTTTGAATGTTGTTATTTATAAGTTTGGATGTCCTATGAATAAATTACGCAAAAGTACGCGTTCCGCCACCTTGTAAAAGACTATATCCCATTATACACAAAAAGAAAAGAGAGCCTCACGGCCCTCTTTTCTATTATCCCTTTGTTAAAACGGCGTCCGCCGTCCCGACAAAGGGACGCAATTCCGTTACTTAAAGGATAGGCTTAAGCTCCTTCTTCAATTGCCACTTCTTCCACTGCCGCACGCTCGTATTCAGCGAGTACAGCAGCTTGGATTTTCTCCCGGGTCGTCGAAGAGATTGGGTGAGCGATATCCCGGAATTCTCCATCTGGCGTACGTTTGCTAGGCATAGCCACAAACATGCCATTGTTACCATCGATGACGCGAATATCGTGAACAACGAATTCATTGTCAATGGTGATAGAAGCAATAGCTTTCATACGCCCTTCCGAATTTACACGGCGGAGTCTGACATCAGTAATTTGCACTTGTGTTCACCACCTTTGCCTATCTGAGACTTGGTGTATACTTCCACATTTTTGTGCTAATTCCTTCTGCTTTTTTGGAAAAAAATGCGATATTTAAAATATTTTTTTACAGATAATTTTTTTTCGTTTCTATTCGACAACAGTCGATGCAATGAGCTCGATTTCGACAAGCACATCCTTCGGAAGCCGCGCCACTTCAACCGCGGAGCGTGCTGGCTTATGGTCGCCGAAGTAGGAAGAATAGATGCCGTTAACAATTGCAAATTGATTCATGTCTTTCATAAATACTGTTGCTTTTACAACATTATTTAATGTTACTCCTGCTTCTTCTAATACTGCCTGTAAATTACGGAAAACCTGGTGCGTCTGTTCCTCGATTCCGCCCTCTACCAATTGGCCCGATGCGTCCAGCGGAATTTGACCGGAGGTGAACAGCAGATCCCCCACCTTAATAGCCTGCGAATACGGCCCGATTGCAGCCGGCGCTTTATCTGTAGCAATTACTTGCAGCTTTTTGTCTGTCATTGCGAATTCCCAACCTTTCTATTCATGTAATACAAGCAAAGCGGCTACGCCGCTTTGCTCTTTTATTTGAAATAGTTGCCCGGAATAACTTTTGTCTGCTTCGTCTTCAGATCAACGGCCGTTAATGTCGCAAGCGATACGTAATCCTCGAGCAGGCGCTCTTCATGCTCCACTTCGCCCGATTCTACAAATACGCCCACACCCGCTACGGTCGCCTTGAATTCGTAAAGCAAATCCATCATCCCTTGTATCGTACCTCCGGCTTTCATGAAATCATCAATAATAAGGACGCGGGACTGCTCCTTGAGGGCACGTCTGGCGAGGGACATCGTCTGGATCCGTTTGTTGGAGCCGGAAACGTAGTTGATGCTTACCGCCGAACCTTCCGTCACTTTATTATCTCGTCTTACAATCACAACCGGCAGATTGAGGCAAGCCGCCGTTGCGTAAGCAAGCGGAATTCCTTTGGTCTCAACCGTCATAATCACGTCAATATTTCGGTCAGCAAAAGCTGTCGCAAACATTCGTCCAACATCGGCCAGCAGCTCCGGTTGTCCCAGCATATCGGTCATATACAAATAACCGCCCGGAAGTACCCTCTCAGGCTGTTCCAGTTGGCGGCAAATGTTGTCCATAATCGATAAAGCCGTGGAAGTATGCATCTTAGGCGTATATTTCACGCCCCCTGCAGCACCGGCAAGCGTATTTAATTCACCGAAGCCTTCTTCTTCGAAGACCTCTTTTATAATGGCCAAATCTTCACTGATGGAAGATTTCGCAGACTGATAGCGATCAGCAAATGCTGTGAGCGAAATTAACGTGTGGGGACGACTCAGCAAATATTGCGTCATCTCTACCAGTCTTGCGCTTCGCTTCAATTTTTTCAAAGCCATTCCCCCCACTAAATCCGAATAATATAAAGTCAATATAACATTTTTATACGGATTTAATCAAGAAAAACGTCAGCATTATGTCAGCATTCTTACCACGTAGACTTCCTTGCAGAATCCGCGAAGTCCATTATAGATACGTGGAAGCTTGGCTTCCTTCGAGACTAAACCAAACACCGTTGGTCCGCTGCCCGACATGAGGACGCCATCGGCACCTAACTTTTGCATGCTTTCTTTCAGCTGCAGCACTTCCGGATATAAATCCAAGGTCACATTCTCGAGCACATTGCCGAGTCCGGCGCAGATATCCGTGAAGGACCCGCGTTCAATGGCCGATACCATCTCCTTCGTTGAAGGATGGTTCCTCAGCTCATTGGCACGCAGTTTTCCGTATACATCGGCCGTTGATACGTTAATAGGAGGCTTGGCCAATACGACCCAGCACTGCGGCGGATTGCTGATGCGCTCCAGCTTCTCCCCGCGTCCGCGCGCTATCGCGGTACCGCCCGTTACGCAGAACGGTACGTCGGAGCCAAGCTCCGCGCCGAGGCGGCAAAGCTCGTCCTCCGATATATTTAGCTGCCACAGGCGGTTCAGCCCGCGCAGTGCGGCGGCAGCGTCGCTGCTGCCCCCGGCCAGCCCCGCGGCTACCGGAATCTTTTTATCCAGATGTATATATACGCCCTTACGGACGTCGTAACGCTCTTTGATCAGACGCGCAGCCTGGAAGGCCAGGTTCTTCTCGTCAAGCGGTATGTATCCAGCCTGGCTCGATATAATAATCGTATCCCTCGGCAGCTCCTCCAGCTCCAGACGGTCAGCCAGATCGACCATCGTCATGATCATCTCGACTTCATGGAATCCGTCCTCCCGCTTCCGCAGGACATCGAGCAGCAGGTTTATTTTCGCCGGAGCCTTTTCGTAAATTTTCATGGCAAGCTCTCCCGTTCGTTGTTAGCTAAGCAACATTATAACAAACGGGCACAAGAAAAGCTAAGAGGTCAACGCTGGCCTTAAACGCCCCGTTCTCTTAGCTTTTCTGACGGATGTATTTCCAGTCTATTGCTGTCCGTGGTTTCTGGCTGCGGCCTGCTCCGCAAGCTGAATTGCGCGCTTTACCATGTTACCGGCATCCTTTGTGCTAATACCGCCCCAGCCTTCTTGTTCCACCTTGTTGATGAAACCCAGATCCTTCGCCAGCTCGTATTTCAGTTGCTCGGACATGACACTTCTTCTGCGGCCCATGTTCCGTGCACCTCCTGTCCTTAGAAAGGTATGTGATTGCGGTTTAGTATGTGCCAAGCAGACGGTCGCTTATACAGCAGACTGAACTCAAACAACCTCCGATATGAAAAAAAACGCGAATCCAATTGATCCGCGTTTAAGCATGCTGCATGCATCTATTGTTGAATATGGGTGATTCGGACTTGACCTTCGTCATTGCACACGGTCACTTCAACCGACTCTGTCAGTATATCCGCATAACTGTAGGAAACGCGCTTAAACGCGTGAGACTCCTGGTCCAGTTTGACAATGAAAACAGAAGGGTAGATTTCTTCTAACGTGCCGGTGCGTTCGATGGTCTTTCGCCGGCCACCGTTAGCTCGAAGACGGATTTTGGAGCCTACGTGAGCTTCCAAATTGCGTTTAATTTCCAATAGCGCGTTTTTTGCCATTGTCCACTACCACCTCTTTCCTTGTCCATTATAACCAGAAAGAGGAGGTTTGTCAAATGAAGCAAAATATTATATCAGCGTTTTTATTTTCTTGTCAACGGTTTTTTCGCCCATTTTTTCGAATTTGGTGCATATTCTCATAAAAAGTGTACATATTAAGACGTTATCTTCATGCTTGCCGTGGAATGGGTCACTTTTTTCGGCTTCGGCAGCCCCATCCGGTGCCTGCCCATCGTCTCAATTCCGCCTACCCCGTCAATCCCGCTGATAGTCCCGTGAATCACGTCCGAGAGGTTGATCGACTCCCTGACAGACGTATAGCTTGCTTTAATTGCAATATATACAGGATCCAAGGCATGGATCAATATTCTTCCCGGGGAGCTTGCGAAGTTGGAGCCCGACTGCAGCAGCGCTTCAAAATGCGATTGGCATGCGCCGGCTACCACAACAAGCCCATCCATATTCTTTTCGTATTGGCGGGCAACGCGCACGGCATTTACGAAATGCTGCGAATTTTTATAGCTGCTCAGGCTATACAGATCTTCGCCCTCGCGGTTTTTGAGGACTCCGTCATGACCGGTGATCACAACGATATCCGGCTTTACCTGCGGCAGCAAACGATACAGCAGCTGTGCCATCTGCGATTCGTGAGCATGCACGCCATGCGCGGGCACCTTCATCGTTTGGTACAACTGCATGCTTTTCCGTAAGTAGTTGCCGTCTCCGTCCAAATGAAGTACTTTGCCCGGCAATTCGAAATAAGACTGGCTTTGCTGTTGCAAAGCAGCTCGGTCAGGGCTTGATAACACCGTAAGATGCGCCTTCTCCTGCCGCATCCGTTTAAGAGAGTCGTTCACTTTAATCTTCACTTGCTGCCGCGCGCTTGTCGCTTCCGGGTCACGAACAACCGACAAGTCGGGAATTGGCGCATCCGCAAGCAAACGGTAATCCGTGCCTTTCAATAACGCTTGATCGGATCGCATCTCTTCAACTCGGAACAGCACGTCACCGCCATAGGAATTGCGGACGACCAGGTCCCCTTGCTTCATGGGTAAATCACCTCTTCGTCTATCGTATGGGTGGAGGGGGCGGAATGTGCGGAGAAAATTGTGCGTATGGGCTTGGGCGGAGGGCGGGAACGATGGGCGTAAGGCAAGAACATACGGGCTCCGGTTGCCGCATTGAGGGACGGGGTAACTCCCAACGGCCCAACCGAATAAGCTGTACATGCACAAGTGCCGCTTATTCGGTGGGGTTGCCTGTACATTGCTTGAACTATGCCACATGGGTAGCAATGTACAGGCAAAGGCGGACTAAAAACTTTCCAAGGGAAAGTTACTTCGGAAGCATACGCTCCGCTCCTTATGGGAGTTACCCCTTACCCTCTTGCGGGTAGCCTGCGCCTCCCAATTGCCTCCCCACATTCCTCGTGGGAGGCAGAGGCTGCCCGCGCTGCTGCGGCTGGCGCGGCGATATGGCGGGCAGGCGGCGGCGTTGCCTGCCCGATGTTGCGTTGCCTACGCACTCGAGGCCCGCTTTTGCCTGCTGGCAACGAGTGCCTTACAAGCGTGACCCACCTTTGCTCCACGCAGCGTAGTGGCGTAGCAATGCCTGCCTGCGACAGAGCAGCAGGCGGAGAATAACCATCGACGGCATCAGAGCTGCATCTGGGGGCCGTTAGCAAGTCACGCATATAAGGATGATTATATTGCTCTGAAGCACTCTTTGCCGCCTTTGCGCCTCACTAGATGCACATCGCCCACCGCCATAATTAGTCCGTCAACAGGTTGGGAATTGCAAGATCTCTCCGAAGAGTAGTTACTGTTCCCTGAAGCAACGATTTGCGTTATTCCTTAAATTAAACTATCTCTCCCCATTCCCATACTTGCATATTGCCCGGGTAATGGTGGAGCGAGGGTGAGGCCATGTAAGTCGGTTTTTTCATGTTACAGGAGCTTTAAATAGTGTGCTTAGTGATCTTTGTGGGCTGTAGGAGGAAATTTTCATGTTACTGGGGCTCCGGAGGACAAATGAATCGAAGATAAAGCTGTGTAAGTCGGTTTTTCCGTGTTGCTGAGGCCATAGTGGATGGAGCAAACGACAGTAGAGTCGTGTAAGTCGGTTTTTCCACGTTACAGGAACATCCGACAGATCTCAGTGGGATAGCTCTGAACGGATGAGCGGGCTGTTTGGGGGCCACAGTGCCCCCGTAAGGCCCGTGGACCCGCACGGCGCTTCGCAGCCGTGCCAAGGCCCTCCCCTCCCGCCACTCCGGCGGCGGGCGCGGCCACAACAAAGCCGGCGGCGCTAACCGCTCGCCGCCGGCTTAAACAAGCCTCGGCCGCTAACAGCAGGCCGAGCTAACCCCGCCAGCCCGCCGCCAAGAAGGCGCGGCTGATGCGGGCGAACTCGTCGAGGGACAAGGTCTCTCCTCGACGGCCAGGATCAATCTCGCAGCCGATAAGCAGCTGCGTCATTTCCTCGCGGCGTTCCTTGCCCACGAACGCCGTCAGATTGTTCGCCAGCGTTTTGCGGCGCTGGGCGAAGCTCGCCTGGACGATGCGGAAAAAATGCGCCTCGTCCTCCACATCGACCGGCGGCTTCTCGCGCACCGCCAGCTTGATGACAGCCGAGTCTACATTCGGCTGTGGAATAAATACCGTATGCGGCACGATGCAGACAAGCTGCGGCTCGCAGTAATACTGCACGGCTACGCTCAAGCTGCCGTACTCCTTGCCGCCCGGCTTCGCCGCCATGCGCTCCGCGACTTCCTTCTGAATCATGACGACGATGTTCTCGAGCGGCAGACGCTCTTCCAGCAGCTTCATCAGAATCGGAGTCGTCACGTAATACGGCAGGTTCGCCACGACGCTTACGCCAGTCACGTCAGCGAAACGCTCCTCGAACAGCTTTTTCAGGTCCAGCTTAAGCACGTCGCCGTGCACGACCTTCACATGCTCCTCGCCCGCCAGAATGTCGCCCAGAATCGGAATAAGCCGATTGTCGATCTCAATAGCCGTCACCGTGCCCGCTGCCGCAGCCAGATGCTGCGTGAGCGCGCCGATGCCCGGTCCGATCTCAAGAGCGCCCTTCGTCTTGTCGAGTCCGGCCGCGTTTACGATCTTGTGCAAAATATTTTGATCAATCAGGAAGTTCTGGCCCAAGCTCTTCTTAAACGAGAAGCCATACTTCGCGATAATTTCCTTCGTGCGTTTCGGCGTTGCTACCTCAATCGCCTTCATATCGTTTCCGCTCATACCGTTCACTCCTGTCCCTGTTCCATCGTACGCAGAGCCTCCGCGAATTCTTCGCGGGAGATCCGGAAGCTTGTACACCGTTTGAAAAACTGCTTGCCATTCGCATATCCGATTCCAAGCAGCTTGCCCATCTGAAGACGGCGGTTTGCCGCGTCCGGATGGACGATAAGACCCGCTTCCATCAGATCCTCCCAGGTAATGTCCCCTTCCCCCGCCGCCATCTCCGTCCGCAGCTCGGAGAGCGCCTGACGAATCGCTTCGGGGCTTGCGTTCTCGATTCCGATATCGCCTTTGTACATGGCCTTCTCCTGCGGCAGAAAAGCATGCTTGCAGCCCGGCACGCGCCGCGCGACAATTTTGCGAATTCTCTCGCCCGCATGATCGGGGTCCGTAAATATAATAACGCCTCTGCGTTCCATCGCCAGCTCGATCCGGCGAAGCACTTCCTCGCCAACCGCAGAACCGTTCGTTTCGATCGTATCCGCCTCAACGGCCCGCTTCACGGCTACCGTATCGTCTTTGCCTTCCACCACAATAATTTCCTTAATCACAAGCGAACATTCCTTTCCAAAGCAGCAACTTTCGCTCTTCTTTCACCGTCAATGATTATGCAGCCTGCTTAGCATCTCCATACACACAAAAAGAAGAGGCAGCGCCTCTTCTTATAATGGCATATTTAACAATGAAATACGATAGCGTGAAGCCATTAGCTTGCGGTTGGCTTGGTTGGTCCAAGCACGTATACGGTATACCCTTTTTTCCGGCCGAACTTATTGGCATAGCTTGTGCTGTCAAAGTAAACGTCGATCTTGTTGCCATTGATGGCGCTGCCCGTATCCTCCGCTCTGCGGAAGCCAATGCCTTCGATGTACACCCACCAGCCGATTGGAATAACATCCGGATCCACCGCGATCGTACGGCCTTCCTTCACCTTCGCGCCGGAAGCCGTAATGCCGTATCCCGGATGGCTCTCATCCTTGCCCGTAGAAGCTACGCCTGCCGAATAGGCGGTTAAAGTGACATTCTTGAGAATCTTCTTTGCCTTAAACGTTACGCCGCTCTTTGTATAGGAGCCCGTGCTCGCAGCCGAGAGCGTATGTACGTCCTTCTTCGATCCGACCGCTACGACCTGACTGACCGTATGCTTCTGAACGACCTTGTCGACCAGCTTGGAGGAGACAAGAACACCGTTCTCGTACTTTTTCTCCACGCGCTCGATAACGACGCCATTCTTGCCGGATTGCACCAGCTTCTCCTTCCCTTTCTCGAGGGTAGGATCTTGTTTCTTTACGATCGAGAACGGCAAAGTCCGTTCATTCTCTGCTACCTTGGTATCGATGCGGGTAACGGTCACCGTCATTGCCTTCGAAATCTGAGTATCGAGAGACGGGATAACTTTATCTTGATCGCGGACAGGAATATTTAATTTCCCGATCGCCGCCTGTACTGTTTTCTCTGTCGTGTACACCGTCGATGTTTTGCCATCTGCTTTTACGGTAACCGGAACCGCGTACTTGATTTCGATGCGGTCTCCGTCTTTGATGGACGCATTCAGAGGATGAGATACCTCGTCATAGGGTCCAACCGTTATAGCTTGTTCATCCAGTAGGCGTTGCAGGACCCATTGTTTTGTCTTAACAACAGTTTCTTGTCCGTTCACTACTACGGATACGCTCTTATCAGCCGATCCGTACAACAACACCAAAAACATGAAAGTCATAGCGATTGAGATAATTGCACTCAGAACAATTAAACGCAAGTTTTCATGCTTCCATCGCAATGCGAAAGTCATGCTGGATGATCGCTTCCCATGGGTCTCCTTAGCCTGGATCATTCCCACTTCTATCGGTCCTCCTTCATAGCCCCGCCGCCAAACTGTTACGCATGATACTATTGACGCGACTATTAAGTATATTGGCGTGACAAGCACGCTCCAGTGTTACGGCCTCCCACCTCCAAGATTTACCCTGTAAAGACTATTTCCGAATAGCGAAAATCGAAAATAAAAAGAAGCCTTCGACAGAGGATCTGATCGTGGCTTCCTGGGTAATCAAACATTCAGGAAAAGGTGAATACACGAGGTTGATCGCTCTCTATAATCGCTTACGAGGTTAGCTGACGGGTTCGGGCGAGAGAGCTGCCCTATCCGCGGAACGAATGCTCATGGCAATCGCCGCAAAATTCACCCCTGAAGAATTCATACGCCACGCGATGCTTCAAGACGTCTTAACTACGCATCCGCTGTCGTTGGTTCCCCCGCTCTCCGGCTTTCGGAGATTAAGCGCAAACTGGAAATCCAATACAAAAGTTAAAGCTCTGAGAAAAATCATACATTCCTGACCACAGAATTGTAAAGATGCGTTAAAAGACGATTTTAACGAAATTTTAGGATTCTGAAGGCAAATATCGGCGATTCCAACAAGTAAAAAGAGTTTTATCGCCGCTATAGTCCTTATTTCAGCGGTTTTAATCCGTTTTTAAACAATACCAAAACATTTTTTACCGTTTGCGCTTGTAATAACTGCGATTTCCTCCTTGGATTTTCCTGTTATTTCCGCTGCTGCCTCTGCGACCAGGGACACATACGAGCTCTCATTTCTCTTCCCTCTAAATGGATGTGGAGACAAATATGGGGAGTCCGTTTCGATAAGAAGACGGTCAAGCGGAACGTTCGCAAGCACCTCTTTTGGCACCCTTGCATTTTTGAAAGTGACCGGTCCGCCGAACGAAATATAGAAGTTCATATCGAGGCACATTTTTGCCGTTTCCCAGCTGCCGGAGTAGCAGTGCATAACCCCTCCGACTTCAGACGCTTTCTCTTCCCTCAGAATACGGACAATGTCCTCATGCGCATCCCGGTTATGGATGACAATCGGCTTACCCAGCTTCCTGGCTAGGCGAATTTGATCCCGGAATACCCGGTGCTGCACATCCTTCGGAGAGGTATCCCAGTGGTAATCAAGACCAATTTCCCCTATGGCTACAACCTTCGGATGGGCGCAAAGCTGCTCGATCCATTCCAGATCCCCCGGCTCCATGAAAACGCTGTCCACCGGATGCCAGCCAACTGCTGCGTAAATAAAATCGTATTTTTCCGCAAGCTCCATCGTCGTTGGAATTGTTTCGCGGTTGAAACCGATATTGATCATTAAATCGACACCGGCAGCACGCGCTCTTTCGATAACTTCGGCACGGTCGTTGTCGAATTGCGGAGAGTCCAGGTGGGTATGCGTGTCGAATAAAGATATCATCTTAGCTGCAAGCTCCTTCTATATATAGAGTTAAATTTTGAATAATTCCCGGACAGCCCGGCTTAACCGGTCAGCAGCGGCGAGCAGGGGCTCGATCGGGTAATAGATATGATACTGGCCTTGATGCAGTCCGCTGATGGATCGTACAATGTCGGATTTCACCGATATTTCGCTTAAGGTGTTATCTTCGTTAAGCAGCAAAATCGGCGCTTTATCCTCTTTCCCGCCTTTTTTCGCATCGGGGCGATAAATGTCGTAAGGCTGGTCAAACGGGAAATCGATTTCCATATGGTAGTCCGGGTTAAGACCGATCGCGATGAACTCCAGAGCCGCTTCTTCCAATAAAGAATCCCCCGGATCATCAAGCGTAATGTATTTGTAGAGCTGGCGATTGAGGAACCGGTCGCACAACCCGGCGAGCAATGCATCCTTCTCTTCGGTCCATAACGAGAAAATCGTCTGCATGTAGGCCTCGTCCAGCTTCAAATAATCCGGCACCGTAATGCTGCCGTCAAGCAGCTTGTTAATGGGTCCCGGCATCCACGAAAAGGTATAGCCGCTGTCGTACAGCTCCTTGGCCCGGCGGGTGATCTGCCTTAGTATAATCTCCGAGCTCCGGGTAACCGGATGGAAATAAATTTGCCAATACATCTGGTAACGGGACATTAAGTAATGCTCAATGGCATGCATCCCGCTTTCCTTTACGACAATCTTGCCCTGAACGGGACGCAGGACGCGCAAAATCCGCTCCAGGTCGAAGTTGCCGTAGTTGACTCCCGTAAAATAAGCATCGCGCAGCAGATAGTCCATCCGGTCCGCATCCATCTGGCTGGAAATCAGGCTTACAACGATCGGGTTCGGGTACGTCTTGCTGATTACCGAGGCTACCTTCTCCGGGAAATCCTCCGATACGCGGCGCAGCACGCGGTTAACTTCCGTATCCTCCAGCAAAATCGCACAGGTCCATTGCTCATGATGAGTGTCGAATACCTGCTCCAGCGAATGAGAAAAAGGCCCATGGCCAACGTCGTGCAGAAGAGCGGCGCAGAGAGCCAGCAGTCTTTCCTCCGCCGGCCAGCCCGGATACTCGTTACGCTCGAATTGAGAGATGATTTTCCTCGTTATTTCATAAACCCCTAAGGAGTGGGAGAAGCGGCTGTGTTCTGCGCCATGAAAGGTCAAATAAGAGGTCCCAAGCTGGCGAATTCGTCTAAGCCTCTGAAACTCCTTCGTGTTGATCAAATCCCACACCGTCTGATCCTGCACGTAAATATATTTGTGCACCGGATCCTTAAAAACCTTCTCTTCGGTCAGCTGCTGATTCACTCGCCCTTTCAACCCCTTTGTTCATGGTTTCGACACAAAACTCTGGTAGAATGTCGAATACTGTCGTAATATAGTTTCCAAATTGTCGAAGCTGTTGTATTCTATAGTAAGATTAATATGACCTTGCTATAGAGTCAAATTCCCGTAAATATAGGTCTAGTAAGCTCTATTAAAGACTTTCTCGGTTGACTATTATGGGAATCGTTGGTATTATAGTAGCCATAAAAAGAAAAACTATGTCGAATAGTGACGAAATGTAATTTCCTGAGAGGAGAAACAAAATCATGATGAAATCTACTGGTATTGTACGTAAAGTCGACGAATTGGGTCGTGTTGTTATTCCAATCGAATTGCGCCGTACCCTTGGTATTGGCGAGAAAGATGCTCTGGAGATCTATGTAGACGGCGAGCGTATTATGCTTAAGAAATACGAGCCTGCATGTATCTTCTGCGGCAATGCGGAAAACGTATCCTACTTCAAAGGCAAAATTGTTTGCCATATTTGTTTATCTGAGATGCCTTCTCCTGTGACAAAATAAGAAATATAGGTTATAATAGAAATACACCAACTTGTTAATTCTAACCTTTTTATACTCCTTGATGCCTTCCTGTGCTAGAACCCGGCCAGGAAGGTCTTTTTTTGCCCAAATAACGCAGTAATCTAGCGATTAACTGCGTTATAGACTTCCCTCTTCGGCAGGCCACGGTCTTGGGCCGCTTTTTTAATGGCTTCTTTGCGGTCGATGCCTTCATTCTCGTAATGGGCGACATGCTCTTCAAGCCCAAGTGTTGTCCACCAAATCTCTCCGTTATCTCCCGCATCCCCCGATCCTGCAGCTGCCCCTTCAATAATAAGGCAGTATTCTCCCAGGGGAGGATTCTCCTCAAGAAAAGCAAGACATTCGGATATGCTTCCGCGCGCAGCCTCTTCATGGCGCTTAGTAAGCTCCCTAACCATCGCAATCCGCCGATCGCCCCAGTGTTCCAGCATAGCGTCCAGCGTCTTCTTCAGGCGATGGGGAGATTCATACATCATAAGCGTCCCTTCTTGACGGGATAGACGGGTCAGCCATTCGGCAAGCGGCTTTTTATCCCTTGGGGGAAATCCCGTGAACATGAACCTGTCGGTCGGGAGTCCCGATATGATCAGCGCCGATAAGGCCGCATTCGCTCCCGGTATAGGTACTACCTTTATACCCGCTTCCACGGCATCTTTAACAAGGTCAGCCCCTGGATCACTAACGGCAGGCAAGCCTGCATCGCTGACAAGCGCAATAGACTGTCCTTCTATCAATAGACGGATAAGCTCGCTTCCGCTAGCCTGCTTATTATGCTCATGATAGCTGACCAATCTGGTGGCTATCTCGAAATGCGTAAGCAGCTTGCGTGTCTGCCTTGTATCTTCAGCCGCAATAAGCTGCACTTCTTTTAAAGTCCGGATTGCCCGGTAAGTCATATCCTCCAGATTGCCAATCGGAGTACCTACCAAATATAGGATACCATAATCGTTATCCGCTTGATCTTTAAAGCTTTTTTGAATTTGTATCATTGCCTTGCTCCCTCCCGTCCGTAATATTGTTTATTCGTATACAAAGACCGGCGGCAGCAGCCTAAGCTCCGGCTTGCCGTCGCGTATCGCCTCTATTAATACCATATTGGCCTCCCCTTGCGCATTGGGATGGATGAACTGCACGCGCTTGGGCTCAAGACGGTATTTCCGCATCGTCTCCATAATATCGATAAACCGCGAAGGACGGTGAACCATAGCCACCTTTCCTCCCGAACGGACAAGCCTTGCGCAGGCATGAACGACATCATCCAGCGTGCAATGTATTTCATGACGGGCGATTGCGTAATGATCATTCTCGTTGGAGTCGCCTGCTTTTACCGCCATGTATGGAGGATTGACCGTTACGGCGTCATAAATACCATTGCCGGCTTCTTTCATGAATATTTTCAGATCCGCCTCTATAATAGAGACCTGCTCCGACAGGTTATTCATCGCTACGCTGCGCCTTGCCATGTCCGCTAGTCTTGGCTGAATCTCAACCGCATCGATCCGCGCATCGGTCCTGGTCGTCAGCAGCATCGGGATTACCCCGTTTCCCGTGCAGAGATCAAGAATTCGTCCGCGCTTCGGAATGGTAGCGAACTTCGATAGCAGCACCGCATCCAGGGAGAAGCTGAATACTTCCCGGCTTTGGATGATATGGAGACCCGTCTCCGTCATCAAATCATCAATTCGTTCATTTGGTTCCAGTCTTACTTCCCGCACCTTTGTCCTAACTCCCCTGACATAAAGATACCGCCCTTCATAGACAAGGACGGTATACTTGCAATGTTCTATTATTTATTAAGGAAGGATAAGCAGAACAAGCAATCTCCTTCTGTCCTCAAATGCCCGTAATATACGTTGCAGATGTGGAATCCTTCGTGATACAGCCTAGCCAAATTATCATGCGCCTCACCGACGAGACCGGCTTGCTGCGATGTATCGTGAACCGTATCTTCCTCCGCATGCACTGCAACCTCCCGGCGGACAGGCTGGACAGCTTGTCCCCCTTGGCGGCTTGCAGTCGACTTTGGCTTCGGCGACGTCTCTCTTTTCAATATTTTGCGCAGCTGTTCGTTTTCCATGCTTAGCTGCTGATTTTCCTCCAGCAGTTCTTTCACACGCTGCTTCAGAACGCCCAGATGAACATGGAAATCACCCATCCGGCTTTCTAATTCATCCATTTGATTAAAGATTTCTTTGTTCTCCAAGCTTTCACCCCAGAGCTTTCAAACGTAGTCGTTCAATTTTCCTTCACAACCACATCGTCGAGCGGCAGCTCCTTCGGTTTACCCGACACATCGAACAACTGCACGTACACAGACTTCGTGGAAGCGTTGATGCCCGTTACTTTGCCTTCGCCATAAGACGTGACGACGATTTTGCCAACGGAAGGAAGCTCCTCCCGCACGCTTTCGTAATTGTCATGCTCATATTTCAAGCAGCACATAAGACGGCCGCATAACCCCGAGATCTTCGTAGGATTTAGCGATAAGTTCTGATCCTTGGCCATCTTGATGGATACCGGTTCGAAATCCCCGAGCCAAGAAGAGCAGCATAATACACGCCCGCATGGCCCGATGCCCCCAAGCATCTTCGCTTCGTCGCGTACGCCGATTTGCCTAAGCTCGATACGCGTACGGAACACACTGGCCAAATCTTTTACCAACTCGCGGAAGTCGACCCTTCCTTCAGCCGTAAAATAGAAAATGATTTTGTTCCGGTCGAACGTGAATTCCACATCAACCAGCTTCATCCTGAGCTGATGATCTCTTATCTTGTCCAAGCAGGTGGCAAAAGCGTTCTTCGCGGCGGCACGGTTCTCCTCCACGACCTTCGCATCTACCTCGCTGGCAATCCGGATCACTTTCTTCAGCGGAAGGACAACGTCTTCTTCACCGACTTCTTTCTGTCCGACCACGACTTTACCGTATTCGATCCCCCTGGCCGTTTCGACAATTACATGCTGGTCCTTGTCCACGGGGTGCAGGGCTGGATCAAAGTAATAAATCTTGCCCGCTTTCTTAAAGCGGACACCGACAACGTTATACAAGGATTTAGCCCTCCTGTAGGTTTACCAATAGTTGCTCGACAGCAAGCTGCGGAGATACGTTGGAACGTATTTTTTTACCCGCTTCAAGCGTATGCTCGATACAAGCAATCCAGCTCTCGATCGGGCGGTTAAACGCATGCTTGCCAATCCAGTCCAACTGATCTATATAAACAATACTTTCCTGCCTTCCGGCCTGAAATTGAATCATGTCTTTGAACCATAATACAAGTAACGACAGCATGAGCTGCGTTTCACCCGCAAGGTCCGTTTTGAAAAATTGCTGCTGGGCGGTGAGCATTCCCGCGGTGAATCGGGTCAGACTCTCCTTCCCTAATTGTATCACTACGTTTCTGATTTCTGCAAACTGATTCTGTTGGATAATCTCTCTAGCACCATCCAGTCCGGAGCTCAATTGAACGGCTGCGCGGGCCAGAGTCGGCGGTGCTCCCTCGTTAACGAGAGACTGCAGCATTTCGTTTGCCGAGAACGGCAGGAATGGCACCCACTGCGCCCTTGAACGAATGGTTGGAAGCACGGCTTGTCCATTATCCGTAATTAGTATGGCAACAATAGGAGAAAGCGGCTCCTCCAAAAATTTAAGCAGACTATTCGCTGCCTGAAGGGTCATTGTCTCCGCGCGTTCGACAATATATACCTTCCGTGAAGTACCGCTTCCCCGGTAAGCAAGCTCGCGCTGGAGCTCGCGTATTTGATCAATCTTGATGGATTGCCCATCCGGCGTAATGGTCAGCAGATCCGGCTGATTCCCATTCTCGAATTTACGGCATTCCAGGCAATGATCACAGGCGTCATCCCCGCCAGACGTGCAAAAGAGTGCCTTGGCGAAGGCTCTGGCCATAGCCTTTCTTCCTGTACCGGAAGGGCCGTAGAACAAATAAGCATGCGAAACCTTGTCGCTCTGCAGCGCATGCTTTAATATTCGCTTCGCTTTCCATTGGCCGGCTACTTGTTCCATGCTCATTGCTGCTTACCCTTTCTAAAACAATAAATTAATTAGAAGTCCGCGAATTTCTCCGATCCGGCCAAGCAGCTCGAGCCTGCCTTGTTCCGTCTCCAGCAGCTCCTCTGCCATGGATACCAGCGCCGAATCAATTTCATCGAGCAGCTTGTATCGCTTGGTCCGGCCTCTTCGATCAAAACCGCGCAGCTCCTTCAGCCCGATCCCGCGTTTGACGGTATCCTCCAGGAACCGCTTCACCATCTGCCGGTACATCTTCAGCTCACGGACCGTCATCGTTCTGGCCAGACGCTCGCCTTGATTATGAATTTCCGTAAGCTTCTGCTGCAGCTGCTCCTGCGTCCGCATGGCATCCTGCTGTACCAGGGCGTCAGAGAAGCTTCTGGCAGGAGCCGGCTTCGTCGCCGTATCTCCGCCTGCACGGTTCTGGCCGAGCGGACGCCAGCTTTGATCGATTTTCATCGCTATTCACGTCCAATCAGAAATGTTCGAACCGCTCAACAGGTACGACGAATACCGCCGCTCCCCCCACTTGCACCTCTACAGGGAAAGGAATGTACGAATCGGTCGAACCGCCAATCGGTGAAACAGGCGTAACCAGCTGATCTCTCACCTTGCAGTTCGAACTGATCACTTGCAGTACCTCGTGAACACGCTCATCTTCTATACCAATCATAAACGTTGTATTGCCTGCGCGAAGGAATCCCCCTGTACTTGCAAGCTTGGTAGCGCGGAAGCCATCCTTCACAAGAGCATTCGACAAACGGTTGCTGTCCTTATCTTGTACAATCGCAATGACTAATTTCATCCTCATTCCTCCCAATTGGTTAGGTTAATAGAACAGGCACGAAGTCATTCCTACGTTGTTTATTGCACATCGGCTGCGAAAAATCCTTTAAATCTGCGGTCAATCGTCAAAATAACTTCTTCCAGTACAGCATTTGCCGCTTTTCCCGCATCAACCTTCACGATCCGCTCCGGAAACTGCTCTAGCAGCTTCCTATAGCCTTCCCGCACTAGCTGGTGAAAAGCAAGCGACTCCAGGTCCAGGCGGTTGACTTCGCGTTCGCCTGCGGCTCTGATCCGGGCTAATCCAACCTCCGGATCGATATCCATGTAAATCGTAAGCTGAGGCATGGCTCCATCCACCGCAAAACGGTTGATCGACCATACCTCCTCCATGCCCAGTCCTCTGGCATGGCCCTGATAAGCGAGGCTGCTGTCCACGAAACGGTCGCAGATGACAATCTGACCGTCCGCAAGCGCCGGCACAACCTTCTCGACCAAATGCTGGCGTCTTGATGCCGCATACAGCAAGGCTTCCGTGCGCGCATCCATTCCCGTGTGGTTACAGTCCAGGATAACGGAACGGATCTGCTCCGCGATCGGGATGCCGCCTGGCTCGCGGGTCGTAATAACGGTTTTGCCCCGCTGCTGCATCGTATGCGCGAGCTGCTCAATCAGTGTTGTTTTGCCGGCACCCTCGCCGCCTTCTATGGTAATAAAGATTCCCTTATTCAACCTCGTATGGCTCCTAACCTTATGCTACTCAACACTATAGTTGTGTATAGTATATATTTTAACAAAGTTCTAACAAAGCGAATACCCTTGTACTACTTATTTTAACCTAATTAACGCGAATATACGGCAATTGTCTGCATCCTGCTGTCGACCGCTCCCTGAAACTTGGCTCCAGTCTCGGCTAATGTCGAAATATACCCTATCATCTCTTTGGTCAACGCTTCTCCCGGGTAAAGAATCGGTATCCCCGGAGGATAAGGTACAACCATTTCCGCGACCTCATAGCCCTCTGACTCTACCAACGGCAGCCTTAGCTGCTCCCTCTTTTTCCGGCTCCATTCTACCGGCTTCTGCGGAGTTGAGAAACCAATACCCGGATAGGAACTTGTTGAAACTCTTACGCTCTTGATTGAGCTGTTTCTGATGATGTGTTCGATCTGTTTGCAGGCAGCCTGGAGCTTTAACCTAGCGTCATCTCCTGTCCGGCATCCCCACACCAATACAACATGCTTGATATCCGCCATCTCCGCCCAGCAGCCCTGCTCCTCCAACAGCTTTTGCAGTTCAAAGCCGGTGACGGTCCCTGTACGATCCCATAAAACAACTCTTAGCGGATCCAAGTTATCGTAAGCTTCTGAGCTTTGATTGGTCGGGAGCACCTTCAAGGCCCCTTCCTCCTGCTCTATCCAAGACCGGAATGCCTGTACGGAAGCAATTCCCGGTTCAAACCATGCTGCCCCATACCGGTCTACCATAACGCGCGCAACATCAAGGGATGCCATAATCGGAAAAGACGGACTTGAACTCTGAATCGCGGCTAGTACTTCTTTTATCGATTCTCTTGGAATCCGGTCCCCCTTCAGATGAAGCATTGCTCCCATCGTTAAGGCGGACAGCGTCTTATGAGTAGACTGTACAACAGCGTCCGCACCGGCCTGCATAGCCGACTCGGGGAATGAAGAGTGTAATCCGTAATGCGCGCCATGCGCTTCGTCTACAAGCAGCATACTATTATAGCCATGTATGAGCTCCGCATAGCTCGTCAGATTAGCAGTCATGCCGTAATAATTGGGATTAGTCAGCATCACGGCTTTAGCTTCGGGATACAGCTTAAGCGCTTGTTCTATGCTCTCTAATGAAGGGGTTGTTGGCAATCCCGTTTCCTCATCCATTCTAGGCATGACAAATACCGCTCTCACCCCTGCTAGCTTTAATCCGTTAAGGACTGACTTATGGACATTACGCTGAACGATCATGAGATCGCCAGGCTCGCATACTCCAAGGATCATCGCCAGATTTCCGGATGTGCTTCCCCCTACGAGAAAAAGGGTCTCATCAGCCCCGAAGCATTGCGCTGCAAGCCTCTGCGCTTCCGCTATGGATGCCTCCGGATGATGCAGATCATCGGTAGAGGACAGCTCCGTCACATCCAGCTTCATCATGCCGGACAGCCAATTCATTGCTTGGTTTTGTTCCTGCTCATATATATGCCCATATCCGTGCCCAGGTACGTGAAATCCAACCGGCTCCGTCTCATAATGCTGTACTAATGCTTCGAACAAAGGGGCGTGCGATCGGTTCATGGTCTAAAAGCTTCCCTTCTATCTATTATTCGTCTATTGTAACGGATTTAGGCACAAAAAAAGAGCGGCATCCTATTAGAAGGACTCCGCTCAGGCGTTTTTCTCAATAAAAATCTGTTTCATTTGATGAATAAAGAAAGGGTACTTGGCGTCCTTAACGTCTGTCCGAACCATTTCGGATTCGCATGACTCGCAAATAAACTCAGAGACGATGCGGATCCCTTCTCCCTCTGCTTTATGCTCCCCGCATATAATGCAATGAAGCGCACGTTCCTCCGACATACCCATCCCGCCTTTCTGTCATCCTATATAGCTATTATTATGGCATATATTCTAGCGGTTTATACTTGTTTCATAGCCCATTTCAAATATTTCTATATCGTATGCAGCATCCGCCTAATTGGTGAATCCAAAACTGCCGATATACTACCTGAGTAACGAAGAAGGGAAGTACAATATGCGTCAATCCTTATTGGAACAGCAAGCGGCCACGATCTATCAATATAAGCTAGTCCGGAGGAAAGTCATCCGCCCTGAGCTAGTCCAAAGCCATATCCTCATTGCAGTCATCCTGCTGGCCTTCCAGCTGCTGATGTACCGCATGGACGGCTTGTTCAGTTGGCTCCTTGGCTTTGCCATCATACAGGTCATTCATCTTGTTATACTGCTGCTTGCCTTTATACGCGTAGACGATGCCGTAGACCGGCGCTGGGTTTGGGGGATTACGCCGCCATGGTTCGGCTTTAAGCCCGCCAACGATATCCGCCTTGCCCTATACCGCCGCGTACACCGCCATCTCTTCTGGATTGGCCTCTGCGCAGTTGCGGTTATGTATCCATGGATCCAGCCGTCCCTCTTGATCAGCATCCTCTGCTGGCATTTATGGCTTATCGTCCCTCGCATACTCTTATCTCTTGCCTTCCGCAAGCAGCGTAAAGACGGCATTCTCCGCCTCCAAAAAAACGAAGCCTCTTATTATCATCAATAAATACCGGGACAAAACAAAAAACCTGCCGCGAAATGCGGCAGGTTCTTCA
>NZ_BILY01000037.1 GCF_004000805.1 Paenibacillus glycanilyticus NBRC 16618
CAGCGCCGGCTGCGCCGGGGAAAGCGCCGCCGCCAAGCGAGGCGGCGCCAAGGGCAACGGCGGCGCCTCCCGCCAGCGCCGCGCCAATCCATAGCGGGCCGGCTGAGCCTTGGCCCGCTGCCTCCCGGGCGGCTGGTGCCTGCAGCCGCTCCAGCTCCCACTCGCGCAGCGCGGCGTCGCAGCTGTTCCATGCTGCGCGCATAGCGTCGCTCGTCTGAGGCAGGAACGCGGCGCTGCCCAGTACGCTGCGCCCGCCTGCCGCTGCTTCCGCGCGCGCTAGCTCGGCTTCCGCCTCGGCAAGCTGCTGCGCGGCCTCTCTCTCCTGCTGGATAACAGCCTGCAGATCGGCGTTGAGCCTTTCCGAGCTTCGTCCGGCTTCCGTCTCAAGCTGTCTCTGCCCGCGTACATATTCCCGGTCGGCTACGGTTAACTGCAAATCCAGCAGCTCTTGCTCTCCCCAATTCGGGGCGATGCGGCCGAGGAGCCTGGTTAAAGCTTCGGATTCCGATTGCAGCTCTGCCGCGAGCGTAATCCTGTCTTCTCTCAGAAGCTGCATCCGTTCGCTCTCGAGCAGCAAAGCTTCGGCTTCTTCTTTTCGGGCCAGCAGCTCTATGTCTACCTGAATGGTCTGGCGCTTATGCGCGACCAGCTGCTGCTCCTGCTCTACTTGTTCTTGCTCTTGCGCACGGCTTCTCTGCTCCTTCCGCAGCTCATTCCAGCCATGCTCCGCTTCCGCCGTAATCCGCTGGGCATCCGCAATCCCTTCCCGCTCTCGGCCAAGCTCAAGCTGCCTGAGCCATAACGGTCTTATCGCATGGGCTTTTCCTGCCAGCTGAAGGGCAGACTGCCGATGCGGCTGCTCCTCCTCAAGCCGTTCCAGCGCCCGGTCAAGCCGTTCCAGCTCTTGCTGGAGCCCATTGTATGCCTGAATCGCATCAACCTGCTCCCGAAGCTCTTGCTCGGTTTTCTCCAGCGTCTTTAACTGCTTGTTGATCTGTTGGTTAGCCCCGCGCGGCTTGAACAGCTGCTCCATTTCAAGCTGCAGCTTTTTCTCGGCCGCCGCAATAGCCTTGCCATTCTCCCATCCGGCATGGTACAAATACCGGCCTAGCTCCTCATGCGATAACGCCCCAACCTGCTGCAGCTCCGTTAAGGTGATGGCATACAGCTCGCGAAACAGCTGTTCGTTGGTCCCGCCAAGAAACCGCTGCTCCCATTCCTCCTGGGTTGGCCAGCTCTCCTCATCGGATGAAAGGTCATGCTCCGCATGGCTGATCCGCCTAAGCTTTAGGCGGCCTCCGTTCACATGTGCATAACGCTCCGCTATGAAGGTATAGCCTTCCGTATCCTGAAATACCAGCTGTCCTCCGTGGTTGCCCCCATTAACGGGTTCTTGCCGTTCGGCCGGCTGATTCCGCCTTGCAAAACCGAATAGAATAGTCCGGATAAATCCGAACAGCGTACTTTTTCCGGCCTCGTTCATGCCGTATAAAACAACGGAAGGACCGTCCAGCCTGCAGCGTAACCCTTGCAGCTGGCCAAAGCCGTCGACCCGGATTTCCAGCAGCTTCATTCGTCCTTCCTCCCTTCCGCGGCTAGCAATCCAAGCACATGCTCCCTAGCTTGCTCCAGCCATTGCTGGGGAAGCTCGTCCCAGTGCCCGCGGAGAAGTCTTCCCAGCTTGGCATGACCGGAGAGCGGCGCCACGGCGGCTGCCGCTTCTTGTCTCCAAGCGTCCGAATCCTGCTCCAACCGCCGCGTCAGCCTGTATAGCTCGCCGGCAAAGCTGTTCTCGTCCTCAAGCTCCGTCAAACGCAGCCCCGCACGCGTATGGACCTCAAGCGCATAGACCCATGCATGCGACGAGCCTGACTGCAGCTGCTCCAACAAGGTCCGCATGGTAATCGTCTCCGATAGCTTAGGATGCAGCGGACCTTGCCCTTCCAGCGTAAGACGAGCCATAACGAACCGTCCGTCACCCTGGGCGGCAAGCTGCTCCGCTTGTTCTTCCAAGCGCTGCAGCAGCTCCTGCTCCGTATGCAGATCGTTAATCGACAGTGCCGCGTCCAGCCAGCGAATATCATCCAGCGGAATAAAGGTCAGCTCAACCGCCCGTGAAGTTGAAACCTCTACCAGGTAACAGCCCTTCGGTCCGGTCTCCCGCGGATTGCGGCCTTGTATATTGCCTGAATACACGACATGCGGATATTCATGCAGGACTTTCCTTGTATGTATATGTCCAAGCGCCCAATAATCAAAGCCTTTGCCGGTTAGCTCCTCCAGCGAGCACGGCGCATAAGGATCATGGGATGGATCTCCGTTTACGTTGCCATGAAGCATAGCGATATGAAACGGCGCCCCTTCAACCGGCGAATAACGGGCGGCCAAATTTTCCGTAACATGCCGTTTCCCGTAGGACATCCCGTAAACAAAAGCAGCCAGCTCACCGTTTCTGCAGTAAGCCGGCCGATATTCCATGCCATTTGCTCCAAATTGCGTCACATTGGACGGCAGCTTCAGCTCCGCCCTTGCGCCGTTCAGCGGATCATGATTGCCGTGTATGACAAAAACGGATATTCCGTAATGCTGCAGCCGCTCCCACTCTTTTAATAGAAGAAACTGCGCTTTCAGCGAGCGGTCCGCCTCATCATACAAGTCGCCGGAGATGACGATAAAATCAACCTGCTCCCGAATGGCCGTATCCGTTAACCGCCGCAAGGCGCCGAAGGTCGAAGCTTGAAGCTTCTCCTTCAGCGCATCCGGCACCCTGCTCATGCCGCGGAAAGGGCTATCCAGATGCAGGTCTGCCGCGTGTATAAATCGAAAAGGAACCGTCACGATTATTCCTCCGGTTTCAACGATAAGTAAACTTTCTTCATCTGCGAGATTACCCGCTGAAGCGAATAGACCTTTTTCGCCTTGTCCCAGCCGGTACGCGCCAGATTGTACCTGTAGGTCGGATCCGTTACCAGCTTCTCAAGCGCATCCGCAAGGGCAGGCGCATCTTCCGGCGGTACCAGCAGGCCGTTTACGCCGTCTTCGATTTGCTCGGCGATACCGCCGACATTGGTTCCGACCAAGGCAAGCCAGCATAAGGCCGCCTCGGCAAACACGGAGCCGAAAGCTTCCGCGCGCGACGGCAGAACAAAGACGTCGAAGAACGGCATGAATTCTTCCGGATGAAGCATGTAGCCGTAAAATATAATATCGTCGTATAAATCCAGCTCGACCGCCAGCTGCTCCAGCTCTTCCCGAATCGGACCGTCCCCGATAATATGCAGGACAAACGGATGACCGCGATGCTTCAATTCCGCGCAGGCGTGCAGCAGAATATCCAGACCTTTCGCAGGTACCAGGCGGCATACCGTGATGAACTGCGGAACGGCATTCTCGTGGGCAATCGGCTTGAACCGCTTTTCGTCGAAGCCGTTAGGAATAACCTTAATAGCGGAAGAATCCTTCATATAAGGAGATAGATAAGTCCGGAATGAATCCGATACCGTCAAAAGACGGTCCAGCTTGGCTTCCAGCTCGCCGTAAATGGAAGTCAGGAAGCGGTGCGCAATGCTATTTTCTTCGATTTTACCGTTCAGGACAAGCTCCCGTTCGAAGGAGGAGTGAATCGTCATCATGACCGGCGTATCGGGGAACAGCTGCTTCATGACAAGCGCAGCAATCGGGTGATGCGCATGAATGATATCATAGGAACGCTTCAACCGCAGTCGCGTCCACCAAATGTAGTCCCGCATCGTCTGCAAATATTTATCTACGATAGGATCACCGAGAAACGGCGTCACATCGAAGGTTTCAAATACGATTTCCTCTTGTCCTTTTCCTCTTACCCGCTTCGGAAGCGAGAATAATTCCATTTGCCAGCCTAGTTTCAAAAAACGCTCTTGAATATAGGGCACCATGGAGGACACGCCGCCCGGTTGTTCCGGCGGAAAAAACAAAGCCTGCAGTATATTCAATGTCCTTCCTCCTAAAAAAAATTGTCGCACAATAGCATGTTTACCTGCTATTGTAATGATTTTTACTTCGCAAGGATAAATTGTGAAGCAATTCTTAGCTTCGCAAACCTCCGTTTTTCTTCATAAAGCAGCTGCTCATCTTTAATTTTACCCTGTCAAAATCCGATATCTTAATTATTAGATAGAGTGCTTTATTAACAGAATCGTTCTTGGGTTATGCTTTTACCATCACGTAAATCATGATATATTAGAACATATGTTTCTGTAAAGCAACACTCCATAGGATATGGTGATACTTCATTATGACAATCTTAACCTGGCTAACCGGGCCCAATGGCCAACTTATCTCTTCCGCTTGTGTCATTATCATCCTTATATTGATGCTTTTCATGTCAACCCGGTTGTATACCAGCTATCGGAACAAACGCATCTACCGGTATCTTACCCTGACGATCCCGCTGTTTATGGTTCAGAACACCATACTTGCCATGCTTGCTTATCCCGGGCAGAAGCTTCCGCCATGGCTGCATATCGTTTCAATGATTTTGCAGATCGTCTCTTTTATCATTATAAACTTTGTATACATGAAATTATATACTCATCGCGGCGCGCAAATAAAAGTTATGCCTTTTGTACTGCTGATCGTCTTAACCTTTGTTATTGCCGCGGTGCAGTCCGTGTTCATGGATCCTTCGGATGACGCTTTGCTGCCGGGAGGGCAATACCGTCTCCTTGGACTCGATTTCTATTCTTTGATCGTAACCTTCATGATCCTTCTTGGCAGCAAAGGCGCCGAGATGAACGGCAAATTTTCGGCGAGCCTTATTACTTATTTTATTCTCGATCTGTCTAGAATTGCTGACGGCTACGTCTTTCACGGTTCCGTGGATTGGCTGGTGCTGCTCGGTTATTTCCTTCCGATCGTCTACTTCATGCAGCTGTTCCTTCTGCTGTTCGAGTGGGTCATTGAACGTCTGATGATGACTTATCAATCTTCGATTACGGATGGCTTGACGGGCCTGTACAACCGGAGGCACTTCACATCCAAGGCTGAACAGATTATGCGGAGACAAAAAGGTCTCGCCGTCATTTTCTGCGACATCGACAACTTCAAGAAGCTGAATGATACGCAAGGCCATCACAAGGCCGACGGCGTGCTGAAGCAGGTCGCTGAGATTATGAAGGAAGAATCGGCGGGCATTGGCGCTGCAGGCCGGTACGGAGGCGAAGAGCTGCTTGCCTGCATCTCGACCGACCGGGTAAAGCCGGACCGTGTCGCCGAGTCGATCCGCAGCCGCGTGGAAAAGGAAACCATCGTTACGGTGAGCGTTGGCGTCAGCACCACCAAAGACGGCAAGGATGTCATCCAGCTTATCAAGCTGGCGGACGAAGCCATGTACCATTCCAAAACAACCGGCAAGAACAAGGTTTCCTTATTCAGCTCTCTGCCGTCCAGCAAGAAGAAGGCATTATCTACCTAAAACAAACAGGGTCTGGTCTCGGATGGCAGCATGCCATACCGGAGACAAGACCCTTTCATTTTTCGGCGCAACTCCCCTCGACTCCCCCCACTTCAGCATGTGTCACACGTCTCGGGGTTCCCCTGGTGCCCCAATAGCAGGCTTTTTCCCTGCTATAGCTCTCATCGACCGTCTCGGGCTTCCCCTGGTGCCTCAATAGCAGGCTTTTTCCCTGCTACAGCTCGCATCCGCCGTCTCGGGCTTCCCCTGGTGCCTCAATAGCAGGCTTTTTCCCTGCTACAGCTCGCATCCGCCGTCTCGCGGGCACCCTGGTAACCAAATAGCAGCCTTTTTCCCTGCTACAGCTCGCATCGAGCGTCTCGAGCTTCCCCTGGTACCCAAATTGCAGGCACTTACCTGCTACTGCCCTCTCCGTGCGACGCAAAGCCGGCTTGCCCCCGCAGCACTCAGTCCTGCAGCAAAAAATGCCCGCATTTCCAATGGAATGCGGGCATTACATTTACTTCCTTACCAATCCCGCAAGCAGCTGTCCCAACTCATCCACCGTAGCTGCCAAATACGTCGGCTCAGCCAGCTTCAGCTCTTCTTCGCTGCCGTAACCGTAGCCAACGCCAACCGAGTCCAGGCCATGGCGCTTCGCCCCGATAATATCATGCTTGCGATCGCCAATCATAATAGCATCTTCCGCGGATAGACCGCAGGAGAGCAGCACATGCTCGATCACTTCGCCTTTATCGACGCGGGTATTATCCAGGTTGCTGCCGCCGATAAACTCGAAAAATTCGCTTATCTCGAAGTAAGCAATGATTTTTTCCGCGAAAAAGGTAGGCTTGGAAGTTGCCACATATAAAGAAGCTCCCTGCTCCTTCAAGGCAGCCAGCACTTCTTTAATGCCTTCGTACCGCTTGTTCTCGTACATGCCCCGTTCCGCGAAGTACTCCCGGTAGTATTTGATCGCCTCCGTGCACATCTCGTCCGTAAAGCCGTAAAACTCCTTAAACGAGCCGGCAAGCGGCGGTCCGATAAAGGGATCAAGCACGTCCAGATTATCGATTTGAATGCCGAATTTGCTTAGAGAA
This sequence comes from Paenibacillus glycanilyticus NBRC 16618, assembly GCF_004000805.1. Classification (GTDB taxonomy): domain Bacteria; phylum Bacillota; class Bacilli; order Paenibacillales; family Paenibacillaceae; genus Pristimantibacillus; species Pristimantibacillus glycanilyticus. The sequence goes on from NZ_BILY01000037.1 coordinate 6,532, forward strand.
TATTGAATAGCGCTTGTAATGCCCAGCTTGGGATCCGTTAACGTCCCGTCCAGGTCGAATAAAATCGACGAATACGTCTTTGTCATAGAAGAGTCAGCACCTCGGATAGTTGTTTGATTTCGAATTTCGGCTTAACAGGCGTCGCATTCGGCTTGTTATGCGGATTGTACCAGCAAGTATCAATGCCGCTGTTCAGCCCGCCTTGAATATCGGAGGTCAGCGAGTCTCCAACGATAAGCACTCTCGCCGGATCGGTAATGCCAAGCTTGTTAAACGCGTAATCGAAGATGCCGATATGAGGCTTCTGATAACCCGTATCTTCCGACACGATAATATGCTCGAAATAGTGATCCACGCCAGCCTTGGAAAAACGCGACAGCTGCACTTCCCGGATTCCGTTCGTAATAATCGCCAGTCTTACTTTCGAACGGAGCTCTTCCACAAGCTCCACAGCTCCGTCGATCAGGTACGCACCTGCTCCAAGGTAACCGAGATAACGGTTGCTGAATTCCTCGGCACCAATCGTAAGACCCGTTCCGGCGAATAGCCGGCTGAACCGTTCTACGCGGAGCTCGGCCAGCGAGATCGCCCCTTTTTCGAAATCATTCCACAGCTCCTGATTGATGGTCCGGTAGAGGGCTACATAGTCGGTATCCGGAGATTGAACCCCGAATTCTTCGAACACGCTTGTCAGAGCGAAGTCCTCGGCTTTCTTGTAGTCGAATAGCGTATCGTCAGCATCGAATATTATCACGTCGTAATTCATTGCAGTCAAACTCTCCTTGTTTTTCAATAGTCTTAGACTTCCAATGTTCCTTGCAAAATCATCTTCGCTTGGCCGGCCAACAGAACGCGGCTGCCGTTCACGGCCACCTTCACGATGCCGCCGCGCTTCGAGGCCTGATAACCCGTCAGCTCCTGTTTGCGGAGCCTCCTGGCCCAGTGCGGCGCAAGCGCGCAATGAGCCAGGCCCGTGACCGGATCCTCCAATATACCCGCATTCGGGAAAAAAACGCGCGTTACATAATCATAGGGCGCACCGGCTGCTGCCTTGGCGGTTACAATGATTCCTCTTCCGCCTGTCGCGGCAAGCTGCTGCTGATCCGGCCTTAGACTGCGCACGGTTTGTTCGCTATCCACCTCAACGACATAATCCTGGCGGTTTTTGGCCGTATAACGCGGAATTAACCCCAGACCTTGGATAAGAGCTTCCGGCGCATTCACCGGCTTTGGTATCTCTTCCGGATAGTCCATCGTCATCCAGCCGTCAACGGCATCGTAAGTCACGGTCAGTACCCCGCTCTTCGTTACAAACCTGGCCGTCTGATCGAAACCCAGCCTCCCCGTATGCCACAGCATATAAGCGGCTGCAAGCGTGGCATGCCCGCCAAGGTCAACTTCCGTCTCCGGAGTAAACCAACGCAGGTCATAGCCGTCAGCAATCGGAACCAGAAAGGCCGTCTCGGGCAGGTTCATTTCCGCCGCCACCTGCTGCATCCACCGTTCATCCTCCGGCTTCTCGCATAGGCACACCGCTGCCGGATTTCCTCGGAATGGCTCGCTTGTAAAAGCATCCACCACATAAATCGGTTTCATCTTCCGCCCTCCCTGTTATCCTTATTATAAACGACAACCGCAAACGACTGCATCCTTCCTTGGGAGAAGCGGCAGCAGATATGAAAAAACCTCTATCGCCGCGTCTCGAAGAGGAGCAGCCGCGAATAGAGGCAGGTTGTAATCTAATTATTCATCCTTTAGCGGAATTAGAAGCTCGACTTCTTCCTCTTCCCATTGGCGTTCGTTAATGTAAAATACTTCAATCGCAAGCGCGCTGTCGTGTTTGTTCAGCTTCCGTTCGTTCATCCAGGCAAACAGCTGCTCATAGGCTTCGCCAATCCGTTTGTTAGAGGTTGCTACCATGGCATAACGGTGTTCCGGAATCGTGAACTGGACCATGCCCTTCGGAAGCTCCTCCATATGATACACCTCATAACAGGCCCAATAAGAAGCAAATACTTCATTGCCGAAATACGGGCTGTACAAAACAGGTGATTTGGATACGGTATTTAATTCATGCTTGCGGGATAAAAACTCGCTCTGCAGCCGGATCGCTTCATCCGGGAATGCGGAATAAGGACCGCAATAGCTGATGCCGGCCAAATGAATAGCAGGCTTCGTAATGATAGAGCAGTTGTCCAAGCGAACTCCCCCTAAATAATTGTAGGTCTACGCTGGGATGAGCATTTATTTCGCCATTAGTGTATCACGAATTACCATTTTCAGGATAGTGTTTTAATTGTTTTTTCCGAACGTGCGCAAACAAAAAAAGCCGGCTTCGGAAGCCGGCTGTAAATGCTCTTACATATTGAAGACAAAGTCTTCGTCGCGCAATTGCTCGATATGAACGGTACGCACATAACCGTTGCCTTTTTTCGAGAAGAAGTCATGCTGCTTCGTATGCGTGCTGATGCCGTTGAACACGATCGGGTTGACCGGCTCTTCCGGGAAGTACGGTTCAAAGCCTAGGTTCATCAAAGCTTTGTTCGCGTTGTAACGGACGTACGTTTTAACGTCCTCCTGCAGGCCAATCGGGCTGTACAGGTTATCCGTGTACACCACTTCGTTCTCATACAGCGTGTTCAGAAGGGCGAACACTTCTTCTTTCAGCTGAGCTTGCTCTTCCGGCGTGAATTCGTTAAACAGCTCTTGCGCCAGAACGCCAACATACAAGCCGTGGATGCTTTCATCGCGGAGGATCAAGTCGATAATCTCGCCGCTGCTTGTCATTTTGCCTTGGCCAGCCAGGTAAAGCGGGTAGAAGAAGCCGCTGTAGAACAGATAGCTCTCCAGGAATACCGAAGCGGCCATCGCTTTGTACAGCTGCTGCTTCGTCTCAATGCCTTGGTACCAGGAAGAGATCAGGGTTGCTTTCTTCTGCAGCTGCTCGTTAGTCTCTACCCACTGGAAGATGGCATCGATTTCTTCCGTCGAAGCCAGCGTCGTAAAGATACTGGAATACGACTTCGCATGGATCTGCTCCATCATGGACATAAACGCGAGTACCGCTTTGCGCTGCAGGCCGTCCACATGCTCGAGAATTTTCGGCATGCCTACGCCGCCTTGAATCGTATCCAGAAGCGTCAGTCCGCCCAGCACGTTTTTGTATACGGTGCGCTCGATGTCGCTCATTTCCATCCAGTCCATTTTATCGTCGGAAAGTGGAATTTCTTCGTCTGTCCAGAATTGCATCACGTTCTGCTGCCAGAAGGTAAGCGTAAAATCGTCATCCGGACGGTTCCAGTTTACTGCTTTCATCAATCCTGCTCCTTTGGTTAAAGGCTGCTTTCCGATTCTCCTCTTCCGGCAGCCTTGTCATTAGTTCGAATTATACGGCGCAGCTTGTGCATTCCTCGACGGAAAGACGCTTCGTTCTCGTATAGTAGAGCGATTTCAGCCCCTTCTGAGCGGCATAGATGTAGAAGCGCGCCAGTTCGCGGGTTGTTACGTTGCTGTTCACGTGAAGGACGGTCGAAATGCCTTGGTCCACGTGCTGCTGAATTTCCCAAATCAGGTCAATCAGCTTGAATTGATCGATATTGTAAGCCGATTTGTAGTAGAAGTAGTTATCTTGAGCCAGGTAAGGCATCGGATAATACGTCGTCGAGTTCGCGTAAGTACGAGTCTCGATATGCTCTACGATCGGCATAACGCTCGAAGTCGAGTTTTGGATGTACGAGATGCTTTGCGTTGGCGCGATAGCCAGGCGGTAAGCATGGTACAGACCGTATTTTTGCACTTTCTCTTTCAGTTCAGCCCAGTCCTGCGGAGACGGGATTTCCATGCCTTCGAACAGTTCTTTTACTTTATCCGATGACGGACGGAAATCCGTTTCGATATAACGGGTGAAATAAGTGCCTTTTGCGTATTCGGAACGATCGAAATCCTTGAAGCTTGCGCCGCGTTCTTTGGCGATTTCCATGCTCTTCTCGATCGAGTAGTAGTTCATCATCATAAAGAATGCGCTCGCGAACTCTTTCGCTTCGTCGCTTTCGTAAGCAATCTTGTTCTTCGCGAAGAAGCCGTTCAGGTTCATTGCGCCAAGGCCAACGGAGTGAAGCTCTTCGTTTGCTTTGCGCACGCCCGGAGCGTTGTCGATCTCGGATACGTCGCTGACCGTCGTCAAAGCTTCGATGCCGACATGGACGGATTCTTTGATTTTCTTGCGTTCCATGACGTTAACGATGTTCAGCGATGCCAGGTTGCAGCTGATATCGCGGCGGATGACATCATCCATGCCGTAGTCGTTGATCGTCGAAGTCTCTTGCACTTGGAAAATTTCGGTACAGAGATTGGACATCTTGACTTGACCGATATCCTTCAAGGCGTGAACTCGGTTAGCGTTCGATTTGTTCATGATGTAAGGATAGCCGGATTCCAGCTGGATCGAAGCGATCTTTGTCATCATGTCGCGGGCGTTCATGACCGCTTTTTTCACGACTTTATCGTTAGCGAGAAGCTCTTCGTACATAACGTCCATATCCATGTCGTCGAGATGCTTGTCGTATGCTTTATGAACGGAATGAGGACCAAAGACGTACAGCGTTTCGTTCTTTGCAGCCAGCTCATAGAATTTATTAGGTATAATCAAGCCGATCGACAATGTTTTGATGCGCGTTTTCTCGTCGGCGTTAATTTTCTTACAGTCAAGGAATTCAATGATATCCCAGCCGAAAATGTTGTAGTAACCTGCGCCGGAGCCTTTGCGCTGACCCATTTGGTCCGCGTAGGAGAATGCGTCCTCCATCAGCTTCAGTACCGGCATGACGCCTTTTGCGGCGCCTTCCACGCCTTTGATGGCTTCGCCGCGTCCGCGCAGCTTGGACAGGTTAACCGCTACGCCGCCGCCGATCTTCGACAGCTGCATGCATGTGCCAAGAACGTAGTTGATAGAGTTCAAGGAATCGTCCATCTCAAGCAGGAAGCAGGATACCATTTCGCCGCGGCGGCTCTTGCCAGCGTTCAGGAACGTTGGAGTAGCCGGCTGCAGGCGCTGCTCGATCATCGCTTCCGCGATGCGGAGCGCTTTGGCGCCGTCGCCTTCGCCGAGGTTCAGGGCAACGATCGCTACGCGGTCGGGATATTGCTCCAGGTACTTCGATTTATCGTTCGTCTTCATTGCGTAGTCTTTGTAGAACTTCGAGATCGCCATATACGATTCAAACTGGAAGCCGCTGCTCTCGGTCAGCGTAAACACCGCTTCGATCTGCTCATATGTATATTTGTCATATACATTCTCGTAAAAGTCATTCTCGATGAGGTAGTCCAGCTTCTCGCGGAGGGAACCGAATTTCACGCTTTTCGCTTCCACTTCCTCCATAAAAGCGGCTACCGCTTCTTTATCTTTATCCAATTGATAGAAGCCGTCCGCTCCTCGTTGCATCAATTCGTTGTTCAGCTCGATGTGTTTCAATATTTCGCACCCTTTCGACAAAGTATTCCATATCTTGATTCGTACCGGATAATTCAAACTTCGATATGACCGGCACGTCGAACAGGCTAGAGATCGTATCTGCGCTCTTCGCGAAGCCGTCTCCCCAATTCCGATTGCCGCTTGCGGATACCCCTTGAAGATAATTACTGTTTCGGTTCAAGAAATTCATGACGCGCTCCGGCACCTGACCAAATCCCGTCGTGTAGGTAACCAGTACGTAAGGCTCGTCCACTATATCAAGCTCGCCAATGGGCACCGCTCTCATATTCAATTTATTGATAAAGCGTTTCACATTGCCTGTTCTTGAATCGTAGACTACCAGCATGTTTCTCTCTCCTTAAAAGAATTGCAGGGCAATTCTTGCTTCGTAAGCATCGATCTAGCAACGTCTATCACTGAAATTTCAGCAATATAAAAGCGCTTCTGACAGCAAAGATGTCAAATGCGCTAGTTGACAAAATCGTTGAAATCTGACTACACAACTCAATATGTAGTTGATGAATTTGATTCTACATCAAGATATAGGTCTCGTCAATGCAAATTATGGAGAAATTATTTATTTGGCCTTTTTCGACACTCGACTATTTTAACAGATGAAGATATGATGGGATAGTGACATTTTATTGCTAATATGGAGGTACAAATGGACAAGCAAATAACGCCGGAGCAGCTGCGAGAAGCCGTGCTCCAGTTGTTCCGGGATGCCGGATATACCGTACCCGAACTGCTGCCTTACATAGATGGTTTGAATCAGGAGAATGATCGTCTGAAGCAGGAATTAAAGCGATTGAGGCTGGCGGCCGCCCGCGGATCGGCTTCCTCGGATTCTATGAACAGCAGATTGAAGGACGCTTTAAGGGAGTAATTAATAGATCGGAATTTGGAAGGCAAAGATGAATAGCAAAATCTATATCTAGTGTTCGCCGGTTAAAAATTATGTCGAATACCCCTGTTGCATCCTCGACTTATTCTGATAAAATAATACAACCATTGAAGTAAAGGTAAGGGATAAGTCATGGATAGAGGGTTCATTACGGTCATTATCGGACCGATGTTTTCGGAGAAGTCGGGAGAGCTCATCCGGCGCTGCCAGAAGCTGATGAAATACGGCCGCAAGCAGGTCAGGGCTTATAAGCCGGCCGAGGATGACCGGTTCAGCAACGAAGAGATCGTCAGCCGGATCGGCTACCGCCTTCCCGCAACAAGCGTGCCGCGCGCGCTCCCGGCATCATCGGTGGAGCAAATCCTGCTCGAGTCGAAGGATGCGGACGTCGTGGCGTTTGATGAAGCATCCTTCTTTGGGAAGCCTATCATCGCTCTGGTAGAGGAGCTGGCATACCAAGGGAAGCATATTATCGTAGACGGTCTGAATATGGACTACCGGGGCAAAGAATTCGGCTACATCGGCGGCCTGCTGGCGATTGCCGACGAAATCGTAAAGCTGACTTCGTTCTGCGCCGTCTGCGGCGATGCCAACGCGACCTTCACGCAGCGTATCGTCAACGGCAAACCGGCCAAGCTTGGACCGGTCTTCCTCATCGGCGATACGGAGAGCTACGAGCCCCGCTGCCGCTCCTGCTTCGTCCCTCCGCACAAAGTGACGGACGACACTGCGGAAGAGCTCACAGACACGATTACGGCGTCTCAAGCCTAAACAGCTGAGCTACCTTCAGAAAGAAGCTGCTCCAATTTGCGCGGATGAAAAATAACAGGGTTGTCTCCCGTCACTCGAAGTGACGGAAGACAACCCTGTTTGCTTTCAAATGACCAGCCTCATCATTTCACTGCCGCAAAAAACAACCGCTCCGAACGGTCACCCGCCGGCTCGAGTTCAAAGTCCGCATAGCAGTCAACCGTACGGAAGCCCGTACGCTTCAAGGCTGCTTCCATCCAGCCGCGGCCATACGCCCGCTGTTCGTGCATTTCTTCGAAACGCTCGAACTTCCCGCTCTTCTCCTCGGCGAATATGGTCAGATGATGCTCGATCTGAAGCCGGGACTCGTCGAGCTCGCAAGTCCATATATAAGCGACTTCGTCCTCGTCCAGCACAAAAGGCTGCTCCTCCGCGTAACGAAGGAACACCTTCGGATCATGAACATCGAACAAGAACAGTCCGCCCTCGCGCAAATTATCGTAAGCCGCCTTAAAGGCTGCCTCCACGTCTTCTTCCTCGGTCAGATAGTTCACGCAGTCGCAGAACGATATCACCGTATCGACGGGCTCCGCAAGCGTCCAGTCCCGCATATCCTGCTCCAGCCAGGTTACGTTCCCCCGGGCGCGGGCCAATTGCGAGGCAGCTTCATCCCATTTGCTGCGCGCAACGGTCAGCATATCGGCAGACAGGTCGATGCCGTATACCTCCAGCCCGGATAAGGCCAAAGGAATCGCAATGCTGCCCGTCCCGCAGCCGAGATCCGCAACCGTCTTAGGCATGCCGTAACGTTCCCAGCTGTCATGGGCGAATTGCAGCCAGTCTTCGTATGGCATGTCCTGCATCAGCCGGTCGTAGACCGATGCGAATTGACCGTATGCATCCATGCCGTTATTCCTCCGACGGCTTGGCGGATGCAGCGGCATCCGAACCGGCATCGTCCGCTTTGGCCGGATCCGCCAGGTAAGTCCAGCTTCCTTTTTGCGTAATCAAACCATCCCTCATCAGCTTCCCTAAAGCACGCTTGAAAGCCGATTTGCTGATGCCGAAGCGCTGTTTGACCGTATCCGCAGGCGTTTCGTCGGAATAAGGCATGCCCCCGCCCGGGCGCTCCTTCAGGAAGGCCAGAATGCGGTCCGCATCCTCCAGCCGCCCTTCCTGCTTCAGCTTCGCCATCGACAGATTTACGCGTCCGTCTTCGCGGATGAACGTTACCCGCGCGGATACCCGCTCGCCAAGGCGAAGCGGACGGACGCGCTCGGGTGCCGGAATAAGTCCGTATACGCCAAATCCAACCACGCCGCCGTCAACAAGCACAAACGAGCCCATCTGCAGCGATTTGGTGACCCAGCCTTCCACCCACTGGTTGCGCCAAGACTGCGGAGCCTCGAATACGAACGGTCCAAGCTCGTCCTCGCCAGCCGTTCTGGCGAGCAATCGTCCGGCTTTGTCGTGACCAAGCACAACATGGACCTCGTCGCCCGGCAGCGGACGGAACTCCACCTTCTCCGGCAGCTCGGAAATCGGAAGCAGCAGCTGCCGTCCAAGCCCAAAATCCAGGAAACAGCCGAGACGCGGATGCACGTCGGCAACCTTCAGGCGCGCCATCTCTCCAAGCAGGAGCTTTGGACGCTTCATCGTTGCGGCAATCCGGTCCTCGGAATCATAAAAAATGAAGACCTCTACCTCATCGTTCATTTTCGGCTTCTTGCCTACCAGCTCGGTATAGTGCAGAAGCACCTCCGACTCTTCATCGGTCAGGAAATAGCCGTAGGGCGACACTTCGCGTGCCACCCTTAAAGTTACAATCGTGCCGGCTGTCAGACTCATGCGAATTCCACTACCTTCGCATCGGACCACAGGCGTTCGATATTATAGTAATCGCGTTCATCGCGGTGGAACACATGGACGATCACGTCGCCAAGGTCAATCAGTACCCAGCGCGCCGAATCCATGCCCTCGATGCCTTTTACGCGTACGCCGCGCATTTCAGCCTGCTTGCGGATTTCAGTCGTAATCGCTTGTACCTGCGTATCCGAATTACCGTGGCAGATAACGAAATAATCAGCCACCAGCGAGATTTCTTTCAAGTTTAATGCTACGATGCGATGCGCTTTCTTGTCTTCCGCAGCCGCCACCGTAATTTGCAGCAATTCATCCGAATGTACGGTCATAGCTCAGCCTCCTTGTTTTTGCTGTTCAATTAAGTCATTGCGGGATTCCACCGTAAGGGGATAAATCCGATTTCCTTTCTCGAGCAGGAAAGAAATCGTGGAATCAAAACCCGCGATTAGCGCCTGCTCGAGGCTGGTCTCGCTCAGTTCGCGAATGCGGTCGACCCCGGGAAAGTCCCGTCCGGGTTCCATATAATCGGCCAGACAAACCACTTTGTCCAGCTTGGACATTCCTACACGCCCGGAAGTGTGATACCGGATGGCATCCAGCACTTCCTGATCCTTTACGCCGTATTCATGCTCGGCTACCCAGTAGCCGACCTCGGCATGCCATAACGCCTTATCATGGTTCAGCAGGCCTTGGTCAAGCTGCTGCTCCCGAATAATCTGCTCCATCTTCGCAATCGGCCAATATTTGGCCACGTCGTGCAGAATGGCCGCAAGCTCCGCTTTTACCGGGTCTTCCCCAAACCGTCCGGCAAGGATAATCGAGGTTTCCATAACCCCTTCCACGTGCTTCCAGCGCTTCTCCGGCATTTGCGATTTGACCGATTCGATCATTTGTTCACGATTCATAAAGCCCTCTCCCCTTTATAAACTGATGAACGGTGTCCGGCACCAGATAAGCAATCGAACGCCCCGCATGCACTCTGCTTCGGATCTCCGTGGACGATATGCCGATCGGCGGCATGTCCGCCATCGTCACGCGCCGACGAAGGAATTCCGGCAGTTCATCCAGCTTCACCGCCGTCCCTTCCCGCTCCAGCCCAATGAAGGTAATCAGCTCCGCCAGTTCTTCTATACGATGCCATTTGGGCAGATCGTTAATCCGGTCCGAACCGATAATATAGGAAAAAGCTTTATCCGGGTACCGCCTCTTCAGTTCCAGCACCGTGTCGATGGAATAACTCATTCCGCCGCGCTCCAGCTCGATATCAAGTACTTTGAAGGCCGGGTTTCCTCCGAGCGCTTCCTGGACCATCTGAAGTCTTAGCTTGCTGCTTGCACCCGGCTCGTTATCCTTAAGCGGCGGCTGATAAGTCGGAATAAACCATACCTCGTCCAGCCCGCAGCCGTCACGGGCTGCTTCGGCCGCAATCAGATGTCCGGTATGAACCGGATCAAACGTTCCGCCCATAATGCCGATTTTGCTCATTAAACGCTACCCATCCTTTTCGGTTACGGCGTTATTTCGCCGCAGCCTTAGGCAGCTCGATCTTGCGGTACTTCTCTTCCGTTGCTTGCTTGTACAGAACGATCGTTTTTCCGATGACCTGTACCAGCTCGGCACCGGCAGCTTCCGCCACTTCCGCGCCGATCTCCCTAGGATCGTCCATGCAGTTGTTCAGTACCGAAATCTTGATCAGTTCCCGTACTTCAATCGCTTCTTCAATGTGACGGACAAGCTGATCGTTCGTGCCGCCTTTGCCTACCTGGAAAATCGGCTGAAGATGATGAGCCAGCGATCTGAGGTGACGTTTTTGTTTGCCTGTTAACATGGTAGTTCCTTCTTTCATCTCTATAGGTTGTCGATATGGTTGCATTGAACTAGACAAGGGACTGCAAAACGGTCTCGCGCATCGCTGCTGCCGGAGCCGGCTGCCCTGTCCAATATTCGAAGGCATAAGCCCCCTGATAAATAAACATGCCGAGTCCCCCGTGCACGCGGCAGCCATGCTGCTCAGCGTCCAACAGGAACTTCGTGCGCAGCGGATTGTAGATTAGATCGCTTGCGACGGCGCCCGGCTTCAGCCAAGATGCATCTATCGGTGTTGCATCGGTATGAGGATGCATGCCAACCGAGGTTGTGTTAATGACGATATCCGCTTCCCCGCATGCAGCCTGCAATTCATCGTTTGCAATGGCCCGGATATCCGCCAGTGACCGGAACGATTGCGCAAGCTCCTCGGCACGCTCCACCGAACGGTTAGCGATCGTAATGCCCGAAGGCTGCTCGCCGGCGAGCGCGTACACGATTCCGCGCGATGCGCCGCCGGCGCCAATGACAAGAATCCGCTTGCCCGCAAGCTCCGGCTCGGCTTCTTCCTTCAAGGACCGGACATAGCCGATTCCGTCGGTGTTATAACCGGTCAACCGGCCGTTATCGTTCACAATCGTATTGACGGCTCCGATCGCCTGCGCGCCCGCGTCAATCTCGTCCATGTACTTCATAATATCCAGCTTATGGGGAATCGTCACATTGACTCCCCGAATGCCCATCGCTCGAATGCCAGCTACAAATTCTCCAAGCTTGCCCGGCGTAATATGAAAAGCCATGTAGGCTCCGTTGATTCCCGTCTCGCGGAAAGCGCGATTCATCATAATCGGTGATTTCGAGTGGCGAACCGGATCTCCGATTACGCCATACAATACCGTCTGGCTGTCAATCCGGTTTCCCGTAATCCCATTGTCAAGCGCGGATACCGTCAATGTTCCCGTTCCCCTCTCTTCTATACAAGCGAATCGCGAAGCAAGACCTTAATGCCCTTAGGCGCATATACGTCCACGATCGCGCCGGAAGTGCCATTCGCCTGAATCCAGCCCATGCCGGATACGAAAATATCCTTCTTCGCTCCCCGCGGAATGCGAATCGAATGGCGGGTCCAAGCCGGCATGTCATCCAATTCTTCGCGCGAAGGACCGCCAAGCAGCTCTCCACGGTGGTCGGCGTAAAGCTGTTCAGCCCGCTCCAGCTTCGTGCGGTGTACGCTAAGCGCATTGGAGATATAGAACGTAAACGATTGACGTTCGCCCTCAACGAAGTCGAACCGGACCAAGCTGTTGATAAACAACGACTGCTGGTCGTTTAACTGGTAAACCAGCGGCTTGATCGGCTTGTCCGGCAGCAAAGCCTGAAGGAAGCCGCGCGGAACGATCTCCGTCATCCGGGTAGGGTACACGATCCCCGGCGTATCGATTATCGACTTGCCGTCATCCAGCGGAATATGAACCGCGTCAAGCGTAGTGCCCGGGTAACGGGAAGTCGTCAGTTCGCGTTCCATATCGCTGTAATCATGGATCAGACGGTTAATCAATGTCGATTTGCCGACATTGGTTGCGCCAACCACGTATACATCGCGGCCCTTCCGGTGATGCTCGATTGCTTCAATGACATGCTCGAAGCCGATATTCCGTTTGGCGCTGCAAAGCACGATATCTACCGTGCGAAGCCCTTCCGCCTTCGCCTGCTTCTGAACCCAGTTCCGAAGACGGTTCAGATTTACCGAACGAGGCAGCAGATCAACCTTGTTAACCACCAGCACAACCGGATTATTGCCTACAAAACGCTGCAGGCCGGAGATGAGACTGCCCTCAAAATCAAATAAGTCGACAATATGGACAACTAGGCTGTCCGTCGACCCGATGCTGCCGAGCAGGCGCAAGAAATCGTCCTGATCAACCGTTATCGATGAAGCTTCATTATAATTACGAATACGGAAGCATCTTTGGCAAATAACCGGCTCCCGGTTTAACGCCGCTTCGGGCAGGTAGCCCGACTCTTCCGGATGCTCCGTCTGGAGCTTAACTCCGCAGCCTGCGCATGCATGCGACTGACTATGCTGCTCTTCTCTCACTTGGTCTCCCCCTCATACCATGTCCCTTTTTTACGCAAACGGGAAAGAACAAAACGCTCGATTCTTCTGTTCACGCGGGTCATTATTCCTTCGTCAGCAGGAGCAATCGGCGTGACCAGAATCGTATAAAGGCCCATACGTTTCCCGCCGAGTACATCCGTAAGCATCTGGTCGCCGAGCACAACGGTCTGCTCCACGGGCAGCCCCAGCACGCTCAATGCTTTATGGAACGCTTTATTCGCCGGCTTGCGCGCGGCATGAATAAACGGAATGCCCAGCGGATCGGCGAATTTGGACACTCTCGTCCTGTTATTATTCGACACAATGACAACTTTAAAGCCATAATCCCGAACTTGTTCCAACCATGTCGTGAGCTGTGGCGTTGCAAGCGGCTCACGCGCTCCAACGAGCGTATTATCAAGATCGGTGATAATTCCGCGGACACCTTTTTTGTATAACTCGTCCAGCTGAATATCGTACACCGAATTTACTCGTAAATGCGGCAATAATCTTTCGAACATGCTGCCTTGCCCCCTCGAACTTTCGCTCATCTCCTGCTATCTTACGAAACTATACCATATATTCGGATTTTGTTGCAAAAGAAATACCGCCCGCGCAATGCGAGCGGCGTATTTTCCTTCTATATAATATACGCAAATTTCTACAATTCCTCTTTAATCGCTTTGATCTTTAAAATAAACCCGTCGGTCTCCGAACTTGTCGCCTGGACGGAGCTGTATTTCGCGCGTTCGAACTCATCGAGCACTTCGCGGAACAGATTGTTCAGCCGCTTGTGGCTAGGCGACCATCTCTGAATCGCTTCGCGCAGCGTCTCATGCTCCCCTCGCTCATAGCCTTTGCGCCGGCAGAGACGCAGCAGCTTCTCCGTCTCCCATACAATCCGGTCATTGCCCGAATAAGCCCGGTATCTGGAACGGATCCATGGCGTACGCAGCAGGACAACAACAAGCACAAGCACGATAAGAACGCCTGCCGATACCGAGCCCCAGATGATAGCGGAATGATTGCTTCCCGTGCTGTCGGTTACTTCCTCCTGTACCGGATCGGTATCAACCGCTGCGGTAGGCGTCGGCAATGCTTCCTGCTGCACTTCCGTTACGGAATAAGGGAAGGTGAAGCCCGACGTAGGCTCGAACGGAATCCAGCCATAGCCGTCGAAATAGATCTCTACCCAGGAATGCGCATCCGAGTTGCGGACGGTATACGTGCCTGCTCCGTCCGGATTTAATTCCGCTTCGCTTGGAATCCCGCCGGCAGACGGCACATATTCCGAAACGGGAAGCACGCCCGGGGCGAAGCCTTTTACCCAACGGGTAGGCAACCCGATAGAACGGGACATGACCGCCATCGCCGTCGAGAAATAATCGCAATAGCCTTCCTTCAGTTCGAAGAGGAACTGGTCGACGAAATCCTTGCTGTCTCCGGTCAGCCTTGATTTATCCGGTTCATTCGTATACATGAAGTTCTGGCGGAGATAAGCCTCTATCAGCTTCGCCTTGTCGTAATCATTCACGGCCGAAGCCGTTAGCGATACGGCGAGCGACCTTACGCGGCCCGGCAAGGAAGACGGTAGCTGCAAATATTGCTTCGTCTCCGCCGGATCCGGCAGCTCGGCTTCCGTCTTGCGAAGTCCTTCTTCATCTAATATGGTGACTTCGGAGGTTACCGCATAGCTTTGCGGATATCTGCGCAGCGGCTTGTCGGACCAGATCAGCTCCTGCTCGTTAACCGCCCACTTTAAGCTTTTCGGCAATACGGATGCATCTGGATCATCCACCCAATGAACCGCGGTAATGGGAGAAGCGGCGAACAAGACCGGATAAATATTATTATTGGACATTCGGACCTGCTGGTCCACCTTCATCGTCTCCGCCTTCTCGCGTCCTTCGATGAGCGGCAGCTCCCAGTCTTTCCCTACCGAGGCTAACCGGCTCCGTTCCGTCTCGTCGTTCACCGTCCAGCCCGCTCCGGTGTATTCCGTTTTCGTCTCGCCTCTCCAGTAGCTCCGATGGTTGGTTGTAATCGTCATGACGGGCGAATAGTCAAAATCGAATCCGCCGCCCAGCTCCGAATCATCGCGTCCGTAACCGGACTTGGTATTGCTGCTGCTCACGTCAACGGGAGCTGCGATTCCTTTATCTCCGAGGAATACGTTAACCGTCTCGCCCTTCGATTCCTTCCACATCGTATAAGGATCTTGAATAATCGGCGATACGGTCGGCATCAGAATGCCGGCTGTCATCAGCACGGACAATACGATAACGATTGGCATCAGCAGCTGCAGCGGATATTCCGTAAGCTCCCTCCAGCTGTTCGGATGATGGCTTGCCAACTTATGCAGATGATTGGCCACCAGCCAGAGCAGACCCAAAAAGACAATCCAGGCGACTTCATCCCATAACCAGATCGGAGTAAAAGAATCCGCAATGGTCAGAACGAGAATATTGACGCTTATAAATCCGAATAGGCGCAGCCTAGTTGTAATCCACAAATCAAACAGGATATACAAAACGAGCAGAGCTCCGCAAATCCATATAAAGGGATGCAGCTGCTCGGCATACCCCCACAACGTGCGGAACAAATCGCCAAGCCGGTTCTCTTGATCGGGAACGGTCGTGGAAGCGACTTTTTTCAGATCGGCAAAATAAGCCGTCGCGCCTACCGCAAGCAACAATTGAACAACAATCCGCAGCACCCGCATGCTTCGCGGCAGCAGCCAATCGGCAGCAACAGCGAAGAGCAGCGTGAAGCTGACCGCGTAGAAGGTCTCGCTCCACCAGAAGCCCTCAAAGATCCGGATTGTATGAATAAGCATAAGAGCAATAAATAATTGCGAGAGCTTCGTATACCAGTTCGGCGTAACCTTGAATATCACCGTACGGCAGAAAGTAAACAAACGCGGCAAGAGGCTCATGCCCGGCCTCCTTCCAGCACGGCAGGAAGCTCCTGCAGCTGCTTTAGTTCGAATAATGCCCAGCCCTTGCCGCGAATCATCAGGCGCCATTGTTCCTCCAGCCGCCGTTCACCGCCGATATGCATCAGGCATGGCGTAAGTCCTTTACGGGACAGCCATTCCATCGAACGGACGGCTTCCCTGCCGGATGTTCCGCTGATAACGATTGCAAAGGAGCCTGGCTCAAGCCGGGAATCGGCTGCCACCAGAGACTTGTACAGTCCTTGCTCGGCATCGGCGTCCACAAAGGTCAAATGCTTCATTAACGCATTGCGCTGTTCTACACCGGACTTGGGCGGGAGAATCGTCAGCTTATTGCCTGCAGACATTAGACCGATTGCCGTATCGCCCTTCAAACCGCTGTCTATAAGCGAAGCTGCGGTAGACACCGCCAGCTCGAACCGTTCCGCGCCCGGAACGGGGTAATCGGCTGCATATCGGTCAAGAATAATAAGCGTACGCGGCAATGACTCCCTCTCGAACGCCTTCGACTTCCAGTCGCCGGTCTTCGCCGTCGCATTCCAGTGAATCCGCGACAGACGGTCGCCGTACAAATATTCCCGCACGCCGTTGATTTGCGTGGTTTCTTTTGCAGCCCGCGGGGCTGCGGCATGGGAGAAGGGGCCACGGAAGCCGCTCTGAATGCTATGCCATTGGCGCAGCGGAACAATCTGCGGCAATACGCTGAATGCCGACTCCGAGCCGAATCGGCCGGAATGCTCAAACAGGCCGAATATGTCATGGGAAATACATTCGGTTGTGACGAAGCGGTACTCTCCCCGCTGAAGCGGCGGCGTCTGGTAAAGCACATCGCCGGAACGCTTGAAGCTTGGGACGAAAGAGGCTTCGAACTGCAGCTGCTGGCCGTTATGGCGCTGCAGTCTGTCTCTGACCAATACATAAGGGATCGGATAAACGCCGGGAACCTTTACCGATAATTGAACTTCCAGCGTGCTGCCTGCCGTGAGCGAATGGTCGCTGCCCGCGGTTGCCCCGGTCAACCTGTAGCTTCGGATGCCGGACACGCGGCTGATCCCGCTCCAGCGGCCTAAAGCCAAATAAATCAGCAGCACGTTCAAAATCATAAACAGCATCAATGCCGTTTTGCCGCCCTGGAACAATAAATAAAGCAATGCGGCGCCATAAATGATTGCGATAAGCCTCCAGCGTTTACGGGTCTTCGTCTCTTTCACCGCATTCATGGGATCACCGCTCCAGTCTTACGGGAACCTTTGTCTTCTCCAGAACCTCGGCGATAATATCTTCGCTCCGCAGACCGTTCATCCTTGCGTCCGTGTGAAGCAGCAGACGGTGGGAAAGAACATACGGCGCCAATTGCTTGATATCGTCCGGAGTGACAAACGTACGCTGGGCAAGGAACGCGCTGGCTTTCGCCGCGCGCGATAACGCTATTGCGGCACGCGGGCTTGCGCCAAGCAGGACATGGGGATGCGATCGCGTAGCACGTACAAGCTGAATCAAATAATTGCCGACCGCATCATCGATATGAACGGCTTGTACCTGGTGCTGGATTCGTTCGATATCTTCTATGGAAGTAATCTGCTCCAAGCGGTCCGACGGATGGCCTGACTCTCTTGCCAGAATCATCCGCTGCTCATCCGCTTCGTTCGGATAGCCTAACGTCAGCTTCATCATAAAGCGGTCAAGCTGGGCTTCCGGAAGGGAATACGTGCCTTCGAAATCGATGGGATTTTGCGTAGCGAGCAGGATAAAGGGGGCCGGGAGCATATAGGTATCGCCGTCAACGGTGACATGCCCCTCTTCCATGGCTTCCAGAAGGGCGGATTGCGTCTTTGTTGTCGCCCGGTTGATCTCGTCGGCGAGCAGGACGTTGGTCATGACCGGTCCCGGACGGAATATGAACTGCTCCTGCTTCGGATGATAAATCGACACGCCGGTAATATCGGTCGGGAGAAGGTCGGGATTGCATTGAATACGGCGGAATTGGCCGCCGATGGTTCTCGCCAGCGCTTTCACCAGCTGGGTTTTACCCGTGCCTGGAACATCCTCAAGTAATACGTGGCCGCCTGCAAGGACGGCTATCATTAAACGTTCAATTTCACTTTGTTTTCCGAGAATGCATTCATTTAAGCTATTTAGAATTAAGGAACATAATTGCATATCGGCAAGGCGTGTTTCCATGTACATACCTCCTGCGGAATATTGGATGCAAAAAATAAGGGGATTTAGTACCATTTTACAGCAGTACCTTCGCGTAGCACAAATGAACGAACTGCCGAAAAAAATTGGAGGATTCCACATAGCCCGACACCAGGGTCACCCTTCTGTAAGCAAAAAGTGGGAATCGGTAATCTCATATGATATATTGGCAATATCTTCACTTTTAGACGAACGAAGGAACGAAAAGGTTCTGTTCGCCGTAAAACATTCCTTTAAGAAGGTGCCATCGTTTGCTGACTCATCTATCCCGCTTTACTAACCGGTTCAAAAACGTATTCAAACTGCTGTTCCCCGTCGCCATTCTTCTCTTTCTGTATACGCAAACAAGCGGTTTCATCAAAGAGATCAAGCCGGCGGCGGCGCTCCGTCTGCTAAAGCATCTGCACTGGAGCGACCATATTCAGCTTGCCACCGTCTGTTTCCTGGCGGTAGCGGTCATGTCCGCGTATGACTTTATATTAGTCAGATGGAACCAGGCGCGAATGCCCTGGACTGCGGTGTTCAGAATAAGCTGGATCGCCAATTCCTTCAATAATGCCATGGGCTTCGCCGGTTTAACGGGAGCGGGACTGCGCATCACGCTGTATCGCAAATGGGGCATTCAAGGCCCAGCATGGCTGCGGTCGCTGGTCTACCAGTCCTTATCCGCCCTTACCGGATTGTCCATCCTCTCCATCTTGCTGCTTGTTGGCGTATGGAATGACCGAAGCCTTCTCGTGCATCATCTCTGGCTGTACCTGGCTATCATCCTGATCGCCGCGTATGTGGTGCCATTCGTTTTACTCGGCAGACTGCCCAAGCTCCGCAACCTGCTTGGGCTGACGGACAAGGAACAGGAAGATGATGCTTCCTTGACGAAGCCCCCGGCCCTTCGCATGATAACGGCATCTTTGGCGGAATGGCTGATGGCCGGACTTTCCTTCTGGCTGATCATCCACTTGATGCATCTGCCTATCGGATTCCGGGAAGCGATGAGCATTTTTGTCGTGGCCGCAGTTGCCGGCGTTGCGAGCTTTGTACCGAGCGGTCTCGGTTCCTTTGACGCGATCGTCCTGCTGGCATTCCAGCATCTCGGCTTATCCCCCGACCAGGGGCTGGCCGTGCTTGTGCTCTACCGGATCTTTTATTGCTTCCTTCCGTGGGCGATCGGGCTTGCGCTTGCGACAACGGAATGGATTCCGAATAAGGAAAGATGGAATCAAACGCAGGAGCAGGTTCTGAAGCCGGCAATCAAACGCTGGCATACGGTCTGGAATTGGCCTAGCCAAACGGCCGTCCTTAGCGATATTAGCACTTGGGCGCTGGCTGCTCTTGTATTCATAAGCGGCATCCTGCTATTGCTCTCATCCGCCACACCGGGCAGCTGGCACCGGATGCACCTGCTCGAGCAGTTCGTAACGCCTTTTACGATGAAGGGCTCCCATCAATTGGCTGTTCTTATAGGTTTATTAATGCTGATGGTTTCCGAGGGCATCCGTTTCCGCGTCAAGCGGGCTTATTTCCTGGCGATGATTCTGCTGATCGGCGGTACGTTCGCTTTGATTCTGAAGGGCTTTGAAATCGAGGAAGCGATCTTCCTTCTGTTCGTCTGCCTGCTCTTATGGCTGTCCAAAGACAGGTTCAACCGGAAAGAAGCGATCTTCACCTTGCGCAAAACAATTGCCTGGGCCGGCATCTCGCTTGTTGTCATGCTGCTGTACCTGTCTGTCGGAATATCCACCAACGAGCTTCCGCCCGGTGTGCTTCATCATGCCAAATGGCATGCCCGTTATACATTGAAGAACGAAGAGCTGCTGCGCGAAGGCATCATTGCACTCGCGGTCAGCTGGATTCTGCTGACGGTCCGGAGAATATTCGTGCCAAGCCTCCCACCTGCCCCTAAACCGGGGCCTCAGGATTGGGAAAGGCTGGAGCAGCTGCTCGCCAAGCATCCGGGCAATTTCCTGACCCATCTGCTGTATATGGGCGATAAAAGCTTTATGTGGACGCCCGACTACCAAGCGGTGCTCGCCTATGGCCGCACTGGCAAAACCCTTGTGGCACTCGGCGATCCGATTGGAGATCCTGCCTCCATCCGAAAGCTCGTGCGTCAATTCCGCGATTACGCGGATCATTACGCGGCGACAGCCGTCTTCTACCAGGTAAAAGCCGAAAACCTGCCGCTTTATCATGAATACGGCTACCGGTTCTTCAAGCTTGGAGAGGAAGCGATCGTCCCACTAGCCCAATTCCAGTTGTCCGGCCGGCGGAAGGCGGATTTGCGGGCGGCTTGCAACCGGTATGAACGGAACGGCTTTGCGTTTGATATCGTCAAGCCGCCATTCAGTACCATGCTGTTATCCGAGCTTAAGGCGGTATCCGACGAATGGCTGGATGGCGACAAGGAAAAGGGCTTCTCGCTGGGCACCTTCTCCGAATCTTATCTTGAGCTCGCTCCCATTGCCGTTCTGCGGGATAACGAGAACCGAGTCGCCGCATTTGCCAGCATTATGCCGGTGTACGATCGCAACAAATCCGTCTCCATTGACCTGATGCGCCATCGTGACGGTCTCAGCGGCGTTATGGATGTCCTGTTCGTTCATCTTCTGCAATGGGCGAAAGCTGAGGGCTACGAAATTTTCAATCTGGGGATGGCGCCCCTATCGAGCGTCGGGGAATCGGTCTATTCGTACCGGGGGGAACAGCTGGCGAGATGGGTATTCCTAAAAGGAGGCCACTTCTATGGATTCCAGGGTATCCGTCGCTTCAAGGACAAGTTCGACCCGGAATGGGAACCGCGTTATCTGGCCTTTCCTCAGAACAGCCTCTTCCTGAGACTTATCGTTCAAGTAACGAGAATGATCTCCCGCGGGACAGGAAACGGCAGATAAATATCGTACGGCAAAGAAAAAGCAGGCTTGTCCCAAATGCGGCAAGCCTGCTTTACCTTTATCCCTTCGGACGGACGACAAGCGCCGCCAGGAAGGAGAATATAATCGCCGCGGAAATACCGGCGCTTGTGACTTTGAATATTCCGGAGATGACGCCAATCCAGCCGGAATTTTGAAGCTCGGTCAACGCGCCGTGCACAAGCGCGTTGCCAAAGCTGGTAATCGGTACGGTTGCGCCCGCGCCGGCAAAGCTGACAAGCGGCTCATACCAGCCGAGACCGTCAATGATAGCCCCCGCCACAACAAGCGTAGCCATCGTATGTGCCGGAGTCAGCTTCACGACATCAAACAGCAGCTGGCCAATGACGCAAATTGCGCCTCCCACAATAAATGCCCATAGAAATTGCATGCTGCTCTACTCCTTTCCGCCGCTGATCGCAACGGCATGTGCAATGCAAGGAATGCTCTCCCCTTGTTGGAAGGAAAGCGGGGATAACAAGGCGCCAGTCGCAACGACAAGTACGCGCTTCAAGTCTCCCTTGGCGATTTTTTTGAGGATATGGCCGTAGGTTACGACGGCCGAGCAGCCGCAGCCGCTTCCTCCCGCCTGCACCTTCTGCTTCTCCACGTCAAAAACCATCAATCCGCAATCTTTGAATGTCGTTTCATCCATGGGAACCCCGTCACGGATGAGCAGCTCCTTGGCAAGCGGGTGCCCGACGCTGGCGAGATCTCCGGTTACAATCAGGTCGTAATCCTTGGGCGTGCGGCCCGTATCGTTAAAATGCGCCTGAATCGTATCCACGGCTGCGGGCGCCATAGCCGCTCCCATATTAAACGGATCTTTGACTCCCAGGTCGATAACCTTGCCGATCGTCGCATATTCAACGACCGGACCCTCGCCTGAGGCGGCAACAACAACGGCACCTGCGCCGGTAACGGTATACTGCGCGGTAGGCGGCTTCTGCGCGCCGTACTCCGTCGGATAGCGGAACTGCTTCTCCGCCGTGCAATTATGGCTGCAGGTCCCGGCAAGCACGTATTGTCCGGCACCCGAATCCACCATTAAGGAAGCTATCGCGAGCGACTCCATCGAGGTCGAACAAGCGCCAAACACGCCGAGATTAGGCACGCCCAGCGTTCTTGCCGCAAAGCTGTTGCTAATAATCTGATTCATCAGGTCGCCGCCGACGTAGAACTGCAGCTGATCCTTGGCGATCTTGGCATTGTTCAGGGCAAATTCCGAAGCCTGCTCCAGCAGCAGCCGTTCGGCTTTCTCCCAGCTTTTCTGCTGCATATCCAGCTCCGGATGCACGAGATCGAAATCTCCGGCCAGCGGTCCGTCCCCTTCGTCGGGACCGACAACGGTAGCCGCCCCGATAATGACCGGGCGGTTCTCAAACTTCCATGTTTGTTTTCCCTGCAGCATCTTAATGAGCACCACCCGTCCCAAAGATTAAATGGGCGATGCCGACGAAAAACGCCGCAACGGTACCGTACACGATAACGGAGCCGGCCAACTTGAACATATTTCCTCCTACGCCTAGCACCAGCCCTTCGCTGCGATGCTCAAGCGCGGCGGAGCACATGGAGTTGGCAAACCCGGTTACCGGCACGGCAGAGCCTGCTCCGGCAAACTGGGCGATTTTGTCATAAACCCCGATGCTCGTCAAAATGACCGAAATGATAATCAGCACGGCAACGGTTGGATTGCTGGCATCCTCAGGCTTCATATGCGCCAGATGGATAAAGAGCTGCTGAATAGCTTGTCCGAGCACACAGATGGCACCGCCGATAATAAACGCACGAATGCAATTGCCGAAAATCGAACGCGAAGGCTCGCGAGTTTTCGCAAAGGCTTGATATTCCTTCGGCGACATGGACATTTTGCGGTATTTTCCGCCTCCGGCGCTTTTTACTGCCATAACGTTACACTCCTTTTTTATGTACACATGGTAAGTACATTATTTGTCAACGGAAGAAAGGATATGTATCGGAGGGCGAAATGCCCCATCGGCAATAAAAAAACCTCCGCAGGGATTGCGGAGGTCTGTACGAGCTAAGTATGTTTAACCTTTCGGCTTAACGAACAAGGCGGCAATGAAGGAGAAGATAATCGCCGCGGATATCCCGGCGCTTGTCACCTTGAATATGCCGGTAATGATGCCAATCCAGCCTGTCTTCTGCATCTCGTCCAAGGCACCGTGAACCAGTGCATTGCCAAAGCTTGTAATCGGAATCGATGCGCCGGCGCCCGCAAATTTGATCAGGGGATCATAGATGCCAACACCGTCCCCAATCGCGCCCAGCACAACAAGGAGAGTCATTGTATGAGCAGGCGTCAGCTTAAAGACGTCAAAGCAGATTTGGCCGATCACGCATATCGCGCCGCCTACAAGAAAAGCCCACAAGAAAATCATAGCTTCCTCACCTCGTTCTCAATGGAAACCGCATGCGCGATACACGGTATCGTCTCTCCTTGCTGGAAGGAGATCGGCGATAAAAGAGCTCCTGTCGCTACGACGAGAATGCGGTTCAGCTCCTTTTCACGCATTCGCCGGAGCAGATGGCCGTAGGTAACGGTTGCCGAACAGCCGGCGCCGCTGGCGCCTGCTTGCACCTGCTGCTTCTCATAGTCATAAATCATCATGCCGCAATCCTTATAGACGGTTTGATGAATGGGGAATTTATGTTTTTCGAACAATTCATTTGCAATCGCATAACCAACCTTGGATAAATCCCCCGTCACAATCAGATCATAATAACCGGGCTCCATGCGAAAATCGCGGAAATGCGCCAGTATCGTATCCACTGCAGCCGGTGCCATAGCCGCCCCCATATTAAACGGGTCGCTGATGCCCATATCCACGACGCGCCCAATGGTAGCTGACGTAACATACGGACCGTCGCCTTGCTGAGTCAACACGCAGGTTCCCGCTCCCGTTACGGAGAATTGAGCAGTCGGCGGCTTCTGGGAGCCGTATTCCGTCGGGTAACGGAACTGCTTCTCGGCGGTAGCATTATGGCTGCAGGCGCTGGACATGACGTATTTAGCCGACCGGGAATTGATCAGATTAGCCGCGATGGCAAGGCTTTCCATGGAAGTCGAACAGGCGCCAAACACGCCGAGATACGGAATTTGCAGCGTTCTTGCGGCGAACGTGGAGCTGATGATCTGGTTCATCAGATCTCCGCCCACCAGAAAGTTGATGGATTCTTTCGTTATTTTGGCCTTCTCGATGGCCAGATTCGCCGCTTCCTCGAGCAAAGTCCGTTCCGCCTTCTCCCAGCTGTCTTGTCCAAGGCGGAGATCGCCGTGGACAATATCGAAATCATGCGCCAGCGGGCCTAGTCCTTCAAACGGTCCGACGATAGCAGCCGTCCCGGCAATGACGGGATGATTCTCAAAAAGCCAGCTTTGATGGCCTTTCAGCATGATTAATGTCCTCCCCCAACCGCATGAGGATTAAAGATCAGGTGAACCAGACCTACAACAAAAGCCGCAACGACGCCAAATACGATAACGGGACCCGCGATCTTGAACATTTTACCGCCTACGCCAAGAACAAGTCCTTCGCTCCGGTGCTCGATGGCCGCCGACGACATTGTATTGGCGAAGCCTGTAACGGGTACGGCCGAGCCGGCCCCCGCCCATTGAGCGATTTTGTCGTAAACGCCAAGGCTTGTAAGGATAACCGACAGAATGATCATGATCGCTACCGTCGGATTGCTGGCCTTCTTCTCGTCAAAGCCTGCCCAATGAACAAACATCTCCTGCACGGCTTGACCAATAATGCAAATGATACCGCCCACCAGAAAAGCCTTCAGGCAATTGATGAATACGGGCCGCTTGGGCTCGTGTTTTTTGGCTAACTCCTGATATTCCCGCTGAACCGGCGTAAATTTCTTCTTATTGCTCGACATGTTCCCCTTACCTCCTGACTACTGTAGTTAATGATGCAGCAGAGGCTTCATTTCCTTTAATACTTGCCGCATTTCCTGCGCACACCGTTCATACATATGCTTGGCCTCTTTATTTTTCGTCGAGAGACCAAACAACTCCAAATCCGCTTCGATTTTCTTCAATAAGGCATACAGCTCGGCCTTAAGCTGCGGCTGCGGAACTTTAATATGGTCATCGTAAAGGTCAACGTACAGCTGACGGTATGCGTCAACCTGCGCGATATAGACATTCTCGAGCGTTACGCCGATCGTCTCGAGCTCGGTTGCAAGCCATCTCCGATTAAGGCCAACGGTCGAGAGCGGCTCGTCCATGATTTTGCCGTCCATGATAACCGTCTGAGGTTCATGTTCCGGCGCAACCTTAATGCCGAGATGCGCAGGAGTAATAGGCTGGTTCTCCCGCGTCAGCAGCACGCTGATATCTCCGCTTGGCTCCATAATGGCGAATTCGACATCCGCAACGCGGAAGACATCCTTCTTGCGCAGCTGCTCCAGAAGCTCATCGGAAGTCAACCGTTCTTTCTTCAGGTTGTCTTCCAGCACTTTGCCGCCCTTAATCAGTACGGTAGCTTTGCTATCGATAAGATCGCGGACTTTCTTGCTCTTCAGTTGCATAAATTCAATGCCAATGGAAATCGCCACCCACACGCCAAGCGAGATCAGGCCCAAATACCAGGTTGCCTCAAGATCAAGCGATACATATGCAGCCAGGTTGCCGATCGAGATACCGGTAATGTACTCAAAAAACGAAAGCTGGGATATTTGCCGTTTACCCACTAACTTTGTAAGCAGGAACAGGACAAATATCGACAGTAAGGTGCGTAGAGTAACCTCTAACCAGTCCTGCACAATTCTTTTCCCCCTGTCGC
Organism: Paenibacillus glycanilyticus NBRC 16618; assembly: GCF_004000805.1. GTDB lineage: Bacteria > Bacillota > Bacilli > Paenibacillales > Paenibacillaceae > Pristimantibacillus > Pristimantibacillus glycanilyticus. The sequence goes on from NZ_BILY01000037.1 coordinate 32,301, forward strand.
TTGTTTCTACGTTTAGATTATTTGTCAAAAGGCAGATCCCAACACGAATAACCATTTTCCACAGCAGGAAAATGGTTCAGGTCCAATTTCTATTATTTCCCATGAATGCCAGAAGACAAAGGCTGACATATTAGTTTTGTTGTCAAGTTCTTAAGGAGGTGTTGGATATGACCGTAGCATCCGATGTAAAAACATGCGTTGCCTCTTTAAAGAGCGCGCAGGCAAGCCTGGAGCAATTTGCTCTGTCCACTGAAAACAAGGCTGCGAAGCAAATGTTCGAGCAGGCGGCACAACAAACGCAAACCATCGTCGATCAAGTGGCCAGCCGCGTAAAAGAGCTGGAAAACGAAGAGCCGCAGTACGTAGGGTTTTAATAAAAAATGGCCGTGCGATTTAAACGCACGGCCATTTTTCTTATTTAATTAAAAGCAGAAAAACAATAAGATCACAAGAAGCACGTAAAGGACAAGAACAAAGGTCGTAATCGAAGGCTGACGGCCGCTTGATGCTGCAACGCTTTTCATTGGCATTCCCCCAGTAGGCTTCTGCCATTATCGTATGCGGCTTGGGCGTCAGCGGTTCATGCCCTAAAGACTGATGATGATTTCTTTGCCGGAAGGACTAACCGCCCGGATCCGATCATCCTGCACGGACAGCTGGATTGACTGCTGCCATTGCTCAGGCAGAGCCTCTTCCAATGCGGCCGGCTCTCCGTAGACTGCGGCAATCAGAATATGCGTCCCCGGCTGAAGCTTTGCCTGAAGCGTAGGAATAGCCGTTCGCGGATGCATCAGGTTGGTATTGGACTGGGCTTGAACAAGCTCGGCCCGCTCATAACCCCGAATGCCCGAGATGCCGCTGCCGCCAAAGCCGGTCCGGCCGATCAAGCTGCAGGGTTGCTTATTGACTCCAAGCGTTGCGTCAAGCGGAAGAGCAAAGCCCCCTTCAGCCGCATCCAGCCCTCTTGCGGTCTCGATCCGGTGAATCCTTAAGTGCCAAGGCAATCCGGCGATCAGATAAGTCGTCACCGTGACATCCCGCCACGGCTTCCAGACAGAGATAAGGATGTCGCCATCGATGCTGGTCTCTTCGTTTTTCCGGCGAACGCGATACAGGTTATCTTCCTCGCTTAAGGCAAGCATGGAGTCGTAAGCTCCTTGGGACAACCCCCACTCCGCACGCGGCACGCTGAAACCGAAGGATGCGGAATAAACAAACTTCTCGTATTTCGCCGAGGTATGAGTATGCTCGTTGGTTCCGGGATGTCCCGCGTTAAACGCCGCAACATGGTCGCGTTCGCTATGCCTGCAGACAACAAGATGAGGGGCCTGCTGCGCCGAAATAGCCGGCAGCTCCGGCAGCGGAAGCTCCTCTGCCTGCCAGAACGGATGCTCTTCCGGCAATGCGAGCGGCAGAAAGGCTTTAAACGCCCAATAGACGGATCCAGGGGCATTATAATTTTCGGCCATAATCAGATTGGGATAGCTGTATCCAACCGTTAATACGCCATCGGGCGAGAAAATCGGCTGACTGAGCCACCAACGCAGATGGCGCAAATACAATCCTTTGACAACGCCAAGCTCAAACGGCAGCATATCGGCAAAAGCATACGCTCCCCACAAAGCTCCCTGCGCGAATCGGTAAGTCAAGCTGCGCCCGTAAGGAAGCGCCCTGCCATCCTCGGCGAACCAGTTCACGAACTGCCCGGCGAACGAGATACTGCGTTCTTCGAAGCGAGCTGCACGTTCGGGATCCTCTTCCTTCATCAGTGCCGAATAGAGAAGTCCGCAGTAATGAAAAGCCAAGGGCACGTAATAGTCGCTATGACCGTTTACTCCGTCTTCGTACCAGCCATCCTTCAGATAAAACTGTTCCAGCCGGTTCAGGTTCGCCTCAAGCTGATCCTTCGCGTAAGGAAGACCAAGCTTATGGAAGCCTACGTTAACAAGGACATGGAAGAACAGCCAATTGCAATCATGAGCCCGGCGGCTGTTAATTTGATTCAGCCAATTATAGAAGTGCTGCTTCGCCTCTGCGCCAAGCGGCTCCCACAAACGGTCAGGGGCAATAGCTAACGCAAGGCCAAGCGAAGCCATCTCCACCAGGCGCTGATCGTGATCGGCAACCTCGCCCCAATACTCCTCATGCTCGGGATTGGTGCCGTTTGTTATTCCTTTCAACACCAGCTGCAGCAGCTCTTCATCAGCCTTAACAGAGCCAGCCGCAAGCGGGGCCAGCCCCCAGACAATACGGGAGAAGCCTTCCATCCCCGCTACTTCCGGAGCTTGGCCGGCGCCGGATCCGTTCAGCTCCAGTCGTGCTCCACCGGCTGAATAATAAGGCAGGAGCGGCTTGGTGAGCTGGCTGAATGCCTGCTCCAGGTCTGCTTTGTTGCGTAGCGGATTCGAAGCAATCGGCACGCTTACTCCCATGGAATCGTGACGCCCCCTTTAAGACGAGCAAGACCCTCCACAAAGAAATAGTCGCCGTATATAAGCGGCACATCCATATTTTTGCGTTCCGGATAATGGCTCGTGCCATGCAAGATAAGCCCTTCTTCCTCTTCCTCGCCAAACGAGCCGTAGTTCTCGTATAACGATTTCAGAATCCGCTCTCCCGCGCTTCGATAGCTGGATGCCTCCGCCGATGGCACAAGCTCGGCCAGCAGCAGCAAGCCGCAAGCCGCGCATGCCCCGGCTGAAGAATCGCGAAGCCATTTCGTGTCCTCCGGCGCGCGGAAATCCCATACCGGTACGCTGTCCTCAGGCAATTGGGACAGGAAGAAATGCGTTACTTGCTTGGCTGCATCCAGAAGGTCCTTGCGGCCCGTATGCTTGGCGGCCAAGGTCAATCCATAGACCGCCCAAGCTGTGCCGCGCGACCAAGCGGATTCCGGTCCATAGCCTTGACCGCCAATAAATTCGGCAACCTCGCCGGTCCTAGAATCAAACCGCACAATGTGACGGACCGAGCCGTCGGTACGGATAAAATGATTCAATACGGTACCCATATGAGCTTCGGCAACATGACTGTATCTCGGGTCGCCCGTCTCGCGTGATGCCCATTGCAGGAGAGGAACGTTCATCGCGCAGTCGATAATCGCCCAGCCGCTGTTGTCTTCCCCTTCACTCCAAGGGTTCCAGGCACGGATGAAATTGCCCTTCAGGTTAAAGCGGCCCATCAAATAGTTCGCTGCCTTCAGCGCTCTTCGGCGGGACTCTTCGCCGCCATTCAGCTTATAATTGATCACGCTGGTCAGAATCCACATAAAGCCGATATCGTGGTCGAGCCGGTCATAACCGTCCAGCACCTCGTCCAGCTTCAGCTCGCATTCTTCCGCAATCCTGCGGAAAGGAAGGCCGGCATTCGCTTCGCCTTCATGCAATAACCACAACAGTCCCGGCCAGAAGCCTGCCGTCCACCAATGCGGGGCTTCAAGCACATATTGGCCGCCTTGGCTCGCATGAGGGAATTCCGCACCGATGCGGGCGCTTGTCCGCAATACCTTTTGCACCGTTTGTTCCCAAGCTTCCTTTACCCATGATGCGGTTCCGAGCTGGTTAGCAGCCATTGTATTTGTCATTTAAGATTCCACCTGTTCCTGAAATTTGAAGTTTAATTTAACCGTCTTTTCAAGGGACGCTTCCTCTTTCGAAATAAGATAAATGCGATAATAGCTTTCTTCCTGACCCGAATGATTGGAATACGTTCGTTCTATAATGGAGACTTCCAGGCTTTGAGGTTCAAAGGACAATACAACCGAATGCCGGCTGCCATTCAAGACAATCTGGCCTTCCGACCGCACGAATGGCGGGCATTGGCTGACGATAACCTCCGTAATGGTCCCGCCTTCTTTGTCGAATCGGAAGGTGTCCGTTAACTCAAGCTCGGGAAGTCCGGTTTTATGCCAGACAAATTCGCGCTCAAACGTTGCAAGTCCGCTGCCCGGGTAACAGGCTGCAAGCTCCAGCATGAGCCGGTCCTCCGATTCGCCCTGCTCTACCCATTCAACGGAAGCCTTGCTCTCGGCGCCAACAGCCTGAAGCTGCCCGTTCACAATCGGCAAGGAATGTCCTTGCGCCCCCGTACAGTCGTATTCGTACCGGCCTTCCCCAAAGTATTGCGCCGTATATTCCCCGCTCCCGAGATCCACGGCAAACGCCGGATCGTCTTCCGCAATCAGAATGAAATGGCCCACGTCATTATGATTATGCGGTTCATCGTTATGTCCACCCTTGGCCGCAAAGCCAAAGCTGCCGGAAGCATGGCTTACCCGCGAAATCAGCCACTGGGCATCCGCCAAATACCAGCTTCCGCTTGGCCAGTCCGATTGTCTCGGAGCTTGCGGCTTGAACCAGAGCAAATTGCGCAAAGCATGGGCGAAGCGGCTGCAATGATCATCGGTAAAGCCCGCCCGTATCGACAATGGGGCAAAGCTCACTTCTTCAACGTTAGAAGCCAGATAATCGGACAAGCCGATGTTTACGCTTACATGTGAAGACGCATCCGAGAAGTTGGCCGGCCGGTTCCCTGCGAGATAAGCTTTTTGCTGGAATCCGGCGATGTTCCGTACATGCCTTGAATCAAGCAAATCCGCCCTTCCGGCGGTGGCGCGCTTCAGCAGATCGGCGAAATAAACGAAATAACCAAAACCGTAATTCCAATAACCCGGACCTTCCGCGCAAGCTCCGTCTTCCCCAAAGCCGGATAAATAATGATTCATCGTTCCGATTGCCCGGTGAAGGATAGCCGCTCTTCGCTCTTTGTCGATGCCTAGCAAAAGGGCTGTTGCCCCAATCGACCCCGCGCATACCGCCGCCCAGTTATGATCGGCTGTCTCCCAATGATAGGGAGGAAATCGATCATCCAGATAAGGGGCAAATATTCTTCGCTCGATCTGTACCCGAATGTCCTCCCGCAGCGCGGAAGGAAGCGATTGTTCCGTAATCGTCAGAATCTCAGCCAACGCAAATCCGGTTTCGGATGCAAAAAGATCAATATGGCGGTCAACCGAATTCCCTCTCATATGAGCCGGCAAGCACCAAGTCATCTCCTCCAGAACCGCCTCAATCGTATCGATCAGGGCCTGGCGATATTCCGCTGAATCGGGGAAAAGGCAATGCAGCAGCGCAAAGGAAGTAAGCCGGCTCCTGCGTTCGAAATACAGTCCTTCGTAAATAAGGCGGTTCCCGTTCGTCTCGAACAGATCGTATATGTCCCGGGACAGAACGGGAATTGGACGGTCAAGCAGGCGTTCCCCCTCTTCCCGAATCTCCCCAATCATGTCCGAGTAAGCCGGGGATTCCGCTATCCCTCTCCAGTCCGCTTTGTTCCCGGAGTACGTATATACATCGCTGGCCGCCGCTGACTGATCCGTCAGCCATCCTTCCAGCACTTCCTTCGGCCAATCGTAATTCGTCCGCAAGTTTCTCTCCTCCTAACCGCGATATTCGGTTGGCGTTAAGCCCGTCTGCGCTTTGAACGTCTTGATGAAATAGCTCTGGTTGTCGTAGCCGAGCATTTCGCAAATTTCGCTTACGTAATAATTCGTTTGATCGAGCAATTCCTTTGCCCGTTCAATCTTCTGGTCGGTGACATATTCAATAAAGGTCAGGCCGGTCTCCTTCTTGAAGAACCGGCTGAAATAGCTTGGATTCATATGCAGATGAGCCGCTACTTCCTCCAGCGAAATTCGTTTGCCCAGATTCATCGACACATACTTGCAGGCTTCCGATACTTCTCGGCGTTTGCTCACCGGCAAGGCTTCTTCTCTCGCTGCGATGTAAGACTGAAGCTGCGTGTGGAACCACTCGAACAGCCCCCGCAGAGAATCGAAATAAACGATTTCCTTGTGCAGCTTCTCTGCGGTTAAGGTCTGGGAGGCAAACAGCATGGCATGCAGCTTGAGCCGCATATCGATAAGCAGCTTCAGCACCCAATCCCTTACTTCCTCGGAAGCGTATTGCTCCTTGCGGATATGCGCCTCCCATTTGCCGGCAAGCGCTCTGATTTTATCGCTGTCCTTCGCCATAATCGCTTCGCGAATTTCCGCGGCTGCCTGGTCGTACATCGCAAGAAGCCCGGAGGAAGGCTGGGTGCCCTTCTGCCATTTGGCGGTTTCCCCTTTGGACAAATAGAACCGCTGTTCATCGGCTTTCAGCAAGTTGCACAAGGCCTGCTTCAGCAGCTGCGGATTGTCGCAGCCCGTTCCAATCAGGAAGGCCATCTGAATCTTCAGCACCTGACCAAGCGTCCGCTGCACGGTTTGAATGCTAGCCTGTACCTGATCGTAAACGTTTTGCTTGAGACCCGGCTTAAAAGAGAAGAGCAGCAAGGATTGCCGGCTGCTGTAACCGATATGCACGACGCGCAGCGGCAGTTCCGCCAGCAATTCCTCCATCACGTTGCTGATCGCGAAATGCAGCGTCTGATCCGAATCGAACCGGTTTTTGATCAGATTATAATTTTCCATAAAGCCGGCTACGGGAAGACAAAGCTCGCCGGGCTGGAACAACCCGTAGGAGCCGAAATCGCGCTGCCATTGCTCCGCGGAAATTAGCGGCTGCTGGACAAATTCGCGGAACAGCTTCTCCTTGCGCAAATCCTCGGTTTCGCTGACCATCCGCTTCATTTTGTTTTGCTCGGATAACATTTGGCGTTCGCCGTCGAAGCCTTCCTTAAACTTCTGCAGCAGCCCAATCAATTCCTCCGGATCCAATTGATCCTTAAGCAAGTAATCCTGAACATCCAGCCGCATTGCCTGCTGAGCATACTGGAATTCGCTATGGCAGGAGAGGATGACAATCCTCACCGAAGGATTTAATTTTTTTACCCTTTGCGCGAGTTCCAGACCGTCCATCTTCGGCATCCCGATATCGGTCACGAGAATATCCGGAATTTCCTCCTGCACATGCTCCCATGCCGCAAGTCCGTTCTCATGCTTGCCGGATAAAACAAGACCAAGCTCCTTCCAATCCACTACTTCCGATAACAGCTCGATTACCGGATAATCATCATCCACTAGCATCACTTTATACATGAGGACGCCCCTCCTCCCGAATAGGGATATGCATCATAATGCGTGTTCCTTGTTCGCTCTCGACGGTAATATGAAAGGCATCTCCAAACATAATCCGCATACGCTCCGCGACGTTCGCCACGCCGATTCCTGACATTCCTGGTCCTGTTGAACGCCCGGTTTCTTGAAGTTCTTCCGTCCCTGATCCCGCAGCCGTTAGGCGCGCTCTCAACCGTTCCAATTGCTCAACATCCATTCCAACTCCGTCATCTTCCACCGATAGCTCAAGGAAGTGATCCTTTCTCTCTGCCGCAATCCGGATCGTTCCGGCACTTTGGTTAAAGCCGTGTATTAAAGCGTTCTCCACCAGCGGCTGCAAAATAAACCGCGGGACCCGAATATCGAAGGAGGTTACATCCGCATCCACCTGCAGCCGTGCTTCCTCCTTCTGCCGCAGATTCATCAGCTCGACGTAATGCGTCAGCAGTTCGATTTCCTCATGCAGCATAATCGCGTCTTCATCCCGGCTGATCGTCATTCGCAGCAGCTTGGACAAAGAGGCAATCATCTTGGCACTGTCCTGGTCGCCGCTCCGCATCACTTTCATCCGGATCGAATTCAGCACGTTAAACAGAAAATGCGGATTAATCTGAGCCTGCAGCATCGCAAGCTCTGCCTTGCGCTTGCGCGCTTGGGTGAGCGATACTTCCGTAATCATTTCTTTAATGCGGTCGAGCATTTGGTCGAACAGAAAACCCAATCTGCCGATCTCGTCGGCGCCGCGTATACTGGATCGAACCTCCAGATTGCCCCGCTGGACGCTTGAAGCTACCTTCCCCAGCTTGATCAGCGGCTTTGTCAGCTGTCTCATCAAAAGGAGCAGCACCACGAGAAAGGCGATAAACGATACGATCTGGAATAAAAAGACCCGGTTAAAAATCGAGCTGATGTTCACGATCGCATCCTGATAAGGCTCCGTTGCCACCAGATGCCAGTCATTAAAGGAAAGATCAGCCGTTGTCAGCAGCAGCTTCTTATCCTCATCCTTAATAATGGAGGACGCGACGCGGGGATCCCTCTCCGCCATCTGCTTGCTGTATTCGAACTTCCCGTTCACTTGCTCCAGCTGGGGCGATGACAAAATCTTGCCGTCGCCGTCTACAAGGACAACCTCCTGACTGCCCGTCAGGCTGCCCAGGATCTTGCTGAACTTATTCTCCATCATCGTCACGATGACGTATCCGTAAATCCGGGTGCTGTCGAACCGGAGTGTTCTTGCAACCGAGATCTGATACGGACTGCTTATGCGGTCGTAAGGAAAAATCGTCGGAGAAGTACTCACCCAATAAGACTGCAGCCCCGTCAGCTGCTTGAGGCTGTTGAACCAAGACTCCTTCTGGAAAGTAAGCGGATCCATTTCATCCTTGGAATAGTTCGTAAAGGTCTCTCCGTTGGTGAGAATAATGGTGATGTAGCTCTTCTCCCCTATATAAGTCAACGTCTCAAGCTGCTGCATAATCCGGCTCGTTGCCGTAAACTTCTCGTACGGATCCAAATCCGTATTCAGCATCTTGATAAAGCTTGCTTTCATATCCGCGTTTGCCTGCAAATAATTCGCCGTGTTGAGCATGCCTTGAAACAGATTATTGATCGAGCCGTTAACGAGCTGCATGGAATCCGTGGCATTTTCCTTCGCCTGGCGTTCTACGGCTTCACGGGTTAGCGAGTTATAGATCAGCATCGTTAGAACGGCGGGTATGAGAATACATATAACCGCTACTAAAGAAAGCTTCCCTCGAATGGAATGAAAATAAGACCTGATGCGGTACATCGCGTGAAGTCCCCCTTAGATAGAAAAGGGGGACAGTAACTCCCGTCCCCTTTGGATATTTATTATACCTTATTATTTTTTGTTCGCCGCAATAATTTCGTCCACGCGTTTCTTGGAGTTGGCAACGGTCGTATCGACGTCTTGGTTGCCAAGAATCAGCTTCTCGTACTCCTCGTTGATCGCTTTGTACACTTCGGCTTGGTAAGAAGCAGGAGCGATAATTTCCGTTGCTTTCGAGTTCACGAGCGTGTTCACCAGGCTGTCTTTGTCGACAAGCTCAGGGTTCTTCGTGCCGGCAAGAATCGTATCGATAATGCCCGCTACCTGATCGTTGCTTACGCCGTTCCAAGCCGGAATGTTTTTGCCTTGTACGACTTGGCCTTCGGTTGTGTACCAGCGAACGAATTTATAAGCTTCTTCCTTGTTCTTGGAGCTTTCCGATACCGCTACGTAATCCGTCGTAACCGGCGTAATGCCGGATTGGTCGCTGGCGTTGTTTTTCGGGAATGGCGCAACCGCCACATGGAACGTCAGAGGCAACGTATCCGTACCGCCGATTTCCGTATTCATCCAGGAGCCGATTGTCAGCATGCTTGCCGATTGGTTGAAGAATTGGTTCCGGTAAGCCAGCTTTTGCGAGATCATATCCGAGTAAGGAACGGAGGACTTATCCTCTTTCTCCATTTTTACGCGAAGCTCAAGCGTCTTCTTGAAGTTAGGATCATCCAGGTTGGACGTGCCGTCCGCTTTCAGGAATTCGGATCCGGTTGGCTGGTTCTCCATCATCAGCTTCAGGTACTCCATCCAGCCGCCGTTTTGCGGACCGTGGAAGTAGGTGCCGTAGCGTTTGGTCGCGCCTTCGCCTTTGGTAAGCTTTTTCGCGTAGTCCGCGTAATCGTCCCAAGTCCAATCCGTCGGAACCGCAAGTCCCGCTTCGTCCAAATTGTCCTTGTTCAGAAGAACGTACCAAGGATTGAATTTGCCCGGCAGCGAGTACACCTTGCCGTTCAGATGCGTGTCAACCTTGTAGTCCTCTTCTACCTTGTAGCCGTCTTTCGCGAGGAAGTCGTCAAGCGGAGCTGCCATGCCAAGCGCTACGCGCTGCGCGTAACCCGCCGCGTCGCTAAACATCATCACGTCGATTTGCTCGCCGGATGCTACGGCAAGATCGAGCTTTTTCATCGATTCCTGCGTGTCGCCTTTTTCGCTCAGCTGTACAAGCTCAACAGTTACGTTCGGGTTCTTCTCATGGTAAGCATCGAGTGTTGCTTTCCAGTTGTAAGCTTGCTCCGTGCCGTACGTGTAGAGGCGGAGTTTGACCGGATCTCCGCTAGCACTGCCGCCAGCGCTCGTGCTTGCTTCCGTCGAAGGAGCCGCGCTTGCGTTCTTGTTGCCCGAATCACCGTTGTTGTTGGAGTTTCCGCAGCCTGCGAGAACTCCTGTAAGCAGTAAACTAATCGCCAATCCCGATGCCCATCTCTTTTTCATTTCTAAATACCCCTCTCTGAAATGCAAGGTTATAGGATGTTGATAGTTTTCATTATAGTGAGCGGCAATCCGGTAAGGATGAAACTATCTTTACCTAAATTGCAACAAATTCGACTTTCTTGCTAACGCTTTCATGACGGTTACCCTTTTACGCCGCCTAATGCGATACCCTCGATAACGCTTTTTTGACCGATGATGAAGATGATAAGGAGCGGCAGGATCGCCGATACGGCAGCCGCCATGATTAGCGAGTAGAACTCGCCGCTGAGCGACGTGAACTTCTGCATAGCCAGCGGAATCGTGAACAACCGGTCCGTGCGAAGGAAGATCAGCGGGTTCTGGTAATCGTTCCAGGTCCAGATAAAACGAAGAATCGCGTAGGTTGCAACGGCCGGCTTCACCAGCGGGAAGGCGATGCTCCAGTAGATCCGGAAATGGTTGGCCCCGTCTATTTTAGCAGATTCGATAAACTCCTGGTGAATCCCCATAAAGAACTGACGCAGCATAAAAGTTCCCAATACGCTGAAGCTGCTAAGGATAATCAAGCCCCAATGGCTGTCGAACAAGCCGATTTGACGGTATAGGATAAATTGAGGAATCAGAATCGCCTGGCTTGGCACCATGTAAGTCGCAAGCACGATCAGGAATACGAAGTTGCTGCCCTTGAACTTGATCTTCGAGAAGCCGTAGGCGGCAAGCGACGAGAACAACGCCGAAATACAGGTCGTGATGACTGCGATTTTGATGGAATTCAAATAATATTTCCAGAAGGGATAGTCCCCTACCCATACTTCCTTATAGTTCTCGATGGCGTGCCAGTGGCGCGGAATCCATTCGATCGGATAAACAAAGACGTCCTTCTCGATCTTGAACGAAGTAACCAGCATCCAGATGAACGGAAGCAGGAACAAGATGCTGACGGCAAACATAAGGACGGTAAGAACGCCTTTGCGCCAGTTGAAAGCTGTGTTAGATGTCTCCATGAGGTTGGTCTCCTTCCGTTAGTAATTAACCCATTTTTTCTGCGCAAACCATTGTCCGAACGTAATAAGTAGGACGAAGATAAAGAGCATAACAGCGATCGATGAAGCATAACCGACTTTCAGATTCACGAAGGCCGTATCGTACAAATACCATACCATCAGCGATGTGGAGCCGATTGGTCCGCCTTGCGTCATAACCGCGATAATGTCGAATACTTTAAAAGTCGAGATGATGCCGGTTACAAGCAGGAAGAAGGAGGTTGGCGACAGCAGCGGGAACGTAATTCGCGCGAACTTGATCCAGCCGTTCGCCCCGTCGATATCGGCGGCTTCGTACAAATCCTTAGGAATCGACTGCAGACCCGCGATGTAAATAATCATGTTGAAGCCAATCGATGTCCATACGACAATCATCATGATGGAGGCTAGCGCGAAATGCGGATCCGCAATCCACTTCGGCGGGTTGCTGACTCCGAGCGTATGCAGAATCTGATTGATCGGGCCGTAAGACGGCTGGAACAAGACCTGCCACACGATCGCTACGGCAACGATGCTGGAAATGTAAGGCATGAAGTAAGCGACCTTGAAGTAGCTTTTCAAGTAAACATGGCGGTCAATGATAACGGCGAGCACCATGGAAATGAGCATATAGATTGGTACGGCTAGCAGGAAGACAAAGTTATTGCGAACCGAGCGGATGAACTGATCGTCATGGAACAGCTTCTTGAAATTGCCGAAGCCCACCCAATCAATCCCTTTCCAGCCCTGAACAAAGTTCCAGTCGGCGAAGCTTAGCACGATTGTCGCAACAATCGGAAGAAGAACGAGAATACATACGCCAATGAGCATCGGGCTCACGAACAGCCATCCGGCCAGTGTCTCTCCGCTTTGCAGCGAGCGTACTTTTTTCGGCTTCTCCAGCTTACCCATCACTTGCGGTGAAGTCTCCATCTTAAGCACCTCGAATTTCTTAGTATAGTAGGAAGTAGTGAAGTTGTTTTTATTATAGAGAATGAGAAAGCGCGACCTATGCCGTTATTTTTACTTTTTTCTAGTTAGAATTGACTTCTTGGCTGGAGAGTCGCTGAACGTTGCGTTTTTGGGGGGCGCCGGGGATCAGGGGTAGGCTTGGGGATTCTAACGAAACGTGGTAACGTTATTCGGCGAAAAACAGCGGTTTCGCTGATCTAACGAAACTGCATATCGCTATTGATGCGTTTCGAGGCTAAACACAGGGCAAAGGCTGGGAATAACGATGCGTAGTTTCGTTAGAAATAGAAAGTCTCCTATTCGGGGCGAATAGCGATACGTAGTTTCGTTAGAAAAAGAGGCTGCCCCATGATTGGGCAGCCTCGGGCTGTTTTATAGGGGAAACTCTTAATATCCCGATAGATGATCTAGCTTCGGTCCTTTACAATCGGCATACTGCCTTTATAACCGCAAACGGGACAAGTAACGATCCGTTCGTTGAGTACTCCCGTTTTTAAGGCAAACGCGAAATCCTTTTTGGATAACTTAAATGAACTACGGCATGCCGGGCAGACAAAATGCGTGGTTTTGGTAAGGAAATCGATGTACTTGTAGACTAACAAAAAGGTTAAAACCAGCAGGACAGCGATTTGAATCAGGATGACAACCGGATTATCTTGATTCATTCTATTTCCCTTCCTTTATTGAATATTAACTTCAGAATACCACAGGTTAGTCTGTCCAGCCTTTCTAAACAAAGAGGAGCTGTCCTTATGACAGCCCCTTCTTCTCTCCCGATTCTATTACAGCAACTGCCCGAACCGGCGACCCGTCGCCGCCCACAATCCGCAGCGGAAACCCGTAAAACATAAAATCACTATCAACGGGAAGACGATCCAGTCCCTGCAGCCCCGTATAAGTTATGATGTTAATCCCGAGCAATGCCCGCTCCAATTCTTCCGTCAATTCACCGCCAACAAACGGGGGCCGCAGAGAGGCAAGGCGTTCAAAACAATCCAATCCTGCCGGCTCGCAGAAAAATAACCCTCGCTTTTCCGGCCACGCCGAGTCTCCAACCCGAACTAAACGCGAGGCTCCAAAAAAGCGTTCCAACGACAGCTCATCCAAGGTGGCGCCACCAGCATGCATATGAGATGGAGCATCCACGTGTGTTCCGGAGTGGCTGCCCATGGAGAGATGCCGTAATTCCCAGGTGTGACTCTCATAAGTATGTGCAATCTTGACACGGACCTCCGGATCGCCGGGATATACGGGCATACCATCTTCTATTGGGATAGATAAATCAATGACTTTCACCGTTGCTGATTGCTCCTTTTAGCTGATTTTAACGATCGGTATCCATATCTCTACATCTATTTCTTCGGTAAATACCTGTTTCTCCAAGCCCACCTCTATGTCTGGCCCTACCTGAATCATTGGCCCTTCAGCTTGCTCGTAGCCGGAGGAAGGAAACCATTCTCCGTAAATACGATGCCACTTTTCCTTCTCCCAAGGAACCTTTACCTCAAATATAACCCAAGTCATAGCCGGTACAATCAAATGAGACAAGTTCTCTGGGCATTGTTCAGTGGAAGCAACCGCCATGTAATAATCAAACTCACGTTGTATGCGTACCCCTTCCGAGAAACTCACATGCACGATCCCGAATGGTTCAACATTATTTAACGACCTAAGCCGGGTATACGTTTTATTATCCGTGGACTTCCATACCTGCTCTACGCCTGGGTGTTCCCCATGATCAATTGCCACAACCCGGTTACTTACTCCAATTAGCTGCAATGCTTCCTTTTGCTCGATTCGGTATCTCATTGGCTCACTGCCTCCTATCGATATTCGGAAGGTCATTGGAGGATATGAGGTTAATGAGCGGTTAGTCATTCTCGCTTCCGTTGGCGTGATGCCATGTAGATTGTGAAAGGCCCGCGTAAAAGAGTCCGGCGAATGGTAACCGTATTTTACAGCGATGTCGATTACTTTAACGGTTTTGTCCTGCAAATCCAGCGCCGCATGCGTCAGACGTCTGCGACGGATATATTCTTGTAGCGGTATACCTGCCAAATAAGCAAACATTCGCTTAAAGTGATACACGGAACAAAAAGCACGCTTTGCGATCTCTTGCTCATCAATCTCGTTTTCAAGATTTTGTTCGATATAGTCTAACGCTCCGTTTAAATGCTCCAGCATATTTCGCTATGACCTCCCTTCCTCTTTAGAATAACAGGAGTATGTTGCTAGCATCCGACAGTTCCAGTTCAACTTCTGCAGGATGGGCTTCAGAAAAAAGACATGTACACATCCTTGCCTTGGATTAACGTAAATCCAAGTTGATTATATAAAGCACGAGCTGGTGCATTATCTTCATCTGTTTCGAGCTGCAGTCGTGCTGCATTTTTGGATGCGGCTAAATCAATAGCGTATTGTAAAAGTCTCTTGCCTACACCTTTTTTTCTATGCTTGGATGATGTATATAAAGCTTCAATACGCAATACGGGATAGCCTTTGCTGATTGAAAAACTCCATGAAAGGACGATGAAACCAAGGAATTCATGTTCTTGCGTTGCCACAAAACAAAAGGCAGAGTCGTCATGAAGAAGCCTGATCAGGATTTGATCACATTGTTCGAGCAATTCCGGTGAGGGTTCGATTTCATCTATCCCGTTAGAGGAGGAATTCAAGTAACCGGCTAATAAAAATTTCACATCTGGAATATGAGATCTATCCAATGATAAAACTTCTAATTTCAAATCAGACCTCCTCCAATCTCCATTAATTGATCCTTTATTTTAACAGCCAGTTAACAGCATCTAATAGATTTTCAGCCACATAGTCGGGGGTTGCTTCAAGCCATTCTCCAAAAAATTGGTTGGATTGAAATTTCGATAAATCCTTTTCACCGGAGCCTGTTGTCACTAATACTTTCACGCATCCTGCTCTATGGGCAGCAATCATGTCTGTCCACCTATCGCCAATTACAGCGCAATTCCCCAGCTCCAGACCATATTCTCGCGCCGCCTGAATAAGTAATCCGGGTGAAGGTTTTCGGCATGAACACCCTTCTACATGTTGATGCGGGCATATGTATACTTCATCAAAACCAAAAGAATAAAGTTCGTTCCGAAAATCCGTAATCGAACCCTCTCCACGCGATATTCCAGGTTGATTCGTAAACGAGTATATTCGTACTCCGGCGTTTTTGAGCGTATCCAGAGACTCTTTTGTATAAGAGAATAATTGAAATGCACCTGGATAGGTTACTTCATCCGTACCTCCAATCGTCCCGTCTCTATCTATGAAAACAGCTTGTAATTTATTGAATAACGGCAAACTACTACCACCTCATTCATTCACTTATTGTTCTATTACGTAGTATTCGGAAAGCGGAAAACTAATCCTGCCTTCCAGGTAAGAATAGCTGACGGATTTTCACTTTAACGAGTCAACAATCAAAATGTTTCCATATTCCTGCAACTAAAGTTACTCACTTTTCGTTAAGAGACTTATAGCAAAATACCAAATATTTCTGTGTGCATATTCAGTTCTCCATAAGGCAGAAGCCGGCCATCGGTTTCTTCTTTATGTTTATATATAGTAAATTTAACGGTTAGGGTTTATTTTTTCCTCTCCAATACCGTTAACAAAAGAGAGCAAGAAACATTTTCCAAGGAAAGGGAAGGGAATTAGTGAAGGAAAACATCAGAGGAATTCTGTCGTTCAAGCTGGTCCGTGGCTGGCTCGCAGCCGTACTTGCCATGACGCTTGTCATGACTAGTCTTGATGGAGTCGCGCAGGCGGCGACGACGGATACCGTGACAGGCATCGAGTGGAGCTACGCGGAGTCGGATTACAATCCAAGCACATCATCGCTGGAAATGTACGTCGAAGACGGCACTGTTGACCTTACCGTGCTTGCATCCATTTCTGGCGCAACATCCAAAAAAGACGTAACGACCGAGGTAACTTGGAAATCATCCAACAGCTCTATAGTCAAAGTTGATAAAGGCGTGTTAAGCGGTATTGGAAAAGGTACAGCCACCATCACCGCTACCTATAAAGGGTTCTCCTTATCGATCAAAGCGACTTCGGATTACGTATACAACCAGGTTACCATTATGCAAAACGGACAAGCAGCTCCCGCTGCCTTAACCGATGTGCTTCTTGGGCAATCGCTTGTCTTTACGCTTGACGGAGACGGCGAGAACGTTACCGACGATGCGACGTGGACTACCTCCAGTTCGTCCATCGCTACCGTCGATGATGGCCGCATCACGCTTGTTGGTGCCGGCACGGTTACGATCACGGCGAAATACAAAGGCAAGTCGGACTCTATTAAACTGACGATCTCGTCGCCTTACAAATCAATCACAATTACTCCGGAAGCGGCTAACGATCTGTTGGAGCTTGAAATTGGCGGCGATGATTACAAGCTGGAAGCAGACGCCGTACTGAAATCCGATGAAGCCTCGGATGTAACAAGCGACGCCAAATGGACAAGCGCTAACACCAAGATCCTTACGGTGAACAAAGGCGTCCTCTCTGCCGTCAGCGCAGGCAAAACAACCGTCACAGTCTCCTATCTAGGAGTATCCGATACGCTGACGGTTGTCGTCCGTACGCCTTACCAGTCCATCAAGATTGCTCCGGAGAAGGAATTCCATATGCAATTGCAGGACGCTCCTCTTCAGATCAAAGCAGAGGTGCTTAGCAATTCGAACGTCACTTCGGACATCACAACGGTAGGCACATGGACGTCTTCCGATATTACTATCGCTACCGTGGATCAAGGCAAAGTCATTCCGAAAGCGGTTGGCACGACCAAGATTACCGTGGCCTACCGAGGCGTTAGCCGCAGTATCGATGTGACGGTATACCCGAGCATTACTAAGCTGAAAGCTGAAAAAACGTCAATCGACGGCTATAAAGGGATCGAAGGCGAGCTTCCGAAAGTAACGGCAACCACATTCGACGGCTCCAGCGTTGATGTCTCGAAGCTGGTGAAATGGACCGTTGCGGACGATGAAATTGCCGAGCTTAAGGATGGCGTCTGGACAGCCAAGCAGCTTGGCGAGACGACCTTCACGGGAACCGTGCAGGATCTGAAGGCCACGGTAAAGCTTGTTGTGCATTTGAAGCCTATCAAGCTCTTAGCCGAAGCTAAAGACATGAGTATTATTTTGGGCAAAGAAACGAATCTTCCAAACGTTAAGGTCGTTTACGAGGATGGTACGGAAGCCGATATTTCCGAAGCAATCGAATGGAATACGACGTCCGACAATATCGTTTTGCTGGAAAAGACGTTAAAAGGTCTTGAAGCGTCAAACGTAACCTTAACAGGCAGTTATCTGAGCAAATCCGTCTCGGTTCGCATTAAGATCGAAGACGAAATCGTAAAGATGGTTGTGGAGCCAACGAAGCTTGAGCTGAATCCGGGACGATCCAAGGCTGTTAAAGTCACGGGATATTACAAGGACGGCAAAAAGGTTTCCATCGGTACCAAAATGAACTGGGTTACTGCGAACGAAAATGTTGCCACGGTAAACGGTTCATCCTCCGTTAAGGCGATTGATGTCGGAACTACAAAAGTAACGGGCAAATACCAAGGCAAAACGGTCGAAGTTCCCGTTTCGGTTACGCCAAAGCTGAAATCGCTGCAGCTCTCCAGTAAATCCGCGCAGATGTCGGCGGGCGACACTCTGACGATCAGCGTGCAAGCCATCTACTATACAGGAAACCCGGTGAACGCGACGAGCAGCGCAACATGGACTTCCTCCAACACGTCCATCGCAACCGTTAAGGACGGCAAAATTACAGCCGTACGCAAAGGCAGCGCAACAATCAAAGCGGCCTTCGGCGGTAAAACAGCCTCCATTCGCGTCTCCGTGAAGTAACCGCGTTTCTTTAAATCGAAAAAACCTGCTTACGGCTTTTGAAGCTGCTGAGCAGGTTTTTTTATAAGTGAATATGGGTTACCCTTTGGCATGCTGCGAGAAATAGTCGGCTAATACGCTCAAGCTTTCCTCTCTTAATACGCCCCCAAGGACCTCGGGTTTATGATGCGAATGTTCAAAGACGATCTCCGAGCATTGACTTCCCTTCTCATTCAAAAGGCCGCATAAATCCATATCGCTAGCCGCGTATACCAGACGCCCGAGCTGCGTCCATACCATAGCCCCGCTGCACATAAAACAAGGCTCGCAGCTGGAATACATGGTGTATTCCCGCAAATCGGTTATTTGCGTTTCTGCGCAAAAACTCCGCAGCAAGCCTGCTTCCGCATGGAACGTTGGATCCGTTGCCGAATAAATCTGGTTCTCGTTGGAATATACGATTTCTCCGTCTTTGACTAATACCGCTCCAAAAGGTTCATTGCCATTCTCTACGGCTAGCTTGGAAAGCTTGATCGCTTCTCTCATAAAAATCTCGTCTTGGGTCATATTTATTTCTCCTTCTCCTTTATGTAAAAAACTATTGAATCTCAACAACGGTTACATAAGATACTTCTTGAATTAGTGGAAGCATTTTTTCGATTTCGAAGTTTGTCGGCAGCTTTACGGTAATGTCCAGTGCAAGCTCAGAAGAGTCTTCAAGCTTTTCCGTATGGTAATGTAAAATCGAGATATTTCTCTCTTTGAGAAACTCTAAAATATAGTTCAGAGCATCCGGCTCGTTGCGTAAACGGAGCGATAATTGCTCCGTCCTTGGCGCTGCCAGCCAATTAATCTTGCTATGCAGCAGCTTTTGCGCGGCAAGAATAAGAAGCGTTGTGCCGATTCCCACAATGTAAAGGTTTGCGCCAATCGCCATGCCTATGCCCGCAGTTAACCATATACCTGCAGCCGTAGTCAACCCTTTAATCGTTTGACGTTGCATAAAGATCATTCCCGCTCCCAGAAAGCCCACGCCGCTGACCACTTGAGCCGCAATACGCGACGGATCCAGCGCAATATCGCCTTTTCCAATCATGTCTTGAAAACCGTATTTAGAGATTAACATCATCAGCGCCGCTCCGGCTGCTACTACGAAATGCGTTCGGATGCCTGCCTCCTTCATCCTGCTCTTTCGTTCATATCCGATAAGTGCCCCACACGCGCCCGCCAAAACAATTCGCAATAAAAATCCGTATTCCATGATGTTTCCTCCTTTTCTAGCAGCATTACTGTTATTGAAACGATTTCACCCACCTTTAAGAAAAGTTCCTTGCAGGCCGCTATTTCCCTTCTTCTGGCAACACCTTTAGTACCTGCAACTATAACAAAAAGCGACCGTGCGTGTCAGCACAGTCGCTTTTTTGCTCATTGAATTATCCGTTCAACAATCCTGCCGCTACCAGCAAACGCTTCAGAAGCGTTGCCGCTTCGGCGCGGGTTACGCTGCCTGCCGGTGCAAAGGAACCGTCCGGCATGCCTTTTAATAAACCTGCACCAGTCGCTTTGCCTACGGCATCGGAAGCCCAATTGGAGATTTTACCTGCATCCTTGTAATTCAAGTCTGCTGCAACAAGCTTGCTGCTTGTCGCCAGCTCCATGGCCTTGACGGCCATCATGGCCATTTCTTCGCGGGATACCTTATTATTCGGACGGAAGGTTCCGTCCGAATAGCCATTAATGATGCCTGCACCCGATGCGAGCTTCACCGTCTCCTCATACCAGCTGCCAGCCGGAACATCCTTGAAGGCACGTGCCTCGCCAATCTGGCGAATGCCTAACGCGCGAACCAGCATTGCGGCGAACTCGGCGCGGGTTACCGCGCGTTCCGGTTCAAACCTGCCTGCGGATACGCCATTCAGAATGCCTTTGCCGGCTAGTAGAGCAATGTCCGCTTTAGCCCAGTGACCGTCCGTATCCGTAAAGGTACGTTCAAGCTTTGCTGCGGTATAAACACTGTTGCCCATGCTTTTAATGGTCACAACGGTCTTGCCGTCCTTCACCGTGATAAGGGCAGGTACCGAACTAAACATACCCGTTGCCGGATCGTAGACCAATACGGTTAATTGGCCTGCTTCTTGCACGCCTTCTACCGTAATGGCTCTTTCCACGTAAACGCCGCCAAAGCTAGCAATAACAACCGTTTGCGCGCCGGTTTGAACCGTGATGCTGAAGTCGAGCGCAGAGCCAACCGTCGTTACGCCTTGATCTGCCGCATCCTTATTCAGCTGGGCTGTCAGATCTGCCGCAGGCGATTGGATCGAGAACGTCCATATCGCGTTAGCCGTATCTGTAATCCCGTTAGCCTTTAGGATCTGGGCTAGCTGCTTCAGCGGGAACGTGAAGCTTCCCTGCTGGTTCTTCACAACCAAGACCGTATCCGGCTTGGAGCCAGCCAGCTCCAGCAATGTTTTTACCGTAAAAGCCGCTTTGCCAGCTGCCGCTGAAGCACTAATATCGAACGTTACGATGGAATGTCCGTCGTTTACTCTGTTTTTCAAGGCAAGGTCATTGTCTTCCGGCTTCGACACTGCCGTAATGACATCCGTTCCGTTACTGTCTGCATGGCCAGTGTTACCCGGATTTGTACCTGTGCCGCTGTCTTCCACGCCTGTCACTTGAAGCGTAAATACTCGCTTGGCGCCGTTATAAGTGACGGAGATTTGGGCATACCCTGGACGTCCCGCCACTAATTGCCCGTTTTCCAGGTAAGCAATGTTGCTATTATCCGTTGTTATAACCGCTTCTCCCGTCACGTCTTCCCCGCTGCGGTTATAGACGTGAACCGCTTCCGAGGCTCTTTTCTCCATCTCGAATGGTCCGATGCGGTCATTTCCTACCGTGAACCGGAAAGGTTTCATTAAGCTTGCGAAGCCCTCGTTCTGCTCCTCAAACGCAAAGCCCGGATTCGAATCGTTCAAAACGGAGATTCGTTCGCCGCGAACGATGATGTTATCCGCGTTAACGGAGCCTTTTACGTTAGGAGTAACCTCTACCCCGTTTGTACCTGTACCATCGATAACCGTATTTTCGATGGAGACGCCGCTCACGTTAAAATCGCCATGAACAAGGAGTCCGGCATACGTGCTGTCGAGCGCCGTGTTATTCCGGATATATACGGTACCTTTCAGATCCTTCTCGCTTGCAAATACCCAGATCGCGCCAAGATTCACGCCGTAGCCGGTATCGAAGCTGCCCGTGCGAATCAGCGTATTGCGCTCAACCACCGTTGTACCGCTGAACGGCACAGGATTGAATCGTGTCGATACGGCCACGCCCGCACCGTTAGTAATGGTGTCTTTCGCGATATTGTCGGTCAGCTTGTTGTCTTTGCCGCCGAAAATAACCATATTATCCGCCAGCCAAGGAAGAGATACGGTGTTAAAGCGAGCCGTATTATTTACGCTGGCTACGCCTTCCGCCGACCACATCGCAATGCCGTCGTCACCCGGATAACGGATGTCGCTTTGCTCCAGCATGCTATTGCTCGTTCCAACACAGAAGTTAATGCCGTCCGCCATCAGATTGCGCATTCGGAGACCAACCATATGCAAGCTGTCCGTGTAGCCGGTGCCTCCTTTCAGACGCGTCAGCCAGAGACCCGTCTTGGCATGCTCAATCCATACGTTCTGGATAACGGAGCCTGGGCCGAATTCGCCTTCGAAGCCATGCGTGCTTGCTTCGTCATCACGCACATTCAAGTCGCCGTCAACGAGCAGATCATACACCTCGGTATGTCCGCCATCGCCGATAAATCTAGCTCCTAGAAGCGTGGTATACCACATGCCCGCACCGCGGATCGTCACGTCGCTGACATGCAGCAGGCTGCTGCGAAGCTCAAAGGTACCCGCCGGGAACCAGACGCCTTTGCCTGCGGCTTTGGCTGCTGCCATAGCGTCGTTAAAGGCTGCCGTATCATCCGCGCCGTCATCAGCGGTGGCGCCGTAATCCGCAACGGACAGGAAGCCGTCCGGCATCGTCAAAGGATCCGCAACCTGCTCCATGTCGGCCAAATCGATTACGTAGTAATCCGCCGTGCTGTCCGCGTCTTTTTCCAACCGGATCGTTGCTCCCGCAGGCACGTCGCCGATCAGCGCATGAATCTCGTCGAAGAAGCGATGAGCGCTGCCCTGCTTCGGATCATTGGACCACGGATAGCTGCCGTATTCCCAAGCATATTTCGAAGTCAGGTTCAGCTTTTGCTTAAATTCGCCGTTTACGTAAAGACCTAGCGTTTCCTGCAGGCCGCTTCCGTCTGCGCTGTCCGGAATCGCATAACGCAAGACAATCGAGTTGGCCGGCTGGGCTAGAGTAAACTCTACATAATCGCCGTTCTCGTTAAGCGAAACCGCCTGTCTGCCCGATGCTTCGGAGGCTATGTCGCGGTATACTCGGGATGGTCCAATCAGCGCGGCATTGGTAGCCGCATGCTCAGCTTCGTAAGTGACGTAAGGAACGGTCGCTCCGCGATAAGCCAGATTCACCGCTTGATTAATGGAAAGCGAATCAATGGAATAGCCGCCGCTGCCTGATGCTCCCTGTACCGTAACCGTATTTACGCCTGCGCGAAGATCAAGCGACAACTCGGCGTTCTTCCAGCTCGAACCCGCAGGGAGGTTTACGTCAGCAGACGGAATACCGTTAACCGTTACTTTCAGGGTACCGGATTGACTTCCCAGGTAACGGATGGAAGCCTCGTAAGCACCTGCTTCTTCCGCGTTAACAACAAAGCGGATCAGGTCGTCTTTATTTCTCAAGCCCGCTAGATAACCCGTGCCCGTATAGCCTTCCGATAAAGCTGCCGCGGAGATGCTTTGACTGTGGAAGGCGTTCTCCGCTTCGTAAACAACCTTGTCATGCACCGGAGTAAAGCTCCACACGGCAGGAGAAGCCGCTTCGCCGTACTGCAGCCCGCTGCCTTCTACAAGCAAGGCTCCGTTCTTATCTGCCGCATTAATCAGGCCAAAATGCCCCAGGCGTTCTTCCAAAACCCACTGCTCGGCATCCGTTACGGCCGCACTGTCCTTGAGAGAAAGGTCCAGCGACAGCAGCTTGCCCGTTGCACGGTTCTTAATCAATTTGCGGCCGTTGTAGTCCTGCAGCAGCCATTCCGCGCTTGTATTACCAGCACCGGAGCTTGCCGTTACAACCGCCGTGCCGTTTGATTCCGCGAGATTTTTGCCGCCGGCCGTTATGGTGATGTAACGGGTATCGTTAAAAATCGGAGTGCCGGTTACTTCGTTCCGTTCATCGCCCATGACCGGCGTTGTATAGTCAACGGGCGCGTTGTCAAAGCTCCATTGCAGCGTCCCGTAGGATGCCGGGAACAAGCCGCGTTCCGCGTAGCCCGCACTATTTTGCACATTGATGTATTCATCTTCAAAGCTGCCGTATAAGCTGCGGATCAAATAGGTCGTGCCTTGCGGCTCGATGGACCAATCCGCTTTTGCCGCAGCTGCTTCCAATGCTCCGCTCGTGATGTACCGGTAATTATCGTCTACCGAGACGTAATGACCGGTTACGCGATTGCGGATGCGGTACGATCCGTTATCTTCTTCAAGCAGCCAATGCGAATAGCCGTTATCTGCCTCCACATTGCCGTACAATACGACACCGCCGTGATTCTCGTAAAGGAATTGGCCGGTTGCCGCATTTTTGATCCGGACGGGAACGGCTGGCAAAGGCGCTTCCGGCACTTCAACCGCTTCCGCCGCGAACTGCCCTTCATCATTGCCGGCAACAAGCTTGCTTACTTTCGCATATCCCGCATCGTCTCCGCTCGCCTCATAGACGAAGTGGCCGGCCCAAGCGCTTTTTATATTCACGTAGCCTTCATTAACGCTCTCCTGCAGATACCACTTGGCGCTGCCCCATTGCGGGTAGATGCTTTCCGCTACCAGCTTAAAGTCCGGCGCGTCCTGCTCGACCGAACCGCCGACGCCCTCCATCGAAACGTAATGGCCGGTTGCGAGGTTTTTGAGCCTTACCGATCCAACCCCGTCGCCCGCATCTTCCGGGAACCAGATCGACGAGGTATCGGATTCAGGAACGTCGGCAAATTTCAATTTGCCTAGATCCGCCCCTGCTTCCGTCACTTCGTACAGATAACCGCCGGTCAACTTGCTCTTGATCCGAAGATTGCTTGGCGCGGCTTCCGGCACATTGATAAAGCGCCAGCGCGGGCTGCCCCAGTTCGGATTAATAATGCCGTACTCGGCATATTTAGTCAGGTTCTGCAAGTTGATGTATTTTTGTGAGCCCTCTGCGTCGTTTGCGTCCAGAACGCTATGAATAAGCCTGGAGCCTCCGCCTTTATCCTCGATGACCCAAACGGCGCTTCTCCAGTCATCCTCCACGTCGGATACTTTGATATGACCGTCCGTTACATTTTGCAGATTGATATAATGGTTGGTTGCACGGTTCTTGATCCGCTTACGGCCCTGGAACCTCTCAATGACCCATTGATCGCGCTGATCGTCCTCGCGGATATTGCCGTATTTCAAATTGCCCTGGGAATCCTCGTACAAATACATGGATTGCCATTCATTCATCATTCGCACAAACTGCGGAGACCCGTCCGTTGCCGTCGATGGATCGGCTAGCAGCCATTGCGCCGGATTCGTATCCGGATCCACCGTGCCTGCCTGGGCAGATCCCGTTGCATCCGCATTATGCAGATAGACATTAGCCCCGCTTGCGCTTTGAATCGTCTTATAATCGTCGTAGATTTTGGAGGAGGCAAGCGTCCACTCATAAGAAGCCTCGATAGCTTCCGGCTTATCCGCTGTCAGAGGATCCGTCGGCTGAGCCGACCCGCCTCGGATATAATGGCCGGTTGCCACGTTGCGGATAAGCGTCTTGCCGTCAAAGTCCTCCATGATCCATTGATAGAGGTAACTGCCGGCATTCGAGCTGTCCAATGCTCCGTATTGCACAACGCCGTTGTTCTCGTACAAATAAGAAGCTCCCGCAGGATCGTCGGAATAGCTTGCTATCCGGACGGGCTGAACATCCGCCGCCATATCGATCCGCCATTGCGCGCTTCCCCATGCCGGCTGAGCCCAGTCATTGGCACGGACATTGGTATCATCCGGGAACTGGGTATTCAGCACGTAATTTAACGGAGTTTCTCCTTGTGCCGCAAATACGTTAGTAAAAGTAACGAAGCCAGCGCTTGATGCTGCCGCCATCGTCCATTCGCTTTTCGTGCCGTCTTGCGCGATTGCTTTAAGCTGCATCCAGCCTTCATCGCCTTGCGTAATGTAATGCCCGGTCGCGCGGTTCCTCAAGCGGATGACCGAGCTTCCGTCCTCTTTAGCCTCAACCGTTTCCATATACCAATGGGTTACGGGATCGGTAATACCGCCGGCAGCGCCAAATTTGACAAAGCCGTCTTTATCCTCGTACAAATATTGCCCGGCCTTGAACTGGTTAACGATTCGTACCGGAACGCCTGCCGGATCAACCGGCTCCAGCGCCCATTGCGGGCTTTCGAACGTGATATTGATATCGCCGCTCACTTCCGCGAATCCTAGCTGGTCCTCCTGGTGAATAACCAGGTTCGCGGACGGGTCGCCGGCATTCTTAATAATGACATAACCGGCCCGGCTGGAATCCGCAAGGATCCATTGATCAGCAGTTGTGCTCGTTGCAATGCTCCGGCTGTAGAGAGGATCACGCCGCTGATTCGTATCCTCCATCGTGATGTAATGGCCGGTCGCGCGATTCTTGATCCGCTTCACCCCGCCGCTGTCTTCAATCAGCCAATGGGAGCTCTCGTTGTCCATCGCCGTAAAGCCATAACGGACAACGCCGTCCGAGCCCTCATACAAATAATTGCTTTTCCATTTGTTCTTGATCCGCACATAGCTGTCTGACCCGCTGCCAACCGCGGCAACCGCTTCGTTGCTGCCATTGTCCGCCGCATATACCGGAAACGCCGTCAATAGCAGCAGCAGCGCCATTAATGCGGACAGCATCGCCTTGCTTCGTGCCATTCGTACTCCCCCTTAAGTCTCGTCAAGGATTAGTTGCATCTCCCATCTTAGAATGTAAGGGTTTACAGGACGAGGTGTATTATTGGGAATATTAGGTGTTATATTATGATGCTTGCCAGCCGATAGGCAGCTTATCTCCTCTTGCCGAACACGGCAAGGGTCAGAACGGAACCCCCGAGTAGCAATATCGCAATCAGGATAAAAGAAACCTGCATGCCGGATTGAAACGACTCGCTGCTGTTTAGCACCGCTCCAACCAAGGCAACGCCAAGAACCGATCCCAGTTGGCGGCTTGCGTTAATCGCCCCGGAAACCGCGCCGGTCTGTCCCCTCGCTACGGAGGCCATCACCGCCGCCATCAGCGAAGGAATGACAAGAGAAACTCCACAGCCTATTAACAGCAAGCCAATAAAAGTCCATGCATAGCTTGTGCCGGAATGGGTCCATGCCGGAATCAGCGTTCCTGCTGCTCCAAGGCCGAATCCTGCCGCCATAGGCTTCCGGGCTCCAATCCGGCTGACGATCCGCCCGGTCAGAATCGGATTAAAGGCCAGCGGCAGCATCATCGGGAGGAGGGACAGGCCGGCCGCATGAGCCGATAATCCTTTGCTCTGCTGGAAGTATAAAGGCCATGCAAACAGCACCCCGGACAATCCTACGTTAATGACCATTCCGGCTATCAGCCCCGTGGAAACGGTACTGTTCTTGAACAAGCTTAAAGGAAATAGCGGAGCCTGCCCTTTGGCTTCAATAACGACAAACAGGATGATACACAAGGCCGCCAAACCAACCGTTCCCAAAATGACGGGAGAGTCCCAGCCGTAGTCCTGTCCCTCCATTAAACTGAAGGATAACGCGGCTATGGCCGCCAAAGCGGTTATCTGTCCGCCTGCGTCAAAGCTTTTTTGCGCGGATCGAGGAGTCTCTTCTGCCTGCATGCAAGTCAGAAGCAGACTTATTGCGGCAATCGGTACATTGAGCAGAAAAATGCTCCGCCAGCCAAAAGAATCCACGAGTATTCCTCCAACCACAGGCCCTGCCGCCATCGCCGCTCCCGTAACGGCCGTCCATATTCCTAGAGCCTTGGCCCGTTCTCCAGGCACGGGGTAGCTATGGGACAATAAGGTTAACGAGGCCGGCAGCAGAGCCGCTCCTCCGATCCCAAGAACAGCCCGCAAAGCGATAAGCGCACTTGTAGTCGATACGATTGCCGATGCAGCCGAAGCGGCAAAGAACAGGATGAGACCGCCGATATAAACCCGTTTCGCCCCCAATCGGTCTGCGAATACTCCCATGGACAGCAAACACCCTGCAAATACGATCGTATAAGCATTCACGACCCATTGAAGATCAATGAGCCCTCCCCGGAGATCCTCGTGGATGGCCGGAAGAGCAACGCTTACGACGGTCATATCCAGCAGCACCATAAAATAGCCAAGCGATAGTCCGAGCAGCAGAAGCCGGCTTCTGCCTGATACTTGTTGCAAAGCTTTCTCCATTATCTTTTCCCCTACCTTACTCTTCATGTCGAATTCCCATAGAGTGTATAATGAATTCGATAAGAGATTAAGAGGAGAGCTTATCCTAGGAGTTTTTCTCCTACGATAGGATTTGAATAAGCAGTTCATAACGGGAAAAAGGAAGAAGGTTCTGAAGCATGGATGACTCGGTAAGATTAAATGAGCTTGCGCAGTTTCTGAAGACGCGGAGAGCCCGCCTGTCTCCGGAGCAAGCCGGATTGCCGGCCAGCGGGCGAAGGCGGACACCCGGGCTAAGACGCGGGGAAGTAGCTATGCTGTCAGGCGTAAGCGTGGACTGGTATACATGGCTGGAGCAAGCCCGGCCGATACAGGTGTCCGCTCAAGTACTGGATTGCATCAGCCGCGCGCTCCAGCTGGATGCCGACGAACGGAAGCATTTGTTCCTGCTGGCGATTCAGCAGGTTCCGGCTGACCCGTCCTTGGACGAGAACGGGATCGGCGGCAATTTGCAAAGCTTCCTGGATAAGCAAGGCACAAGTCCGGCCTTTATAACCGATCAACGACTGATTATCCGAGCATGGAATAAAGCCGCAAATCTCCTATACGGCCCCTTCGAATCCATGTCGGAACGGGAACGCAACACCATATGGCGTTCTTTCCATTTGCCCGGCGTCCGGGAGCTCCTGAAGGAGAATTGGGAGAAGCATGCGCGGCACAGGCTTGCCCAATTCCGTGCCGGTTACGCCAAATTCCCGGGCGACGCCTGGTGGCTGGAGATGATTGACGAGCTGCAGCGAACAAGCGACGAATTCCGGGAATGGTGGCCGCAGCATGATGTGCTGAACGGACCGGAAGGGAGAAAAATCAATTATCATCCGAAAGCCGGAACTCTCGAGTTTAACCAGATTTCCTTTATCGTATCGGACTCCCCCCACTTTACCGTCACCGTTAACCTCCCGGCTGATGAACAGACCGTCTCCAAGATGGAGCAGCTATTACTCGATTCCGATGCTAATGCCCCATCTTAAACAAGAATGCATCCGGCGAGGTTGGCTCCACGCTGCCGCCGGATGGTTCGATCGTAAGCGCAAGCTGGCTTGCGTTTACCAATGCCCCGGCTTTCACATAAAGATGCGCATGCTTCTTCTCCGACTGCTCGAGCAAACCCAGATTGACGCGGCTGCCGCCTTCCAGCGCCCATGCCTGGATGTCGTAATCGCGGCTCGACAACATGCCGTCCAGCAGCACCAGCATTTCGCCGGAGTCGCTGTTAAACCAGATATACCCTTCCCCAAGTTCGTTGTTAAACGGATGGACTTTATAGCCGGCCGTCTCGGGCGCGTTTATAAAGTCCAATGCTTCCGGCTCGTGCGCGGCGACGTAATCATTGCGTTGATCAACCGGCTGCCGGATGCTTCCGTAGAGCGAGGCAGCACAGACGACTACGATGATACCGGAGACTAGCGCAGCCGTCCATTTGCTGCGGGACGTCCAGCCGGTCCGAAGCCGTTTCATTATACCGCGCCGACGAACATGCGATCTCAAGCTCCTGCGGATCCGGTCCGGCGGAAGCGTGTCTTCCGCGGCTTCGGAGACTCCTTCATGTGCGGCGGCAGGCGCAAGAATAGACTGCCATTCCGATGCTTTTTCTCTGCAGGCAAAGCATTTATTTAAATGATCAGCCATCTCGGCGTAAAGCACGCCAGGCAGCTTCCCGAGCAGCCAGTCAATCCATTGTTCTTCGCTAAATCCGACTCTGCATTCTTCCGGCCTTCCGCTCATCTCCGTCCCTCCTCTACTCCGGTATTCCGGTCGCTTTCCCTTCGCTCCAGATGCTTCCGCATATTGTTTAATCCGTATCTCACCCAGGACTTCACGGTGCCAAGCGGAACGTTCCAGGCATCTGACAACTCCTTCTGCGTATGCGGGCTGTAATAGCTGTATGCGACAGCATCCCTTTGATTGCGAGGCAGCTTCTTAAGCGCTTCGCTTAATTCCTCCAGCTCCAAATGCCGCAGGGCAATCTCCTCCGGGCTTCTGCTGCTAGCGGCGTCTTGCCCAAGCTGCTTTCCCTTCTCGGCGATCCGTTTGGCTCTGCGCAGACGGTCCAGACAGCGGCTCCTGGTCATCACCGCCAGCCACGCCTCTATCGATCCGCGCCCGGGATTATAATCCTTCCCCCGCCTCAGTACTTCAAGAAACACATCGTGGCAAACATCCTCAGCCTCCATCCGTTCTCCCAGCATACGCAGCGCAACTTGCATGACAAGCGGTGCATATCGGGCATAAAACCGGTCAAAGGCTTCAACCTCGCCTTCGCACATACCGCGAAGAACCTCGCTCATATCCTCCAAGCGGCTCATCGCCATTCCTCCCCCGCTAACAGGATCAACCTCATCTACCTAACGTTGTACCAGAATTTTCGCCGGAGGGAAAATAAATTTTTTTTCAGGTTCGTAAATCCAATCCCCTTTGCCAATCGTACCGATTACGTACGCTTCAAGGCGATGAAGTCAAAATTTCCAAGCTACAGGAGGGGATCGCATGCTTCAAGCATGCCGCAAAAAAAGCGCTAAATATTTGCTTGCGCTAGGAATGACATTAGGGGCCGTCTCATTGGGAGCAGGCGCAATGCCGGTCTCGGCAGCAGCGGCGGTAGAGCTGTATACGCCGTATCTTCAATTGTCCGCACCGCCGGGGGATTCGATTGCTTATTCGGTGGATATTATCAACCACGGCTCGTCTACTCAGACGGTGGATCTTGGTTTCGACGAGAAGGGCAACAAGTGGGATTACGAGCTCACGGCGGGAGGGCGTACCGTCAGCAGGATCGCGGTTAAGCCCGGTGAATCCCAGACGGTAAACCTGCAGCTCGAGGTTCCGCTCGAAATTAACAAAGGCGTATACCAGTTTCAAATGAATGCGGACGGAAGCGTGCTTCCCCTTGCGGTTCAGGTCTCCGAGCAAGGTACCTTCCGGACCGAGCTAACGACGGATCAACCCAATATGCAGGGGCATTCGGATTCTACGTTTACCTTCAGCGCAACGCTTCGCAACCGCACGGCCGAAAAACAAACCTACGCGCTTGCCGCCCAAGCCGCTGCCGGCTGGGATGTGACGTTCAGCGACGGAAGCAACAGCGTAACCTCGGTCGAGGTTGACGCCAACGGCCAGAAGACGATTACGATTAGCGCAAAACCGCCTCAATCGGTTCAGGCCGGTACTTATGACATCCCTATATCGGCTTCCAACAACTCTACAAACGGTAGCACAACGGTAGAAGCCGTGGTAACCGGCACTTACGACCTGGCATTAAGCACTCCTAACGATCTATTAAGCACAAAGGTGACCGCCGGCTCCACGCGCAAGCTTGACCTTGTCGTCACGAACAAAGGATCGGCGGAGCTTAAGCAAGTGGCCATGACCGCGGAAAGCCCAACCGACTGGGAGGTCACCTTCGAGCCTTCGACCATTGCTTCCATCAAGCCGGGAGAAACCGCCCATGTTCAAGCCACCATAAAAGCGGATAAAAAAGCACTCGCAGGCGACTACGTGGTGAACGTGAATGCTGCTGCCCCGGAAAAATCCGCCGACGCGCAATTCCGCGTCGCGGTGAAATCCTCGGTCCTCTGGGGCTGGATCGGCATTGTCATTATTCTGGCTGTTATCGCGGCGATCTACGGCTTATTCCGTAAATTCGGGAGGCGGTAACGATGGAGTCATTCGCCCAGGCACCGATTATCGAAATGTCCCGGCTGACGAAAAAATACGGCGAGCAAACTGCCGTGAGCCAGCTGGATCTGACGATTCACAGAGGGGAAGTATACGGGCTTCTCGGCCCCAATGGCGCGGGCAAAACAACAACCATTCTGATGATGCTGGGGCTGACGGAGCCAAGCTCCGGCAAGGTCAGGGTATGCGGGCTTGATCCGGCAAGGCAGCCGCTTGAGGTAAAACGAAGAGTCGGCTACATGCCGGATGATGTAGGCTTTTATGAAGACCGCACGGCGCTTGATAATTTGCTTCTAACGGCAAGACTAAACGGCATTCCTATCCAGGATGCCAGGATTCAGGCACTGGAGCTGCTTGAGCGGGTTGGCCTTCAGCATACGCTGACCAAGAGGGTTGGCGCATTCTCGAGAGGGATGCGGCAAAGGCTTGGCATTGCCGACGTGCTGATCAAGAAGCCGGAAATTATTATTCTCGACGAGCCAACGCTTGGCATTGACCCGGAAGGGGTACGCGAGCTGCTGGAGCTGATTGAACAATTAAGCCGGAACGAAGGACTCACCGTCCTGCTGTCCTCCCATCACCTTCATCAAGTTCAGCAAATATGCGACCGGGTAGGCTTGTTCGTTCAAGGCAAGCTGATTGCTTCGGGCAACATCGAATCCCTGGCAAAACAGCTGGACGATGACGGCAGCGTCACGGTCGAGCTGTCCGCAGCCCCGTGGTCCAAAGAACTGGATGAACGCCTCTCCGGGCTGGATGGTCTTCTTACCTATAAAGGTCCTGATGTTTCGGATCATGCTTATAGCAGCGTTCTGTCATTGGACGCCGTAATCACGGGCACGCGCG
This sequence comes from Paenibacillus glycanilyticus NBRC 16618, assembly GCF_004000805.1. Lineage (GTDB taxonomy): Bacteria > Bacillota > Bacilli > Paenibacillales > Paenibacillaceae > Pristimantibacillus > Pristimantibacillus glycanilyticus. The sequence goes on from NZ_BILY01000037.1 coordinate 64,588, forward strand.
ATCTGACCTCGGAGGCGGCCCGAACCGTGCTGGACTGCGGGGCATCCTTGTTCGGCATTCGCCGCAAGCAATACGGTCTCGATGATATTTATCACCGTTATTTCGAAGGAGGGGGACAGCTTGAACGCAGCAACGGCATTCAATAACGGCTTTTGGAAAAAGCTTTCCGGCCGATTAATAAACAGCCGCCCGGATCAAACGCCTGAAAGCGGAAGCCGCAACTACTCTCCCTTCTGGGTGCTGGTCCAGAAGGAATTTGGCGATCATCTGCGGAGCTGGCGCTTTACCATTCTGATCGGCATTATTACGCTGGCTTGCATTGGCTCCATCTATGCCGCAGTGACCGCTATTCAAGCGGGCGTCAAATCGCAGCAGACCGATACCTCCTTTTTGTTCCTGCAAATGTTCACCGCTTCGGACGGCTCGCTGCCGACTTTCGTCACCTTTGTCTCGTTTCTGGGGCCGTTGATTGGTATCGCTCTTGGCTTTGATGCCGTCAATACGGAGCGCAGCAAAGGAACGCTAAGCAGGCTGCTCTCGCAGCCTTTATACCGGGATGATTTTATTCTGGCGAAATTCACGGCATCGCTGCTGTTGATCTCTGTGGTTCTGTTCTCTCTTGGGCTGCTTGTCATGGGACTTGGCCTGTTTGTTATCGGTTACCCGCCAACACCGGAGGAAGTGCTTCGCGTCCTTTGCTTCCTCGTCGTAGCCGTTGTGTATGTCGGGTTCTGGCTGAGCCTTTCGATTATCTTCTCGATCCGTTTCAGACAGACGGCTACATCCGCGTTATCGGGTATTGCGCTTTGGATCTTCTTCTCGGTGTTCTACAGCATGATTATCGGACTGATTGACAAAGCGACTGCGCCTGCCGATTCGGCCGGTATCGGTGAGCAGATTAGCCATTTTAACTGGATGCTTCTGCTTAACCGGATCTCGCCTTCGTATTTGTTCTCGGAGGCCACCAGCACGCTGCTAATGCCTGGCGTAAGGTCGCTTGGCCCGCTGACAACCGAGCAGGTTGTCGGGGCGATAGCAAGTCCTCTGCCCCTAACGCAAAGCATTCTGCTGTCCTGGCCGCAGCTTATTTGTATGATTGCCGAGACGGCAATCTGCTTTGCTATCTCTTATGTGCTGTTTATGCGCCAGGAAATCCGTTCGCGGGCATAACGAGACCGCATAAACATAAAAAAGCTTTCCTACGCTCTATTAATAGAAGCGTTGGGAAAGCTTTTTTCCTTATTCGCTGGGATACTGCTCCAAAATCTCGCCCGTCTGTGAACGCGCAAGGATAACGGTATCCGGCCCCTCTTCTTGCTCCGATAAATAGAACCAGAACCTTTCGCCAGCCCCGTACTCGATGATTCGGCAAGGTTGTTCTTTACCGCTCGATCTGCTCTTCATCCACATGCTTGCAATCTCGGGATCATAGATCTTTCCGGAATACATGCCTGCGTAATTCGGAACATCGCCTTTTAAACCGTAAAAGGACCATCCAAACTTATGCTCCTTGGGCTCCGCTGAAGTAGAACCGCCAGTAAAATGCCAGCCGAATATAGTCTTCTTCAATCGCGCGATTCCGAAATACTGCGGATTGGTACCCCATTCATAAAATGCGATGGCGTTCTTCTTCCCCAGCTTTTCAATATGAGCAATCCTTGCCATCGGCGGCTGGTCCAGGGAAAGCGCGGCTTTTTCCATCCCTTGTTCACCGCTTTTGCGAACAATTAGTAAGGTGCACGTTAATAAAGCTATGATGAAGCAAAACAGCAATATTTTTGATTTTATACCCAAGACGACGCAGCCTCCCTCCAAATAATCCCACTTTACAGACGCAAAGGAAATCGATTTGTTGCGGAAAGCTGCCTTCCTGCGAACAACAAAACAGCCTGCAGAACATAAACGGTTCCGCAGGCTGTTTATTCTCTAAACCTTCACCGATCTGGCTTGTTCCCTGTAGTCAATGGGGGCAAAGCCCGTAACGTTTTTGAATACCCGGTTAAAATGGCGGATATTCCCGAAGCCCGTACTCTCGGCAATCATCGTTACCTTTTCGTTGGAGGAGACCAGGCGCCTTTTCGCTTCGGAAACTCTAAGCTCCGTCCAGTACTCGACTAACGAGCTCCCGGTCCGCTGCTTGAACAACGTCGACAGGTAGGCCGGGTTCAGATAAACCTTCTCCGCGACTTGCGTCAGCGATAAAGGCTCGTGATAATGCTGGTTCACGTACCGTATGACCTTTTCGATGGGATCTTGGTCGAAGTTTTTCTGCCCGTTCGAGATACATGCGGCCAGCTTCTCCAGGTAAGCGCAGCAGCACTCGATCAGCTCCGTGCGGGAAGTGAGGGAACAAATCTCCAGCAGCACCGCCTGAATCGTGCGATCGCCCAGCCAGCTTTGCGTTAGCTCCAGCTTCTCCGCTTCCTCATACCCGTGAATCAGGAGCTTGCAAATCTGCTGGTGAATCACTTCCGGACTTCTCGCCTGCGAGCAGAGGGCCGTTACGAACGAAGCCGCGTATTGTCTTGTCCGCTCCGGCTTGCCTTCCTGAATCGACGACTCGAGAAGCTCAAGCGGAAGCTCAAGCAGCGAGCTCCAAGCCATCTCCTCTTCGCCTTCCTTCATCCTCGAATAGCTGATCACGCGGTCGCCGCCCACGATTAAACGGTGCAGCTGGGCAATCTTCGCCTCCTGGAACGATTGCGGAATTTCCTTGATTCCTCCCACGGTTCTGCCCAGTCCAATCGTTACGGTTAATCTCGACAGGGAGATCATGCGCTTGCGAATGGTTTCCGACAACGCAAGCAGCGGCTCTCCTGTCCCTGGCTGACCGGGCAGATTAACAAGCGCGACAACCTCAGTCTCGGATAGAATAAACGAGAAACCTTTGGCACGCTGGTCCAAAAGCTCTTGGACGATCTGTTGAATATACAGCTGGAACAAGCTTGGGTCCGCTTTCTCGTACCGCTCCTTGTCGAGCAGATCTTTATCCAGCTTGATAATCATGCAGGCAAAACACGGCTCCTGGAAAGTAACGCCGATTCTCGCCAGCAAGGCCAGATCCGTCTCGTTCACGTAGCCCTTCAGCAGCCCTGCCACCAGATGCTCGCTCACATGCTGGCGGATGATCCGCGCATCGGCCGGCTCCGACGTATACAGCTCGGTTACCTGCTGCCGGGACCTGGCAAGCTCCGTCTCCAGCTTCCCCAGCGTCCTGAACAGCTCCTCCCGCTCCACGGGCTTCATCAGATAATCCCTGACTCCATGGCGGAGCGATTGCTGCAAATACGTAAATTCGTCAAAGCCGCTAAGAACGATAACAAGCAGCTTCGGAAACCGCTCCTTCGCGATTTGAATCAGCTGCAGCCCGTCCATCCGGGGCATCCGGATATCCGTTAATAACACGTCGGGCTTGAGGCTCTCCACCATTTCCAGAGCTTCGTACCCGTCCTTCGCTTCGCCCGCAACCTCCCAGCTGCCGGAAGAGGACTCAATGATTTTACGAAGTCCCCTGCGGAATATCGCCTCATCGTCGACAATCAGAATGTTTGGCATGTGCCAGTCTCCTCCCTATCCCGTCATGGAAAAAGCGATTGGCATCGTTAAGATGACCTTTAACCCTTGGAACGGCATGCTCTCCAGCTGCAGGCCGTATTGCTCGCCGTAATGAAGACGAATTCTGCGGTGAACGTTCATGAGGCCATTGCCGGAGGTGCCTCCCAGGTCATGGATTTTATCCAATCGCTTGCGCATCGCGCTTAGCTGCTCGCTGGTCATGCCTATGCCGTCGTCTTCAATGACGATCGTCAGCAACCCCTGATCCTGATAGCAGGACAATTGAATCCTTCCTTCGCCAATCCCTTTATCGAGCCCGTGATTAATGGCATTTTCTACGATTGGCTGAATCATAAGCGGAATAACCGGACAGCCGTGCAACGATTCATCCACCTCAAGGCGAAAATCTATCCGGTCGTCGTAACGCATCTTCTGAATCGTCATATACCCTTTTACATGATCCAGCTCATCGCGCAGCGTTACGGTTTCCTTGCGCCCGCTTAACGAATACCGAAGCAGGCGGCTTAAATTATTCGTCATCGTAACCACTTCCCTATTGCCCTCCACCTCGGCGTACATGGAGATCGAACCAAGCGTGTTGTATAGAAAATGCGGATTAATCTTGCTCTGGAGCGCGGCGATCTCGGCATCCTTTTCCCTGATTTCCGTCTCGTACAGCCGGTATCCGAGCTCGCTTAGATGAGACACCATCATGTTAAAGGCATTGCCCAGCTGGCCAACCTCGTCCCATTGCCGGACGGGGAATGATACCTTCAGATCGCCTCTCTCCACCTTGCGCATAAGCGACCGAAGCATCCGGAGCGGACTCGTAATTCTGAACGCGATAAAAACTGACAGCAACACGGCAAGTCCGATACAAATGCCGCCGATCAATATAATCGAGTTGCGGACCACGAAACTGTCCTTCATCAGTACCGATACCGGTACGACGCCAACGGTGGTCCAGCCCGTTACCTCCGAGCTGACATGGGCGACAAGCAGGCTTTTTCCGTCCACCTTATGATGGGAGACGCCCTCGTCCGACAAGCCTTCGATAACCGGATAAATCGCCGTTTTCTCCTTGCGCAGCACCAGATCTCCGGCACTGTCCGTCATATACAGCGATTCCTTACTCCCCAGACTGACCTGAGACAGCAGCTTGCGCACTTCCGCGGGATCGATGTCAATCACGATATAACCAAGCGTATCTCCGCTGTCGAAGCTCCTCAGCTCGCGGGCAATCGAGAACACCTGATAAGCCGTCCCGCTTGTCGACTTAACTTCATGGGTCGTTATAAAAGTCGGCTGGCCGAAGCGGCCCTTAGCCTTCTCCAGCCATTCGGTGTTGCCGCCAAGCTGATACGTCGTCATGTATTGGCTTTCCGGCAGCACGACATAAGAGGCGCCATGCTCGCCGAACAAGGAAATGCCCATAATATCGACGCGTCCGTTCAGAAATACTTTGGAGACAAAGTTGTTCAAATCGTCGATTTCCTGCAGGGACAAGGCTTCGCCGGGCTTCCTGGACGTTGCGAGAAAATCCAGAATCTCCTGATACTGATACGGCATCAGCGACAGCCGGTTCAGCTCATTCATATACGTATCGATATTCAGCGTCACCTGCTTCAGCATCTGAAGCTGATACTTGCCGACCTGCTCCTCCATCTTGGAGGCAAAGATCGAGAAGGATAACGCACCGATCACTCCCAGCGGTACTACGATAAGAAGCACGTAAACGAGAATAAGCTTGCGGGCAAGCGCCAGATTTTTGAACCATTGCTGTATGCGCCCATAGATTATCATCATCGCTCACCCCGCTTACTTCGACAGCTCAAGATTGATTTGCTTTTCGGTTGCCTGGAGTGCCTGCTCCGGTGTCTGCTGACCGTAGATCATCCGTTCGAACTGCCGGATAATGACTTCGATAAAGCTATGCTGCTTCGTATGCTTCGGCCAGAAGGCGACGGAATTGGCGGCGGCCGCATAATCGCTGCGGTAATCCAGCGATAGGAACGCATCCGAATCCATCACCGCGCTGGCGCTTGGAACATGACCCGCTTCCGCCCATTTGGCGCCATGCTCGGCCAGCCATTTCATGAACAGCATCGCCGCATCCCGCTTTTCCTGCGACATATCATGCTGCGACGGAATCGCCAGCGTATGGGAATCCGCCCAGGCTGCGGGCTTATCATAGATCGTTGGCAGCGGCACAACGCCAAAGTTCAGGGCATCGTTTTTCTCAAGCGCGCCGGTTGCCCATACGCCCGTAATGAGAACTGCCGCTTTTCCCTCATTAAATAGCTTGAAGGAATCCGGTATATTAGGGGGTATAAGCTTGCTCTTATACAGTTCCTCTACATAGTTCAGCGCCTTCAGGGCAGCCGGGTTGTTAAGCACGGCCTTTGTGCCTTGCGCGTTATAGAACTTCCCGCCGCCTTGAATCTGGTTATACAGACTCCACCACAACCATACGGCGTCGATCCGGGTGCTTGGCTGGGCAAGCGGAGCGACATCGTTTGGGATGGACTGCTTGATTTGCTGTAAGAAATGGTTAAAGCCGGCTTCCCCGCCTTGAAGCACCGGCTTGCCCTGCGCGTCAAGAACACCGGCTTGCTCCAGAAATGTCTTGTTGTAATACATGACAAGCATATGGGTATCCAGCGGTACGGCATAAGGCTTGCCTTGGAAAGAGACCGCCTTCATCCCGGCTTTGTTATATACGTTCCAATCCAGACCCGCTTCTTGCGCCGGGCCGGATAAATCTTCAATGTAACCGTTCTGCACGAATTGAGGCAGGGAGCTTGCGTGAATAATCGCCACGTCCGGCGCGTTGCCGGATAATATGGCCGTCCGCAGCCGCGAATAATAGTCGTCCAGCCTGGAATTCATCTGGACGACTTGAATGTCTTCGTGCTCTTTATTAAACTGATCGACCATCTCGGTCATAAACAAATTATCTCCCCCGCTAAAGGGAGTCCAATAATTAAGTTGGATAGCGGATGCTTTAGGCTCGGCGGATGCCGAGGCGTCGTTATGGTTTTGGCTGCAGCCAGTCAAGGTAAGGCTTGCCGCGATGATGATGCTTAAGCCTGCTGTAAGATAAGAACGAAAGGACAAGCCTCTCATGACCAGCGCCTCCTAAAAAGAATGGTGTGATGCATGTTATGTTAGTAGAATTGCTGATCAATTCTTGCTTCGTACGCGTAATCGCTATTGCGCGGAACTTCTCAAGATGTCCATATAATCGATATGCACTTCTGCTGTCGCATTCTCAAGTATAATGGCGTTCTTGCCCGCCTTCAATTGCAAGATGACCGATTGAATATGGTAATTGTTGCGTTTTCCGTTTGGAAAAACAACCCTTTTCGCTTTGCTGCCGCTGTCTTCGCGAATTTGAAGCTCCGCGTTATCGCCGGAGGTGTTAGCGCCAGCTAGCCTAATCTCATAAGCTCCGCTTACCGGCACTTGAATGTTGGCAAAAAGCAAACCCTCTCCTTCACCCGGCGTAATCACGGCTTTGCCTCCCGCTGACGAGAACAAATTCTCCTCCGCTTCGCCTTGCGCTCCCGCAGCTGCATACTCCGCTTCATATCTCGGGAGCTCAATGGCCTCAATCCTGCCTTGCCCTCCGGCAATCGCGATACGAACCTCATTCATGCCTGCCGCAAGCGAAATGTCGGCATAAGCGTAACCCGTCCCATCCGTTTCGGGAAGCACAACATCAACGGTTTGTTCACCATTGACGCTAACGCTTGCTTGAAGCTTTTCGCCCGTATCATTCCGATAATGAATAAGAAGAGGTGCCGTAGTATGAATAGTAGAAGGAATCAGGTCAAAGCTTACGTCCGCAGAGGCAGCCGCCGCCTTGAAGACCCCCATGCCCGCAGGAACCTCAATGGCTGTATCCAAACTTAATGGTTTGCCGATCTGCAAATTTCCCGCTTCATCCCATGCCAGCTTCTGCGCGCGAGCCTTCCGGTTGCCCCAGCCGTCCGTCGGAGCGGTTGTCGCGTGATAAACGATCCATTGCTCCGTACCGTCGGGTGAAGTTACGAAGGAATTATGTCCCGGACCGTAAACGCCGGCGTCCTCGTCCATCTTCAGGATCGGCTCCTGCGCTTTTGTCCAGTTCGAAGCCACCAGCGGATCCGCGCCCTCCTTCAGCGACAGCATGCCAAGCGCGTAAAACGGTGTCCAGCTGCCAGCCCCCGAATACACGATGTGAACCTGGCCGTTATGATGGAGAATCGAATGTCCTTCATTAATATAAGGAGGGCCTCCGGCTTTCTCCCATTCCAGGTCGGGCTCGGATAAAAGGACGCGGGGGCCGCTGATGGTCAGCGGATCGTTCATCGGGGCGATGTACGTATTTTGCTGCAGGTTAATATCGCCTTCCCAGCCGGACCATACAAAATAAAGCTTGTCGTTCAGCTCCATCGCAAGTCCGTCGATCGCCCATTTGTCGGTATCATCCTTCACCTGGCCTTTAAACGTATAGCTCCCCATCGGGTCATCGGTGTCCGCTTCCAGGACAAACATCCGGTGGTTCTCGTTCTGACCGTCGTCAGCGGCGAAATAGATGTACCATTTCCCCTGAATGAACTGGATTTCCGGTGCCCACAGCTCAGCCGAATAATTGGTTCCGATGTCCGGGTACCAGACCACCTTCCGCTCAGCCTGCTTGAAATCGATGGTGCGGGATTTCATGACCATGACATCCGCGCCGTTATGCGTAAACGTCATGTAATAGTAGCCATCCTTGTATACAACGGCGGGGTCGGGCGTATCGATCTCCGCCAGCGTATTTTTAAACGTGCCGCCATGGCCTTTGTAATCGGCTGCCATCCGGCTTGCATCGTTTGCATTATCTTTCATTGCCCACACTCCTATACCGGCCGCCGCAACCAGCAGCACCGCTGCCGTGAGGACAGCCCATCGTTTTGAATTCATTTCACACCTGCTTGCGTGATCGCTTTAACAAAGGAACGTTGACCGACAATAAAGATGATGAATACCGGCAGCGTCGCAATAACCGTCATCGACATCAGCTTGCCGTATGCCTGCGTATAGCTGCCTTGCGCCATCATCGCAATGCCGGCCGTAATCGTGCGCATCTCCGGCGAGGTTGTGGAATAAAGCGGCCATACGAAATCATTGTAAATGCCCATAAACGTAAAGATCGCGAGCGTAACCATAATGGATACCGAAGCAGGAAGCAGAATGCGGGAATAAATCTGCCATTTGTTTGCGCCGTCGATCCGCGCGGCCTCTTCGATCTCTTTCGGAAACGCCGTGAAGAACTGGAACAACAGGAATACGCCAAATGCGCCGGACGAATAAGGAAGGATAAGCGCCGCATACGTATTGATCCAGCCAAGCGCGTTAAATTCCATATACATCGGCAGGAACGTCAGGACGCCCGGAATCATCATGGAGCCGATAAACATGGGGAACATGAGCTTTTTAAACGGCAAATCCTGCAGACGGGCAAGCGCGTATGCCGCCATTGACGAGAAGAGCAGCACAATCGCCGTACCCGCGGCGCCAACGAACAAGGAGTTCGAAATCCAGCGCGTAATCGGAACGTTCATCAGATTGCCTTTTAACCCGTCCAGGTAATTCTCGAACGTTGGTTTCTTCGGAATCAGACTCATCTGACCGGCAAGAGCCTCAAAATCGTTCTTGAAGGAAGTCGACAACATCCAGATGAGCGGAAGCAGGAAAATAACCGCTATGATGACTGCAACGAGAACAAGTAATGTTTTTTTCATGCTTCTACTCCTTCCTTCCGTAAGCGATTTTGTACTGGACAGCCGACACGATAATAATGATAAGCGCCATCAGGATCGCCATCGCCGAAGCCGAACCAACCTGCTTGCCCTTAAACGCTTCGTCCAGCACGTTCATAAGCAGAACCTTGGTGCTGTCGCCGGGTCCGCCCCGCGTGAGGAGGAACGGCTGCGCATACACGTTAAACGAAGCAATCGTCGAAGTAATAATGATAAACAGCATAACCGGACGGATCGACGGCAGGGTGATGCTGACGAACCTTTTCCAGGCATTCGCGCCGTCAATCGAAGCCGCCTCGTAATAATCCTCCGGCACTTCATTCAGCGCATTGGTGAAAATAATCATATTAAAGCCAATCGTCCACCACAGCGTGGTCAATACGAGCGACACCCACACCCACGGCAGATCCGTCAGCCATGCAACCGGATCGATATGAAGCTTGGCCAGCAACCCGTTCAGGAAGCCCGCGTTCGTATCGAACATCATCAGCCAGATCACGGCCATTACCGAACCCGATATCGCGTATGGCATGAAGTAAAACGTACGGAACAGCCCGCGGATCCGCTTCGGCAGCTGATTCAGCAGCAAAGCGAGCGCAAGGCCAAGAACAACCAGCAGCGGAACCGAATACAGAACGAATTGCACCGTATTCCATAGACCGGTCGTAAATTGCTCGAACAAATAAGAGCCGGGCGTAAAGATTTTAACGTAGTTATCGAAGCCTACGAATTTATGCGTATCCGACAGCAGCTCGAAATTATGGAACGAGATATAAATGCCGTATAAAATCGGGATCAGCAGAAAAGCGCAAAAGCTGAGCAGGTACGGCAGTACAAACAAGGTTGACGTTAAGCGGGATTGCAAAGAGCTCTTGACCATTACAGCTCCTCCATTCGGATTAAAGGTATAAACAGAGGGACGAAGAAGCTGGTTGTCAGCCTCTTCGTCCTGCCGTTGCTTATTTTTTCATCGCTTGTCTGGACTTCGCTACGGCATCGTCCATCGCTTTTTGAGCGTCCTTCTTGCCAAGCAGCGCGCTGCTCAGTTCGCCCCAGATCGGATCGGAGATCGTTCCCCAGTTCAGCACGTTTGGCGCGAATTGAACGTAATCGAACGATTTCGCCACGTTGCTTTGCATGTCGAGAGCTTTGAATTCCGCGCTTTCCAGCATTGGCTTGGAAGCCAGCGCTTGGCCGGAAGCCGCCCAATCCATCGAGTTGGTCGATACGTATTTCAGGAAGTCGCCGATGCCTTTCACGACATTTGCGTCTGTTACGCCTTTAGGCAGTACGAAGTTATGGGAGCCTGCGTACACCGCTTGTTTTGCCTTGCCGATTTGCGGAACCGGAGCTACGCCGTAGTTGATGCCCGCTTCGTCGAATTGGCCTTTCATCCAAGGACCGTTAAATTGAATCGCGTTTTTGCCTTGCAGGAACAGCGTATTTTCTCCGTCCTGTTGAACGTTGCCCGGCGATACGCCTTTGTCTACGAGGCCGCGCATCCATTGCACCATTTCAACCGCTTCAGGCGAGTTGTAGGCTACATCCGTACCGTTCCACAGGTCGCCGCCATTTTGCCATACCAGCGTCGGGAAAATAAATTGCTGCGGCCAGAGCGTTGGAACCACATAGCCGTATACGCCCTTCGCTTTGTCCGTCAGCTTCTCCACGTCGGCTTCGAATTCGGCACGGTTGGTTGGCGGAGCCGCAATCCCTGCTTTTTCGAACAAATCTTTGTTGTAGTACATCACGAGCGGATGGATGTCGAGCGGAATGCCGTACCATTTGCCGTCGATTGTCTCGTAGTTCACCGGAGCTTCCACATAGTCCGCTTTATTAATCGAAGCTGCCCCCGCCAGATCGTCCATCGGCTGAAGCTGGCCTTTGTTCACGTAAGTCGGAATTTGGTCAACGTGCATGATCGCCAGGTCCGGACGGTCTTTGCCCGCGCTCATCGCTACGTCAAGCAGCTTGTAGTATTCGCCGTTCGGCTGAATGACGAGCTTCACTTTGTACGTGTCTTGGGAAGAGTTGTATTTCTCTACAATCTTCTTCATGAACTCGCCGTCGGCACCGGAGAACGGTGTCCAGAACAGGATATCGGCTTTCTCCGCTTTCGCGTCACCGCTATTTCCCGCAGCCGCGTTTGTGCCGCTGTTTGCCTGGTTGCTTGTTCCCGCGTCTTTGCCTCCGTTGTTGCTATTGCTGCTGTTGCTTCCGCAGCCTGCTGCCGCTACAAGGCTAAGCGCGATAAGCGAAGTACCCAAAAGCTTCATCGATTTCTTCATGTTCGCTTCCCCCTAGAATGTGTGTCGTTCTTTCTGATACTCATTCTAGCTGGCCGGGGATCACGCGCCCATGTCGCTTTTTTAGAAGGAATGGACATATTTTTAGATCGTTGCGAAAAAAATGTCCCCTCGCCTGAACGCAAAACCCCGGACAGCTGGGAGAATTTTCTCGTTCTGTCCGGGGTTTGTCAGTAAGCGGCGGATTCGCCGGTCTTTACGATGTGCGGCATCGTTAAGCACGCGAGTGCCCCGCTTTTGCGGGACCTTTACGATGCGCCGCATCGTTAAGCTAACTCAAAAGTGCCTTTTTGGCCGGAAATCCGGCCATTTCGCGGACCTTAACGATGTGCAGCATCGTTAAGCACGCGAGCACCTCGCTTTTGCGGGACCTTAACGATGCGCCGCATCGTTAAGCTAGCTCAAAAGTGGCTTTTTGGCCGGAAATCCGGCCTTTTCGCGGACCTTAACGATGTGCGGCATCGTTAAGCACGCGAGCACCTCGCTTTTGCTGGACCTTTA
>NZ_BILY01000038.1 GCF_004000805.1 Paenibacillus glycanilyticus NBRC 16618
GATTCTGTACAACGTATTTACGCAAAATGGCTGAGGTTCAACTTATACATTGGATTCCATACCGTGAAATTACCCATTCTTGGCGTTTTTTGCTCCAAAGCGGCAATTATGCTGGATAAAATCCAATGTAGGTTCAGGAATACTTCATTTTAGTCGCATTTTATTGGATGAATTCCATTGTAGCGTTACCCGACCTCACCTATACCTACTCTCGAGACGACTGCTTCAGGTAGCAGGCAAGCTGAATCCGGAGTACGTTCTCCGGATCGTCGAACGATAAGCCTAGCAGATCCTCTATTTTTCTCAAACGAAGGTACAGCGTATTGATATGAATATGCAGCTTATCAGCTGCGAGGCTGGCCGAACGGTCGGAGGCCATGTACGTGAGGAGCGTGTCGGCAAGCCCGGAGCCCTGACTCTTCGCCTGTTGAAGCGGCTCGAAGATTTCCCGGACAAACGCTTCAAGCTCCTCCTTCGGATGGCGGATGAACAGACGGTTCAGCCCGATATCCGAATACAGCATAAAGGCGTAGCTTCCTCTTGCGGCCAGATAAGACAACGCTTTATCGGCTTCGCCATGGCTGCTGCCTGCCGCATGAAGATCCCTGAAGAACGAACCGGCTCCCGTTCGGATTCTGAGATTCGAATACTGCTCCCAGCTGCCCAAGAAGGAACGGAACCGCTTCAGCACCACCGCTTCGTTCTTCCTTGACTGAAGCACGATCGTCACTTTATTGCCGCTGGCGAAGATGACGGGCACGAGGATTTGCTGCCCCAGCGCTTCGCGCAAATCAACGACAAAGCGGTAAACATGCAGGTTCAGCTCGGCAGATGGAGCCGGAGAGCTCAACTCCGATACCGCAACCATCAAGGGAAGCGCGGTGTCGATCCCGAGCAAGTCGGCCTTTTCCCTCCATACGTCGGGATTTTTCGCATGAATAAGCTCAAGAAACGTATCTTGCGTCTTCTTGTAATAAAATTCGGAAAGTGACTGCTTCCTCAGCAGCTCCAGCGCCAAGACGGAAGCCCCCTGCTCGATTGCAATCTGCTGCAGGGAATCCAGCCCGCCCGTCAGTTCGACGAGCAAATACCCCAAGCAGGCGGAGGATGCCACTATGGGATAGCAAAAAAGCTTTTTGCCGGGGCTATTCCCCGATTCTTCCGCTTGCCGATAAGAAGGGCCTTGCTCGCGGGCATAGAGCCGAAGCAGCTCCTCCCCGCTTAACCCCGAAGCCCCACGCTTCCGCTCGGGATGCCACTTATTCTCCAGCAGATCCACATAAATAAGCGGCAGGCCTATCATCTTGCTAAGCTCCGAAGCAATAGAGGCGGCTCCTTTATTCTGAAGAGACAGCTTGACGAGAGAGGCATGAATCTCATCCCTCCTGCGAAGCTCCAGGTTTTGTCTGCGCAAATCCTCAATTAACCGGGCATTCGTAATGGCGATCGATACCTGATCGGCGAAGCCCTGCAAGAGCTGCATATCCTGCTCGGTCAACAGCGGTTTTTTGCCGGTCTGGTAGACAATAAGGACGCATTCAGGCTTGTTATGAACGAGAATCGGCACCGTGACGATCGACTTGCTCTGCATAAAATCGTACGCGTGCGTCAAATGCTCTACATTCTCCGCTGTCATATCTCCGAAATCGATCAGAATCTCGTCGAAGTCGCGGTACAGCTTAGGCGTTCCTCTGCGAAACGTCTTTCCTATCATCCCTTCATCCGGCTTTATGGCCATCTTAAGCATTTCTTTTCCGATTTCGCCAGCCTTCGCCCGCACCTTAAGACGGCCAAGCGCCGGATCATACATCCATAACACGCCTATCGTTTCATAAGGGATAACCGAGAGCGCGTTCTTAAGAATTTTGCTGAGCAGCTCGTCCAGATTAACCGATTGCGTTACTTCCCGGATGCTTTCCATCATTTTGTTCAATTTTACTTCCTGCTGCTTCAAGCTGGCTTCCGAATAATAAGGGTATAAGCCGGTCGACAAATGGAATAAATCATCCTCGGTAAGCTCAAGAAGCTCGGTTTGGATACGAACCGCAATGACGGTATGAATACCATATGGTAGATAAACTAACATATATCCAGCTTTTTTCTCCCAATAAGCGTGGCTTATCTCAAAGGGATTCGCAAACTCCGAAGTATCCGGCTTCAGCCCTCCCCTGGACTCCAATAAGGCCCAATATTTAAAGCTTTGACTGATCCAAATCTCGTATTTCCCTTGTATGATGCGTGAATTGCCCATATTCCGATACATAGAGCTCCACCTGCCAGCAATGTTTATATGTACAGTATTATAGCTATTCTTCTGGAGGAATGCACATTGTTTCTCGGAATTGAATCTTGTAATTTATAAATATACCTAATCGAAATCTACCATTACATGAGAAGGAAGGTAACAAAGATGGGGAATGCAACAGGTTCTAAAAAGAAATACGTCGTTCTGATCTTGCTTTTTCTCGGCTGGTGTCTCGGCAATCTGGACCGGTTCGTCATCAACTACTCCGTTGTTGATATTACGAAGGATCTTGGACTTAGCGCATCCACTCAAGGCGTCATTCTCAGCAGCTTCTTCCTTGGCTACGCGCTGATGCAAATACCGGGCGGCGCGCTGGCCGACCGGTTCGGTTACCGCAAGGTTATCGTGACTGCAATCTTCATGTGGTCGATCTTCACCATCTTGACCGGCGCAGCCTGGTCGGCCGTGTCTCTGATCGCGATCCGTTTCTTGTTCGGCCTTGGAGAGGGCAGCTTCTTCCCTTCCGGCTCGAAAGCCATTGCAAGCTGGTTCCCGCTTAATGAACGGAGCCGGGCGATGGCGCTAATGCTTTCCTCCGGTGCCATTATGGGGATCGCAACGCCATTCATCTATGCGGCATCCAGCGGAACCATAGGCTGGCAGAAGTTGTTCTATATTATCGGGGCGGTCGGCCTTGTCGTAAGCCTCTTTATTTTCTTCTTCCTGAAGGAGCCGAAGCGCGCCGCCATCCAGGAAGTCCCTTCGGGACAACCCGCGGCAAAGCCGAAATCCACGCTCAAAACCGTGCTCAAGACCCCGATGATCTGGAATCTATTCATTGGCTACTTCAGTATTTACGCGGTCAACTGGGGGCTCTCCGCATGGATGCCAACTTATATGATCAACGTTCGCGGGCTGGATATGACGCAGGTCGGGACGCTCAGCATTTTCCCATCCCTTGCAGGCATTATCGCGATGCTGTTCAGCGGCTATCTGCTTGACCGCATTCCGGAAGGCAAGGACAAGAAAGCCGGCGCGGTGCTGGCCGTATTGGTCGGGGTCTGCCTCTATCTCATGAGCAACGCCGGCAGCATTTTCCTTTTCATTACTTATCAGACCATCATTGGCGTTTTATTCGCTTTTATCGCAACGCTGATCGCATCCAACTGCTTGAAGACCATGCACGAATCGCAAGTCGCAACGGCGAACGGCTTCATTAATACGGGTGCCCAGCTTGCCGGCTTCCTGACACCGATGCTTATGGGCTTTATGGTGGATGCCTCGGGCGGATCCTACAATTCAGCTTTCGTCTTGCTCGTCGTATTTGCCGTCCTTTGCGCGGCTGCGCTCATGCTGGCTCGTCCGAAAGCAAATGCTCAATCCCAAGCTGTCGTCGATTCCGTTACCAACTAAAACTAACGCGAGGTGTTCAACCATGTCCATAGAAATCACGCAGGAAATCTCGAAGCTCATCGATCGCAAAAAAGAGCAGTTCATCTCCGCCAGCGATCAAATCTGGACTTTCGCGGAAACGCGGTTTGAGGAATTCCGATCAGCCGCTTTGTTAAGCGGCATTCTGGAGAAGGAAGGCTTTAGCATCGAGCAAAGTCCCGCCGGGCTGGAGACGGGATTTATCGCCACCTTTGGCGCCGGAAGCCCGGTTGTCGCCCTTCTCGGCGAATACGATGCGTTAACGGAGCTTAGCCAGAAAGCGGAAATAGCCGAATTCGATCCCGTTACGCCTAACGCGAATGGGCATGGCTGCGGACATAATCTGCTCGGAGCAGGCGCGCTTGCCGCAGCGGTTGCCGTAAAGGATTACATGGTCGCGAACGGCCTCCCGGGGACGGTCAAATATTACGGCTGCCCGGCGGAGGAAAGCGGCTACGGCAAAACCTTCCTGGCACGGGAAGGGAAATTCGCCGGCGTTGACGCGGCCTTCAGCTGGCATCCCGCATCTTTGAACGCCGTCATGCATGGCTCCTCGAACGCTGTCCTTCACGCGACATTCAAATTCTTCGGCAAAAGCGCCCACGCGGCGGCTGCTCCTCATCAGGGACGAAGCGCGCTGGATGCGGTCGAGTTAATGAATATCGGGGCAAACTATTTGCGAGAGCATATTGTCGACAAGGCTAGACTCCATTATGCGATAACCAATTCGGGCGGATTGTCGCCAAACGTGGTGCAGAAGGAAGCGGAAGTAACCTATCTGATCCGGGCTCCCAAGACGGACATGGTTCGCGCCTTGCATGACCGGGTTGTTGATCTTGCCCGCGGTGCCGCCCTTATGACCGGGACAACGATGGAGCATACCATTGAAGGTGCCTGCGCCAACCTGGTACCGAACAGCACGCTGCAGGCCGTCATGCACAAGCATTTAAACGAGCTCGGCGCGCCTGAATATACGGAAGCGGAATACGGCTACGCCAAGGCCATTTACGAATCGTTGTCCCCCGAGGACAAGCTGGAAGCAGGCCAAACGTTCGGCCGCGAGCTCGCCGCCCTTCTCGCGGAGCGGCCGCTCCCCGGATTCGTCGCCCCTTACAACGACGAGCGCGAAATGTGGATGGCAGGCTCGACGGATGTGGCGGACGTCAGTTGGAACGTGCCGACCGCGCAATGCGTCACAACAACGATGGCATTCGGCACGCCGCTGCATGCCTGGCAGACGGTTGCGCAGGGACAATCCTCTTACGCGCATAAAGGAATGCTGCTGGCAGGCAAAGTCATGGCTTGTGCCGCGGTCGAAGTACTGAGAAGCGAAGAGCTTGCGGCGGCAGCCAAAGCCGAGCTTGAGACGCGGCTGGACGGGCATGCCTATGACTGTCTTGTGCCAAAAGAAATCACGCCGCCGCGGATGTCGGAGCATCAGGCGGTTGTTCGAAGCTAATCGGCTGCCGAACCGGCAGCGTTTCACCCGAGGGAGGCAATCATGAGATTCAAAGACGTATTTTCCATCATTGGTCCGGCTATGGTCGGTCCCTCCAGCTCCCACACCGCGGGAGCTGCCCGAATCGGACGCTTAGCCAGACAATTGTTCGGCGCCATGCCGGCTCGCGCGGACGTGATTTTCTACGGCTCTTTTGCAGCGACCTACATCGGCCATGGCACTTACTCCGCTATCGTTGGCGGGCTGCTGGACATGGAGACGGACGATATCCGCCTGCCGGATTCGCTCAGGATAGCTGCCGAAGCAGGTATTCTGGTAGAGGTTCAGACGGGGAAAGGACTATTTCCTCATCCGAATACCGCGGAGCTGCGATTGTACCGGGAGCACGAAGAAGAGCCTTCCTTTACGATCGTTGGCACTTCCATCGGCGGAGGGAACATCGAAATCGTCAGCGTTGACGGTTTCAAGGTGAAGCTGACGGGCCAATACCCGACGCTTGTGATCTGGCATACCGATTCTCCCGGGATGATTGCCGAGGTGACGCGGCTTCTGCAGGAGGAAGGCATCAATATCGGCTATATGTCGGTTGACCGGAAGAACAGGAGCGGACAGGCGATGATGGCCATTGAGACGGACCAGGCCATTTCCGCGGAGCTGCTGGAGAAATTGAACGGCTACCCGGGCATTCAAGCCATCCGCTTAGTGAAATGAGGACGTCAACAGGAGAAAGGAGTCACCACGAATGAATTTTCGCACTTTAAAGGAACTAGCCGAAAAAGCGGAGCAAAGCGGCTTGTCCATTGGACGGTATATGGTGCAGGAACAATCCCAGGAATCGGGTAAAGCGCCGGAAGAGGAATTTGCGCAGATGGCATCCTATTTTGAAGTGATGAAAGAAGCCGTGCGCAGAGGGTTAACGGAGGACACCACCTCCCCAAGCGGCCTGACCGGCCAGGACGCCAAGCGCGTTATGGCTTACAGGGACAAACGGGCGAGTCTGCTGGGTGAGGACGCAAGCCTTGCGATGGCGTACGCGCTGGCCGTCTCCGAAGTAAATGCCTCCATGGGCCGGATCATCGCAACGCCAACGGCAGGTTCATGCGGCATTATACCCGGCGTTTTAATCAGCTGTCAGGAACGGTTCGGCTGGAGCGACGAGCAAATGGTTGAGGGCTTATTCGCAGCCGGCGCCATCGGCTATGTCATCGCCAATAATTCGTTTGTGTCCGGCGCGGAAGGCGGCTGCCAGGCCGAGGTTGGTTCGGCAATCGGCATGGCGGCCGGCGCGCTCGCCGACTTAAGGGGCGCATCGCCAGCCCAGGCGGTTCATGCCGTGGGGCTCGCGCTCAAAAACTCGCTTGGCCTCGTCTGCGATCCGGTCGGCGGTCTAGTTGAAGTGCCCTGCATCGTCCGCAACGGATTCGGAGCGGTAACCGCGCTTGCGGCGGCGGACATGGCGCTTGCGGGAGTCCGCAGCGTCATCCCGTCCGACGAAGTCGTGCAGGTCATGCTGGAGGTTGGCACAGCGATGCCGGAATCCTTGCGGGAGACAGCCAAAGGCGGGCTCGCCCAGACCCCGACGGGAAGAAAAATCATGAAAGAGCTGCTGGAAAAGTAAAGCGAAACAACATCTATTCCTTCTTGCTCAAACAAAAAAGGACTCTCTCAACGGTTATCTTCCGATAACGGCTGGGAGAGTCCTTTTCCATGCGTCCCTTACACCAAATGGCAAGCAACCATATGGTCGGTGCCAATGGTCCGAAGGGCCGGTACCTCTTCCTTGCAGCGTTCCGTCGCGAAAGGGCAGCGGGTGTGGAATTTGCAGCCGGATGGCGGATTGGCCGGATTCGGAATATCGCCGCTGAGCACAATGCGCTCCCGCTTCAGCTTCGGAATCGGTATCGGAACGGCCGACAGCAGGGCTTTCGTATACGGATGCTGCGGACGGAGGAACAGATCCTCCCTTGTGCCCGTCTCGACCATGGATCCGAGATACATGACGCCGATCCGCGTGCATAGATGCTCGACAACGCTCAAATCATGGGAGATGAACAAATAGGACAATCCGTTTGTTTGCTGCAGCTTCCGGAATAGATTAATGATTTGGGCCTGGATCGATACGTCCAGCGCCGATACCGGCTCATCGGCAATGATAAGCTCCGGATTCAGCGCAAGCGCCCGGGCGATTCCGATCCGCTGACGCTGGCCGCCCGAGAATTCATGCGGAAGACGGTCGATATGATAATCCGACAGACCGCATAACTCGAGCACCTCCAGCACCCGGTCGCGAACCTCCGATTTATCGGCCAACCCATGGTCAAGCAGCGCTTCGCCAATGGCGTCGCCAACGCGCACCCGAGGGTTCAGCGAGCTGTACGGATCCTGGAAAATAAGCTGAAGAGCCGGCCGAATTTGCCGAAGCTCATCCTTCGGAAGCGAATAGATATCCGTCCCCTTAAACAGAACGTCGCCCGACGTCTTCTCGGTCAAGCGGACGATGGAACGCCCTACCGTGCTCTTGCCGCTGCCCGATTCGCCGACAAGACCAAAGGTCTCGCCTTTGCGGATCGTGAAGCTAAGGTCATCAACGGCTTTCACATGACCCACCGTCCGATTCAGAAGTCCCGACTGGATGGGGAAATATTTTTTCAGATTGCGTACTTCGAGCAATGCTTCAGGCATACCGCTTCTCCTCCTCGTACAGCCAGCACGCCGCTTGCTGCGATTCGCCTACCGGAACAAGCGCCGGCTGCTTGGTACGGCAAATGGCCATGCACTGCTCGCAGCGGTCATGGAAGTAACACGACTCCGTCAGCTCAAGCGGATTCGGGACTTGTCCGGGAATGGAATACAGCTCATCCTGGAGCTGGTTCATAATCGGCTTCGAACGCAGCAATCCCTTCGTGTAGGGATGCTTCGGATTTGCGAATATCGCCTCCACTTCGCCTTGCTCGACTATTTTGCCTGCATACATAACCGCTACGTAATCCGCCATCTCCGCTACTACGCCAAGATCATGGGTGATAAGCAGGATCGACATTCCGCTCTCTTCCTTCAGGCTGCGAAGCAAATCGAGGATTTGCGCCTGAATGGTCACGTCAAGCGCGGTGGTTGGTTCATCGGCAATAAGCAGCTTGGGACCGCAGGAGATCGCCATCGCAATCATAACGCGCTGCAGCATGCCGCCGCTTAATTCATGCGGATACGCATCGATAATCTGTTCCGCTCTGGAGATGCCGACTTGCTTAATCAGCTCGATTGCACGCTTGCGCGCCGCTTTCCGGCCAAGCTTCTGATGCTCCATCAGCGGCTCGATTACTTGCTCTCCGATCTTCAGGACCGGATTAAGCGAGGACATCGGCTCCTGGAAGATCATTGCGATTTCGTGGCCGCGGATCGTGCGAAGCTCATTGCGGGACAGCTTCAGCAGATCGCGGTCCTGAAACTGAATACTGCCGCCTTCCACCTTGCCCCCGGCACTCTCAATGAGTCCCATGATCGACATCGCCGTAATGCTTTTACCGCTGCCGGACTCCCCTACGATGCAGACGGTCTCGCCCGGCTTGATTTGCAGGCTGACATCGTCCACGGCCCGGACGGTACCCGCTTCCGTCTTGAAGAAGGTTCGAAGATGATCAATGGTTAGCAATTCCTTCATGATAGAAGCTCACCTACCTTTTCTGTTTCGGATCCAGCACGTCGCGCAGGCCGTCCCCAAAAATATTAATGGCAATAACCGTCGCAAAAATCGAGAAGCCCGGCGGCAGCCATAGCCATGGCCGCTCTTGGAAATCGATCATATTATTAGCGGCATCAATCATATTGCCCCAGGTCGGCGTTGGCGGCATAACGCCTAAACCGAAGAAGCTTAGTACGGATTCGCTAAGAATCGCACCGCCGATATTAAGCGTCGCAATGACGATAATAAGCGGTACAAGATTCGGCAGCAGATGCCGGAACAGCTTTCTTTTATCGCTAAGCCCCAGCACGATGGTTGCCTGCATGAACTCCCGTTCGCGCAAGGACAACAGCTGGCCTCTGATCATTCGGGCCAAGCCCGGCCAGCTGACGACGCTGAGCATCAGCATAACGATATACATCCGGTAGTCCGGCGGCACTTTCCACTCGGACAGCAAGGCACCGATAATGAATAGAAGCGGAAGGCTTGGTACCGTAAGCAGCAAATCAGCCAGCCTCATAATGAGCTGGTCGACAACGCCGCGATAGTAACCGGCTATAATGCCAAGCAGGGTGCCGATAAACACAGACAATACCATGGAAGCAAGCCCAACCGTCAGCGAGATTCTGCCTGCCAGCAGCACCCGGGTCATCACATCCCGCCCAAGGGTATCCGTACCAAGCCAATGCTTGGCACTAGGCGCATGATTCATTAAGGCCATATTGATTTTGTTATCCGTATAAGGAGAGAAGAACGGACCGATAAAACAAGCCAAAAACATAATCACGACAACGGCAAAGCCCGTTATCGCCAATTTATTGCGTACAAGCCTCCGGAAGGATTGCCGCCACAGCGACGATCTTGCATGTGGTTGATTTTTATTAACGCTTATTCCCTGAGCCGTTTCTCCGCCAGCAACCGTCATCTATAAGTCCCCCCCTTCCTACAGCTTCACCCGCGGATCCGCGAGATGATATAGAATGTCGGACAGCAAAGTTCCGATTACCGTCAGTACGGCGATAAACATCGTAAAGCCCATCAGCAGCGGATAATCGCGCAGCCCGAATGACTGCATATACAGTTGTCCGATGCCCGGCCAATTAAAGATCTTCTCTATAATTAGAGATCCGCCGAACAAAGCCGGAAGCTCGAAGCCAACCAGCGTTATGGCAGGCAGCAAGGCATTGCGAAGGGCGTGAGTGAATAACACCTTGCGCTCGGTCAGCCCTTTTGCCCGGGCGGTTCTTATATAGTCCTGTTTAATGACATCAATCATATTGCTGCGGAAGTAACGCGTCAGCGAGCCAACGCCCAGCAGCGTCATAACGATGACCGGAAGCGTCATATGGTGAATAACTTCCTTCACATAGGCAAATCCTTGGGCATTGCTCCCCGTCGTAATCATTCCTCCCGGCGGCAGCCACTTCAAGTCAACGGCGAGCACCTTAATCAGGAATAACCCGATAAAGAAGGACGGGATGGACATCGCGGCGAAGATCAGCACCATGACCAGCGTATCGAACCAGGAATACTGCTTATAGGCCGCGATTACCCCTACCACAACGGCAATTAACCAGGTTAAGAACGTAGAAACAATCGCAAGCAGGAATGAGTTCCAGATATATTGATTGAACAACGTGAGCACCGGCTTCTGCTGGGCAAGGGAATAACCGAAGTCTCCGTGCACCGCGTTCTTCATCCAAGTGAGATACCGCTCGATCAATGGCTTGTTAAGTCCGTAAATTTCCCGGAGCTCCGCCTTTCGTTCCGGGGTTAATTTAATATTGCCGGTGATGAAATCACCCGGCGTCATGGCGTACAAGCTAAAGATCAGAAAGGAAGCGGCGAGCAATATAATGGCCATGTAGGTCAGTCTCTTCACGAAATAAGTGCTCATATCGGCTCCTTAACCTCACATCCCCTGCCCGGCAATAGGTCCGGGCAGGGGACATTATTTTTACTTCAGCGTCCAATTCGGCAGGCTTGAAGCCAGTCCGTAGAATGGGCTGACGGACAGGTTCTCAATTCTTGCGTTGTAAGCATAGACGCTCTTCTTGTAGTTGGTAAAGATAACTGGCAGATCATCGTTAAGCAGCTGGAACGTTTCTTTATAAATCGCCTTGCGCTCTTCCATGTCGGTTGTGGCAAGACCTTTCTCGTACAGCTCTTTGAACTTCGGATTGTCGTAGCCTTTAATCTCGCCGTCTACGAACTGCAGCAGGCCGTCAGCCGGATCCGTCAGAAGCGGAGTCGAGAAGGATACCATGTCATAATCTCCGCCTTCTACCTTGGAGACCAGCGCATTGAAATCCGCGAATACTTCAGGCTCAAACTCAATGCCCAGCGCCGCAAAGTTTTCTTTCGCAACCGCGATGAAGATATCCGTGTTCTTACTCTTCGTGCCGAGATAATGGATTTTCAGCTTCTCGCCGTCTTTCTCGCGAATGCCGCCCGAACCAACGGTCCAACCGGCTTCATCGAGAAGCGATTTCGCTTTTTCCGTGTCGAATTTGTAGGGATTAATATTGTCTTCCGTGTAAGCCCACGAGATTGGCGAAGACGGAATGTTAGCCACAACGCCTGCCCCCTGGTTGGCATCCACGTAGATGCTCTGACGGTCAAGACCGTAGGTTAAAGCTTGGCGTACCTTCTTGTCATCCAGCGCCTTGTGCTCGAAATTAAGCTGCAGGTAGCTGTAAGTGCTTGGTGTATACGGAACGATATTAACGAAGCCAAGCGACTTCAGCTTGTCTATATTTTCGGTAGTAGCGCTGAAGGAGGCATAGTCAACCTCGCCCGTCTCCAGATATTGCCACGTGTCGCCTTCGGATGTTTTGTAAATGAAGTTTTTGGTCTTTGGCTTCTCGCCGTAATAGTTGTCATTAGCCGTGAAACGAACCTCTTGACCAGGAAGGAATTTCTCCAGCTTGTAAGGGCCGGTGCCAAGCGGCTTCGAGCTAAGCTGCTTCATATAACCCAGATCGCCTTGCTTGTAGTCCTTGCCGTAGTAAGCTTTGGACAGAACATCGGAACCAAGCAGCACAAGAGCAGCCGCATTCGGCTTTTCCAACGTAACGGAGAGGGTCTGCGGATCAACGACCTTAATTCCTTCGATAGAGGTCGCGCTTCCGTCCTTGTAAGCCGCGCTTCCTTTAATACCGAGCGTGTTAACCTGCGAGTCGCCGTCATACGACTTGTCATTCAGGATCGTCCACGTGAACGCTACGTCATCGCTTGTCAGCGGAGAGCCGTCGCTGAATTTCAGATCTTTGCGCAGGTGGAACGTATAGGTCAAGCTGTCAGGCGATACTTCCCATTTCTCCGCCAGCCCTGGCTGAGGAGCGCCTTTGTCATCCACGGTAACAAGCGGGGTATAAAGAAGCGAAGAAACGTTGCCGTCATATCCGCTTTGTTGGAAATAAGGAGTAAATGCACCGCTAGGGTCGGTAAGTCCGACGATAATCGTATCCGTCCGCTTCTTCGCTTGATCAGGCAATTTGCTGATGTCGCTGGCCTGAATCGTCTCTGGCGAACCTTGCGAAGCGGATGTATTGCTGGCTGCCGGTGAATTCGATGGAGCTTGGTTGCCACTGCCCCCGTTGCTATTATTGGAGCAAGCAGCAAGGAGCAAGGTGCCGGCAAGCACGACGGATGTTGTGGCTAGAGTTAACTTCTTCATAAAAACCCTCCCATAAGTTACAATATGACTTTTCGTAATTCCGACTGGTAAACTATGAATTGGAATCGTTAGTCCCTATTATAGAAACCTAAGACAGTTCTGTAAAGAGAGAACTAAAAAATATTTCTCCTCATAGAGAAATAAAGAAAATAACAAAAATGCCGCCTTCCCCCAATGAGGGAAAAGCGGCATCCTAAATTTCGCTAATTACCGGTTATATAATCCATAATCACATGCTGCAACCGGTCAAGAGCGCCGGAACGCAAGCTGTATACCGTCAGGTTCTCGCCTTCGAAATGAGCATGAATCAGTCCCGCGCTGCGCAGCTTGGAGATATGATCATGCGTGATCCCCTTCGACAGCTTGAGATAACGATGAATTTCGATAAAAGTCCGCGGTCCTTGATGCAAATAACGCAGGATCTTCAGCCTGCTCTTCTCTCCCAGACTTCTTAATATCCGATAGTCATGGGCGGACATGAAATCCTCGTCGCTGAGGTCTACTCTCGCGGAGTAGTAGCAAAGCGTTAGCTGATTAAAGTGCGATACGATATTGATAGGCTGAAAATGATACTGAGGAATCAGCACAAGCTTATTAAGATTCGCTATGGGTTCAAATATAAGTCCATTCGTTGTCTCGTCCACGAACTGCCAGGCCGGAGTGGTGGATTGGACCCCTGTTCTTTCCGCAGCGACCTCTTCCAGGCTTCTCAATATTTGCGGGCTGATATCCTTGAAATATTGCTCCTGCCATAGAGTGAACAGCTTTAGGATCTTATCTTTAAAAGCGTTCATGTCTACGGGAAAACTGCTGCTGTAAGGCGACATCCTATCATACAGATCACCCGTGCTCTGCTTCGAGAGCCAATTCACAAAGCCGGGAACATCGGCCTCCGGACTCAAATAAACAAGCAAGAACGCAAATTTCCACTCTTGGTCTATGGAAAGCTCGTCCAGCCAATCAGCCAGCTCCGGCGTCAGGTTGGTACGGGTTTCCTGTGCCCAGCTTGGCGAAAGATCCAGCTTCTTATGCGATTTTCGGCAAATATAGGTATGCAAACTACTGATCGCTTCGTTCAGCGGCTTAAATTCGATGTCTATTTGATATTCCATCCACACACCCCCCTCGCCTTTCTAGGTCATTATACCTTAACTTTGGCGTATTCTACACGGAAATGAATACGATTGCAAATTAAAAAAAACAGCCCCCGAAGAGCGCTAAGCTCCCCGGAGACTGTTCATATCCTATTACCCTTATTGTGCCACGATTGAACCCATCGAAGTAAAAGCAAGCGGTCCAAAGCCTTCGGTTGGCTCTCCTACCGGCTGATTTACTTTGAGCAGGAAGCTTGTGCCGCCCACCGTCTTCACGATAACTTCCTTCGTCAGCTTATTGCTTGCCGCTTTGAGCATCAGATCGAAGTCGCCGAGCATCGAATTTGAATCCTTCGGATCGATCGTCTGCACATCGCCTACGGATTTAAGCTCTTTTTCCGCATCCGCCTTCACGTCGTCCAGCTTGAATCCTTCCGGCAGCTTGCTGATCTCTACGTAATAATTGTTGTCTACATTCATAATCAGCTTATTAGCCGCCGCATCGAATTTGAACTGCTCGAAGATGTAGAGCGCGTAACCGTCGCCTTTCGCAAGCGTGCCGGTACGGGTCTCTTCATTGCCCTCCAGCTGGAGCTTGAAATCCTTCGTTGCGGGAAGCTCTTGAGCCGGCGTATCTTCAGCCGACTTCTCGATCTTTGCGATCTTGGTGATTGTGAGCAATTTCGCCGTTGCATCGCCTTCGATAGCTGCTTCCGTGTACTCGAAGCTTACTTTATCGCCCTCTTTAAGGGCAGCTGCCGCGCTGTCCGTTCCTTCCCCCAACTGATAAGCAGCCGCTTCGCCGTCCACTGTGATCTCTACCGTATGAGAGTCGGCCAGGCCGACAAATTCACCTTCTCCTTTTTTCGTTTCAACCTCTGGCGAGGACGATTCCGTCGGGGTTGGCGATGCCGATACCGTTGGACTTGGAGACGAGTTCGTATTCGCATTCGAATTATTGTTGTTGCAGGCCGATAATAAGCAGGCCGCCAGAACCGTACTGCTCAGCAGAATGGTCCATTTCGTTGTGATGCTCTTGTTTTTCATACTTTACCTCCTAAAAAGGAATTGCTTTTTGCTCGAATTGGCGAGCCCATGCCATTTACGCAATGGCGCTTCGTAAGCTTTGCTCGTTATTACAAACGTTGGCGCAGCTGTAAAGGTTACATTAAATTTATGAATAACATCACCTAATATCAGGGAAACCTTGTCATATACAGGCATAACAGGAGCTTCCTTGCATCGACAGCTCTAGCTTTTTGGAGCATAATGAGAGAAATATAATAAATCCTTTACCGAAGCTTATTTCGATGAGCGATCGCGCTTAAAGGAAGGATTTATTGCCAAACGAAATTTTTGATTTTGAAAATTTTAGTTGTGGAAATTTAAAGATTGTAATTCCGAGTAATCCGATGTATTATGAATACATTAGAACACCACAGACAAACTGGAGGATAGAATCATGCGCAAAAGCATTCCCGCTTTACTTACCCTCATTATTCTAGCAGTAATCATTAGCGCTTGCAGCGGCAACAACAACGGCGGCAACACTGCAGGCAATAATTCCGAAGCATCGCCTTCGAACACGGCGGCAGCCGATCAAGCGAAGGACGGCGGCAACCTGATTCTGGGTGTACAAGCCGACCCTGTCGTTCTTAACCCGATCTATGCAGGCGACCGCGTCAGCCTGACAATCGACCAAGCTCTCTACGCTCCGCTGTTCCAAGTGAACAATGGCAAGAAAACCTTCTACCTGGCTGACAGCCTTGAGCCTTCGGCTGACAACCTGACTTATACACTGAAGCTGAAAAGCGGCCTGACTTGGCATGACGGCCAGCCACTGACGGCTGACGACGTTGTCTTCACGTTCGATACGATTCTCGACGAGAAGCAAAACAGCTTCTTCCGCGAAAACCTGATCCTGGGCGGCAAGCCGATCAAAGCGGTTAAGGTTGACGACACAACGGTTGAATTCCAGCTGCCGCAAGTAAACCCGGCGTTTGAAGCCACTCTCGTGCAATTAACTCCTATTCCTAAGCATATTTTCGAAGGCGAAGCGAATATCGAGAAAAGCACAAAAAACAACGCACCGGTTGGTTCCGGCGCATTCAAGTTCAAAGAGTACAAGACGGGCGAGTACGTAACGCTTGAGCGTTTCGATAACTACTTCGGCGGCAAGCCGCATCTGGATTCGATCACTTACCGTATCGCGAAGGATGCCAATGCAGCTAACCTGGCTCTGCAGAACGGCGAGATCAACGTGAAATACCTGGATCCGCAAGACGTATCCACCATCGAAAGCACGGGCAACTTCGATATTCAAGCTTACTCCGAAGGCCGTCTGGCTTACCTGCTCTTCAATGAAGACAGCGACACTGGCGCCCTGAAGAAAAAAGAAGTTCGTCAAGCGATCTCTTACGCGCTGAACCGCGAGGAACTGATCCAAACGGTATACGGCTCGAGCGAATACGCAGACCCTGCTAAATCTTTTGTAACACCGGATGGCCTGTTCCAAACAAACGACGTTCCTTCGTATGACAACGATGTAAATAAAGCAAAAGAACTGCTGGCTTCCGCTGGCGAAAGCAACCTGAAGCTCCGCTTCATCGTATCGAGCGGCAACAAAGCGCAAGAAGCTGCTTCCCTGTACATTCAGCAAAAGCTGAAAGCCGTTGGCATCACGGTTGAGCTGCAAAGCATGGACGCTTCGGCGTACGGCCAGAAGTTTGTTGACCTGAAATCGAAAGACTACGAGCTGTCCTATGCCGGCTACATCATGGGCTACGATCCGGACGCTTACCGTATCCTTTACACAACCGGTTCGAACTCCAACTATGCTCGCTACTCCAACCCTGAAGTAGACAAGCTGTTCGACCAAGGCGCTGGCGAAGCGGACGCAACGAAACGCGGCGAAGCTTACCAGCAGCTGCAAAAAACAATCGCGGATGACGCGGTTATCTACCCTGTCGGCTACACGAAAACAATCGTTGCGATCGACAAACGTTTCGGCGGCCTGAATGAAGCCGTTCTGAAGCCGGTCGTTATCTTCGAAGATCCGTCGAAGCTGTACATGAAGTGAGCTTAAAAATAGAATTAAATATGGATATAGGCAAAAAATAGCTGGGGCTACCCCAATGTCATTAAGTTCGTTTAGTTTAATGACATTGGGGGTAACCCAGTTTATTTTTTGCCGTAAACAGCATAGGAGACAATCGCATGAGACAACTCATCGCTAGACGCTTACTGCAGACGATTCCGCTCTTGCTCTTCGTCTCGATCGCCTGCTTTGCCTTAATCAAGCTGGCTCCTGGAGACCCTGTTCTATCCTTCGTGACGCCGAATATGCATCCCGAGGATATTGAACGCATCCGTCATAATCTCGGGCTGGACAAGCCTGCTTACATTCAATATTTACTGTGGCTCAAAGAGCTGTTCCAGGGCAATCTGGGCTATTCGCTAGTCAATCACCAGCCGGTGATGGATCAGATCCTGGACCGTTTGCCTGCAACCGCGGGACTAATGGGCAGCTCCATCGCACTGTCCGTGCTGCTTGCTATCCCGCTTGGCCTGACTGCCGGAGCGAACCGTAACCGCTGGCAGGACAAGATCATTAACCTGATTTCTTATATCGGTATATCGGTACCCCTGTTCTATCTGGCTATTTTACTTATCTATTTATTTGCGATTGAACTGCACTGGCTTCCGATTATGGGCATGCGGACGATTGGCGTCCATTCCGCTTGGGACGTCGTTAAGCACGGTATTCTGCCATGCGTCGTTCTGGCCTTTGGTTTCCTGTCCGTCTACGTGCGTTACATCCGTTCCAGCACGATCGGTCAGCTTAAGGAAGATTATGTTCAGATTCAATACGCCTTTGGCGCAACTCGCCGGCAAGTGCTGTTCCGCCACGTCATGAAGCATGTTCTGCTGCCGGTAATTACGCTGCTCGGCATGTCCATGGCGGATCTGGTTACCGGCGCGATCGTAACGGAAACCGTCTTTTCCTGGCCGGGCATCGGCTCGCTTGGCATGACGGCCGTCAAAGGGATGGATTATCCCGTCATTATGGGCATTACGCTGTTCTCCGCCTTGTTCCTGATCCTTGGCAACTTGCTTGCGGATATTTTATACGGATTCGCCGATCCGAGAATCAAATCAACGAGGTGAGCTCATGAATCGGACCAAGTGGCGAAATGCGGGCCTAGAGCTCGTACGCAGCAAAATGGGGATCGTCGCTGTTGCGATTCTCGTTATTTTCATACTGGGAGCGATCTTCGCTTTTCTCTCCCCTAAAGATCCGAATGCCCTGGATGCCTTGCAGCGCCTGAAGTCGCCAAGCTCCGCGCACTGGTTCGGTACCGACGACTACGGCCGCGATTACTTCGCCCGCGCCTTGTACGGAGGACGCGTCTCCCTGATGGTCGGCTTCTCCGCCATGGTTCTGGCAACCACGATCGGCACGATCGTTGGGGTTGTCAGCGGCTACTTCGGCGGCTGGATCGATAACCTGCTGATGCGTTTATTGGAAGTCATTTTGTCGATTCCGACCTTCTTGGTCATGCTTTTGCTCAGCGTGTTCCTGAAGCCGAACCTGACGAGTATCGTCCTCATTATCGGGCTTCTGATGTGGATGAACATGTCCCGTATCATACGGGCCGAGACGATGACGATTCTGGAGCGCGAGTACGTGCTGTATGCGAAAGCCTCCGGACAGAATCATTTGGGCATTATTTTCCGTCATATCTTCCCGAGCCTGGTTCCGGTCATTATCGTTGCCGCAACGAACAACGTGGCTTCCGCGATTATGATGGAATCGTCGCTCAGCTTCCTCGGATTTGGGGTGCAGGCTCCAAACGCGACATGGGGAAGCATGCTGAACAATGCGCAGGGCTATATCGCGCAGGCTCCATACCTTGCGTTGTTCCCAGGTTTATTCATTCTGCTGACGGTGCTCAGCTTTAATATTCTAGGCGATATCTTGCGCGTTGGCTTCGAACCGAAGCTTGGCAAGCGGTAGTTGAAGGGATCCTCCTTCCTCCCCTTGCACGCGCCCCTTCCGAAAGGAGTGAACGTTAGATGGCAGACAGGCTGCTAACCGTCAATAACCTACAAGTATCCTTCCACACCCGCAGCGGAGAAAATAAAGCGGTTCGCGGCGTCAGCCTTCACATCGATCAAGGCGAGACGATCGGCATCGTTGGTGAATCCGGCAGCGGCAAGAGCGTCACCGCCAAAGCCATTATGGCGATGATTCCGCCCCCGGGCGAGATTATAAGCGGCGACATTACCTTTGCCGGCGAGAAGCTGAACAACTTGCCGGAGCGTAAATGGCGCCAAATTCGCGGCAACCGGATCGCGATGGTATTCCAGGATCCGATGACCTCGCTTAATCCGGTTAAGAAGATTGGCGATCAGATGACGGAGGTTATCCGCCGGCACCGCGGTCTTAGCAAGGAAGCCGCGCTGAAGGAAGCCATTGAGATGCTCCGCCAGGTCGGAATTAACGAACCCGAACGCCGCGTCCAGCAGTATCCGCATGAATTCAGCGGCGGCATGCGGCAGCGCGTTATGATCGCAATGGCATTATCCTGCCAGCCGGAGCTCCTGATCGCCGATGAACCAACAACGGCTCTCGACGTGACGATTCAGGCTCAAATACTCGATCTGCTGAAAGAATTGAAAGCGAAGACCAGTGCCTCAATCGCATTAATTACCCACGACCTGGGCGTAGTCGCCCAGGTATGCAGCCGCGTTATCGTGATGTACGGCGGCATGGTCATGGAAGAAGGAACGGTAGAAGATATTTTCTACAACTCCAAGCATCCGTACACGCAGGGTCTGCTGCGTTCGGTACCGCAGCGGCAAGGGGGCTCGCGCGAGCGTCTGGTGCCAATTGAAGGCTCCCCGCCGGATCTACTCGACCCGCCCCCGGGCTGTCCGTTTATGGAACGCTGCCCGCATGCGATGCCGAAATGCGCGGAGCTTCCGCCGCATTTTCAGATCGGCGAAGGCCATCGTGCCCTCTGCTGGCTGAACGATGTCGAGGTTCAGGCCGAATTAGCGCGCCATCCGGAAATCGAAGGGAGCGCTGCCCGTGTCAGAGGATAAAAAAGTGCTGGTGGATGTCCAGCAGCTGAAAAAGTATTTCGTGAAAAGCCGCGATGCCTGGGGCCGCACCTCGGAAGTGCTGAAGGCCGTTGACGGCGTAAGCTTCCAGATCAACAAAGGCGAGACATTTGGCCTTGTTGGCGAATCCGGCAGCGGTAAATCCACCGTCGGCCGCTCCATTCTAAGGTTGTACGACTATACGGACGGAACGGTCAAGTTCGACGGCCAGGATATCTCGAAGCTTAACGAAAAGCAGCTGAAGCCTTTCCGCCGGCGGATTCAATCGATTTTCCAGGATCCCTATTCGTCTCTAAATCCCGGCATGAGCGTGCTGGATTTGATCGGCGAACCGATGAATATCCACCGTCTGTACAAGGATATGGAAGAGCGCAAGGAAGTTATTGCATCGCTGCTTGAGAGGGTAGGTCTAAAGCGCGAGCATCTGTACCGCTATCCGCATGAATTCAGCGGCGGACAGCGCCAGCGGATCTCCATTGCGCGCGCGTTGTCGGTACGCCCGGACTTCGTCGTCTGCGACGAACCGATCTCCGCGCTCGACGTATCCGTGCAAGCTCAGGTTGTTAACATGCTTGAAGATTTACAGGCTGAATTCGGCCTGACTTATTTGTTTATTGCCCATGACCTGTCCATGGTAAGGCATATTTCGGACCGGATTGGCGTGATGTATCACGGGCGGCTCGTAGAGATTGCGGACAGCGATGAGCTGTACGACAATCCGCTTCACCCGTATACGAAGGCGCTGCTGTCCGCGATTCCGGTACCGGATCCGCGCGCTGTCGTTGAACGGGTCATTTATACGCCCGATGCTGCCGCTGAAGAAGCTGCGGTGCTGCGCGAAGTAAGCCCGGGGCATTGGGTCGCTTTACCGTAAGATCATTAATCAGAGCCAAGTTAGCTAAGGGAGGCTGAAACCAAATGACGAATATCGTAAAGCTGTCGCAATGGGATGCATTGCTTGTGGAGTCTCTTCGCAAAGGACATGGCTGGTCGGATGACGAAATTATTGCCAGAGTAAAGGCCGGAGCCGATCTTCCGACGGATGATAGCATCTTCCAATTCAACTATAGCGATCTGGCGGCCTTTGCCGAGAAAGAGCCGGAAACTTTTGAATCGGCAGTCCGTAACGGCTACCAGATCAAGTACAATACCGTGCGCGGCCTCCGCAGCTGGATTTGGGTCGCCTTCGGCGACGAGCCTCAGCTTGAGCTTGAAGCCGGACAAGAAGCCGTAACCGCACAGCTCACGCCTGAACAGCTGGAGCGCCTGAGAACGGCGCTGTCCTTCGGCTGGTCCATCGAGCCGGTTGAAGGCGCGGCGGGCTCTTACCGGATCGAACCGATTCAGCGGTAAGATTAAGGCGATTAATTGTTAAGGGGCTGTCCCATCGTCATTGTAATGACATATGGGACAGCCCCTTATTATTTCTTGACGTACGTTGGAATTTCTCCAGTAAAATGAGCAATTTATGAACCATTCCGAGGCTACGTTGGAATCACTCCAGTATAAAGGCCAAAA
This sequence comes from Paenibacillus glycanilyticus NBRC 16618, assembly GCF_004000805.1. Lineage (GTDB taxonomy): Bacteria > Bacillota > Bacilli > Paenibacillales > Paenibacillaceae > Pristimantibacillus > Pristimantibacillus glycanilyticus. The sequence continues at coordinate 21,232 of NZ_BILY01000038.1, forward strand.
ATGCGCCGCATCATCCAAATTGAGCTTATTTTACTGGAGGCAATCCAATGTAGATCTTTCGAAACACTTGATATGCCTCCTAATACTGTACCAAATCCAACGTAGACTACTCCCAATCAACGTATCTTTCTTCTCCGCCGAATAATTTATCTGCAATCAATTTCCCATCCTCACTAAAACCCCGAATCGTCCAATTGTCCTCCGATGGCCCATTAAATACAAATAAGGCGTAATTGTCGGTAACTTCTTGCAGATGGTACTCGCTTGGATTTGATTTTACCTCGTCAAGGGATAGCCGATAAGGCTCCGTTGGCCCTATATTGTCCATGTGGTTTCCGATCGCGATATATTTGATTTTTGATTCATCAGCGGTTTTTACGGCCACCAGAAAACTTTCGGGATCGCCAATCCCTGAAGCTTGAAATGGTTTGCCTTCTAAAACCTGAAAACTATAAGATCCTTCGTCATAACGGTAGAGGAACCCGTATTTCTTTTCTATTTTTGCCACGCCAAAACTATGGTTGGAATTGTCCTCGAATAAAACAGCCTTGGCGCTATTCCCCATATCCTCGGTCCGAATAACCTTTACATCCCCATGTATGGCGTTCGTTATTTTGAAATGCAGTCCTTCTACAAAAAGAAATCCGACTATAGCGCATACGGAAATGACCGCAAACATGAATTTTTTCAAGTAAATCCCTCCCATCCATTATGAGCTTATATCCTTGCGTAAGAAAAAGCCAGTGAACTTCCGTTTCTTTGAGCTCTAACAAAGCCATGATATAATAACGCCAATCAAGCATTGGAGGTCGCATAAGAACGTGGAAACAACAACCGAGCAGCAAATCGCGGAGTGGATGGTTAACGAGATTAAATTCAGAGGGATGCTGCGCCAGGAGGAAGCAATCGAGCATGTGAAGCAGCATTTTGGCGAGCAGTATATCTTCGTGAACGAGAACGGGAATGTCTCCTTGGAAAAGGAAGTGAAAAAGGCATTCCGCAAGCTGCATAAGGGACGGGTCGCTTGGGACCGGGACGGCTTCTTCTGGGCGTGGACTTAAGCGGGAGCCTCACCGCCCGCCTAGCTTCAGCGTCAGCACCGTAACAAAAAGCCTCCAGCTTAAGCTGGAGGCTTCATCTATTTAAGCTAGTCAATCAACCGATGCCGGTACCATTTCTTGCCGCGGAAGCGCCAGAGGAAGATCGTACCCCTTACGCCCCACTCCAGGTTCATCGCGAGCCAGACGCCAATGATGCCGAAGTCGAAGACAATCGCGAGCAGATATCCAAGCACAATCCGGAACAGCCACATCGACAGGAGCGATACGACCGACGTAAACTTCGAGTCGCCCGCGGCCCGAAGGGCCGACGGCATAATAAAGCTGATGGACCAGAACACTACCTGCATAAGAGCATTAATAATCGTAATGATGAAGATATCGTCTACAATCTCAGCCGGCGGATGGAACAACCCCACCAACGGATAGAATAGCGGCAGCATCAGGCAAGCCATCACGAACAGGCAAGCCGTGGACAACCACAGGAAGGATCGGGTGAACTTCCGGGCATCCTCGATATTCCGCTGCCCCATGCATTGGCCAATAACCGTGATTGCGGTGATCGCCAGCGCATTGGACGGGATCTGCAGCACGTTGGCAAGCGAGCCGCTAATCGCGTTAGTTGCGATAGCGAAGGTACCCAGACCAACGACAAACGTTTGGGTAACGATTTTGCCGCCGTTGAAGAACATCTGCTCTGCCGCAAACGGCAGCCCGACGAACAGAATTTTCCGAAGCATCGAAAAATTGACCGACAGCATATCCCGAAGGCGAAGCCGCAGGTTCGTATCAATCTTTACGAGGTAGACAATGGCCAGAATAGCTGCCGCATACCGCGAAATATTGACGGAGATGGCAAGCCCCAGCACGCCCATATTCATCAGGTTAATAAAGACGATGTTGAGCAGCACGTACGTCAGGTTCATGACAAGCGACAGCATGAGCGATGCCCGGCTTCTTCCGATCCCGCGAAGCGCCCCGCATACCGCCTCCATCATGGCGATGCCGACATAAGACAAGCCGCTGCCGATCAGATACGTCCTACCCTCCCGGAATACCTCCGGCGAAGCCGCTCCAAACAGCAGATTGAGCATCTGGCTATGGAACACCACGACAATCAGGCTGATTGCAAAAGCGACAAGCGTAACCGACGAGACGGAGCTCGCCGCGGACTTCGATACCATCTGATGATTGCCGCTGCCTTTGTATTGCGCAACAACAACCGTTCCCCCTGTCGATACGGCGATAAAGACGCTGATCAGGAAGATGTTCAGCGAATCGACCATGTTGACGGCACTGACCGCGTCCACGCCGGACGAGCTGACCATTGCCGTGTTCACCAGGTTGAGGCCAACGATAAACGCCTGGTCAATCAAAATCGGAATAAACAAGGCAATTATTTGCCGGTAATCAATCGACACTCCCGTGAAGTGCTTTTCCAGGAAAGCCTCATGCTTTCCTCTCAGTCTGGGTCGTCCTATACCCATATCATCATCTCATTCTTCTCGTTGAATTGGTGAAGCTTAAACTACCTACTAAGCTACTACTATCGCCATGATTTGTCCATGGCGGATTTCCGGCTAACGGCACAAAAAATCCACCTGCCTTAAGCGGCCGTGGATTTGGAGGATTCGTACGTCTGCGCTCTTCTGCTCTCAAGCTTCCGGGCGATGTAAAGCACCAGCATAAGACCAAGCAGCGCCACGCCTACGGAGAGCGGAATCGCCCAATGATGGGTGGAGTGCGAGAAGAACGGGATCAGCGCCACAGCCACAATCGGCGGGGCATTCCATTTGAATTTATTGATTAGCCAGATGGTAATAATGACGTTAACAAACAGCGAGATCGGACTTGGATAAATGTAGTACAATACCGTCCCGATGACAGAGGATACAACCGCGCCAAAGGTGACTTTGCCCACTTCCGATATCGTCGAGGAACGGGATAAGAACAGAAAGCTAAACGCGCCAAGCGTCGGGAAAAATAAGGTGTCTAGGAAAGAAAAATGCAGGGAAAGCCAATAAATAAGCATCACATACAGGCAAATTGCTATGGTTTTCAAGTTCATAAGCTTCTTGTTATACCTCCAGTCAGCTGCCGTACAAAATTGCGCTCGTTCCATTCTAAAGAGTTTTGGAAAGAGCGTCAATCGCAAAATATTCTCATTTATTTATACCTAAATCCCTACCAGAAAACTAAGAATTATTGTATACTGAGTGTAATCATCACGTAAACCATTTCGCGTGAATGGAGGATTCCTATATGTCCCAATCAACAGTTAACCTCAGTTACGAATGCGTCGAGGAAGTGCCCCTGCACCGCGTCCGAGGCAATCAGCTTGGCATTCTGCTAAGCGTCATTGCAGCGCTCTTGACCCAGCAATGGTGGATTCTATTCCTGCCGCTGGCCGTCCAGCTCGTCAGCCGTACGTACGGAGTCAAATATAATCCGTTTGTCCGCCTGTTCTCGCCGTTACTCCCGGTGAGCCAGCGGACCGAAGCCCGCGAGCTGCTGCGCTTTAACAACCTGCTCGCGATTCTGTTCCTTGTCGTCACCCTTGCCGCCCATTATCTTGGACTGACGGTGCTGTCTTACATCGCCTTAGGCATGCTGACTGCCGCCGTTGTGGCTGCTTTAAGCGGCTTCTGCCTCGGCTGCTTCATGTACTTCCAATACAAGCAGTTCCGTTATCGCCAAGCTGCAAAAGTAAAATAAGATAAACAAAAGCCCGCCGTCTCCGGCGGGCTTTCTTTCTATTCCGTTAAAGAACGATATCGGAAATAAACCGTTCCAACACCGTCACATCGGTAATGTTTTTGTTACAGCTCTCGCTGTTCACGCACATATAATTGCCGATAGCCTTGTAGTAATCCGGCGAAGCATTAGCCGGTCTCGACTTCGTAACGGCCGAGAACAATGCCACTTCCTCATGCCGGTTGCACAGGAAGCATACGCTCTTCTTCTGCACCGGCGTAAATCTGCCTTCCACGCCTACAAGCCGGCCGTTCAGATGATACGCGAGATACATTTTATTCGTTGCGATATCCGTCCAGCCGAGATAAGTCACATAACGCAGATCAATCGCCGCGAGATCGGGAACCTTCAGCTTCTTAGCCTTCGGGAACAGCTTCTTGAGCTGCTTCTCCTCGACGCTGTCGAACGGCTTCACGTATTCCTCAAGCGACCTCAGATAACCCTGAAACTCCAGCGGGGTATTTAACGACGCGAAGCATTCGAGCAGCTTCTGCTCAGCCTCCGTTGCCCCCGGGAATGCTTCCATCACCTTAAAAGGCGTGTTTGACCGCACGGACGCAATAACCTTCGGATCGGATACCGTGCTGCAGGCCTTCTGCAGCTCTCCTACTTGCTTCTTAATCATATTCAGTTGATGGTTTCTAATAAATGGTGTACACATTGCTTTGTCAGCCCCTTATTTTATTTGATCGACTTACTCTCAAATAAGGTGCAAAGCCCATTATTAGAAACGATAGCCGGGCGACCATCCTTCAAGTACGCCCCATGCAAAGTATCGCCCCTAATTCAGGCTCTGCATGAAGCTGATTCGTAATCCGGCAAATTGATTTGCCATTGTTACCGCCTCCCTTTACTACTCGATTATAAAATAGATCCGGCTTCGCCCGCAATCCTCGCCGCTTAGCCTTCCATCCATTTCCGCAGCTGCGGCATCATGCGCTTCGCATCCTCGTAGCCCTGCTTGTACAAGGCATCAAGCTTCGCCGGATCCCGTTCCATCCTTCCAACCACAAGCGTTTCTTGCGGACGGATCACAAATACCGTGCCGTTCTTCTCCTGCTCGGCGATGTCATCCAGCGTCTCGTTATAACGTTCATGCCGACCGAGCATCCGTTCCACCAGCCTTGGATACTTCCGGTAGGCGCGCTGCACGATCCAGCTGAACCTGCCGGCCGATTTCCGGTAGTCCCCGTTCCTCGTCAGAATAAGCAGATTACGCTTATAGCCGTCGCTCTCAGCCTTCCCGAGCGGAATCGGATCGGATATCCCGCCGTCCAGCAGCTTCCGCCCTCCGTATTCCACAATCGGCGCGATAAAAGGAAGCGAGCTGGATGCCCGGAGCAGCCGCAGCAGGTCAAAGTCCTGTTCGCTTTTCCGGTAATATACGGTCTCTCCCGTCTCGCAGTCGGTTGTGCCAATGACGAACTCCTCCGGGCTCCGCTCGAAAGCCGCGTAATCGAACGGGACATGCCGATTCGGAATCTCGTCGAAGATAAAGTCCATGCCGAAGAGCTGACCCTTCTTCCAGAGGTTTTTCCAAGAGATATACCGCGGATCGCTTACCCATTCCACATTGACGGTCCGGTTGCGCCCAAGCTGTCTCGACAGATAGCTCGCCCCCATGCAAGCCCCTGCCGACACGCCGATCATATAAGGAAAATACACGTTATGCTCCGAAAAATACTCCAGCACGCCCGCCGTATACACGCCCCGCATGCCGCCGCCTTCCAGTACCAGTCCGATATTGTTCGCCGTACTCATGATTCCTGCCTCCTGCCAGTGGCTTCGTCTCTATTCGTTACTTTCATTGTAGCGTAATCGCTAAAGAAACTTAACAAACTTTCCTAAGTCCATGCCTTGAAACCAGCCATCAACTATGTCACAATCGAGAAGGATACGCGGGACAGTTGTCTATATCTCGTCAATTTGCAACCGATTACATAGTTGGCGGCAATTCAATCCGATTCCAGCAACAAGAATCATCACAAATAGCGTGATCCACGCATTGTGTAATCATCCATTTTAGGAGGGACTTATCAATGAGAACCATTAAACTCGGAAGCACTGCGCTTGAGGTACCGGTAGTTGCGGTTGGCTGTATGCGTATCAATTCCTTGGATAAAGCAGGGGCAGAGCGTTTTGTCCAAACGGCACTGGAGCAAGGGGCGAACTTCTTCGACCATGCGGACATTTACGGCGCCGGCACATGCGAGGAAATCTTTGCCGAAGCGATTCATATGAACGACAGCGTTCGTGAAAATATTATTTTGCAGTCCAAATGCGGCATTAAGCCGGGCGTTATGTTCGACTTCTCGAAGGAGCATATCCTTGCTTCGACGGACGCGATCCTGAAGCGCCTCAAAACCGACTACCTCGACATTCTGCTTCTGCACCGTCCGGATGCGCTGGTTGAGCCCGACGAAGTGGCTGAAGCGTTCGACCGTCTGGAAAGCTCCGGCAAAGTACGCCATTTCGGCGTATCGAACCAAAACCCGATGCAAATCGAGCTGCTCAAAAAATCGGTAAAACAGCCGATCGTGGCGAACCAGCTTCAACTCAGCATCACCAACGCGAACATGATCTCCAACGGCATTAACGTGAACATGGAGAACAACTCCGCGATTAACCGCGACGGCAGCATCCTGGACTACTGCCGCCTGCACGACATTACGGTTCAGCCTTGGTCGCCATTCCAATACGGCTTCTTCGAAGGCGTATTCCTGGGCAATGACAAGTTCCCTGAGCTGAACAAAGCGATCGACGCGATTGCCGGCAAATATGACGTGAGCAACACTACGATCGCCATTGCGTGGCTGCTCCGTCATCCTGCCAACATGCAGCCGGTTATCGGCTCGATGAACATCGAGCGTCTGAAGGACTGCGTAAAAGCAGCCGACATTACGCTTACCCGCGAAGAGTGGTACGAAATCTACCGCGCGGCAGGCAACATTTTGCCTTAAGAAGCTTTCTAGATTTACAAACAGCCTCTGGTTCAACGCCGGGGGCTGTTTCTTTTCCTATAGCAAGAATCATCAAGAACATCCGTTTCCATTCGTATACAATGAGGTCACCCGGAGAACAAGGAGGCAACCATTCGAGTGAAGCAAGACTATCTGGTGCAGATTCAGCAGACGATTGATTACATTGAAGCCCATATAAGCGAGGAGCTGTCTTTATCGCGGCTGGCGCAGGTTGCAAGGCTCTCGGACTTCCATTTCCACCGGGTCTTTCTATCCATGGCAGGAGAGACCGTGATGGAATATGTGCGTAAACGGCGTCTGGCGGTATCCGCTTACCAGGTGGCTTATTCGGATGCGAAGCTGATTGATATCGCTCTTGATGCCGGGTTTCAGAACCATGAGACCTTCACCCGCGCCTTCAAGCGCATGTTCGAAATGACGCCGGGAGAGTACCGCAAGCGGGAGATCAAGCCTCCTGCCTACTCCAGGCTGAACGTGCTGCAGCGCAAGTACAATCCCTATTTAGGAGGAATACGAATGGAATACAAGATCATAACCAAACCTGCTTTCAAGGTAATCGGCTACGAGATCCGTACCCGGGCAAACGGAGACAACCATAAAGAGATTCCGGCCTTCTGGCAGGAATATATTCAAAAAGAGCTGTACAAAAACATCCCGAACCGCGTGCACAAGGATTCCCCGGTCGAGCTTGGCATCTGCTACAACTTCGATATGGGCTCGGACATCTTCTCTTACCTGATTGGCATGGAAGCGGAAACCTTTGACGGCGTGGAAGGCGAAGGCCTCGTATGCCGTGAGTTCGACGGCGCCGAATACGCCGTGTTCACTACGCCAAAGGTGCCGCGCGAGCAGTTCTCCTCCTCCATTCAGAATACGTGGATGACCGTCTTTAGCGAGTGGTTCCCTCATTCGGGCTACGAGCATGCCGGCACTCCGGAGTTCGAGCTCTACGACGAGCGCAGCAATCATGAGCTGGCGGAGATTCAGATGGACATCTATATCCCAATCAAGAAAAAGGCTTAATGCAGCGAAAAAAGCTATTCCCCTGCCGAGGGGAATAGCTTTTTTTATGTCTGCCTAGGAATTAATAAGTCCGGCCGCAACCAGTACGCGCTTCATCATAACGGCCGACTCCGCGCGGGTAATCGGCTGCTTCGGCAGAAGCTTGCCGTTTGTTCCTTTTACGATGCCCTGCTTCGTTCCGGATGCGACCGCCTCAAGCGCCCAGCTGTCGATGTTTTTCTTATCGCTGAACGGGTCGGTCAGCCCTGCGGTTTCGCTAGCCGAAGCTTGTAACAGGCCAGTCATGGAAGAAGCACGATTCATCATCACAATCGCTTCCTGCCGGGAGATCGAAGCATTCGGATGGAAGCCTCCGTCCGAATATCCCGTAATAAGACCGTACGACACGGCGTTCGCTACCGCGTCGTGGTACCATGCTGTCGCACCCACATCGCGGAAAGATACTCGAGTATCGTCCTTGGGAGCATGAATGCCGAGTGCCCGCAGCAAAATCGCGGTGAATTCCGCCCGCGTTACGGAGCGGTCCGGCGCAAAGCGGTCTGCGGATACGCCCTGGATCACCATACGGGATGCCAGATCGTTAATGTCGGCTTTCGCCCAATGATTCGTTACGTCGGCAAAGGTTTTAGAATGCCATACGACCGCGTACGTGCTGTTCGTCAAGCTGTTGATCTGTGCGTAGTAGTGACCCTCCGATTGCGTAATGACGGTAGGCACGTGAGTGATCGTACCGTCGCTTGCCATCACAACGCCAGTCGTGATACGGGAAGGGTCAACGCCGTCCGGAATCGCAATCGTGCGGCTTACGTAATTCGAGAAGTGGTCTATCGTAACCGATTTGCCTCTGTAGCTTGCCGTAACTTCAAACTGAACCGGCGTAGCGATAAGATCCGCCTCACTGTTAGCGGCGGCTTGCTCTACGCTTTGTTTATCCTTCGCGACCGATATGGTTACTTGAATCTTAATATCCTGCAAAGCCGTCCCCGCACCCCATTGTCCGGCAACCTGGTCGATATTCATCTGCGACGCAGACAACCTATAGCTGGCCTGATTGGTCTGGATGACAAGCGCTGCATCCCTATTTTCCATCAACTTGACCAGCTGTCCGTTCAGCTCGCCAACGACGACTTCGCGGCTGCCTTCCACTGGAAGCGTCAGCGTTTTGATCTGATTCTGTTTCAGCTGCTCGGCAACCTTCTCATTATCCACGCTGATGGTCGTAACAACCCGGCCGTTAACGACAACGCTTGTCAGCGTAGCCGATTCGCCCTGCTCCTTGCCGTCCACAATCACCTTCACTTTGCCGGTATCGATCGGCAGATTTGGATACACCGTAACCTCGCCTTCCGTTACCGCCACGGGCAAGGAGTGCATGTCCCCGTCCGTAAAGGTCAGGCTGACGGGATCTTCCTTATCAACCGTCAGCTTCTGCTTGGCGGATTCCGAGCCGGATTTTGCTTTCACTTGTACCGTAAACAGCTGTTTAGCCTCGTTAATCAACCGGTCGCCGCCCGTTGTATCTACCCAGATCACGCGAAGCCAACCGCTTTCCTGATCCGTATTGGACACGAAGCAGCCTTCCTGCGATTCGCTGCATGTCTCCGTATTCGCGTCGCCGTACTTCGGCTTAACGCTAATGATTTCGAGGGCTTTTGGGTCGTAATTCAGCTGGACGTTATACGAGCCGATCCCTCTTTCCGGCTGCTTGATCGATACCGGGATATCCACTGTCCCGCCGGTATTAACTGACACGTCGCCAATCTTCAGCTCGATGGGGGAGCTCTTCGCGGCAAAAACGTAGGGGCTGCCTAGCGACAATCCGCCCAGCAGCAGGGTAACAGCCAGCAAAGCCACTAGTAAAGGATTAAACATCTTCCGCTGTAAGGTCATGTTGAGCCTCCAATAAATTTTTATGGCGTATGATTGCCCATGTACTGGAATGAGCCTGCCGGATAAACGTTCCATTGGTCTTCGTCGTATTCAATCGATGCGCCGTTCACTCCGGATTTGCGGACAAGGGTTTTGCCGCTGGCTAATAACCCGCCCGGACCTGTTTCGGTTGGATCTCCCAATACATCAATCGTTTGAGTGCCCCTTTTTAAAACGATTGCTTTTAGAATCTTGTCGGGGTCGTTAATAATCACTTCATCGTTATAATACGTTGCATGCGTAACGTCAAAGAAGTCGTAAAACGTCCGGTCTATGAAAATAAAAGGCATGTTTTTATAAAACTCAAAAGCGATTGGATAGTTGCTGACTACGGTGGTATGGCTCTTGGTGTCATAGCGGTACACCGACACCGAGTAGGTATTCGCAGGGATCTTGTCCCCGCCTGGAGCCGCCGTTGGCGCATAGAGTTCTATGGCTATTTGAGAATCAGAACCGCGCAGAAACTCCGAAATATACATCTCCGGCACGATCTCAACCGACGTTGTCTTGAAGGCAAAGGCGCTAACCGTCTTGTTGCCGATCAAGCTGACATCCACGAAGGCTCCCGCTTCGACTACCGCATAATACTCCGTATTAGCCGTGAAGGCATTATGCTGAATCGTTACAGTTGAACCGTTCACGGATACTTTTGATCCGTTCGCCGCGTCTATCGTCTCGACCACGCTGTTATCGGCTTTCTTGTAGATCGTAATCTTTTTCCCCGCTGCGGCCGTGACGTTCTTGTCAAAGGTCATCGTCAGCGGATCTGCCTTCTTAACCTTGGTTGCTCCAGCTGCAGGAACCGTATTGATTACGTTCGGTTCGATTTCCGCCTTAATCGTCAGGTTCTGCGAGGTAATCGCATGCCCGCTTGCGACAGCCGAAGATGATGCCGTAACCGAGAAATCCGTGATGTCCGCATCAAAATCCGTACCGTCATAATCGAACATGACATAAGCCGATCCATCAGGTAACACTCCCGCACCGATAATCGATAAGCCCGCCGGTGCATGGTTCAATGCAAAATCATTCATGTCGACATCACTCAAGAACGTATCCCCGGTCAGGGTTAATGTTACGAAAGCTCCGGCATTCAAGGTGCCTTCAACCAGTGGTGCGCCCGGATCTACGGCAGCCAGCAATTCACGTGTATCCTTGGACGTGAATGCCCAATCCGATACACCCGCGAACGGATTACCCGCCGCATCCTTCACTGCCCCCGCTTCAATCTGAATGACATACCCCTTCAACGCATCAAACGGAGCATGCTGAATCGTTAGCGTGTCACCGCTAACCGATACCTCCGAATCGCTGCCAAAGGTATAAATGGCAAACTCGGTCTGATCCTTGGCATTAACAATCTTTACCGTCTTCCCATTCACCGGCACGACCGGTTCGCTAAACGTCACCGTAAGCTTATCCGCCAGTTCTACCCCCGTACTGTTACCCGTAGGATTGAAGCTGCTCGCAACCGGCGCAATCGTATCCGGCGTTGAGAAATTCCATGCCAATATTCCTTGCAAGCCGTCATAGTAGTTGCCCGCAGCATCCCGGAATGCTCCCGCGTCGATTTCCACGTAAAAATCTGCGCCGTCGGCCAGGTTCGGATTAAGCAGCGTCACGGTATTACTGTTAATCTGGACGGCATTTGCATCCGTCGCGTTATAGGTCTTGAACAGACTGTTGTCGGAAGCCCGGTAAATACGAACGGTCTTGCCGTTTACCGCTTGTACGGGCTCAGAGAATTCCATCGAGATATCGGCTGTCCGGTTTACGCCGGAGGCATCGTCCGCAGGCGTCGTTGACTGAAGAACCGGCGCAATCGTATCCGGCGTGGCGAACGACCAATCCGTACCATTGATTCCCGCAAAGTTGTTGCCGCTAAGGTCAGTCAACGCCCCCGCCTCCACTTCGATGGAGTAAGACGTCGTCTCGGCCAAGCCCGGATTATGAATCATCACCGACTTGCCGCTGATCGTCACTTTCGAGGTATCCGCAGCGTCATAGGAGACAAGCTCGCTATGATCCGCGTTGAGAATCGTTATTTTTTTACCGCTAACGGCATGAACATTCTCATCCAGCGTCAAGGTGAAGTTCGACGCTTTATTAGCATCCGCCGCTCCGTTCGCCGGGGATAATGCGGCCGTAACCGGCCCTTCCGTATCTACGGTTGTAAAGCCCCAGCCCGTGCTTCCGGAAATACCCCTAAACGGATTGCCGACAAGATCGGTAAAGGCGCCCGCATCAATCGTGACGTAATAAGCCGTCGCATTGTCGAGTCCCGGATTAACAAGAACGGCCGTGGTGCCGGTCACCGTCACTTTCGAGGTATCCGATGCGAGGTAGATCGTCACCGGTTGATTGTCCGACGCACGGTATATATGTATGCTTTTGCCTGCTGCCGCTTTGATCGGCTCATTAAACACAATCTGCAGCTGTTCGGTCCGGCTTGCGGCATTCGATAGAGCTACCGGCGTCGTTCCCGTTACGACAGGCGGCGAAGTATCGGGAACCAAGCCGATTGTGCCTGCCCGGGCAGCAGAGCCAGCTGCTCCGTTCGAATCAACCGGAGTAACCTCGAAGAAGAGGTAATGATCGACATCCGCGTCCTGAACGGTGTACGTTGTTGTTATTTCACCGGCAATCGGCGCCTTGTCGGAGCCGTCAGCAAGAGTGCCGCGGTACCATTGATAAAGCGTCGTGCCCTCGGCATCGTTCTCCGGATCGGCATAACGGTATCCGCCCGTTAGCGCGCTGCCCGTTTGCACCGTTCCCGTAATCGCAACCTTGTCGGCGACCGGCGCATCGTTGCTGTCTTTCAGCTCGGCAATAAACTTTACTCCGCCCGTTGCCGGCGTTTTGCCGACATAGCTATTCAACAGCACGGTTGCATCGGCCGTTGTAATGACGCCGTCGCGGTTAACGTCTAGCCTGTTTTTCTCCTGATCCGTTATCGGAAGCTTGGAATTAATCACTTTATAGATGTACAGCACGTCGGCTGAGGTTAATAGACCGTCCCCCGTTGTATCCCCAAGGAGAGTTACGTTTAGATCTACGTAATCGGTTAAAGCAAGCGAGGTAGAATCACTGCCCGTAATCGCAAGACGGGTAACACCAGGCTCTTTGACGCGAACTTCGATCCGGCCATTAGCCGCTGTTGCCGTTGCCACATTTGATTTGCTCGAGGAGGCCGTTACGGTGACCGGACCCGTAAACTGCGGGAATACGCCGCTGACGTCAAAGCTGAAAGAGTCTCCGTTAACCGCCATGCCGGCGCTCAGCCATCCGCTGTCCCCCGTTACCGGCGTCAACAACGTATTGACCGGCTCTGCATGCACGGTTTGTCCGCCAACTAGCGGTACTGTAAGCAGGAAAGCCGATAAGGCGCAAGCTGCTCTCTTCGAATGACGAGAGCTGTTCATTCGTACGTTCATGTCATCGTTCCCCTCCTGGTGATTGGACTCTACGCTGCGAACCTAGAATGACTAAAGAACTATATTTTCGCACCCTTATATGAGTCTTTAAGCCCATTATTCGACACATTTTGCCATAATCCTTTATATTGTGGCATGAAATTCCACATTTGATTGTCGAATCCCCCCTACCGAATGACTAAATTACTTTATTACTAAAATTCCCTGCAACTCTGCAGAAACATGGTTCGTCTAAGGGGAGGAAGGTTAAGCTAATAATAAAAACCAGGCGGTGAACATCATGAAAAAAATCAGCACCCTTGTTTTACTCGTAACGCTCAGTTTGACCCTGCTTATGGCAGGCTGTTCGAAGGCGGATAACTCGGCTAACACACCATCCTCTAACAACTCCACCAACCAGACGTCAAACTCTAATAATACGGATACAGGCTCGACGAATACGAGCACGAATGCGCCTAGCACGGAACCGGAGAACACTCCTTCGCAGCAGCCAAGCAATAACGGCGGCAGCACTTCCGAGAATCCAACTCCGATCAGCACGAATGAGAAAACCGTTCAGATCGGCAATGTTACGGCACTTCGTCTTGCCGATTCGAAGGCGGGCTGGGTAGCCGGCAATGGCCAGATCGCCAGAACCGATGACGGCGGCGCACACTGGAGGCTGCAATATTCGGGCAGCAAGCCGATTAATCAGATTTTTGCCCTTAGCAGCAATAAAGTGTGGGCAACCATTGGCGACAGCAATGCCAAAAGCCTAATCCTCATTCAATCGACGAATGGCGGCAAATCATGGACGAAGGCCGGTACCGTGCCTAATCATGGATTCCTCCATTTCACGAACGACAAAACGGCCTTCAGCGGCAATGCGATGACCAAAGACGGCGGCAAAACCTGGACGGAGCTGCAAACGCCGGGCAAAGAAATTGGCGAGGTATACTTCCATGACGTGAACAACGGCTGGGCGGTGCAAGTAGTGAATGGACGGCTTCTCTTCATGCATACCGGGAATGGCGGTAAAACTTGGAATACCGTGATGACACGCAAGACGGAAGACGCTCCTAACAACGTCATCATCCGTTCCACGGCAGCTAACGATGCCTGGATTGAGCTGATTGGAGGCTCCGGCATGTCCCAAACCTCCTATTCGCTGTTCCATACGGCAAACGGCGGCAAAACCTGGCTTCCTGCCATCGTGAGGAACGGAGCAGGCTCCGGTCCGGCACCAGGCTTCACGATGGACGATGCATCGGTTCCTAAAGGCATGACCAGCTCGGCTCCAGGCACCTTGTATGTCGTAAATCCGCAGACCGCGATTATGGGCGGGCAATGCTCGGCATGCGACAAACCTAACACCATCATGAAAACAACGGACGGCGGCAAGCATTGGACAATCAGCAAGTCCGAATTTACGGGCTACGGCACGCAATTCATTGGCGCATCGGATGCCAGCCATATCTGGTTCATCACGACGGACGCGTCTAATGCAGCCGTTCTGAACACGTCCTCCGACGGAGGAAAGACGTGGCACAAGGCCTTTACTTTCAAAAAGCCGCAGGTTCAAAAATAAAGCTTGCGCAAAAAGCCCTTCTGCAGCCTGCAGAAGGGCTTTGCTTTTTTATTGAAAATCGCAACTCAGTTCGTGTCCTTCATGCCTATCAGCTCTTTCCGGTGCGAATAGGCTAGCAGAATAAAGTTAATCAGCCCTAGAAGCACGTATGGCCAGGAGTAATTGTCCAGAACCAGATAGATGGATAACAGCAGCATCCCCAGCACAACATGAAAGGCGTCGGTCTCCGAGGAGATAGGCCTGCCCTTGCTCAGCCGTCTGGACGCCAATAGCAGCACCGCCAATATAATCGCATAGGCGAGGGATGCCGCAAAGCCGGTAAGCCCGCTCCAGACGCCGAAGGTCACGGCAATCGCTTTACCGCCCTTCCAATCGGCAAACGGAGAGAACATATGGCCAAGGATAGCCGCCGCCGCGGGAAAAATAATACCGAAACCGGTAACCGTGTCGCCATGCTGCATCAAGGCCAAGGGCAGGTAACCCTTCCCAAAATCCAGCACAATGCCGGCGAAGCCGTATCCGTAGCCCGCTGCCTTCCATAAATTTATCGCACCCGGATTGCCGTCTCCGTAGGTTATCAGATTAATCTTCATAAGCCTGCCGATCCAATACGAGAACATCAAGGAACCCGCCAGAAACGCTAATGCCGTCCATCCGATGATCATGGATTGCCACGCCCCCCTACCTCAATGCTTCTGCCCTTCCAGGCTACCTTCCGCAGAAACACTACCTGATACAGAGAATAAAGCATAACGTACAAGAAGAAGACCGTGCTTAACAGATGAACGGCCGGAAGCCAGATGCCGAAGCGCCCCGTATAGCCGACGAAATAATAAATTTGCAGCGTGTAGATCGCATAACCGATGGCTAAGGGCAGCAGCGCGGACGTTCCGATGACAAAAGGAGCCACTTCCGCCGCGATAAGGCCGATTAGCCAGACGGCTATGAGCAGCGTGGTTCCGATATGCAGCTTGCTTGTGCTGAGCACGGCCCCTTTGCTAAAGCCTTGAATTTCGCTTTTGATCCCGCCGGGATACATGCGGAAGGACACCATTCCCCGGCCGATATAATTCTTCACTTTCACCCCGGCCTGGATAAACCGCGCTCCCAGGTTCAGATCGTCAAGCACCTCGCCTTTGACGCTCTCATGTCCTTTCGCCTGCTCGTAATCCTCCCTTGTGGCGAGAATACAGGAGCCGTATAAACCCTTATTCGGGTTTGTCCGCTCCATGGGAGACGTAAAAGCGAACAAGCCAAGCAGGTTCGGGATAAGCGCCAGCCGCTCGTAAAATTTTTCCGCCACGTGAAAAGGAACAACCGAGAGAACCCCGCCCTCCTTCTCTCTCGCAGCCAGCAGGGAGCGCACCGCGTCGGGCGCCAGGCGGACATCCGCATCCAGAAACAGAATCAGCTCGCCCTCGGCCTGCAGGTAACCGTTCCAGACCGCCCAGTTCTTGCCTGTCCATCCGGACGGGAGTTCCGGGTTCGAGACGACTTTTATGCCATAGCTCTCCGCAATGGCCTGCGTACGGTCCTCCGAATGATCGTCCACCACAATAATCTCAAACGGTTTATAGGACTGAGCCTTAAGGGAGCCCAGCAAAAAAGGCAAATTGCCTTCCTCATTACGGGCTGGGATAATAACCGACAGCTTTCTTTCTTGAAAGGGACCTTCGCTGCTGACAGGCACCGTATTTCTTCGGAAAAGCACAAACCCCATGGCTGAGGCGCATACGAGTAAGGCTGTGATCAATACCCCCAATGTCTCACACCCCCCAATAAGCTTATATAGCAAATATATGGCTTTGGCAGTCGTTCTAAGAACGTTTATCTGCCCGGGGGGAGGCTTGATCCATTCATTTTTTATTTCATGTATCGGGAGGAAGCCTATAGACATGCAGGTCAGGACAGATACCTATGCCTTTTTCTTTCCTAATTGCGGGATTTCCCGCTCAGGCGGCCCGATTCTTACATGCTTCCCGTCGAACGACAGCACGGCCTTGCCTTCTACCTGCATCTGCTCCAGATAATCCTTAGGGATTTGCAGCCTCCCGATTTGATCGATAACGACAAACTGCTCGTGGCGGGAGCCAAACCGGGCATCCTGCTCCGATTGCTCCTGCCCCCCGGGCTCATCCGATTGCCCATCGCCTTCCCGCTTGATCCACTCTGTGCTGGTCAGCCCGTCGCGGATCGCCACGACTCGGTCGACCTGATCGGCTACGGACAGGTCATGGGTAACGATGACAATCGTCACTCCCATCTCCCGGTTCAAGCGGCGAAAAATTCGCAGGATCTGCTCCCCCGTGGCGTGATCCACCGAACCGGTTGGTTCGTCGGCCAGCACCAGCTGCGGCCGGTTCGCCAGGGAAATGGCAAGAGCGACGCGCTGCTGCTCGCCGCCGCTCAGTTGGGTAAGCCTGCTGCCCATCCGGCGCTCCAGCCCGACAGCCGCAAGCAGCTGCTTTGCATAAGCCCGGTCGGGCTTGCCGTGAATCAGCATGGGCAGCTCGACATTTTGCAATGCGGTCAGGTAGGGAACCAGATTGCGCCCGTTATTTTGCCAGATGAACCCGACAGTCTCCCGTTTGTAGGCGATCAGCTGCTCCTTGGTCATCTTCAGCAGGTCCCAATTGCCTACATGCGCCCGGCCCGCCGAAGGACGGTCAAGCCCGCCCAATATGTTAAGCAGAGTTGATTTCCCGCTTCCGCTGTTGCCGATAATCGCCATCATTTCGCCCTGCTCCACCGTGAGGTTCAGCCCGTGGAGGGCCACTACTTCCACCTCTTCCGTTTTATAGATTTTGACCAGGCCCTCGCAATAAATCATTGGCGCCTTATCGTCTGTTGCTTCCATTAACGTTCCTCCCCCAGCTTAACAGCCTGCGTAATGCGGAGACTTCTTAGCTGCCAGAGCAGGAGACAAGCGCCCGCCGCCAGCATGAAGCCAACGGCCGCATAAAGCTTAAGCATATCCTCCGCTTCGAACACAATTCTAAAGGGCGGCACCTGCCTCGCGTTCTCCAGGCTTTTGTCCTGCAGGAACGGCAGGAACAGGCGGCTTGCTAGCTGGCCCAGACCGATCCCCGCGGCAACGGACAGTCCCATCGTGAAGAGCTGCTCCAGAAGCAGCATGCACGTCAGCTGCAGACGAGACAGCCCCATCGCCCGCAGGATGCCAAGCTGAACCGCCCGGCGCGACAACGCGAAGAACCAGAAAATGAGATAACCAAGCAAGGATACCAGCAGCGAGATCAGAAAGCCGAGGCTCAGGATCCCGAACAAACCGCCTTGAGCGGGATGATTGCGACGGTCGATCAGCTCGCCCCGCGCATCCCTTACCGAGCTGACTTCGATTCCCCGGTTGGCAAGCGTGTCCAGTACGTTCGCCAGCTTCGCGCCTTCCTTCATGTTCAGCCACACTTCATAAGGCGTTTTCTCCACCTGCTGATAAATATAATCCAGATTCCCGATAAAAAAAGGCGCTTCATCCTCAT
Source organism: Paenibacillus glycanilyticus NBRC 16618 (assembly GCF_004000805.1). Taxonomy (GTDB): domain Bacteria; phylum Bacillota; class Bacilli; order Paenibacillales; family Paenibacillaceae; genus Pristimantibacillus; species Pristimantibacillus glycanilyticus. Next base: position 39,475 of record NZ_BILY01000038.1, read on the forward strand.
ACAAGCTGGGCCAATACGGAACCACGCCCACCACGACGAATTCCACGGGGGTATTGTCGTAGCCGATCTGAATGGTAAGCGGATCTCCTTCCTTCAGGCTGTGCTTCTTCGCAAAAGCTTCGGATACAAGCACCGCCTGCTCGGCCGTGCCTAAAGCATTCAAATAATAATAAGGATGCATCTTGTACAAATCGTTGCGGAACCAGGCGGTTCCGGCAAAAGCCGCATTGTCGATTCCGACGACCTGCCCGCTTCCCGCCGACTTGCCGCTTACCTCAACCTTGCCGTTTGCCTTCCATACCCTAGTGGCGGCTTCTACGCCCTGCAGGTTCCGGAATGCCTCAAACGAGGGCTCCGCGTAATAAATTTTGTTCTGGTCATTCTCGTCTTGGACCCCTTCCCACGCAGTATCGAGCACCACGTCGGCGCCATACTCATATTGCGTGCGGTCCGAGGCGTTAAGATCCATCGTCCGTGCAGCCGACGAATTGTACACGCCTAGCCCGATCGTCAGAATAAGCAGAATCATCAGCGGGTAAAAGCTTGCCGCGGAACGGGACAGCTGCGTCAGCGTCACGTATAGGGTAACCGGCATGCGGCTCCGCATAAGCCTATTCCAATACCGCAGCAAAAGCGGAAACAGCCTGAGGCAGAGCAGACCGGCCGCAAAGATCATCAAAGCCGGCAGGACAAATATAACGGTCTGCAGCGTTGTGTCTCCCCCGCTTCCCGCGGACACAAGGCTGCCGCTTTGCAGCATATACCAGCCTGCGGCGGACAAAAGAGCCAAAGCCGCGTCTATGTACAGTCGCTGCCAAAACGGCTTATCCGCGGAGCTCGCCCGCTTCTGGGCATGCTGGACAACGGAGGCTTCCGCAAATTTGCGAACGGGAGCCGTGGATGCCACTACGGCGAGCAGCGTTGCGGCAGCCCCGAAGAGCAGAGACGTTCCGGTAAAGCCAACCGGTATCGATTTTCGGCCGACAAAAGACAGGAACCCGCTGGACGATCCGATGACCTTCGCCATAAACCAGGCCAGCCCCATGCCGAGCAGCAACGCCGATATCCCCAGCAAGACCGATTCCAGCGCATACAAGGCGGTAATCTGGCGGGGACTCGCCCCGCGGCTGTGCAAAACCGCAATGTCGCTGCGCTGCCTCTCCAGCGCCTGCTGCGCATTAAGCGTGATGAAATAGAGCACCATCGCCAGCACCGGAGCAGCCAGCGCGAACAGCATGGCGAGCAGCAGCAGGCTTTGCTTCTGGAACTCATGCAGCATGGCGGCGAAGGAGAGATTCACCTTTGTGCCTGCCAGCATGCCATGCAGCGTAATGTCCAGCCGTCCAAGCTCGCCGATAAGAGGAGCCAGGTCGCGGATCCGGATATTTTGCAGATCAAACGCATAGTACCAGCCGCCGTCGCCCGGCATCAGCTTATCGACGCCAAGCAAGGTTTCGGACATCGTCTTCGGGCTGACCCACAGCGTATCCGCCAGCTTGTCCTTCCCGTCAATCGCCCAGTTCAGATCCGTCTCATTCTTCAGCGTGTAGGAGCCGGTGATGCGGAGGGTCAGCCGCTTTATCTTGCCGTCCTCGTTTTTGGCGTCGTAAGTAAAGGTATCGCCAATCCTCCAATCATACCGTTCCATCGTGTCGTGCAGAGCCAGCACCTCGATGGCGCCGTCCTGAATCCCGTCTCTTGGCAGCTTGCCATCCGTTAGATTCACCGCATCCGGCACGCCGCTCTGCGTGGCAAGCTCCATTCGAACCAAACGTCCGGCCTGCGCGGAGCCGCCGCTCCGAATCGTGGAGGACGGAAGACTAATCCGGCTGGAGTAGGCTTGGGCCGGGAACCCGATACGATCCGGCAATACCTTCCTCATCCAATTGTCCAATTCGCCAAGACCGGACCAATCCGCGTCAGCGCTGCCGTCCGATTGGTATTTCATATACAAGGAAGCGGCCGGCAGGCCTTCCGTCTCCTCCTGCAGCGACTTCGCGACGACCCGCTTCAGCGTGCCGTCCGCGTACATCGGAATGCTCATGGCAAAGGAAGCCGCAACGGTTAAGCCGAGCAGCGTGCTGAGCGTAAACCAGCGGTTTTGCCACATTTTCAGAAATAGAAACTGGAGAATGCGCATTATTTGCCCACAACCTTCTGGCCTTCCTCCAGCCCTTTAATAATCTCAACATCCGTTGAGGTCTGGATGCCGGTCTCGACGTCCACCTCGCCTTTGCTGCCGTCTTTGCCCGCGACAAGCACGTAATGCCTGCTGTTTTGCGTTCTTAGCGAGGATAGGGGAATGGTCAGGGCGTTTTCCTTCCGCTGCACGATAACGGACGCTGACAGAGGGGTCCCCCGGCCAAGGCCGTCAGGCAGCTTATCGAGTTCAATGAGGGTATAGGCGTCAAGCGATTCCTCGTCTCCGTTACCGCCCTGCTGCCCATCCTCAACCGGAAGTCTCTTGACTTTGCCCTTGAATTCGCCCACGGCGTTAATATCCACGATCGTTTCCATGCCGGGGGCAATGCTGTCCATATCGTTTGTGTTGAACTGTACGGCCACGACAAGCGAATCCATATCGGCTATGCGGCCAATCGATTCGTAAGCCCTCGCCAGATCCCCTTTTTCCGCGGTAAAGCTAACGATTGTTCCCGAATACGGGGCGACCAGCTTCAGACTGCTTAACTCCTCCTTCAGCTCGGCAAGCTCCTCCTTCATCAGCTCGTAATCCAGCTGCTGCTTGCGCAGGAGTACGCTATCCGCGGTTTCGGAGTCGCCACGCATCGCTTCCTTTAAATCCAGCTCGGACTTCTCGATATCGATTTCCTTACGCCGGATCTGACTGTTCAGGTCTCCCGGATCAAGCTCTGCCAGCACCTGGCCTTGCTTCACCTTGTCCCCGGCCTTCACATAGACGTCCGTGATCCGCCGGTTATCCGTCTCAAAAAATAAGTTCTCCTCCTGCGCGGACAACAGCTTGCCCGAACCGGTCGCTTTCAGCTCAAGCGTCTTCTTCTTGACCGGATATTCCGGCTTCTGCGAAATTTTCGGCACCTTGATTTCCGGCAATGCCTCCTTCTCTTCCTCCTGCGGCATCAGCGAGCAGCCCGCGAGCAAGGCGAACCCAACTACCGCAAGCACCAGGCCTGCCGCCCGTCCTTTCTTACTCCGGCTCCTGCAGCCGGCCGTCCGCCATCTGATAGACAACATCCGCCGCCTCCCATAACGTAGAATCATGTGTCGTCATGCAGATGGCGATTCCTTCCGCTTCGATAATGTCGCGAAAGATAGCGATAATTCTGGCCGCCATCTGCGAATCCAGCTCCGCTGTTGGTTCATCGGCCAGCAGCAATGCCGGTTTATGGGCGATAGCCTTGGCTATCGCAATCCGCTGCTGCTCGCCGCCCGACAGCTCATAAGGACGATGATTAGCCCGCTTCGTTAGTCCCACCAGCTCCAGGCATCGGGCCGTCCTTGGCTTCCATTCCGAGCGGCGCGCCCCGGCCATCCGCAGCGACAGCTCGACATTCTCCCAGGCGGAGAAGAGCGGCAGCAAAGCAAAGGATTGAAAAACAAAGCCGATCTGCCTGCGCCGAAGCATGGTCAACTGCTTGTCGCTCTGGTTCTGGAACGAACGTCCTCGGAAGAAGACCTCCCCCTCGGAGGGCTGATCCAATCCTCCGAGCAGATTAAGAAGCGTTGTTTTCCCCGAACCGGATCGCCCCCGAAGCATCGTCAGCTTGCCGGATTCGACCGTCAGGTCGATCCCCTTCAACACCTGAAGGGGAATACCGCCGCTAATAAAGCTTTTGTGAACGCCGCGCACCTCAAGCAACAGACCCGCAGGCTGCATAAGTTGAACCGCCATTATTCCGCCGCCTCGTCAGCCAGCGCCTTCGTCAGCAAATCCTGCCCCTGCGACTGAATCGCCTTAAGCACCTCGTCAACGGTTTGCGTGCCCTTTACCGCCTGATCGATCTGACCGGCCGCCATGTTCCCGAAGGACTGGGCAAAGCCTGCCGGCAGCGAGTCCTCCTGCAGCAATGCCTGCTCATTGATTTTCTCGTTATAGAAGGCGTCGATATTCTTGCCGTCCGCTTCGTTCTTGTAGGCTGTTCTGGCCGACAGAGCCGGCGAGGACTTGGAGCTTGTTTTCGCAAGCTGTTCGCCGTTTGCGTACTTCAGGAATTCCCAAGCGGCAGGCAGGTTCTCGGAAGAAGCATTAATCGCAAAAATCGTATCGAGACTCATGCTGCCTGTAGCCCCTTCCTGGGAAGGATCGGTCGGGATCGTGACCAGATCCCAATTCACGTCCTGACCCGGCGCTTTAACGGCTCCGCCGCTGCTTCCCGCCGCTTTGGATGCCGTGGCTGTGGCTATCTTGACGCCGCCGATTCCCATCATGTTCATCAGCATCGGACCATCCACCGTCATAGCCGCTTGTCCGGACATAAACCGCATCGTTGCCGGCCCAAACGAGAAGGTCGGCTTCCCGCCGCCCATTCCGCGGATCATCAGCCCTCCCTGACCACCGCCTCCTTGCGAAGAAACCGTGGAAATGCTGCCCGACTTATATCCGTCCACGACCGACTGGACGACCGCCTTCCATTCCGGCGTATCGAAGGATACCGTCTTGGCTTCTCCGTCCGCATAGAGCAGGCCTTTCGCTTCGCCAATCTCGCGGATCAGCTCGAATGAGTCCCGCGTCTGCATGGGAAGGGACAAGCCGTACAAAGCGTCATCCGCTCCGACTTTGTCCAAGGATACGTTGTCGCTGCCTTTTTTCGCGGGGAACCTTGCCGCCAGCTGCAGCACTTCCTCCCAGCTCATGCCATCCGTCGGATACGGGACGCCGTATTTATCGAACAGGTCTTTATTGTAGTAGAGAGCCTGACTCGAGAAGCTTGGGCTTAACCCGTACAGCTTGCCCCCGCCGCGCGCCTTCAAGAGATCGATAACCGAAGGCAGGAACGAATCCAGATCGAATTTGTCCTGTTTGACCGCGGCATCCAAATCGTACAGCTTGCCGTCCTTTGCAAGCTCCGCGTATTGCTCCTCCGTCAGCAGAACGGCGTCCGGCTGCTGCTCCTCGATAAAGCTCTCCATCGCCGCTACCGGATCATCCGCCGACATCGCCTCCTCCGTCGACACGACCTCAAGCTCCACATTCGGGAACATCGCCTGAAAGGCGTTGCCGTACTGCATGTAGAAGGCCTCCTCGTTGAAATAGCCGACCTTCAGCGTGCCTTTATCCTCTCTGTCGAGACTGCCGAATGCCGAGCCGGCCTCCTTGCCGCCCCCGGATGTACAAGCCGTCAAAGTCAGGGACAAGGCCAGCAGACTTGTGGCAAGCCCTCTTCTTTTTCCTCTCACTAACGATCACCCTTCTTTCGTTTAGTAGCTTCAACGGTTAGTATGATTAACGTTTCTTAGAAAACCGTTAGAGAAGCTGAAAGCAGGCTTAAAGGACGATTAAAGGGAGGTAAAAAAGTTCGGGGACCGCCGCCAAGCGGCATTGCGCTGCTCCAGCGCAGGCATCGGCGAGTGCCACGTGCCCCGTGCCCCGGGCACAGCGCTACTTGCTCCATGATGCTGCATGCTCCATGCACAGCGCTCCTTGATCCATACTCCGTACGGCATGCTACATGCCCCGTGCCCCGTACTCCGTGCTCGGGGCACAGGGCAGCATCTCCCCTTTCGGCGCATGATTAGTTTGCATGGATCCCGTCGCAGCTCGCGCTTGCAGGCGCCCTGCATCATACACATTGCACATTTTGCAGGATAACGATCCGCTTATAGCCGATTGGAGAACCTATCCTGCACGAAATGCAGGATAACTCGCCTGATGGAGCTTGTTTGCGCTGTTTTCCTCCGATATCCTGCATTCCTTGCAGCGTATTTGGGGTTACCGGGCTAAACGAGGCTCATACGCTGCATTTCGTGCAACGTAGGCGCATGGCGACACCACGACTAATCCATTCGAGGTTGGGCACGCGGCATTCGCCGGAAACGAACGAAAAAAACGCCCTCAACTGTCCACTTGGACAGTAAGGACGTTCTCTTATTTATCATTCATCCAGCAGGCAAAGTCACCAATACCCGCGTGCCGACGGCGGGCTTGCTCTCGATGCGGATTTTGCCGCCGTGGCGTTCGACGATCCATTTGGCAATGGCAAGGCCTAATCCCGTTCCGCCTTCTTGTCTCGTCCGTGCCTTGTCCCCGCGGTAGAAACGGTCGAAAATATGCGGGAGATGCTCCGGCTGGATGCCGATTCCCGTATCCTCGACCTCGAGGTAAACGGTATGCGCCAGCTTGCGGCAGGCTACCCTTATTACGCCGCCCTCCAGCGTATATTTAATGGCATTATCCATTAACACCATAAGCAGCTGATGCAGCCGTTCCTCATCGGCCTGGAGCAGGACAGACGACTCTACTTCGCCGCGCAAAATAATATCCTTCACTTCCGCCAGCATCGTCATCTTGCCGATCCCGTCCTGCACAATTCGCTCCATATAGATAGGCCGCTTATCCAGCTCCAACTGATTGGAATCGGAGCGCGCCAGCATGAGCAGTCCGCTGACCAGCTTGCCCAGCCGCCTTGTCTCCTGCAGCACCATGGAAATATGCTTGCTGTCCTGCTCGATTGTATGCTCCGGATGACGGAGCAGCAGCTCCGCATGGGCTTGAATTACCGATAAAGGCGTGCGCAGCTCATGCGAGGCGTCCGAGACGAACTGCTGCTGCTTCTCCATTGAGTTGCGGATGGGAATAAGCGAACGGTTGGCTAAATAATAACCCGCCGCAACGGCGACAAGCAGCCCGATAAAACCGCCGAGGAGCAGAATCATCCGCAGCCGGTTCAGCATGCTTACCTCCGCCGATATGTTCGTAAGCAGCTGATGCTTCACGCCAACCTGCACCTCTCCGCCAATGCTGCTGTATATCAACGGAGCAGCCGTTTCCTTGCTGCCGTTAAATACCCGGTAATACTGATCCCCCAGCTTGACCGTCTCGGGATGATCCCCGAAGTTGTCGGGCTGCAGGCGATTCAGATCCTTTTCCCCAAACATGCCCGCCGCGGGTATCTGGATTGGCTTATTGTCCTCCGTCCAGAACAGCTGGAACACCGGACGATTCATCTGGCCCACCTGATAAATGACGGACGGCTTTGTCTGAAGCGACGGCAGAGCCTGCAAGGTCGTCTTCGAGGCAATGCCAGCCACCGTTAACTGATTGCTCACTCCCGTCAGGGATTTGTCAATCTGCGAGAACATCATGTCTTTCATCACAAAATATACAAACGCGTTCAGCGAAATAAGAAGGATGGATAAAACCGCCGCGTTGCGGATCGTCAGCTGCATTCGGGTACGCTTGATCATTGGGCCCTCTCCTTCAGCATATACCCGACTCCGCGGATCGTATGGATATAACGGTCGCAGCCGGAAGGCGTGAGCTTTTTCCGCAAATAATGGACGTACACATCCACTACCCCCGGACTCGCATCCGAATCTATCCCCCATACGCGGTCAAGCAGCTGCTCCTTCGTCAGAATCTGCTCCCGGTTCAGCAGCAGAAACTCCATCAGCTCGAATTCCTTGGCCGTCAGCTTCAGCGCCTCGCCGTTCGCGTATCCTTCCATGAAGTTACATTTAACCGAGAGGCTGCCGTAGGTCAGCTCCCCGTCCTTTGCTCCACGCAGCTGTCGCCGCATGAGCACGCGAAGCCTGGCCAGCAGCTCCCGCATGGCAAAAGGCTTAATCATATAATCATCGGCGCCCGAATCCAGGCCAAGCACCCGGTCCTCTACGCCGTCCCTCGCCGTCAGCAGCAGAATAGGCACCGCATTTCCTTTTTCGCGCAGCTCCTTCAGCACGGTTACGCCGTCCATGCCAGGCAGCATAATATCCAGAATAATCAAGTCATGAATGCGCTGATCGGCCAAATACAGCCCCTCCAGCCCGTTATCGGCTTCATCGACCTGATAAGCTTCTTCCTTCAGAACCGTCGCGATGGCATCGCGAAGCGGTCTCTCGTCTTCCACCATTAGTATCCGCAAGGCTATCTGCCCTTTCTTCTAATCATAATCGCTCGCCCCATTGTACAGGACGAACCTTAAGAAAGGGTTAGAAATCCGCTACCGCTAATCCGTCATTCGCAAAAATAGTACAGCCAGGCGAAGCTTCATGAAATCATTCGGTTTCTTGAAGTCCAGGCCAAGCAGCTCGCTCATTTTCTCCAGCCTATAGCTTACCGTGTTCCTGTGAACATATAGCTGCCTGGCCGTGTCGCCAAGCAAGCCCTCGTTCCCCACAAACGCTTCCAGCGTTTGAAGCATATCCTGCGCCCCGGTGGAATCGCTGTCGAGCAGCGGCCCCAGAACATGCCTGCAGTAATGACGCATGCTGTCCTCCGGAACAAACTGGAATAAATGAGCCATCTGTATCGTGTCGAAATGCAAAATCTGCTCCCGCGACCGCAGCTTCCGGCTCAGCTTAATCGTTTCCTTGCATTCGTCAAACGCTTCGGCAAACTGCATGGCTGTATCCTTTGGCGTACTAAAGGCAAATTGAATCAACCTATCCTTTGGGCTCACCGCCTCAAGAGAGGACGCCAGCGCCTGAATCGTCCCGGCGCTGGTCACCGGGTAGATCGACAACAGCCCTGCCTCCGTTACAACATGATAGCCCCTTTTATCGCGAATGGCCGGATTGAATTCCAGCTCCTGCCGCACAGCCTTAAGCCGGGTCGGCTTCAACCGGTTTCCTTCCACCTCTTCGGCCGTACATAATACGCAGACGAATCGGCTGTCCAATACATGCACGCCGGCCTTTTCCGCCTGATGAAGCACCGTATCCAGAGAGGCGCCTGCCTCCAGATAATGATTGATGATTGCGCCAAGCTCCTGATGCCAGAATGTCTCCGAGCCATTCTCCATCATCTTGGACAAGTAATAGGCGAGCATCTCCGAGGCTTGATGGAATAATCCCTCCTCGGATTTCGGCAAGTAATCGACCGGCAGCACAAAGATGGCAAATCCAATGCAATCATCCCCATGAAATAACGGCAGCCGATATAATTGCCGGTCAGTCTTCGTTATTCTGCGCGGCTCCGGCTTCCAGGGCCATTCGCCCATCAGCTCCCCCTCCGAGCAGTCGGAGTCATTAAATAGAATGTGGCCTCTTCCGCCCACAATCGCCATCGGGTATTCCATGACCGAAGCTATACGCTGAAACGGATTATCCGCGATGTCTTGGTAGAGAGCAACCTTCATTAATCGCTTTTGCTTCTCGACGACCCGCTTAAGCCATGACGTATTGCGGTTGATCTCGTCCTGCAGCAGCCCGTTGATCTGATCGGAGAAAGCGAACGGGTAAGGCAGCTCGATTAAAGGAAATCCAAGCGCATCCGCTTCTTCGATAAGCGCAGCGGGCATCTCCGACCAGAACCTGCCAAGCTTAATGCCAAGACCGGCGGAATGCCGCTGATGCAGGCTTCTTATCGTAGCAATGGCATCCTCTACGGAGTCTTTGAATACGTAGGCCGTCGTAAAAAACATATCCCCGTCTTTTGCCCATTGCACAAAGTCGGGAGCATCAATAATATTAAGCGATTTAAGCGGCCGGGAGCCTCCGGCCCTTCCCGCAACCAGCTTTCCTTCAGATAATGGATAGACGCGCATGGCCTCTTCAACGGTCAACAACATAGAATCCCCTCCCGCTAGCTGTAGCGGCTTAAATAGCCTAAAGGGCTCCCCCATTTGGAGGAACCCGGACTATGCAAGCCCTGACTATTTTTCAGGCAAAAATTCATTCGTGTAGAATTGATCTATTGTCAAATCCTTTGTTACCAGGCCCGCTTCCTTCATCTGACCAAGCAGCGTTGTCCAGCGCTCCTCCGACATGTAACCCGTACCGTGGGAAGCGGCGTCCCCGCCGAATACGAAATCCTTCGCCACGCCTTGCGCATAGGCAAGATGATCGAGGGCGTAATCCTTGTTGTAGCTGTTAATAACCTTGTTCACTTCATCGCCATGCTTATAATAGTAATCCCAGCCTTCTGTTGTGGCTTTTAAGTACGCTTTAATCACTTCCGGCTTTTCTTTAATCATTTTCTCCGTCGTAATGACTACGTTGCCGTAAGGATTATAGCCAAGATCGGCGTTGAGGAACCAATCTACGTCCACATTCTGTGATTTCAGCACAAACGGCTCATTCGTCGCGTAGCCTTGCTGCACGGCATTTTTATCCGCCACGAATCCTGCCAGCGAGCCATTGTAAGCTTGGATCTTTACATTGTTCAGCTTGTATTTGTATGCAAGATACTGCCAGTACGGGAAGCCTGTCGCCACATAGACGTTATGGCCGTTCAGATCTTCGATTTTGTTAATGTCCGACCCCTTATGGAAAATCAGATTTTGAGGATTGGTCTGCAAATCCGCGTAGACCGCCACTACCGGGATGCCTTCCTGTCTAGCCAGAATGACCTCGTCGGCTTGGGACATGGCGAAGTCGACTTTGCCGGAAGCCACTAGCTGCACGTTGGATATTTGAGGGCCGCCTTGCTGGATCGTTACGTCCAGCCCGGCATTTTTGTAAATGTCTCCGGATAACGCCGCAAAGTGACCGCCCATCTCCGGCTGCGCGAACCAGCTCATTTGCTGAATGACCTTGGCCGGTTTATCCGGCGAGAAAGCCGTGCTGCTGCCTCCATTGCTGGAGCAGGCAGTTAATGCCACTGCTATCGCAGCTATAAACCCGGTTTTGAATAATAACGACTTCTTCATTGTCATGTCCCCCTATATCCTCATTTAATGGATGCCGATTATTCCTCGCTCAGTTAATCCTTATCCGATCCAATCGCCGACTCATGCCAATGGCGCAGGGTGAAATGGGAGATCGCTGCAACGCTCAGATAGAAAGCCATTCCTAGCAGCGAAGCCGCAATCGTACAGGCGAACAGAAACGAGGTCTGCATCTGCACGGCAGCCGAGGTAATGGCCATGCCTAATCCGCCTTTCCCCCCGCCAATACCGGCTACGAATTCACCAATAATAGCGCCAATGACCGCCATGCCGCTGGAGATTTTCATCCCCCCGAGCATATAGGGCAAAGCGTACGGAAAACGGAGCTTCCAGACGGTCGTCCACGTACCCGATTTATACATCCGCATCAACTGAACCAGATTGCGGTCCGTGGAGGACAATCCCAGGTTCGTGTTCGAAATAATAGGGAAGATCGCGACGATAAGCGAAATGAAAACGATGGAGTTCATCCCCGGGCCCAGCCAGATCACGACCAGAGGAGCGATCGCGACGACGGGAATGGTCTGCAGCACAACCGCGTAAGGCTGAATCCCCCATCGGATCCATTTGGACGCCATCATCAGCAAAGCGACGGCGGTGCCAAGCAATACGCTAAGCAGGAAGCCGAGCAGCGCCGCCGCAAACGTATTGCCCGCTGCCTGGAGTAGATCCGGGAATCCCTTTAGCGCCGCACGCCAAATATCGGAGGGTGCCGGAAGAAGATATTTGGGCGTATTTAAAAGCCGCACGCCAAGCTGCCATATCGCCAGAAGAAAAAGAATAAAAACAACGGGTGTTGCGGTCTTATAGACGAGCTGCCGGTGTTTCTTCGTAGACCCGCCTATGGGCGGGACTCCGTCTTTAGCCATCATGGTCACGGAAGTCGTTGTCGCTTGTCCGTTTGCCTGCATCATTACTGTCCACCTCTTTCCGGGCCGTTAGGATAATGTATTGGTTATCAATCGAACCTTTTCTCCAAATACAGGAGAAGTCATAAAGGCATTCGTTCGCGGATATGCTTCTTCAATCGGAACCACCTGCTTGATTCTCCCCGGATGCGCCTCCATCGCTACCACGTGCCCCGACAGATACACAGCCTCAAATACGCTATGCGTAACAAACACAATCGTCAGCTTGGATTGGCTCCAGATGCTGAGGAGCTCCTCGTGCAGCCGGTGCCTCGTCATCTCGTCCAAAGCGCCAAACGGTTCATCCATGAACAGCAGCTTTGGTTCGGACACAAGCGCCCGGGCAATGGATACCCTCATCTTCATCCCGCCGGACAGCTGGCGCGGATAGCTGTTCGCATACCCCGCCAAGCCAACCTTTTCCAAGGAAGCCATAGCCCGGGCTTTTCGTTCCTCAGACGGGACGCCGCTTATTTCTAAAGGCAGGGCAACATTGGCCAGAACCGTACGCCAAGGCATCAGATTCGCTTCCTGGAAAACGAAGCTTGCTTGCTCTTTGTTGGCAGCGGAACCGGCCTGAAGCTGCACTTGGCCTGAAGTCGCTTGATCAAGACCAGCCATAATGCGAAGCAAAGTAGATTTGCCGCAACCGGACGGACCGACCAGCGAAACAAACTCGCCTTCTCTGATGGAGAGATGAATGCCGCTGAGCGCTAGCGTGCCATTCTCGTATTGCTTAACAACGTCATGGATCCGGATAGCCTCTGCCTCAGCGGTAGTCTCCAAATAAGCTGTCGTATTCATCAGGCGATTCGCTCCTTTCGGGAATGTTGTTCCAAGCGTTATCATTGCTCTTGCCTTGCCACAGGGCTCCGGCAACCGGAAGGCCCGCCTTGCAGACCAACTGCCGCCTTGGCAAAGCTGCCAGTGCATGCGGCGCGTTCAACGCATGCACAAGGACGAAATCCGCCGCATCGCCCGCCTTGAGCTCCAGCGAGCCGTTAGACATCCATTGAAAGACCGAAGCCATGCGGAGGTCATCATTCCATACCTGCTTCTCCGCCAACAGTCTGCCTCGGCGCAATATATCCGGATGACCGTACGGCGTCCATGCGTCCAGTCCGGTATGATCGGTTGCAAACGATACCTTTACACCCTGCTTCGCAAGCAGCGGAACCGGCGGCATTGCGGTATCGATCGGAACGCTTGTCACCAGATCCATCTCTTCCCCCGCCATTCGGCTTCCAAGTTCCGCAACAAGCCCGGTATCTACCTCGCCAAGCCCATAGGCGTGACTGACGGTCACCTTGCCCTTCATGCCGGCCTCTGCGGAATACTCCAGCATTTTTTCGATGGTATACACGCCTAGGTGACCCGGATCATGCAAGTGTAGATCAATCCGTTTATCAAATTCCGCAGCAAGCTCGAACATGGTGTGCAGGGATAGCTCGACGTGGCGGTCGACGCCAGCCGGATCCACTCCGCCGACCAGGTCGGCACCCATTCGTAGGGCTTCCCGGATATAAGGCGTGGATTGCGAACGGAGCAGGCCTTGCTGTGGAAAGGCAACAAGCTCGATGGCCATCCTTGAAGCAAAATCTTCTTTTAATTGAAGCATCAGTTCCAGATGGGACAGGCCAATATCCGGATCGATGTCTACATGAACCCTTGCTTCCACCGTACCCGCCGCAAGCATAGCCTCAAGCGTCCTGACGGCCAGCTCCTTGCGGCGGTTCTTGCAGCTTGCCAGCAGCTCCTTTTCCAGCTGGAACTGGTCCAGAATGGAGGAGACCGGCGTCCGGGAAATCCAGCGATCCGGCGGAAAGGCTTTATCAAGATGAACATGGGCGTCCCGGAAAGCCGGCAGCAACAGCATGCCTCGAGCGTTCCAAACGGAATCCTCCCGCTCTGAAGCAACCTCGGAGGAATCAAACTTCGCAACACGGCCCTTTTCAATGATCAGCGTTCCTATGCGTCCGTTCATGTTTACTTGCTGAATAAGCAGTCGTTTCTCCATTATGCGATTTCCCCCTGATACCGTTATCGCTCAATTTACTATTTGTTTGTGTGAGGTAAATGGCTTGCGTTCTTTGTCTTACTCGAATTATGCGGGGGACAGCTGTAATCCGTCAATTATGTATGTTAACTTTTATAACACGACATAAAGGAAACCCTTTCAATTGTGCATAGCTAAAAATCGCTATTCCCAGCCTTTCCAGCTCCTCTCCCCCTCGGCATAATGTTAATTAGCATATTTATATGTAATATAAACTCACACAAAGGATGATCGTTATGCTGGATATTTTATTCGTCAGATCGGCTGGCCTGCATTCGGACTCGCTTCGAGATATTGGTGTAAAGGACGGGAAAATTACGTATATCGCTAATCATTCCGATGCTGCTCCCGAGAGCAAGGAGGTGTGCAGCTTGGATGGAAAGCTGCTGTTGCCCGGTCTGGTAGAGCCGCATATTCATTTGGATAAAGCTTTGCTGCTGGAACGAATGTCCGAGGATATCACGGATCTTCGCAAAGCTATCGAGGTAACCTCTTGCCTGAAGCAATCTTTTACGGCGGAGGATATCTATGAAAGGGCTATGCGCATTATCGAGCAGGCTGTACGCAAAGGAATTACCCATATGCGTTGCCATGCGGAGGTGGATCCGGTCATTGGGTTAACTTCTATGGAAGCCATGGTAAATCTTAAGAAGCAGCTGAAAGGAATAATCGATCTGCAGGTTGTCGCCTTCCCGCAGGATGGCTTGTTCCATGACGAGGGAATGCCTTTGTTAATGAAGCAGGCGGTAGCGCTTGGGGCCGATGCGATTGGCGGAATTACTTATATGGATGCGGATGTAGGGGCCCATCTGGAGTTCGTATTCCGTCTGGCGCAGCAATACGGACTTCCGGTTGACCTGCATGTCGATTTCTCCGATAACCCCAAACAGCTTGCCATTAGAGAAGTGATTGAGGCCACCCGGAAATTCGGAATGAATGGCCAAGTGAGCGTCGGCCACCTGACTTCCCTCGGGGCTGCCGGGCATGCGGAAGCCGAGAGAATTGCCGCTGGCATTGCCGAGGCAGGAATTCATGTCATCAGCCTGCCTTTAACCGACTTGTACTTAAATGGTAGAGGAGAACATAAAGGGGATTACCGCGGACTTACGCCAATCTCCTTGCTCCTTGAGCATGGCGTAAATGTAATCTACGGAAGCAATAATGTCCAAAATGCGTTTACGCCATTCGGGACGACGGACCCGCTGGATGTTGGGCTGCTGCTCGCGCAGACCTCTCATTTAGGCAGTGCGAAAGACGCCAGGCGGCTTGTTAGCATGGCAACGGACGGATCCGCTGCAGCTCTAGGCCTTTCCGGTTACGGAATCCGCATTGGAGCCGATGCGGATTTAGTCGTCTGCAGCGCCAAAGATGCACGATCCCTGTTATATGAACGCCCGGAACGCGAACGTGTTTACAAGAATGGAAGACTCGTCTCCCAAACGGAGGTCAAGCAGTATAATTGGATGAGCATGGAGGAAACGGTTAGGTAACTCAAAGACCGGCTGACTCCTGACCATGATGACCGAGTCTGCCGTGAAGCCTGATCTCTCGGTGCCATGCCTAAGCCCGCTTTGGCGCTCGAGACTGCCACTTCAGCGGCTTTAAGGTCCCTTAGGGACCTAAACCGTCTAACTAGCTACTCTTTTTACTTAGTTAAGGTCCCTTAGGGACCTTACCTTCCCATGCCAGCGCTCACTTTGGCGCTCGAGACAACCGCTTCAGCAGCTTTAAGGTCCCTCAGGGACCTTAACCGTCTAACTAGTTACTCTTTTTACTTGCTTAAGGTCCCTTAGGGACCTTAACTTCCCATGCCTATGCCCGCTTCGGCGCTCGAGACTGCCATTTCAGTGACTTTAAGGTCCTTTAGGGACCTTAACCGTCTAACTAGCTACTCTTTTCGCTTGCTTAAGGTCCCTTAGGGACGTTAACTTCCCATGCCAGCGCCCGCTTCGGCGCTTGAGACTGCCACTATAGCAACGATAAGACCCTACCGGGGTCTTATCGATTGGCTTTCTTCCGTTCTTGCCATGCTTAAGACCCTCCCAGGGTCTTATCTCGCTGCACGCAGCCCGTTTCAGCACTAAATTGTGCCTATTACGAATCAATAAGACCCCGCCAGGGTCTTATTGATCGCCCTCCATCGGTTCCCGTGCCACATAAGACCCTGCCAGGGTCCTATGCGCATCCTCCGGCCGGCCAGCAAAAAAGATGCCCCATCGCCAATGCAGCGACGGAGCATCTTATATTCCTTATTTCGCGTAGTTAAACATCGACTGCACGGTTACCTGCCCCGGCGATGCAGGGACGAACAACACTTGGTCAGCCGCTTTTTTCTTGAACTGAACCGTTACGGGGATACCCGGGATCAGATCGAAGAAGTTATCCGTAAAGATCCCTTCCTCCTCCGCTTGCACCCAGACCTGCTTGGCCAGCCGCTTGGCCGTTAATACGAAGGCTGTTCCTTCACTGCCGGCAGCCTCTTCCACCGCAATCTCAGGATCCGTAAGCGCAAGCTCCTTCGTGTAGACAAAATAGTGCTTGGAATTCGCCAGCTCATGACCAGCTTGAATCAGGCGTCCGACAAGTACCGTGCCCTTCGGATCGAACTCACCAAGCTGTTCGGCCGACAGGGAGAGAACCGGCTTAGCCGAGCGGGCGCCAATGGCAATCGTCTCGGAGCCCGACTTCAGCAGGCAACCGTCGAGCTCATGCAGGCTCCATTCCAGCACGGCGTCAATGGACTGTCCAAGGTCGGATACGACATGGAGGTTCGTTACGTCCTCCTTCTGGTCGAAGGACAACAGAACATCGGCAAAGCTGTTCTTGATCAGATATTGAGCGGCCTTCCATCTGCCGTAATAATCCATGCTCGACCAAGAAGCCACCGGCCAGCAGTCATTAATCTGCCAATATAGCGAACCCATGCAATAATCCATGCTCCGGCGGTGCGCCTCAATCGCCTGCTTCATCGCTTCGGCCTGCAGCACCTGACTGATATAGAGGAAGGAAGGGAAATCCTTCGGCTGCTTCATGTACCGGTCCGCATAATCCTTGATCAGGAAGTTGCCCCGGCCATTCTTCTGATGATGCAGCATCACTTCGGAATCCAGCGCCATATCCTTCTCCTCGGCATAAGCCCGCACGGTCTTGTATTCCGGGAAGGACTGGAAGCCGTACTCGCTCATGAAGCGCCCGATATTCTGGTTATACTGCTCGAACGGCTCCTGGGCATGCCATACCGCCCAATAGTGGATATCGCCATGGGAGGAGTTGTTGGTCGCATGCTGCTCGCTATTGCCCGTCAGGCGCTGCATCGGCGATGACGGCCAGTATTCAACGTTCGGCGCCATCGCCGACACAACCTCCGGCAGCACCTGATGGAAGACAGCCTCGTAATCGGCCCAGATTTGCTCCCGCTGCTCGGCGGTGTACAGCCGCTTCCAGCCCCAGCCTTTATCCTCCTCGAATTGCGACCAGGCCGCATCAATCTCGTTGTTGCCGCACCATAACGCGATGCTTGGATGGTTGCGCAGACGGCGCACATTGTCCTCCGCTTCCGCGCGCACGCTGCTCAGGAATGCTTCATCGCCGGGATACATGCTGCAGGCGAACATAAAGTCCTGCCAGACCAAAAGCCCGTTCTCATCGCATAAGGTATAGAAAATATCCTGTTCATAGAAGCCCCCGCCCCATACGCGGAGCATATTGAAGTTCGATTCCACCGCGCTTGCAATCTCGTGGCGGTACCGTTCATCGGTTACTTCGGCAAAGAAGCTGTCGCTTGGAATATGGTTAGCACCTTTCGCAAAGACGGGTATACCGTTAACCTCGAAGTAGAACGACGATCCCTGCTCGTCCGGCTTGCGGATAAGCTTAACGGAACGCAGTCCCGTCACTGTGGAAGCTTGAGCCATCTCCTCCCGCCCTTGCGAGAGAACAGCTGTAAACGTATACAAATGAGGCGCTCCAAGACCGCGCGACCACCACAGCTTCGGCTCTTCAATTGCAAGCGGCCAAGAAACCGTCTGCGCGCCACTCTCAAGTACGACGTTACGAGTCCATTCCTGTCCGTTATCGTCATGCAGCTTAAGCTCAAACTCGCCGCCGCTCTCCGATTCCACCGCAAGCTGAACGGTTAATTTTGCCTCAGCCGCCGTCACATCATCCTGCTGCACATACAGATCCGAGATTCGCGCGCCGCTCCAGCCCCGCAAATAAACCGGCCGGCCAAGCCCGCTTGTAACAAATCGCGGACCCCAGTCCCAGCCGTAATGATACGGCGCTTTGCGCGAGAATACGCTTACTTTTTTGCCTTCAAGGCCTCCGGTAACGGAGTCGTCATTAGGTGCCGGCAATCCGGGACCGTAAGACTCCAGCTTAGCCAATCCCTCTTCAATCGGGGAGCGGAAGCGAACGTACAGGCGGTTGCCTTTTTCCCGGACGTAAGGCTTCGCGTCAACCGCCCAGGTGCGGAACATATTGTCCGCCGACAAAATTAAAGCATCGTTCAAATAAACGTCCGCGTACGTGTCCAGCATCTCGAACACCAGCTCGAGCTTAGCATGTCCAAGCAGTTCGCCCGGAACGTCAAATACGGACTCGTATTCCCAACCTTTTTTATCAATCCACTGCAGGTCCTTCTCGTTGGTCTGGGCAAACGGTTCGGAAATCAGGCCGTTCTTCAGCAGGTCCGTATGCACGCACCCCGGTACAAAAGCCGGCTTCCACTCCTGCTCTTCGCTATTCTTAAACGTCCAGTTCGAAATCTGCCACTTCAACTCACTCATTAGAATCCTCCTAATTATAAGGCCATTGCCAATGGTTTTCGCTTAAAGGGATACATTCGACTGTAGTATAACGGAGGTTCGAAACAAATGTATACCATACTAATTTATACTTTTTTCAGGTTTATTTTATAGAAAATTTGAACGGGCAGGCTACAATGATAGAGAAATGAGGTGCATGAGTGATATCCATCCGCAAAAAACTGATTTTCTCCTATGCGGCCATGATCGCCGTTCCTATCCTTTTATTCGGACTGACGATCGCGCTGCTGGGAAATCTACTCATAAAAGACGCCCTTCCTGGAGCCGGAGGCGGAGACGGCAAATCCGGACATTCGTTCCCGCTCAGCTCCATTCGCGATCTGTTTACGGGACGCAACGAGCTGAGCTCCGGCCTAAAGTTCATCGCCGAGCATGATCCCAAGCTGCTGTCCGATCAGGCATTCCTGACGGACACGGGATCGAAGCTAGAGGAAGTAGAAGCCGGGATGCTCGTCATCCGGAATGACGAAGTAGCGTATGCCTCACCCGGATTGCCCACGGATAAGATTCTGGCTAACCTGTCCGACGGGCGCATGAAAGCGGAGCAGCCCGGTCCGCCAAGCGGCGACCAGTGGGAAACGATCCCTTTCTTAAGCCCCGACGGCAGCAGCGGCAAGCTGGTCATCGTCTCCGATATGAAGCCGGTCGCGGACTTCTTCAAGCGGCTCGTACCGCTGGTACTGCTTACCCTGCTCGGAGCGCTTATCGTCACCAATGGCCTGCTTACCTATCTTGTCTCTCGCAGCATTATTAAGCCGCTGTATGCCTTGAAGGAAGCAGCCGGCCAGATCCGGGAAGGCGATCTGAACCATCCCGTTCGGCTGCGGAGGCAGGATGAGATCGGGCAGCTTGGGGCGGCTTTCGAAGAAATGCGCGTTCGCCTTCAGGCCTCCCTGGGAGCACAGCTTGAGCTGGAGCAAGGCCGGAAGGAGCTGCTGGCGAACATCTCCCATGATCTGAAGACGCCGATAACCGCGATTCAAGGCTGCACGGATTGCCTGCGGGACGGCATTGCCGATACGGAAGAGAAGCGGCAGAAGTACGTGCAAATGATCGCCGGCAAAACGACCGAGATGAACCGGATGATCGAGGAGCTGCAGCTGTATTCGACTCTGGATACGGGCAAGCTGCCTTTCCATTGGGCTACGGTTGATTTAACGGCCTATATGATTCAGTACGTTAACGAATTGCAGCTGGATCCCCGCTTCAGCGGGACCGAGGTTACCTTCACCCCAAGCGCGGGCACGCGGCAGTTCCTTATCCAAGCAGACCGGCAAAAGCTCCACCGCGCGCTTATGAATCTGGCCGACAACAGCCTTCAATATATGAAAGGCGAGACAAAAAGGCTGCAATTCTCGCTCGATGAAGAGCCCGGCGGTATCTGTCTCCTGCAAATACGGGATAACGGCGAAGGCATTCCTGCCGATGCTCTGCCCCGCGTATTCGACCGGTTCTTCCGGGCGCAGTCCTCGCGGAGCCCGGGCAAAGGCAACAGCGGACTTGGCCTCGCCATTGTGAAGCAAATTATAGAAGCGCACGGCGGAACCGCAACGGCCGTCAGCCAGCCGGGTGAAGGAACATCGATACAGCTCCGGTTCCCTGCAGCGAAGAAGCCGGAGAATGGAGGTATACAATGAAACGGATTTTGATTATCGAAGATGATCCGGTTATTGCCGAGGTGCAGAAGGATTATCTTCTCGCCCACGGCTTTGAGGTCGATATGGCCGAACGCGGCGATTCGGGCCTGGAGATGGCGCTTCAAGGCGGGTATGACCTCATCCTGCTGGATCTGATGCTGCCTTCCATGGACGGTTACGAGGTATGCCGCCGGATTCGCGAAGCAAGCAACGTTCCTATCCTAATCGTGTCGGCTAAGAAGGAAGAGATCGATAAGATCCGCGGCTTTGGCCTTGGTGCGGATGATTATATCCTGAAGCCGTTTGGCCTTGGCGAGCTGGTAGCCCGGGTGAAGGCCCATCTGTCGCGCTATGAACGGCTGGTTGGGCAGGGTCAGAACGGTCAGCACCGGGATGAGCTGCGGCTGAACGGCATCCGGATCGAGAAGCAGTCCCGCCGAGTGTTCGTGAACGAGCGCGAGGTGTCTTTTACCGCCAAGGAATATGATTTGCTCCTCTATCTCGTCACCCACCCGAACCGTGTCTTCCGGAAAGAGGATCTGTTCGAGCAGATTTGGGGGATGGATGCGATCGGCAGCGATCACGCAACGGTTACCGTGCACATCAGCAAGCTGCGGGAGAAGATTGAACGCGATCCGTCAAAGCCTCAATATGTCGAGACGATCTGGGGAGTCGGTTATCGGTTTAATATTTAAGGGAGGGAATGGAACGCTTGAAAAAAATCACCTTGCAGCAGCGGCGGATCTTACTCCTGCTTCATATTCATTTTGCGGCGATTATGTTTGGCGTGCAGGTTGCGTTTATTATTCTGGCTTTAACCGCATCCGTTACGGATGACGCCGCCATGCTGAAGTCCTGCTATACCATTATGCATCTGCTGGCCGATTCCAGCGTACGCGCCTCTACGATTGGCACTGCGGTAACGGGCATTGCGCTGTCGGTACTGACCTCTTGGGGACTGTTCCGGTACTATTGGGTGATCGCCAAAGAGGTGCTTACCCTGCTTGCAATCGGTATCGGCTTTATCGGTTTATACGAATGGACCTTGCGGGGGCTGGACGACAATGGAAGCTTGACCGTTCACCATACCTGGCTTATGATCGGCATTGCATTACAGACCATATCGATTATCATCATGTATATTCTGTCCGTGTGGAAGCCGGGCGGCAAACGGAAAACCCCGGCCTTGTAAGGCTCGGGGTTTCGTTTTATCCACCGTCAGCGGCCGATATTCTTGTAATAAATCATCGTGGCATCCAAGCTTCCGTCAGCCGATCTCGCGAAATCCGGAATACGGCCCGCCAGCTGATAACCCAAAGACAGGTACAGCAGATTGGAAGGATCTCCTTCTCTCGTGTCCAGTACAAGCAGCGACCGATTCTCCTCAAGCGCCGCCTCCTCCGCCGCAAGCATCAGCTTCCGGGCAATTCCTCTGCGGCGGTATTCCGGATGGGTCATCAGCTTCGCAATCTCCGCGCGGTGAGAGCCGTTCGCTTTGCCGCATAACTGCAGCTGTACCGTGGCTGCAAGATGTCCGCCAACTTTGGCAGCAAACAGCATCACCTCCGGATCCAATACGCTCTTCCAATATTCTATCGCCTCCTCTTGGCTGAGCGGCGGCAGGAACCCGACGGATGCACCGTCCTCCACGACTTGAACCAGCAAGTCTGCCAGCTTCTCAAGCGAAGTCTCTAACGACGTTAAACGTTCAATAACGATATCTTTGCTCATGCTGTTCTCTCCCTCCATCTTTCTTCAAAGCTTGCCTATACCCCCATCATAATGGCATGATTATCATTTGTATAACGAATAATATAGGTTGCTGTGATTCATATTTTCGATAATGAAAGGGCGTTAATCATTCCTATGGATTCTTCCCAGCTCGAAGCGTTTATCGCAATCGCTCATCTCCTTAATTTTACGAAGGCGGCTGAGCATCTTCACATCTCCCAATCGGCCATAACCGCAAGGATCAAGGCATTGGAAGCGGCGGTCGGCAAGGAGCTGTTCCAGCGGGATAACCGGAATGTGAGCCTAACTCAAGGTGGCATCGCCTTCTACCCTTACGCCGAAAGAATGCTCCGGCTGTTCGCGGAAAGCAAGCTGACGCTGTCCGACACGTTCGAGCATTCCGTTGTGATGAGCGGTCCCGGTTCGGTCTGGCACTACCGGTATTTGCCCCGGATTCTCGCCTTCAAGAGCGACAATCCGCAGGTTGCCGTGAAGTTCTTCAGCCATATCGACCCCACCTATATGGTCCGCGACCTGCTCCTTGATGGTATGGTGCATCTCGCGATCCGGTTTGATCCGCCCGAGCATCCCAAGGTAACCCGTCAGCTGCTGTTCGAGGATGAGCTCCTGCTCGTGTCCAAGCAGCCAAAAGCCGGGGTTATGCAACAAGAGGATTTCCGGTCCCCGGATTATTGCCACCTTGCGTGGGGTGCTCCTTTTCCGGAGTGGTTCGCCGAGCTTACGGGCATGGGTTATGTCCCTGCCTTGGAGATCGATCATTCCTCCATTATGCTGACCATTCTGCTGCAAGGGGATCGATTCGGCTTCCTGCCCCGCTCCATTGCGCAGCCCTATCTCGATTCGCAGGCTTTGTTTGAGCTGTCTTGTACGGTCAAGGCGCCATCGATCCGGGCATACGCCACCTATTTAACCGACCAAAGGCAGAGCAGCAGCGTTATGCTTGCCCTCCGAATGCTTGGCCTGTCGTAATTTTTCTGTCATATGCTTCCTCTTCTTCTCATACAATTTGCTGACTGCTTATCCCGGCAAAAAGGAGGATCGCGGATGAGACACGGAGAGCCAATAACAGCTGGTTATGCGATGATCGTAAGAGACGATATTCCAACAGGACTTTCTTATGAAGCGCTTGTCGCCGCATTTGAGCGGCAGATGGGAAGATGGGATCCGTACATCGGGAACTTGCTGGTCCAGCAGCAGGCTTCCTGGCAACAGGTAGAATCAGCTGTTAAACAGATGGAAGGCCCGCATGGACTGATGATTTTCTCTGAGGTGAATCAGGGAGAGATCCTGTCGCTTCAGGGGGGCATCAAGCAAAGCCGTCTTTATCTGGTTGGCAATCCGCTTATCGCGGAGCCTATTCTTACTATTGACCGAAGAGCCAGCCTGTACGTTCCGTTCCGCGTCACCTTGTACGATAATGGCAGCCCGCGCGGGGCGATCATCTCGTTCGACCGGCCATCCTCGTTCCTCGGCGCGCTCCATCAGCCGGCTCTTGCGCCATACGGCAAGCTGCTGGATGCGAAGATCTACAGCGTTGTGCGAGCCATTATGATGTAGCGAAAAATAGAAGGAGGGTACTGCCCCATGCAGTACCCTCCTTCTTTTATCCGGCCCGCTTAGAACCGGCCGATTGCCACAAACAAAGCCACGGCAAGCATAATAACGTTCATGCCGATGCTGCTGTATTCCGAGCGTCTGGCATGGAATACGGCGGCAAACAGCATAATGACCGCGATTCCGATTGCCGCGATTGGCGTCAGTACCGGCGCGATATCGGTTGCCCACGGAAGAATTAATCCCAATCCGCCGAGCAGCTCGGACAAGCCGATAAAAGCGACATAGCCCGTAGAAGCATCCTTTGCCCAAGGCATCGTGCTTTTTACTTTATTAGGCTGGAAGGTTTTCATGACACCTGCCGGAATAAACATCAAAGCTAACAATGCTTGCGCGATCCACAATGCAATATTCATAAGATAGGTCCTCCTTGATAACGTGTTGTTTATAGCGATATAATAAACCCAAGGGTCAAGGTGCGGAAGTAGGCACATCAAATAAACCTAGTATCCAAAAAGAAACCTTAAGCCCCGCTTGGGATTGGAGGAATTATGGCAGACGAAAACTGCAGCCGGGTGGAGACCGCATTAGAAATTTTAGTCGGCAAATGGAAGCCTGTTATTTTATATCAGCTGTTTACCAACGGCACAATGCGCTTTAGCGAGCTCCAACGGGCGCTGCCGGACATTACGAAAAAGATGCTGACCTCTCAGCTCAGAGAATTGGAATACCATGACATCGTGCACCGGAAAATCTATATGCAGATCCCCCCAAAGGTCGAATACTCGATCACCGAATACGGGATGAAAATGACCCCTCTCCTGGAAGCGATTAATGCTTGGGGAACCATGCATATCCAGCATCTGAACGAGCTGTACAGTGAGGATCGCAAGCTCGAGGACGCCGAAACGAAATAAAAAACCCCCACCTAAGTGGGGATTTTTTATTAGGATATCAAATCTATTAGAAGCGTTTGGCGAGCTCTTTCGCATGCGCGATTGCTTTTTCTTTGATCGCGGGTGCTTGCTCCTGGGATTGCAAGGCCGTTCCTTCGACAAAAATGGCTTCCATGGATTCAATTCCATAGAACTGTAAAATCTTATTCAGGTAGCTGTAGCCCATTTCAAGCGGAGCTAAAGGACCCTCCGAATATACGGAACCGCTAGCTTGAATGTGTAACGCTTTTTTACCGGTTAACAAGCCTTCGGGACCACTCGAGGTATATCTGAAAGTCTTGCCCGGAATCGAAGTCGCATCCGTGTATGCCTTCAATACCGGCGGGACCGTGAAATTCCACATCGGGGACACGTAGACGTACTTATCGGCAGCCACGAACTGATCAACAACCTCCTCAAGACGGGCTGTCTTTGTTTTCTCACCATCCGTCAGCTGATCGAAGGATGAACCCGACCGAAGCTTTTCCCAGCCTCTCAAAACATCAGCATCAAATTGCGGAACATGTTCTTTATACAAATCCAAATGAATAACTTCATCCGTTGGATTTGCTTGACGATACGCTTCAATAAATTCCTTGCCTACCGCGAGGCTAAAGGATTGCTCTGGATCAAGGGGATGTGCGGTAATGTACAATACGGTTGCCATGATTCGATACTTCCCTTCTGTTATGAAATGAAATTCATTTGCTAGGTAGATAATAATATATATACTCACTTATTTTAAGTAGGCACAATAATGTGGTATAGTATTAAAAAAGGTACTGTAAACGAAGGAGGCGAACGTATGCAAAAGAATACCGTCCAATGTCAATTCGTTACGGCGCTGGATTCGATCGTAGGCAAATGGAAGCCGATTATCCTTTATCATTTGCTTCAAGGCGAACCTTTGCGGTTCAATGAGCTACGGAGATTGCTGCCCGATATCACGCAAAGGATGCTTACGCTCCATCTGCGCGAATTGGAAGAGGAAGAGATCGTTAAGCGAGTCATTTATCCGCAAATCCCGCCGAAGGTGGAATACTCCATCACGGAATACGGCAAAAGCCTGTCTCCGATTTTGGAATCCCTGCATCAGTGGGGAAAAGCCCATATGGAGCGGAATCTGCTCAAACAAGCGAAAAATGAACAAAAGGAAACGGACTAGCGCTCTCATTACGCCAGTCCGTTTCCTTTTGCATCGGGCCTGTGATGGCCTCTTTTTTTTCTCTATCCCCTGCCTTACGCAACATTTGCTTGCTGCGCGCGAACAGCTTTTTTTGCCCGAGGGCGATGATGCAGGATATAATAGCCGCCGGCGCAGATCACCGCGACAATACCTGCCACCAGGTACATCATCCGGTAATCCGTCAGGGATGCGATCATCCCCATGAAATACGAGCCTAGCCCGTAGCCAAGGTCGAACATGAGGAAAAACGTACCGTTGGCGCTGCCCCGCCGATGCTCTGGCGACAGCTTGATCGCAAGCGTCTGGAAGCACGGAAGCAAGGCGCCATAGCCGATCCCCATAATAACGCCGGCGAACAATACCATAGCCGCGGAATGCGCTTGGCTCAGCAGGAACATGCCCACCGCAAACAGGCCAATGCCCGGATAATACAAATAATGCTCCTTGTAACGGTCGAACACTTTGCCGATAACCGGCCGGAAAATGACGATCATCACGGCAAACACCATAAAGAAGGTGCCGGTCACCTGCGACTGGTGAATCTCATCGGTAAACGAGGCCATAAAGCTGGATAAAGAGCTATAGGCAAATGAAAGAATAAAGCCAACAAGCGAGATCGGCAGTGCAGCCGGTTCCAGGAAGCTGCTCAGGCGCCAGCCTTTTTTTGCCGGCTGCTCCTGGGCAATTGGATCGGCGGTTGCGGCAGCGGCTTGAACGGCCGCTGTCTTCCGGACTTTTTCGCCCGGCATTTTCAGTACAAAGGCAAAGCCAAGGGACAATGCCGCAATGATACATATCGCAAGCAACAGCACATTAATATTCTGGTCCTTCCACAGGAACAACCCCAGCGCCGGACCCACGACCATCGCGATACTCATAAACATCGTATAATAGCCCATTCCTTCACCCTGCCGGGACACGGGAACGATCGTTGCCGCAACCGTGCTCATCGCCGTTGAAGCAACCGCATAGCTCATGCCGTGAATGAAGCGGACAATAAGGAACAGAATAATGCCTTTCGTTCCGAAATAACTGAGGCAGGCGAGCAGGAAAATAATCATCCCGATAATCGCCATTTTACGTTTGCCGAAGCGGTCGACCCACTGGCCGGAGAACGGCCGGATCAGCACGCCGCCAATGACGTAAATCGTAATGACAAGACCCATCTGCTGCTGGCCGCCGTGCAGGCTATCCCGGACATACAGCGGAAACGCCGTCGTCAGAACGTAAAAGGTCAGGAACATGAAAAAACTGCTCACGCAAATAGTAACGAAGTTTCTCGTCCAGATTTTCTCTTTTAGCAAGGTCAACGCTCTCCAATCCCTGTTTGAAACTTTCTGTATATGCTGAATCATTATAAAATCTCAAATTTATAAAGTATAATACTTATTTTATAATGAAATCATCACATGAAAGTTATAAAGGAGAGTGATCCGCTTGGAGTTTCTCCAGTTGAAATATTTTCAAGCCGTTGCCCGGCATGAGCATATTACGAAAGCCGCGAAGGAGCTGAACGTCTCGCAGCCGTCGCTCAGCAACTCCATCAACCGACTGGAAAAACGGCTTGGCGTGCCTCTTTTCGAACGGCAAGGCAGGCACGTGAAGCTGAATGCTTTCGGCAAGACTTATCTCAACCGCGTTGAACGGGCCTTTCTCGAGCTTGAAGAAGGCGAACGCGAAATTACGGATATGGCAGGGCTTGAGCATGGCACCGTGTCCATCTCCGTTACGCTGCCTTATGTGCTGCCCATGATGCTGAAGGAATTTCTGACGCAGCATCCGCATGTCCGGATTATCCAGCGGCAGCTTGGTTCCATTTCGGAGATGCAAAGCGAGCTCGAGAATGCCGATATCGATTTCTGCATTTCGACCACCCAAATGAACGGACCTGACATTGAGTGGCTTACCCTTGCGGAAGAGGAGCTTTGCCTGACGGTACCAAAGGGGCATCCTTTCGCATCGCGGGAGAGCATCTCCTTGATTGAAGCGGCGAACGAGCCGTTTATCTCGCTCTCCTCCCGCTCCAACTTCCGTGAAATTACGGACGGCTTCTGCCGGAAAGCCGGCTTCGAGCCGCGGATCGCCTTCGAGCTTGAAGAGGTCAGCTCCATCCAGACGCTTGTCGAGATGGGTCTTGGTATCACCTTTACCCTTCCGCTGTCGCTTGGCAACCGGGCGTCGAGCCCGGGCACCGTGCAGCTCAAAATCTCGGATCCGATCTGCCGCCGCACCTTCGGCATCGCCTGGAACCGGAAGCATTACCTTTCCCAAGCAGCCGTCCGTTTCCGTGAGTTCGTGATCAGCTTCTTCGGGAAAATGTAAGCTGGTTCAGGTCACACCGCTTGTACTAAATTCAAATGAAATATGAAA
>NZ_BILY01000039.1 GCF_004000805.1 Paenibacillus glycanilyticus NBRC 16618
ACTGCGCTTCTCAGCGAGCATGCCTTTTACTCCGCTCCGGCCCTGCCGCTCTTCAGCCGTTCAATCTGCCAAGGCCAGATTGCATTTAATGCAGGATAATCGCCGCTTTCGCGCTACCTGCTCAAGTTATGCTGTATAGAATGCAGTATATTGGCCCTCCTCGAGGGCTTTTTGAACCAATTCGGCCGATTATCCTGCATTCCGTGCAGCGTACATCCTAGCAATGACCCTTCGAGGCTAATTATCCTGCATTCCGTGCAACGTAGACGAAACGGAATTCCCACTAACCTATCCATTCGTCCGACTAACCGGCCAGTCCATTTCTTATATTGCTCCAACTTGGGCCACATTGTATGATTTGATTAAGAATTGGATTTATATTCCATACGTTTGGAGAGGGTAAAATGAGCGAGTTAACAGCAGCAAAAGCCAAGATAACGGGTTCATCTATCGTTTTGCTGGTTAAAGATATACAAGAGGCCTCATCGTTCTACCTCAATCTCGGGTTTACCTATGAAGAGATTGGCGGACATGTCCATGTAACAAGAGAAAATATAACCTTTATTCTGCACCCTGCCGTAAACAAGGATGACGTGCGGCCAAATTCCGCTGTGCAAGGCGGCTTATATTTCGATGCTTTTGCTTACACGGATGCCGTGGACTTGCTCGCGGAAGAGTGCCTGGCTAAAGCTGTTGAGTTTGTTAACGGCCCTAACTACTCGGAGCATTGGAGCGAATTTACCATTAAAGACGCCGATGGATACCGGATCGCTTTCGGAGGAGGAGTCTCCGGCCGGCCGGAATAAAAATTTAGTTTAGCAATGAAACTTTTCGATACCCTTAACCGTCTACTTGGTGACTTCAATTTCCGAATTGATAACTAGGAGGCCACCCATCATGAAAAAACCTTTTAAAATGCTTACCATTGCCGTTGCCGGCTCCTGCCTGCTTGCCTTTACTCCCGCGCTGGCTATGGCAGCTGAATCCACCGCCGTACCCGTTGCCGTGACTGCAGAACCCATTACAGCAGTGCCAATCAGCGCGGTGCTTCCCGATACGCAAGCCGTTAAAGTAACAACGAAAGTGATTGAGGAATCCTCCGATCTGCTTACCGTAAAAATCTCCGTTCCCGTCATCAGCGGTATGCTCGATACTTCTTATCAAGATAAATTAAACGCCAGCATCGAGGAAAAAGCGACGAAGGAAATCGACAAGCTGAAAGCTCTCGCAGCAGATGACAAAAAGTCCGCGCAGGAGAACGATTATCCGTTCCGCGCTTACGAACTTAATGTAACCTACGAGCTGAAAGCCGACGGCAGCACGGCCGCGAAGGGGATTGTCTCCTTCACCGTGTCCACCTATGAGTACACCGGCGGCGCTCACGGCGGCACTGCCGTAGAAGGCTACAATATCGTAAACAGCCAGCAGGCTGCCGAGCTGACGCTTGAGCAGGCGCTTGGCGACGGCGGCTTTGCTGCAGCGAGCAGCGCGGTGCGTTACGCCATCAGCAAAAATCCGGATAACTTCTTCCCGGACGCTATGACAACATTCAAAATCGGTGCCGATCATACCTACTTCGTAGACAGCAAAGGTACCGTGAATCTGGTGTTCCAGCAATACGAGATTGCGCCTTATGCCGGCGGGATCATCAACATTCCAGTTGATGCCACCACCTCAGTTGGCCCAACTTTAACCTTGTCCACCAAGGATCTGACGGCCGGCCCGAACGGCGCTCATTACATCCCGCTTCGTAAAGCCGCGGAAGCGCTGGGCTACAAGGTAAAATGGAGCAACAAAACGCAAAGCGCGGAAATTTCCCGCGATGCGCAATGGACATCCGTAACCGTAGGCAAAAACAGCTACACCATTAATAAAATGGCTCCGGTTCAGCTGTTTGCCGCGCCTAAACTCATAAAAGGCTCGCTCTATGTGCCGGATGAATTTTTCAGCAAAATTCTTCACCTCGAGATGAAGAACAATACGACCGATAATTCGGTAACGATCAAAGGGTAGTTTGTACCGATATCGCGGAGCTGATCTACGATGCTCCAACAAGCAAAGGGCTGTCTCATGAGACAGCCCTTTGCTTTGCTTCTTAGCGTACTTACATTGGATTCTCTACAGTGAAATCGGACTGAAAGGCGCACAATTTACGCTACGTTGGATTCACTCCAACAAATAGCCCCGGAATGAGCCACTATCGTTCAAAAATGGTCAATTATAATGGAGTCCATCCAGCGTAGATCAAGTAACCAGCCAAAAGCTGCCCGTTATGCTGGAGGAAATCCACTGTAGCGTGGCCGCGATTAGCTGGATAACAACAAACCACCCCTGACTTTCATCAAGGGGACGGTTTGCGTCTTGACGACAAAAGACAACGTGGACGACATCCACAATGTCTTTGCATCTTGACGACACCGTGAACCACATCCGAAATATCTTTGCGTCTTGACGACAAACCACCCCTGACTTTCATCAAGGGTGGTTTGAGTCTAATAAAGCTCGTTATACAACGAATGAAGAACCTTAGCCGCCTCGGCGCGGGTTAAGTTGTTCTGAGGAGTCAGGTAACCGTTGCTGCCGTTAATGATGCCCGAAGCAATCAGCTTCTCTACGCTTGGCTTCGCGTAAGCCGCTACCTTGGCGGCATCCTTGTAGCCGGATAGCGCTGCCGTCTCCTTCAGCGGATGACCGGCTGCCGCAAAGGCACGGTCGAGCAGCACCATCATATCCTGGCGGGAGATCGACGCCCCCGGATTAAACTTGCCGTCACCCGAGCCGCTTGCGAGACCAAGCGCTTGAGCAGCCATAACCGCTTCATAGTAATAAGCCTTGGACGTGACGTCCTTGAAGCCCATGCCCGTCGACTCCGCATGCTTGGCCAGTACGCCTACCAGCAGCTTCGTGAAATCCGCTCTCGTAATATTAGCGTTTGGCGAGAACGTATCGGCGGTTGTGCCGTTAATAATGCCGCGGATCGCCAGCGCTTCAATGTCCTGACGCGCCCACGATGACGTTGTGTCCTTGAAGGCTTTGCTGCCGTTCACAATCGTATACAAGCTGAAATGCGTGGTGGAGAAGCTCATTTCACCGTTTTCCGCGTGGAAGCGTCCTGTCGGCACAATCTGCAGCTTGCCGTTGCCGTCGACATAAGCGGCAACAATCAGATCCGCGTTTACTTTCTCCGTCGGAGACAACGTGAACGGAAGCACGACCTGAACAGGCGCCTGCTCGTTCTTCCATTCAATCGCTTTGCCATTCAGTTCAAAATGCAGCTCCAGCACCGGGCGGCTGCCTGCTTGCTGTTGGGCGGAAGCCGGCAGCGTTGCCGGATCGACCTGTTTTACGCGTAGCGTCAAGCTTTGAGCAGAGCCAAGCTGGCCGGCCGGGATGACATGATCCGGAATGGTAACCGTACCAAACGGCGTATTGATCTCAACCTGGCGTTTCTCGTCGGCGTTGAACAGAGAGTATGGCAGCTGGAACGCAATTTCCTTCGCGCCGCCTACATCCGTGCTCTTCACTTCGAAGGAAACGATTTTAATATTTTGGCTGTTCAGAGCCGCATGCTCCAGGGCTTCCAGAGCTTTCGTATTGTCGATCACATGCGTGTAAACGTTGGAATCCGATCCACCCGTATTGCCTGTGCCCGTATTTCCGCCATTGCCCGGATCAGGTGTCCCCCCGCCCGGTGTATTCGAAGCTGAACGCGTAATTTGCAACGTTTGATTAGGAGTGAGGCTCTCGCTGGTGGCCCCGCCCGTTCCGGTCAATCTCGTCAGAGATGTCTCTGCCAAGGTAACAACGGCAGCCGCGCTGTCCGTGTAAGTAAAGGTAAGCGTACAAGCCGTAAAGCTTCCCGAAAAATGGTTCGATGTATCAAAAAATCCAAAATAGCTGATGCCGTTCTTTTCTTTCATGGATACTTGCGAGGCACTGCCGATTGCTTGCGAATAAGTTACCGATTTTAACTGTACATGGCTGTCCGTCTTGATACCAAACTCCGCGCTGCTAAATGGAGTCTGCGAATTGAGAACGAGATCAACCGAGAAGGAGGAGGCATTCTTGTCGACTTCGATCGCTTGCTTCGAGAATTGAACCGTAGAAGAATCGGCCGCAAAAGCCAAGGCGTTAAACGGGAGAACCAGGAAGCAGATAAACAGCAGACCTGCTAACAATTTCTTTTTCATCATCATGAACTCCTCATGGGTTTAAAATACAGGAAAAGGCGGCGAGGCGCCTTTTCCTGCTGCTAATAAGTGCTTACTTGCCTTGGAAAATATGAAGGATAATAATCGTGAAGTCCGTCAAGTCGACCTTGCCGTCGAAGTTCACGTCCGCCAGCTTCGATGTTGCCCAGTCAGCGTCAGTCGAGCTTGCGCGGTAATGATCGATTGCGACCGACAAGTCGGCTGAAGTCAGCGTACCGTCCTTGTACAGGTCCGTAATATCTTTGTAGGAACGGATTAGGATGGAGGATGGCAATTTATCGAAAATAGCGCCCAGATCGGTATTCTCCGAGCTGGTGTTCACGACAACTTTATCAAGCTGAACATCCGCTTGAACGTTGTCTACATCCGGATTAACCGGTTTGAACGTCAGCTTGATCAGATCCGTGAACTCGGTGAGCGTAATCGGATGCTCTTGGAAGCCCGCGATCACGCGTACCGTGCCCGGCTCGACTTCATTGGCCTGCAGGAAGCCGTTTGTTTTGTCCAGAAGCTCTGCCCCTGTCGCCGGATCAAACGTAAACTTCGACGCATCAAACTTGAACGTTACATCAAGCACATTGACCTTGTCGGATTTGCCAAGAGCCAGATAGAACTCTGCCCCCGGACTTTCCTCCTTTATAATCGTATCCTGCTTCGCGTGAATCTTCACCATCGTTCCGACTACCACGTCAAATGTACCTGTGTAAGGAACGCCGGCAACCGTATAAGTAACCGTGACATGCTTCGTGCCTTTTGTTGCGGAATCAAAGCCGGTGATCGTTACTTGGTCAAGCGGCAATGCGGTTTTGGAGCCGTCAAGGTTGATTTTGCTGACCGTCAGGCCCGTTGTGTCCAGAAGCTCGCCTACCCCGTAGCTCTTTTTCGTTGGAGGCGTTGTTACTTCAAGACCCGACATGTCCGTGTGAACCATCGTGTAAGTGTCCACTTTAGCCATGGTGTCCGTGCGGTAAGTATCTACGGAAATCGAGTTATGGTCGATGTTGATCATCGAGAAGGTTGGAACCTTCAGCTGGCTCTTCACATCGGAGTAGTAGTCGTTCAGCGTTGTTTTCAGATCGTAGTACTTACTACCGGAAGCGGAGTTCGCAGTCAGGTACATGATCCCTTTCGGGTTAACGAAAACGCCGTTGTCCATCGCTTGGCCTTTGATCGCCTGGTCGCCTTCCATTTGGTACGTCTTCACGTAGGAATGGTCATGGCCCATAAAGACAAGGTCGATGTCCAGCTTATCGAATACCGGGAACAGAACTTGGCGAAGGTTAAGAATCGATGCATCCGTAGAATGGTTGGCCGGGCTGTAGATGGAGTGGTGGAACGTGACGATTTTCCATCTTGCATCCGGATTCGCTTCAATCGCGTTTTTCATAAATGTCTCGTGCTCCGCGCTATTAGCGGAGTTTGTATTTAATACCATAAACAAAGTCTCGCCGTACGTATAGTAGTAGTCGCCGCCGGCAACGGTCGTACCGTATTGAGCCGACTCATTCGGCTGGTTGTAGTGGTACTTGTAGTTTACCGCGCCGTCATGGTTGCCGACAACGGTTGCAACCGGCAGATTGTGAAGCTGAGCCGGGCTCAGGAAGCCGCTGTACTCGGATTCGCTGGAAGCGGTGTTGACTTGGTCACCGGCCGACATAATATAGCTCATGTCCGGGAACATTTGAGTCGCTTTCGTCAGCGTGTTCGCCCAGCCTGCTGCATCCGTCGTTGCGTTGCCGCTAGCGCCGATCTGAGGGTCGCCTACGAACATGACGCTGAAATCATGGGAGTCTTTCGTGCTGAAGTCATATGCCGTGCTCCAATGCTCGTCCAGACCGTCACCTACGCGGTATACATAATCGGTTGATTCCTGAAGTCCCGTGATCGTAGCTTTGTTGGAGAAAAAGCCAGTCACCGCAGCCGAGGATGTACCGTTAAACGAAGCAGCCGTTGCGGCAGGAAATACGCCGTCAACCACATCCGCTTTTTTCGCGATCTGAACAACCGTGCCTAGCGGCTGCGTTGCTGCCGAATACCAAGTCAGGTTGACCTGCGATTCGTCCGCGCCGGGGTTAAGCAGAATGTTGCTCACCGTGTACGGATCAACCGCTTGCGCGCTGACACCTGTGCCCGGCTCATCCGCCGCGTTAACGAGCGTTGCCGTCAGTGACGTGGCGAGTACAGAAGCGACCAGTACGGAGTACAGTCCTTTGCGCACGCCTTTTTGTTGCTTCAAAACGTTAAACAATGTAATACCCTCCCACTTTTTGATTGCCTTGACCTGTGAGGCTTGTCTATCCCAGGCATCATAAAAACCTTAGTGGTTAAATGTTTTGGCAATGTTATCCTCATGGTGAAGTATTTGTAAAATCCTGTCGTACCTTCATGAAATCTATACACTAAGCATCGCAATTCCGTCCTATAAAAACGCACGCTGAATCAGCCAGATCAGACCAAACACCGAAATCGTCGCCGACATGGCCGGCATGGTCCAACGAATCCGGCGGGCATAATGAATAACCGGATATAGCAGCAAGACAATCATCAGCTGACCGAACTCGATGCCCACGTTAAACGTCAGCAGCGATGCCGCCATTTGCCCCCCGTCCAGCCTCATCTCCGACAGCGTAGCCGCAAAGCCGCACCCATGAATCAGACCAAAGCCGAAGGCCAGGAACAGATTATGCTTGCTCGCGTTTTTGTTCAGAATGCTGTTCAAGGCCACATAGATGATACTCAGCGCGATCACCGACTCGACCAGCTTGCCCGGCAGATGAATAACGCCAAAGCCGGCCAGCAGGAGCGTTACCGTATGGGCTGCGGTAAATGCCGTCACGACGCCAAGAATCTGCTTCATCGAACGCGCGCCGATCAAGAGGCTAAGCACGAACAAAATATGGTCATAACCCGTAATCAGATGCTCGATGCCAAGAATGAAGAACTGCTTCACCGCGCGGAGCAGACTGATTTTCCCCAGCTCCACTTCCCGTTTGTCGAAGTTTAAGACATAGCTTTGCTTATCGCTGCCGTCCTGCTTAAGGTCCAGCGTCACGTAGTTCATGTGCCATTGATCCACGTCATCGTAGATCGGCTGGTAGTCGAGTACGAAATGCTCCGGCTTGCCCGAAAGGTCGAAGCGAAGGATCGCTTCCGCATACGGCTGATCCCTAGCTACCGTTGCTTCCAGCGTCAGCAAGGAACCTTCCAGCGGCAGGCTGTCCGCATACAAATGGATTTTGTCCAAAAGGTAAGCTGCCACGTCGTCCTTATGCTCGGTAACGAACTTCTGCAGCACTTCCGGCGAAAAGTCGCCTACATCCGGGTCGTTCGGAGCGACGGCAAGGCGAAGATCGTACATATCGATCCGAAGATCATAAGCAATCGAGCCATCCTTCAGCCCAATATCGGAATACGCGACACTGTTGCCGCTATGCGCGAATGCAGCCTTCCCCCCGCCTAATCCGGCAACGAGCAGGAACAGACCCAGCA
Organism: Paenibacillus glycanilyticus NBRC 16618; assembly: GCF_004000805.1. GTDB lineage: Bacteria > Bacillota > Bacilli > Paenibacillales > Paenibacillaceae > Pristimantibacillus > Pristimantibacillus glycanilyticus. The sequence goes on from NZ_BILY01000039.1 coordinate 7,701, forward strand.
TGCTTGCCGCAAGCAGCCGGCGGATCCTCTTACGGTTCATAGTCGAAATAACCTCCAGTTCATGTCTACTCTTGTCCTATCGTATAGGTGAATTGTTAATGGAATTGGTTTATTCCTTTAATAAATTGTAAATTAATCCCTAATTAACAATTCATTATTATGATGGGGACAAGATCGAAGGACACGGAGGGAATCTTCAGTGAACGTATTTTGGAGCAAAATGGCGCAGCCCAGATTTCGGACAGGCGTATTTATCGCATTGCTGATCATATTCGCAGCCTCGGTATACCAGTTCAACCGGATGAATGAATTCACGTTTAACGAGCAGCTAGGTAGCGGTTATGAACGTTACGAGAAAGCACGGGTCGTGGAGATCACGAAAGAACAGCTTGAGAAGGATCCCAATATCGAAGGACTGTACCGGGGAACGCAGGAGCTGAAGCTCAAAATCTTGTCCGGTGAACATAAAGGCGAAGTCATGCCCGTTACCAACTACCTCAGCACGATGTTTAACGTCCATGCAAAGGTGGGTACGAAGCTTGTCGTGAACATTGCAACGGCTGATGCTTCCCATATCAATGTGACGATCTACAACTATTACCGCGCGCCGTATCTCTATGGCATGATCGCGATTTTCCTGGCTATTCTATGGGCAATCGGGGGAAAAAAAGGGCTGAAATCGGCCGTTGCCCTCCTCTTTACCTTCAGCAGCATCGTCTTCCTCTTCCTGCCGATGCTGTATCGGGGCTACTCGCCGATGCTCGCAGCGATTATCGTCGTTACGACGACGATAATCGCCACCTTGCTGCTGCTCGACGGCTGGAGCTCCAAGTCGCTGTCGGCCATCATCGGCACGATGATTGGCGTTATTCTGGCTGGCGGCGTAGCGGTCTTGGCGGGTCATCTGCTTCACATTTCCGGCTTTAATACCAATGATTCCGAGACGCTCCTCATTATCGCCGACAATACCGGCATGAAGGTCGAAGGCCTTCTATTCGCCGGGGTCATTATAGCCGCGCTTGGAGCCATTATGGATTTAGGCATCTCCATCGCATCGGCCGTCCATGAGGTTTACACAACGAATCGCGAGCTTGGGCCACGCGCCTTGTTCCTTGCCGGCATGAACGTAGGCCGCGATATGATGGGGACGATGGCAACCACCTTGATTCTCGCCTTCACCGGCTCCTCGTTGATGTCCCTGCTTGTCCTGTATGCGTACAAGGTGCCTTATGACCAGCTCGTCAATATGAACCTTGTCACCATTGAAGTGCTGCAAGGCATGACCGGCAGTATCGGCGTGATTCTCACCGCGCCAATCGTGGCCTTCGTCTCTTCCAGGCTGATGCCTTATTACGACCGGATGATGGCTCGCAAGGCCGCTTCCACCGTAGAGATCAAGCAAGCCCGCCCGGTTCCGGTAGACAGCGAGAAAGCCGCGGTATCGCAATAATAAGCCGATAATAGAAAGGCCATCTGCCCAAATGGACAGATGGCCTTCTTCATTACGGTTATGTACATCCGATTAGTCTTCATGCTCCGCGTAGCCGTTCTCGACGAGATAATCCATCTCTATATCGAGAATCTTCTCGACCGTCACTTCGTCCAGCTTCACATCGCGCTGTTTCAGCACGTAATCGACCAGCTCGTCGCTGTCGATATCAATCACTTGGCCTTTCGCCGAGCTTTGCGCCTTATCGATAAAAGCCTGCTCATGCTTCAGCACCAGGCTGATCGTTTCAGCCGGAACTTTGGTTTTCTCTGCCAGATAGTTCACCAGTTCTTTTTCGTTCAGTTCGCTCATTGTTAAAACAACTCCTCGAATTTCAAATTCTTGGACTATTGTACCATCCCGGGAGTCAGATTCAAAAACCGCCTATTAGAAAAACCCCTTATCCGTCTGGATAAGGGGTTCGGTCTACCGGTGTACAGCCTATTATTGCGCCGTATAACCGCCGTCTACGGTAAGTGTCGTACCCGTAATGAAGGATGCATCCTCGCTTGCGAGGAAGAGAACGGACTTGGCAATCTCCTCCGGCTTGCCGAGACGGCCCATAGGATGCAGATTAATCAGATATTGGCGGGCTTCTTCGCTGCTGCCTTGGATAAGCGGCGTATCGATATAGCCCGGGCAAACCGCGTTCACGCGGATGTTCTGCTGCGCATAAGCAATCGCGGTGCTTTGCGTTAACAGCTTCACGCCGCCTTTAGCCGCCGAATAAGCCGGAATGGTGTTGCGGGCCACGTGGCTGTGAATCGAGCCGCAGTTCACGACCGCTCCGCCAGTGCCCTGCTTCAGCATCTGGTCAATTGCGTATTTATCACACAGGAATACGCCAGTCAGATTGATGTCGATCATGCGCTGCCAGTCCTTCATGGACAGCTCATGAGTAACGCCTTGCGCGCCAATCCCCGCATTCGCGAACAAGATATCCAGCTTGCCGTATTTTTTCACCGTTGCGGCCACCATCGCCTTGACGCTTGCTTCTTCGGCTACGTTTGTTTTTACGAACAGGGTATCATAGCCCTGCTTGTTCAGCTCTTCGGCTACCGCTGCCCCATGGTCCGAAAAATCCGCGATTACAACCTTCGCTCCTTCAGCCGCGAATGCACGGACTGTCGCTTCCCCAATACCGCTTGCTCCGCCGGTTACGATTGCTACTTTGTTTTCAAAACGCATCGTTATGCCACCTCTTATTCGAAGAATAATAAATGATTGCTTATCTAGCCATCGCGCCGCCGTCGATTACCATCTCAGTGCCGGTCATGTAAGACGATTCGTCCGAAGCCAGGAACAAGACGAGATTCGAAACCTCATCCACGTTGCCTACCCGGCCAATCGGCGAAACAGCCTGTCCAAGCGCTTCCTTGTCGCGATGCGTTGTTGCCGCTGCATAATCAACCATGGCCGTATTAATGTACCCCGGATGAATCGAGTTGACCCGTATGCCCTGCGTGGCAAATTCCATCGCTACATCCTTCGTCATTGTCCGCACCGCGCCTTTGCTGGCGCCATACAGCACGTGGTTCGGCGAACCGCCAATACCCGCGATGGAAGATGCATTGATGACCGAACCGCGCTGCTGCTTCAGCATCACCGGAATGACATGCTTCATGCCGAGGAAGACGCTGGTCACATTGATATTCATCAGACGGTTCCAATCCTCCACCGTTGTGTCAAACAGCGGCTTGATTACGTAAATACCGGCGTTATTGAACAACACGTCGATTGTTCCGAACGCTTTAATCGCCTCGTCAACAACCTGAATCCAGTTGTCCTCGCTGCCAACGTCGTGGCGAATCGCTAACGCTTCGCCGCCCAGCTTTTTCACCTCGTCCGCCGTCTGCTTCACGCTTGCTTCATTAATATCCGTAACGACAACCTTCGCTCCCTCTTTCGCAAAACGAAGCGCCGTCGACTTCCCAATCCCGGTACCCGCACCTGTAATCATCGCTACTTTGCCTTCCAGACGCATAACCAAGCACCATCCTTGTCTCTATGTTGTGTAACTCGTAACGAATAAAGAATGAACTTACCATTCAAGTATAGGACGGTTTAGTGTAATAATAAATTTAGTTAAATTTACGGGATGTTAAATAAAAATAAAGGAACGATCATCTGCCATGAATATTGATCAGCTTGAATATATCCTGGAAGTCGCCAAGGTGAAGTCGATCTCGGCCGCTTCCAACAACCTGCATGTCACGCTGCCCGCGATCAGCCAATCCATTACGCATCTGGAGACCGAGCTTGGCGTAAAGCTGTTCACCCGCTCCAGGCACGGGACCTTCCCTACGGCAGAAGGAACCATCCTTATCGAGAAGGTTAGCGAAATTATCGAAAAAGTACGGGAGCTGCGCGAAGAGGCGCAAAGCTTCACCAATACGATCAGCGGCGAGCTGCGCATTGCCACCATTCCGGGACCGATGTCTCTGCTGGTGAAGACGATAGCGGCGTTTAAGAAGGATTTTCCGAATATCCGGATCGAGATTTCGGAGACCCACTCCCAGGAGATGATCACTAGCATTCACCAGAATAAAATCGACCTTGGCCTGCTCGTCCTCTACAAAGATCTCGAGCCTAGCGTCGAAGGACTCAAATTCACGAAAGTAATGGACGTCAGCATGACTTGCTGCGTCAATAAGAATAGCCCGCTCGCCTTGCGCGAACGTGTAAAGGCAGAAGATCTGCTGCGTTATCCGCTTGCCCTCTACAATGAGGACTATATCGATTGGTACATCAAGCACCTGAACGAGCATTACGGCGCAACCAACCTGCTGTTCACGACCAATAATCTGGAGGCCATCCGTCAGGCTCTCGACGATGAGCTCGCCATTACGCTCGGTTTAAACTATTCCTTCAACTACGGCAATTACCAGAACTACCCGACCTACAAAATACTGGACATTGATCTGCCTACCGCACCGCCCGTCCCGCTTGGCTGGATGCAATCGAAGAGCAAGTCCAATTCCAAGATTATCAAAACCTTTATTCACCGGCTGCAAATGCAGTTCCCGATGCCGAATTGATTTGATCCGGCGTTCGCAGTTCGAAGCGTATAATAAGGTTCTGTTTGCTCCAACCTGTACCTATACAGGTTGACGCTTAAAGGAGCTGCATCATGACCGACACCGAGCCGAAAACGCTGCAGAAGCAATTGGACCAAAACCTTGCGATCATCAAACAACGCTTCCATCATACAACCGATTTGAAGATCAGGGACATTCAAGCTGCTCATTTAAAAGCTTCTATTGTCTACATAGATGGGTTAATCGATAGCAAGCGGCTGCAGGAATCGGTTATCCGCCCCGTGCTGCACATGACGATGGTTGAACGGGAGCTTATAGACTACGTCGCCACTCAAGTAATAGAAGCTCCCGAAACATCGACCGTCTACGAGTTCCAGGAGCTGTCAAGCGGACTTGTCGAAGGCAAAGCCGTTCTGCTCTTTGAAGGTTATGCAAAAGCCATTCTGATCGACATCGCGGAGTGGAAAGAACGAAGCCTGGAAAAGCCGATTTCGGAGCGAGCTCCGCGCGGGCCCATTATCGGTCTGACGGAAAAAGCCTCCACGAACATCAACTTGCTGCGGGGGATGATAAAGACCCCTGATTTCAGTGTAGATACCCAACAAGTCGGAATCCTGGCCAAGACTAACGTGTCCATTCTGTTCCTTAACGGAGTTGTCGATAAGCAGGTTTTGCAATTCGTCCAGAATCGGCTCCATGCCATTAAAGTAAAGTACGTCACCGAATCCCGAATCGTTGAAGAGGCGCTTGAATTCAGCAAGAGCATATTCCCTCTAAGCCAGACTTCCGAAAGGCCGGATAGCATCGCTTCGAGCTTGTACGAGGGCAGGGTTGCGGTGATTGTGGATGGAACGCCACGGGCAATTATAGTTCCGGCCTTATTTACGGACAACATCCAAACGCCGGATGAGTACTATACGCGTTACGGCAGGTTAATAAACAGAATCACAAGGTTTATAGGCTTTTTGTTATCGATTTATATACCTGCCATTTTTGTTGCGTTATGCAATTTCCATCAAAGCGAGCTTCCGGAGGCCTTCGCAAAGGTCCTCATTCCGAAAGGGGTACTGCTCAACCCGTTTTTCGAGATGGTCCTGCTCGTCTTTATTTTTAGAACCATGATCGATATTGCCTTCCGCCTTCCGCAAAGCTTAGTCATCCTGATTTCATTAGTGGGTACCATTACGATTGGAGATTCCTTGGTTAAAGTCAAATTGACCCACCCTTTCGCCTTGGTCAGCGTTGCGGTCACCTTCATGTTAACCTTTCTCGTCTTGAATAAGTTAGTCGCCGCCATTTCAACCCTGAGATTCGTATTTCTATTCTTAGGAGCTTTCCTGGATTTCACGGGGATTATAGTGGGAACTACATTGGTTATTATCTACATGGCGCAGCTCAAGAGTGCCGGCGTTCCTTATTTATCGCCGCTCATTCCTTTCAAGCCAAGGGAATTAAAGGATACGATCATCCGTGGGGACCTGAAGAAGCTGCTCAATAGCGAGCATTCCTATCTACGCGAAGATAATGGATGAAACAACGGATGAACGTAAAAAGAGTATCTCCTTCCGGTTAACCCGGCCTGGAGATACTCTTTTTATGTAGAAAGCAAGTATTAGTGCACGGCGGCTTCCGCGAGAATTTCGCATTTTCTCGCTTCACGCTCGTCATGGGTCATACGCGGGCATGTGTAGCATTTGGTACCGTTCTCTCGACGGTCGTACATGCAGCAGGAGGAAGGAATAAGCCATTTCTCCTCCGTATTGTACGGGTTCTCCACGTAGCGCGGGTTCGCGAGATAATACGGATTGCGTCTGCGGTTGAACAAGGCGGGATCAAGGAATTCCGCAAGCAGCTTGCTATCCGCCAGGAATTGCTCCGTGAGCTGCGGCATCTGCATGTGAGCCGCAACGAAATCCTGCGTCATCTTGAGCTGACCGCTGAACTGCTGCCAGATCGCATCCGGCTTCAAGTCGCCGGCTTCGGCTATCGCTTCAATCGCAGGCGTAACGAAATTCGTGAAATACTCCGCCCAGTGTTGAAGCAGGAAGGCTTTACGCTCTTCGGGCTCCGTTGGCACCGGAATGGAGCGGAGCTCTTTTATTTTATAGCCCAGATGGGCATGATCGTCATGCATCTCCACCTGGTAGTTGATATTATCCGGATACATATCGAGTAACTGATTGTACATCGAAGCGAACAACAGCTGCACGATGCTTACTTTGCACAGGGAAGTTCCGATGAACGATGCCGGCAGCGCGTTCGAGATTGCCTGCACCGTCTCACCGCTCCGCTTAAGCGCCTCCTGCAGAGTAGCCGGATCAAAAAAGCCCGTTGCCGGTATATCGTAAATCGGATGCTCCGCCCCCTCGGGCGAAATATGATAATACATCTTTACGAGACTAAAATCGAACAACGTCTCCGACCTCCGTTTCATGATTCCCCTAGGCCTTCTGAACCGCCAGACTGCCTCTTTCATCCTATGTAAAGAATCCTCTTATATGATAACGATTCTCAAAACCGCTGTCAATTTAGAAACCGCATAAGAATCGCTCTTTTGCCTAAAGCTGTAGATAGAGGTGAACCTTATGATCTTTATCATCGGAGCAGGGCTGGCCATAGCAGCAGCCCTTGTCGGATGGATCAGCTACCGGAGCCAGATAGGCAAATCCGTCTTGGGCGGTCTCGCCGCCATCGCGATCTTCCTGGCCTCCACCGTCATCGCTACTTCCGCCACCCGAACCATAATGGACAATACCATATACATGACCGAGATCCACTCGGTGCTGGGGTCGCCGACTTTTATCATCAGCACGGGGTACTTGATGGTGTATGGCCTTGCGCGGATGGTTGCGGGGATAGGGCGCGGGGCTGCTGCCAAGTAAAAAAATAAAGGACGGGAGGGCGTTCAGGCTGCCTTCCGTCCTTTATGATCTGTCGGTTCAGTCCACTTTTCCATATTTCAACGTCCACTGATCTAACCACTCGGCGTAAGTAAGTCCCGTTATATGCTCCATATCCGATCCATCCAAATAGCTTGAACCGCCCATAAATATCGCACCATTGCTTAGAGGAAGAGGAAAAGCATACCCTCCGATCACCCTGCCTTCTGCCAGCATGACCGTAACCGCCGTATTCGTCTTGGAAAATCTCTTCAGAGGATGATTCGTAACGACAAAATGATATTCCTCTATCATTGTGCCTAAGTACGCATCCGGTGATACCTTCTGTGTACCCCATATCATAATCCTTGACCAATTACCTTCTTCAACCTTCAGCATACTCTTATCCAATATATAACGGTCAATCGTTACCGCGTCATCGGTCAGCTTATAACCCCGCATAGTTAATGCCCGCTCCGCTAACGTCTGTTCATCCAACGGAATCTTGTGCACTCCCCCAATAAGAATAAGAAGCACGATGCTGGCAAATAACATAGACATGCCGAAACCTCGCATATACGGCCCCTCCTGGCTGGAAAACTGTTGGCAGCAAAAAAGCATCTCCCTCATGAGGAGATGCTTTCGTCCTTCTATTTCTGATGGCTAAAGCTGGTATTTGCTACCACAGCCAGCATTCTTTCTTCCTTGATCATCGGGGATTGGCATAGGAAGCATACGGGAGCTTCGGATAATGAGAAGTTATCCCTCATCCATCCCTTGCATTGCTCGCTCGAGCATGACCATACCACTGTTAATTCAGTAGGCAGTTCTTCAGCCGTCTTTTTCCGAGAATACATCATATCCCTCTTTCCTCTGATCTGTAATAATGAAAAAAGCCCCAAACCTTGAAGTCCGGGGCATTTTTACGTACAATCCTACAGTTTTACAACGTTTTCCGCTTGAGGACCACGGTTGCCTTGTACGATGTTGAACTCAACGCGTTGACCTTCGTCAAGGGATTTGAAGCCTTCGCCTTGGATCGCGCTGAAGTGTACGAATACGTCGTTGCCGCCTTCAACTTCGATGAAGCCAAAACCTTTCTCTGCGTTAAACCATTTCACTGTACCTTGTTCCATGTTCAATTACCACCTTGTATATGATTTACATGACATTCTTATTTTGTTCAAAAAATAAAAAATTCACATATCGTGCAGGATTATTTCCTTTGTAAAAAATAACCCTCTACGTTATGTGAATTCAGGTCACGTTTATAAATTCATTATAGCACATCCAAATGGAAATAGCTAATACCAATGGAACCCATTAGGAAAATCTTTTAAACGGACAATTCTGAGCCCTGTATAGAACGTGAGCGGAGGAGCGTTCCGCCCCTCCGTCCTCCAAGTATTCTTCTATGAATCCACTCTCGTCCAGGTGCACGCATCGCTATCCTGCAGGCCAAGCGACGAGCGGATCATCTGCTCCACGACGGAATAGTCTGCGGGATTATCCCGGTTAAGCTGCATGCGTTCCATGGTTGGCGCTACCCGATTGCACATAAAGCGCGGGACGCCAAGCTCATTATCGGATGGCGCGTGATACAGAAAGGGATGGCAGATCACGATGTCCCCCGGTCCTCCTGTCGTCTCCACGACTCGAAGCGAATACCCTTCAGGATCCTCGTAGGCCTTGTTCATAAACGGAGCAAGATACGCCTTCCTATCCTGCAGGCTTGCGCCGGCTATGCTCTCGGATGCCTCATGTGCCTTCACGAGCTCGGCCAGCCAAGGATGCTTGTTGCATTCCCGAATCGCTTCACCAAGGCCAAGTCCCTCGGGATGCTTCTCCAGCATCTTCGCGACGATATGATGCGAGCCTTCCGCCACCAGCGTACCCGAACCGCCTTTGCGCACATCCGAGAACAAGCAGACCAGCAGCAGTCCTTGCTCCCAGCTGTCCAGATAGTGACGGAAGTGACTGCCGTCATAATGCCAGCCGCCCGGAACCTCCGGTCCGAAGTTGATGATGAAGCCGCCCCACATCGCTTTATGCTTCGTCTGGCCCAGCTGCCAGCGACCTTCCCCAAGCAGGTCCTCGATCGCTCCCGTCAGCCGGTCCGTATTGCAGCCGTCCGTTACCGGATCCCAGTAATCGCCAAGGCGCACGACAGGCTGCGTCCAGGTACTTGCATCATCGCGCTTGATTCCATGCCTCCCGAGCAGTTCGTTCCACAAGAAATCCTGCACCTTCAGCGCTTCTTCCCGCGGATAAGCCTGCTCAACCTTGACCCAGCCCTTTTCCTTAAAATGTTCGACCTGTTCCTTCGCCAGTACTTTCGGCATATAAGCACTCCCTTATCCATCAGTTCTTATCCTCTGAGAATCTTTCGTTACTCCTTCACCGAACCGATCATGATGCCGCTGATGAAATATTTCTGCATGAACGGATAGATCAGCAGAATCGGCACCATCGTAATGACCAGCTTCGCCGCCGTCAGGCTCCGGTTCGAGACCGCCAGCATATTTTTCACCTGATCCACGTCGCGGATCGACATATCCAGATTGACGACCAACTGCTGAATATACGTCTGCAGCGGATAATCGTCCGTATTAATCGAATAAATAAGCCCGTCGTAATAAGCGTTCCAGTTGTTAACGACAACAAACAGCGCAATCGTCGCCACAATGGGCATGGAGAGCGGAAGATAAATCTGCAGCAGTCTGCGCCAGGGACTGGCGCCGTCGATGCTGGCCGATTCCTCCAACTCCTGGGGAATCGAACGGAAATAGTTAATCATGAGAATGATATAGAATTGGCCGACCGCTCCGGGCAGCACCAGCGCCCATATCGTCCCCAGCATATGCAGATCCTTCACGGTGAAAAACATCGGGATCATGCTTGGCCCAAACAGCATCGTCCCTACGACAATCCACATGTAAACGCCGCGGAAAGGAAACGCTTTGCTGCTTCTGGATAACGGGTATGCCGCAAGAACGCATAAAACCATATCAACTATTAAGGAGAGAACCACTCTCTTGAACGATACGCCAATCGCGGTCAATATCGCATGATCCTTGAAAATCGTCATATACGTCGTCATATTGAAGCCAAGCGGATAGACCGTCACCAGCCCAGCCGTCGCCTTCGCGCTGTCGCTTAAGGACACGGCTAGAATATTGAACAGAGGGATCAGCGTCGTGACGGCCAGTACAATCAGAATCAAATAAATGACGGTATCGGTTATATAATCCTGCTTCGTTTTTTTGATAGTCAGCATGACGGTCACCTCACTGCCCTAGAACACCTTATAATCGCCGTATTTCTCCGCCAGCCATTGCGAGCAGAAAATAAAGAGGAAAGCAACCGCCGACCGGAACAGCCCGACGGCCGTAGCGAATTCATATTGGTTGTTCTGGAATCCCATTCGATAAATATACGTATCGTAAATATCCGAAACCGAATACACGAGCGGATTGTACAGGTTGAAAATTTGGTCGAACCCGCCGCTCAATATGCCCTGAAGACTGAGGATCAAAATAAGGACGATGGTCGGTCTGATGCTGGGCAGCGTAATATGCGTCAGCTTCTTCCATCGCGAAGCGCCGTCCACCTCGGCCGCCTCATAGAGACTTGGATTAATGCTCGTCAGCGCCGCCAGAAAGACGATCGCGTTGAACCCGAAGCCCTTCCATACGTCGGTCAAATAGATAATGGCCATGAACCAGGCTTTGCTTGTAAAAAATAGGATCGGCTCGTGGCCGGACAAGCGCGTGATCATGCCGTTGATGAGCCCTTCCACGGAGAAGAAATCCTTGAAAATACCGGCCATGATAACCCAGGAAAGGAAAAACGGCAAATAGACAACGGTCTGCACCGAGCGCTTGAACCATCTTACCCTCGTCTCGTTCAGCAGCAAGGCGAATGCCAGCGCGCAGGAGACGTTTAATACAATCTTCACGACCGATATCGTGATCGTATTGACCGTAATACGCTTGAAATCAGGGATTTCGAACAAGCTCCTGAAATTGTCGAGACCAACCCAAGGCGATCCCCATATGCCTTTGATCGGGTCGAAGCTTTTGAAAGCCATAACGGAGCCAAGCGTCGGATAGATGCAGAAGATGGCCAGCATTACAATGGCGGGAAACAGCATGATATGATAATGGATCACTTCTTTATTGCGCGGCCTTGCCACAAGACTTCACCTCGTTTCTTCAGCAAGCAGGCGCCGGCCCGCTGGAGACGTACCGGCGCTTGCTCGAACGGCTATTATTTGCCGGCGATGGCATTCACTTCTGCCGTAATATCGTCGCCGCCCATGCTTTTCCACTTCGTTACGAAGCTATCGAACTCGTCAACCGTCTTTTTGCCGGTAATAATCTCGAGGAACGTCTGCTTCTCCATATCATCGAGAGCCGTCTTTTTCTTCTGCATGAGATCCGTGGTGCCGATAAAGGCGGGCAGCGTCTGCTGAACGGGATTTTTGACGAGACCGGCGGCACCGACATAGAAATTGTTCGCCCCGCTCCACAGCGCCATATCGGCGAATTTATCCGTGGCCGCCTGGTACGTTTGAATCGTCTTGACCTGCGCCTGTGTCTCCGGCTCGGAGGAATTGATATCCTTCTCGCCGTTCAGGACGGCCATAATATCCTTATAACGGTTGGAAATTTCATGCGGGTCCTTCGCGCTTACCGATACCGGGAGCAGACCCATCTTCGCATCCGTATACTTGCCGCCCGCCTCAAAGGTCAGCTTGTTGTACCAGTCCAGCTTCTTCGCGTTGGCGTCCTGCGCGACGTTCATCGCCTTCATGATCGCTTCCGGATGCTTAAAGCCCTTCTTGATGACGACAAACGAACGGATCTTTCCGTAGCCTCTTGCATGGGCGATACCGTCCACCCCCTTCAGCACGGTAGCCTGCCAATTCGCATTGTGATCGTTCTTCACCGAATCCGGCAGCGGATACCACGGCGCCCACCAGGAGCCGTCGAAGATCCCCGCCGCTCCTTTGGCGACGGCCTCAACCGCCTTGTTGCTGTCGCTCATCATGAAGTCCTTCGGAATCAGACCTTCGCTGTACCATTTGGCCAGCCTGGCCAGCGCTTCCTTCACTTGCGGCTGGATCGAGCCGTATACGATGTTGCCGTCGTCTCCCGTGATCCACTGGCCCGGGTAAGTGTTATAAGCGCCGAACACAAAGTCGAACGAAGCGGTATCCGCGTTGTAGATATTCTGCTGGGTCGGAAGCTGGCCCGTTTTGCCAAGCGTTTTGAACGCTTTTAACGCCGTTTCGACATCGTCAAGGGTCTGAGGCTCCTGCAAGCCGGCTTGATCCAGCCAGTCCTTGCGCGACCATACGACCGGAATGGCCGTTTCGATATCCGACAAGGAAGGGATTGCGTACAGCTTGCCGTCGAAGGTGACCGGGTCGAATACGTCGTCGCCGCCAAGCTTCATACTTTCCTTTAAATAAGGGGAGGCGTAATCGTTATACACCTGCGTCAGATCCTCCACCATGCCCGCTTTGACCAGCTTGCTGAGTATGTTCAGGCCGTTTGGTTCAACGTTAATCGTCAGAACGTCGGGAATGTTGTTGGCCGCGATCAGCAGATTGACCTTCTGCTCGAAGGCGAAGTTCTGGTCGCTTGTCGTCCAGGCCAGCTTCGGCTTGACGTTCAGGTTCTCTTCGAACCAGTTCTGGACATCATTGTTCTCGAAGCTCTCTCCTGCCGGCATATTCACCTCGGTAGACAACGTAATACCTGTCGTAAACTCGACCAGCTCCGGCATCTTGCTGAACGGGTCCGGCTTCTCAGCCGGCGCCGGCGTTGGCGTTGCCGTTGCCGTTGCCGCCGTGCTCTTCGGCGACTCGCCGCTCGCTTGATTGTTGGAGCCGCTGCAAGCCGCGGACGACAGCATCAAAGCGACAAGCAGAGAAGCCGATACACCTGTCTTGATTGTCCGTTTCACCTTGAATCCCCCTTTGGAACAAGTTATGGCGTTTCATACCTTTATTATAAGCGCTTTCATTTCTAGCGAGAGATAGACGGCTTTCATTGGAGTAGGGGAAAAATGTAGCGGATAGAGCCTTCGAAATGACAATTCTCCTACTAGGAGAGGATGAGTTTCTACCATTGGCCTGCAAGCACGGTTATGGCTTACAATCGCGACCTGCCTCCCTGTTCCCGGTATTCGGTCGGCGTTCTGCCGGTCTGCTCGCGGAACAGCTTGCTGAAATATTTCTCATCCTGGAAGCCAAGCCTGTCGGCAATCCAATAGACCGGCTTGGTCGTCCGGAGCAGCAGCTCCTCCGCTTTCTGGATCTTCCGGCTGCGGACATAATCGCTGAACGGCGTGCCTACAATATCCTTGAAGCAGGCGCTGAAGTAGCCTCTGCTCATATTGGCCGCGCGGGCCGCTTCCTCCTGGTGGATTCCCTCCAGCAAATTCTCGTTAATGAATTTCACGGCTTGACGGATGCTTCCGACCACCTCGTCGGAATACTTCCTGCGCTGCTCGCCGCTCTGATCGGGAGCCTTATCCGGATAGCCGGGATAAGCGGGATGACCATGCTTCACCCGGGCCGCAATCCGCTCCAGCACCTCCCCCAGCTTCTCCTTCTCGAGCTGGGTTTTCACAATATAATCGATCGCGCCAAGTCGCATCGCATCCTGGATAAAACCGAAATCCTGATGGCAGGTCAGGACTACCACCTTCAACTCGGGATGCACCTTGAGCGCTTCCTTCATCAACTCAAAGCCCGACATGCCCGGCATCGTCAGATCGGTGAAGACGACATCCGTAGGATGGCTCCGGAGAAATTCCAGCGCCTTCTCGCCGCTGCTCGCTTCGCCTATCACCTTGAATCCATGCTTCTCCCAGGGCAGCACGGAGATCAGACCTTTTCTGGCGTAAATCTCGTCATCCACGATTAACGCATGAATCATATGACTCCTCCTTATGGGCCGCCCGCTTCAGGGGAAGCCGAAGTTCGAATGTCGTACCGCTTCCTTGTCTGCCGATAATATTCATGGAAGCGGCCTCGCCGTAATACACGTCCAGCATATGCTTAACGTAGCTCAGCCCAATGCCCATTCCCACTTTCTTATGCGTATCCGTCTGTTCCGCCAGCAACCGGCCGATATCCTCCTCGCTCATTCCCTCGCCATTATCCTTCACGACGATTACGAGAAGGCCTCCGTCCTGAAATACCTCGATCTCTATCCGGCCGCTCTCGTCCTTCAGCCCGTGATAGATCGCATTCTCGACGATCGGCTGCATAATAAACCGGGGAACTTGAACATCCGAGAGCTCCGGATCGACTTGAAGCTGCACGTCGAAATGGTAGGCGTAGCGAATCCGCTGCAAATCCACGTAATCCTGCAGAACGGCGATTTCCTCGCCCAACTGCACGATCCCGCCTTCCTTGCCGAGATTGTAATGCAGCACGCGGGTGAACAAAGCGACCAGCCGGTCGATCTCATCCTGTCCGTTCATGCGGGCAAGCCACTGCACCGTATTTAGCGTATTATGCAAAAAATGCGGATTGATCTGATGCATCAGCTTCTCGACCTCCACCATCCGCTTCTTGCGCTCCTTCTCCTCGAGTTCCTTGAACAGCTCGGATAACCGGTTCCGCATGATATAAAATTGCTCAAGTACACCGTCGAATTCGATAATGCCCGTGGTTTTGGCCTTCGTATTAAATTTGGTGCGCGACACCAATAAAATTTCCTTGTTAATGGTCCGAAGCGGTTTGTAGACAATTCTCCAAATCGAAAAGCCAAGCAGCAGGCTGATCAGGATCGACAAAAGGGACAGCAGGACGAACTTGTTCATCCACTGATACACATCAGCACTGTATTCCCTCCGGTTCACGGCCGCAAGAATATACCAGCCTTGCTCACCCTGCCGGGAATAGACATAATAGCCTGGCTTGATCGTCTTTGACTTTCCGGCTTCATTCAGCTCTCCTACAGCAACACTCTGCCCGAGCGGGAACACGTCGGGAAGCTGGCTGTACATGACCTTCCCCTCCTGATTGAGCAGAATGCTGGACACCGATAGCTTGTACTGCTGCGACTGGAGTAAATCCTGGAACAGCTTCAGGCTCGTTTCCATATACACGTACATGTCCGCCCCGGCGATCAGATTCACTTTGCGTGCAATCGAGAACACCATCTCTGCCCCAGCGGCGCGGCCCGTTACATGCGGTCCGAAATAGGAAGCGTTAATGCCGCTTCCAAGCACGGGCAGCATCTTAGGACTAAAGCCGTCCTTCACGCTCTGATTCTCGAACAACACCTCATTCTTGTCCGCATAATAAAAGAAAATAAGGCCCAGATCGGGCTTGGCGGCATTGATCGGGGAAATATTGTCGATGACTGCTTTTTTCATTTCGTATTGAGTCATGTAATCATCGGTATTGATGAACGTTTCGATATCGTCCGCCACCTTGCCGTTGTACATCGCCAGCTGCAGCGCAGCATCCTCCAGATTATTGAACACGTTGTTCATGCTGATCTGCAGCTGCAGCACATTGCTGCGTATGCCGTCATCGATATTCTCGTTATGCAGGGAATACAAGGAGATATAAGAAATATAGCCGATTAAGGAAAGGGGGATTAATGAGCTTAAGATGAGAAAAAAATACGCCCTTTTCTTCAGCGAATGAGATTTTGCAGATCGCATGTTTCTCCTCCTGTCAATTCCGGAATGGTCCGTAGAACCGCAGTATGCTTACGCTATACAAGCACAGAAGGACCGGAGCCGCCCTTTGTCAGGGAACCGGCCGGTCCAATCCATCCGCTCAACTATCGTTGAAGCGCTTCCATAATCATGCGGAACAATACCAGATCTTCTCTTGCGTCCTCCGGCGTTGTCTTGAGGATGCCGCCGCTTACAATCACATCATGCATATAGATGAGCTCTAGCGTGTAAGGATCCGTATAGGTCGGCCGAAGAACGGTCTCCCTGAAGGCCTCGCCTTCGGTCTCCTGGATATAGAGCTTTGTCGGCAAATGCCGGATATACGGCGTGTCATACTGCACCTTTACCGATTTGCGGCTGCCGTACACTTCCACATGCGCATCAAAGCGGCCCTGCTGATCGCAGCCCGTCTCATAAGTGACCGAGAAGGTCCGTAGTCAAAGATCGCATTCAGGAACATGCTGCCTGGTTGCATCGCCAGCTTCGCCCCGATAACGGAGGACGGCATTCCGATCGCTTCGCGCATCGCCGACAGATCATGGCTTCCAAGCCCGGCCAGGAACCGGTAGAATCCGAACAAAGAATGATCCGGGGCTAGTCCAGTCGCCTCTTGTCCCAGTCGTTCCGCCCGCTGCTTACGATCCGTCTTGACCGGCTCCGGAATATCGTCAAACGATACCGTATGGCTGCTCTGACGGATAAAAAAGCCATTCGGGCCAATAATGTCGCGAATCCGGGCATAGCCGATTTCCCGGATGCCGCCGATCTCCTTGACTGCCTGGACGAAGGATGGCGCATAACGCCGCATATAGCCGACCATGATCTGCACCTCGTTGCGGTCCCGCGCTTCGATAATCGCATCTGCCTCGGCGAACGTCAAGCACATTGGCTTTTCGATCAGCACATGCTTCTTTTCATTCGCCGCGGCAATCGCGCAGTCCGCATGGTACTCATCGCTGTTCAGGACGAAGACGACGTCCAGATCCTCCTGCCGCACAAGCTCGTTCATATCGGTATACAGCCGCTCTACCCGGTACTGTTCCCCGATATGGCGGAGCAGCTTCGGCGAAACGTCGCATAAAGCGGCGATCCGGTAATACTGGGGCAGCGACTGCAGCACGGGCAGATGGACAACCTGCGCGACCTCTCCCAGTCCAATAAGGCCGACATTCAGTACGGTATGCTCCATCCTCTACGCCTCCGCTTCCTGCAATACCGCTCCCGCGGCCTGCTCCAGCTTGCGGAAGAGATCTTTAAAAATACCGTCACGGTTAACTGAGTGGGCACAGCGGATCAAATGCCTGCCGGCGTCAAAGCTCCACGTCACCTGATCGGTCAACACCGGGCTGTGAACGAGATCGCAAGGAACCAACGCAGGGTTCACCAGATAAGCCACGGCGGATAAATCCCAAATGACGCGGGAATAGCCGTAATGATCGCTGCTGCAGCCTTCGTACCGCTCCGCCAGGAAAGCGCCGATCTCCCCTTTGTCCTGCACGAAATGCCTGATCTCCGGCAGCGTCGTAATCAGATGCGAAGCCACGCCGTGGCACGGGACAAGAACGAGCGGCACGCCGCTGTCGAAGATGACCCGCGATGCGTGAATATCTTGGGCAAGATTGAACTCCTTCGTGTCTCTCCATGACAGCTGATGGCCGCCAAGCCAGACGACCACAATCTTGCCGATTATCGAAGGCTCCAGTAAAATGGCCGATGCAATATTCGTGATCGCTCCGATCGCAATTACATAAAGGGGTTCATCGTCGGGCGACGCGAGCGCCTTCCGGACCAGATCCCGGGCAGCGGGGCTGTCTACCGGTTGTGCGGCACCGGGCAAATAGCTGTCCGAGCCCCGGAATACCGCATTGTCCTCTTCGCAGCCCAACCGATTCAGAATTCTATTGATCTCTTCATAGCTCTTCTCCATGCCGTCCTTCGGTCCATCGGACAGCTCGTTCCAGAACGGCGCCGCATAGATCGCATCCAGCTGGATCCGCTCCGGAGATAACAGCGCGTAGACAAGGGCGAACTGATCATCAATCTCGTTAAAGGTATCGGTATCGAGTACGGCATGTACCCGGCCTGCCGGGGGTTCCAGCCGGTTTATACGCAGCTCGTCGGGTAGAATAGGATAGTTCAAGGCATTCACTCCGTTTATTCAGAATAGTAGAACTATTTCTATCATAAGGAGAGAGGTCTCCTAAAACTAGCCGAAATCGGCTGTATTCTTATACGATCTGGTTATCCATCCGAAAGGCACGGGGAGATACACCCGTGTGCTTGCCGAACAGCATGCTGAACTGAGGGGCGCTGCTGAACCCGCATTCATGCGCAATCTCAATCATCGACTTCTCGGAGTGAAGGAGCAGCGCCTTCGCATTCTCCACCCGCTTCCTTATTACAAACTGGTTAGGCGAATAGCCGGTCTCTCTTTTGAAGAAATGGCGGAAATGATCATAGCTGTATCCCAAGCTGCGGGCAATCGCCTGTAGATCGACGGATTCCGATGCATATTGCTCCAGATAATTCTTCGCATAGTTCACTTTGTCGTTGGTTCCGGCGTGGTACGCGTCAGCGTTATCCGTTAACCGGCCAATCTCCGCAATGGCCTGGCAGAGAAGGCCGTGCAGCGTAAGATGATAATAATGGCGCTTGCTGCCCAGCTCATCCTGCATCGCCCGAAGCAGCTGCCCTAGCTTGCGGTCATGATCGGTATACAGTCCGTTATTCAGCGTAAACATGGCGTTATCATAAGAGAAGCAAGCGAACAACACTTCGCTGTTGGTGTGGCGATATTCATTATGCTTCGTGTGCGGAGGGATTATCGTGAATGTTCCGGGAGCATATTCATAGACGGATTTACCGATTTGAGTCGTTCCGCTGCCACTTACGTAATAGACCACCTCATAGCTGGCATGCGTATGGAAATCGATAAAGCTATCCGCCTCCCTGACAAATTGATACAGAAAATCAAAAGAGCAGTTCACGATGAGGTTCCTCCTAGTAATCGGAAGTTAACCTTAGTATAGCAAAAAAGAGAAATCGTAAGGGAAGATATATGAGAGATTTAATTCTGCTTCACCGTTATTCCTCTGTCTGGAAAATGAATGAGAAAGATGGCTCCCGAAGCGAAGAGGATCTCATGCGAAAGGGTCTTCTCGTCCACGATCAGCAGCTCATCGTAACCCCAATCATCGAAGCCCCTGCGGTCAAGCAGGTCGGGCGGCTCAATGGCGATGCCAACCCTGATGACATTGTTGTAGACCAGCGTCCATTCGTCCCGGGCATTCGATACCGTAATATGCAAATCCACGATTTTCTCGTAATGGACCTCGGTTTGCACGAGCTTATATTCCTTCAAATCATAATCATGAAAGCTGAACGTATGGAAGAAGGCAAAGAGCTCCTTATCCATTCTGCCTGCTAGCTTCTCATACTCTTCCCAATACTGCTTATCGTTCCGCCTCCACTCTTCTTTCGCCCGCTCTCGCTCCTTCGGATCGGATGAATTAATCGCGGACCATAGGCTGAATTTGAAATATTTTATAGGCTTAACCACCTTTCTGTAGTAGAAACATTTTCAGAGCTGCAGCGTTAATATATTCAATTAACCATTAACTTCGGATGAGGTGACCAATGAAGAAATTGGACGGCCTCTAGCTTCCCCCTAAGGAGGTTAGAGCGTTATGAGCAGAAGCTTCAAGAAATCACCTGCATGTACAGATCATCACACTCCCGGTACTAGCTGGGCTAAACGCCAGGCAGCAAAAGCGGTGCGCCGCTTCACTGATGAGATTTCAAACGGCAAATGGTATCGGAAGCTGTATTGTTCCTGGAATATTTGCGATCATCGTTTCTACGAGACCAAACAGCAAGCCATTCATGAATGGGAGACATCCAAGTGGCCAAGGAAACAGAACATGACTCGAGATGAAGTCATTAACGAGTGGGCAAAGCAATTTAGAAGGAAATAAAGCGGAAGCGTCGGCCAAGGGAAGCCCGGCGCTTTTTTTCTATGCTTAGATGCGGAAAAAGGCTTTCGCCGTCTGCGTAGTCGCTTGAGCCACTTCATCCGCCGGTTTCCCTATACACTCCGCAACCGCCTGCAAAATATGCGGCAGAATGGCCGGTTCATTCCGCCCGTCTTTCGGCTTCTCCTTCAAATCCCTAGGCGTCAGGAATGGCGCATCCGTCTCGATCATCAGCCGGTCCAGCGGAATCATCCGCACCAGATCTCTGAGATGCTTACCTCTCCGCTCATCGCAAATCCAACCCGTAATCCCGATATGGCAGCCCATCTCCAGATATGCCTTAAGCTCCTGCAGCGTGCCCGTAAAGCAATGCACGACGGCATTTTGCACGCGATGCTCCTTCAGCATCCCGATAAAATCCGCCGACGCCTCCCGTTCATGAAGGAACAACGGCATATCCAGCTCAAGCGCCAGACGAATCTGCTCCCCGAACCATTTCCGCTGCACATCCCTCGGCGAGAAGTCCCGATTGTAATCCAGCCCGCACTCCCCGATCGCAACCACCTGCGGCATGGCTGATAACTCGCGCAGCTTCGCAATCGTCTCTTCATTGCAATTCTTCGCGTCATGCGGATGTACGCCTGCCGTGGAATACAGCTTCCCGGAATATCTTCCGGCATAACGTGCCGCGTCCACACTGTTCCTTAAGCTAGTGCCGGTGATAATAAGAGGCGTGACATGATTCTCCGCCGCTCTGGCAACCACTTGGTCACGATCCTCATGGAAAGAACGGTGCATCAGATTCACGCCGATATCTATAATGGAATTTGTCATTGTTATCTACTCCCTTATTTCTGTTCAAAGACCGAGCAGCAATCTGCCGGAACATGGTCCGCCAGCCACACCTCGTTGCCTGCAAAGAAGAAAACGACACCCGCTTCTTTTGCACGCGACGTATTTATCTTCAAAATCACAAGCTCTCCCCTGCGGCTTCCCGCCAGCGTTGCAAAATGAGTCCCCTCCGACAAATGCACATACTGACGGTTCATCGGATGAAGCCCCTCTCCCAAGATGGAAGGCAAGGCCTTCCTGTTGGTGCCGTGATAGAGGACTGCCGGTGGTTCGCCCGCCGTATATTGGACTCTATCATGACTATGCCCATATCTTGCCCGAATACGTCCATCCTCGATGGCAAAACGCTGCTTTTCCGAATTGCGCACGACCTGCTCTATATCTTCAATTGTGATCCCGGCCCACTTCGGCTGAGCTTGTATCGCCTCGAGCAAAACGTGCATCCCGCAGGAACCATCCTCCGGATCAAGACTGACCCCGAACTGCTCCGGCGTATGCCGAAGAATCTTCGTCATTAGTTTGCTTAAGCTTTGCTCCATGGCTTGATTCAGCATGGCTTTCACTTCGCTTTCTCCATTAAACTTCCAGTTATTTCATTATAGACTCTTCGTAAGAGACATGGGCTGGATTATTCGGATTTAGCCAAACGTTCCCATGAAAAAGCCTGAACCATTGCGGATTGGCTCAGGCGTTATTTTACTCGGGTTTTACGGTCACATTGAACTCATATCGACCTGAACCTAGAGTGACGACGATATCGTTCGGTTCCGCCCTCCATTGGATCGTATCCGGTGATTGATCTATATCAGATGACGGCCATATGATTTGGTTGGATCCTGTTTCGAAGATAGACGTTATAAGAGCATTGCAGCTTTGATTAGGAAAATAAACCTCTCCCGAGCCGTTAGGCGGGATCTGGATCTCGCAGGCCCAGCTGCTGCTATCCTCTCTGGACCAGCGAACGGCATATTCGCCGCGAATGGTATGAACCGATGCGGACGCATGGCTTAACTCGTTCACACGGAACGGTTTAAAGACAACCTGCCCGAATGCTACGGAATCCGGATGCGGGGACAACCCGGCCACATGCTTGTAGAACCAGGAGCTGACGCTTCCGAACATCGGATGATTATGGGAGTCATGTCCGTCCCAGGATTCCCATAGGGTGGTGGCGCTGTTTTCGATCATGTAGCCGTAGCCGGGGTAGTCTTTTGCCGCGACCATCTTTAACGCTAGATCCGTCTCTCCCCGCTCGATCAGAAGATCGAACAAGAAGAAGGTTCCGAAAATACCGGTATCCAAGTGCCCGCCTAGATCATCACGGTAATGCTTCAGCACCCGCTCCCACACTTGATCCTCATGTTCCTCGGGAACGCAGCCCAGAACAAGCGGGAACAGATCCGCACCCTGCCGACCTATGGAGTAAGTGGCGGTTTCGGGATCGAAAAACGCCTCGTTAAACGATGAGCATATGAAGTCAAACAGCCTCGCGTATTGTTGGGCGTCCTCTTCATGACCAAGCACTCCGGCAATTTCGGACATCATCCTTACCGTATAGGCATAGTAGAACGTGCTCACTAAGGTTGGAGGAAGCTCATTCGCACCCGGGATACACCAATCCCCAAGGAACCAGCTGTCCGGTTCCTCGAATTCAACCAGATGACCTCCGCGATTACGCGTACCTAGATAGTTGATCCAGCTTTGCATCCCTGCATAATGCTCAGTGAGCAGTCGACGATCCCCATACATGCGATACATCGTCCACGGCATAATGATATACGCGGATCCCCAAGCGACTCCGCCTCCACCCCCGTTGAACGGAGCCGTATGCGGCACAAAGCCCGTCTGTTTGTTCTGCGAATCGCTGATGTCCCCGATCCACTTCTCGTAAAAAGCAGCCATATCAAAGTTATAACTCGCCGCCTCCGCCGTCAGGTGCCCATCCCCTGTGTATCCAAGGCGTTCGCGGTGCGGGCAATCGCTTGGCACGCCGCCATGCATATTGGTCAGCTGAGACCAACGATACGCGCTCTGCACTTGGTTAAGTAACGGATCAGAGCAAGCTAACTCGCCGGTAGGCTCGACCGAAGCATGGACAACAATGCCTTCGAGATCCGTTAGGTCCGGTATACCGGGATACCCGGTGACCTCCACGTAACGAAAACCATGCCAGACAAATCGGGGCTCGTATTGCTCTGTTCCTTGGCCTTTCATAATATAGATATCGGATTGAATTTGGTCGTTACCACCGCAGCTCAGCATATCTAGCGTGCCATCGGCTTCGAGATTTTCTGCAAACCTCATCGTAATCTGCTGCCCGGCTTTGCCTTGCATACGAATGCGCACCCAGCCGGAGAAGTTTTGACCAAAATCGAAGATGTAAGTATGAGGTTTGGGCTCCGCACGGGAGATGGGTTTGAGCGTGCTGATCTTTTTATCCGGAGGAGACATCTGCGCCGTCAGCTGGCCCTTTGGAGAACGAACCAAGCGGGCATGTTCCCAGAACGAATCGTCAAAGTTAGGGCCATCCCAACCTGGTTGCTCCAGCCTTGCATCATAAATTTCTCCGTAAAAAACGTTATTAAACACAATTGGGCCGGAGATGCATTTCCAGCTCTCATCACTGCGGATGAAATCCACCGTACCATCCTCATAGGTTAGGGTCATCTGCAAAATTAATCGGGGAGCGCCATATCGCATTTTCCCTTCAACTGTTCTCTCCGTCTGGTTGTAGAAGCCGTTCCCGAGCATGACTCCGATTGCATTTTCACCTTGCCGGATATTATCTGTCACAGCGTATTGAAGATAATTGACCCTCTTGGATGTCTGATCATCGAAAGGATACAGCAGCCCTTCGATCTGGCGGTCATCATAATCCGTCCAGTTCGGAACAAGGACATGATCTCCGACTCGATTGCCGTTCATATACAGCTCGAAGTAGCCGAGTCCCGAGACTGATATGGAAGCCTGCTTGATCGTTTTATCAATGTGGAAGGATGTTCTGAATAACGGTGATGCAATCGTCTCATCTGTTCCTATCCACTGTGCGGTCCATTCATCTGGGCTCAGGATACCCATCTCAAAAAAAGCAGTCTCTTCAGCTTCATATAGATCTCCATCCTGATCCCAGCATCTGACCGTCCAGTAACAGCGTTGTCCGCTAGCGAGTGGGCTGCCAGCATAATCAATGTGGAAGGTTTCCGCAGATTTGACTTTGCCCGAATCCCACAGATCGCCGATTCCGGAGAGCGCACCCTTTTCACTCTTGGATACGATAATCTGATAGGCAGCCTGCTTCCGGTTACGTTTGGAGGATTCTAGTTCCCAACTCAAGCGAGGCTGGGTTGTTTGTATGCCGATGGGGTTATGGTTGTACTCACAGCGTAATCGAATGATTTTTTGCATGATCGTAGTCCCCTTTTAAATTGGATGAGTGACTATGTATTCGCATTCAATTGTAAGTTAAGTTAGTATACGTATGTTTCGGATAATACCGTTATAATAGCATACTAACATGACCGCATAAACCACAAAACTCATACAAACTAAAAAAACACGCTAATCGGATCACCAATTGGCGTGATTTTTCAAATCCCATTAATCATTATGAGCAATAACTGCCGCTGCGAACTGACGCAGCTCATTTTCATCAGCGGTATTACTAATAACAGAATAGCTACGATAATTGCCCTCGGCTACTTTCTCCGACCAATTTATCGACTTCTCACTCCCAGTGGTATCCCGATAAATATAAGTGTCGACTCCTTTTATCGAAAGTATAGAGTCAGAGGATGGGTGACTGTCATAGAAAATCGGCAGAATCGGAATATCTAAGGACACCGTGAGCATGATTTCTTCATTCTGCTTGTTATAAAACCATTTTAAAAATTGAGGTTTCGTTCCACTTGGTTCCACGGCATATTTATAGTTCAGGCCTGATTCTTCGTCATCCTCAGTTATCCACTTTCGCTTATTTGAGCTACTATTCGAAATATCATTTTGCAGCTCCGACCGGTTAAGATGCCAACCCTTCCATTTAGACAATGGCAAGTTGATTGTGGTATCGTGCCTTAACAAATAATCATTCATGCGCTCGGGAGTATCGAACTCCAAAGGTTTTACGACAATGGAATAATGAGAGCCTTTCTGAGGCAGCAACTTACCATTTTGCTCACTTATCGCCTGATCCCCCACGTACACAACCGCTTGCTCCCCATCCTTCAGCCCGTCACGCACGCGATCCAGTATTCTATTTCCTTCTACGGGGGCGGAAGGTATATCGGTTGGAGCCACTTGAAGCGATGTGTTGCCCGACTTATCGCGCAGCGAAAACATATATCCGGAATACGCTGCGTAACACGTTCCTCCAAGCAGCACAAATAGACAGACCATTACAGCTACACGAGTAAACATACTTCTCTTTATAACGCTGTAAGACAGACCTCTTGGAGTACGAATGCTTTCGTTCTCTTCTAGCAATCTGCTTAATACATCTGTTGTCACGTCACTACTCGATCGAACGGGGGATGGGATGTTGAGATAAGCATCAGTGAGCTCATCGCTGTAATTATCTTTCTGGTGTAATGGAAGTCCAAGATTCTTTTCCAATGCTTTTCCCCTCCTCATGTGCATAATTGCGTTGCATTTTAACTCTCGTGCGCTCATAACGCTTTCGCACTGTCGCTGCCTTGCAATCGAGAATTAGAGATATTTCTTCAAAGGTCAGTTCTTCTACTACTCGCAAAAGCATAATTTGTTTTTCTTCCAATGATAAACCTCTTAACATTTCATCAACTCTCATTGAAGAATCATAATCGGTTGTAACTGCCTCTCGCTGGAACAGATGCAGCCTTGACAGTAAGCCTTTGCGTTTACGGATAATGTTTAAGCAATGATGATAAGCAATTTTGTATAACCATGAAGTAAAAGAAATCTGCCGTGAATACTTATCCATGTTCCTAAACACTTGCAGGAACACATCCTGAACGGCATCTTCCGCTTCCTCCCGATTGTGGAGCAAATGATAGACATAACGATATAAAGGCAGCTGATAGAATTCAATGACATGCTGATAAGCATCTTTATTTCCTTCTTTAACTAGTCGTATCCATAGTTCAATATCGGCGGTATTGTTGCGCGTGCTCTTATCCATATACCCTCCACTCTTAACTTCCCGAGGCCTCATATAAGTTGTAACACGCGAGATTAGCATTTTGTGACAATTCAAACAAAAAAACTCAACCATTCTTGGTTGAGTTCTCATTGGATTCATATATTCACACCTTATACCTCGCCGGGCCTCTAAACACCTCTCGAAAATGCCAATGAACAAAGTTATCCTTCGGCATATAGTCCGGATTAATTGGCTCGCGAACCTTGTGACCGTGGAATCTCATCAGCCACTCATTAAAGCCATTTGTGCCATGGGCTTGTTCTGCAACAAGCAGCTCCCGCTCCTCGGTTATCGTAAATACACCACGGTCGAACAGCTTATGATGCAGGGAGCATAAGGCGATTCCGTTATCCTCTTTGTCAGGCCCACCGGCTTGGTGCCACTGGATATGCGCAGCATCTATAGCAACTAGATTGTTACCAAGCCGTACATTGAAACCGCACACCGCGCAGCTGTATTCGTAAGCCTTCAAAATGCGATCTCTGAAGTTTGGATCACGCGGTCTTTTCCACTTGATGGAAAAGTCGAGTCCTATCTCGTCCATAATATCCTGATGAATACTATCCGGAAAATGTTCCGTAAGCAGGATCTCCGCCAACTCCTGAATAAGGGAGCGATTGCTGCGAAGCAACTCAAGCACCTCGTTATTAAAACCACCGGATACATGCTCCATCAGCAGTAGCTTATCCGAGAAGTTCTTCTTATCCACGGACTGACTAAGCTCCCATATTCCATCCGTAGAAAGCCTAACAAAAGGCTCCTCCGGATGATAGGACTTTCTCGCCGGGCCAAATTCAACAAGCAGCTTCTTCAGCTTCTCTCTCACCATCTCATAAGGCAAAACCGTATGCTGCTGTTGGAATTGAGCTAGACTTAACAGGATTAACAATGGCTTATGCGGAGCGCGTTGCCCGTTCTTTTTCCAGATCGACAGGTTCGCGATTCTTTGTTTAAGCTCATTAACCTCCATGCTGCTTCCCTACTTCCAGCATCTCTACGAATGGAATATCTGCCGGAGCAAACGTAAACTCCCCGAGTTCGGCAGCAGTGATCCAACGGTACTCATCATGATCAACCAGCATGATCTCACCACTGACAAACGTCGCTTTATATGCAATCAGCCTAATGTGGGTCGCGCCATAATGATAATCATTAACGCCAAAATAAGCATATGGGTTAATCTCGATATGCATTTCCTCGAGCAGCTCTCTCTTTAAGCAAGCTTCGGCCGTCTCACCCGCTTCAATCTTGCCGCCCGGAAACTCCCACATTCCTGCTTGGGACTTCCCCTGCTTCCTTCTCGCGATCAGAATCTGACCTTGTCTATTCTCAATAATAGCTGCCGCAACCTCGATCATATCATTCACGTCCTAAACAATCGCTTTATTCGCCGCTGGCACGAGGGCTGGCGGCATTTCGGTCTTGAGCCTCCACACAGCAGTTATAAGCAGTCTAATTTATTAATTCAATCTAAAATCCTAATGATTTTTTTATAATTTCATCAATATTAACTTGCCGAGACTTTAAAGTTACAACTAATTCTTCAAAGATACCCTCATCGTATGCATTACAAGAATCAACAAACACTCGTAACTCTTCTTCAAGTGAAAAGTTAATAGTTTCAGAAATATTTAAAGACTTTATTCTTTTAATTATATCTTGAAACACATACATGCTAGTAATACGATCATTAATAAAATCAAGTCCTGTAAAATTAAAGTAGTAGTGAAATACATCGTTGTCCAGCTTTTCTAAATCATCAGGTCCATATCCCCCCAAACATCTTGTGTGATCAATAAGAACTGGTAAGTACTTATTATTTTGCTTTGAGAAACATATATTTTCTATATGCCTATCGGTATTGCATAAAAAGATATCAAATGCGACCATTTCTATAAGACTATTAAAGTTTTGAATTAAATCAGGCTTAATTTCACTAAATTTATAAACTGGGGGAGTTACTAGATTTGTGATAATTCCTACCGTATCCTGCTCCATATGAAAATGCGTTTCTACCATCGGAAGCCCCAAAGCCAAACCAATCTTACTAGCAACTAACTCATTAAAAATTTTTCTGACAAATACATCTGATAATAACCTTAATTCTGTAAATTTATAGATACTTACCTCTAGACTATTCTTATTTATAAGCACCTTTTTTTGACCGTCTAAACCTCCAAGATCTAATTTCATGGGGTCTATCCAACGTACCAAGTCATTCCGTCTCTCTTCATCAATGAAAATGATATTATTAATTCTCGCATTACTAAAATTCTCTTGGATTTGTTCTTGTTGAGTCCTTTTTTCAAGAATAAAATAGCTGTAGGCATTCTTTTTAAAAGTATCTTTGAAATTCTTATAGTTTTTAGAAACTTTAATAGGTACTGTAGTATTAAATAGAACTCTAGAATCATCTAAATTAAAAAGTTCCAATTTCACCAGAATGTTTTCCTTATCTGTCTCATCAATAATTACACTTAAATTCTTTATCACTCCCCCTTCAACTTTCAAATTATCATTAAATACTTCTTTATTATATTCATGGCCTTGTTCAGTATAGTTGCGTAACGATATCATTGAATCAATAGGATTCATATTCTCATCTAAACTTGTACCAATTAAGATCCCCCCAGGTGTGATTAGCCCATCTTCGTACCAAGTGCTATTTGGCAATTTTATAAAATTGCTTTTTTCATCCTCATCCCGTTTTTTTCTTATTTCTAAACTGTCAATATTGACATTAAAGAGAGAAATTACGAACTCTTCAACCTCTAGGCTATTTTCACTAATGCACGCCGAATGTATGTTAATACCACGTACATACTGTATTGTAGTAGCAAGATCCTCTAGGTCCCCTTCGTCATATAATAATGGCTGATTAATAATAACCTCATTATTTATAAGTAAGGAATATTTCTTTTCTATTGTATTAATATTTATTGAAATTCCCATGTTAAGGTCTAAATAATAATGTTCGATATTGGATTCTCTACGAATTAACTTATTATATTTTGTAATACATTCATCTTTAAAATCTGAATAATCATGCAAGAAGGGAAATAGAACCACTAGTGTTGGAATATCATTGTCAACTTGAAACCTATGATAAAATTTTCCTCGCATTTTATCTTTTAATCCCGTTATACTATTTTTCTTTTTCTTTAATTTTCGCTTCCCCATATTTCCCTCCTATTTCCCACGTCCTAAATAATCGCTTTATTCGCCGCTGGCACAAGGGCTGGCGGCATTTCTGTCTTGAGCCTCCAAACGAAGCTCATCGGCTTATTGCCTTCATGTCTGACGTACTCCGCTTCACCAAGGAAAATAAACGGAGACGTGTAGTTATTCTCTTCTTTGTATTCCCGAACAAACAAAGCAATACGAGTCCCAAGCTTGCGATGATGAATATATCTTTGCGCGGTTTTCGACTCCTCCGACGTACGGCTCTGCGTTTGCCAATGGAACAACCGCTCGTTAATCGCATAGTCCTCATATAGCGTAGACGGCGAAAAATCTTTATCCGACTTATTTAACGTGATGAAGAAAATATCCGTATCTTTATCGTCGAAATATTTGACTCCCTCGCGGAAAGCCGGCGACTTCGCCTCATTCCAATAACCAAACGCGGCCAGCACCTGATCCGTCGAATAGCTGCAATGCACATCCAGCGGACAAGCATAAGGAAAAGCATTTGACTCATCTACGAAGCTAATATGCGACTCGTTATATTGCAGAATCTCCAGCAGCTCTTCACGGAACTGCGGACAGGCCACAATGGAGCGAATGCCTTGCTCTATGCTATCAAACCCATTCTTCTTAGGCTCTGATCGGTAAAACGTATAATAGAAAAGATTCAGCATAAGCTTCTCTTCTTCAGTATTTGCTTGTTTTTCGCCTGAGAGATAAGCGATGAGGAACCTCAGCAATCTCCGGGAATTGAGGCTTAGGAGAGCTGGAATTCGCTTCGTTAAATAATCGCCATTTTCGAACTCGAATGGTTCAAGAAGCTCCGCTTCCACCATTAGTCCTCGGAAAGTCCGGTTACCCGTCCGGCCTTCGTAAAGCTCATAAATACTCATGCCGTGATAACGCAGGAAATTCGCTAGGGTAAGCTTTTGCCCCGAATCGCCTTCAAAATACTTCATCTTATGAATGAGACTGCGACGATTATTGGTCGCTTGCTTCAGATTCCGCAGGATGTAGTCGCGAGCAACCTTCTCCAGCTGAATAAAGCTGCCTCTAGGCAGACTCGAAAAGCCATGCTCCACATAGTGCTGGACGGAATGCTTGGTTTTGCCGAGCAAAGCCCGCAGCTTGTCGTGAAAGTTATAATCCTTGTGAGCTTGTCCGATAAAATCAAGGACGGTCAGGCACTCTTTTCCCTCGGCTAAGCGAAGTCCCCGGCCCAACTGCTGCAGGAACACGGTCAAGCTCTCCGTTGGGCGAAGGAACAGCACCGTATTCACCTCTGGAATATCCACGCCTTCGTTGTACAGATCAACAACAAAGACCATCTTGATCTCGCCGCGAGCTAGCCTGCCCTTCACTTGATCCCGATCCTCATCGCTGGAGCCGCCATGCAAGGCAATCGAAGGAATGCCAGCTTCATTAAATACCTTGGCCATATAGAGCGCATGCTCAACGCCAACGCAGAATCCGAGCCCTTTGACCTCATCCAGGTCGGTCACATACTTCTTCAAGCTATTGAGAATTTGCGTCGCCCGGATTTTATTGTTCGTAAACAGATTTTCCAGCTCGGACTGGTCATATCCCCGTCTGGTCCACTTCACCTGCGAGAGATCCACATGATCACTCACGCCAAAATACTGAAAAGGGCATAACAGCTTCCGATCTATCGCATCGGTCAGCCGGATCTCGGCCGCAATCGTATCGTCGAAGTAACGCAGCACATCCTTGCCGTCCATCCGTTCAGGCGTAGCCGTTAAGCCAAGCAGGATCTGCGGCTGGTAATGAGCAAGCAGCTTCTGATAAGAAGGTGCCGCAGCATGGTGGAATTCGTCCACGATAATAAAATCGTAGTAATCCGGCGTTGTAACTTCGGTTAGTTTCATCGAGTTAAGACTCTGAATGCTTATAAAAAGATGCTCAAGCGACTTCGCCTGATTGCCACCGACATGCAGCTCGCCAAAGTTCAAATCCTTCAGGATGAAACGGAACGTGTCCAAGCTCTGCTTCAGGATCTCTTCGCGATGAGCCACGAACAACAGCCGAGCACGTTGCGGATTCCGCTGGGCAAATCGCCGATAGTCAAAAGCCGAAATGACCGTTTTCCCAACACCGGTCGCAGCCACAAGCAAATTCTTATGCCTGCCGTATAACGTCCGTTCCGCCTCTAGCTTCTCAAGAATCTCCTTCTGATAATCATAAGGCTGGATACTGAACTTGAAGAATAGGGCGTCTTTGGCTTGGTCTTTGGAGTTATTTTTGCCTAGGGCTTGTTTGAGTTGATCCTCATGGGCAGGGTTGTCCCCTGAGAATTCGGAAAACTCTCGATCATTCCAATAGCTTTCGAATGTCGCTTCAATCTTTTTGAGGACATCATAGGAATCCTTTTCGGTTACCTTCAAGTTCCATTCCAGGCCGCTTGTAAGAGCCGGATTGGACAGATTCGAAGAGCCCACATAGGCCGTTGTAAAGCCGGTGTCCCTCTTGAAAACGTAAGCCTTCGCATGAAGCCTCGTCCGAGTGGAGTCATAGGAGATTTTGATCTCCGTATTCGGCAGCTTGCTTAGCTCCATAATGGCCTTATAGTCTGTCGCTTCCATATATGTAGTCGTAATAACCCGCAGCTTCCCGCCTCTTGCCGTAAACTGTTCTAGTTGTTCGATCATACAGCGAAGGCCACTCCACTTGATAAAGGATACCAAGAACTCGATGCGATCCGAAGTCAGGATTTCATGTTTCAGTTCACTGAGCATGTTCGGCTCAGCATGGGAACCTGTGAAAAGCGAGCTCTGCGACAACGGAGTCGTCGGGCGAAGCACCTTTTCTTCCTTAACAGCACGAATAGAGTTGAGCTTCGCATAAACATAGGTTAATACTTCCCCTTGTTCGGCGAGCTGCAACTCTTCAAAGTTTTGCTGGTCTAATGTGTTTTTGAGGGTGGAAATAATATCGTTACACGCACGAACCTGTGCGAGCACGGCTTCTTCGTCGCTGTCGGAGTTCTCTCGCACGGCCTTCAGGGCTCGGCGTGTGACGGTAGCGATATAGTTGGAAAGCAGCTTGCGCGCTTCCTCTGGATCAAGGGCTTCTTTGCCAATGTCATAAGAAGAGGTGTCCAGTGAAGTTAGCTGCTGTAAGGTTACGTTGTTGATGAGTTGTTCGTAGAGACCTTGTTTCATGGGGGACACCTCAGAACTCTAAAATACTCATTATATTAACATATAAAACGCCCTTAGGGCACTTCGCTTCATACCTCATTTATATAGGCATGACTGGCTTTAACTATTTTTACAACTCGAACTATTATCAACCATGTCTAATTCATAACAATTTAAGAATTCTTCGAACATCCCAAATTGAGTTCGGGAGTATTTACTATCCGCCGAACTTAGTCCAATTTTCATCTCACTTCTGGGTAAGATATCTTTCTTTTCTAGAATAATACCTTCTCTTCTGTTAATTTCATTCTCTATATAAGACATAGAGTTAATATTGAATATTTGCCATGGCGCGGAATTTGTTAGTTTAAACATTGACATTAACTCAGTACAATATCCTTTTTTATTAACTGATTTAACAGGAATTACAATATTCTGATTTAACAAATAGTTATCTGTACTATGGGATGTATTTACGGAAAAATAGCAAATTCCTTGATAATCATTTCGATTAGTTACCCATTGTAATAACAATTGAGGCACGATATATTCTGGTTTAAAGATATCGTTGGTATTTCTTACTTTAATTGAACAACTCATCATAAGAGGCCATAAGATTATGTAGCTTTCCAAAATTTCCTTTAATTCTAATACAGCTGCTTCATCTAGATTTCTTTTGTATTTTTCTACTGATACATATGTTCTATACTTATACTCCTGACTTATTTCATGAGCAAACATCTTAGGTGTAAGTCCGAAGTATAATATATTTAGTTTATCCTTAATCTCATCAGTAAAAGTGAATTTCGATCCATGTACATAATGAAGATCAGGTCTTTTTAATTCTTCCCAACACACATAAATAGATTCTCCCAAATACAAACAGGGTAAACCAGGAATACTATATCTTTGAGTGGTCGCCATTCCCCTTTTTTCAAAGGGGATATGAAACATCTCCCCTCTTGAATAACTTTTATTTAAACCAACCCTCATCCTATATAAGTTTTTAGGAATCATATTTCTAAATAACTTAGCATGAAAAATTTTATCTATAACAGCATTTAACCCTTCCTCTAACTCTCCATATGCTTCAGCGGGTTGTCCGGAGTAATATGCTTTTAGACTTTTCTCGATTGACGATGAGAGTGCGCTAACTTTCTCCTTATAATCCTCTGGAAATATAGCTATTCTGCCTAATTCTCTTTGATAATTCTGAAATAGTTTATTAATTAAATCAATAAAATAAACGTCATCATCTGATTGAATAATAGGGAGGTTAACAAAATCTTTCGACAAGAAATCAATATAATCTACAATATCACTGTGTACTATTTCATATTTCTCTATTATACTCTCTCTCATATATATCCCCTTTATTCTAATTCGTATAATCTTATTATTTATAGAAACAATTAATG
This sequence comes from Paenibacillus glycanilyticus NBRC 16618, assembly GCF_004000805.1. Taxonomy (GTDB): domain Bacteria; phylum Bacillota; class Bacilli; order Paenibacillales; family Paenibacillaceae; genus Pristimantibacillus; species Pristimantibacillus glycanilyticus. The sequence goes on from NZ_BILY01000039.1 coordinate 41,577, forward strand.
TTATAACATTTCGCCTATTAGTTATGCCACAATTTTCTATCGTAATTTGTTAAGTTGATAATTACACCATTTCTATATCCAGGATTAATGCATCTATTAATTACCTAAACCCGCTTAGGCAACAGCTTCGCATACTTCCTCCTCAACCGGTGCAGCTCCTCACTTCCAGCAAGCGCAGCTTGCTCTCTCTCTTTGCCCACCGCGACGATTAGCGCCTCGATGAGCGCGATCGGAGCCACCATCGAGTGGAACTCCCAGAGCTGGCCGCGGGCGGTGAAGAGGGAGATGTCGGCTTTGGCTAGCATGGGGCTGACGGCGAGGTCGGTGATGAGCAGGGTGCGGCAGCCGCGTTCACGGGCGAAGTCGAGCAGCACGGCCATCTCCGGGGATTCGGAGACGAAGCCGAAGATGACGATGACATCCTCCGAACGGATTGGCACCATGCTTTCGAACAACTCGTGACCGCCGCGGTCCAGGCGGCGGACGTCGGCGCCGAAGCGCGACAGGCGGAAGTCCATTAACGCGGTTAAGCATTCGGCAGAGCCGGGACCGTAAATATGGACGGTGCCCGCGTTAGCGAGTATCGCCACTGCCGCATCAAACGCCGTCTGATCCAGACGTTCAGCAGATTGCTCAATATACTCCGCCACACCTAGCACATTGGTGGCTGCGCCGCTCTCTCCGCCAACCTTCTCAAAAGCAGACTGCAGCTTCCGAGCAGGAGAAAGCAGCGCCTCGTCTTTGACGCGCTGCTTGAATTCCTTGAGGTTCTTCGAGCCCACCTCGGCCCAGAAGCGAGAGACAGTGGAGACGCTCACGCCGCATGCCGCTGCGATATCCTCTTCTATCATGAACGGTACATCGTCCATGTTCTTGCTTATATAATCCGCGATCCTTTGGTGACCGCGAGTCAGCTTCTCCGTCTCAACTCCAAATACCATGACCAATCTCCCCCGTCTGCACCCTGTTAGACTACAACTTCGACTTTCTTCTTGAGCAGCTTCTTCACGTAATTCGCAGCTCGTACCTGCAGGTCAAGGCTTGGCGAGATGACTCGCTTGTACGCCCCGGAACGGATCGCTTCCCTCAGCTCGGCTACAGTCTCAAAATCTCCCTCGAACTGGTTGTATACGCAGCCCACCTGGAACATCTGGTGCGCGTCGCTTCCCGCAATAACCGGTACGCCAAGCTCGGCGCCAAGCGTCAGGACCTTCGCGATATTTTCCTGGATGCCAATCTCATGCAGGTCTTTGCCGTTCAGGTCGAACGCATCGAACCGCTTCAGCAGCTCCTTGTCGATATGGTAGAGATGGTTGGATTCGCGGTACGGATGTCCGCCGATGACCATCAGGCCGCGCGGGTGGCACAGCTCGTACAAGCGCTCCAGTCCGATAAAACATTCCGCTGTCAGGTGATCCTCCAGCAACGCTCGCACTTCGAGCAGCTTATCCTTCGGACCGCTGACGAGGATATGGCCGCCTTCGGCTACGTCAACCTCCATGCCGGTGAACAGCTTGAAGCCGTCGACATTATAGTAGTGGTTGTTGCAAGGATACATCTTATCGAGCGTGCCGTATACGTCCTCGAAGCGGTGCGTGTTGAAATGCTCAGTCAATGTGATCGCGTTGAGTCCTTGGGCCTTTGCTTCATTGATCATGCTATTGAAATGCTCGATCTCGAAGTTCGTTTTCTTCGAAAGTTTAACGTGAATATGAAAGTCGATCTTCATGAGTGGATTCCCCCGGTTCATTGTTGTGTGCGGCATATTGTAATTCCATTCGGATACCTGTCTTCTTATCGTAAGCGTTCATCTGTTCTTGGCGGAGCACAGCGTATAAGGTGGTGCCTGGCTCGTATTCGGATTCGCCAATGACGCGGGCCATTAAGGACATGCCTGCGGCGTCCAGCTGGACAAGCGTCTCCGCGCCGGACGGAAATACTGCCGATACAGACATGGCGATGCTCCCCGGACGGCGTTCCTCGTACAGCCGGATATCTTCCGGCCTGACGGTAAGCACCACTTCCTGCCCATCCTGCATAGTGGGGCTGTCACCCCCAGCAAGAGGAATCAACACCACCGGCGTCTCCAGCCAGCTTAATCCTTCCTCATCTGTACGGATAACTCCTTCCAGACGATTCATCTGCATCCCCGCGCTTCCGATAAACTCGGCGACTTGCAGCGTTTTTGGACGCTTATAGAGCTCCCGCGGTTTATCCAGCTGGACGATCTCTCCGCCGAAAAAGACCGCAACCTGCGTCGACAACGTCATCGCCTCATGCTGGTCATGCGTAACGTAGATGACCGTCGTGTTCAGCTCCTGATGGAGCCGCTTCAGCTCGGCGCGCATCTCTACGCGCAACTTGGCATCAAGATTCGACAGCGGCTCGTCGAGCAGGAGAATATCCGGCTCGGTGACGATGGCGCGGGCGATCGCGACGCGCTGCTGCTGGCCGCCGGACAGCTCGCTTGGGTAGCGGCCGGCAAGCTCGGCAATGCGCATTTTGCCAAGCGCCGCTTCTACCTTCTCGCGTACAACCGCCTTCGCCAGCTTCCGTACTTGAAGGCCAAAGGCGACATTTTCGTACACGGTCATATGCGGCCACAACGCATAACTCTGGAAGACCAGGCTCAGCCTGCGCTTCGACGGCTCCATATGGAACTGCGTCTCGCCGTTTGCGACTTCGCATCCGCTGATCGTGATGGTCCCAGCGTCGGCCTTTTGCAGGCCGGCGATGGTGCGGAGCAGCGTGGTTTTGCCGCAGCCGGATGGCCCGAGGAACGTCATGAAGTCCCCCTGCTTAATCGTTAACTCAATATCGTTAAGAACCTGCTTCCCATCCAAAGCGACATGGATGCCTTGCAGCTCGATTGCGTTCATGGTTATTGCCCTCCAATCCCTTGCGTCAGATCGGCCTTGCCAAACTTCACCGCGAGGAAATATACCGTAATGACGATCGCGATAATGATCATCAGGATGACGTTCGTCAGTTGCTCATAGCCCTTCTCTGCATAATAGAAGGTAATGGTCGTCAGCGTCTCCGTGCGTGGAGTGATCAGCAGGATAATAAGCTCCATCTCCTTCATCGCCCCGATAAACACGAGGAGAAACGCCGACATTAAGCTTTTTCGGTTAAGCGGCAGCAGAATCCTTCGGAACCGCGTAAGCCAAGAAGCCCCGCTGATCTGCGCCGCTTCTTCCAGCTCCTTGCCGATCTGCATCATCGAGGCGCTGCCCGCCTTGACGGTGAACGGCAATTCTTTTACGACGGTAATTAAGATCAATAACGTAATTGTCCCGTACAGAGCCGGAATGATTAGGGTTGGCTTTGCAAACATTGAGATATAGATCGCGGCAAGCGAGATTCCCGGAATCAGATACGGCAGAAAAGAAACCTGATCCACCATCCGCCCGATCCACGACTGCCTGCCCCTAGCGACAACGTAGCCCAAGATAAGCCCGATCACCGCCGCTATGACGGAGGCGACTCCCGCGATGTATAGGGAATTTTTCAGCGCAAGCATAAAAATATCGTTTTGCAGGACGCCTTTCTCACCGGTGTTAATGTTCGGATCGGAGCCGCCCCACCAGTAATGCGTGGTGAAGTTGTCAAGCGAATAGACGCCTTCCTTCAGCATAAAAGACTGGAACAGCAGCACAAGCAGCGGCACGACGGAGATGAAAATCATCACAAACGCCGCCGTCCCCGCTGCCGGATATCTCCAGCGTCCAAGGGAGGTCAACGTTCTGGCGCTGTCTTTTCCCGTTACCGTGACGAAGCTTTTTCTCCGCCCCACCACCCGTTGGTTCAGATAAATCGTCAGCATGGAGATTAGCATCAGCGTTAGACTAAGCACATTGGCTTCGGTTGTCAGCCTCGAGCGCATACTGGAGTAGAGCATCGTTGAGATCATATAGAAATTCACTGGAGTGCCAAGCAAGGCAGGAACCCCATAGGAGCTGATGGCTTTCGTGAAAATCAGAATAAAACCGGACAAAATCGACGGCATCACGAGCGGAAACACGATCCGACGCAAAATCGTCCACCGAGCCGCTCCCGTCACGGATGCCGCCTCTTCGAGCTGGCTGTTCATGGAGCTAAGCGCCGCCCCAACAATGAGGAAGAAGAAGACGCTGTCGTGAATCGACAGGGACACCACGATTGGCACAAAGCCGTAGGACAGCCAGTCCGGCGGTGACACATGCAGGAGCGCCTCCATAATGCCGGGCGTCCCGCCGATTTTGCCGTTTTTGAAGAAGGTGAGCCATGCCTGCGAGATAATCCAGGACGGCAGCAGATACGGGATGACGGCCAGGAAGGCGATCGTTTTTTTCCAAGGAACGTTCGTCCGCACAACTAGCCACGCCAACCCGCATCCAATCAGCATCGACAGCGCCGAGACGGCGAAGCCAACTCCAAGCGAATTGAGAATCGGCTTGTAAAACAAATTCATGCTCATATCGCTCGCCAGCACGCGGGTCCAATGGTACAGCGTGAAATGCCCCGGGTTCGCTTCCCCCGTCAGACGGACATCCTGCTGCCTCCATAAGAAGGTCGTATACAGAATCTTCAGGACCGGCCATGCAATCGTATAGGCCAGGAAGAGCAGGGCCGCCAGCCCGATCAGATGAATAGGGCTCTTCAGCCAGTTCGCAAGCCCGTTATAGAACCGCGTGCTTCTCACGGTTAGCGCCGATTTGTTCGCCAATTCTCTCTCCACCTTGCCGCGTTATTTTTGCTTAATCCAGAAGTCGCGCACTTTCGGTGCGGTCTTGTACAGGGCATCGCCGTCGAACAGCCACAGGTTCAGCTCCTCGAAGGAAATGTCGTTCTTCGTCTTCACGTCCGAACGCGGTACCCACGAGCCCACCTCGTTGAACGGAGCAAGACCTTCGCCCGTGCCGTCCTTCTCGCCCATCATCCAACGGATGAACAGCTTCGCCGCTGCTTCATGAGGAGCTTTGTTCGCGATGAAAAAGTACCCGGAATCCGGAACCGATGTTTTCGGTTTAATGTCATAGATCGGGGCGATCGTCCAGCCCTTCTCTTCATTCTTCGATACGTCGCCGGACACCGCAAGGCCAAGCGCGTCACTGCTCGCTTTGCCAATGGCGTCGAGGACGTCGTCGCTGCCTTTTAACACGATAAGGCCGTTGTCGAACAGCTCTTTAATGAACTCGTAGCCTGCATTATCCGTACCGTTAAGGACGATGTCTTTGCCGAACTTCTCCTTGTAAGCCGCTGCCATGTCGTCGCTGTTGATGACCATTGTTGTGAACAGATCCATAAAAGCCGGGGAGCTAAGCGGATCAGCCGTGTAGACTTTGCCCTTGAACTCCGGAGTCGTCAGATCCCACCAGTTCGTTACGGGCGCCTTGTCGTATGTAGATTTATTGTAGAAAAGAGTCCGGAACTCCACGTAGTTCGCATAAGCTTCCGCCTGCGTGCGGTAAGGCTCGTCGACCATCGGCGCGATATCCTCCGGCAGGTATTTGATATAGCGGCCCGTCATCACCATCTCTTCCTCAACGGCCCCGCTGACTTCCTTCGTCAGGATAACGTCCGGGTTGAACTGCCCCGCGTCCTGCTCCTTCGTCACCTTGTCCATCATCTCGTCGGACTTCACCTTGCTGACTTCAACCTTGATGCCCGGGTATTGCTTCATGAAAGTCTCCGCCGCGTCGTTTGCGCGTCCGGAAGTGGAGTATACGATCAGCTTGCCTTCTTCCTTCGCTTTGGCGTACAATTCATCAACCGATTCCGCTGCCGGTGCAGTCGATGGGTCGGCGGAAGGCGCCGTGGCATTTGCATTTGTACTTGCCGGCGCGTCTGATGGCACCGCATTCGAGAGTGTATTCGAGCTCTTGTTGTCTTGGCCGCAGGCCGACATAATCGTCATGGCGGATGCTGCCGTAAGCAGGACTAAAGCTGTTTTTTTCTTGGAAATGAACATAAGGATAACTTCCTCCTAGTAGATGGGCTCTCCACGTCCTCATCTTTGTTTGTCTCTCGAGTTAGATGATAGGGCCCGATTGTCAGAGGCATGTTACGGCTATGTGGAGTTTTAGTAAAAAACTATTATTTTTTACGTTATGAAAGTTTTTGTTCATTTTTAAGGAGTGTTTAAAGGGAGAAACCTCTTACAAATAAAGGAACTCCCTTTTTAGTAATCGAATACTCATAGAGTACTAATCTGATTAGCAGGGGGTAGGTGTCTTGACCAAATATATCATCCATATCCTTTCAAGTATCGTATGCCTATTGTTACCGGTGATTTTCTCGCTACATATGTTGTGGGATATGCACCACCCGAAAACCGGACCGGTTGGCAACGGCGAACCTAATTACTTTACTTTTCCTGAGATAGTGCCATTAATCAGTTGCTTCCTAATGGGAGCCTTGAATTTACCCGTTGCGATTATACGTTACAGACAACATAAAAGAGATCAGGAAACTAACAAAGACAAAGAAATCTAGAGAGGGTGTTAGCTGTGGGCGCTTGGGGAACGGGAATTTTTGATGATGATACGACATGCGATGTGCGCGACGATTATTTCGATTTATTAGCAGAGGGACTAACCGCCGAAGAAGCCAGCAAAAGCATTCTCAATAGCTACCATGAAGAATTTGATGATGAAGAGGATTTGGAAGTCATGACGCTCGTTTACTTGGGCCTTGCCGGTGCTCAATTGGAGAAAAAACATGTGCTTGAGAACATCAAAATTAAAACCATTACGCTTATTGATTCAGGTGCAGAACTCTCGCTTTGGGAAGATTCGAATAAGGAAGACCTCGAGGAACGAAAAAAAGTCTTGGCCGCATTTAAACAAAAGTTGCTTGCTTCGGGCTAGTTGACATACGGAACTCATTAGGAGAGATCATCATAAAGACAATCATCATACGCGGAATATTACTGTCAGGGATAATCGCGATCTGCATGTTAGGCGTTGAGTCTTACTATAGCCATAAGAAGACGTTATCGGTCGAGCAGGATTTCGCGACGAACCCGATGGCTTCGACGGCACAATACTTTCCGCAACAATACTATCTATTAACGAACTCCTTATGGCTAGACGTAGTCCTTGTCTGCCTGGGATCATTTCTCCTTTATCTTGCTGTTTGGGTCATATGGAGAAGAGCGAAGCTTAGATCATAGAAAAATCCTACGTTGGATCTCATCCAGCGTAATTGCCCCATTTCGACAAACCGCTTACCTTACGTTGGATTTCATCCAGCAGAATTAGCATCTTATGCCCCAAACTACCCTCTTCACCGGCTATTTCGTTGGATAGACTCCAACGTAGCCACCAAGTCTTTGCATTTCCGCCCCTTTTTACTGGACAAACTCCAACGTAGCCCGTCCATCCGCCAGCTAGTAATCAAATAAGTCGATTGATATACTTTATAGGTAGAATGAACCGATCGAACTTGCAATTAAAGAGTGTACCGGAGGAAAAAAATGAACAAAACCGATCGGCAGCTCGCCATCATGCTTGAGCTGCAGCGGAGCAAAGTAATAAGAGCGGAGGATCTGGCCTCCTTATACGAGACGAGCGTGCGGACCATCTATCGGGACATTCAAGCGTTGAGCGAGATGGGCGTCCCCATCTTTGGCGCTCCCGGGCATGGCTACTCCCTAATGGAAGGCTATTTTCTGCCGCCCATCGGGTTCTCGGCCGAGGAAGCGGTGGCCCTGCTGATGGGCGCTGATTTCATCGAGCAGCGGCTCGATGGCGATTACGCCAGAGTAGCGAAGGCTGCGAGAAGCAAGATTGAAGCTATCCTCCCCGAGGCTGTACGCGAGGAATCGACTCGCGTCCGGGAAACGATGCGGCTCCTGAATGCAGGAGAACCAAGAACCGGCTTGAAGGAAAAGGACATTCTCGGACAAGTGAGGAGAGCCATCCTGGAGCGTCGCAAAATCAGCTTCTCCTATAAAAAGAAGACTCCGGAAGCAGACGGCAACCGGGAGAGCACTCGCGAGGTAGCCCCGTACGGCTTGGCTTTTGCCCAAGGTAATTGGATGCTTGTCGGGCATTGCGGGCTGCGCCAGGATATCCGCCATTTTCGGCTTTCCCGAATGACAAATCTCACCGTACTCGACACGCCGTTCGCCATGCCGCACGGGTTCAACTTAAATCGTTACCGTCCGCAGGATGACCGCAATGAGCATATATGGATTCGGGCCAACCCCGAGATTGCCGACAAAATCGCGGAGTCAGGCAATTTCTATATCGAATCGGCCGAGGAACGCGAGGATGGTCTTTGGGTGCATTTCCGCGTTCGAGCACCGGAGGAAATTGTTCCTCTTATCCTTAGCTGGGGCGGAGACGTTGAAGTCATGGAACCGGAGTCTTTACGCTATCGGGTTCGGGTAGAAGCCGAAAAAATGTTAAAACGCTACTGACATACTGTTGTCAGTAGCGTTCTTTTATATTGGGATTATCCGAAACATTGAAGGAGTGTTGGTAAGATGAGAAGCACAACGGAAGCCTTGCAGGCATTTGAAAAATCGGTTGAAAGGTATATCGATGAACTAAACCACATCAGCATAGAGCAATTACTCGCTAAGCCAAGCGAGGAAGATTGGTCGATTGGGCAAATGTACGTCCATTTGATCCGGTCCGCTCAATACATGCATCTGCGTAACGTGGATCAATGCATCGCGGGAAGCGAAGCGGTGTTGGCAGGCACGGGCGTCAAAACGGAAAATGGCAAGGCTGCCTTTGAGCTTGGAAGCTTCCCGCCTATTCGGATCCGGGTCCCGGCATCTCCGCAGTATACGCCTCAGCAGCCGGACAATAAGGAGCAGCTGATCGCGGGACTTGAGGACGTTGCGGAACGAATGAGAAGTACGGAACCCACTTTAGTTCAAGCGCCACCAGAACATACAGTCCCTCATCCCAACTTTGGCGCACTAAACGCAGCAGAGTGGTTTTTGTTAGTCGAGATGCACTACAGGCATCATTTCTTGCAGCTGGAACGGCTGAAAAGCTTTCTGAAAAATATATAAAAAACAAATCAGCGTTGCCATTCCAATACGGCGACGCTGATTTGTTTTTTATTTAGTCTGCTTGCACAACCCTCTACTCGCTAACGTTTAAGGAACTGCCCTTCGCAAAGAAGGCCCGCGTTTCCTTGCGTGTCTCCGCAGGCAGCACACGATCCAGCTCCTCCTCCAGCCAAGACAATTTCTTATTCCGCAAATAATTCTGCATAGTCTCTTCGGCTTCGAGCATTACTAAATTAATCGAGCATGAACCCGTAGATTGCGCACAGTCCGAACAATCGCGGTCGCGATAAAGGTAGCCCTTATCCTTTATGTTCTGGCACTGGAAAATCGGCTTCTTGCCCTCCACGGCCTCGACTACATCCCAAAAGGAAATGTCGTCAGGATCGCGCGCGAGCTTGAATCCGCCTTTAACACCTGGAACCGACGAGACGATGCCGGCCTTCGTCAGTTTTGTGAAAATTTTGGACAAATAGGTCTCCGGAATGCCTTGGAAAAAAGCAAGCTCCTTGATGCCAATCGTTGACTCGTTTGGAATCAAGTAAACAAGACAATGCAAGGCATATTCGACTCCGACACTATACTGCATGATAACTCCTCCCATTATCGCATGGGTAAATACTATAAATTTAATGATAACGGCGCCCCTTGTCAACTTTAGCTTGGCATAAAAATGGAATTGACTTTGCCTATTTGAAGCCGTATATTGGAGTCACATCTAATCGGCGATTAACATTGTCGCCAATTAGCAAAAACATAATTCAGGAGTGAAAGAAAATGGAAAAGCTTCTTGTTATTAATGCGCATGCTACTGTAGACTCCGCTGCTTCCGTCAGCCTGCAAGTCGGCCATCATTTCATTGAGAATTACCGTAAGCTGAATCCAAACGCACCAATCGAGCAAATCGATCTTTATAGTGAAGAAATCCCGGAATTAGACAGTACCGTTCTGGGCGCTTGGGGTAAATTAGCCTCCGGCGAAGAGCTGACGGACGAAGAGAAACGCGTCACCGGCAGAATGAACGAAATCCTGCAGCAATTCAAGAGCGCAAGGAAATATGTGATTATCATGCCACTTCACAACTTCAATATCCCTTCCCGCCTGAAGGATTACATGGATAACGTCATGATCGCTCGCGAGACTTTTAAATATACGGAAAACGGCGGCGTAGGCTTATTGACCGACGGCCGGAGCCTGCTCGTTATCCAAGGCAGCGGCGGCATCTACACGAATAACGACTGGTACACGGACAACGAATTCTCCCACAAGTACCTCAAATCGATGTTTAACTTCCTCGGCATCGAGGATTACCGGATTATCCGCGCGCAAGGCACTAACGTGCTGGATAAAGCGGAAGTACTGGATAAAGCGAAAAAAGAAGCCGAAGAAGCGGCAGCGCGTCTGGCAAGCAAAGTAACCGTCTAACATTTTGGTTTCGTGAGAGAGGGGGATAATCGATGTCGACTTTTATTGCGGATATCAAGATTCCCGACAGCAAGCTGGCCGTTGAAGCAGCCGAGTTATTGCGCGAGCACGGCGACGATCTGTTGTGGAATCATTCGAACCGGGTATTTTTGTTTGGGGCGATGAAGGGGAACCTGAATCAAATCAAATACGATCCCGAATTGCTTTATATCAGTTCGCTTTTTCACGATATCGGACTTACCCCCGCCTTCCGAAGCGAGGACAAACGTTTTGAGGTCGATGGGGCTAACGCGGTTCGCGATTTCCTTACAAGCCGCGGCGTTTCGGAAGAGTTCATCCGGCTGGCATGGGATGCCGTAGCGCTTCACTCCACCATAGGAATCGTCGAATATAAAGAAGCCGAAGTTGCGCTTATGAACTTTGGCGTTGGTTACGATGTCGTGGGGAAAAGTTTCGAACTCATTTCCACCGAAGCGCGGGAGCAAGTCGTCAAGCATTTTCCTCGCGACAACTTCAAGCACGGGATTCTCCATGCTTTCCTGGATGGGTTTAAGCACAAACCGGAAACGACATACGGCACCATTAACGCCGACGTGTGCGAGATGCTGCTTCCGGGCTTTAAACGGCCGAATTTCTGCCATAGCGTGCTTCATTCCCCATGGCATGAGTAATCCTTACGACGGCTAAAGACGGTTTGGCCAAGAACATTTATCTATAGCAGAGCAATGAGAGGCAGTCGAGACCTTGCGGTCTATGACTGCCTCTTTTTTATTTAATGTTATAAAAATTAACATTTATCTTACATAATTTGCACTCTGAAGAGATCATTATCAAAAAATCGATGAAATCAGAAAAAACGTGGTGTTTAAGCGTTTTCTTCGCCTTTCATCTTGTTTGAATTACCTAGTTAACCAAACTAAGATTAATCGATAGACGGATAGAGAGATTCAGGGGAGGTTCTTCTATGTAACTTGCATGTCATATATAATCATTGTCTCATGCCGCTTTTGTCTACTAAGTAATTATATTTGACATTAATAGACTGGCTTATGCCAATCCAAGGAGGACGCCATGATTAAACCGATTACGAAATTAGCCAGCCTTGTAATGCTAAGCACCTCACTTCTTTTCACCCCGGTCCTGGATACCGGTGCTTATGCCAGCGGCACAAGCACGCCAACCGCTCTGGAGCAGCCCCAAGTACAGGAGCCGAAGGCGTTGGTTCAGCTCTCCGGCCCTGCCCTCACCTCGGTCGGCAACTCCTTCGACGTAAACGTATCGCTGACGGGCGCTACCGGCGATGCAACTGCAGGTAAATTTATTTTCGAATACGACCCGACTCAATTTGAGTATTTATCCGCGACATCAGCTAATTCGGCCGCTACCATTGCCGGGATAAACGCCGAGTCCGGCAAGGTGACCATCGTAACGACGGATACAACGGGCAGCCTAACAACGGCCGGCACTCTCCTCACCTTGACCTTCAAAGCCAACACGGCTTCGGATCTAAGCGGAATCACCGGCACGGTTGAGCTTGGCATCGACGACGGAAGCACGGTTCAAACGCCGGAGGAATCGCTTGCCGTCCAGATTACGGGCGCAGCCGAGGGTGATCTGAATAATAACAACGTCATCGACGTGGGCGATCTCTCCGTCCTGATCAAATACTTCGGTATCGCCTCGGACGATCAGAACTGGACGAAGGTTGCAAACGGCGATTTCAACAAAAACAATACCATCGATGTCCAGGATCTCGCCACCTTGGGCAAAAAGGTGCTCTACGACAACGGTCAGCCCTTCGAACTGATGGAAGCCGATATCATGAGCATTCAGAATGCCATGGCTGCCGGCAAATTGACTTCCGAACAGCTCGTTCAGATGTATCTGGACCGGATCAATGAATACGACGATACGATCAATTCGCTTATCACGGTTAATCCGGATGCGCTGGCTACCGCCAAAGCGCTCGACGAAGAGCGCAAGGAACAAGGTCCGCGCGGTCTTATGCACGGCATTCCGATCATCGTCAAGGATAACTACGATACGCTTGGCATGCCAACAAGCGCAGGCTGTACCTGCCTGAAGGACAACCAGACCGTGAGCGACGCCTTCATGATCAAGAAGCTGAAGGATGCCGGAGCGATCATCCTGGCCAAGGCCAACCTGAGCGAATTCGCGATTAACACGGACACGAACAGCTCGTTGGGCGGACAAACGTGGAATCCTTACAATATTAAACTAAACCCGGGCGGCTCCAGCGGCGGTACAGGCGCATCGCTTGCATCCAACTTTGGCGTAGCCGGTCTCGGCACCGATACAGGCGGTTCGATCCGCATCCCTTCGTCATGGAATAGCATTGTCGGCATCCGTCCAACGATTGGCCTGACAAGCCGCGACGGCATTATTCCGCTCGCGCTGTCCCAGGACGTAGGCGGACCAATGGCGAGAAACGTATCCGACGCAGCTATTCTGCTTGACGCGGTCAGCGGCTACGATCCGAACGATATCGCCACAGCAGGAAGCGTCGGCAGAAAGCCAGTCAGCTACACGAGATTTTTGGACAAGAATGGACTTAAAGGCGCCCGTATCGGCCTTGTCATGGACAGCAGCGTTATAGGCAACAATCAGGAAGTGCTGGCTCTGCTTAATCAAGCTGCCCAGGATATGCGCGATCAAGGCGCAACGGTAGTTGGCGTTAACATCCCGAATATCACCGATATTTTGAAATACCCAAGCCTCAGCGGTTATGAATTCAAATTCAACCTGAACGACTACTTGTCCAACGCCAGGTTTGTCGACCCTAACGTGGTCCGCTATCATTCCCTGCAGGACATTATCAACTCGGGCAACGACTTCCTGCCGGCGCTGCAGAACACGTTGACCACCCGGAACAACGTCGTGTCGCTTGACACCCAGGAATACAAGGATATCGTGCTGTTCCGGCCGCGCACGACGCAGCAGTCGCTGCTTGGCTTGATGGCCGACAACAATCTTGACGCGATCCTGTATCCTTCGACTGCGGGACCTGCCGGTTCCGGCTCCGGTAACGCGAACCGCCTGAGCCCATTCTCCGGCTTCCCGGCAATCAGCGTTCCGGCTGGTTACGTATCCAGCGGTCTGCCGGTTGGCATTGAGCTGCTTGGACGCCCTTACGAGGAAGGCGAGCTTATCAAGCTTGGCTATGCCTATGAACAAGCAACGCATCACCGTGAAGCGCCAACGTCGGTTCCTGCTCTGACCGGCAAATAAAGCACAAGGCCTTCTTTTCGCCGGCGTTTTACTATACGAGAAAGGACGAATCTGTTATGGCCCGTAAACGACTTTCCTTGCTTGCGACAATCTGCTTGGCGATAGCCATGCTCGTCCCCCATTATGCGATGGCCGCGGCTGATCCGCCCTCCTTTTCCGTCTCAACCGACAAAAGCGCCCTGAACAGCGGCGATGAGGTTACCGTTACGGTAAAAGGAAGCAAGCTGCAGGATGTATATGCTTATGAATTACATGTCTATTACGATTCCGATCTGCTGACCTTTAAAACAGGCAGCGAAAAGACGGCCTTGGTCGGCTTCAGCACGCCGGCTAAGGTTGTCGCGGACGGCGGGGGCGAATCCCATCTCGTATTCGCCCATACGAAGTCGGGAACCTCGCCAGGCGACAGCGGCGATCTAGATCTGGCCTCCTTCACCTTCACTGCGGCCGCTAACGGAAAAGCCGACGTCGAGGTCAGAAAAATCCGGCTTGTCGATTCGGCGTTAGCCTCAAGCACGATTGACGGTCATTATGCCGCCTCCATTCAAATCGGTTCATCGGGAGGCGGTTCAGGAGGATCCGGCGGATCCTCGGGCGGCTCGCCCGCCCAGCCTGCAGGAACCTTAACGGTGACAGCCGATCAATTAAAGAATGGTAAACCGATTGAGGTACCGGCATCCGCTGCCGTGATCAAGCTGCCGTCCAATACGGACGAGCTGCTTGGAAAAGGCACGCTGAGCATCGTCACCTCCGGCAAAGCTGAGCTGGACATACCTTCAAGCGTGTTCAGCGAACTGAAGACAAGCTTAACCTCAGCGCAGCTGCAAGGCGGCTCGATCTCCCTGACCATCAAGCCGGTCGAAGGAGCAGCGAAGCCAACACTCGGCGCGGATACCAAGCTAAGCGGATACAGCTACGAGCTGAAGCTGCAATGGATTGCGGCGGACGGTACTTCGTACGATCTGCATCAATTCAAAGAGCCCGTGACGCTTCGATTGCCGGTAGACGCTTCGATCAATCCGAAGCTGGCGTCCATCTTCTACCTCCCGGATAGCGGAGCCCCCGAGTTTGTTGGCGGGACGTACGGGAATGGCGTTTATGTTGCGCAGCTCTCGCATTTCAGCTCTTACGCGGTACTCGAGATCGACAAAAACTTTTCCGACGTCCCTAGCAGCTACTGGGCATCCGGCGTGATTAAGGAGCTCTTCGCGAAACAGATCGTGACCGGCACGACGGCATCCACCTTCGAGCCGAACCGAAGCGTTACCCGCGCCGAATTCACGGCGCTGCTCGTCAGAGCGCTTGGGCTGAAGGCGGAAGGAACGCCTGCCTTCACGGATATTCCCGCAGGCGCCTGGTATGCGGCCGACGTTGCCACGGCTTACAAAGCAGGCATCGTGCAAGGCGTAAGCAGCACAACGTTCTCCCCTGGCTCCAACATTACCCGTCAGGAGATGGCTACGCTCGCGATGCGAGGCTACGAACTCATGAAAGGCAAGCCGCCGGTTACGGCTGCCGAGCCATTCAAGGACGAAGCCTCCATCTCCGCCTGGGCACTGGATAGCGTTAAGAAAGCCGCTTCGCTTGGCATCGTTCAAGGACGGGCGAAGGGCGAATTCGTTCCGCTTGGCACCTCGACCCGCGCGGAAGCCGCTCAAATGTTGTACGGAGTAATAAATAAGCTGTAAGCCCGGTTCACCGGGAACATAGCCATTCGAATCATCATCAGAACCGGAAGGGATTTTATCCCCTTCCGGTTTTTTTCATTTGTTTACATTGCCCCACCATCCTCTTCTAAAAACTTTTTACAAATTTTATTCAAAACGCCGTTGACGAGACACCAAAAGGTGTCATATACTGAAAACATAAAACGACACCAAAAGGTGTCCTATTAAAGCAAACGACATACAGCGAAGTCGCAGCTCGCATAAAAACAAACCCATTCGAGGAGGAAATGAAAATGAGTAAAACAGTTGGCGCGGTAACATCCGCAAACGCAGGAACTAAGGTTCATGGAAAAAAGGTCGCCTATTGGTCCGTTACCCTGCTGCTTGCAGGAGCTCTTACTCTCAGCGGTCTCGGACAGCTGATGAAATTAGGCGGGAATGTCGATCTCGTCGCGAATCTGGGGTACCCCCTGTATATCATGCAGATTTTAGGGGTTTGGAAGCTGCTTGGCGTGATTGCCGTCCTTGCACCGCGTTTCCCACGGCTGAAGGAATGGACGCATGCCGGGATCTTCTTCTTGATGACGGGCGCCGCCTTCTCCCATCTGCTTGATCACGATTACGGAGCCGGCGGGTTCAACGTGATCCTTCCGCTGGTCTATGCCGCCCTAAATATCGCATCGTGGGCACTGCGCCCGGAGAGCCGTAAGCTCTAGAGCACAATTTTTGCGGACTCCGCCAACGGAATATTGGGGCGGCATCATTGACGGCGAAGTGTTGACGGTGGACGTTTGCAATAAATTGTCCTATACGTGGAACAGCGGCGGGATGAAGCAAACTGTCACTTGAACGCTGCAAGAAGCAGGAGACGGCAAGGTTAACCTTCATCTCGAGCAGGCCGGAATCACGAATGAACAAGCGCTGAATGGCGCCAAGTACGGCTGGAGCAAATGGTGCGGCGATCTTGAGAAGATCGTTGCTTAAGAGGCGACAGACATGTCGCTCGGCAGGATTTAGCTACGTTGGATTGAATGCAGCGTAATGCAGCTTTTTTGACCGACAGCTTAAGCTACATTGGATTGAATACAGTAGAATTGGCTTAAAGTGACCGATTCGGTTCATTCCGGCCACTTTCACTGGAATAAATCCAACATAGCACCGCACTGCCTCCCTTTTGGGCTAATTTTAATGGAGGAAATCCAGCGTAGGCGCTCTGGCCCGGGCTAGTGGTTGTTGTTTATGGAGCACTATAAACAAACGGCCCCCGCAGAGTCTATGCTCCCGGGGGCTGTTCTATTTCAAAATCCCTATTTCAAAATTTCCTCCTGCGTCGCCTTCTGATCCTTCACGATCTGGAAGATATCGTCCGGCATCAGCGCCGTATCTTTGTTGGCCGTGTACCATTCTTGGTAGAATGCGTCCAGCTTATCGCCGTTGTACTTCTTCCACAGCGCTTGCATCTCGGTTAACGCTTTATCCGTTGTATAGCCTCCGCCGCTTACAATCGCTTTTGTCATTAGGTTGCCGATCTCGGTGTTGGCATTCTGGAAGTCTACCAGCAGGTCCTGCGGAACCGTCGGCAGATGCTCCAAGTGAGTCAGGCCAGGGAACTGCGCGCCTTGATCGATCATATTGTAGAAGATGTCCATGTTTTCCTTGAATTTCTCCTTCGCAAGCTTCTCATCCGGCTTATCAGGATTAAAGCTGCTTGCCGTGAACGAGCATTTGCCGCCACTTACAACCGAGAAGATCATGTTGTAGTCCTGGCCCAGGTAGCCAAGCTCCGTCTTGTTCTTCTCTTGGTCGATCGGGTTCGGACAGCCTGTTGGACCTGCTTGCCAATGCGTACCCTCAATACCGTTCGTCAGCGTTCTGCCGGTGTCCGGTTCGGACAGGAAGTCCACATATTTCATGACAGCCTCAGGATTCTTCGCATTGCGGTTCACCACGGCCGTCAGCTGCACCGGATTGTTAATCCAGTTAATGAACTGGCCGCGCGGAGATTTCGGATAAGGCATAATTTCCAGCTTAGCGCCCGGAGCATTCGCTTGAAGCGTTGCATAATCCGTAATCCAGAGACGGTTCCAGAAGCTGTAATTCGATTGAACAAGGAACATGCCTGTCTTGCCGTTCAGGAAGTCCTGGCGGGCCTTCGCGCCGTTATTGTCGGTAATGTAGTCTTTATCGATAATGCCTTCGTCATAGAGACGTTTGGTGAAGTCGATGTATTCCTCGAAGTTATCCCATGTGCGTACCAAGGTTCCGTTCTCGTCTTTATAAGAGTTGCTGAGGTTGGTTCCGCCGAAAATATCCCCAAGACCCGGGCCTACGTTAAGACCGTACGTATCCTTCTTGCCATTGCCGTCCGGATCCTGCTCGGTGAACGCCTTGGCCACCTGATACATCTCTTCCGTTGTTTTCGGCATGGTCAAGTTCAGCTTGTCCAGCCAGTCTTGGCGAATCGCGATAATGAACTGCGGAATCGCTTCGTTCAGCTTGCCGAACTCGTAGATCTTGCCGTCGGACTTAACGGATACCTGCTTCAGAATCGGATTATCCTCCAGCAGTTTTTTGTAGGTCGTGCTGTACTGGTTGATCATATCGTCCAGCGGCATCAGCTGCTTCTGGTCATAGAGAGGGTTCTTGATGTTAGGATCGAACTCGAAGATCAGATCCGGCGCGCTGCCGGATGCGAACAGCGTATTCAGCTTCTGCTTGGACTCCGTCCGCGGAATAGCCGTGAATTTCACGTTTGTCGGGCTGTTCTCGTTAATCCACTGGGTCCAGCGGTTTTTCTCCATCGTGCCTTCGGAAGCCGCGATCAATCCACGGTCGTACACCGTTGCGCTGATCGTCGGCTTTTTGCCTCTGTCGCCGTCGGCGGATTTGCCGCCGCTGTTATCTGCATTGTCGTTGCTGCCGCAGGCTGCCAGAACCCCAAGCAGGGTTACCGATGCGCCGGCCAGCAAGACGTTTCTCTTCGTCATCTTTACCATTTATCTATTCCCCCATAGCCATAATGTAAAGTTAGTTACCCTTTTACAGATCCAAGCATGACGCCTTTTACGAAATATTTCTGCAAGAACGGATAGATCACGACCATCGGCAGGATAAGGACGATAATACCGGCCGATTTGATGCCCTCAGGCACCAGCTCCAAGGCACTCGTATCGTTCGCGAGCGACTCTGTGAGCAGAGACTGGCTTGCAATCATTTGCTGGATAAGAACGGTGATCGTATATTTTTCGGTCGAATTGATATAAATCAGTACGTTCATGAAGTTGTTCCAATAGCCTACGCCATAGAACAGGATTAAGGTTGCAATCACAGGCATGGACAGAGGGAGAACAATCCGGAATAACAGGGACATCTCCCTGCAGCCGTCAATCCGGGCAGCCTCTTCGATCTCCGGCTCGATGCCTTCGAAATAGGAACGCATAATGAGCATATTATACGTGCTGACCGCACCGGGCATCCATATCGCCCAATACGAGTCGATCATGCCTAAGCTTTTCACGACCAGATAAGTGGGTATTAAGCCGCCGGTGAAGACCATCGTGAAGAGCAGCATCAGCGTAAAGGTTCTTCTGCCGTAGAAATAACCCTTCGATAACGGATAAGCCGCACAAATCGTAAACACCATCGAGATCAGAACGCCGCCAACTGTCATAACAACCCCGTTCCACAGTGAAGCCAGCACCCGCGTTCCTTCGAATAAAGCGGAATAGCTTTGCAGGGTTACGTCGATGGGCCATAGCAATACTTGACCGGACTCGACCGCCTGCTTACCGCTGAAGGAGATGGATAGAATGTTAATGACGGGAGCCAGACACGAGATCGAAATGAGCAGCAGGAGAATCGAAATCCCTATTCTTGTTATTTTGTCTCCATAAGATTCTCTCATCTTCGCTTCACCTCAGAACAAGTTGCTATTGAATTTTTTGGCGATCAGGTTTGCGCCCAGAATAAGAATAAAGGCCACCACCGATTCGAACAAACCAAGCGCCGTCGTAAGACTGAATTGTCCGCCTTGGATACCCAAGGTATAGATGTACGTGCTAATCACTTCGGAGATATCCGATACCATGGCATTCCGCAGGTTGTAGATTTGATCGAAACCAACCTCTAAGACTCGTCCCATGGAGAGAATGAGCACTAGGATGATCGTGCCTCTGATGCCAGGCAGCGTAACATGCCAGGTTTGTTTCCATTTGCTTGCCCCGTCCAGTGCCGCCGCTTCGTACAGGGCTGGCGAGATCGACGTGAGCGCAGCCAGATAAATAATCGTGCTGAAGCCCATCTCCTTCCACACGCCCGATCCGACGAAGATCGTCACCCAGGAGAAGGTTTTGTACAGGAACGGATACGGCTCGCCATACTTGTCCTCAATCCAATGGTTCAGGAAGCTGGACTCCATCGAGAACAGCGTGATGACCATGCCGCCTACGATAACCCAGGAGAAGAAGTGCGGCAGATAGACGACCGTCTGGACGAATCTTTTATACCATGAACGTCTAACGCTATTAATCATAAGCGCCAGAATAATCGGTATGGGGAAGCCTACCACCAGGTTCAGCACGCTAAGCCATAACGTATTCCAAATAATCCGGAGCGTTTTGTCGTTGCTGAAGAGCATCTCGAAGTTTTTGAAGCCTACCCAAGGACTATGGAACACGCCATCGAAGAAGTTGTAATTCTCGAAGGAGATGACAAGCCCGCCTATTGGCAAGTATCTAAAAATCAAGTAATATGCAAGTGCCGGAGCAAACATCAACATTAGAGGCACATTTTTCTTGAACAAGGCTTTCTTAGATGCTGATTTCAAGCTATTCCCTCCTTTCAAGTTACTGTTAACCTTTGACCTGTTACCAGTGTATCCGTTTGCAAAGGGTACTTCTTTAATTTTAATTGGAGGAACTTTAGCTAAAATTAGATCTTGTAAGGAGGCTGGCTTTGTTATGCCGTTTCATACCCGAAGTCTTGTCGTCAAGCTGATTCTCAGCCTGTCGCTGATCGTCATTCTAACTTCCTCTATAACCGGAATCATCGTGTACCGGTCCAATCAGAACATGTTCCGCGAGGAAATCCGCAGCCAATTCCTGCAAAACAACAAGCAAGCGCTTCAGCGAATCAACCAGAATATCCATGAGGTTGAACGGATCTCGCAGTCCATCGTCTTTCATCCGACCGTCGTGAAGATCTTGACGAACTCCTTAAATAACGAAGATAAAGTCGAGCAGCTGCAGCTCATGTACGACATGGTCTCGCAGGCGAAGCTTGACGCGCCCCATATCCGGGCGATGTTCATTTTCAATCTGCACGGCGACAGCTACTACAATGCGAATTACGGCGCCGTCTCCATGCTGGACAAGCCGACTCGCAGCATTATCAATCAGGAGCTGGAAGGCACAAACGGCGCCTTAACCTGGTTCCGGCTCAAGCTGGCCAGCTCGGCCGACCCCAGCGGCTACCGGTATATGATTATTGCCGCCCGCGTAATGAAAAGCACCTACCAGGAAACGTACGGCACGCTGGTGCTGGTGCTGGACGAGGGCTTTTTCTCCGAGGTTATTGACGATATCGGTCAAACGGGCGGCATCGTCTATTTGCTGGATCGCAAGGACCGGCTGTTGTTCAGCCAGCGGAGCCAAGATGACGCTACCGCCGAAACGGATTATCCGGACAGCATTCCGCTGCAACATGACCAGGAAGAACGAGCTTCCGTTGTTCAGTCTACCGCTCAAGGCAATTATCTGTTCGTGAAAAACATCTCCGATTCCGGCATCTTTAAGCTGATCAGCGGTCTCGGACTAAGCGCTTTAGACAAGCGTAACGCCGATATCCTGAAAACCATCGCGATATCCGGCCTGTCCAGCATCCTGCTGACCGGCCTGCTCCTGACGCTCACCAGCACTAGGCTGCTGCGGCCGCTTGGGAATCTCGTATCCGGGATGCGGCGGCTTCGCTCAGGCCAGATGAACGCCCGCGTCGAGGTCCGCTCGAAGGATGAGCTGGCTTTTCTCGGGGAGTCGTTTAACGATATGGCGGATAACATACAGAAGCTGATCGACGAGGTGCTGCTGAAGCAGCTGCGGGAGAAGGAAGCTGAGCTGAGGGCGATCCAGGCGCAGCTTAATCCGCATTTCCTGTACAATATATTGAACGAAATCTATTGGAAGCTGTATTTGCAGAACGCCAAGGATACGGCCGGCATCATCCAATCGCTCTCGAAAATCCTGCAGTATTCCTTGAAGCCGATCGAGCAGCCAAGCACGCTCCGCGAGGAGCTGGAGCAGCTGCGGAGCTACATTAATATTCAGATGTCTCTCTTCCACCCCGACCTTGAGCTGGACATCCAAACGGACGAGCAGCTGCTCTGCATGGAAATGCAAAGACTGCTTCTGCAGCCGGCGGTCGAGAACGTCTTTGTCCATGCCTTTGCCGACAAGACAAAAGCAGACAAGAAGCTGCTGCGCATTCACGTTTACCAGGAGCAGGAGCATCTGAGAGTGGACGTAACGGATAACGGCAAAGGAATCGAGCCCGAGACGCTGCTTAAGTTAGAGGCGGGTGAACGCGATGTCCACGGCAATCATCTGGGCATTCATAACGTGGAGCGCAGAATCCAGCTCGTCTACGGCGCGCCATACGGGCTGCGCTTCGAGAGCAGGCCAAATGCCGGAACAACCGTCAGCTTTATTTTACCGATCAGCAAGGAGGACTCCGCATGAAGGGAACCGTCTTAATCGTAGAGGACCAGCCTAATTTCCGTGAGGGGCTTAAGTTTATGATCTCGCAGAGCAGGAATTGGATCGTCATCGGAGAAGCCGAGACCGGCGAGGAAGGCTGGCAGAAGGCGCTGGAGCTGAAGCCTGACCTCATTCTGATGGATATTCACATGCCCGTTATGAACGGGATTGAGCTCGCGGAGCGCATTCACTCGCATGGGATGGATACGCTGTTCATCATCATCACCGGCTATCAGGACTTTCAATACGCGCAATCGGCCATCCGGTACGGAGCGATGGATTTCCTGCTCAAGCCCTGCTCGGACGAGGATATTTCAGGCATTCTGGGCAGCGCCTCCAAGAAGCTGCAGGCCAAGCGCAAGGAGCAGCAGACGACACGGGAGCATCTGCTCCGCTCGATTCTGCTCAAGTATCAGATGAACCAAGAGCTCACCTCGCATTTTCTTCGTATGTTCGAAGGTTGCCAGCTGTGGCTGGTGACGATAACGGATTATTTTCCGGAGGGTAAAAATTACGGGGCCGACGATCTGTACGTGCTGCAATACGGAATCTACAACATCCTCCAGGAGTTGGCGCTTAGCGAGGATGCGAATGCCAAGCTGCTTATTCTGAAGGAAGATCAGTTTATCTTGTCCGTATCGTCCGATTTGGAGACGGCTTGCTGGAGAGAAAATGCGGCGCTTGCCGTACGCGAATACTTGGGCATTGCTATCGAAACCGTCCCGCTTGGCCCAACCCCGGACGTCGATGGGCTGATGTCGGCTTACGCCGACTATAACGAGCAGCGCGTGCATGCGCCAACGGTTCCGCAGATTGCGGTCCGGTCAAGCAAGCATCAAGCCGTCGAAGCGGTAAAAAACGAGATCATGTCGCTCATTATTTCCGGGGATCTTCAAGCTCTGCATGACTACTTCGAGAAGGTTGGCGGGCAAGCCGGTTCCCTTCCGCTGACGGACGGCAAGATTCTGGTCATCAACCACTCCCTAGCGCTGGATCAGATCTCCGAGGTGCTGGGGCTGTTCAGCCATCAGAGCAAGCCGGCCGAGGCGCTGCTGCAAACAATTGACCAGATTCCGGGAGCCATGGAGCTGAAGAGCTGGTTCAAGGCGGCCTGCCAGGATTTCGAAACCCGGCTGGACCGCTGGAAGCAGCAGGCTAATCCGTATGTGAACAGCATTCAACAGGCGATTGATTATATCGAAGAGCATTATTTGGACAGCGAGCTGTCGATCAAGCAAGTGGCGGAGAACATTCATTTGAATCCAAGCTACCTGAGCACCCTGTTCAAAAAAGAAACCGGCGAGACCTTCACCGGCTACGTGAATAAGCTTAAGCTGCAGAAAGCGCAGGTGCTGCTTCGCAACACGGACATGAAAATCTCGGAGATCTGCCAGACCGTCGGGTTCGAGGACTCCACCTATTTCTCGAGCGTGTTCAAGAAGCACTTCCAGATCTCGCCGAGCGAATTCCGGCAGAATCATTAACGGCGTAGAACAGACAGCGACCAAGGAACCACGTGTTCCTTGGTCGCTGTCGCTGTCTGTTACGAATTTCCTTTCGTTATATCCCCTCTCGTACACGTTGGATTCTGTA
>NZ_BILY01000040.1 GCF_004000805.1 Paenibacillus glycanilyticus NBRC 16618
TGAAGAGCCTGTCGCATTACGCGGCAGGCTTTTTGTTTCTGCATAGTTATCAACGGTTCATCCACAACCTGAACAGCTGATCCACATTGGGATCAAGCTGCTTTTTTGTTTTGCTATCCACATGTGAATAGTCACTCAATTACAACTTCTCTTTATTTTGTTGATGAAGTTGTGTATAAATCGTGAAAATCCCCTATTTTACGCATGATTTCGGTCTGGATAACTGAATAACCCCGTGGATAGACAACGGCCGCCTGCCAAATAGTTACCGACTTCCCTCCTTATCTTGTTTATAAACTCCCTGCATTTGTTTAATAACAATATAGAGCCTTTAGCTTGCTCGACTTTAAGCGCACCGTTTATGCACAAATGTGAGTAGTCCGTGGATGAACGGCTTTAAAGACAACTGCAGCTGCGCGTTAATGCGGAGGACTGTGTATAAATCGCATCCAACCGCACCATGCTAGATAATGGCGATAGTTTGATTGTTAAATTATCTGAAAATTGAAATTCCATGTATTGACCTTTCCTGATTTTTGCGTATAATAAAGTTAAAGTCAAAGAAAGTCAAAGTCAGTTGGGGCAGCATTTCCACAAATGCATCCACAGCTCATGTCGCCAGGAGGTTGGTAAATTTGCGTAACATTTCCGATCTCATCGAGCAGTACTTGAAGCAGATGTTGCAGGAAAGCCCGGAAGGCGCCGTTGAAATTCAACGCAATGAACTGGCAGACAAGTTTTCCTGCGTTCCGTCGCAGATCAACTATGTAATTAGTACTCGGTTCACTTTGGAGAAGGGATACATGGTTGAAAGTAAGCGCGGCGGCGGCGGTTATATCCGCATTCAGCGGGTAGATTTGCCGGCGCTTAAGACGATTCAATTCCATATCCATCAAACGATTGGCGATTGCGTCGAGCAAAGCGTGGCGGAGGGGCTGATTTATCAGATGGAGGAGGCAAGACTAATTACGAAACGGGAAGCGAACCTGCTTCGGGCCGCGGTTGACCGCGAGACCATTGCTGTCAAGCTGCCGCTTCGCGATGAGATCAGAGCCAGGTTATTACGCTCCATGCTGATATCTTTATTAGCCAAATAAGCGCCTGAGAAGGTTACACCGGAAGGGAGGGGATTCGGCTTGATTTGCCAAGAATGCGGCAAGAAGCCGGCAACGCTTCATTTTACGAAAATCGTGAACGGTGAAAAAACCGAATTTCACATCTGTGAGTCCTGTGCGAGGGAACGGGGAGAAGGCATCCCCGGCGCTCCAAACGGGTTCTCTATTCACAGTCTGCTGTCGGGCCTTCTCGATTTTGATCCGAGCAGTACTAACGGCGTGAACAGCGCCAAGCAACAGCAGATGATCCGCTGTGACAACTGCGGGTTAACGTATACGCAATTCAGCAAGATCGGCAGGTTCGGCTGCAGCAACTGCTACCGTCAATTTACCGAGAAGTTAGATCCTCTGCTGAAACGTGTACATGGCAATACGGTCCATGTCGGTAAAATTCCGAAGCGTTCCGGCGGCCAAATTCAGTACAAGCGAGAGATTGAGCAATTGCGGCGGGATTTGCAAAGCCGCATCGAACGAGA
This sequence comes from Paenibacillus glycanilyticus NBRC 16618, assembly GCF_004000805.1. GTDB lineage: Bacteria > Bacillota > Bacilli > Paenibacillales > Paenibacillaceae > Pristimantibacillus > Pristimantibacillus glycanilyticus. The sequence continues at coordinate 1,592 of NZ_BILY01000040.1, forward strand.
AGAATTTGAAAGCGCGGCTCAGATTCGTGATCGAATCCGCGAGCTGGAGCGTAAAATAGTAGAACTGTAAGGCGCACGAAGGAGGTTTACTCTTGGCTAGTCATCGTTTCTCTGAGCAAGCGTTAAGCGATTGGATGAAGGGAGTTGGACCTGACTCGGATATCGTCATTAGCAGCCGAGTACGCATTGCGCGAAACTTGAGGCAGTTTCCATTCCCGATGCTTGCCACCAATCAGCAGTCGCTTGAGGTCATGAATCAGCTTACTGCAATAGGGCAATCCGGCAAGCTGGATCCGGTAGGACATTTCGAAACGATTATTTTATCGGAGCTAAGCGAGCTGGAAAGACGGGTATTGGTGGAGAAGCATCTGATTAGCCCTAATCTGGCTAACGAGTCACGCGGAGGGGCGATCATTCTAAGCGAGAACGAATCGGTCAGCATCATGATCAACGAAGAGGATCATCTTCGTATTCAGTGCCTGTATCCGGGCTTTCAAGTCAAGGAGGCTTGGACGCTGGCGAATCAGATCGATGATATTTTCGAGGAAGAAACCAATTACGCGTTCGACGAGAAGAGAGGGTATTTAACCACTTGTCCGACGAATGTGGGAACGGGAATACGAGCATCGGTTATGATGCATTTGCCGGCGCTTGTGCTTACGCAGCAGATTAACCGAATTTTATCGGCTGTCACGCAGGTCGGCCTCGCTGTCCGGGGAATGTATGGCGAAGGCAGCGAAGCGCTGGGGAATCTGTTCCAGATATCGAATCAGATTACGCTGGGACAGACGGAAGGCGAAATCATCGATAATTTGCACGGGGTAGCCAAGCAGATTATCGAGCACGAGAGAGTAGCCCGCCAAAGGCTGATGTCCGAGTCACGGCTTCGAATTGAGGACCGGGTAAGACGCTCTTACGGCATTTTGTCTTATGCGGCGGTGATGGATTCCAAGGAATCCGCGCAGCGGCTGTCCGATGTAAGGCTAGGCGTCGATCTGGGGCTTCTGGATCACGTCACGAGCCAATCTTTGAATGAATTAATTGTAATGACTCAGCCCGGGTTTCTGCAGCAGACGTTCAACGAGAAGATGAGCGCCGATCAGCGGGATTACCGCAGGGCCGAATTAATCCGCAATCAATTGCGGAGTCAAACCGAGCATGGGGGTGCATGAAACATGATGTTTGGACGATTTACGGAGCGAGCGCAAAAGGTTCTTGCCTTGGCGCAGGAGGAAGCGGTTCGTCTTGGTCACAATAATATTGGTACGGAGCATATTTTGCTCGGCCTTATTCGCGAAGGGGAAGGCATTGCAGCGAAGGCATTAATCGGGCTTGGTCTTGGACTTGAGAAAATCCAGGACGAAGTGGAGGCTTTGATCGGTCGCGGTCAAGAGCAGCCTACTAACATTGCTTATACGCCTCGCGCGAAAAAAGTTATCGAGCTGTCGATGGACGAAGCAAGGAAGCTTGGCCATACGTACGTAGGCACGGAACATATCCTGCTTGGTCTGATTCGCGAAGGAGAAGGCGTAGCAGCCCGGGTACTGAACAACCTTGGCATCAGCCTGAACAAAGCGCGCCAGCAAGTCCTGCAGCTTCTGGGCAGCAGTGAAGCGGTATCCAGCAGCCATGGCTCTCCATCCAATGTGAGCACGCCAACGCTGGACGGCTTAGCCCGTGACCTGACCGCTTATGCCCGCGAGGGTAATCTGGATCCGGTTATCGGCCGCAGCAAGGAAATCGAGCGCGTTATTCAAGTGCTCAGCCGCCGTACCAAGAACAATCCCGTTCTGATCGGCGAGCCGGGCGTAGGTAAAACCGCCATTGCCGAAGGTCTTGCCCAAAAGATCATCGCCAACGAAATTCCGGAGACATTGCGCGACAAACGCGTTATGACATTGGATATGGGCTCCGTTGTAGCCGGTACGAAGTATCGCGGCGAATTCGAAGACCGCTTGAAAAAAATCATGGATGAGATCCGCCAAGCCGGCAACATCATCCTGTTCATCGATGAGCTTCATACGCTGATCGGTGCAGGCGGCGCTGAAGGCGCGATTGACGCCTCCAATATTCTGAAGCCTGCGCTTGCCCGCGGCGAGCTGCAGTGCATCGGCGCAACAACGCTGGATGAGTACCGTAAATACATCGAGAAGGATGCCGCGCTGGAGCGCCGTTTCCAACCGATTACGGTCGACCAGCCATCGCCGGAAGAGGCCATCCAAATTCTTCACGGCCTGCGTGACCGTTATGAGGCTCACCACCGCGTAAAAATTACGGATGATGCAATCGTGCAAGCCGTGAAGCTGTCCGATCGTTACATTACGGACCGGTTCCTGCCGGACAAAGCGATCGATCTGATCGACGAGGCAAGCTCGAAAGTGAGACTTAACTCGTATACGGTACCGCCTAATCTCAAACAGCTGGAGAACCGTCTGGAGGATATCCGCAAGGAGAAAGACGCGGCGGTTCAAAGCCAGGAATTCGAGAAAGCGGCAGCCCTTCGCGACACGGAGCAAAAAATCCGCGAAGAGCTCGACGTAACGAAGAACCAATGGAAGGAAAAACAAGGCCGCACCGATTCCGAGGTAACGCCTGAAGATATCGCGCAGGTTGTGGCAAGCTGGACGGGGATTCCGGTCAGCAAGCTGGCGGAGGAAGAAACCGAGCGTCTTCTCAAAATGGAAGACATTCTGCATGACCGCGTAATCGGCCAAGAAGATGCGGTTAAAGCGGTATCGAGAGCCATCCGCAGAGCGCGCGCAGGCCTCAAGGATCCGAAACGCCCAATCGGCTCGTTCATCTTCCTTGGTCCTACCGGGGTAGGTAAAACCGAGCTGGCCCGCGCACTCGCGGAAGCGATGTTCGGCGACGAGAACGCGGTTATCCGCATCGATATGTCGGAGTACATGGAGAAACACTCCACGTCCCGTCTCGTCGGAGCGCCTCCGGGATATGTCGGCTACGAAGAAGGCGGTCAGTTGACCGAGAAAGTACGCCGCAAGCCATATTCCGTTGTCCTGCTCGACGAAATCGAGAAGGCGCATCCGGAAGTATTCAACATCCTGCTGCAAGTGCTGGAAGACGGCCGTCTGACCGATTCCAAAGGCAGAGTGGTTGACTTCCGCAACACGCTGATCATCATGACCTCGAACGTAGGCGCGGATCAAATCAAACGCAATTCTTCGCTTGGCTTTACAGCCGTGCAGGATTCGGGCCGCGAGTTCAATCAAATGCGGGATAAAGTGATGGCAGAGCTGAAGAAGAGCTTCCGTCCGGAGTTCCTGAACCGGATCGACGAGACGATCGTGTTCCACTCGCTGGAGCAAGAGCATATCGCTCAAATCGTTACGCTGATGTCCGAAGAGCTTCGCAAACGGCTGCGCGAGCAAGAGGTGGACTTCGTTCTCACCGATGCCGCCAAGGCGTTCCTTGCGAAGGAAGGCTTCGATCCGCAATACGGTGCACGTCCGCTGCGCCGTGCGATTCAGAAGCACATCGAAGACCGGATCTCGGAGGAGCTCTTGCTTGGCAAGATCCGCAAAGGCGATTCCTTCACGATCGACGAGAAGGACGGCGAGCTGACCGTTAACAAATCCGAAGCTGTCTCGGAAGAGCCGGCTGCAAAATAAGCAAGGATCAACCAGGCTGCCTGAGCGAGGACTCTCTCGCCGGGCAGCTTTTGTTTTATCTGATCTATTTGACAATGAGAATCATTATCGTATATGCTTGAAGCAATGATGTTTTAGCGATAAAGGTTTTAAACATAGAAGCTTCGGAAGATGGAGGGACTTGCGATGATCGTTGTAACGAATACGATAAAAGTAAAAAAAGGCTACGGGGAAGAGGTAGCGGAGCGATTCGAGAAGACAAAGGGCATAGAGCAATCGGCTGGCTTCGTTCGCATGGAGGTTATGCTGACCGAAGGACTAGCCGACTACGATGAGCTGAAGGTAAGCACGACCTGGGAGACCAAAGCTTCCTTCGAAGACTGGGTGAACAGCGATTCCTTCCGTCAGGCGCATGCCCATAAGGGAAATAAACAAGCGGACGGCGGTAAAGAAAAGGATGCGGAAGGCGAGCGTATTATGCTTGGCTCCCAGCTTACGACGCACTGGATTCTCGTATCCAGGGATGCTGCGGCAATCTCGTAATTTTTGCAGCTTATACTTTTGCATCATTTAACAAAAGCTTTCTTTATTCCGATGCTGGGATTAAGGAGGCTTTTTTTGCTGACTGGAACGTATTGGTCCGTACATTAGTTCGTAAGAAGGGGTTTATACCCTACGGATAAAATGGTAAACTTTAAAATGGTAACGCTTGTTAAAAGGAGCCTTGTATGGCAAAGATAAAGCTAAAGTTTGTATGTACTGAGTGCGGGACGGAATCGCCGAAATGGCTGGGGAAATGTCCGGGCTGCCAGTCTTGGAATACGATGGTGGAGGAAAAGGAGACCGTTATCAAGACACAAGGTGTCGGTCTTCGCATGGCTCAGACGAAAGAAAAGCCGCAATCCATCATACATATAGAAAGTGGGCAGGAACCGCGTATCGAAACACGGTTGCAGGAGCTTAACCGGGTGCTGGGCGGAGGCGTTGTGCCAGGCTCGCTCATTCTGGTTGGTGGAGATCCCGGAATCGGAAAATCCACGCTGCTGCTGCAAACCTCGCATGCATTAGCCTCCAAAGGGCTGAAGGTGCTGTATATTTCCGGAGAAGAATCCGTCCGGCAAACGCGTCTTCGCGCTGACCGGCTTGGTGCTCTCACGGAATCCCTTTTTGTCCTTTGCGAGACAAACATGGAGCAAATCAACGATGCGATTGAGTCGGTCCAGCCGGACTTTCTCGTGATCGACTCCATTCAGACGGTGTACGATCCAAACGTTCAGTCCGCTCCGGGCAGCGTAGCCCAGGTAAGGGAATGTACCGCTCACTTCATGCGGGTAGCGAAGATCAAAGGTATCGCTACCGTGCTTGTCGGGCATGTCACGAAAGAAGGCGCAATCGCGGGTCCTCGTCTCCTGGAACATATGGTCGACTGCGTACTTTATTTCGAAGGAGAACGGCATCATACTTACCGGCTGCTCCGGGCCGTCAAGAACCGGTTTGGTTCCACCAATGAGATCGGCATATTCGAAATGGGCGAAGAGGGTCTCCGCGAAGTGGCCAATCCGTCAGAGCTGTTCCTGTCGGAGCGCCCGCTCGGCGTATCCGGCTCTACGGTTGTAGCCAGCATGGAAGGAACCCGCCCCGTGCTGGTTGAGCTTCAGGCGCTTGTCGCAGCAACGAATTTCCCTTCGCCGCGGCGGATGTCCACAGGGATCGACCATCACCGGATGGCATTAATTATTGCGGTATTAGAGAAGCGGATCGGCATGTTTTTGCAGACGCAGGATGCCTATTTAAATGTAGCGGGCGGCGTGAAGCTGGATGAGCCGGCAGTTGACCTTGCCGCTGCTGTCTCGCTCGCATCAAGCTTTCGCGATGCGCCTACGCGCCCCTATGACGTTATCTTCGGCGAAGTAGGCCTGACGGGCGAGGTTCGCGCCGTATCCCGTGCCGAGCAGCGGGTGAAGGAAGCGGAGAAGCTTGGCTTCAAGCGGGTTATTATGCCGGAGAAAAGCTTAAAGGGCTGGAAGCCGCCGGAAGGCATCGAGATTATCGGCGTGAGTACGGTAGCAGAAGCGCTGTCCGCGGCACTTGGATAGGGGGCAAATGATGAAGGAACAAAGTCAGCTAGAAATAATGAACCAGCTTTTGCAATTAGTCGCACCAGGTACCCCGTTCCGTGACGGGCTTGATAATGTGCTTCGGGCCAAAACGGGTGCGCTGCTTGTTGTCGGGTACAGTCCCGAAGTAATGGAGGTCGTGGATGGCGGCTTTTCCATCAATTGCGATTTCTCGCCTAACTATTTGTATGAGCTCGCCAAGATGGATGGAGCCATTATCCTGAGCGAGGATATGAAAAGGATCTTGTATGCGAATACGCAGCTTATCCCGAACAACTCGATTTCTTCGATCGAGACCGGTATCCGGCATCGTACGGCGGAGCGGGTAGCGAAGCAGACCGGCAAGCTTGTCGTATCGATCTCGCAGCGCCGGAATATCATTACGCTGTACCAAGGCAATTTGCGTTATTCGCTCAAAGAGATGGGCGTTATATTAACGAAGGCCAATCAGGCGATTCAAACGCTTGAGAAATATAAGGTCGTACTTAGCCAGTCGCTCACCAACCTGTCCGCGCTTGAATTCGAGGAGCTGGTGACGCTGCAGGAAGTGGCGCATGTCGTGCAGCGCGTCGAAATGGTGCTGCGCGTCAAAATGGAAATCAAACGTTATGTCACCGAGCTGGGTACGGAGGGCCGTCTTATCGCCATGCAGATGGAGGAGCTTGTTAACGGCGTTGACGAAGACGCCTGGTATCTGCTCAAGGATTATGCCAAGGATAATACCGACGACAAAATCCGCGAAATCCGTGCGGCGCTCAAAAAGCTAAGCGCGGAAGACCTGCTGGACGCACCTCCGATCATACGTCTTCTCGGCTACACGCATACCGCCGCCATGGTGGAGGAAGCGGTGTCGCCGCGAGGCTTCAGGCTGCTCAATAAAATTCCTCGTCTTCCATTAATTATTATGAATAATCTGATCGAGCGTTTCGGTAGACTGCCTCATATTTTGATGGCAACCATTGATGAGCTTGACGAAGTGGACGGTATTGGAGAGGTTCGCGCGCGTGCCATCAAGGATGGTTTGAAGCGGATCCAGGAGCAGATGTTCATTGACAGACAAATTTAAATCTCATACAATGGATGGAATGTGTACCGTATTCCAAACATACATTAGTAAACGGTTTTAGGGCATAGTAGAGAAGAGGTGGAATAGATGATCACTAAGTCGATACCGAGCCTTCTCACGGTCGGAAACTTATTCTTAGGAATAGCCGCCATTATTCTCGTGTTTAATGAAAAGCCGGAAACAGCCGCGATGATGGTTATTATCGCAATGCTGCTTGATGGCGTGGACGGCCGTGTAGCACGTGCGCTGAACGCGCAAAGCGAGTTCGGCAAAGAGCTCGATTCGTTATCCGATGTGATCTCGTTCGGCGTGGCGCCGGCTTTTATTATGTATGTCGTTGCCTTTCAAGAGCTTAACCCGACCATTGCCTGGATTATTACCGCGCTGTTCCCGATTTGCGGAGCTTTGAGACTGGCGCGATTTAACGTGGTAGCCGGGAAACCGGGTTACTTTATCGGCCTTCCTATTCCTGCTGCCGGAGGCGTGTTATGCACGCTTGCGCTGTTCCAGGATGATATTGCAGTTTCGGTCTTGTTAGCGAGCACCTTGGTACTGTCCTTGCTTATGGTTAGTACGATTAAATATCCGAATTTCAAGAAAATAGGCATCTCAAAGAAAGCCATCTGGGCCATTCCTTTTGTTGTGGCGTTGGCTGTTTTTCTTGGAATCCAATTCCCTGACCAGCTATCTAAAATTATCTTTGTACCTATGCTGTTATATGCGCTTTACGGTCTAAAAAAAAACGTTGACGGCCGCATGAAGAAACGCGTCCGCAAACGCCGCGGCAAAGATGCGCAGGATGAGAACGTGCAGTCCGAGACGACAGCGTAAAAATGCCCCACAAAGTGAAGCAAATGCTCTGGAGCGTACTCCGAGTACTTTGCGGGGGCCCCGGTATGAAGACCGGATAAACCTAGAGAATAAAAAGAAGGAGCTGTTCCCTGCACTCGTCATGAACGAGGCAAGGAGCAGCTCCTTTTTTTCGCTTATTACGTTAAATTAAACAATCCGAGAGTAGAACATTTATCGTATTCTTTGGCGACAACTTCGTCTAATTGAATATCAAGCAGATTGCACATGGCGGTCATGTAGAACAGATTCCGTCCGAGCTCGGATTTGAGCACGTCGCGGCAAGATTCGCATACATGGCCTGAGATATGGCTCTGAAGCGTAGATTTGGCACTCTCGAGATTCGGTTCGTCTGCATACTCTTGCTTGCGCGCATTGAGTTCAATACAACCACAGTCCGTTACGGCCTTCGTTACCGCGCGGTTAACGGATGCGCCGGACTGACCAAACTTGGACATGACGTCCAGCAGGCTTCGATGTCTAAGCAATAGTTCGGATACTTGCTGCTGGAATTGTTCCAGTGTAGGAGCACTCATCGATTCCACCTCTTTCATCAGCTTCATCTGCTATAACTGCTAATTCCATTATAAGCATACCTTGCCATCATTTCAAAATGAAAAATCATTCACGAACCGCCGTTTAGCCCGTCCATTATTGGAACATAATTGTAATGGAGGTGGTATTTATGATGAAACGAATTATTCAAATGGCCGGTCTATTATTTGGAGGATTGGCTGGGCTCGAAGTAGAAGGCAGAACGAATAGCATAGAAGGCTGGACGCAATCGTCGCTTGGTATTTGGCAAGGAACTAGCATGTATTATTTCGCGATTGGGGCACTTTTTGGACTTCTTGTTGCGAGCATGGCTGCGGGGCGAATCATTAAGTTTATGCAGCGCGGTATTGATCAAACGGCCGAGATGCCGATGAAGGATCTGCTGGCAGGCGGCGGCGGGCTTATCGCGGGATTGTTCTTGTCCGCGCTTTTGTACCCGGCGGTAGCTAAGCTTGGCGGGCCGGGGCTGTTGATTCCGGCAGTGATGTCTCTTTTCTTCGGTTACTTGGGGCTTCGAATCGGACTTGGGAAGAAGGACGAGCTTGCCGCAGCGGCATCGGCGATGCTGGAGCAGCGCAAGGCAGTTCCGGTGGCAGACGAAGTGGGCGGCTTTGAAGAGCATAAAATTTTGGACACCAGCGTCATTATCGACGGACGGATTGCGGATATCTGCAAGACCGGATTTATCGAAGGCACTCTCGTGATTCCGGAATTCGTGCTGGAGGAGCTGCAGCATATCGCGGATTCTTCGGATCTGCTAAAGCGTAACCGGGGACGCCGCGGACTTGATATTTTGAACAAAATCCAAAAGGAATTAGATGTTCGGGTGCTTATCTACGAAGGAGACTTTGAAGAAATTAGCGAGGTAGACAGCAAATTGGTCAAGCTGGCGAAAGCCCTTAAAGGCAAGGTCGTTACCAATGACTTCAACCTGAATAAGGTATGCGAGCTTCAAGGCGTATCGGTATTGAACATCAATGACTTGGCAAATGCAGTGAAGCCCGTCGTCCTGCCCGGTGAAGAAATTATCGTACAAGTTATCAAGGACGGCAAAGAGCATGGACAAGGCGTCGCCTATCTGGACGACGGCACGATGATCGTTGTGGAGGGCGGACGCGATTATATCGGCACCACGATGGAAGTTCTCGTAACGAGCGTTCTGCAAACATCGGCAGGCCGAATGATATTTGCGAAGCCGAAGCTGTTGGAAAAAGCGCTGTAACCTTGTATAGTAGGGAGTAGTTGTTTATACGTACGAGGGAGATTAGGCGATGAATGCACATTGGGGAGCGGTTGTCGTTGCGGCCGGACGCGGCTCGCGGATGGGAACCAAAGAAAGCAAGCAGTATTTGCCGCTGCACGGAAAGCCGATTCTCGTGCATACGCTGGAATTGTTCCAGGCGATGGACGAGATTGCAGATATAGCGCTTGTAGTTGGAGCGGATGACGTGGAACGCTGCACCGGGCTTGTAGAAGAATACAAGCTTGGCAAGGTGACGGCCGTGGTAGCCGGGGGAAGCGAGCGCCAGCATTCGGTCTTCGCGGGGATCAAGGCGTTGTCGCCGGCTGCCGAATGGGTGATGGTGCATGACGGCGTGCGGCCGCTTGTTACGCAGAAGGCGATACGCGCCTGCTGCGAGAAAGCCGAGCAGAGCGGCGCAGCCGTCTTGGCCGTACCGGTCAAGGACACAATCAAACAGGTAGACGACACGGGTCTGATCGTTTCAACGCCGGACCGCCGAAGCTTGTGGGCGATACAAACGCCGCAAGCTTTTCGTCGTGATTTGCTGACCGCAGCGCATGAGCGCGCCGCGGAGGAGCATTTTCTCGGTACGGACGATGCCATGGTAGTGGAGCGGACAGGCGCGCCCGTCGTTATTGCGGAAGGCGATTACACGAATATCAAGATTACAACGCCTGATGATCTGCCCTGGGCAGAATTTTTGTTAGAGAAACAGAGGAGAGAGGAGAACAAACAATGATTCGAGTAGGACAAGGCTTTGACGTACATCAGCTGGTGGAGGGCCGTCCCTGCATTATCGGGGGCGTAACGATTCCTTACGAGAAGGGGCTGCTGGGCCATTCCGACGCGGATGTGCTGCTTCATGCGATTTCGGATGCCATTCTCGGGGCGCTAGGACTTGGCGATATCGGCAAGCACTTCCCGGACACTTCCGAGGAATTCAAGGATGCCGACAGCCTGAAGCTGCTTGAGCAGGTGTGGGCGCTGGCGAAGGAGCGGGGCTACAAGCTTGGCAACTGCGATTCGACGATTATTGCCCAACGTCCGAAGATGGCGCCCTACATCCCGCAGATGGCGGAGATTATCGCCCGCGCGTTGGAAGCCGACATCGAGCAGGTGAACGTGAAGGCGACGACGACTGAGCAGCTTGGTTTCACCGGCAGAGGCGAAGGAATTGCCTCCCAATCGGTTGTCTGCTTGATCCAGGATGTTATAATCAAGTAATGGTTTAGTTATACGAGAGGGGTTATTAGCGATGACACAAGAAGTGAGAGTCCGTTATGCACCGTCCCCGACGGGTCATTTACATATCGGTAATGCCAGAACGGCCTTATTTAATTATTTGTATGCGCGCAGCCAAGGCGGCAAATTTATTATCCGCATTGAAGATACCGACGTGAAACGGAACGTGGCGGGCGGGGAAGAAAGCCAGCTGAAGTACTTGAAATGGCTTGGCATCGACTGGGATGAGAGCATTGACATCGGTGGAGGCTACGGCCCATACCGTCAAACCGAGCGCCTTGATATTTATAAGGAATATTGGCAGGACCTGATTGACCGCGGCCTTGCTTACCGCTGCTATTGCACGGAAGAAGAGCTGGAGCAGGAGCGGGAAGAGCAGATGAGCCGCGGCGAGACGCCTCGTTACTCCGGACGCCACCGCAATCTGACGGAGGAGCAGCGCCAGGCGTTTGAAGCGGAAGGCCGCGTAGCCAGCGTTCGTTTCCGCGTGCCGGAGGGCAAAACCTTCGCTTGGGACGATATGGTTAAAGGCTCGATCAGCTTCGATACGGCGGAGATGGGCGACTTCGTAATCGTGAAAAAGGATGGCATTCCGACTTACAACTTCGCCGTTGTCATCGACGACTATCTGATGAAAATCAGCCACGTGCTGCGCGGCGAGGATCATATCTCGAACACTCCGCGCCAGCTGATGATTTACGAAGCGCTGGGCTGGGAAGCTCCTAAGTTCGCTCATATGACGCTGATCGTCAACGAGAGCCGCAAGAAGCTCAGCAAGCGCGACGAGTCGATCATCCAGTTCATCGAGCAATACGACGATCTCGGCTATCTGCCGGAAGCGTTGTTCAACTTTATTGCTTTGCTTGGCTGGTCGCCGGAAGGCGAGCAGGAGATTTTCACGCATGACGAGCTGGTTAACGTATTTACGGCCGAACGTCTGAGCAAGAGCCCTGCCGTATTCGATACGCAGAAGCTGAGCTGGATGAATGGCGAATACATGAAAAAGATCGACATCGAGCGTCTTGTCGACCTTTGCTTGCCGCATCTGCAAAAGGCTGGCCGCGTAGGCGAACAGCTGGATGCCGCTGACCGTGAATGGGTGTCGGCGCTTGCCGCCCTCTATCAAGAGAAGCTCCGCGCAGCATCGGACATTGTTGAGCTTACGGAGCTGTTCTTCCGCGATACGGTGGAGGATGAAGAGGAAGCCAAGGCAGTGCTTGCCGAGGAACAGGTGCCGGCAGTCTTGACGGCGTTCCTTGCCAAGATCGAAGCTAGCGAAGCTTCGGCCTTTACCGTTGACGGCATTAAAGACTGGATCAAAGCGGTTCAGAAGGAAACGGGCTTCAAAGGCAAGCAGCTGTTTATGCCTATTCGCGCTGCGCTTACGGGCCAGACGCATGGCTCTGACCTGAACCAATCGATCGCCTTGCTTGGCCGCGATAAAGTGATTAACCGCCTTAAGAACCGTCTGGGCTAAGCATTGCCTGGGCGGACAAGGTTGACAAGCGGTGTCATAAATTCCTTGTCACCCTTACGGGGATTCGCTATACTGTTACTAATTACAATTCGATGAATTAAAAAGCCATGAACAGGAAAAGTACGTTTTGCCGGATTTGCAGAGAGGACAATCAGCATTTGCCTATAGCCAAGCTAATTGGCATGTAGGAATGCGGGCTGCGAGTTGTCTAGTTCGGGGGGCGGAAAATTGCACCTGGGAGCTTTGTTCCGATCCGTAATCCTACCGCTTCGTATACCGGAGCCGGCGGCGCGGGGTAGGCAGCAACGTATCAGCCAACGTTACAGGCTTTAAGACGGACAGCCGGATTAGGCTGGGCTTAAGCTCGTTATTGAGCCGCAGTCCTTTAATCGGGTCGTTCAAGCAGAGTGGAACCGCGACGTTACACGCCCGCCTCTGCAGCATTTCAAATGCTGCGGAGGCTTTTTTATTTTCAGGCATTGATTAGCTTGGCCTTGTTTAGCTTTGTTTTTGTTGCGGGGGGCCGCAGCGCAGGGGAGAGGAGACACGCATGTTTCGCCATATTAGATCAGACATTAAGGCAGTATTTGAGAACGACCCGGCAGCTCGAAGCCGGTTTGAAGTTGTCTTTACGTATTCGGGTCTGCATGCGATATGGGCTCACCGGATTGCGAATAAATTTTTCCGCGGAGGATGGTTTACGGTTGCGCGGATCATCTCGCAGTTCAGCCGATTTATGACGGGCATCGAGATTCACCCGGGAGCAACGATCGGCGAGCGGTTGTTCATCGACCACGGAATGGGTATAGTGATTGGAGAAACATGCGAGATCGGCGATGATGTCGTTATTTATCAAGGCGTAACGCTTGGAGGAACCGGCAAGGAAAAAGGCAAACGCCATCCTACCATCGGCAACAATGTCGTTATCGGATCCGGCGCGAAAGTATTAGGCTCGTTCCGTGTTGGCGATAATTCGAATATCGGATCGAATGCCGTTGTCCTGCGCGAGGTGCCCGACAACTGTACCGTCGTAGGCAATCCGGGGCGTGTCGTCAGACGCAATGGCGAACGGGTCGGAGACCGGCTTGATCATAAGCAGCTGCCGGACCCCGTCATTGAGATGTTCCGCGAAATGCAAAAGGAAATCGAAAGTTTAAAGGCCGAAGTTGAGAGGCTTCGCGAGCCAGTAGCTGGAGGAGAAACGAGATCATGAACGTTCAAATTTATAATACGCTGACCCGAGCAAAGGAAGCATTCGTCCCGCAGGAACCGGGAAAAGTAAAAATGTACGTCTGCGGACCAACGGTTTATGACTATATTCATATCGGCAACGCCCGTCCGGTTATTTTCTTCGATGTGGTGCGCCGTTACCTGGAGTACGTCGGTTATGACGTGAACTACATCGTGAATTTCACGGACGTAGACGACAAGCTGATCAAAAAAGCGGAGCAATCGGGACTGACGGTTCCGGAGGTTGCCGATAAATTCATTAACGCGTTTAACGAGGATATCGCTTCGCTGGGCGTGCACAAGGCAACGTTGAACCCGCGCGTTACCGAGCATATTCCGGCGATCGTTGCGTTTATTCAAGGCCTTGTCGACACAGGCTATGCTTATGCAAGCGAAGGAGACGTGTATTACCGTACCTCGAAATTCGAGGAATACGGCAAGCTGTCGCATCAGAATCTGGAGGAGCTGCAGTTCGGTATCCGGATTGAGGTTGGCGAGCGCAAGGAGAATCCTCAGGACTTCGTGCTCTGGAAAGGCGCAAAGCCTGGCGAAATCAACTGGGAAAGCCCATGGGGACCGGGACGTCCGGGCTGGCATATCGAGTGCTCGGCGATGGCGCGCGAATATTTGGGCGATACGCTTGATATTCACGGCGGCGGCCATGACCTGCAGTTCCCGCATCACGAGTGCGAGGTTGCCCAGTCCGAGGCATTGACCGGCAAGCAGCTAGCGAACTACTGGATGCATAACGGCTACATTCATATCAACAACGAGAAGATGTCCAAGTCGCTTGGCAACGGGATTACGGTTAACGAGCTGGTGAAGCGCGTGAAGCCGGCCGCTATCCGTTACTTTATTTTGTCGACGCATTACCGCAGCCCGCTTAACTTCACGGACGAGACCATCGCCCAAGCCGAGAACAGCGTGGAGCGGATCGCGAATTGCGCGTCTAATCTGAAGCATCGGCTTTCCGCGTTTGGCGGCCAGGCAGAGGGTGCGGCTCCAACGGAGCTTGAAGACAGAATCGCTCAGCTTAAGGCACAATTCGAAGCGAAAATGGGAGACGACTTCAATACGCCGGATGCGATTACCGCCGTATTCGAGCTGGTAACGGAAGCGAACCAGTACATGAACCGCGCGGACGCTTCGCCGGAGGGGATTGCCGCACTGCTGGCAGCTCTTGAAGGAATGAACACGGTGCTGGGTCTGCTGCCTGAAGCGGGTGCTGATTCCGAGCTTCTGGATGACGAGATCGATGCGCTTATCGTTGAGCGGACGGAAGCGCGCGCGGCGAAGAATTGGGCAAGAGCGGATGAAATCCGTAACCTGCTTACGGAAAAAGGCATTGCGTTAGAGGACACTCCGCAAGGGATTCGTTGGCGGCGCCTGTAGAACTCTGCCGCAAATCGATTGGAGGACGTGTCATATTGAATAGCAATGAACGGGAACATGCAAGCTTAGAGGAAGCGGGACAAGGGAATGGAGCGGGAGCGGGGCTTCTGTTCCACCGTCCGGCCAAGAAGACGCAGCTCATTAATCCGGTTGTGCTCGCTTACGTAGGAGACAGCGTATTCGAGCTGTTGGTCCGGCAGTACCTGGTGTCGCTGCCTAATCATAAATCGCATCATCTTCACAAGGAAGCGACGAAGATTGTATCGGCGAAGGCGCAGCGCAAGCTGCTGGAGAAATGGCAGCCGATGCTGACGGAAGAAGAAGCGGATATCGCAAGGCGCGGCCGCAATACGAAATCGGGGGCACCGCCCAAGAATGCGGACCCGGCCGATTACAGGCAGGCTACCGCGCTGGAATGCCTGGTCGGCTATTTGTACTATGAAGGACGAATCGAACGTCTGCATGAATTGTTTGAGGCAGCAGTCGCGCCGCAGCCGGAAGACCATCAGGAAGAGAAGGAGGGACAAGCGTGAGCGAACGATACAACCAAGAAGAAATGATTGCCGGCAAGCATCCCGTTATGGAGGCGCTTCGTTCCGGACGCGATATCAATAAGATTTGGATCGCAGAGGGCGCTCAGAAGAGCCTGACCCAGCCGATCGTGGCGGAAGCCAAGCAGCATGGGGTCATCGTGCAGTTTGTGGACAAGCGCAAGCTGGATACCATGGTGGAGGGCGTACAGCATCAAGGCGTTGTTGCGCAGGCGGCGGCCTTTGCCTACGCGGAGATTGAGGATTTGCTGGCAAGAGCCCGCGAGCTGAACGAAACGCCGTTCCTGCTTATTCTCGACGAGATTGAGGACCCTCATAATCTGGGTTCCATTTTGCGGACGGCGGAATGTACCGGCGTCCATGGCGTTATTATTCCGAAACGCCGTTCGGTTGGTCTGACTGCAACGGTGCTGAAGACATCCGCTGGCGCGGCCGAGCATGTGCCTGTGGCGCGTGTGACGAACCTCGCCCAGACGATCGACCGTCTGAAGGAAGAAGGCGTGTGGGTAGCGGGTACGGACGTAAGCGCTCCGCAGGATGTATATAAGACGAAATTTGATCTGCCGCTTGCGATTGTTATCGGAAACGAAGGCAAAGGGATGGGCCGTTTGATCAAGGAGAAATGCGATTTCCTGGTCAAGCTGCCGATGCACGGCCGTCTTAACTCTTTGAACGCATCCGTGGCAGCGGGCGTTTTGATGTACGAAGTGGTCAGGCAGCGCCGGAGTGTATAGCCGATGAACCGGCGCAATGATATTTTGCTGGTGGACGGCTATAATATGATCGGCGCCTGGCCCATGCTTGAGAAGCTGAAGGAGATCGATCTGGAGGAAGCGCGGGACAAGCTGCTCGATATGCTGGCCGATTACCAAGGCTTCTCGGGCATGACGGTGTATGTTATTTTCGATGCCCATCAAGTGCCCGGACTTGGCGCGACTTACCGGCATCATAAGCTTACGATTGTCTATACGAAGGAAAAAGAAACGGCGGACGAATGCATTGAGCGGTTGGTTACGGAACTCACGGCCAGACGACGAAACGTATTTGTCGCCACCTCCGATCTTGTCGAACAGCATGTCGCTTTCGGCAAAGGAGCTCTCCGGCTGTCGGCTCGCGAGCTGCTTATCAACATCCAGCAGAATCGCAAGCAAATCGAGCTTACTTTGCGCGAGGACATACCGGTCAAGCGCAACACGCTCGACGGCAATCTCAGTCTCGAGGTGCGCACAAAGCTGGAGCGTCTTCGGCGCGGCGGCAAATAGTCCTCTTTTTTATCCATAAAATTACAGAATTTCTATTAAAACGACTCCACCCTAGCGGCAAATCGGTTGACGGTGTAAGATTACATAATGTATACTGGCTCTATATTTAGTGATGAGAACGGCGGTTTTATCGCTATTTTGTCTTGTTTAACTCGTTGTGGCAGGAAGCCATGGAGATAGGTTGCATATGAATCTAGCGGCGTACGCCTTGCAGGCCGGAGGGATAGTTCGTGAGCATCGACCTCAAAAAATGGAGTACGCTTGAGTATGACTGCAGTTCTGACGAGGATATCGTGGAAGCGGTTCGTAACGGCGACAGTCTGGCTCTTGAATATTTGATCAACAAATATAAGAACTTTGTCCGTGCAAAGGCGCGTTCTTACTTCCTGATCGGAGCCGACCGGGAAGATATCGTGCAGGAAGGCATGATCGGACTCTATAAATCTATCCGCGACTTTAAAGGGGACAAGCTTGCTAGCTTTAAAGCTTTTGCGGAATTATGTATTACACGGCAGATTATTACGGCGATAAAGACGGCTACCAGGCAGAAGCATATACCGCTTAACTCTTATGTTTCCTTGGACAAGCCTATTTACGACGAAGATTCTGACCGTACTCTTCTCGACGTGATTTGCGGCACCCGGGTATCCGATCCGGAGGAGCTTATCATTAATCAGGAAGAATTTGTTGGTCTTGAAGACAAGATGTCGGAGATTCTGAGCGATCTGGAGCGTAAGGTGCTTATGCTCTATCTGGACGGCCGATCGTATCAGGAAATTGCCGTTGACCTCGACAGACATGTCAAATCGATTGACAATGCCCTGCAGCGCGTAAAGCGCAAACTTGAGCGTTACTTGGAAGTTCGGGATCTTAGCGGATAAGCTATTAATCTTTATACGTGCTGAATTTGATGCGAGCTGTTCTCTCGTCCGGTTATCAGGCCGGAGGCGGAGGGCGGCTCGTTTTAAGTTTTAAAAGCAGGATTTGTGACGATAATGGTAGAGACGAGATTCCTGATGTCGCCATATTTCCATAATATTCGCTATGGCCCAGGCTATGTTTCCATTGACATTGGAATAGGCCGTGTGATAAATTGTTTTAGGTAGGCCTTGATGTGAGGCTTTGTTTTGTATTGGGGCCGAAGTTGCAATGTCATATACATATGGCGTTGTGAACCGTTATTTAGCAGTTCGGGAGGTGTAATTCAATGCGGGTAATAATCACGTTGGCATGCACAAACTGCAAACAGAGAAACTATGCGAGCAGCAAGAACAAACGCAATCACCCCGACCGCATCGAGTTGAAGAAGTTTTGCAAGTTTTGTAACGAGCAGACTCCTCATCGCGAGACGAGATAGTCATTGGAGGTGTTGACGTGGCATTTTTGGCTAAACTGAAGCAAAGCTTCGGAACAACGTTTAGTTTCTTTGCCGACAGCTGGGCAGAACTTAAAAAGGTTCGCTGGCCAAACCGTAAAGAGTTGACAAGCTATTCGATCGTCGTACTTCTAACGATCGCGTTTGTGACGATTTACTTTTGGCTTCTTGACATCGGGATCTCGTCTCTAGTTAATCTGATTGTTTAAGAAGGGTCCAAAGGTGGATTGGAATGGAAAAAAGATGGTATGTCGTACACACTTACGCCGGTTATGAGAACAAAGTGAAAGCCAATTTGGAGCGTCGCCTCGAATCGATGGGCATGGAAGATAAAATCTTTCGCGTTCTGGTTCCGATGGAAGAAGAAGTGGTAGAAAAGGACGGTAAGAAAAAGACCGTTCAACGCAAAGTCTACCCCGGCTACGTCCTCGTGGAGATGGTACAAACTGACGATTCATGGTATGTTGTTCGCAATACGCCGGGCGTCACAGGATTTGTAGGGTCAACGGGTTCCGGTTCCAAGCCAATCGCGCTTATGCCGGACGAAGTAGAACAAATTCTGAAGCACATGGGCATGGAAGAGCCTAAGCCGAAGATTGAATTCGACCTGAAGGAAACCGTGCGCGTAAAGGTAGGTCCTTTTGCGGATTTCGTTGGTACAGTGGAAGAAATTCTGCTCGACAAATCCAAGCTTAAGGTACATGTCAACATGTTTGGCAGGGAGACCCCGCTTGAACTGGACTATACTCAAGTGGAGAAGATATAATACGATCTGGTTTCCGTAGTTTGGGATTACTTGTGTAAGGAGGTGTAAGTCATGGCAAAAAAGGTTATCAAAATGGTCAAACTGCAAGTTCCTGCAGGTAAAGCTAATCCGGCTCCGCCGATTGGTCCGGCACTTGGTCAAGCAGGCGTTAACATTATGGCGTTCTGTAAAGAATTCAATGCTCGTACTGCAGATCAAGCGGGATTGATTATCCCGGTTGTTATCACAGTGTTTGAAGACCGTTCCTTCACTTTCGAAACTAAAACTCCACCGGCAGCAGTATTGCTCCGCGTTGCAGCAGGTATCGAAAAAGGTTCCGGTGAACCAAACAAAAAGAAAGTTGCTACAGTGAAACGTGCGAAAGTTCGTGAAATCGCTGAGCAAAAAATGCCTGACCTGAATGCAGCTTCCGTTGAGGCAGCGATGCTTATGATTGAAGGTACTGCACGCAGCATGGGTGTTACTATCGTTGACTAATTGTGTGACTGGCCGCTTGCGGTCGGTTAACACATGGGCGGCCGAATAGGCGTTGCCCGGCGAAGTGTACTGCTTCGTTTAAGTGGGAGGAGTCCCATAAGGGGAATTTTCCGCTACAACCACAAAGGAGGAAAACTCAAATGGCTAAACACGGCAAAAAGTATGTAGAAGCTGCTAAGCTGATTGACAGCGAAGCTACTTACGAGTCTTTGGAAGCAATCGAGCTTGTGAAGAAAGCCGCTACAGCAAAATTCGACGAGTCCGTTGAAGTAGCTGTGCGTCTGGGCGTTGACCCTCGTAAACAAGACCAAGCGGTTCGTGGCGTTGTTGTACTTCCGCATGGTACTGGTAAAACAAAACGTGTTCTGGTATTCGCGAAAGGCGATAAAGCAAAAGAAGCAGAAGCTGCTGGCGCTGATTTCGTTGGCGATTCCGACATGATCAACAAAATCCAACAAGGCTGGTTCGAATTCGACGTCTGCGTAGCAACGCCGGACATGATGGCTGAAGTTGGTAAACTGGGTCGTATCCTCGGCGGTAAAGGCCTTATGCCTAACCCTAAAGCGGGTACGGTAACATTCGACGTTACTAAAGCTGTTCAAGAAATCAAAGCTGGTAAAATCGAATACCGTCTTGATAAAGCAGGTCAAATCCATGCTCCAATCGGCAAGGTTTCCTTCGACGCAGAGAAACTTAACGAAAACCTTAAGTCTCTGATCGATGCTCTGAACCGTGCTAAACCGGCAGCAGCTAAAGGGGTTTACCTGAAAAACATCTCCGTTTCTTCGACAATGGGCCCTGGCGCTCGCGTCAACGTAGCGGCTTACCGCTAAGTTCAACGAGAACGGAATTAAATTCGAATACGCATACCGTAGACAGTAGGTGCCGCAAGGCTTAATTTCCTACCGAGGTGTTATGATAAATACAGCTTGCGCGTGATTAACTTCACGGCAGCGATATATCATGGCCTTCGCAGTCGCTGTGGAGGCCTTTCTCATGCACCCTAGGCAGAGGAAGCTTGTCTTATAAACGGGATGTACAACTATTACAGGAGGTGTACAGTTTGGCTAACGTTAAAATCATCCAAGAGAAACAACAAGCGGTTGAAGAAATCACAGCGAAGCTTCGTGAGAGCTCCAGCACTGTTGTTGCTGACTACCGCGGATTGAACGTTGCGCAAGTAACTGAACTTCGTAAACAACTGCGCGAAGCAGGTGTTGAATTCCAAGTTCTGAAAAACTCGCTCGTTCGCCGTGCGACTGAAGCTGCGGAATTGTCCGATCTGAACAGCATTCTGGTTGGTCCTACAGCCATTGCTTTCAGCGTGAACGATGCTGTGGCACCAGCGAAAATCTTGAACGATTTCGCTAAAAAGAACGACGCTCTGAAACTTAAAGGCGGCGTTGTTGAAGGTAAAGTAGTAGGTGCACAAGAGATTAAAGCACTGGCGGAACTTCCGTCCCGCGAAGGCTTGCTCTCCATGCTCCTCAGCGTCCTGCAAGCTCCAATGCGCAACTTCGCGCTTGCGGTTAAAGCAGTCGGCGAGCAAAAAGAAGCACAAGCTTAAGTTAAACCGTCGTTTGTACGAACGAACCGCCGACCTTCCCCGGAAGGCGGCATAAAACCAAAAAAAATCAACCACTTTCGGAGGTATAACCATGTCTAAAGAGCAAATCTTGGAAGCAATCAAAGTTATGACTGTTCTTGAACTGAACGATCTTGTTAAAGCAATCGAAGAAGAATTCGGCGTTACAGCTGCTGCACCAGTAGCAGTAGTAGCAGGCGGCGCAGCAGAAGTTGCTGAGCAAACTGAATTCGACGTTATCCTTAACAACGCTGGCGCTTCCAAAATCAACGTAATCAAAGTGGTTCGCGAAATCACTGGTCTGGGCCTGAAAGAAGCTAAAGACCTGGTTGACGGCGCTCCTAAACCAATCAAAGAAAAAGTTGGCAAAGAAGAAGCAGAAGCGGTTAAAGCTAAGCTTGAAGAAGCTGGCGCAGCTGTAGAAGTGAAGTAATTTCGCTTCAAGCTATAATAACGGGCCCCTTGAAACGTCACGTTTCAAGGGGTTCGTTGCATGTTCAAGACTTGCAGCTCAAGTGGCAGGAGGCCAAAAAGAATGTCGGACCACTATTACTCCCAAACGCCGGGAGTGAAGCATGATAGACAAGTACATGAAACAAAGCTTCGGGGATTCGCTCTGCGGTTTGTGACGGATGCTGGCGTATTCTCGAAATCCGGAGTCGATTATGGCAGCCGCGTGCTGCTGGATGCGCTCGTTCTTTCGCCAACTGCTAGAGTGCTTGATGTCGGGTGCGGTTACGGGCCCATCGGATTGACAGCGGCGAAGCTGGCGCCGGAGGGGCATGTAACCATGATCGACATTAATGAACGCGCGGTTGAGCTGTCTAAAGAGAACGCAAAGCTAAATGGCATTTCAAATGTTACGGTTATCCAAAGCGATATCTATGAATCGGTGAAGGATAATCGTTATGACGTGATTTTGACCAACCCTCCGATCAGGGCGGGGAAACAGGTTGTCCATCGTATTTTTGAAGAAGGGTACAATCTATTAAATCCCGGCGGCAAGATGTGGGTGGTCATTCAGAAGAAGCAAGGCGCGCCATCTGCGGAGGCCAAGCTGGAAGCGTTGTTTGGCGATGTGGAAGAGGTCACGAAGGACAAAGGCTACCGGATATTTTTAGCAACAAAATCTATGACTTGATTTTCTTGACTTGACTTTTCAGATATGGTAGTATTATAAAATGTCAGCATTAAATTGGGCTCAATCTCTTTAGCTAACTAAAATGTCAAGTGCGAATTTTGGCGCGGAATGCATATTTATTGCACATTTGACGTATAATGTTTACATTTTGGGCAAAATTACTTGATATGGAACCATCGCGCCGCGCTGCGTTTGGTTGGCTGCCGGAACACGCTCTTTTTTCGAACTATTCGATAAGGGCTTTTCTTTATTTAAAGTAGTGACGCAGTAGATATCGATGCTGTGAGACAGACATGAGGGGTGAGGTTAAGTTGGCAGGACAACTTGTTCAGTATGGTCGGCGCACGCGGAGAAGTTACGCCCGGATCAACGAGGTGCTGGAAGTCCCGAACCTGATTGAAATCCAACAAAAATCGTACGAAAAATTCTTGGATAACGACTTGCTTGAGTTGTTCCAGGATATTTCGCCGATTCAGGACTTTACGGGCAATCTATCGCTTGAGTTTATCGACTATAGCTTGGGCGAACCGAAATATTCGGTCGATGAATCAAAGGAACGCGATGTGACGTACGCTGCTCCACTGCGCGTTAAGGTACGGCTCTTCAACAAAGAAACCGGCGAAGTGAAGGAACAAGAAGTGTTCATGGGCGACTTCCCGCTGATGACAGAGACCGGTACGTTCATTATTAACGGGGCGGAACGTGTAATTGTCAGCCAGTTGGTTCGATCCCCAAGTGTGTACTTCAGCACGAAGGTTGATAAGAACGGGAAGAAAACATACACGGCAACGGTAATTCCGAATCGCGGAGCTTGGCTCGAGCTTGAGACGGATGCTAAGGACATCATTTACGTTCGTATTGACCGGACCCGGAAAATACCGGTGACGGTGCTTTTGCGCGCTCTTGGCTTCGGAACCGACGCTGAGATCTTAGAATTGCTCGGCCATGACGAGTATATTCGCAACACGCTGGATAAAGACAACACAGATTCGACGGAGAAAGCGCTGATTGAAATCTATGAACGCCTTCGTCCAGGCGAACCGCCTACTTTGGACAATGCGAAGAGCTTGCTGGTTGCTCGTTTCTTTGATCCAAAACGTTACGACCTGGCTAACGTCGGCCGTTACAAAATAAACAAAAAGCTTCACATTAAGAACCGTCTGTTTAATCAACGTCTTGCTGAGACGCTGGTTGATCCGGGTACGGGCGAGATCATTGCGGAAGCAGGTCAAATGATTGACCGCCGTCTGCTGGATGAGATCCTCGACAAGCTGGAGAAAAACGTCGGCTTCAAAACATACCATGTTGCTAATGGTGTGCTGGATGCGGATAGCATTCCGCTTCAAGCGATCAGCGTGTACTCGCCGCTTGATGACGCGAAGGTTATCAAAGTCATCTCTAATGGCGTCATTGATAAATCCGTTAAGCATATTACGCCGGCGGACATCATTTCGTCCATCAACTATTTCATCAACCTCCTTCACGGAGTAGGCAATACGGACGATATCGACCATCTCGGCAACCGTCGTCTGCGTTCCGTAGGCGAATTGCTTCAGAACCAATTCCGTATCGGTCTATCCCGTATGGAACGCGTTGTTCGCGAAAGAATGTCGATTCAAGATGCTAACGCAATTACGCCGCAAGCCTTGATTAACATTCGCCCTGTAATCGCATCGATTAAAGAGTTCTTCGGTTCCTCGCAGCTGTCGCAGTTCATGGACCAAACGAACCCGCTGGCAGAATTGACGCACAAACGTCGTTTGTCTGCTCTCGGTCCGGGCGGTTTGACGCGTGAGCGCGCAGGCTTCGAAGTACGGGACGTCCATCACTCCCACTACGGGCGTATGTGTCCAATCGAAACGCCGGAGGGTCCGAACATCGGTCTGATCAACTCCTTGTCGACGTTTGCCCGCATTAACGAGTACGGCTTCATCGAAGCCCCTTACCGTTGGGTAGATCCGAAGACAGGCATCGTTACCGAGCAAATCTCGTATTTGACGGCTGACGAAGAAGATAACTACGTTGTCGCGCAAGCGAACGCGAAGTTGACCGAAGAAGGCAAATTTGTCGATGACAGTGTCATCGTACGTTACAATAAGCAAGCAGATAACATCTTGACCATGCCAAGCGAACGCGTTGACTACATGGACGTATCGCCTAAGCAGGTTGTGTCGGTTGCGACAGCGCTCATTCCGTTCTTGGAAAATGACGACTCCAACCGTGCGCTCATGGGATCCAACATGCAGCGGCAGGCCGTTCCACTCCTTATTCCTAAAGCACCACTTGTTGGTACGGGTATGGAGCACAAATCGGCTAAAGACTCCGGTGTATGTATTGTATCCAAGTATGACGGTGTTATTGAACGAGTTTCGGCAAACGAAATTTGGCTGCGCCGCACAGAGATGCTGGACGGCAAGCAAGTGGTTGGCGATCTCGTGAAACATAAACTGCATAAGTTTATGCGTTCCAACCAAGGAACATGTATCAACCAACGTCCGCTTGTGCGCAAAGGCGAAGTGATCAAGAAAGGCGATATTCTCGCCGACGGTCCTTCCACGGAGCAAGGCGAATTGGCGCTGGGCCGCAACGTTGTCGTTGCGTTCATGACTTGGGAAGGTTACAACTACGAGGATGCGATTCTTCTTAGCGAGAAGCTTGTGAAAGAGGATGTTTACACGTCCATTCACATTGAAGAATACGAATCCGAGGCACGCGATACGAAGCTTGGGCCGGAAGAAATTACGCGCGACATTCCGAATGTCGGCGAAGAAGCGCTGAAAAACCTCGACGAACGCGGCATTATCCGCGTTGGTGCCGAGATCGGCGCCGGCGATATCCTCGTTGGTAAAGTAACTCCTAAAGGCGTTACGGAGCTGACGGCGGAAGAACGCCTTCTTCACGCGATCTTTGGCGAGAAAGCTCGTGAAGTGCGCGATACGTCGCTTCGCGTACCGCATGGTACCGACGGTATCGTCGTAGACGTTAAAGTATTTACCCGCGAGAACGGCGATGAGCTGCCACCAGGCGTGAATCAGCTGGTTCGTGTATATATTGCTCAAAAACGTAAAATCTCCGAAGGCGACAAAATGGCAGGACGCCACGGTAATAAAGGGGTTATCGCCCGCATTATGCCGGAGGAAGATATGCCGTTCTTGCCAGACGGCACACCAGTTGAAGTCGTGTTGAACCCACTGGGCGTACCATCGCGGATGAACATCGGCCAGGTACTCGAAGTCCATTTGGGCATGGCTTGTAAGCGTCTTGGTCTTCATGCCGCAACGCCGGTATTCGACGGCGCGCGCGAGTATGACGTATTCGATACGATGGAAGAAGCCGGCATGCAGCGTAACGGTAAAACGATTCTGTACGATGGACGTACAGGCGAGTCGTTTGAACGCGAAGTTACGGTTGGCGTCATGTACATGATCAAACTGGCGCACATGGTCGACGATAAAATCCATGCCCGCTCGACGGGTCCTTACTCTCTCGTTACGCAGCAGCCACTGGGCGGTAAAGCTCAATTCGGCGGCCAGCGCTTCGGTGAGATGGAGGTTTGGGCACTCGAGGCCTACGGCGCAGCCTACACGCTTCAAGAGATTCTTACGGTCAAATCCGACGACGTGGTCGGCCGCGTGAAGACTTACGAATCGATCGTGAAAGGCGAGAACGTTCCGGAGCCAGGCGTTCCAGAATCGTTTAAGGTATTGATCAAAGAGCTTCAGTCCCTTGGTATGGACGTTAAGATCCTCACCGAGAATGAAGAAGAGATCGAAATGAAAGAGATCGATGACGAAGATGACGGAACAAGCGATAAGCTTAACCTCAACTTAGAAGGCGCCGAAGCCGGCGCTGAATAAGCTTTGAATAAAAGGCTGCTCGTCCTTCTTAACCGAAGGGCGTGCAGCCGCCAATTTGTACGACATAGCCATACATGACGAAGGAGGGTTGCTCCTTGTTGGACGTGAACAACTTCGAGTATATGAAAATCGGGCTTGCATCGCCTGATAAAATTCGCTCTTGGTCCCGCGGAGAAGTCAAAAAACCGGAGACGATCAACTATAGGACGTTAAAACCGGAGAAAGAGGGTCTTTTCTGCGAAAAGATCTTCGGGCCTACAAAAGACTGGGAATGTCATTGCGGTAAATACAAACGCGTTCGTTATAAAGGCGTTGTCTGCGACCGCTGTGGCGTTGAAGTTACACGCGCGAAAGTACGCCGCGAGCGTATGGGCCATATCGAGCTTGCTGCTCCAGTATCGCATATCTGGTACTTTAAGGGCATTCCAAGCCGTATGGGCCTTGCGCTTGACATGTCGCCTCGTTCCCTCGAGGAGATCATTTATTTTGCATCCTATGTAGTAACCGATCCAGGTGATACGCCGCTTGAGAAAAAACAACTGCTGTCGGAGAAAGAATACCGCAGCTACCGTGAAAAATACGGTTATGGCTTCCAAGCGAGCATGGGTGCCGAAGCAGTTAAGAAATTGCTGCAAGACATCGATGTTGAGAAAGAGCTGGAGACCCTTAAAGAAGAATTGCGTACGGCTCAAGGCCAACGCCGCAACCGTGCGATTAAGCGTCTTGAAGTCATCGAAGCCTTCCGCAACTCCGGCAATGAGCCGGAATGGATGATTCTCGATGTGCTTCCGGTTATTCCGCCAGAGCTTCGTCCGATGGTACAGCTGGACGGCGGACGTTTTGCAACGTCTGATCTGAACGACCTGTACCGCCGCGTTATTAACCGTAACAACCGTCTGAAACGCCTGCTTGACCTGGGCGCTCCGGACATTATCGTTCAGAACGAGAAGCGCATGCTGCAAGAAGCTGTTGACGCTCTGATCGATAACGGCCGCCGTGGCCGTCCGGTTACAGGCCCGGGCAACCGTCCTTTGAAATCCCTCAGCCACATGCTGAAAGGTAAACAAGGGCGTTTCCGTCAGAACTTGCTCGGTAAACGGGTTGACTACTCTGGTCGTTCCGTTATCGTCGTAGGTCCAAACCTGAAAATGTTCCAATGCGGTCTTCCAAAAGAGATGGCGCTGGAGCTGTTCAAGCCTTTCGTAATGAAAGAACTTGTGAACAAAGGTCTGGCACACAATATCAAGAGCGCAAAACGCAAAGTTGAACGCGTAAGCCCGGAAGTTTGGGACGTCCTTGAAGAAGTTATCAAGGAGCATCCGGTTCTTCTTAACCGTGCCCCTACGCTTCACCGTCTCGGTATCCAGGCATTCGAACCGATTCTGGTTGAAGGCCGCGCCATCAAGCTTCATCCGCTCGTATGTACCGCTTATAACGCGGACTTCGACGGTGACCAAATGGCCGTTCACGTACCGCTGTCGGCAGAAGCGCAAGCTGAAGCACGTCTCCTGATGCTCGCATCGGGTAACATTTTGAACCCGAAAGACGGCAAGCCTGTTGTTACGCCATCGCAGGATATGGTTCTCGGATCGTACTACTTGACGATGGATAACAAAGAAGCAAAAGGCTCCGGATCGGTGTTCGCTACCGTTAATGAAGCCATCTCCGCGTACCAACGCGGTATTGTATCGCTTCATGCGCGTGTATTCGTGCCTGCTAGAGTGTTGAAGAAAACGATCTTTACGGAGCAGCAGCAGAACTCGCTGATTAGTACAACTGTCGGTAAAGTTATTTTCAACGAAATCTTCCCGGAAGATTTCCCTTACATCAACGAAGCTACCAAAGCGAACTTGCTGCAAGGTACACCGGATAAGTATTTCGTTTATGAAAAAGGCAGCGACTTGAACAAAATCATGAATGAGTTGCCAATTGCCGGCGGCGTCGGCAAAGAGTATCTCGGCAACATCATCGGCGAATGCTTCCGTATCTACCATACAACTTTGACATCGATTATTCTTGACCGGATCAAGCAGCTTGGCTTTACGTACTCCACGCGCGCAGGTATTACTGTTGCGGTAGCGGACGTTGTCGTTCCGGAGGAGAAAGTCGAGATTCTGAAAGAATCGGATGCTAAAGTAGCAGTCGTTATGAATCAGTACCGTCGCGGTCTGATTACGAACGAAGAACGTTATGACCGTGTTATCGAAATTTGGAGCAAATCGAAAGACCAAATTACCGATATCCTCATGAAATCGATGGACCGTTACAATTCCATCATGCTCATGGTGGACTCCAAAGCACGGGGTAACAAATCGCAGATCGCACAGCTCGGCGGTATGCGTGGTCTGATGGCCAACCCATCCGGCCGGATCATTGAGTTGCCAATCAAATCAAACTTCCGTGAAGGCCTTACCGTCCTCGAGTACTTCATCTCGACGCACGGTGCCCGTAAAGGTCTGGCCGATACGGCGCTTCGTACAGCGGACTCGGGTTACTTGACCCGTCGTCTCGTAGACGTTGCGCAGGACGTTATCGTCCGCGAAGACGATTGCGGTACGGATAAAGGCTTTACCGTTAGCAAGATTCAAGACGGCAAAGAGGTTATCGAGGATCTGTACGACCGTATCGAAGGCCGTTACTCGTTCGAAACAATCCGTCATCCAAAAACGGGTGAGGTTATTGTTAAGAAGAGCGAGCTGATCGACTCCGGCAAAGCCGATGCGATTATCGACGCAGGTATCGAGAAACTTCAAATCCGTTCCGTTCTTAGCTGTCGTGCACGTCATGGCGTATGTAAAGTATGCTATGGCCGTAACTTGGCGACTGGCAAGCACGTTGAAATTGGCGAAGCGGTAGGCATTATCGCGGCGCAATCCATCGGTGAACCGGGAACACAGCTGACGATGCGTACATTCCATACCGGCGGCGTTGCCGGCGACGATATTACGCAAGGTTTGCCGCGTATCCAAGAGCTTTTCGAGGCGCGTAATCCGAAAGGTCAAGCGATCATTACGGAGCTCGACGGTGTCGTGAAAGAAATTCGCGAGGCGAAAGACCGCCGCGAAATCGAAGTCCAAGGCGAAGCAGAAACGAAAGTCTATGCAATTACGTATGGCTCGCGTATCCGCGTAACCGAAGGCCAGCAAATCGAAGCAGGCGACGAGCTTACAGACGGTTCGATCGACCCTAAAGATATGCTGCGTATTAAAGGTATCCGTGGCGTTCAAAACTACATTTTGCAAGAAGTACAGCGCGTATACCGTAACCAAGGCGTAGAAATCAACGACAAGCACGTTGAGGTTATGGTTAAGCAAATGCTTCGCAAAATCCGTATCGTTGACGCAGGCGACACTACGCTTCTTCCAGGCGCATTTGTTGACATCCACGAATACGAAGCAGCTAACCGAGAAGCAATCTTTGCAGGTCTTGAGCCTGCCGTTGCGAAGCCGGTATTGCTTGGTATTACGAAGGCGTCCCTTGAGACAGATTCGTTCTTGTCCGCGGCATCGTTCCAAGAAACGACCCGCGTCCTGACCGACGCTGCTATCAAAGGTAAAGTCGACCAGTTGCTTGGTCTGAAAGAGAACGTTATTATCGGTAAGCTGATCCCGGCTGGTACAGGTATGAACCGTTACCGCAGCATCAAGCTGGTAGGCCTAGAAGATGAGCCGGAAGCAACTGCAGAAGACGAATTGGAATCCGAAGCTGTAACGATCGAATAGGACTCGCATATTGTTGTAATAGATGAGGAGAGCGCGGCATTCGGCAGGGATGGTTGGTCTTCCCTGTTGATGCCCGCTCTTTTACATGTATAATAGTTGAGGGGCCTTACCTTTAACCGTGTAAATGAGATAACCAAAACTTTGCAATTGGACAGGGTGTAATACAGCTTGACACTTCTAGATGTAGGTGTTAATATATCGAAGTGTGCCTAATTGTGTGATCGCTCTACCGCAAAAGGAAAGGTGATATCATGCAGTTTAAGGTTGGCGCGAAACAGACGACTAAGATGCTCGAACAGAGTAAAGCTATCGAAGTCTATGTGGCTCGTGATGCAGATCCGCGGATGAGAGAGAAGGTTGTTCATCTGTGCGAGCGGTTGAGTGTTCCGGTCAAGTGGATAGATACGATGCAAGAACTCGGGGAAACCTGCGGGATTGATGTCGGAGCCGCTATGGCAGCGCTCATACTTGATGAAGAATAAAGTAGACTCCATTTTTGTTAGTGCAGAATTGAAAGATGATGGACTGACAGAAATTTTTATTTGTTCTTTTATGAACCGCCTGGATCTGTGGGCTTAATTAATTGGGTAAAATGTCTTGCCATTAATAAGACATAATCATGGGAAGGGGGTGGCAACATGCCAACAATTAACCAGCTGGTCCGCAAAGGCCGCCAAGCTAAAGTCGTAAAATCGAAATCGCCTGCTTTGCAAAGAGGTTTCAACGCCTTGAAACGTGAAGCAACGAACATCAGCGCTCCGCAAAAACGCGGTGTGTGCACTCGTGTAGGTACTATGACTCCGAAAAAACCAAACTCCGCACTTCGTAAATACGCGCGTGTACGTTTGACTAACCGCGTAGAAGTAACAGCGTACATCCCTGGTATCGGTCATAACCTGCAAGAGCACAGCGTTGTATTGATCCGTGGTGGACGGGTAAAAGACCTTCCAGGTGTACGTTACCATATCGTTCGCGGCGCATTGGATACTGCGGGTGTAAACAACCGTAACCAATCCCGTTCGAAATACGGTACAAAACGTCCTAAAGTTAAAAAATAATATTAGCAATTTGTTCGGATAAATATTCGGATATTGCGACTAACTAAGAAAGGGGGACTTTCTCATGCCACGCAAAGGTCCTGTTACAAAACGCGACGTATTGCCGGATCCGGTTTACAATAGCAAACTGGTAACCCGCCTTATCAACCGCATCATGATCGACGGTAAACGCGGCGTTGCTCAAACGCTGTTGTATGATGCTTTCACGCTGATCCAAGAACGCACGGGTAAAGATCCAATGGAAGTGTTCGAAGAAGCGTTGAAAAACATCATGCCTGTACTCGAGGTTAAAGCTCGCCGTGTCGGCGGTTCTAACTACCAAGTACCGATTGAAGTTAAACCAGAGCGTCGTACATCGCTTGGTCTCCGTTGGCTCGTGAACTATTCGCGTAACCGCGGTGAAAAAACGATGGAAGAACGTCTGGCAGCTGAAATCATGGACGCATCGAACAACACTGGTGCATCCGTGAAGAAGCGCGAAGATACACACAAAATGGCAGAAGCGAACAAAGCGTTTGCTCACTACCGTTGGTAGGATTCTAACCAAAATGTTTGAGTTTAACTCAAAACACGAGAGGAGACAAATTCATGTCTAGAGAGTTCTCCTTGAATAATACGCGTAACATCGGGATCATGGCGCATATCGATGCTGGTAAAACAACTACCACTGAGCGTATCTTGTTCTATACAGGCCGTACTCATAAAATCGGTGAAGTGCATGAAGGCGCTGCAACGATGGACTGGATGGAGCAAGAGCAAGAGCGCGGTATTACAATTACGTCTGCCGCGACTACTGCTCAATGGAAAGGCAACCGCATCAATATTATCGACACCCCGGGGCACGTTGACTTCACAGTAGAAGTTGAACGTTCCCTGCGCGTATTGGATGGGGCCGTTGGCGTATTCAGTGCCAAAGAAGGCGTTGAGCCACAGTCTGAAACGGTATGGCGTCAAGCTGACCGTTATGGCGTTCCACGGATCGCCTACATCAACAAGATGGACATCATCGGTGCAGACTTCCTGAATGTTGTTAAAGACATGCGTGAGCGTCTGCAAGCGAATGCTGTTGCGATTCAATTGCCGATTGGCGCTGAGAGTGATTTCCTCGGCGTTGTCGACATTATCGAGCGCGTAGCTTACAAGTATAAAGACGATCTCGGTAGAGATCCTGAGCAAGTTGAGATTCCTGCTGAGTTGGCTGACCAAGTAGAAGAGCTTCGCACGGAGCTGATCGAAAAGGTAGCTGAGCTGGATGAAGAATTGACTATGAAATATCTGGAAGGCGAAGAAATTACGATTCCAGAAATTAAAGCAGCGCTCCGTAAGGGCGTTTGTGAAGTTAAGATCTTCCCGGTTATCGCAGGTTCCTCGTACCGTAACAAAGGTGTTCAAATGATGTTGGACGCAGTAGTAGACTACCTGCCATCCCCGCTCGACGTACCGGCTATCAAAGGTACACTCGAAGACGGCGAAGAGTCGGTACGTCATTCTTCTGACGAAGAGCCGTTCGCGGCACTCGCGTTCAAAATCATGACTGACCCTTACGTTGGTAAATTGACGTTCTTCCGTGTATACTCGGGTATCCTGAAATCCGGTTCGTACGTTCTTAACGCAACTAAGAACAAACGTGAGCGGATCGGTCGTATCCTGCAGATGCATGCGAACAGCCGTCAAGAGATTTCGGAAGTTTACTCCGGCGATATTGCTGCCGCAGTAGGTCTGAAAGATACCATCACAGGCGACACGCTGTGCGACGAGAAGAACCCGATCATCCTTGAATCGATGAACTTCCCTGAGCCGGTTATCTCGGTAGCTATCGAACCAAAAACGAAAGCTGACCAAGACAAGCTTGGTATCGCAATCTCCAAACTGGCTGAAGAAGATCCAACGTTCCGTGCTCATACAGACGAAGAAACGAACCA
Organism: Paenibacillus glycanilyticus NBRC 16618; assembly: GCF_004000805.1. Classification (GTDB taxonomy): domain Bacteria; phylum Bacillota; class Bacilli; order Paenibacillales; family Paenibacillaceae; genus Pristimantibacillus; species Pristimantibacillus glycanilyticus. The sequence continues at coordinate 34,087 of NZ_BILY01000040.1, forward strand.
AACGATCATCTCGGGTATGGGTGAGCTTCACCTTGAAATCCTGGTTGACCGTATGCTTCGCGAATTCAAAGTTGAGACTAACGTTGGTAAACCTCAAGTAGCTTACCGCGAAACATTCCGTACCGCGGCTAAAGTTGAAGGTAAATTCGTTCGTCAGTCCGGCGGTAAAGGTCAATATGGCCATTGTTGGGTTGAATTCACTCCGCAAGAGCCAGGTCAAGGCTTCGTATTCGAGAATAAAGTTGTTGGTGGATCGATTCCTCGTGAATTTATCGCTCCTATCCAAGCAGGTATCGAAGAGTCGATGAAGAACGGCGTTCTCGCTGGCTTCCCGCTCGTTGATGTTAAAGCAACTGTATTCGACGGTTCGTACCATGACGTTGACTCCTCGGAGATGGCGTTCAAAATCGCTGGTTCCATGGCGCTTAAAGCTGCTAAGGAAAAATGTAACCCAGTTCTTCTTGAGCCAATCATGAAGGTTGAAGTTACAGTACCAGAAGAGTACATGGGCGACGTTATGGGTATGCTGAACTCCCGTCGCGGTCGTATCGAAGGTATGGATACTCGTGCAGGCGCACAAATCATCCGTGCTAAGGTACCTCTTGCAGAGATGTTCGGTTACTCCACAACTCTTCGTTCCGGTACGCAAGGCCGTGGCGTATTCTCCATGGAGCTCTCGCACTATGAAGAAGTACCACGTTCGATCTCCGAAGAGATCATCGCTAAAAACAAAGGCGCTTAATTATTAAGCCCTTAAATTCATACCATTGGTATGCAAGGTCGGGCACAAATACCTTAGGGCGTTTGTGTTTGGCCCACACATAAAACTTCAGTTATATTAAGGAGGATTAAGTTCAATGGCAAAGGCTAAATTTGAACGTAATAAACCGCACGTAAATATCGGTACTATCGGTCACGTCGACCATGGTAAAACTACTTTGACAGCTGCTATCACTACTGTACTTTCCAAAAAATACGGTGGCGCGGCAATCGCTTTCGACCAAATCGACAAAGCTCCAGAAGAGCGCGAGCGCGGTATCACGATCTCGACAGCTCACGTTGAGTATGAGACTCCTAACCGTCACTATGCTCACGTTGACTGCCCAGGTCACGCCGACTACGTTAAAAACATGATCACTGGTGCTGCTCAAATGGACGGCGCTATCCTGGTTGTATCCGCAGCTGACGGCCCTATGCCGCAAACTCGCGAGCACATCCTTCTGTCCCGCCAAGTAGGCGTACCTTACATCGTTGTATTCCTGAACAAATGCGACATGGTTGAAGACGAAGAGCTTCTTGAACTGGTTGAGATGGAAGTTCGCGACCTTCTTAACGAGTATGAGTTCCCAGGCGACGACACTCCAATCATCCGTGGTGCAGCTCGTGAAGCTCTGCAAAACCCAGATGGTCCTTGGGCTGACAAAATCGTTGAACTGTTCGAACAAGTTGACACTTACATCCCAACTCCTGAGCGCGACACAGCTAAGCCTTTCCTGATGCCTGTCGAGGACGTATTCACAATCACTGGCCGCGGTACAGTTGCTACTGGCCGTATCGACCGTGGTGTGGTTAAAGTCGGCGACGAGGTTGAAATCGTTGGTCTGGCTGAAGAAACTCGCAAATCCGTTGTTACGGGCGTAGAAATGTTCCGTAAACTGATGGATTCCGCTCAAGCGGGCGACAACATCGGCGCACTGCTTCGTGGTGTAGACCGTAAAGACATCGAGCGTGGTCAAGTACTGGCTAAACCGGCTTCGGTTAAACCACACACTAACTTCACAGCTCAAATCTACGTTCTGACTAAAGAAGAGGGTGGCCGTCATAAGCCTTTCTTCACTGGTTACCGTCCACAATTCTATTTCCGTACAACTGACGTAACAGGTATCATCAACCTGCCAGAAGGTACTGAAATGGTTATGCCTGGCGACAACATCACAGTTACTGTAGAACTGATCGCTCCAATCGCGGTTGAAGAAGGCACTCGTTTCTCCATCCGTGAAGGCGGCCGTACTGTAGGCGCTGGCGCTGTTGCAACTATCCAAAAATAATAAGGTACGGCATTAGCCGCTCTTATGAAACCCTCTGCCTCCGGCAGAGGGTTTTTTAATTTCCAGATAAAACCCACCATTGACGTATAACTTTACATGCCATTAGAATTAATGGATAGGCGTCTATCGACGTTATTCGAAGTATTCAGACAAATATCCAACTGGGAGGGGCAAACTAGAAATGAAAAAGAAATGGTTGGTACCGCTTGCTTTAGTACTTTTGCTCGTTACAGCAGCATGTGGGAACAGTGGTAAAAACAACGAGAACAGCAGCTCCGGCAACGCTGCAGACGCAGGTAACTCGGATGCGAAGAAATCGTACAAGATCTCAATCTCTCAGATCGTTGAGCATCCATCGCTTGACGCAACAAAAGAAGGTTTTCTTGCAGCTTTGAAGGATGCAGGTTTTGTCGAAGGGGAAAACTTAACGGTAGATTTTAATACAGCACAAGGCGATCAAACAAATAACTTGTCGATTGCGCAAAAGATCGCAGGCGCTAAGGCCGATCTGGCTCTTGGTATCGCAACTCCATCGGCGCAGGCGCTAGTACAAGCGTATTCGAATGCCGGCAACAAAGGCCCGGTATTGTTCGCGGCCGTAACGGATCCGCTGTCCGCTGATCTGGTTTCGGACCTCGATGCTCCGGGAGGCAACGTAACAGGCGCTTCCGATACGAATCCGGATGCAGCCGTACAACTGATGGATTTCATCGCGGCTAACTTCCCTAACGTGAAGAAGGTTGGCTTGGTTATTAACAAAGGCGAGAGCAATGCGGTTGTTATGGCCGCTACTGCTAAAGAAGCACTTGCTAAGCACAACATCGAACTGATTGAAGCACCGGTTACAAACACTTCCGAAGTAAAACAAGCCGGTGAGTCGCTTATCGGTAAAGTAGACGCCATGTACATCACGCTTGATAATGTTGTTGTATCCGGTGTAGACGCACTTCTGCAATTGGCAAAACAAAACCATATTCCGTTCTTCTCCAGTGACCGCGATACGGTTGAGAAAGGCGCTTTTGCTACTGTAGGCTTCAAATACTATGACCATGGCTACCAAGTAGGCCAAATGGCCGCTGAGATTCTGAAGGGTAAAAATCCGGGCGAGATGAAAGTAACGAAACCGGACAAGCTCGATCTGATTCTTAACCTGAAGGCAGCCGCTGATGAAGGCATTACCGTTACGGATGCAATGAAAGCCGGAGTTAAAGATCCGGATAACAACATCATTCAATAACAAGTTGAGAACGGGGTAAACGCTCCTTCGCGTTCATCCCGTTCTCTTATTATGTGGAGGAGGTGCCCCGGTGCCAGTATGGTTAAATGGTGCTTTTGAGCTAGGTTTGCTTTATTCCTTAATGGCTCTAGGCGTCTATATTACATTTCGCATCCTTGATTTTCCCGATCTCACGGTTGACGCAAGCTTCACAACCGGAGCAGGGGTAGCAGCAGTTCTGATTACGAACGGCACTTCGCCATGGCTAGCATGCCTTGCGGCATTTGGCGCCGGAGCTGCCGCAGGTGCAATTACGGGCTTGCTGCACACGAAAGGCAAAATCAACGGATTGTTATCAGGTATTTTGATGATGATCGCTCTCTATTCCGTTAATATGCGGATTATGGGCAAGCCGAACATCGGACTTATGGGGTCGGACATCTCGACTGTGTTCTCGGGAGTTAAGGTTCTTGTGCTTATGCCGATTGTCGTCGTTATTATTAAGCTTCTGCTCGATTTGTTCTTCAAGACGGATCTTGGTTTGAGTCTTCGCGCAACGGGTGATAACGAGCGTATGATCCGCAGCTTTGGCACTAATACGGATACAACTAAGATTATGGGCATTGCATTATCGAACGGTCTTGTTGCTTTGTCGGGTTCTTTTGTCGCTCAACAAAGCGGATTTGCGGATATTACGATGGGTGTCGGTATGATCGTTATCGGCCTCGCATCGGTTATTATCGGCGAAGCGCTGTTTGGCGCGAAAACCGTATTCCGTGCGACACTGGCTGTTGTGCTGGGCTCGATCGTTTATCGCATTATTATCGGTCTTGCTTATCAAAGCGATTTCTTCGAGGCATCCGATCTTAAATTGATTACGGCCGTTATCGTTATTATCGCGCTTGTCTTCCCGTCTTTACAGAAATCGTGGAAACAGAAGAGAATGGCCCAAAAACGCACAGCGGCTCTTTTGAATAGCGTTGAACAAAAAGGGGGCGGACGCTGATGCTTGAAATATCCAAAGTATCAAAGCTTTTTAACCCGGGGACATTAGATGAAAAGACGGCCCTTGTGAATACAAACCTGGCGATGAAGCCCGGAGACTTTATTACAGTTATCGGTAGTAACGGCGCCGGCAAGTCGACGCTGATGAACATCATCTCCGGCGTCATGAAGCCGGATACCGGCGAGGTCCGGATCGAGGGCAAAAATATTAGCAATCTGCCGGAGTTCCGAAGAAGCAAATGGATTGGCCGCGTATTCCAGGATCCGATGGCCGGTACTGCACCACGGATGTCTATTGAAGAGAATCTGGCGATGGCCTATACGCGCGGAAAGCAGCGTGGTTTCTCGCTTAGTATCAACCGTGGTCGCCGCGCTATTTTCCGGGAACAGCTTTCCCGTCTGGGTATTGGACTCGAGAATCGCTTAAGTGCCAAGGTGGGCCTTCTGTCCGGCGGTGAACGCCAGGCGCTGAGCCTTCTGATGGCTACTTTTACGAAACCGCAGATTCTTCTGCTCGATGAGCATACGGCAGCTCTTGACCCGGCTCGCGCGGAGCTTATCACAACGCTGACCGAGACGCTTGTGCGCGAAATGAACCTGACAACCTTGATGGTTACTCACAACATGGAACAGGCCATTCGTCTTGGCAACCGGCTCATCATGATGGATAAAGGCAGAATCATTCTCGAAGTCAATGAGGACCGGAAGAAAGATCTGACCGTAGAACGCCTGTTAGGCGAATTCGAGCAGATCAGCGGCAAAAAGATGGCCGACGACCGTGTCGTTCTTGGTTAATCCCTCTTATAAGAAACGCAATGGCGAATTTCGCTGTTGCGTTTCTTCTATTATATAGAAGCTATTTTCAGGTCAAAAATGGATTTGAGAGTTTCATCATAATCGTGTAATATAGGCGAAGTGGAAAACACGGTTCGTCCAGGCGGCGGACGCGGGAAAGTCGAACATAAATCGTTGTTGCGCCAAGCTGAGTAAAGATAGGAAAAGACATAACTTTTCCCTTGCATTTGCCCAGCTGTTTCGGTATAATATTGACTGTTGGTCTGTGACGTTGCGATGATGTGAGAGGTTGCCGACACACCCGGCCCCTTTGCCATGGGGCATGTGCCGGGTTTTCTCACGGAGTATGTCCGATAAGAAATTGGGCGATAGAAGGAGGGACTTATATGGCAAAGCAAAAGATTCGTATTCGCTTGAAAGCATACGATCACAGAATTCTTGATCAATCCGCTGAGAAAATCGTGGAAACAGCAAAACGTTCCGGTGCAGGCGTATCCGGGCCGATTCCGCTTCCTACGGAAAAGCAAATCATCACTATTCTCCGTGCGGTGCACAAGTACAAGGATTCCCGGGAGCAATTCGAAATGCGTACACATAAACGCTTGATCGATATTGTTAACCCAACGCCGCAAACGGTTGATGCGTTGATGCGCCTGGATTTACCATCCGGTGTAGATATCGAAATCAAACTGTAATAAGCATAGCTGATCATTGAAAGGAAAAGAGGTGTCAACATGAAAGGTATCTTAGGGAAAAAACTTGGTATGACGCAAGTGTTTACCGCTGAAGGTAACGTCGTTCCAGTAACGGTTATCGAGGCTGGTCCTTGTGTAGTTCTCCAGAAGAAAGATCAAGAGAACGATGGTTATGAAGCCGTACAATTCGGTTTCTCCGATAAGAAAGAAGCTAGAGCGATCAAGCCGGAAATCGGCCACGCAAAGAAAGCTAACACAGCTCCTAAGCGCTACGTTCGTGAAATTCGCGGTATCAACTTGGGCGAATATGAAGTTGGCCAAGAAGTTAAGGCTGATTTGTTCGCAGAGGGCGAGTTTGTTGACGTAACAGGTATTTCGAAAGGTAAAGGCTTTGCCGGCGTTATCAAACGTTGGGGACAAAGCACGGGCCCAATGGCTCACGGTTCCCGTTACCATCGTGGTCCTGGTTCCATGGGTTCGATTCAAGCGAACCGCGTACCAAAAGGCAAACACCTTCCTGGTCACATGGGTCATGAGACAGTTACGATCCAAAAACTCGAAATTATCCGTGTAGACGCTGAGCGTAATGTGATCCTTGTTAAAGGCTCCATTCCAGGTCCTAAAAACGGTTTCGTTAAAGTAAAACAAACAGTTAAGAACTAATTGCTTACAAGAAAGGAGGAACAAGAAATGCCTAAAGTTACAGTATTTAACGTGAGTGGCTCTGAAGTTGGTGAAATCGAATTGGCGGACAGCGTATTCGGTATCGAGCCTAACTCTCATGTACTGCATAGCGCTGTATTGCTTCAGCAAGCTGCTGAGCGTGCAGGTACGCACAAAACAAAAGGACGCTCCGAAGTACGTGGCGGCGGTCGTAAGCCTTGGAAACAAAAAGGTACTGGCCGTGCTCGTCAAGGTAGCATTCGTTCGCCACAATGGGTTGGCGGCGGTACAGTATTTGGACCGACTCCGCGCTCTTATGGCTTTAAACTTCCTAAGAAGGTTCGCCGTCTGGCGATTAAATCCGCATTGTCTTCGAAAGTGATCGCTAACGAGATCGTCGTTCTTGATCAATTGACATTCGCGGCTCCTAAAACGAAGGAATTCGCAGCAATCTTGAACAACCTGAAAGCTGATCGCAAAGCACTTGTTGTTTTGCCGGCTTATGATGACAATGTAGCATTGTCCGCTCGCAATATCCCAGGCGTGAAATTCGTCGCTGCTGACGGCATTAATGTTCTGGATGTATTGGTGCATGACAAGCTCATCATCACGAAAGAAGCGGTAGAGAAAGTACAGGAGGTGTTTGCATAATGAAAAATCCTCGCGATATTATCAAACGCCCTGTTATTACGGAGCGCACTAGCGACTTCATGGCGGTTAAACGCTACGTGTTCGAAGTTGACCTTCGTGCGAACAAAACCGAAATTAAAGATGCTATCGAGCAAATCTTTAAAGTAAAAGTAACGAGCGTTAATACAATGCGTGTTGCAGGTAAGCCGAAGCGTTACGGCAAGTACAACGGCTACCGTCCTGATTGGAAAAAAGCAATCGTTCAGCTGAGTGCTGACAGCAAAGAGCTTGAATTCTTTGAAACGTCTGTATAGAAAAGGAGGGAAACACAGTGCCAATCAAAAAGTATAAACCGACGTCCCCGGCTCGTCGTAACATGTCCGTTTCGACTTTTGAAGAGATCACAACAAGCACACCGGAGAAATCCTTGCTTGCTCCGCTTTTCAAAAAAGCTGGTCGTAATAACCAAGGTAAAATTACAGTTCGTCACCATGGCGGCGGACATAAACGTAAATACCGTATCATCGACTTCAAACGTACAAAAGATGGTGTTGTAGGTAAAGTTGCTTCGATCGAATACGATCCGAACCGTACTTCCAACATTGCTCTGATTAACTACGTTGATGGTGAGAAAGCTTACATCATCGCACCTAAAGGTCTGAAAGTCGGCGATCAAGTTGTTTCCGGTCCTGATGCTGACATCAAAATCGGTAACGCTTTGCCACTTATCAACATTCCAGTGGGTACAGTTATCCACAACATCGAACTGAAACCAGGCAAAGGCGGACAATTGGTTCGCGCGGCTGGTACAGAAGCTCAACTTCTTGGTAAAGAAGGCGACTATGTATCGATCCGTCTGTCCTCCGGCGAAGTTCGTCGTATCCTGAGCACTTGCCGTGCAACAATCGGTTCCGTTGGCAACGAAGATCACGAACTCGTGAAAATCGGTAAAGCCGGCCGTTCCCGTTGGATGGGCAAACGTCCTGAAGTTCGCGGCGTAGTAATGAACCCGAACGATCACCCACACGGTGGTGGTGAAGGCCGTGCTCCAATCGGTCGTAAATCCCCTATGTCTCCTTGGGGCAAACCGACTCTTGGTTACAAAACACGCAAGAAGAAAAAAGCATCGAGCCAATATATTATTCGTCGTCGTACGAAGTAATAATCGCTTGTTTGCAAGCAGCGTGACTGATGGTTGCGCTACGTTTCCGCGAAGGGAGGACTCCAAATGGGTCGCAGTTTGAAAAAAGGTCCGTTTATTGACGGCCACCTGCTCAAAAAGGTCGAGGAATTGAACGAAACGAACAAGAAAGTCGTTATCAAGACTTGGTCCCGTCGCTCGACAATTTTCCCACAATTCATCGGTCACACCATTGCAGTCTATGATGGCCGCAAGCATGTACCGGTTTATGTAACGGAAGATATGGTTGGACACAAGTTCGGTGAGTTTGCACCGACTCGTACCTACAAAGGCCATGACGATGACAAGAAAACAGGTAAGAGATAATCTGCCTGAATTATTTTTTAATGTATGAGAGGAGGTTCATCCATGCCAGAAGCTAAAGCGCACGCTAATTTCGTACGCATTGCTCCTCGTAAAGCACAGCTGGTTGCGGACTTGATCCGTGGCAAGCAAGTAGGTGAAGCGATCGCAATTTTGCGTCATACACCGAAATCTGCTTCCCCAATCCTGGAGAAGTTGCTGAACTCTGCTATTGCTAACGCTGAGCATAACTACCAATTGGACGTGAACAAACTGGTTATCACGCAAGCATTCGTGAACCAAGGTCCGACAATGAAACGTTTCCGCCCTCGTGCAATGGGACGCGCAAGCCGGATCAACAAAAGAACCAGCCACATCACATTGGTTGTATCTGAAAAATAAGGAGGGATAACGTGTGGGTCAAAAGGTAAATCCGGTCGGTCTTCGTATCGGGATTATCCGTGATTGGGAATCCAAATGGTACGCTGGCAAAGACTTCGGCGATCTTCTGTTGGAAGACGTGAAAATTCGTGAATACCTGAAGAACAAACTGAAGGATGCAGCAGTATCCCACATCGAGATCGAGCGCGCGGCTAACCGCGTTAACGTAACGATTAACACTGCTAAGCCAGGCATGGTTATCGGCAAAGGCGGTTCTGAAGTAGAAAGCCTTCGTACGGAGCTTGGCAAAATCACTAAAGGCAAAAAAGTTCACATTAACATTTCCGAAATCAAACAAGCAGATCTGGACGCTATTCTTGTAGCTGAAAGCATCGCGCAACAACTGGAGCGTCGTGTTTCTTTCCGTCGTGCTTTGAAACAAGCGATCCAACGTTCGATGCGTGCAGGCGCTAAAGGGATTAAGACTGCTGTCAGCGGTCGTCTCGGCGGTGCTGAAATTGCTCGTTCGGAAGGCTACAGCGAAGGTACAGTACCGCTTCATACACTGCGCGCAGACATCGACTACGGCACAGCTGAAGCACATACTACTTATGGCCGTATCGGCGTAAAAGTATGGATCTATCGCGGCGAAGTCCTTCCAGCTAAGAAGAAAGCTCCCCAGGAAGGAGGCAACTAATCATGTTGGTACCAAAACGTGTCAAACACCGTAAGCAACAACGCGGAAATATGAGAGGTCGCGCTAAAGGCGGCACTGAAGTAGCTTTCGGCGAATACGGCTTGCAAGCTCTTGAACCAACTTGGATCACGAACCGTCAAATCGAAGCGGCTCGTATCGCAATGACTCGTTATATCAAACGTGGCGGTAAAGTGTGGATTAAAATTTTCCCACATAAACCGATCACTCAAAAGCCTCTCGAAGTTCGGATGGGTAGCGGTAAAGGTAACGTTGAAAAATGGGTTGCAGTCGTGAAACCAGGCAAGATCATGTTCGAACTCGCTGGTGTTTCCGAAGAAGTCGCTCGTGAAGCGATGCGCCTCGCGTCCCACAAACTGCCGATCAAAACGAAGTTCGTGAAACGCGAAGAAGTAGGTGGTGAAGCAAATGAAAGCTAGTGAATTTCGCAACCTAACCTCTGCTGAGATTGAACAAAAAATCGCTGGTTTTAAAGAAGAGCTTTTCAACCTTCGTTTCCAACTGGCTACTGGCCAACTGGAAAGCCCGACACGTATTCGTGACGTGCGTAAGAATATCGCTCGCGCTAAAACCATTTTGCATGAAAGACAACTCGGTATCAGCAGCTAATATAGCTGTCCTTGACTTAGGGTTACCACGGTTTAAGGAAGGAGGAAGAACATGAGCGAACGTAATGCCCGCAAAGTTCAAATCGGTAAAGTCGTTAGCGATAAAATGGACAAAACAATCGTTGTTGCTGTTGAAACATACAAAAAACACGATTTGTACCATAAACGCATCAAATACACGAAAAAGTTCAAAGCGCATGATGAGAACAATCAAGCGAAAATTGGCGATATCGTGAAAATCATGGAGACTCGTCCACTTTCGAAAGACAAACGCTTCAGATTGGTAGAAGTTGTTGAAGTGGCAGTTGTCCTTTAAGATGTTATAATCAGTGAATGAGCATTTTCCCGGAAGGAGGACGTTGAGATGATTCAACCATTTACTCGTTTGCGTGTTGCTGACAACTCCGGAGCTAAAGAACTGATGTGTATTCGTGTTCTTGGCGGTACTGGCCGTCGCGTAGGCGCTATCGGTGACCTGATCGTGTGCTCTGTAAAACAAGCAACACCAGGCGGCGTTGTCAAAAAAGGTGACGTTGTTAAAGCTGTTATCGTTCGTACGAAGCGTGCAGTTCGTCGTAAAGACGGTTCTTACATCGCATTCGATGAGAACGCAGCTGTAATCGTTAAAGAAGATAAGAGCCCGCGCGGTACTCGTATTTTTGGACCTGTTGCCCGTGAGCTTCGCGATAAAGATTTCATGAAAATCGTATCGCTTGCACCAGAGGTTATCTAAGACCAATGCCCTGTGCATAACAGGGATCGCGATATAGCCTGAAAGCTTAGTGAGCAGGAGGTGTAATCAATGCCAAGACTGAAAAAGATTCTTGAATCGCACAACAACAAGCTTCACGTTAAAAAAGACGACACGGTTATCGTCATTTCCGGTAAGGACAAAGGCAAAAAAGGCCGTGTAATCGCTGCGTATCCGCGTGAAAACCGCGTGCTCGTAGAAGGCGTGAACTTTGTTAAAAAGCACACTCGTCCGTCCCAAGTGAATCCACAAGGCGGAATTATCGAGCAAGAAGCTCCAGTTCACGTTTCCAACGTGATGCACATTGATCCGAAGAGCGGTAAAGTTACTCGTATCGGATACAAAGTGCTGGACAACGGCAAAAAAGTCCGGTACGCAAAACGTTCCGGCGAAGTGATCGACTAATCGTTACTGTAGGAAAGGAGGTCCATAAATAATGGCAGCAAGATTGAAAGATAAATTTCTTAACGAAATTACGCCTGCATTGATGCAGAAGTTTAACTATACGACTGTAATGCAAGTGCCGAAGATCGAGAAGGTTGTCATCAACATGGGTGTTGGCGAAGCGGTTGCTAACTCCAAAGTGCTTGATGTCGCTGTCGACGAGCTTCGTCAAATCTCCGGTCAAAAGCCGGTTGTAACTCGTGCGAAGAAGTCCATCGCGGGCTTTAAACTTCGCGAGAACATGCCAATCGGGGTTAAAGTAACACTGCGCGGCGAGCGCATGTACTACTTCCTTGACAAGCTGTTCAACATCTCGCTTCCACGCGTACGTGACTTCCGCGGTGTATCGACGAAAGCATTCGACGGTCGCGGTAACTATACGCTTGGCCTGAAAGAGCAACTCATCTTCCCAGAGATCGAGTATGATAAAGTTGATAAAGTTCGTGGTATGGACATCGTCATCGTCACGACGGCTAAAACGGACGAAGAATCTCGTGAACTGCTTACCCAAATGGGCATGCCGTTCGCGAAGTAATCCACTTCTAGGAGGTGTAATACCAAGTGGCAAAAACTTCGATGAAAGTGAAGCAACAACGTACACCGAAATTTCAAGTGCGTGCCTATACGCGCTGTGAACGTTGCGGCCGTCCGCACTCTGTTTTGCAAAAGTTTAAAATTTGCCGGATTTGTTTCCGCGAATTAGCATACAAAGGCCAGATTCCTGGCGTTAAAAAAGCAAGCTGGTAATCAGCCTAGTTCGGGAAGGAGGTTAACACAAATGGTTATGTCTGATCCGATTGCAGATATGCTGACACGCATTCGTAATGCGAATGTTGTTCGTCACGAAACCGTGGAATTGCCCGCTTCGAAAGTTAAGAAGCAAATCGCAGAAATTCTGAAACGCGAGGGCTTCATCCGCGATGCTGAATATATCGAAGACAACAAACAAGGGATTATCCGTATTTTCTTGAAATACGGCCCTAACCAAGAGCGCGTTATCACTGGTCTGAAACGTATTTCTAAACCAGGTCTGCGCGTTTACACTAAATCGACTGAAATCCCACGCGTTTTGGGTGGTCTGGGAATTGCTATCATTTCCACATCCAAAGGGGTTATGACCGATAAAGAAGCACGCCAAGGCAAAGCAGGCGGCGAAGTCGTTTGCTACGTTTGGTAATTAATTAGTCACAAGATTGGAGGTGTAACAATGTCCCGTATTGGTCGCAAACCGATCACAGTACCAGCTGGCGTAAGCATCAGCCTGGACAACTCGGTTATTACTGTAAAAGGACCGAAAGGATCCCTTTCCCGTGAAATTCACAAGGATATGAAAGTGAACGTTGCGGAGAACGAGATCGTAATCGAACGTCCTTCCGATAATAAATTGCATCGTTCTTTGCACGGAACTACTCGCAGCGTCATCGCTAACATGGTGAGCGGCGTTACTGAAGGCTTCTCGAAAAACTTGGAGCTGGTAGGCGTAGGTTACCGTGCGAACAAAACTGGCGATAAGATCGTTCTTAACGTTGGTTATTCCCACCCAGTGGAGATTGCACCTGAAGCCGGTATTGAGTTCGAAGTTCCAGCGAACACGAAAATCACTGTTCGCGGTATCGACAAAGAGCGCGTAGGCGCTGTTGCTGCTCAAATCCGTTCCGTACGCGAACCAGAGCCTTACAAAGGTAAAGGTATCAAGTACGAAGGCGAACGCATCATCCGCAAAGAAGGTAAAGCTGGTAAGAAGAAATAAGCAGTCTGATTGGGCTGCTTAAAATAGCGGTATAAGGCAGAAGGAAAGGAGTGAACCTTGAATGATTACGAAAGGCGATAAAAACAAGGCTCGTCTGAAAAGACACTTGCGTGTTCGTAAAAAAATCAACGGAACGGTAGCTCGTCCACGTCTCTCGGTATTCCGTTCGGCGAAGCATATCTATGCTCAATTGATCGATGACGTACAAGGCGTAACGCTTGCATCCGCATCCACAGTGGATAAAGAACTGGCAGAAGCAATCGGCAATGGCGGCAGCGTTGAAGCAGCTCGCAAAGTTGGCGAATTGATCGCAAAACGCGCTCAAGCGAAAGGGGTATCCCAAATCGTATTTGACCGTGGTGGTTACTTGTATCATGGCAGAATTCAGGCGCTTGCTGAAGCAGCACGCGAAGCTGGTCTGGAATTCTAGTCGAATTTACTTATAAGGAGGTTAATCGACTTGCGTGTAGATCCAAATACGTTAGAACTGACTGAAAAAGTTGTCCACATCAACCGCGTTGCTAAAGTTGTTAAAGGCGGACGTCGTTTCAGCTTTAGTGCGCTCGTAGTTGTCGGCGACGGCAAAGGCTACGTAGGCGCAGGGATCGGTAAAGCGGGCGAAGTACCTGATGCGATTCGCAAAGGTATCGAAGACGCTAAGAAAAACCTGATCCACGTTCCACTCGTAGGAACAACAATTCCCCATCTTGTAGTTGGACATTTCGGTGCAGGTGAAGTTCTCCTGAAACCGGCATCCAAAGGTACAGGTGTTATCGCCGGCGGTCCTGTTCGTGCAGTACTCGAACTGGCTGGTGTAGGCGATATCCTGACGAAATCGCTTGGTTCTTCGAACTCCATGAACATGGTTAACGCAACGCTTGAAGGTCTTTCCCGCCTGAAGCGCGCGGAAGATGTTGCGAAGCTTCGTGGAAAAACTGTCGAAGAGCTGTTAGGTTAAGGAGGGGAATAGGATGGCAAAATTGCAAATCACCCTCGTTCGCAGTGTGATCGGCCGTAACGAAAAACAACGCGCGACTGTTGAATCCTTCGGTCTGAAGAAAATTCACCAATCCGTTGTTTTGAACGACAGCCCGGCTGTTCGCGGCATGATTAATGCTGTAAGCCACTTGATCAAAGTAGAAGAAGTTTAAGCAACTTGCTTGCTATAAGAAATAAATAAGGAGGTGCAAGAACGATGAAATTGCATGAACTCGCACCAGCACCAGGCTCCACGCAAGTGGCTAAGCGCAAAGGTCGCGGTATTGGCTCCGGTAACGGTAAAACTTCTGGTAAGGGTCATAAAGGTCAAAACGCTCGTTCCGGCGGCGGTGTACGCCCTGGTTTCGAGGGTGGCCAAAACCCATTGTACCGTCGTTTGCCGAAACGCGGTTTCAATAACCGTTTCCGCACTGAGTACGCTATCGTTAACATTGAAGAGCTGAACAAATTTGCAGCAGGTTCCGAAGTTACTCCAAAAGTTCTTCTTGAGCAAGGGATCATCAAAAATCCTTTGGCGGGCATTAAGATCTTGGGTAATGGCGAAGTTAAGGTTCAATTGACTGTAAAGGCAAACAAGTTCTCTCAATCTGCGGTAGAGAAAATCCAGGCTGCCGGCGGTAAAACCGAGGTGATCTAATTGTTTAACACCGTGTCCAACATTTGGAAAGTGGCGGATTTGCGCAAGCGGATCCTTTTCACCCTTTTCATACTGCTTGTTTATCGCATCGGAGCTTTTATTCCGGCGCCAGGCGTTGACAAAGATGTATTCAAACAGGTTGACCAATCCGGTGTAAATCTGTTCGGTTTGCTTAACACGTTCTCCGGCGGTGCGTTGTACCACTTCTCCATTTTCGCGATTGGTATCGCGCCATACATTACGGCTTCGATCATCGTACAGCTGTTATCGATGGACGTTATCCCTAAATTCGCGGAATGGGCAAAGGAAGGCGAGAACGGGAAGAAAAAGCTCGCGCAGATTACACGTTACGGCACGGTAATCCTTGGTTTATTGCAAGGTTTTGCAACAGCAATCGGCTTCAATCGTCAATACAGCTATAAGATGGTTCCAAATGCGACATTTGTCGACTACTTGCTCATCGCTCTCGTTCTGACAGCGGGCGTATCATTCCTGATGTGGCTTGGCGAACAAATTACGGAGCGCGGTATCGGTAACGGTATCTCGATTCTGATCTTTGCCGCCATCGCAGCAAGCATTCCGCAACATATTCGTACGATCTACTCGACAGAATTTGCATCGCAAGATGGCAATCTGTTCTGGAGCATTGGCAAAGTTGTTCTGATCGCAGTGGCGATTGTACTGATTATTGTAGGGGTAATCTTCGTACAACAAGGTATCCGTAAGATTCCGGTTCAATACGCTAAACGCGTAGTTGGTCGGAAGATGTATGGCGGTCAATCGACTCACATACCAATGAAAGTGAACGGCGCAGGTGTTATTCCGGTCATTTTCGCAATCTCGTTATTGATGTTCCCGGCAACAATCGCTCAGTTCTGGTCTGGTGCCGCTTGGGCAGATTGGATCATGCATAACCTGACGTACACGCAGCCGCTTGGCATGGTACTGTATGTTCTGCTGATTATCGGGTTCACGTTCTTCTATACATTCGTACAGATCAATCCGGTTCAAATGGCGGATCAGATGAAGAAGAATGGCGGTTACATCCCGGGCATTCGTCCTGGTAAACCAACATCCTCTTATTTGACTCGCGTATTGTCGCGGATTACGCTGACGGGTGCGATTTTCCTGGCCGTTATCTCCTTGTTGCCAGTAGTATTCGGCGAAATCGCCGGATTGCCTGCTTCGGTAAGACTTGGCGGTACCTCGCTTCTTATCGTTATCGGTGTTGCGCTTGATACGATGAAGCAAATCGAGAGCCAGTTGATAAAACGCCATTACAAAGGGTTTATCAATAAATAACAATAGGTTCCGACCGGGATTCCGTAACGTCGCAGGTGCGATGGACGGAACCCGCACGAGCCTATTGTGCTTAAAGCGAGGAAGAATGAATGAACATTTTATTCATGGGTCCTCCGGGGGCCGGTAAAGGTACGCAGGCAGAACGTATCGTTGGAGAGTTCGGTATTCCGCACATCTCGACAGGCGATGCATTCCGTCTTGCGATGAAACAGGGGACTCCGCTCGGTCTTAAAGCGAAAGAGTATGTCGATCAAGGCAAACTCGTTCCCGATGAGATCACGAACGGTATTGTCAAAGAACGTCTTGCTCAAGACGATTGCAATAAAGGTTTCTTGCTTGACGGTTTTCCGCGTACGCTGCAGCAAGCCGAAGCGCTTGATGTTATGCTTGCCGAATTGAACCTCAGCATTGACCATGTTGTTAATTTGAAAGTTGACCGCGGCTTGCTGCTTGCCCGTCTGACTGGCAGACGCATTTGTAAAGCCTGCGGCTCGACATACCATGTAATGTTCAACCCACCGAAACAAGAAGGCGTCTGCGACAAATGCGGCGGCGAATTGTACCAACGGTCGGATGACACGGAAGAGAAAGTCGGAACGCGTCTTGACGAGTATATCTCGAAAACCGCGCCGCTTCTTGACTACTACAACGGTAAAGGTCTACTTCGCGAAGTCGACGGCGAGAAGGAAATCGATACGGTTACGGCCGAGATTGTTTCCTGCTTGCGAGGTTCATTGTAATGATCATTTGCAAATCCGATTCGGAGCTGCGATATATGAGGGAAGCCGGCCGCATTGTAGCGGAAACGCACCGGATTATGGCTGAAGCGGTAAAGCCCGGGGTTACGACCCAGGAGCTCGATCAGCTGGCCGAGGCGTACATCCGCAGCCAAGGCGCTGAGCCATCCTTCAAAGGTTACAATGGTTTTCCTGCCAGCATTTGCGCTTCTGTAAATGACGAGCTGGTACACGGTTTTCCCGGACCTCGTAAGTTGAACGAAGGCGATATTATAAGCATCGACATTGGAGCGCAATACAAAGGCTATCACGGCGACTCGGCCTGGACTTATCCGGTCGGCAACGTATCGGATGAAGTCAAGCGGTTGCTTGAGGTGACGGAAGAGTCTCTGTACGCAGGGATTAATCTGGTCCGCCCAGATGTTCGTTTATTTACAATATCGCATGCGGTTCAACAGGTTGCCGAAGCGGCGGGCTTTTCGATTGTACGGGAATTTGTCGGACACGGTATTGGCAAGGACCTCCATGAGGAACCGCAAATTCCGAATTACGGCATTCCGGATCGCGGGCCGCGTCTTAAGCCAGGAATGGTGCTTTGCATCGAACCTATGGTCAACATCGGCGAACGTTACGTTCGCACGCTTGAAGACAATTGGACGGTCGTAACGGAAGACGGCTCTTGGTGCGCTCACTTCGAGCACACGGTTGCCGTAACGGAGGACGGATTCGAAATTTTGACGAAACTACCGAAGTCGGTGTAATCTGTTATGGATAAGCAACCGAAAATCGGTCAAATCGTTAAGGTGCTTCGGGGCAAAGATGAGAACAGCTATGCTGTTATTATTGAAATTGTTGACGAACGCTTCGTACTGATCGTCGATGGCGATAAGCGCAGGTTTGATCAACCGAAGAAAAAGAACGTTCTGCATCTCGAGTTACAACCCGCTATAAGCAGCGAAGTTACAAGCAGCTTGCTTGAAACGGGCAGGGTGACCAATGCCAAGTTACGTTATGTGATTCAGAAGTACGCACATGCGAAAGGAGAATGACGGTGGCTAAGGAAGACGTCATTGAGGTCGAAGGTACGGTAATCGAACCGCTGCCGAATGCCATGTTCAAGGTGGAGCTGGAGAACGGTCATCAAATTCTCGCACATGTTTCCGGTAAACTCAGAATGCACTTCATCCGTATTCTGACTGGGGACAAAGTGGTTATACAGTTATCGCCTTATGATTTATCAAGAGGGCGCATCACCTATCGGAAGTAGGCCGCCTCGCGGTTTGCTCTCGAAGGATTCGGGAGGTAATTCACAATGAAGGTTAGACCTTCGGTAAAGCCGATTTGCGAAAAATGCAAAGTCATTCGTCGTAAAGGCAACGTTATGGTAATTTGTGAAAATCCGAAACACAAACAAAAACAAGGATAAAAGGAGGGACAATGGCTTATGGCACGTATTGCTGGTGTAGATATTCCGCGTGATAAACGCGTTGAAATCGCCCTGACGTACATTTTCGGTATTGGCAAAACAACTTCGCAAAAGATTCTGGCTTCTACTGGCGTGAACCCTGATACTCGCGTTCGCGATCTGACAGAAGACGAACTTGCTAAATTGCGCGAAGCAATTGACAAATCCGTTAAAGTGGAAGGCGACCTTCGTCGTGAGATTTCGCTTAACATTAAACGTCTGATTGAGATCGGCTGCTACCGTGGCGTTCGTCATCGTCGTGGCTTGCCTGTTCGCGGTCAACGTACGAAAACAAATGCGCGTACGCGTAAAGGTCCTCGTCGGACTGTAGCTAACAAGAAGAAATAATAAAGGGGTGAAATAGGGCAATGGCTAAACCTAAAAAAGTCGTTCGTACAAAACGTCGTGACCGGAAAAATATTGAGTCGGGCGTAGCACACATCCGTTCGACATTCAATAACACGATCGTAACGATCACTGACCCTCATGGCAACGCAATCTCTTGGGCAAGCTCCGGTAACCTGGGCTTCAAGGGTTCGCGTAAATCCACGCCTTTCGCAGCGCAAATGGCAGCTGAAGCAGCAGCTAAAGCAGCGATGGAGCATGGCATGAAAGCTGTTGAGGTTATGGTTAAAGGTCCTGGCGCAGGCCGCGAAGCAGCGATTCGTTCGCTTCAAGCAGCTGGTCTGGAAGTTAACCTGATTAAAGACGTAACGCCAGTTCCTCACAACGGATGCCGTCCGCCGAAACGTCGTCGCGTATAGTTGGATCCGCTGTGGTATCAAATAACAACAACTTGTGAATAATGGTTGTGAAGGTTTGGCATACTACGAGGTTTGACTAAACAATACGAATGGTAACGGAGCGACGTTTGAAGGAGGGTACTATTAGTGATTGAGATCGAAAAGCCGAAAATCGAGACCGTAGATTTGAATGAGGATGGAACATACGGGCGTTTCGTAGTAGAACCGCTCGAGCGTGGATATGGCACGACGCTTGGAAATTCGCTTCGCCGAATTTTGTTGTCATCGCTGCCAGGTGCGGCAGTAACATCTGTTCAGATCGACGGAGTGCTTCACGAGTTCTCTACGGTTCCTGGGGTGATCGAGGACGTAACTGAGATCATTCTGAACTTGAAAGGCCTCTCGTTGAAAATCCACTCCGATGAAGAAAAGGTGTTGGAAATCGACGCTGAAGGCGAAGGAATCGTTACGGCAGGGGACATTCGAGCTGACAGCGATGTCGAGATTTTGAACCCTGATCTTCACATCGCAACCTTGGCCTCCGGCGCGCGGCTCCATTTGCGAATTTTTGCCAATCGCGGACGTGGTTACGTCCAAGCGGACCGTAACAAACGGGACGATCAACCGATTGGGGTTATTCCCGTTGATTCGATTTACACGCCAATTACCCGTGTCAATTACAGCGTTGAAAATACCCGCGTTGGTCAAGTAACCAACTACGACAAGCTTACGCTTGAAGTATGGACTGACGGCAGTATTAGACCGGAAGAGGCTGTAAGCCTTGGCGCTAAAATTTTGACAGAGCATTTGGACCTGTTCGTCGGATTGACCGATGAAGCCAAAGACGCGGAAATCATGGTCGAGAAGGAAGAGGACAAGAAAGAGAAAGTTCTGGAGATGACAATCGAAGAACTGGATCTGTCTGTTCGTTCCTACAACTGCTTGAAACGTGCAGGCATTAACACGGTTCAAGAGCTGATCACGAAATCCGAAGAGGACATGATGAAGGTTCGTAACCTGGGCCGTAAATCCCTCGAGGAAGTTCAAGAGAAGCTGGAAGAGCTGGGTCTTGGCCTGCGCATGGAAGAGTAGAAGCTTGAACATCTAGAACAGACTATAGGCAAGGGAGGGGAAAACAAAATGGCATATCAAAAATTGGGCCGTGACGCTAGCGCGCGGAAAGCATTGTTCCGTGACCTCGTTACTGACCTGTTCCTGTATGAGCGCATTCAAACAACAGAAGCTAAAGCGAAAGAGGTTCGTTCTATCGCTGAAAAGCTGATCACGAAAGCGAAAAAAGGTGACTTGCACGCTCGTCGTCAAGTAGCTGCATACGTTCGTCGTGAAACTGTTGATGGAGAGCAAGATGCAATCCAAAAGCTGTTCTCCGAGCTGGCCACCCGTTACTCGGAACGTGCGGGCGGATACACACGGATTTTGAAACTGGGACCTCGCCGTGGCGACGCTGCGCCTATGGTGTACCTGGAACTGGTTGACCGTGCGTAACACAAGCGTAATCAGCTCGCCGCTCTAAGCGGTTGAGCTACGTTTCGCGGTGAGAAAGGGTGGACCCTTGAGGCCACCTTTTTTTATTGCCTGTAGTGAAAAGGGCTATGGGGGTGTCGAGTGTGCTGCATGAAAGGTTTGTCCTCCGATCGCTGTTGTTCACAGATTTCTTCATTACAATACGCTTAAGCGGTTGAAATCTGTGAACAAAGGCGAACGCTACGCTTCTCCGGACAAAACCTTTCATTCCGCACACGACTACCACGATAGCAAACCTTTTCAAACAGGCAAGAAAAAAGAGAGGCCGAAAAGGGTCCACCCTTTTGAATTAAGGGGATTGAATGTTAATTACGTGTGTTGTTAACAGATGGGGAAGTGATGAAGGATGAGGAATATAGCAGCGACGGTAAGCTACGACGGGACGGACTTTAACGGGTTTCAGTCTCAGCCGTACGGTCGGACCATCCAGCAGGAAATCGAACTGGCAATCAAGAAGCTGACCGGCGAGGATATTATTATTCTCGGATCGGGCAGAACGGACGCAGGCGTGCATGCCACGGGACAAGTGTTCAACTTTCTGACGGAATCCACGATTCCGGCAGAACGTTGGGCTATTGCCCTGAATACGCGCCTGCCGAAGGATATCGTCATTCTCGAAGCGCATGAAGTGCCGGAAGCTTTTCACTCCCGGCGTTCCGCGAAGCGGAAGACGTATCGCTACACGATTGACATGGGGAAGTTTCCGGATGTGTTCTATCGCCGTTATGCGTTTCATCATCCTACACCGCTTAATGTTGAAGCCATGCAGAAGGGACTTAGCTTCCTTGTGGGGGAACATGACTTTACTTCATTTACGTCCATACACTCGACTAAGCCGCATCATGTTCGGACTATCTACGAGGCTTATCTCGAGCGTGAAGGGCAAATGCTCCATATGTATATGACAGGTAACGGATTTCTCTATAACATGATCAGAATCGTGATGGGCACGCTGCTTCAAGTCGGCCACGGCAAGCTGAAGCCGGAAGATATGGCGCGCATATTGGAAGGCCGCAAGCGGTCTCTTGCCGGCCCTACAGCGATGCCTCACGGTCTGATGCTGATGAAGGTTGAATACCCGGAATAAAAGCGAATTAACAATTAATAACTTCTTGATTTAGGCCATTATTTATAGTAGAATATAACTTGTGCTTTCTTAGTGGCTATCCCACAGCCCCGACTAAGACTGACACAAACTTGGCATGCAACACCCGATTCAACTAACTGTAAAAAACGTGAAACGTTGTTTAATAAAACTTTAACTGTAATGGAAATAAGGAGGATCATCCATGCGTACTACGTATATGGCTAAGCCTAATGAAGTTGAGCGTAAATGGCACATCATCGATGCTGCTGGCAAAACGCTTGGCCGTCTGGCTACTGAAGCTGCTAGCCTGATCCGCGGCAAGCACAAACCGCAATTTACTCCTCACGTTGATACTGGTGACTTCGTTATCGTAATCAACGCTGAAAAAATCGTTCTGACTGGCAAGAAAATGCAAAACAAAATGTACTATCGTCACTCGGGCTACTCTGGCGGTTTGAAAGTAACGCCAGCTCACGAAATGATCGCTAAAAAAGCTGACCGCGCTATCGAATTGGCTGTTCACGGCATGTTGCCAAAAACTCGCCAAGGTAACGCAATGAAGCTTAGACTTAAAGCATACGCTGGTTCGGAGCATCCGCATCAAGCACAAAATCCAGAAGTTTACGAACTTCGCGGCTAATAAGGGGAGGACAGTTTCATGGCACAAGTACAATACTATGGAACCGGTCGTCGTAAACACTCTGTTGCACGTGTACGTCTGGTGCCAGGTGAAGGACGAATCATTGTTAACAAACGCGACCTGAACGAATACTTTGGTCTGGAAACATTAAAGCTGATCGTTAAGCAGCCATTGGTTCTGACTGAAACTTTGAATAACTACGACGTTATCGTTATCGCTAACGGCGGCGGTATGGCTGGTCAAGCTGGCGCTATCCGCCACGGTATCTCCCGTGCTCTGCTTAAAGCAGACCCTGAGTTCCGTCCAGCTCTGAAACGTGCTGGCTTCCTGACTCGTGACCCACGTATGAAAGAACGTAAAAAATACGGTCTTAAAGCGGCTCGTCGCGCGCCACAGTTCTCGAAACGTTAATATCGAAACCAAACACCTTCTCTGCTTGCAGAGAAGGTGTTTTTTTGTTTTTGCAAAAGAGTGCATGTTCATACGGATCCATAAGCAATAGGCAAAACTTTATTTCATTTTGGTTAAAACTATTATTGATCATTTGCGTATTAGAACGTATACTTTAACTAATAGCATATGAATTTACTTGGAATTACAAATGGAGGGCATAACCATGAACCTGTTCGAAAAAGAAGCGTTGGTTAAACAAAAAGCCGAAGAGCTTGAAAATGCGACGCCACAAGAGATTTTGGCTTACGCAGTTGAAGCTTTCCCTAATATTACGTTTGCATGCAGCTTTGGTGCGGAAGACGTTGTACTGGTCGACATGCTGCAAAAAATCAGCCCGAAAACAGATATTTTCTACCTGGATACAGACTTCCACTTCAAAGAAACGTATGAGACGCGTGACCGTATGGTAGAGCGTTACCCAGGTATTCCATTTGTAGAAGTTAAACCGCTAATCACGCCAGAAGAGCAAGCAGAGCGGCATGGCGCTGAGCTGTGGAAATCCGACGCTAACGCTTGCTGCAACATCCGTAAGGTTGAGCCGCTGACGAGAGTATTGTCTAAATACGAAGCATGGATTACAGGGATCCGCCGCGACCAAGCTCCAACACGCGCCAATGCGAAGAAGGTTGAATATGATACTAAATTCGGTTTGATCAAATTCAATCCGATTGCCGGTTGGACTTCGGAAGACGTATGGAATTACATCCGTGAGAACGATGTAATTTACAATCCACTGCATGACAACAACTACCCAAGCATTGGCTGCGAGTATTGCACGCGCCAAGTTATGCCTGGCGAAGACCCTCGCGCGGGACGTTGGTCCGGTCAAGAGAAAACCGAATGCGGTTTGCATAAATAAGATCGTTAAGCACCTTCCCTCCGCCGGAATTCTCTCGTCTGGAAGTGGCAAGGATTCTGATTAAAGGTATGGCACAGAACCTGCTCTAATTCAAAATGAATGCGGCTAAGCAAAGTCTAACTGCTGCTTGGCCATCATAAACAACCACCTCGTCCCATATAAATGATAAGGAGATCATTTGTAGGGGAACGAGGTGGTTTTATTTATGCGCCGAAAACGTTTGGTCGTCTGGATGACCTATAAAGGAGCGCTCCGCATCGCGGGTGGCATGGCAGCGCTTGTATTGACCTGGATATTGCTTACCCAAGGGAGCGAGCCGGTATCCCGGACCTGGAGTTATTGGACGCTGCCTTTATCGGGGAAAACAATTGCGATTGATGCGGGCCACGGAGGCGTTGACGGCGGTGCGGTAAGCAAGGAGGGGGTTGTGGAAAAAGACTTGAACCTCGCGATTGCGCTGTACCTGAGGGATTACCTGCAGCAGGCAGGAGCTATTGTACTGCTCACCAGGGAAGGGGATTACGATCTTGCAGGGCAGGATACGAAGGGGTATTCCAAGCGCAAGACGGAGGATTTGCTGCAGCGTGTAGCCAACATCAAGGAGAGTAAGCCAAGCCTTGTCGTCAGCGTTCATATGAACAGCATTCCGTCCGCTAAATGGTCGGGAGCTCAAACGTTTTTTAACCCGGCTAATCATCCGGACAACCAGGTGCTTGCCACGTTTATACAAAACGAAATCCGCCGTAATCTGGAAAATACGAGCAGGGTAGCGGTGATGGACAAAAATAACGTGTACCTTCTTAAAGCGCTGGACGACATTCCAACGGCGCTAGTCGAAGTCGGATTCCTGTCCAATCCGGGTGAAGCCGCGCGTCTTGCCGATTCGAATTACCAGCGACAAGTGGCCGCCTCGATCTATCAGGGAATTCTTCGATATTCGTCGGGGGAAAAGCTGAGTACGGGCACAGCGACGGATGCCGCGTCGGACATGAAGGCTGAACCGGCAAATTAACCATGTCCCGCTTAATATGTTATAATCATTTTAAATAAGCAGCTACTATTACGCTTACACCTACAACTACTCTTCTACATAAAGGTGGGACTCATTCATGTTGACACGTGAACAAGCTCTGGAAGCCGTCGGTTCAGTGACGGCCCAATATAGCGCGGACACCGTTTCTGTCCGCGATGTTGTCGTGAAGGACCGTCAAGTATCGATGACGGTCCTGACAGCCAGCGAGGACATTCGTCCCTCGCTGGAAACCGCGCTGCGCGCTGCGCTGGCGCGGGCTGGCGCCGAAACCGTGCATTGCCGGTTTCGCGCGCTGGAGAGCGGCGCGGGCGCAGCTGCCGCGCCGCAAGGACAAGCCGGCGGCAAAGGCCAGCCGGCCGCGGCAAAGGGCCCCGTACAAGGGCACGGGGCCGGAATCGACAGCCCGCTGCTCGCAGCTGGCAGCGGCACTCAATTCATCGCCGTCGCCAGCGGCAAAGGCGGCGTTGGCAAATCGACGGTGACCGTCAATCTCGCGGTCGCCTTAGCCCGCAAAGGCAAGCGCGTCGGCATCATCGACGCGGATATTTACGGCTTCAGCGTGCCCGATATGATGGGCATCGAGACGCGTCCCGAGATTGTGAACGAGCGCGTTATCCCGATCGAACGCTATGGCGTCAAAGTCATGTCGATGGGCTTTTTTGTGGAAGACAACAGCCCAATCGTATGGCGCGGGCCGATGCTGGGCAAGATGCTCCGCAACTTCTTTGCCGAGATCGAATGGGGCGAGCTAGATTACCTGCTGCTTGACCTGCCTCCGGGCACGGGCGACGTGGCGCTCGACGTCCATCAGATTATCCCGCAGAGCAAAGAGATTATCGTAACGACGCCTCATGCGACAGCAGCATTTGTAGCGGCCCGGGCGGGCGCTATGGCCATTAAGACGGAGCATGAGATTATTGGCGTGGTGGAGAACATGTCCTATTACAAATGCAGCAAATGCGGCGAACCGGAGTATATTTTCGGACGCGGCGGCGGGGCACGTCTTGCGGAATCCCTGCATGCGGAGCTGCTCGCCCAAATTCCGCTGGGACAGCCGGACAATCACATTTCCGAGCCGGATTTCTCGCCCTCGGTATATAAAGCCGACAGTGAGACAGGTGCGCTTTATCTGGATATTGCCGAACAAGTTATTCAAAAATGCGGCCGTTAATGGCAAAAATAAAAGCCCGGACTGGGAAGAGAGCATAAGCTCTCGACCCGGTACGGGCTTTTATTGCATCTATAGCTTTTCATCAATGTCATAATGTTAGGTCATCGTTAAGTCGAAGAATCAGAGCCGTCACCTTCACCGCTGCCGCCGTCGCTTTGTTTTTCATCCCCGGAGGAGCCTTCATCGCCACCGCTTCCGCTGTCTTGCGATTTCTTGTCAACCTTTTCATCCGGCTTTGGTTTAAGCTCTTCCTGTACTGCTTTTTTCATCAGATCCAGAACTTCCAGACGGAAGAGAGGGTTTTGCATCGATTCCTGCATCAGAGACATAACCTGCTTTTTATATTGCGTGCTTTGCAGCACTTCGAGAATCATTTTGTCCATTTCGGGCGTTTTGAACGCTTTGATCATTTGTTCCTGGTACGTCGGGTCCTTCATCAATTCTTTGTGAATGTCCTTGTTCTGCTTGTTTACGGCCTTGGCGAATTCACCGGCAAAACGGGTATCCGTCATTAGAGTCCGGATGACCTTGTCGTATTCCGGAGATACCATAACGTCTTTGACGGCAAGGCGTACCTGCTCCTGATCCTGAACGGACAACAGCTTGGTTCCGCTGCCGTTATAGCCGGACATTTGCTGAGCGGACTCCTGTAAAGCTTTTTGAGCATCTTCGGTTTTCAGTATGTCGATAACCATCGACTTCATATCCTTGTAGCTGATCTGTTGGTTGTTGCCTCCTGAAGATTCCGCACCGCAGCTTGTTAAGACAAATGTTAGGGCGGAAAGCGCCGTTAATAAAGCCAATCGCATGCGCATGCTCCCACGATCTCCCTTCTATGATTACCATTGCTGTATTTAAACGTAGTATGCGTTAAAGTTCACGGGATTATCATGGCTTCGTAGTTAGCTTTTTATGACGAACGTGGTAAAATAATGGTTGGCACAGGAAAGTGCTTACAATGGCACCGTCCTCGCCGAACGTGAAGGAGGATAACGGAATTATGAATTTGAAAAGATGGTTTTTTCTTTTTTGGACCTGCATGGCCGTCGGGGCTGTCGTTTCAGTCATCAGCGGATTGATCATGCAATGGACGGACCCGTCCTTCGGATTTATGGGGCTTGAGGCTGCCGGATTCAACGCCTTCATGATGGCGATGGTCGGCTTATTGATAGGGGCATTCAGCCAAATGGGGTTCTTTGCGTACCTGACCCTGAATTACATTGCATTAAGCATTTTCCGCAAAAGCTATCTCTGGAACGCTCTCCAGGGTTATACGACGGTTTTTGCGGTATTTGGCCTCGGTTATATGCTTTATGAGCAGCGGACCAACAACTGGTTCTTCTGGGTGCTGCCGCTTGTTCTTTTGATCTGCTCCCTGGCCGTGGCCTATGTCAAAGCCAAGCAAACCAAACCAAGCGCATTTGTGCCAACCGCGTTTTTGATGTTTTTCGTTACCTTCGTGGAAGCTTGGCCGGCTCTGCAAGGGGAGACCAACATTTCGGCTATCGTCTTTATGATTATCCCTTTGTTTTTCTGCAATGCTTACCAGATCCTCATGCTGCACCGCTTGCTTCAAAAAAATACAACAACCGACTCTGCAACATCTGCAAAGCCGGTCGCGTAATAATCAATAGCCAGTATCCGCTGCTGCCACAGCATCATCGAGTCCAAGCATCGTAAGAGAGGTCGTTTTGTCCTGTACGGCACGGCCTTCCGACTCGGTTTGGTTAATCAGCTCCGATACGGTTACGAATTCATAGCCTTTCGCGCGAAGCTCATCGATGATTACGGGGAGTGCTTCATGCGTTTGTTTCACCGAATCGCTGGCATGCATAAGAATAATGTCTCCATTATGGGCACGGCTTACGACACGGTTGATAATCTTGTCCGTTCCAATGTTCAGCCAGTCCATCGAATCGGTATCCCATTGGATAACTTTGTAGTTGAGCTCTTCCGCGATACGAAGCACGCGTTTGTCGAAATCTCCGTTAGGGAGGCGGATCAGGTTCGGCTGTTTGCCGGTCAGGTCGGTGAGGATCGTATGCGCGGTAGTAATTTGCGTACGAATCTCTTCATCGCTAAGCTTGCTGTAGTTGTCATGCTTATGGCCGTGGCTGCCGATTTCAAAGCCGTCATTCACGATATCTTTGACAATGTCGGGATGGGACTGGCTCCAAGGCGAAGACAGGAAGAAGGTTGCCTGGGTAACCCCTTTGTCTTTCAATACCTTCAGAATCGGTTCCGTACGCTTGTCCCCCCAGCTAATGTCGAACGTCAGGGCTACGACCTTCTTATCCGTAGGGACACTGTATATAGCGGCCGGCTGCTGTGGTGAGAACACCGTGATGTTGTCTCTTTCTGCGTAAATAACCCCTACAGAGAATACGAGTGCGAGAACAAGAAGGAAATTGCGTTTTAATTTTCGTCCGTTCAGTACATAGAAAAAGTTCATCTGATAAGGCTCTCCTTTCTAATGGAAGCTTGTTCTAGTACAATCCTATGCTCGTACACATCCAAGATATTCATGCTTGTTCAAACCAATTCATAAAGAAGTTACAAAGGAGAGAAGAGGCATGTTTCGCTGGTCTGAAATAAAAGCCCATTTCAAAATCATGAATCCCTACATCGCGTTTGGATTCATTTTGTTTTTTGCCGGACTTGTCGTCGGGGGGACCAACAGCGCGTTTAGCGATTATCTCGAGCAGCAGCTGAAGGCGCTCGGCAACGTGGCCGAATCTTTGGAGCAGACGGAGAATCCGACGCTTGCCTTTATGGTCTTTATTTTTTTAAACAATGCGATTAAGTCCATTTTTATCATCTATATAGGTGCGATCTTCGGGATCATCCCGATTTTCTTCCTGGTTCTTAACGGCATGGTTGTAGGCTTCTTGCTGCAGCATGTAGCACAGACGCAGGGGACCGGGGATATGCTTACGGTTGTACTCGGGCTGCTGCCTCACGGAATAATCGAGATCCCCGCGATCGTAGTGGCATGCGCCTACGGGATGAAGTTTGGCGTTCTTTTGCTAAAGGCAATAGGACGGCTCGTTATTCCGGGGAAGGAACCGGGAAAATCCGGCCGGGAGATCGAATATTTCATGATTAGATCCGTTCCGGTGGTCGTCATTCTAACAGTGGCATTGCTTGTTGCGGCGGTTATTGAAAGTACAGTTAGCGTTTGGGTAAGTTCGTTGTAATATTTTTCCGATTAATTGAGCATAACAGTAAGGCGGCGGCGTGATGCGTAATCGCAAGACGCCGCTTTTGCTTTCGATTGCCGCAGCAAAACTTAGCTGCAGGGCCAATACAGCTTAGGAGGGCGCACATTAGTTATGCTAGGAATTCTATTCAACGACAAAGAATGCAAAGAACTCGATTACGTCCTGCGCAAAGAATTAGATGAGATGCTGCTTGATTTGAATGACAATCGTTTAGACGGAGATATTAAGCAAGCTATAACAAGACGGTACAAGATCATCTTCCGTATGTATGCGCGTATCGCATCTCCGAAAGAGCTGTCCCGTTATGCATTAAATGTGCGAAATTACAGGTAGAAAAATCCAGTAAAAAAAGTTTTAAAAAAGGGTTGCAATCCTATAGACGTCCATGA
>NZ_BILY01000041.1 GCF_004000805.1 Paenibacillus glycanilyticus NBRC 16618
CGGGTAACCGAGCCGGTGGAATTAGAAGTCTTAGGCGGCGATACCGTTGAACCTACAACCGGCTTGTTCTGGAATTTCCCGTTGGAATAGCTTTTGGGCTCATATGGACGTGTGCTGCCGTAATAGTAGGAACGATGGGAGGAAGCCCAGGTTTGCGAAGAATACGAACTGCCGTTATTGAACAGCAGATGATAAAGCATCAGGTCATCCCAGCCAAAGCCCGACGATTGATGAACAATCGTTGTACTCCCGCCGGAACCGCTGCCGGCCGTCACTTGAGGACTCTCTTGCGCCGCTTCTTTGTCTAGCTCTTTATCCGATGGCAGCGGCAGATTCCAGTCAACGGCAGGGTCATAGTAACGCTTGACGGCCTCGCTTGACCATTCCACCAACTTGGGACCTGATGCCGAGCTGGATACCGTTGGAGTTGGGGTTGGCGATTCAGCCGAGCTTGTTGTTCCGGCGTGGGCCGGCACGGCTGCCAGATTCGCCAGCAAAGCGATACCAAGCGAAGTGGACAGGACCTTGAGAGGAATCCCTTCCTTGATCGTTTTTAACGAATCCGTTTTTTTATCTTCTTGCATATCGAATCCCCTCTTTCCGTCTATTTGTTATTCATCTTTACAACCAGAAGCTCCAGCTGCCCGGCGTCCAGGTTCAGCTTCCCTTCCAGTGTCTGATACTCTTCCCCATGAACGGTCAGATAGTTAACATGCTCAAGCGTCGCGATCATGGCTGCATCCCACTCCCGTTCATCCACTAGCTTTAACCCCCGCTCCGAATCTTTTACAAACAGGACTACCCGCATCTGTTTACGTGCCCCTTTCAGTTGGATGTTCATTGTATACGACGATCGCAAATGGACGTTTCAATTTTTTGGAAGCAAAATATTTACCCGTAAAATAAAAAAAGCACCATCACTTTAAACGTGATCGTGCTCTACTAGCTGTGTCCGCTTAAATGGGAATGACTTTCCGAATTGTAGCATGAAATATTTGGGAAAATAATAGTCCGAAATAACTATTTCCTCTAATTGGAATTGTTGTTTAGTTCTAAACCAATCTAAAAAAATACGAAACATCTCCCTATGGATAACCGTCTATATTAGTATTAGAGATTGCTTAGAGACGGAGGTCGTTCTAGATGAAGGAACAAGCACAGACCTGTTGTGATTTTACTATCGAGGTTATGGGTGAAGGGGTGGCAACAGCCGTACCGGACGAAACCATCGTCACTCTTGGGGTTTCGGGAGAAAGCGACAGCCTTGGAACGCTTCAGACCGATCAGGCCAAGACCATAGATGCCATCATTCAAGCCATGCTTGCCCTTGGCGTGCCGCGGGAATCTATCTCCACCGCGCAATACTCCATTGAGCCGCAATACGATTTTATAGACGGAAAGCAAGTTTTCCGGGGATACAGAGCCGTACATCTGCTGCGAATTACGATAGACGGAGCGAAGGATGCGGGGCGCGTTATTGATGCGGCAGTCGCTCAAGGCGCCAATATGGTATCCGACATAACGTTTCAATCCACTCATGCGGACGAAGCACGGCGAAAGGCATTAACGCTTGCCGTCCGCGATGCCGAAGCGAAGGCGCTTGCGATTGCCGCTACGCTTGGCGTCTCCCTCTCCTCCATTCCTTGCAAGGTTATGGAGTCGCCGGGAAACCGATTCGAGCCTGTCATGTTCAAAGCCGCTTCCGTTCCCGCCGGCGATGTCGGTACCACCATTGAACCCGGAACCTTAACGTTTAAAGCGTCCGTAAGAGTCTGGTATGTGTACGGCTGATAAAAACGGCTGCGCGGACAAAGACTCGCGCAGCCGTTACTACCGCATTTAATAAACCTTCTTCATCAGGTCAACCACTTCGTCCAGCGAGAGACTACCCCTTCATACCGCCCTGCATGCTGAAGCCCTTGGACATAAAGCGCTGGGATAAGATATACAGAACGACCGACGGTATAGCGTACATAACGGAAAAAGCGGCTAATTTGCCGTAATCCGCCATGCCGTACTGCCCAAAGAATTGATAAATCTTGAGCGAAGCCGGGAAATTCTCCGGCGATTGAAGCAAAATGTACGGCACGAAGAAATTGCCCCAGCTGCCGGAGAAGGTGAAGATCGCAACCGTGCAGATGCCGGGAATCATCAGCGGGGCAACAACCTTCCTAATGCCGACAAACACGGAAGCTCCATCGATCCATGCCGCTTCTTCCAGCTCGGAGGGCACGGAATCCATGAAGTTTTTGAGCATCCATATGCCGTAAGGCATCGCCGAAGCGACGAAGAACAGGATAACGCCAAAAATATTGTTGTACAGCTTCAAGGTTAGAAACAGCTGATAGACCGGCACCATTACGGCAGTAATCGGCAAGGAAGTCATGAACAGGATCGTCAGCATAAAAGGCTTCTTGTATCTAAGTTGATAACGCGACAACGGATAAGCCGCCAGAAGTCCGAGTATAACGACCAATACGGCTTGGCTGCCGGACATCAGGAGGCCGATCAGAAAGGCACGCTGATTTTCTTTGTTGGTGAGTACATCAATATAATTGTTCCCCGTCAGATGAGTAGGCGTCTTAAGAGACTGCAGCGCGTTAGCATCTACGGATGCCACAAGCACCCATAGGAGCGGCAGCAGAAAGCAAATCCCAATAACCGTCAATATGGTATAGGGCAGCAATTGAAAAATCCATTTGCGTTGTTTTGCACTCATACAATTGTTCTCCTTGTCCGTTTACTCTTTCATGGAGCGGATATAGAACAAGCTTAGGATAATGCCGATGAACAGCAGCAATAAGGAGATAGCCGTGCCGTAACCAAGCTGGTAATTGACGAAAGCCTGATTGTACATAAAGATCGGCAGCGTAGTTGTAGACGTACCCGGTCCCCCGCCCGTCATCGCGTAAATGAGGCCAAACACGCCTAACGTCTGCAGCGTAACGAGCATCGCGTTAGTTGTAATGGAGTCCTTGATGTACGGAATGGTTACTCTCGTCAGCACCTGCCATTTCGAAGCCCCGTCCACAATGGCAGCCTCTTCGATTTCGCTGGGCACATCATCGAGGGCTGCCTGGAATACGAGCATCGAGAAGGCTGTCCCATGCCAAATATTCGCGAGAATAATCGTGATCATGGGTACCGTGTACAGCCAGGTAACTTCGGTGAAACCAAATGAGGTTATAATCGCGTTAAGCGTTCCTTCATCGGCGAAAAAGCTGTACAAGCATAAAGCGCACACGATTTCAGGCGTAACCCAGCCTGCCAATACGATAGTGCCGATAATTCTCCGAAACCATTTGTTTTTGTTTTTCATCAGCAGCGCAATCAGGAATCCCAAGACCTGCTGGCCGATAACGGCCGAACCAATCAGGAATACAAGCGTATTCCATATACTCGTCCGAACCGTAGGATCCTCGAACATGCGCGAATAGTTATCCAGGCCGACAAAATTCAGATTCTTGGCCGCTTCCCCGGTTAGAGCCAGGTTGGTAAAGGAATAGAATACGGTCAGCAGAATCGGGTAAATAAAAAACACAAGCATAATGGCCACGGAGGGCAGCAAAAAATACAGCCACGTCCATGTCCGCTTTCGCTTTGCCGCGCCATTTAAGGCTATACTGCTCATTCTCGTCTACCTCCTCCGCCTTCAGAAAAAAAGGCTTGCTCAAGCATCCGCATCTGAGTGAAAGGCTTGAGCAAGCCGTTTTCCATTATTTTTCTACCGTCTTATCCGCGCCGACGATACGCGTCACATCCTGCGCGTATTTGTTCGCCGCATCCTTCGCGGACGTACCGGAGGCAACGGACTCGACCATCGTCTGGATTTGCGTCGACACTTCCGGATATTTATCCTGCGCCGGGCGGAACTCGGCATTTTTCAAATAGTCGGTTGCGATTTGGTTAAACGGCATTTGGGTATATTCCGGATCCGAGCCTACGTCCGCGCGTACGGTAATATTGCCCGATGCGATAACCAGCTTTTTCGAGTTTTCTTTGTTCAGGGCGAATTTGATAACTTCCCATGCTTCGTCTTTATGCTGCGCGTTCGCAGGGATCGACAATGCCCAGCCGCCGGCAAGCGTGATGGAGCCAGGCGCCTGGCCTTTGCTTGTTGGCATCGGCGCGAAGCCGAGGACATCCTTGTATTCCGGCCATGGAGCGGCGCCGCCTTCCAGATAGTTGCCGGTAATCCAGGAGCCGTCGAGCGAGATCGCAAGCTTCCCTTGCGGCAAGTATTCGCGGGTAGACGTATTGCCCGCTTGACCGTTTAGAACCTTCGAGAGCGGCGGTCCAAGCTTTTCTTTGTTTATCGTTTGGATAAACGTGAGCGCATCGTTAATGCCTTGGCTTTTCGTAATCCATTTGCCGGTATCGTTATCGTAGAGTCTCTCGCCAGTGCCGTAGAGGAGCATTTCGTAAGTCTGCATGGAGGTCGCCTCGCCAGTTGCCTTGCCCATGTTCATCCAGATCGGCACGACGTCCGGAAGCTTGCTCTTAATGGTTCTCGCCGCATCCAGCACTTCATCCCAGTTCTTTGGAGCCCACTCTTCCGGCAATCCCGCTTTCTTGAAGAGCTCTTTGTTATACCAGAGACCCCTCGAATCCGTATTGTAAGGGACGCCGTATACTTTGCCGTCGCTGGCGGTAACGCCTTTTTTCAGCGCTTCGATGAAGGAGCCGTTCGTCCAGTCTTCCCATGCGCTTACTTTATCGTCGAGCGGCGTCAGATATCCCGCACTAGCGTCGGAGTTCAGAATAAACGTATCCTCCGTTACGATATCCGGCGCGGTGTCTTTCGACTTGAGCGCGAGAGCAATCTTGGCGAAATAATCCCCTTCGGATGCCTGAATCGGAGTAGCCTTAATCTCTATGCTTTTATCCGGGAAGTTCTCGGCAAGCTGTTGAATCCATTTGTACATGACGCCTTGCTCGCCAATGCCGTCATCGCGATAGGTGATCGTAATGACTTTTTTCTCCGTATTTCCCGTTGTGCCCCCGTCGTTTGTTTGACCGGCATTCGTCTCTTTCGTGCCTGTGTCAGCCGAAGTGCTTGGACTGTTGCTTGGCGTGTTTGTGTTGTTCGCGTTATTCGAACAGGCAAACAGCAGCGTCGAACAGAGAACAAGCGATGTGGAAATCGACCAGAAACTTTTACCGCGACCCATCGTAATCCCTCCCTATTAGTCAACCACCCTTGGTTAAGCGCTTCCATGCGGTTATAGTTCATAGATATTTATCTACCTCCACCTTTATTCGATGAAAATCGGAAGATTTGACTATAAGATTGCGACATAAAACTCTATTTAAATGACTTCCGAAAATCGCTTCAAATAATGGCGCTCCATGGCACGAAAAAAAGAGCTCCGGCACTTGTCGTCCGAAGCTCTGAATTCATTATCGTTTTTTAATGATGCTCTCACTTCGTTATCCAAGCCGAATGGAATACTGATATAACGCACCCGGCAGTCCTCTGAATTCGAAGACTCCATTGCTGATTAAGCTCCACATCCTGTATTCGATAAAGCCGTCTCCAATGACCTGGTTAAAATGCTCGAATACCTTCGCTACAACCGTTCCGGCTTTCACGAATCCTTCTTCGTCTCCGCTTTCTTGAACGGCTGATACCGCGGCAGATACAATAATCCCGTCAATCGCTTCGATCTCGCTGCCTTTAATCTCTCCGCCCTGCCAAAGGCGAAGCTCGTAATTTGAATTCGATAGTTCTTCCCACTCCGCCGTATATTGCTGCCGTTCCCGGGAAGATAGAAGTCTCGCATTTTCATAATTACTTACCATATCGCGATAGACTTCCGGATCAACATAAGCTTGCGCAATTGGAGGGACCGTCATATCGCAAAGGCTCTCCGAAAAGTTAACGAGCTGAACCGGCTGCTGCCGGTCCCTTAACAAGTGCATAACGAGCCGCATTCCCGTCTGGTCATGCGAATTATCGGAGCACCATACGATAACGCATTTCTCCTCGGGAATGGCTTTTATTTCCTCTATCATGTGGTCCAATTGCGATTCTCTATTGCGATCATTCAAAACTCGAAACGGAGAAAACCGGTCCAGCATCCATCGCTGCCTGTTCCGTTGTCCTTCCGGCTGTTCCAAATGCTTGATTGGCCCAATCGAGAACAGGTCATTAAATGCGACTACTTTATTTTCATGCCTTCTGCCGGCTTCACTAAGCGCGACTTTCAAAGAACCCGCATCCGAAAGACTAAATACAATATGTACATAACGTTGAAGCCGCTCAATCTCCTCGCGCTTCGAACGTGCTTCTGCAATCCGGTCATCTATAACTTGCAAAAGCTTGCCTGAATCGGAGCTTGCCTCTGCTTCATTAATTAATTCATTTAATATAATGCGAAGCTCCCATTCATTAAGCTCGTTGATAGATTCTATATAACGGTTCATCCATTTCACCTCTCACATTAATCTACCATAAATTTCTAATAGGTTACAAAAAAATACCGTGATCCATCCCAATCGGATACTCACGGTATTTCTATTAATCAGCCAGTTTCACTGGATTTTTAGCAACGTATTTGCCGAACAAGAAACGCACCAGCGGTCCCATAACCACCAATTGAAGCGGGAAGGCCAGCATATAATTGTGAAGGACTATCGTGAAATAATGTTTGATTAACGAACCTTCTCCCAAGCTGTCCGCCACAGAAGAACTGATCAGTCCATACAGCGACATGCTCAGTACCATGCCCGTCACCATGCAGAAAGCAAGCGCCAAAATGACATACAACTTCTTCGATTTATCGTACGGCAGCGCAAAGGCGGCTTTTTTCGCAAGGGGCCCTACGACAAACATCTCCACCGCAAACGCAACCAAAAACCCTAATCCGTATTGCATGATCACTTCTCCGGGAGAAAGCGTTCCGAACAAATCATTACGCATCAGATTATACGTAATCATAACCAGCGCCATCCCCGTCACCATCATTAATCCAAAGTAAAACTCTTCTCTCTTATTCGTCGGCACTATCATCATCCTTTCTGTTCTTCTTGTCATTATAGAGATTCGATCCCCCTCTTCATAAGTGACAAGTGTGTGAACTTTTATGGATAAGGACAGCCTTCGTTACATCCTATTTTCCTTTTCTATAGTGCAGGGGAACATATCCGGTAACCGATTTGAACACACGGCCGAAATGCGTTACGCTGCCGAATCCGACCCGCTTGGCAATCAGGTTAACCTTCATGGAGGACTGCTCCAGCAGCTTTTTTGCTTCCTTGATTCTAACGCTATTCAAATATTCCACAAACGTAAAGCCTGTTGCTTCCTTGAAAAAGCGGCTCAAATAATAAGGGCTTACGTAGAACTTCTCCGCCAGCAAATGAAGCGACAGCTCGTTCATGTAATGGCTGTTCATGTACCGCACAACCTCCGAAATACGCTCATGCATCGGGCTTGGCGATTCAAGAGTCTCCGCTCTGCTTGACTTCACGTGCCGGCAGCAAATCATAAGCATCTGCAAGGCTAGCGTCAACGCGTACAGCTCGAAGCCGGGCTTCTTCTCCGACATCTCCGTCATCATTGTCTGCAGCATAGTCTCCATAGCTAACCGGTCCTGCAGCGTGCATTTAACAATCAGATACTCCTTCTCGAATAACGGATGCAGGACTTCCATATAGCTCATCGCAGCCATATGCTTCTCGTGAATATTGACAATAAGCCGCTCATGCTCCGGCGTTTCCGTATTGGTTGTCCGATGCAGAATATTCGGCGAGATGATCACGATATCCCCTTCATGAATAACAAGAGTCCGGTCCTTTATAAAAAACTCCCGCATCCCGGACATGAGGCAGAAGATTTCGTAGGTACTATGAAAATGGCTGGCGGGCATATTATGGCTCCGGGCTTTGCGGTAAGATACCGAGAAGGTTCCTTCCCCGTTATCGTACTGGAAATCTCCCATCGTTAGCCATCTCCCTCCCTGTTCCTTTTCTATTATTATACGTCTCCGTTCATTTACAGCAAGATATAAGAAGAATTCATTCTTTTCTGCAAAAAATGTACATTTCCTCGTGCTAGCATAAATCTATGACCAAAAGGGAGGCTTATGCAAATGATTAAAACCGTACTTTCCCCCATTCAATGGGCAGAGAAAGCCTGCGAGGCATTAATGGCCAGATTCGAACCGGAACAGCTGCCGCCGGACCGGTTCCATTATCATCAAGGCGTCTTTTTATCGGGAATGGAGAAATGCTGGAAGGAGACGCGAAATCCGAAGTATTATGAATATTTGAAACGCTGGGTCGACAGCCAGGTGCTGGAGGATGGCCGCATTAAGAAGCATAAGCCGGATGAGCTTGACGATATTCAACCCGGCGTTCTCTTATTTAATCTGTACGAGCAGACCGGGGACGAACGGTATGCAAAAGCCCTCCATTACCTTGTGCCGCTGATCAAATCGTGGAAAACGAATCCTTCCGGCGGCTTCTGGCATAAGGAGCATTATCCGAATCAGATGTGGCTTGACGGGTTATACATGGCCGGGCCGATTGCCGTTCAGTACGGCAAGGCGTTTGGGGACAGCGAATATTTTGACCTGATGACCTATCAGGCGATCCTGATGGAAAAGCATACAAAGGACCCGGTTACCGGTCTCCTGTATCATGGCTGGGACGAGACCAAGGAAGCTGCCTGGGCCGATCCGGGAACCGGGCTTGCTCCCGAATTCTGGGGACGCGCGATCGGCTGGTATCCGGTTGCCCTGCTTGAAATGTTCGAGCACCTGCCGGAGGATCACAAGGATAAAGAAGCGCTTGCCGCTATCCTGCAGGATTTGCTGGTCTCGCTTCTCAAATACCAGGATTCCGCTACGGGCTTATGGTATCAGGTCGTCGACAAAGGACATTTGCCGGACAACTGGCTTGAAAATTCCTGCACCGCCCTATACGTGCATGCCATCGCCAAAGCCGTGCGATTCGGCTATCTGGAACCAAAATATTTGGAGTATGCGTGGAAAGGCTACCAGGGAGTTATTGATACGTTAAAGCTTGATGATAACGGTCATGTCGTTATCGGCCAAATCTGCATCGGCACGGGCATTGGCGATTATGCCCACTATATCGCCCGCCCAACGAGCGAGAACGATCTGCATGGCGCAGGCGCTTTTATCCTGATGTGCGTGGAGATGAGCTTGGCACCTCGAACAAACTAGTGAATCATAAAAAAGCTGAAGCCCTCTTCTTAAGAGGCTTCAGCTTTTTCATTTCCGGGCGATTAAGGTA
Source organism: Paenibacillus glycanilyticus NBRC 16618 (assembly GCF_004000805.1). Taxonomy (GTDB): domain Bacteria; phylum Bacillota; class Bacilli; order Paenibacillales; family Paenibacillaceae; genus Pristimantibacillus; species Pristimantibacillus glycanilyticus. Next base: position 9,262 of record NZ_BILY01000041.1, read on the forward strand.
TCGTCTGCGCTTCCGGCGAGGTTTCTTCCGAGGCTGCTGCCGCCTCGCCTTGCGAGTGGCGGTACAGCTCCTCGTACACGCCTTGCTGCTCAATCAGCTCGGCATGAGTTCCCGATTCGACGATTGTTCCGTGACTAAGCACGATAATCCGATCCGCATGCATTATGGTGGACAAGCGGTGGGCGATCACGATCGTCGTCCGGCCCTCGGATACGACCTGCAGCGCTCGTTGAATTAGCTGCTCCGTCTGAGAATCGAGGTTCGCCGTCGCTTCGTCGAGAATCAGAATCTTAGGACGGAACACGATAATCCGGGCAAAAGAGATTAGCTGCCGCTCGCCGGCGGATAATCCGCTTCCGCGTTCGGACAGCTTCGTCTCGTAGCCGCCAGGCATACGGTTAATCAGCTGATCTGCTCCGACAAATTCGCAGGCGCGGATAACGTTTTCCCTGGAGATCGACTCGTCAAACATCCGAACGTTGTCGATAATGCTTCCCGCATACAGATAAGGCTCCTGCTGAACCAGACCTACAATCCGGTGAAGCTCGGCCTGCGGGATATGCCTGACATCGTTCCCGTCAATTTGGACGCTGCCCTCGTTCACGTCATAGAACCGGCATAACAAGCTCATAAGCGAGCTTTTGCCCGCGCCGGTTGTACCCACGATGCCGACCATCTCGCCGGGACGGATATGCAGATCAAGTCCGCGGAAGATCGGAGTGCCGTTCCCGTAGCTGAATGAGATATTGTTATAATCTACACGACCCTGAACGGCGTCATGGTTTATTTTCACAGGTTTGGCCGCATCTTTGATTTCGGGCTCGACATCGAGAACGCCCCAAATCCGGTTGACCGCTACCGTAGCGGACTGCAGCGTGTTCCACTGCTGGGTGATGGCATTGATCGGCTGGAAGAACTGCCGGATGTACGTAATAAATGCATACAATACGCCAAACTCCATCGTATGCCCTAGCACAGTCTTCCCCCCGGTCCAGACAACGAAAGCAATGGTCAGGTTCCCGAGCAGATCGAAGGTCCGGTTAAACGTAACCGCCGTACGGATCTCGCGGACATTAGCCTTGAAATAATCCTCGTTCCGCTCCTTGTACAATTCGCCCTGCGCCTTTTGCTGATGGAAGACTTGAATGAGGCTCATGCCCGCCAGATTCTCCGCCACAAACGCCACAAGGCGGGACAAGCGCGTCCTCGCCATCTGATACGTCGTGCGCATGAAGGAGCGGAAACCAATCGCGATAAGCGCAATTATCGGCAGCAAAAGCAGACAGTACAGCCCTAGCGTCGTATCCAGATAAAACATCATGACCAGAATGGAAACCAACGTCAGGCCATCCCTCAGCAGGGTCAGCAATACCTGGTTGAAAAACTGGTTAACCGCCTCGGTATCGCTGGATACATGCGTAATGAGGCTGCCGCCGGACGTTTTATCGAAGTAGGACATCGACAGCTTGGTAATATGCTCAAACAGCTGTTTCCGGATGCGGGCTACGATGCTCTGGCCGGCATCCTGCAGCAGGTTATTTTGCAAATACGTAAACAACAAGCTTGAGAGGGATAAGCCGAGATAAATCGCGCAGATCGCAATCAAGCTGCCGTAATCGTTCTTGCCCACCATCAGATTATCGTCGATCGCGATTTTGACCAAATAAGGCTGGAACAGCTCGGAGGCAATCGCAATAATCGTACAAATGGCTACCAGCGTAAACGTCTTCCGGTGCGGACTAATATAAGATTTCAGTATGCGAAAAGCGGACTTGTATTGCGGCTTAGGCTGCTTGCCATTGCCATTGCCGGACTTCTGGTCCATCTGCCAGTTGTTAACGGCTGTCGGCATATTGGCTTCCCTCCTCTTGAATCGCATGGAGCTCGGCATAAGGTCCAGGTTCCGCAAGCAGCTTCTCATGCTTGCCCCGCTGAACGATCTTCCCTTCATCCAATACGATGATGAGATCCGCATGCTTCAAAGCGCTGAGCCGGTGCGCGATAATAATGGTTGTTTTTCCTTGACGCTCCTTCTGAATCGTGTGCACGATCTCGGATTCTGTCACCGCGTCGACGGCGCTGACGCTGTCATCCAGGATCATAAGAGGTGCCTGCATGATAAAGCCGCGCGCCAGACTTGTTCGCTGACGCTGCCCGCCGGATAACGTGACGCCCCTCTCTCCCAGCTTCGTCTCGAAGCCTTCCGGGAACTCCGCAATATTGTCGTAAATACGTGCCTGCTTGGCTGCAGCATGAATCTCGCCCTGACCGGCCTGCCGACGTGCAAAAGCAATATTCTCGCCAATCGTTGTGCTGAACAGGAAGCCGTCCTGAGGGACGTAAGCAATCTGCGTGCGCAGGCTCTCAAGCGTGACTTCGCGTATGTCCTCGGATCCGACATGAATGGCGCCTGCCGGCGGATCGTATACCCGGAGCAGCTGCTTGACAAGCGTTGTTTTGCCGCTGCCCGTACGCCCTACGATGCCAAGCGTCATTCCGGGTTGAATCACAAGGTCAATATGCTGCAGCGAAGGCTGTGAAGCACCGGGGTAAGTAAACGTCAAATCCTTCATGCGAATCGGACTTGCGGACAGATTAACCGCTGCCGCATGGTCGGTCTCCACGATATCCGGCTGAACCGCGATTAATTCGTTAAGCCGCTGCAAGGATGCGCGCGACCGCTGAACCGTATTGATAACGTTGCCAATTTGCTGCAGCGGGTTCATCAGCATCCGTACGTACAGTGTCAGCGCAACGAAATTACCAAGCGAAATATCTCCTTGTATCGTTAAGTAACCGCCGTAAGCCAGCGACACAATAAGAGACAGGTTCCCGAGGAAAGGCACCGTTGCCTGGAACAAAGAGCTGATCCGTACCAGCGACAGCTGGTTGGTCTTGATCTGATCGACCTTGGCGCCAAACCGCTCAATCATAATAGGCTCCACTGCAAACTTTTTCGTAACACGGATACCGCCGAACTGCTCCTCGGCCGACTCCGTCATCGTGCCAAGCGCCTCCTGCACTTTGCGTGAACGCTGACGGATAACCGGACCAATCTTGATGACGATCCAAGGAATGAAGATAAGCGGCCCCACGGAAGCAGCGATGAGATAAAGCGGAATATCGCTAAGAATCATCGCTCCAACGCAGGAGACCAGAAGCATGGAGGCCATAGCCGTCTGGTTGATGCCCATCGAGATGGATTCCCGGACGCCGGTTACGTCGTTCATGAAGTAGTTGAGCATTTTGCCGACGCCGTTCTTCGAATAATAGTGCTCGCTAAGACCGGAAAAATGAGTAAATAGACGACGACGGGTCATGTACTCGAACAACCGTCCGACATACATGACCAGGTATTGACCGTATCCTCCCAGCAGGGCATATCCCGCTCCAATCAGAACCAGCATCAAGCTGAAGTGCGCAACATCCTGGGAGCCAAGCTCTCCGCCCTTCAGCTTATCCGTAAAGTCCCCAAGCACCTTCGGGAAATAAGCGAATACGATACTCGCTGCCGCATGAAGGGTGAACGATCCGAGATAGATATGCCAGGTCTGCCTGAAATACGGCTTTAACACACCTTCTGACTTCAAGACTCATCACTTCCATTAGTGGATTCGGAGCTGCTCTCTTCCCCAGCCGTAGCCTCTTCGGAAGGAACGTCTTCCTCAGGCAGCTCGTGTAGCTGAAATACGTGAATAAACTCTTCCATAATGGCTTCCGTCGCCTTCAATTCGCCGCTGATTACCGGTTTAATCGCTTCGAAAGCCGGATCATTCAGCTGGCGCAGCAGCGTTGTGCGGGTAATCGTAAGCTTCTCGAGAAAAGCAAGCGCCCTGCCGCGGCGAAACGTCTGCGCCTTGCCTCCGTCCCGATTCTTGCAATCCTCCTTGAAGGGATGCCTGCCTCTGTGTCCTTGCCCGTTACGCAAATATCTATGCCTCCTTCAGTTGTTGTATACGTTCGTATACATTTCTCTTTATGTATACAAATGTATACACATCATAAATGACTGTCAAGTTATAATTTTCAAATAATTAACAGTTGATTCGTTGCGGCATTAAAAAAAGCGCCACCCAGGTTCGAGAACCCGGATGACGCTAAGCTGTTTCTTTCGTTAAGCTATTAACCGCAAAAATAAAATGCCACCAAACGCGCATGCCATTCCGGTAATTTCAAGCCTCGTGAAGCTTTCCTTCACCACGAACCGGGTATAGAGCAGTACGATTAATACATTCAAAGCGGTAACTGCGGAGACCAGCCCTGCCTTGCCATGATCAAAGGCCGTGACAATCATCATCATGCCTACCGCGTTGGTTGTGCCGACCAGCATTCCGGTCAGGTAAGTGCGGCGTTCACTCCACGTTTTGCCCGGATTCCGTCCATCCACTGCGGCAGCTGCCACGGTAACCTCGTGTGCTTCAGCCGCTGCAGCCAAGCCGTATCTCCTTGCCGCAAGGCGGTCCTTCAGCCACCAAATACCATAGCAAATGGAGCCGGAGGCAAACATAAAGAACAACGTAGGGAACAGCGGCGCCTCAAGCTTGGTTGACCAGGAGCCGGACAAGTCATTGCAGGCGAACATGACGAGAGACAGAAGTCCCCATTGCGCGCCTTGAAGATTTTTGAGCGACAAATCATTGGAGTAACGGACAAGCAAAATCCCCGCCACGATAACTACAAAGGCGGCCAGCTGGGTATATTTAAGCGCTTCTCCCCACATCAGGTACGCCCCTATGACAACCAGCACGGCAGGAAGTGCCGTAATAATCGCGACAAGCGAGGCTTTTCCGACGGCAAAGCCCTTGAACATGCTGGCATTCGCGACAAAGGAAAACACGCCCATCTGAATACCCACCAGAACTGTCGTCGGCCAAGGCTGACCGGACCATACGGCTGTAATTCCGCATATTACTGCCCCCATCGAGAACGCGCCGCATAGCAGCACGGTCCGGCTTAACGGAAGCTGGCTCGTATAGTGATACAATATTCCTCTTAATCCAAAGCATAGGGCGGCAAGCCCTGCAAATAAAATCCACATAAAGTAAGCGGTCCCCTTCCCATTCTTCTAATCTTAGACAGGAAACCGCCATGTGGCAATGCTCTCGCTGGATAAAAATTCGCAAGCAAAATAGCTGTTGCCACACCTGACGTATCATGTTAATATGTGGAAAACGTTTTTCGGAAGGGCTTCTAGGGATCCGACTCCATTAGGATGGCGAACCAAGCGAAGCCGGCTTGCGCGGGTAGACGCCAAGCTACACCGTGAGGAATAAAAGACCTTCGGAAAGTTCCGCCTGCAAGACTAGGGCGAGACTTTGCGAGGGTCTTTCCTTTTTTTGCAGGAAAAATAACAAAGGGGTGCGTAAAGTGAGGTCTATCGAGGTTGAGCAGTTGGAGAAGATCTTTCAAGTCAAGAAAAAGCAAGCCGGTCTTGCGGGCAGTCTCAAGTCGTTGATTAAGCCGCATTATACCGGCAAAGCCGCCGTTGAAGGCATTACGTTCTCCGTCGATCAAGGAGAAACGGTCGCTTTCCTCGGTCCAAACGGAGCGGGCAAATCAACAACGATCAAAATGCTGACCGGCATTCTTCATCCAACCTCCGGAAAGGCGGAAGTGTTGGGCTGTTGTCCGTGGACGGAACGGTCAAAGCTGGCTTACCGCATCGGCTCCGTATTCGGACAGAAGTCGCAGCTGTGGTACCATCTCCCGCCCCTTGATACCTTTGAGCTGATGAGCCGGATTTACGAGCTCCGCCGGGAGGATTACAAGAAGCGGCGCGACAATCTGATCGAACGGTTCGAGCTTGGCCCTTACTTGCACACCCCCGTACGGAAGCTGTCCCTGGGGGAACGGATGCGCTGCGAGATTGCCGCTTCTCTCATTCACCGTCCGCAGGCTTTGTTTCTCGATGAACCAACGATTGGACTGGACGCTGTCGTCAAGCAAAGAATCCGCGAGCTGATTCTGGAGATGAACCGCGAAGAAGGCACGACGATCTTCCTTACCTCCCATGATGCCGGCGACGTCGAGAAACTATGCGACCGTGCGATTGTAATTAATCATGGGGGACTCGTGTTTGACGGGCGGGTCGACTTCATGAAGCAGCAGTTTCTGACACATAAGACGGTCCAACTCCTCCTGGAGGACGATCCGGGGCATATGGCGCTTGAAGGCGTTGAGGTGCTGAGCCGGGACGGATCGCGTTTGACGCTTAGCGTGGACACCGGACTTACAACGATCGAATCCGTCCTGTCCGCCTTGATGGCAAGCCACCGTATTGTCGATATGACCGTTCAGGATCCGCCGATGGAGGATATTATCACAAGGATGTACGGGACGTTCCGCGCGAAGGAGGCGGTTATGTGATCAGTCTCTCCAAGCCGGCGAAATATGTGTTTATCGGTAAAATCACGCTGCGCAGCCAGCTGGCTTACGTCGTTGATTTTCTGATACGGTCCGTGTTTTTGCTGTTGATCTTATATATTTTCATGCAGTTATGGCAAACGACGTTTGCGGGAGAAGGAACAGCAACGATTAACGGCTATACCTTTAAACAGATGATGTGGTATCTCGTCTTTACCGAATCCATGGTTCTCGCCACTCCAAGTCTCAGTACCCGGATCGAAGAGGAAGTGAAGAGCGGCGACGTTGCCTTCAAGCTCATCCGGCCGGTTAGCTTCATTGCGTTCCATTATGCCGAATATATGAGCGAGGTAGCTATCCGCTACGTTATAAACCTGATACTGGGCTCGGCGATTGGCTTGCTGCTTGTTGGTCCCCTGCCTGTCGGCATCGGCCTCGCTTGGCTTCCGGTTATGGCGCTTGGCGGGTTCACCGTTAATTTCATGCTCGGCATGCTTGTTGCCCTTAGCGCTTTTTGGGTGGAGGAAACTCGCGGGCTCGAGTTCGTGTATAACAAAATTTTGTTTACGATAGGCGGGATGCTGATGCCGTTAGAGCTGTTTCCGGAGAGCTTGCAGCGAATCGGACACTGGCTGCCTTTTCAGACCGTCGTTTATTTTCCGGCCCGTACGGCGGTTGGCATGCATCTTGGCGAAATTTCCCACGCCCTTGCCATACAGTGGCTGTGGGTGATCCTTATTGGAGCGATGGTATGGCTGTTATACCGGAAAGGGGTGCGAAAGCTTAATGTTAATGGCGGATGACAAATTGCATAAAGGTCATGCGGGCATATCCGAGCATGACCAGCCGGGCAAGCTTAAGCGCCTGCTCCGGTTTACGGCGGCAAGCTGGAGGCTTAACCTGGCGGGCGCCATGGAATTCCGATTCAGCTTCCTCCTGACGGTTGGTTCCATGATCGTAAATAATATCGTGTGGATTATATTCTGGGGCATGTACTTCAAACGGTTCCCCGTGCTTAATGGCTGGACGCTTCAGGATGTCATGATGATGTGGGCGGCCGCGTCGGGCGGGTTCGGAATCATGTCCGTTTTCTTCGGCAACGCAACCCGGCTTGCCAATCTGATCGCTACCGGACAGCTGGACGTCTACCTGGCTCAGCCTAAGCCGGTGCTTCTGAACGTGCTGATCAGCCGCATGTCGGTTAGCGCGATTGGCGATCTGCTGTTTGCGATATTCATCTTTGTAGGGTTTGGCGATGTCTCCCCGGTTGGAATCGTTAAATTTACGGCAGCGCTGCTTATTTCCGGCATGATCTTTATTTTCTTCTGCGTGATTGCCGGCTGTCTCTCCTTCTGGCTTGGCAATACGGATGGATTAAGCTTTCAGCTGTTTAACGCGCTGCTCGTCTTTGCCACATACCCGACGGCTATATTCAAAGGGTTCGGCCGGCTTGTCTTGTTCACCGTTATTCCGGCCGGCTTCATCAGCAGCATGCCGGTATCGTTCATTCGCGAGCTTGACCTTCCCTTCTTGTACGGCGCATTAGGCATGACAGCCCTTTTGTGCGCCGGAGGGATTCTGCTCTTTTATCGAGGCTTAAGAAGATATACGTCGGGCAATATGATGGGGTTAAGGCGTTAACTTTTAAACTTAACTAGGAAAGAGAAAAAGATCGAACCTCGGAACATCCGGACGTTCGATCTTTTTTTGCTTTAAGCCGCCATGTCTCTTCGCGTGAACATCAGCCAGGATATGAGATTAAACACCAGGGAGTAGAGAACAAGAACGATAATTACGCCATACTAAGCATTAACCTTTAATCTTCGTTCCAGAACAAACGGACCAAACGGTAAAAAGGCCGCCAGAATCGCTCCCGCTATACGGATCATTCTCCACTTGAACAGAACGGCCATCATCGCGATCGCTACCAAATAAACAGAAAATAAGAGCCCGTGAATACCGCCGGTAACCGCAACAGCCTCCGGACTATCGAACATGTATTTCAAAGGCATCGCTATTCCCAATAAAACGAGAAACGAAATCGCTTCCAAATAGCTGATCCAGCGAAACCATGTCCGGACGGATTGCTTCATTCTTACACTTCCTTTCTCTTTTTCTTCAATCGAGTCTATTACGTATTCCGTCTGTTCTTCGTTTCTGCTAATATCACAAATTCGTGTCCATTCCATGACCAAATGAAAAAGCGGCCCCCAAAGCGAAAGGCTTTGAGAACCGCTATCTTGTTATATAACGCCTGTCTGTTGTTTATTCACCCGTTTGATCCTATCTCCATCCGACCGTTTGATAAGGTTCGCCGATAGCAGCATCCCTGCGATAACGATAACTCCGCCTACGATTTGGGAAGCCAGCAGCTGCTGGCCCGTCAGTACGGACAGGATAGCCGTAAAGATCGGCATCAGATTCATCGTAATGCTGGCTTTGCCGGGTCCAAGCTCTTTGACGCCTTGGTTCCAGAACAGGAAAGAGCCGATGGAAGGAAATAGGCCAAGATAAATAACACCCGTTACTCCGAGGGCTGTTATATGTTCAGTCTGTAATGGCTGGATAAACAGCAACGGAATCATGCAAATGACGCCAATGAAAGCCGTAAAGGCCACAAACGTAATGGGAGGAAGATGCTGCGCCCGCTTGCTGATGATCGAGTAAATCGCCCACAAGAACACCGCGATCAGCAAGATGCCGTCTCCTTCGTTATAAGGTGTCCGGAATACGCCTAGAAGATGCCCTTTCGTTAATACCGTAAGCACGCCCAGGAAGGATAATATCAAGCCCGCTCCCTGCATCAACGTCATTTTCTCCTTCAGGAACAGAACCGACAACACGATCATAACCGCCGGAGTCAAGCTGTTAATCAGGCTGCCGTTTGTTGACGAGGTGTGCTGCAATGCGGTGTAGGTAAGAAGCGTGTACAATACGACGCCCACCAGCGACAGGAATAACATCATCCCCCAATTGGCTCTCCACACCTTCCTCCAGTTTGGTTTTTCAATAAGCTGAGCCATCGGAATCAAGGCCGCAGCCGCAATTGCCCAACGTATGAAGGCCACCCAGATTGGCGGAAAATCGGCCGTAACCGACTTGCCGAAAATCAAATTCCCCGCCCAGAACAGATTTGCTAATACTAGAAAAAGCCATGCTTTTGTTTTCATAATCAGACTCTCCTCTCCCTGACTAACTCCTCCAGGTCTTTCTTTCTCTTGGTCTATAATCATGTTACAATAAACCTGGTCATAAATAAAATGAATATAAATCATGAGGGAGATATCAAATCCGGTATGAACAAATCGCTTCTTCAACTGATTGTCGCCATTTCGGAAACCCGAAGCTTCACGACCGCCGGAGAGAAAATGAATATGACGCAGCCGGCTGTAAGCCGTGCCGTAACGACCTTGGAACGCGAGCTTGGGGTTACGCTGCTGATCAGGGACCGGCGTCACGGAGTTGCTCTTACTCCTGTCGGAGAGCGTATTGTCCGGACTTTCCGGGAAATTCTTCAAGGGTATGATAAGATCGACCAGGAAATCGCAAGCGAGAAAGGAATGGAAACCGGCAGCGTCCGTATCGGAGCATTCCCGGTGGCCGCGACCTATCTGGTACCAAAGCTGATCCGTCAAATGAAGCAGCATTATCCGAACCTGGAGTTCAGCATCATCGAAGGCACGATCGCCGATGTGCAGGAATGGCTGGATAACCGCGAAATTGACGTTGGTTTGCTTATCCCGTCCGACAAAACCGCATATTCTTATCCTCTTTACCGCGAGGGAATTTATGCGGTTATGCGGGAAGATCATCCGCTTAACGAGAAAGAGATTATTAGCCCCGAGGATTTACGGGACGAACCCATGCTTATATGCAAAGCCGGTTATGAGCCTCCGGTCTTAAAGTGGTTTGAAAGCGCCGGAGAATCGCCAACCATTAAATACATTCTCTACAACTACAGAACCGCGCTTCAGATGATTCTGGCGGGTGAAGGAGTAGCCGTCATGTCCGAGCTGTCCCTTCTGGACCTTCCCCCGGGAATCGTCCTGAAGCAAATCTCTCCCGCAGCCTACCGGGATATTCACATTGCATCCGGTCCTCTGGAGGACTGCACCATCGCGGTAAAAGCATTTATAGAGACGGCACGGAAGCTGTTCCCATTCAAAGCCGAGCCTACTGAAATATCTTGCAATCTTTACGGAAGACACGGGCAAACTTGAAGAAGAGTAAAACTTCCATCGGATCAGCTGTTGACATAAAGTCAACTTTACGTTGTAACCTTGATTTCGCGAGGTGAGAATCCCATGTATCAAATTTCCGAAGTGTCCAAGCTTATCGGCCTGCCCATCCCAACCATTCGCTACTACGAGCAATTGGGATTGATCGACGAGCCGGCCAAAAATGCACGAGGATATAAAGTCTACGATGAATTGACGGTGGAATATTTGCAATTCATCGTCAATTTGAAGGATACGGATATGTCCTTGGAGCTGATCAAAAGCTATGTTGACGCTTATCGGGCCAAGAACTACTTGCGGTGTCACGAAATTCTCCGGGAGCATGCCGTCAAGATGGAGCTTGAGCTTGAGAAGCGCCAAAGGATCCTGGAGAAGGTACGATACAAGGTGTCTCACTTCAGTAAACTTCGAGGTGGCGGTATTTAATGCAACAACCTATTCCATCCGGCTATTCAGCTAGAACTACGGCTAACCATATCGTACAAGGTATCAATTTAAAGGGTAAAATAATCATCGTCACCGGTGGATCCGCCGGTCTTGGCTTGGAATCGGCAAAAGCGCTTGCCGCGGCTGGCGCGAAGGTAATCGTGCCTGCAAGAAACGTCAGTAAAGCTAGCCAAGCACTCGCAGGCATACCTAACGTGGAGTTATATCCGGAAGAAATGGATCTGAGCAAAAGCGAGACGATTGAAGCCTTCGGCCGTTGGTTCCAGTCGCGGCATGACAAGCTGGACATCCTGATTAACAGCGCGGGAGTGATGGCAATACCGCTTGCCAGGGATGACCGTGGGAATGAAATGCAAATCTCGGCCAATTATTTGGGGCATTATCATTTAATTAATAAACTTCTACCTCAATTAAAAAAAGCGAACGGAGCCCGGGTTGTCACCCTATCCTCCCGTGCCCACTGGTATTCGGCGTTTCATTTCGAGGACCCTAATTTTGTTCATTCGCCATACGACAAATGGTTGGCTTACGGACAAGCGAAGACAGCTGCTGCCTTGCTCAGCGTTGCGGTAGACGAGCTGTTCAAACCAGATAACATTCGCGCTTTTACCGTCCATCCCGGCAGTATTGTCACCGGTCTTTCCCATGCTCTGTCGGAGGATGAACTCGCAGCGTTTGGAGCCATCAAGGCAAACGGAGAACGCGGCTACGAACAATACGACAACGAGAGAAAAACGATTTCCGAAGGCGCGGCAACCATCGTATGGTGCGCGGTAAGCCCTCAATTAAACGGATACGGCGGCGTTTATTGCGAGAACTGCGATATCGCCCCTCTGCATACGGACGACAGCATGACCGCTGGCGTAAAAGGATGGGCGGTCGATAAAGCAGCCGCTCGCAAGTTATGGGAAGAAACGCCACGGTTGTTTAACTAAGCATAGTAGTAAAAAGCCCCGCATTTCACTTGAAATGCGGGGCTTCCCATTCGTATGATTATAAGCTTAAGTCCACGTAAAACGGCGGCTTCACGCCAAGCATGCGGGCATACACATAAAGCTGGCCTTTGTGATGCGCCTCATGCCCGACTAAACGATGCAGGATTTCCAATACAGGCTCGGTAATATTCAACGCTTTAACGCTTTTGATCTGTTTTAAATCCGATTCCGAATACGAAGCAAGCTTCTGCTCATGCTCATGCGTCAGCTGCTTCAGAAGCACGCGCGCTTCCGCCACCGTTGAAGGAACCTGCGGAATATTCATCTCGCGTTCCTCCATGCCCGCAAAGAAGAAATCCGGCGTCCAAGCTAGATGATGGATGAGCTCGAGCGTAGTCATCGCGCCCTCCCAAGGGCTGTATGCTCCACCCGATTCCGGCAGCGTTTCCGCAAGTTCAAGCAATGCGTTGCGGTGCATCTTCCAGCTTTTCAGCGCTTGTTGTCCAGCGGTACGTTCAGCAGTCAGTTCAGTAGCAACCATATATATTCCTCCTAGATTTTATTTAGCCGGTATACCTCCCTGGATGCTAACCAGGCTTCGGTTGAACGGCGGTATTCCTGATAATGCGAAGAAGCGAGATGCGCTTGCAGGGCGTCTTCATCTTTCCAATTTTCATACAGCACGTATTGCTCCGGATGTTCCGGGCTATTGTGCAAAATATAATCAACGCAGCCTTCTTCGGCACGTGAAGGCGCGGCAACTTTTAACAGCTCATCCCGAAGCTGCCGCTCGGTTCCTGGGCGGGCTTTCAGTATCGCGACTATGGTAATCATATAAGCATGACCCCTCTTGATTTAACGGTTTAATTGGGCAATAACTTCTTTTGCCGCGCTTTCCGTAGACTGTGGATTTTGGCCAGTGATCAAATTCCCGTCTACCTGTACGTTATCGGTCCAGTTTGGAGACAGCACGACGTTAGCTCCTAATTCACGAAGCTTGGATTCCAAAAGAAACGGCATGTACCGGTCCAAGGTCGTTTCCCTTTCTTCCTCATCGGTAAAGGCCGCAACGGTTTTTCCGGCAACAAGCGGATGGCCGTCCGACAGTTGGACCCCAACGAGAGCAGCAGGTCCGTGGCACACGGCAGCCACTACTTTTCCCGTTTCGTACAACGTACGGATGATCGACTGCAGCAGCTCGTTGCCAGGCATGTCGAACATGGTACCGTGACCGCCGGGAAGAAAAATGGCGTCGTAAGAATCAATATCATGGACAAGGCTAAGCTTTATTGTATCTGTAAGGTAACTAGCGGTATCCCGCAGCTCCTGCGATATCCCTTCCAAGCTTCTATGATCCAAAGGAGCTTGTCCGCCCAATGGGCTTGCGATTGTTATTTCGTATCCCTCGCCGCTAAATGCCAAGTATGCTTCGCCAAATTCGGACAACTACAAGCCCGTTCGCTCCGTATCGCTCAATTTATCCGCGGTTGTAACTACCATTAGAACACGTTTCGCCATCTATAACAGCCTCCTTGACTAGTAGTAAAATGATCATTACCCTCCGAAAATATTCGGCCAGTGAACATACTTTATCATTCCGGAAAGGCGGTTTGTACTACGGTTATGTTAGGAGGCGATAATGAAAAGTTATCCCCCGGTTTGTTTTCGGAAATCAAGATGCGATGGTCAATGATCAATATCTCGGCTAGCAGCAAAACAGCCTCAAAGCCGCGAATCTCGCGCTTTGAGGCTGTTTTGCTGTTATTGGTTTTCGTTTTTGGTTACAAGCTTGAGCGGTGCCGGAATCGATTTCTCTACCTTCTTGCCCTGCAGCACATCGTAAGCGGCTTGCACGGCAAGCTGGCCGATAAGCTCCGGCTGCTGCGCGACGGTTGCCGTAAGTTTTCCTTCCGCAATCGACTTCAGCGCGTCTTCGTTGCCGTCAAAGCCGATTACCGGAATATCCTTGCCGGAGCTCCGAATCGCTTCAATGGCACCAAGCGCCATTTCGTCGTTGTGAGCGAATACGGCTTGCACGTCGGGATTTGCCTGAAGAAGGTTTTCCATGACATTTAATCCCTTTGTACGGTCGAAGTCCGCCGTCTGCTTCGCCACTACTTTCAAATCCGTATCCGCAAGCTCGTGGAAGCCTTTTCCGCGTTCCCGGGTGGCCGAAGCGCCGGCGACGCCTTCGAGTTCGACTACCTTCGCCCCCTTGCCGAGCAGCTTCTCGATATACTCGGCCGCCATGCGTCCGCCCTTCGCGTTATCCGAAGCGACAAGCGCTTCGACGTTCCCGCTGTCCGCGGAACGGTCCAGCGTAATAACGGGGATGCCAAGTTCGTTGGCCGATTGAACGACAGTCGAGATTGCCGCGGAATCGGTTGGGTTAATAAGAAGGACATTGACGCCTTTTTGCATCAAATCGTCGACGTCGTTGCTCTGTTTGGCGGAATCGTTCTGCGCATCGACCACTATGGTCTCGATGCCATGCTTTTTCGCTTCCGCAACAACGCCCTCCTTCATCGAAACGAAGAATGGATTGTTTAAGGTCGAGACGGAGAGGCCAATTTTCATGTTCTTCAAATCTCCGCCCGTATCGGGCTTCGCCCAGCTTGGCGGCTCCATCGAACATCCCGTAACGAGGAAGAGGAACAACGCCATCAGTAACAAAGAAAGCTTTTTCATAAACATTCTCTCCTTATGCCGATTTCTTTCTGTCAATGAGTACGGCGATCAGTATGACAATCCCCTTAACTACCATCTGATAGAAGGAAGATACGCCAAGCAGATTTAGTCCGTTATTCAAGGTACCAATGATAAGCGCGCCGATAAGCGTGCCAACGATGCGCCCGCGGCCGCCGGAAAGGCTAGTCCCCCCGAGAACGACGGCAGCAATCGCGTCCAGCTCGTAAGAGGTGCCGGCCGTTGGCTGCGCCGAATTTAATCGGGAAGTAAGAATGGCGCCGGCCAAGGCGGAAAGCATACCCGCCAAGGAATAGATCATGATTTTGACGCGCGTTACTTTGATGCCGGATACGATTGACGCTTTCTCGTTACCGCCGATTGCGTAAGTTTTGCGTCCGAAGGCGGTCTTTTG
Source organism: Paenibacillus glycanilyticus NBRC 16618 (assembly GCF_004000805.1). Lineage (GTDB taxonomy): Bacteria > Bacillota > Bacilli > Paenibacillales > Paenibacillaceae > Pristimantibacillus > Pristimantibacillus glycanilyticus. Next base: position 24,345 of record NZ_BILY01000041.1, read on the forward strand.
AAGAATAATCCACAATGCCGCAAATGTAATAATCATGGTAATGGCCGGAACCGGAATGCCGAACATATACCCGCGCCCGAATAGCTGAAACGCCATGCTGTCTCCCAGGCCCGTTATCGGATTACCGTTCGTGTATACGAGAGTAAGACCTCTGAAAATCGTCATTGTCGCCAAAGTCGCGATAAAGGGCGCCATCTTCCCTTTCGTAATCATAAGACCGTTTACCATCCCCATTACGCCGCCGACTATGCAGCCGAGCAGAATGGCGATAATCGGATCAAAGCCGGCCAGCATCATGTTTGCCACAAACGCGCTGGACAAGGCCAGGATGGAGCCGACCGACAGGTCGATGCCGCCCGTAAGAATAACAAAGGTCATCCCGAACGCAATCAAAGCGTTAATAGACACCTGTCTTAGAAGATTCAAAATATTAAGCGGTTCCAAAAAACTCGGATTCATAATCGATACGATCGCGATCAATAAAATCAAACCAAGCAAAGGCCCTAATTTCTGCGTAATTTGCGAAAGCGGAAAGCCGCTTTTCGCTTCGTTTCTAGTTGTCATGTTACTGTCCCCCTGTCGCGAGCGTCATAATGTTTTCTTGCGTCGCTTCTTCTTTGCCCAGCTCTCCCGCGATGCGGCCCTCATGCACAACCACAATGCGGTCGCTCATGCCAAGCACCTCGGGCAATTCCGACGATACCATGATGATGGCGACGCCGTGTGCCGTCAGCTCGTTCATCAGCTGGTAAATTTCCCGTTTAGCTCCCACGTCCACTCCGCGGGTCGGTTCGTCCAGAATAAGCAGCCTTGGTCCGATACCAACCCATTTGGCGATTACAACCTTCTGTTGGTTGCCGCCGGACAAATTGCCTACAGCCGTATCCGCCGTATGGGTTTTGATTTGCAGCCTTTTGATCAAGGCTTCAACAAACGTTGTCTCCTTTTTGGAAGAGAGCAAGCCCCTGGTTGTGAAGCTGCTAAGGCTAGGAAGCACCATATTATCTCTGACGGAGAAGTCGAGAATAAGCCCTTCATCCTTTCGGTCCTCCGTAATAAAGCCGATTCCCAGCTTGACCGCGTCCACCGGCTTCCGGATGGATGCTTTTTTCCCAAAGACGCGGATCTCGCCGCCGTCCAGCCGGTCCAGGCCGAACAAGGCTCTCATCATCTCCGTTCGGCCTGCCCCCATTAAGCCGGAGAAACCTAAGATCTCGCCCGCATGAACCCGGAAGCTGACATTGTCGAACAGGCCTTTTCGCGAGGCTTGTTTCACTTCCAGCACAACCTCGCCGAGCTTTGGCGTCCGGGCCGGATATCGTTCCGTTAACTCGCGGCCGACCATTTTTCTTACGACCTCATCGAAATTCGTTTCTGGTATAGGCTTCGTATCTACGGTACGGCCATCCCGCATGACGGTAATGCGATCGCAGATTTCGAATATCTCTTCCATCCGGTGCGAGATATAAACGATGGAAACGCCGTCCTTCTTCAGCGCTTCAATGACATCAAACAGCTTTCTTATCTCTCTTTCGGTCAGCGCCGAAGTTGGCTCATCCATAATGATGACTTTGGTGTCCGTTAACAAGGCTTTGGCGATTTCGATCATTTGCTGCTGGCCGACCGAACAAGAGCCGGCTAAGGCGCTTAACGGAATATCCACGGCTAAACGTTTGAACTGCTCCTTCGCCAGCTCCCGCATTTTCCTTTCCTTCAACAACCCCCAGTTGCCGGACATCTCGCGGCCGATGAACAGATTCTCCAGCACCGTCATATCCGGCCACACATGAAGCTCCTGATGGATAAAAGCTATGCCGTTACGTTCCGCTTCCTTCGGATTGGCGAAATACGTCTCTTTCCCCTCGATCAGAACCGTTCCTTCGTCTTTCGCATGCAGCCCCGTCAATATATTCATCAAGGTGGACTTGCCTGCCCCGTTCTCCCCCATAAGGGCATGAACCTCGCCTGCCACCAGATCGAAATCGACCCCGGAGAGCACTTGGTTGCCGCCAAATGCTTTATGAATGCCTTTCATCTCAATGCGCATAACGGCTCCTCCTCTTATCCAAAATTAACTCCCGCTCGCAATATCACATTCGCATACGGGGTCGCTTCTCCCGTGCGGATGATCGCTTTCGCATCGCGCGTTAGCTGCTTAAACTCCTCGTGCGAGCATTTCCCGATCTCAAGCCCATGAAATTTCCGTTCTATAAAATCTAGCGTAGTCCGGTTAGCCGCGCTAATCTCTTCCGCCAGAATAACCTTCTCGACTGTCATGTCCGCCACTACGGCGTTTACGGTATCTTCAAAACTCGGCGTACCTAGCGTCAATGCCAGATCGATCTTTGGCACACCCTCCGGCACGGGAAGGCCGACGTCCGCGATTACCAGCGTGTCGGTATGTCCGAGATCGGCCAGCACCTTGGCAATATGGCTATTCAATATGCCTTGCTTCTTCATCTTGCATCTGCTCCTCTACTTCTCTCCTTATTGGCATGCCGCCCTGCGCGCCGAACTTCGTGACGGACAAGGAAGCTGCACGGTTTGCGAACCTTACGCATTCGCGAATCGGTTTTCCCTCTGCGAGCGCGACAGCGAACGCGGCGTTAAAGGTATCTCCCGCGCCGGTCGTATCGACGGCATCGACCTTATAGGAAGGAACCAGCACCTCTTGTTCCCCGTCAAAGAATCGCACTCCGCGGCTGCCTTCCGTAATAAACAGCTTGTTCGGATACCGGCGCAGCGCTTCGGATAAGCTAAGGTTGGGAAACAAAACCTTTGCTTCATGCTCGTTAGGCGTCATATACGTCGCGTTTGCAATCATCTCTTCAGTGAGCGGACGAGCCGGAGCGGGATTCAGCAGCAGCGGCAATTGCATTTCCCTGCAAAGTTCACCAACGTAAGCGACGGTATCCTCCGGGATTTCCTGTTGGATTAACAGGATGTCCGCTTCGCGGAACGCATCCTTGCTTTTTGCAAGGTAAGCCGGCGTCACTTCATTGTTCGCCGCCGGAACAACAACGATACTATTGTCGCCTTCCGCTAGAACAATATGTGCCGTTCCGCTCGCCATATGTGTAACCGGTTCCACATATTCGATAGAAACCTTATTCCTTTTAAAATTGTTTAAAATTTCTTGACCGTAAAGATCGTCGCCGACCCGTCCAATCATCGTTACCTCTGCGCCTAGACGCGAAGCGGCAACCGCCTGATTAGCCCCTTTGCCTCCCGGAACGGTCACGAACCCTTCGCCGAGAACCGTTTCCCCCGCTCCGGGACGCCTCGCCGCCGTAACGACGAGGTCGACCGATGAACTTCCGACTACGATTATTTTTGCCATTCTATTTCCGCCTTTCTGGTTGTATCCCGTTCCGCAAACGTTACGGGCATCTGTATCGTTGGTTCATCCACTATTTCATTCTCGATCAGCCGAATGAGCAGGCTAGCCGCCGCTTTGCCCATATCGTAAGCCGGCTGGCGAATAGTCGTCAGCGACGGCGTCAGCAAGCGGCTGAGCGGAATATCGTCAAAGCCGACAATCTGCACGTCCTCCGGGACTTTCTTGCCCAGCCTTAGCGCTTCATGCAATACGGCGGCCGCGACAATGTCGTTGCTGGCGATGACGCCGTCAGTCTCCGGATACCGCTCGAACAGCTCCCTTGCCCAAGTTCCCGCATCCGTAAAGGAAAACGAAGAGGTTTGAATGACGTTAAACACGATGCCCCGCTCTCCCAAAGCTTCAACCGCACCTTCGTAACGGTCCTGAGCAGGCCGGATATGCCTTGGTCCCCGCATCACGGTGACCCGCCGGCTGCCGCGATCGGCAATTTCCCGGGCTGCCATTCTCCCGCCTTCCCGTCCATCCGAATAAACCGATGGGCGGTTATCCGCTGTCCGGTCCAGAAACACAACCGGAATGTTCAGCTTCCGGTACATATCGCTGTCCGGAAAGTTCGTAGAGGAGATGATTCCAACCACGTTATTCTGTACGAAGGTTTGGAGATATTCCTTCTCCTTCGCTTTATTCTCGTCGCTGTTGCCGAAGATGATTCGGAATTCGTTGCGCTGCATCTCGTCCTCCACCCCGCGCGCAAGCTCAGGAAAGAACGGGTTGGCTATGTCCGGCAGCAGCAAGCCGGTCAATCGCGACTTTCGTTTATATAAAGATCTTGCGACTTCGTTTGGCGTATAGTGAAGCTCCTTGATAGCGGTTTCAATTTTCTTGCGGGTATCTTCGTGCACATAACCCGTATCGTTGATCATCCGCGACACGGTTGCGACCGAAACGCCCGCATGCTTCGCTACGTCTCTAATGGTTGCCATATCGTCTTCTCTCCTCAATGTGGAACCGTTTACACATCTAAAATAGCATATCCGATTCCTTTTGACAAGCAGACATCTTTTTGCAATATCAACCAAATGCTTTTTATACGGAGTCAAAAATAAATCCCAATTGCCTGTTAACGGATTTTTCCCGCGTAATGACCGAGATCTCGCGTACCGTTCCGAAATCGGCAATGGGAATCGCTTTTGTCGTATTCTTCATTTGGATAATAAAGATTTCCGGCAAAATAGATATCCCCAAATTAGCGTGAATATAGCCCAAAATGCTTTGTCCCAGTTCAAATTCAAGAGCTATGTTCATTTTTTCGTTCCTATTGGAAAACTCTTGATCAATCAGCATCCTTGCATCGCAGCCTTCTGTCAACATTACGAAATTCTCATGCTTTATCTCATCAAAAGATACTTCGTCTTTATTCCCATAGACGGGATGGTCGACATTCACGAACATAAAAAATTTCTCCGAAAAAACGGGAGTGGAGAAAAAGGAGTGATTGACCCCTCTGTCATCAAATAAAGCGGCATCGATGATGCCATTTTCCAGACTCGTCAGCAAGTCGTAGAAACAATAAAATACCCTGAATTTTATGTCTAGCTGTCCTATGGCCTGCTGACTGCGCGCAATTTGGCCTGGAAGAAAGATCGTCGCTATGCTTGGCCAAGAACCTATTGTGAGGTCGGATTTCCCCTCGTCTTGAGCAAGCGCAATCTCCCGCCGAATGGCATTCATTTCGTTTAGAATGTTCTTGCTTCCTTCAAGCAAAATGTGCCCGGCCGGTGTTAGCGTTACTCCTGTAGTCGAACGAACCAATAACGGGGCTCCCAATTCCACTTCCAAGTTGCGAATTTGCTTGCTTAACGCAGGCTGGCTGATATGCAACAATTCGCTCGCTTTTGTTAAGCTCTTCATCTCCGCTGTCTGACGGAAGGCCACCAGCCAATCCATTCTCATGCGCAACCCTCCATCGTCTTTTGATTTCCGCATTGAAATGCTTCTCTATTCGTTAGTCCGTTTTAAGCTTCCCTTGGCAAACATGTCATATTCCTTGAAGAAGAATAACAAAAGACCTGTCCGCTGTAACATGAAATGTCTACTAACAAAGATGCAGGAACGTATGTATGCAAGGCTGGTCATATGACCATTCGAAAAGCCCGGCAAAGGAAGAAAGGAGTAGGAAAAAACCTGCACAACACGTAGTAGAAAAAATGGGCCAGTTACTCTCAATCTCTCGAGAGTGACTGACCCATTAGAGCTTAGGTTGACCACTTTTTTCTGCAGAGATAAGACCTTTCCCTTACTCAGGCTTCTCAATACGCGATTATTCAAACTGTCCGGGATTTCATAAAATTTTTATGTCCTTGACCAAAATCTATTGCAACTTTTCCAGTCCTTCGAGCTATTTTTGGTGCTAGAATAACAGCATTCACGCCTGCCGAAATGAGTACTAAATCAAATTTATTTTTCAGCATATCAACTTCCTTTAATACCCGATTAATCTGTCTATAATCCGAAAAAAATAGGGTTCCTGTTACATTTAAATCATATTTATTAACGAGTACTTGTTTCATTTCATTAGCGTGTTGTGAAATGAGTAAAACTCTTCTGTTTTTTAGAACGTCCCAAAAAGCTTTGTATTTAGGAATATAGCGATTAATACAGGCATCACATGTATAACGTGGCGAGAGATTAAAATGAGTAAAAATTTTGTTTGTTAATATTCTTTTAAGTCTCTTTGGAGCATGAATTCGGTTATCGTTAAGAAGTAGAACGCCTACAACATTTGCATTCCTAATCCCTTGAACAAGCTCATTTCTTAGACGAATATTAGGTAAATGCACACCCTTTTCTCCACGGTTCGCTTTTTTTGTCCAAGGCTCTTTCAGAACATCGCGTATAGGCCATACAGAATTTTGCGCCAAGCAAATATTCTCCCCATCGCCGATTCTAACCAATGAAAAAGGTTTTCTATAGTCCAAAGCATATTTCACTTGTTTCAACACTTGTTTCCATGTAAGAAATTTTTCCGTATATATCCCTCACTCTATAATTTTTTTAAAGTTACGCTACTCTGACTTAATTAATGTATGTTTAATTGAGTGAAAGGAGATAAACCAGAGCACATTTTAGACTGATGAGTCTGTTCCTGTTAATTTCATTAATAGGCATAAACAGGTCAACCTGCTAACGTAGTACCCTATGGAGGAAAAATGCCAAAAGAAGAAGGCATTACCATGAGCATGTCCCGCAAGGGAATGCCCATTGATAATGCCCCCATCTTAACTCCATTCGAGTAACACTGTGCGCGGTTATATCCCCCATTACTGATTAACAGCGAGCTGCTGAGTCTCCTCCATCTTTGCAGGGGTACCGCCTCGAAAGACAACGAGAAGCACAATCACAATCAAGAGGACCAGACTAACGAGTCCTTTGCTGTAACCAACTCCGCCATTGCCTGGTGCCGCAGAAAGCCAATCCGCGAAGGACGCGCCCACAGGACGAGTCAAAACATAAGCTATCCAGAAAGCTGTAATTTCTTTCAAATGAAACAGCCGATAACATAATGCGGGTATGAATAGCAAAGCAAAGAACATTATTCCGGAATCTAAATATCCCAAATGCATACTGGAGGCTGTTAAATCGCCTGCAGAAGTGCCGAGAGCGAATGTGGTCAGGACCGTCATCCAATAAAACACTTCTCTCCGGCGCGTGTTAATGCTATGAATCGATAAGCTCTTCTCCTTCACATACCAAATTCTGAAAATAGCTGCAAGCGAGGCAATAAAAAAGAGAGTTGAAACCGTATTTCCCAAACCAGCTCGTATAACATCAGCTGCTGTAGTGCCAAATATGCTTACCATTATGACAACTAGCCAATACAGACTCGCGATATACTTTTTCGACTTGAACTGGAGAACCATAGCTGCAACAAAAATCGCTACACTTATTGGCACGGAGAGGAATGGATTTAATTTTTCAAATAAAAAATCTGATGCCACTTCTCCAAGACCAGTTGTAATTAGCTTCGTTATCCAGAAATACAACGTAATTTCAGGTACTTTTGCTAGCATCGTTGTAGCTTGTGGGTTAAATTCCGTTTTATAATTGTACATGACTATCCCCTTATTTTTCAGATTGAGTACGACCCTTTATGAGCGTAACAATAGCCCCTGCAATTAATAGAGAGATGATTACCCACTTAAGATTCCTAAACGGGCTAAAAAGGCTGCCCTTAGGAGAACTCGGGTCTTTCACACTCCGTTGAACTAAATCCGATTGCTTTATTGTAAAATCAATCCGATCCTCCTTATATTCGGTTAAATAACTAAACTGAATATCCGCTCTGTAATCGCCAACGCTTAGTTTAGGAACTTTCATGAATTCGAGATTTTGTTCCTTTCCCGGTCCAATAATAACATTGTGCAAGGCAATGGCATGGCCGACATGCTTGTAGCCATAATCATCTTGACTGGTATTAAAAGCTCGATCCAATTTGACAGAAAGATCACCGATCAATACCTTGGAGCTCGTATTCAATACCTTGATATAAATAACTGGCTCTCCACTAGGCGAGTAATCATACTCAAAATGCTCCATGATCAGATTGGAGGCTGATGCATGTATCGCCGCCGTATCCATCAGACTCTCGTCCGTTTCCTACTAAGGAGCCAATACGCAAATAGTCCAACAACTACTATCGCAACAGCATAACTGATCGGATGCATGTAACGCTCCAATACATCCGCATTCGCTCCCCATTTATAACCCGCATAGGCTAATGCAATATTCCATGGAATACAGCCTAAAAAAGTATATAGCAGAAATGTAGAGAACTTCATCTTAGCTATGCCCGCCGGCAAGGATATGAAAGTTCGGATAAAAGGAAGGTTTCTGGTAAAGAATACGCTCATTGCGCCATATCGGGTAAACCACTTCTCCGCTTGATCAAGATGCGAGCTTCTAAAGAACACATATTTCCCGTACTTATTAAGTATTTTCCTTCCGCCAAGAGCTCCAACTTGGTAAGCAATTATTGACCCAAGAACATTTCCGAGTACACCTGCGATGACCACCTCCTGCCATGTTATCGTACCGTTAGCAGCAGCCAGACCCCCGCTTAATAAAATGACTTCACTCGGAATAGGTATACAAGCACTTTCCAGGACCATACCGATAAATATGCCGTAGAGGCCAATCGCATCAATTAGTTGGACCGCTAAATTAGAGATCCAATCCATAATACTTTGCATATCTCTTATAACTCCTTTCCAAGCTATTAATGAAAGCATCAGTTCCTTGTACTTTAAAATTCAATTCTCAACGAGCTGTGAACATCCGATTAAATTTTTATTAACTATTATGAAGTAAAATAAAAAAGTCTGATCATTGGCTCAGACTTTCATCCTTTGCAGCGGTAACCTGCTCCCCATAGTGTCTCGATATAACCGGGATTTGCAGAATCTTTTTCAATTTTCTCGCGAATTTTACGGATATGCACAGTCACCGTCTGTATATCACCAAGAGCATCTACTCCCCATATCCGCTCAAAAAGATGCTCTTTGCTGAAAACCTTATTCGGATGGGTCGCAAGGAAATACAACAAATCAAATTCCTTGGTCGTTAGTACGGCTTCCTCATTATTAACGAAAACCTTTCGTGTATCCGCATCAATGGTTAAATCCCGGATCTGAATGATATTATTAATATTTTTAAGTCCAACTAGCCGCTTATATCTCTCCAGGTGTGCCTTTACCCTAGCAACTAGTTCAGCAGGTTTGAACGGTTTCGTAATATAATCGTCAGCGCCGAGTCCGAGCCCTCTAATCACATCGATATCTTCATGGCGTGAAGTTACAATCAGAATGGGGATGTCCTGTTTCTCTCGAATTTTCTTGCACACTTCAAACCCGTTTATCTTTGGGAGCATCAAATCAAGAATGACCAAGTCATAAATACCCGAGAGGCACATCGCTAAACCGGTTTCGCCATCCGCAGCTATTTGGACTTCGTACCCGTTAATCTCCAAATAATCCCGCTGTAGTTCTGAGATAGTCGTATCGTCCTCAATAACAAGAATGCTTTTCATTCGTTATTCCTCCTTCCCATAGTGGATAGGCATACCTTGTAAGTTAAGTAACGGCAGCTTGGTCTTTTGAATCATTAATAGGGATACTTATGGTCATCTTCGTGCCTAGACCTTCCATGCTTTCTGCAGAAATACTCCCGTTATGCTCCAGGACAATACGTTTGGCAATGGCTAAGCCCAATCCATTCCCTGTTTTTTCAGAATTACGAGAAAGATCAGCTCGGTAAAAGCGATCAAAAATATAGGGCATAGCTGAATCAGGAATTCCACTTCCATTGTCCTCTATCGTCAAGTTCAAATTGGAGTTGCTAATCGATGCAACTAATTGAATGATTTTCTCTTCTTTGTTCATATACTTTAAGCTGTTCTGAATAATATTCTCTAATACTCTACGAAAGGACTTCCGGTCTACTTTCATTTCAATGGAATCGATGATTTGAATATTGAAAAGCAGAATAATCCTATCTTTTTCCAATTCAAATGCCAACTCCTCAATCCAATCTGCCAAAAAGGCCTTCACATTCACCGTTTCAAATACAAAGGTCATTCGATTAAGATCAAGCTTTGAATATAAAAAGAGCTCATCAATTAACCTGTCCATTTCTGCTGCTTTCGTAGAGATTGTCCGAAGATACTTCTCCGTTTTTTCCAAAGAAAAGGCAACTCCCTCTATCAGTCCATCCACATATCCTCTAATAGACGTAATCGGAGTTTTCAAGTCATGAGATATATTAATGATTAATTCCTTACGATTATTTTCAAACTGCTCTTGCACACGAAACGAATGTAAAAGCTGTGTTCTTAATTTTTCAAAGACCACGCCTAATTGACCGATTTCATCCTTGCCATGGACGATGACAGGATCGTTAAGATTGCCTTTCGTAAAAGAGAGTGCTGAGCGTCGCAGTGACATTATTGGCCTGATAATGCGTCTAGACATGTACAAAGTCAGTAGAACATTAGTTAACACTAATACGACGATAACGGCTCCCAGAAGATAGGGGGCATATTTTTTAGAGAAATAAACGATGGGGTCTACTTTTGTGATTATATATAAATCTATAGCTTTGTTCTGGATATGGAACGCATAACCAACATAATGGTAATAATCATTGTTTCCATATGACTTAGTACGTGAAACCGATCTTAGGTCATTATTATGAATGGGTGTTAGTTTGGATAAAAGAATGGCTTTCGTTCGGAGTTCATCCGAAACATAAATCATTTGTTCATCTGTTCGAATCAATAAATAGGTCTGCTTAGATGAAAGCTGAGAAGACAATCGATTCACATAATTCCGGTCGAGCAACAAATCAGGATTTTGCTCGATGGACTGTTTAATAAGACGATGGTAGTCCTCTTCTTCAAAACCTTCTATATTAGTTTCATAAATCATCCGAATATCATGCAAATCGCCTTTAAAAATAATGACGAGCAGAATAGAAGTAACTATTAACGTTAGCAAAGGTACAACTAACATAATTAAATACGACAATAATAATTTTAGACGTATGGACATGGGCGACTCTCCTTATAGTCCGGTTTATCGCTTACTTACCTTTCATGCATTTTGAGACGTATAACTAAATATTTTTGAAGGCATAAAAAAATACATGATGCTGATCATTCCAAACATTACAGCACTAACAAGAAACGGCGTTTCTATATTCCCGGAAACATACAAAAAGCTCCCTATTAGTGGTCCTACCACTACACCGAAGCCTTCAATGGTTGACAGCAATCCCCATCCCGTTCCGGAAGCATCCATAGGTACATGCCTGGACATTAGCGCATTCCAAGCGGGCAGCAGCATAGCATAGGAGGCACCCATCACTATAACTACAATCAACGACATATAGAAGGAGTAGACTCCTGTTAATGCAAAAAGCGATATAGCAAATAATCCGAACCCACCAATCAAAAACCACCGGCTTCCCGAGGCATCAAACCATTTCCCCATGGGGACTAATAAGAGAATTGCACTCGCTCCTCCAAATACCATAATAATGGATAGTTCCGTATGAGTCAGGGAAAGACGGTTTGCAGCAAAAACATTCAGAAAAGGGGCAACCATGCCAGCGCCAGTCGTTTGTAAGATAATGGCCGGCAAGATAAAGGGATTCATTCTAATGTATGCCGTTACCTGTTTAAGATAAGGGACTAAGGACTGCGGGGATGCTCCCTTACCCACGCCCCTTTTATGCAGCTGATTGAAAGCACCGGATAACCATCCCAGAACTAATGCAAGGATAAGCATCAGAACACTGTAGTTCCATCCCAAGTCTAGAACTAAATTAAATAACATTGGTCCTAATCCAAGTCCTGCCATCCAGAATACGTAAATAAACCCTGCCTGTTTAGCTCTGTTCTCCCCTTTTACTTGCTTCATGCAAATCAACCAAACCGGTGATAATCCTATCCCAAGTAGTGCGGAAGATAAAAAAATCTGCATTTCTGATTTTGCGAGTATGATCAGAAACATACCAACTGCGGCAAGTAAGAAACCACCATGTAAAATAGCCCGGTATCCGTATCGATCAATCATGTAACCGATATAAATTTTACATAAGCTATCTACAAGATAATGGACCGAAACAGCTACCCCTACTAAGGATATCGAAATTCCCAACCTCTCTTCTACCAGATTGGGAAGAAAAGCAATCAAATACGCTCCCCTTAGAAATTCTGTAAACAAAAGCATTAGTCCTATTGAAAATAGGGAATCCCCAGACTTATGCATGGATTTGCGCTGCCTTTCTTTTGTTTACCGTCCATTCCGTTCCTTTTTCTACTAAGCCGGTTAACTTTAATGCTTCTTCTACAATACGCATGGAGGATTGTTTAAAGCATACGGATGCAAACACTTGTTTCATGTTCCTATTATGATTTAATGCATTGTATAACTCTCTTGTTAAGGAACATTTGTCATTGGCAATACCTAATACACCTAGACTTGATAAAAATTGCGCGTTTCCTTCTTCTTGTCCAGGTATAGGTTGAAAAACAATGGTTGGAAGATTCTTAACTAATGCTTCCGTTAACGTAATTCCGCCTGCTTTAGAGATTAAGCAGTCGGATATGGTCATGAGCTCATGAACTTTATCTGTATAACCGATAACATGGATTCTTTTCTCATTAAAGTACTCTCTCTCTAATCGTTTTCTTAGCTTTTTGTTTTTACCACAAACAACTATGAGGTCACTTGTTGTCTCTTCCCGCACAGTACTTATCATTAATTTTAAAGATCGCTGAACCCCATATGCTCCTGCCATAAGCAGTACGCGAGAACGGTCTGGTTCGAATCCCCATAAATCGCAGATAGCAGCTTTATCCTCTTTGTCGAAAAATTGTGAATGAACAGGAATTCCTGTAACAGAAATCTTATGTTCAGAAACGCCTGCTGCCATCATTTGCGCTTTAACTGTATCGCTCCCCACGCAGTAATGAGTTGTATTCTCATGCAACCAGCGACTGTGCAGTACATAGTCCGTTATTACCGTAAGAGTTGGAACACCTTGACCAGACTGAAATTTTAGCTCGTCTGCTGTCAGATAAGGAAAGGTATGAATGATTAATTCCGGTTTTTCTGAATGCCATTCTTCGAGCATCTTCTTCTTACCGAAGGAATGATAAATATGATTTGAAACTCGACTTGCCTTCGTGCTATTGGTTAGAGTATAAAACCATCCATACCCTTTAGGTGCATAGCTGCTGCTTTTTAAGTACAGCCACTTTGAAGCAAAATTAATACGAGGATGCGTTAAGGCTAATAAGTCAATCATTTTTATATTGTTATACCCTAAAGCTGTAAATGACTCTAACAACGCTCTTGCCGCTTTGATATGACCATCACCAAATGAAGCATAAATAATCATAATTTTCGAGTTTGGTTTCATATCTCCGACTCCTTCTTTTAGATCAAATATAAGGACTAAATCTAAAGTGACTGTGAAAGCCTTATTAACAGTTTCTTAATTAATCTTTCCTAGAAGTGTCCTCACAGATAAAAAGAACAACAAAAGCCCAAGGAATGCTAGATTCCTTAGGCTGTATGTTCAATATCTTATTGATTAGATGAATTTAATACATTCAATGAATCAGTTAGTACCGAATTACACTTTGCAGGATCGGGGTTTTTACTGCGAACAGCAGCAAGAACACTATCGATAGTCCCATCAATTTGGGTCCATGCTTTTCGATCCATTTTTCTTAGCATAGGCTCTGACTTGTCCCAGTTATGTTCCAGGTCGTCGGCTCCAGACTTTGCAGACTTCCAGTCCTTGCTGCTAATGCTATTCTGAATGTTTTTTTCAGTCTGTATGAAATCATTTAATTGTCCGCTCAAGGTGGTTTGAGACGAATTCACGTTTGGTACAAGATGATGATTCGACCAACTATACCCGCCAATTCCTACGGCTAACAATATAACGATTGTCGTGATGGACTGCATCCATACCTTTCTTACACTTACATGTTGATTTTCACTCTTAACTCCATCAGTTCTCGGGATTAAATCAAGCTTGGTTACGGATAGTAAAAGAATCACTGCCAATATAGCTATTAGAAAAATGACGCTTGTTATTGTAGCGCCTAACTCCAAGCCGCCATTTTTCTTCGACTGGGACAAATAATCTCCTAACGAAGCCCCAAGCGGTCTAGTCAAAATATAGGCTATCCAAAATGCCAATATCTCATTCAGCTTTAATTTCCATGCCACGAAAATACAAGCAATGATGACGATAACGATAATGCCTGTTTTTAAATACCCGAGGCCGAGCTGCTCTGAATAAAGATCTCCTACCGCCGTGCCTAATGCAAAAGTAAAAAGAATGGTTAGCCAATAAAAAACTTCTCTTTTAAACGTATAAATGGAGTGGATCGATAACGTTTTTTCGCTAGCGTACCAGGATAGAAATGTTACTGCCAACAAAAGAGTGAAGAGGATTGTACTTTGTTCAAGCGGCACTCCCCATCCGTCTGTCATATTGTCGGTTATTAAAGTACCAAATACACTGATGAGAACAACGGTAAGCCAATAAATAAACGGGTTGTATTTCGATGATTTAAACTGAATATACAACACAATAACAAATGCAACACCCATAACTAAAGTAGTGACCGGAAGTCCCAAGCCTACATTAATGCTTAGAAAGTCCGAAAATGTTTCGCCTACTGTGGTGCATAATACTTTGATTAACCAGAAAAAAATGGTAACTTGCGGCACCTTGCTTAAAAGCTGATTTTGTTCTTTTTGTAACACAGCCATTCACATACCCCTCTCAAGTGATAACGAGAATTTATCAATTATTTTGCTTCTGTAGGATAGCGTAAAAAAATGAAAATTTTATTAACTGGATATTAATATCAAAATAACAGGTAAAAAATAAAAAAAGCCGGACTTTAGTCCGACCCTTGCACATCCCATTAAGCCAATGTGAAATAAATCTTAAATAAATATTAACTCGATCATATGGTGCATCATTTTGGAGAAATACGAGCTATGATAGTAAAACTCCGGGAAAATAAAAAAGAGAGGGCTAAAAATGAAAATTGGAATAGTTAGCGTTATATTTGTTGTACTTGTCCTGTATTTAACAATGGGTCCATTTACAAAACAAAACCCTAAAACGGTTCATGCTTCTAAACCCACATCGCAAACCAGACTAGCACCAGATCATATCGTCATCGTAGTAGAAGAGAACCATTCCTACAAAGAGATTATAGGGAATAAAAATGCCCCTTATATTAATCAGCTTGTAAAAACCGGTGCCAATTTAACTAACCATTATGCAATTGAACACCCCAGCCAGCCGAACTACATTGATCTTTTTTCCGGCTCAAATCAAGGTGTCACCGATGATAAACCATCCCATACTTTTAAGTCGGACAATTTAGCTAATGAACTTGTAAAGCACGGCTACTCATTTGGAGGTTATTCTGACGGATTGCCAATTGTAGGATTTACCGGACCCTATGACCTGAAAACTCTGTATGCTCGAAAACATAACCCTTGGGTTGATTTCACTAACGTTCCCGCAAAAGTAAATATGCCGTTTACATCTTTTCCAAAAGACTATAGTAAGCTGCCAACTGTTTCCTTTGTTATTCCAAATCTAAAACACGATATTCATGACGGGACAATTAAAGAAGCAGACGATTGGTTAAAGACTAACATGGCAGGATATATAGAATGGGCTAATAAACATAATAGTATCTTTATTCTAACGTGGGACGAAGACGATATGAGTGCTAAGAATAAAATTCCCACTATTATGGTTGGACAAAAAATTAAACATCAAGCGTACATGACCAAAACAAACCATTATAATATGCTGCGAACTATCGAAGACTTCTATGGATTACCGGCTCTTGGTAATAGTAAAAACGTTTCACCCATAAATGTATGGAAATAAAAAGAGATTCAGCAATAATGGTTAATCGCATATCATACACAATACACTAACAACAAAAAACGGTATTAATTTCGTCTTTTTGCTGTTAGTGTTTCGTGTTTCTAATTCATATTGTCATTAAATTAAGTTATATTCGCTTCCTTTAATAAGTACTGCAGTATTTGCTTCTGATATTGAATACGAGTGGATATTGGTAATTCCAAGCTGGTTTCAACTGTAATCGCCTTGGCCTTAATAAGCTGCTTCGCAGCATTCCTTCCTGAACCTGGCAAAGAGCTCAATCGCATCTTGAAATGTCTGGTTTTCATAGGAATTGTACGGTTAATACGGCGGATAATCCGATCTACAGGAGGAACTGCTTTACTTCCAGGGTGAGCGATAAGAGTCTGACCTAACATTTTGGGATTTAGTACAGCTATGCCATTCGCTTCATGTAGATCAATGTACCATAGCGGCTTCATCTCTTTTGCTAATTGAAATAACGCTGACGAGAGCGGATGTTTGGCTTCTTGGGTAACTCCTCGGGGAAATGTTCGATTCAAATCCGGTACACCTCGGATCCTACGTTCATAAGCCATCTGATTGACTACTGGCACGATAATAAGCTGACCACAACGCACGATAATAGATCTCTTTTGTATACTATTCAGCAGCCAAAAAGCTGCACGAATACTTGCACGTTCATTACCATGTACCCCGGCAGTGATAATAACCGTGTCACCTTTATCATTTCCACTAATCAAGTAATATGGGGTTTTATAGGGTGTATTTTTAGCTATATATTTTTTTTGGATTTGCATATCAAACGATCACCTCCGCAATACTCTCATCGTACCAGCAATAACCATAGCAATAGAGGCAGTGAGTCGTGCAGTAGATTAATAAAGGCGGATTATATTAAGTCATAAGGTGAAGGCGATTTTTTATATGATATTCAAATCGTATCCAAGAGCACTTGCAACAATGCTGCTAAGCTTCTTTATGGTTTATGAAGTCCTCTTTTTCTTAGAATTAGATGATGCATGCTTATATACGGTCATTAGCTTATAGGCCATTTTGCTCCAGCTGAACCGCTCGACCGCATCTTTTCTTGCTTGTTTGCCCAATTTCGAAGCTAGATTTTTGTCACCCGCTAGCTTCCCAATCCACTCGGCATGTGAATGAGGACTTTTGTATTGTTTAACGAGATACCCGTTCGCCCCATGGCTCACTATTTCTTTAATCCCTCCGATACTGGATGCAACGACGGGAAGTCCAGAGGCCATAGCTTCCACATTGACAAGCCCAAATGCCTCATGTCGCTGTGAAGGACACACGAAGCAATCTGCGTTCTTGTATAGCTGGTGGACTCTATTATGAGGAATCATTCCAGTAAAGCGCGCATTTATACGATATTTTCGTACTAATAATCTAAGGCTATTGATATAATTCGCTTTACCTCCCCCGACGATGATCAATCTTACTTTGGGATATTTTCTTTTCATAATTCCAATTGCCTGGATAATAACCGGTACACCTTTACGTGGAATAATTCGTCCTGCAAACAGGACCTGGAAGGTATCAGACTTCTTTTTTGAGTCATTAGGCTTGAACCGAATGGTGTCCACACCTAGATATACTGTTCTTATCTTAGAGGATTGCTTTGGAAACAAGCGGGATAAATTACTTTTTAATGAGACACTGTTCGCAATAATCAAATCGGCCTTATCCATGCTGGTTGCCACAGCTTTAGTACGTGGAACAAAAGTGAGAGAATGAAGGAAAAGCGAAACCGGAGTTAACGGGAAGGCATGCTTCACTTTAGCCATATAGTGGGGACGATTATCCACTTGTATAATATCATAATACTTTCCTCTGATATAACGCAGGACCGATGCGATGTATTTCTGTGGACTTCCCGAAGGCACTCGAACAATAGTTAAGTTTCCATGGTTACTAACATTAGGTAAACCTGAACTTTGTCTGCTGACAATCGTAACCTTATGACTTACAGCAAGCTGCTTAGCAATTGCCAGCATACATATTTCAACCGATCCATTGCCCGGAACCGGTAATTGCTCCGGAGCAACCATAAGGATCTTCACTTAACCTCCCCCAGTTCATTTTTAGTGTTTTTTGCAATATGTTCTAATTCAATCGATTTCGAGTGATATGATCCATATTAGATAATACCTGCTACTTTGGAAAAATAATTATCTTAATATGGCTTTGGCTTTTTAGTAATCGCTTAGACAAAGAAAGACAGAAATCAACTTTTCTGCCTTTTACCAAAATGGAGTTGAAATATTTTATTCATTTGAACTTTAAACGACCTCATTTAATGCCTATTTAAGTAAAAATGGGAACAATGATTAACACGTCCATAAATCCGATGCAGATAATCACCTGAGATAATACCAGCATATGCCGAGTGACCAACGGCCCTGAATAAACTGCCTTGAGCAAATTCATCAAACGTAACTAGATCTTACCAACTCCTTGTGAAGCGGAATTGCCTCCTCAAATCAGCTTAAAAAGACCGTGAATCCCGCTCACCGAGCGGGATTCACGGTCTTTGTCTTTGTCTTTGTCTCTTTGCTCTTGTTCAACTGCTGGTACTTCCTCCACCATCGGTCGATCAGGCCATGCCAGCGATAGAATAGGGTACTTCGAGGGGATCTAAGGATCACTCCGAAATCTGGGTCTCCGTAAACCTCCGAGCCGAGGACATGAATGGAGTCGTGGAGAGAAGACGTCAGAAGAAAACGGCCCAGTTCATCCGAGGACTTGAACGAGCCCAGACGCTTCACCATATGATTCTCGGCTTCCTGCAGCTGGCTGTCCCAGCCGGGAGTGGCTTTGATAGCCGATGGGATCCGGGTCCACGCCGTCACTCTTTGGCGATCGAGCCCTTGACCCTTATACCATCGCAGGGCTTTTCTTAAAAACCTTCGATGAAACCGTAGGAACGAAATGCCGTCGCCCGAACGCACGTCCCGATTCATATGGCTCATATGCCATCGGGCATGCTCATCCATAAGCCTTTGGGGGAAGTTAGGGATCTTCGCCATATGCTTCATCCTCTTTTGTATAATAGACTCGTTTCTGCATTTTCATATGGGTGCTTCTCTAACATGTATATGTCAGCGTGCTGGCGTTGGCTTGGGCAATTGCCCCTCCCTGTTATCCCCTACTCCACTTCCAGAGACGTATAGATGATCAGGTGCCCCAACCTGCTACCGCTCATTCGAATGGGCACACAACAATCTGCCCGTTAACACAATGAAGCCACCGATTGCTCGGCAGCTTCGTCCGTTACTCATTTAACTATCGTTCTCCGTTTAGTTTAACACCTTGCGTCCCTTAAAATATTTGAGAAATAGAGCAATACCATTAATTCCTGCTATTAAAAACGGATATATAAATAAAATTGCAAAAATGATTAACCCTGAAACAGGATTAGGATCATCAGCCGGATTATTTGCAGGAAAATAGGAAAAGAAGACATACACATACAAGCAGTAATATGGGAACCATATAATGGATGTCAAAAAGTTTGTTAATTTTGATGGTAAAATCAGAAGAACTAAGGGAACAAAAATAACAAATATGATAATTAGGCTTACAAAACTGATAATTGAAGTAACCCTATTTATAACGTTTATTTCAATTCCAGTTATTCGATTTATTCTATACACATTGACTAATAGTTCACTGATAATAAATGGTATCAATGCAATTATAGCGCTCAGAGCATTTAGTCTGATAAAATACCGTATAATCCACGCCTCCTAAAAACAGGGAAATTACTTCTATACATTAGACGCTGCGGAATCAATTCAGGTTGCATTTTTTCACGTTACTGCAATGGAACAGGAAGCAGCTTTTGGGGGCTGCTCCCTGGATAGTTCAACTAATGTTTCGATAGCGTAATTGTCGAAGCTAGTTTGGTAAAGTGCTTTTCATTATATACCAATAATCCGTCTCTTCAGGGTATGCGTGCTTCTCGATAATTTCATAATTTAGTTTTTTGTAAAAAGCTACATTACTAGGAATAGATAAACGTACCTCTAGTCTTGCCTCGCATATGCCTCTATTTCTTGCGTAATTTTCAATGTATTTCACAAGCTTTTTTCCAATCCCCCATCCACGGAGTGAAGGGAGAACGGCAACCCGTCCTATGTAAACATAATTTTCTCGAAATACAAAATGCGCCGATCCTATTGGGATTCCATCTACTTGGGCGATAATTGCCCCACCGGTTTTAGATATTTTTTTAATAATATCATCAACAGATTCTGAAAGTGCTCCAGATGGTGGAATTAACTTGCCTCGGTATTCCTCAAATGCTTTACACATAACATCGTGAACGATATGTAGTTCATCTAATTGGGCTTCTTTAATTAGGGCTTCCATTTGATATCCCTCCTCTATCTAGTTACACAATTACATTACCACGATATGGAATTTTAAAGTTTTAATTATTGCATTATTCTGTCATCATGTGATTAGCTGCCGTCATGCGGTCCTGAACTATTCGTTTCCCGTTTGTTCAATCATTTAACAACTTTTTCATTGCGGAATCAATTGTATCGCCAAACTTTTCAATTTACTTGGATATACTTAACAACTTAAAACTTTTGGGAGACCACTGCAAAAATATCGCCTAATATATTCTCTTTGTAGAATAGGATGGGGCGCTTCGGGTAAAATATTGTAAAAAACAAGGGGGTGGGCGCGTGGTAACCCTTCCTGATGGGACGACTTTGCCCAGAATCGGTCAAGGTACGTGGTATATGGGGGATGAGCCGTCCAAGAAAAATGAAGAGCTTCGCACGTTAAGACGCGGTGTGGAGCTTGGATTGAACCTGATCGATTCGGCTGAAATGTATGGCGACGGCAGATCCGAGTCCTTGGTTGGAGAAGCGATCGAAGGGATTCGAGATCAAGTGTTTCTAGTATCCAAAGTGTACCCGCACAACGCGGGACTGAATCGCATCGCCGGCAGCTGCGAACAAAGCTTGAAGCGGTTAAAGACAGACCGCCTCGACCTTTATCTTCTTCACTGGAGAGGAAGCATTCCTCTAAGCGAAACGGTGGAAGCGATGGAGCAGTTGGTCGAAGCGGGGAAAATTTTGCGATGGGGCGTCTCGAACCTGGACACGGACGATATGAAAGAACTGTTCGACGCGGCACGAGGGACGCATTGCATGGTCGATCAGGTGCTGTATCATCTCGGTTCCCGCGGCGTAGAATACGACCTGCTTCCTTGGTTGAGAGAGCGAAAAATCCCGATGATGGCCTACAGTCCACTCGCTCAGGGAGGCACTTTACGAAGAGGGTTGGTTGAGCATCCAGCGGTTAAGGAGATTGCCGATCGACATGGCGTGAACCCGCTTCAGATTCTCTTGGCTTGGTGCATTAGAAGCGGTGACGTGATTGCCATTCCTAAAGCGTCGACAGCAGCGCATGCCGAAGAGAATGCGGAGGCAGAACGGATTAAGCTTACCGAGGAAGACTTGGGGATGTTGGATTTGGCGTTCCCTACACCGACAAGAAAGGCTCCGCTCGACATTATATAAGAAAGTCTTCACATGAAAGTTCCCGCAGATTAGACTTGTTTGATGGATTCCCGAATTTCAAACCCGCAGCTTTTCCGTCAGTTTCGACAACTGTAGCAAATCTCTCCATGTTCTCTCTTGTAGTACATGCGGCACGATGAGCGGAGGAGCAGCGGCTTTTCTTTATTCCAGGGATTATCGATAATATCATCATCCGTGCTTCTTGTTATCTATCTTCTTACTTAGGTGGTCATTCTTTGCTTTTCTTGACGTGAGTTTGTTCCATGCCTACAATAACACCAGCTGACAAACAGCCCAAATCCTTCGTGGTTGTTTTCAAACGTGATTGACTTCCCAAACTCGACTCCGCGGTAGTCTTGGGCTCTAGCCACATGTTTAAATTTAGCTATATCTACACCAACAATTAAGATAGAAGAAATTCATCTTGTAGTCTCCTTGATTTGTATTCGGATCCGGTCGCTCGCCAGCACTGGGACCCGTATACATCATATCAAGGAGTCTTTTCGTTTCTCAAACTTCGTATTTCTTCATACAGTTGGAGAATCGGTACGGCAAATGTGGCCGTCTCCCCCGTTCCCGATTGAGCGCAATCAAAGCCTATTATACAAAAAAGCCCGAATCCACTAGGGATTCGGACTTTGACATCATAATCAATTTTTAGTGATATTTTGTATTACAGGATGTGACAAGTGATATTACAGCGGACAAACCCCCGCTTTCTGGTCTTCAATTCTTTATCTATTAATTACACTTGCTATAGCCGCAGTTGCTGCATTGCTTGCAGCCTTCGACGTTAATCAGCGAAGCCGATCCGCAGGAGGGGCATAAATCGCGCGAGGTGACCTCGCCGTGCTTATGCGAATCCTCTACGGCAGGTGCTGCGGCGAAAGCCAAGTCTGGAGCCTCTTTTACAGGTTCATACGCAGCCGCCTGCTCATTCGTGCTCTCGATATGAATTTCAAGCGCCTTCGCAACCGCGTCAGCGATGGATTCTACGCGGTTGGCTCCGAAGCCGATGGCACCGGTTCCGCCAATGCCTTTAAGATGCTTGATCAGCAGCTTCGCTTTGTTGCCGTGATCCCCGTAACGAAGGAACAAAGAGCATACGCGGCCAAGCGCTTCCGCCATCGCGAATACGTCGGAGCCGGCTTTGCCTACATTCAGGAAGATCTCGCCCGGAATGCCGTTCAGATCGTTAATGGTAATATAGGCCATGCCGAACGGCGTGTTTACTTTGTACGTTGCCCCGCGAAGAATTTGCGGACGGCGCTTGTACTGCTTGTCGAATTCCTGCTCCGCCTGCGGCGATACCTTCGCGTTAAGCGCCGTATTCAGCGTCTCGAGTTTATCTTCTTCTTTTACCGCTTCCGCAGCTGCAGCCGCTTCGACCGCCGCATCCGGCTTCGCATCTTCCTTCTTCGTCGACAATACTTGAACGTCGCGGCTGCCGTCGCGGTAGATCGTAACGCCTTTACAGCCCAGATCAAACGCCATCTCGTACAGCTCTTTCGTCTCTTCAACCGTAAAGTCGCTCGGACAGTTCGCCGTCTTCGAGATCGAGCTGTCGACCCAGCGCTGAATCGCCGCTTGCACGCGGATATGATCCTTCGCCGACAAATTCATTGCCGTTACGAAGTAATCCGGCAATTCTTCACCCGGATGCGCATCCTTCCATGCCTGCGCGATCGGCACCAGCTGTTTGTCGTAGCCTAGACGGCTTTGACGGAAGTATTCGAAGGCAAAATACGGCTCGATGCCGGTCGACGTACCAACCATCGTACCGGTGCTGCCCGTCGGAGCCTGCGTAATAACAGTCACGTTACGTATGCCTTTGGCCAGAACCGCTTCGCCTACCTCCGGGAATTCGGTCACCATGTTTTTCATAAAGCCGCTTTGCAGAAACTTCTCCGCGTCGAACGCTTCGAACGAGCCTTTCTCCGAAGCGATCTCAGCCGAAGCGAGGTAAGCCTCCCGTGCCATAAAACCGTATATTTTATCGAGGAACAGAAGAGATTCAGGGCTGCCGTAACGGACGCCAAGCTTTATCATAAGCTCGGCAAGCCCCATCGTGCCAAGGCCTACGCGGCGCTCCTTCTTCTGATTCTTCTCATTCTCTTCGAAATGATAAGGAGTTGTATCGATAACGTTATCCAGGAAGCGAACGGACCATTGGGTTACCTTCGCCAGCTCTTCCCAGTTCACGTCATGCTTGCTTTCATCGTAAAATTTGGACAGATTAATCGCGGACAGGTTGCAGACGCCCCAGCCCGGCAGCCCTTGCTCGCCGCAAGGATTCGTGCAAATAATCGGGTTGAAATACCAGCTGTTCGACATTTGGTTGTAGTATTCCATAAAGACGACGCCAGGCTCCGCCGACTTCCATGCCGATTCGATAATCGTATGCCATACGTCGCGCGCCCGAACCGTTTTATAATGGATAACCCTCTTGCCAAGCTTCTTCCATGCTTCCAGATCGCCGTTCCACAGCTCGTCGTAATCGGTTTCCTTGGTATCCGGGAATACAAGCTCCCAATCCAGGTCTTCCTTCACGGCTTTCATAAACGCATTGCTTACGCATACCGACAGGTTCGCATTCGTCACTTGCCCCATCGTTTGCTTGACGGTAATGAAATCGAGCACATCCGGATGCCAGTCGTTAATCATAAGCATAAGCGCGCCTCTACGGCTTCCGCCCTGTTCAATCAGGCCGGTTGTATAGCTGAATAAGCCCCCCCAGGATACGGCACCACTGGAGGATCCGTTAACGCCAGCGACAATGGCGCGTCTAGGACGCAGCGAAGACAGGTTGATCCCCACGCCGCCGCCGCGCGCCATAATTTCCGTCATCTCCGACAGAGTCGTCATAATGCCGCCGCGACTGTCCTTTGGCGAAGGAATAACGTAGCAGTTGAACAACGTCAATTCTTCGCTCGCGCCGGCGCCGGCAGCAATGCGGCCGCCAGGAACCAGCTTCCAGTCATCCAGAATGTAACGGAATCTTTCCGTCCAGGCACGCCGCTTCTCTTCGCCTTGCTCGACGCCAGCCATCGCACCGGCCAGACGGTCCCACATCTCTTCCGGAGTCTTTTCTATAGTAAGCGTGAGTTTCTCCACGCTGGATGTCACGGTATCCCCGCTTCTAAGCTTGACGGTCACTTCGTCGCCGCTGCGTCCGATGACTTCCCCAACCTCTTTGGCCGGGAATTTCGGATCATCTTTCGTCAGGACCAGTACGACATCCCCTACTGCGGTATTCTTTGTGTCCGCGTTTTTCCAAGCATAGCGGTCCAAAAATATTTTTTCGCTAAGGCCTTCCAATTTCTGAGTCATTGCCATCCGATTGGTCCTTCCTCCCATGTCCCTTATATCGCATACACACCTCTTATCGCATGTGTCGGGCACCATATATTGTGTGTATTGCTTATTATACTATACTACATATCGGTATCCACAGTTGTTTTTACCTATTTCGCCGCTTTTCTCCGCTTACATTGGCTATTCTCTTTCTATTGCTTGTCCTTTCGCTAATTTTGCTGCTTATTTACTAAGATTTGATGAAAAAGGCCATACTAGTGTCAACTATCTCTATTCGCAAAAGGAGCTGCCTATCGTGACCTATACTATGAATGATCAGGCGAATGTGAAACCCGCCTCAACGGAATCTAATATGGTCCGGCGCAAGCTTCATCCGCTTGTAGACCTGCAATGCGACCGCACCTGGTTCGACGAGCTTCAGAACCGGGTCGCCAAAAATGGTCCTTGGGACGATTGGACGCTCTATCAGCTGACGATGGAAGCCGAGCAGGCCAAGCGGGTCGACAGCTTCGAACAGCTGCAATGCTTGCGAACGCTCCCCTCCTTCGAGCCGATGCCCCATCAAGTGGACACGGCACGCAAGGTTGTTCACGAGATGGGCGGCCGCGCTATTCTCGCCGATGAAGTTGGACTTGGCAAAACGATTGAAGCCGGACTCGTCATCAAGGAATACATGGTGCGCGGACTCGTCCGAAAGGCTCTGATTCTTGTTCCCGCTTCCCTCGTCTTGCAATGGGTGAGAGAGCTGAATTCAAAGTTTGGCATCTCGGCCGTCGCTCAAAAGAAAGAGCATACCTGGCAATACGACGTTGTGGTTGCCTCTATAGATACGGCCAAGCGCGATCCGCACCGCGAGATTATTCTGGGCCAGGATTACGACATGATCATTATTGACGAAGCGCATAAGCTCAAGAACAAAAAGACGACAAACTACCAATTTGCGCTCCAGCTCCGCAAAAAATATTGTCTTCTTCTTACGGCTACCCCGATTCAGAACGATCTGGACGAGTTATATAACCTTATTACGCTGCTTAAGCCCGGCCAGTTAGGTGGTCAAAGCGAGTTCGCAGCCAACTTCGTTGTCGACAAGCGTCTGCCGAAAAACGAAGATCAGCTGCAGGATGCGCTGTCCACCGTCATGATTCGCAACCGGCGCGGAGATGGCGGCATATCGTTCACCAAGCGCGTCGTGAAAAATATCCCGCTGGAGCTTTCTTCCGAAGAAAAGGCTCTCTATGACGCGGTTACGGCATTCGTTAGGGACCGTTACAAGGAAGACGGCGTCGATATGATGAGTATGCTTCCGCTGGTTACGCTGCAGCGCGAAGTATGCAGCAGCCGGGATGCGGTATTTATTACGCTTGTTAATCTGTTCAAGAAAACGGCCGAGGATTCCCCGATCCGCCCGAAAATCTGGGAGCTGGTTGAATTCATTAAACAGATCAAAGCCAATACCAAAGCCGAGAAAGTGATGGAGCTTATTCAGCAGATTAACGACAAGGTCATCATTTTCACCGAGTACCGGGCATCGCAGGAATATCTGCTTCAGTTCTTCCGCTCGCATAACATTTTGGCCGTACCTTACCGGGGCGGCATGAACCGCGGGAAAAAGGACTGGATGATGGATCTGTTCCGCGGCCGCGCCCAAGTGCTTATCGCAACCGAAGCCGGCGGCGAAGGAATCAACCTGCAGTTCTGCCACAACATGATCAACTTCGATCTCCCGTGGAATCCCATGCGCGTCGAGCAGCGGATCGGCCGCGTTCACCGGCTTGGTCAGAAGGAAGACGTCAAGATCTATAATCTGTGTACGCTCGGGACCATCGAAGAGCATATCGTGAACCTGCTGCATGAAAAAATCAATCTGTTCGAGCTTGTCATCGGGGAACTCGATCATATTCTCGAACGGTTCGAATCGGATGCCGGCTCCATCGAACAGCAGCTGGCGCGGATGCTGCTCGAATCCGAAGGAGACGCTGTTCATCTGGAGCAAAGGCTGAATCATCTGGGCTCCACGATATCCAAGCTTCGTGAAGAGAAGGAGACGGATACGCCGGATACGCCGCAAGGACCAACCATCCTGGCACAAATGACCGCGCTAGGCCAGAAAGTCGAGGTGAGACCGTGAATTCGAAGCAGGTCCACAAATACGTACAACGGTTTCTTGAAGCCACTCAATGCTCGATATTGGAGAAGTCGCCTGCTCATTTCACGGTTAAGCTTTCCCCTGCTGCCGACCGTGAGCTTACGAACCGTCCCTTCTACTGGAGCTTTGTTGACCGCACGGGCTCCGATCCGGAGACGATGACTTACCTGTTCGTAACGGACAAGGAGAAATACGAGGAGGAGCTTGCTGCCCCGCCGCCAACACCAGGCCCCGTAACAAACGCCGTGGATGCGGCTTTAAACCGCTCATTCGGATTCGTAAACAACAATATGGCCGGCGGTATCCGCACGCCAAGGGAAGATCTTTATTTCGGCTCCCGCAAGCTTGAGCAGCTGTTTGGCGCAGCCAAAAACTCCGGCAGCTACGTGAACCTGTTCCAGGAGCCGGAACGGAGGTCCAGCACTCCGTTCCAATCGACACCTTACACCGCATGGCTCGGGGTCAATATGCGTGTCGAATTCGCCTGCGACAGGAAACGCGAGGAAATTCACAGCTACGGCGTCTCTCTCGCAACGGGACTCGTGATTGAGAATTTCTATGACCGCCTTAAAAATATGAAGCTTACGCCGCGGCTGCCATCGAATATCCATTTGACCCGCAACGGTCTTTCCCATGCCAAGGCGTTAGGCGTTATCGAAACTTCGCTTGAACGCAAGCTCAGAAATTACGACTATACCTGGGCTTCCGATGCCGCGGCAAGGCTGGAGGAAGAGCTCGATAGGATCCGGCATTATTACGATCCGATGATCAAACACGCCGAGGAAGATGCCAAGGCAGCCATCGAGGAGCAATTCAACCAACGCCAGACCGAGATCAAATGGCAGTATGAGCCGCGGGTGACGGCTTCCGCCATTAACTGCGGTATTTTCCACTTGGAAGGCATTGAATAGAGACAATCAGACGGCATTCGCAGCAATACGCCAAAAATAGAACAACCGATTGACGTACGCCCGCGACAGGTTCCAACAGCCTTCTGCGGGCTTGTCCAATATAATGAGACCATGTCAGAAACAGATGCAAAAGAAAGAAAGGATGTGCCAGGGTGAAAAAGTGGATTCGACAAACGGTTATAGCCGCATTGGTGGTGTCAACATTCCTTGTCACGGCTCAAAGCCTTCAGGCGGAATCAATGCCGTCCGTAATGGCTCAACAGGAAACGGAGCTTCAATCCGCCGTACGAGGCTGGATGGACGAGCTTGCGAAATTACCGGAGTTCAAAGCGTGGAGTCATGCCGAATTTACCGTGTCGCCTCTTGGACCCGGCACGCATAGCTGGATAGCGATTGTTAAGGATAAAGGTCAACCGGCCGGATATCTGGTTGTTCAGGCGAAGGAAAATGGCGGGTTTGCGCTTGGGGAATACGGAACGGGGGAATACTTGTTTGACCAGACAACGCTGCATCAATCCCTTGCGCAGCTGGAGCTTCTCTCCTCTCTGCCTAATACGAACCAAGCTTTATATATTCATCCGTTACTGGCCGTCTGGGACGTGAACGGTTCAGCGGAAAATACGTATTTGGACGGAATGAGCGGTGAATGGCTGCCCCTGCAAAAAGCAACGTTGGAGAAGACAGCCAAGGCGGAAGAAGGACTTGCCGCACGTTACGCCCTGCAAGGGAACACCTTGATTCAAAGAGCCGTGAAAAGCCGTTCTTTCGATCCGTACAGCGAAATGCCGTGGCTGACTAAGAAACCTATACCAGCTTCCGCCGAGGATACCAGCATCGTGCTCAAAGCGTTAAGCTCCAAGACGCCTCTCCGTTTTACGGTAGAACGCTTTAATAAAGAGATGCTCTATGTATGGTCGGTAACCGGGTATCACAGCTGGGGGGATGGCAATGTCTATGCCGCTCTGGAAACGGATGAGCTCGGCAGCAGCACAAGGTACATTCCCCTCAAGCTTCTTGCCGAGCTCGGTCATTTCTATCGTTAACGTTCCGTACGGCCTTTCCACCATAGCAATACGCTTGCCCCGCCCCATCCGAACCAGCGCGACAGCCAATGCTCCCTTGCAGCCTTGGCTGTCGCTTTGGCTGCTTTTCGTTCATCCCTCGGCGTCTCGATGTAGTTCACAAATTCCACGGTCACGTATTTAATAAGATCATGTCCATTTGCCACTGCCCGATCACCTCTTCGGTTTATTTGTTACTAGAAGTTTGCCCGGATTGTCCAGATCGTAAACATGCATGAGTTTTCCTTCAATTAGCCACGCTATCGATAGCTGCTTTACACGCAAGTCTTGGCATATTGAAGGAGGAATTCAAATTGTTTGTCATTCGGGTTACCGTTTTTGTGCTTATCGGATTGCTTAGTCTTGCACCCCAGCTGTCAGCTGCCGTTCCGGAAAACAAACAGCAAATTGCGCACGCTCCCGAGGACGGTTGGACGATGCCTTCGGCTATCGTGTTGATTGATGCCGGACATGGCGGGATTGACGGAGGCGCAACAGCCGGAAATACCTTGGAAAAGGATATAAATCTGGCCATCGCCCAAAAGCTGTACCTGCTGCTTAATAGTCAAGGCATTCCGGCCGTGCTGAATCGCACCGGTGATTATGCGCTTAGCGAAGAGAACCGGTGGCATGTGAGCAGATCTCGTCACAAGCGCGATTTGTCGCAACGCCGCCAGTTAACCGACGAGATCGAGACAACCATGCTGGTCAGCCTTCACGTGAACTGGACCAAGGACAGATCCAAGCATGGTCCGCTTGTACTGCATCAGTCTACTGGGGAAAGCGCCCTTCTTGCTTTTTGCATACAGGACACGCTGAATAGACAACAACAAACCGCTTTTTACCCGAGAGAAGGCAAGCCTTTTTATTTGCTGCGCAAGGTCGACCAGCCGGCCGTCATTGTAGAGATGGGCTTTATCAGCCATGAAGGCGACCGTACGATGCTCACCGACCCACGCGAGCAGCTTCGCGTTGCCTCGGCAATCGCCTCAGGGATTCGGCAGTATAAATGGATCACCCGATAACGAAGGAACCAGATCCGACAGCTTGACGAATTGAACTTGGCCGTCTGATTGCATCCCTGGAATGGATGCCTTAAGGACGGCTGCCGTTTTTTTGCCCGGAGGCCCAACATGGCCGATAACGATGCAAGTAGCATGGGATTCCAGATGCTTCTTCGCAATCGTCATTTGTTTCGATACATGCTGCTCCGTATAGACGTCATCAAGAAATACGTTGTTTGCGAGTGCCGGTACGCCAAGCTCCTCCGTTACTTTGGGTACAACCGTTTTGAAAGTCGTACGGCTGTCGAGGAAAAATAATCCCCGTTCCTTGCAGACCGAAAGGACGATACGCATAATCCGTTCGTCAGCCGTAATTTTGGAGCCCATGTGATTGTTCATGCCTACCGCATACGGAACGTTATCAATGGCATCCTCTACCCGCTTCTTAATTTCGGCATCGCTGAGATCAGCGGTAATTGCCCCTGGACCCAGCCAATTTTTTTGCCCTTTATTAGGCTCCATCGGCATATGCACAATAACATCGTGTCCAAGGCGATGCGCTTCTTCGGCATCCTTCTTGGTGGTTGGCATAAACGGCATAATCGCTACCGTAAATTTAACGGGCAGCTGCAGCATCTCTTCCGTGCCGTTCATTCCGTTGCCGAAATCATCGATTACAATCGCAAACTGTCTTGCCGACTTCGCTTGTTCTTCCTCTGCGGCCATCGCTTGTCCCGCGCCTGCCGGCATGAATAACACGAGTGCAATGATCCAAATGACAGCTGCTCTTTTTCGTTTGTTCACGTCATACACCCTTTCCCTTTTATCCCCTTCATTGTTTGTCCAACGGAGGAAAAATATGCTGAATTTTGCAACTTTATTGGATGGGTTGACGAATGAAACCCGTACATGCTACCATAAGGGACGTAATAAGGCATGCGGTCGTGGCGGAATTGGCAGACGCGCTAGATTCAGGTTCTAGTGGTGTAACAGCCGTGGAGGTTCGAGTCCTCTCGACCGCACCATGCATAAAGGGTTCCAGCGCATGAGCTGGAGCCTTTTTCTTTTGTCTTAACTATTTCTTAATAAACAGCTTGACTCTTCTCTTTACTTAATGGTATGATATCTTTCGTTGGCAACAACATTTGCGGTCGTGGCGGAATTGGCAGACGCGCTAGATTCAGGTTCTAGTGGTGTAACAGCCGTGGAGGTTCGAGTCCTCTCGACCGCACCATACATAAACAGTCAAAGGTTTTGGTTAGTCTAGCGATAGACAACCAAAACCTTTTTTGTATACCTCGACGCAATAAAAGCAGGAAACCCTGCGTACCAGAGTTTCCTGCTGTATGCTGTACTTGCTATTCTGCAGAACCGCGTTCGCTTGAGGCAAGCTCAAAGCGGTAATTGCGGCTCAGCTTGACGACCCGTCTGTTGTGACGACGGATGACAACCGATGCGTCATCCCAAGCAACAACGATTCCAATCACGTCGTTTACTTCCATCTCGTCCCGAACGACACGGATCTTCTCGCCGCTTTGGCGAAACTGATCCAACTGCTCTTCACTAATCACCGCTTATACCTCCGTGCGGACTAACCGACATGCTCCTTGGAATCATTGGTTTCATACCATTCATCAAGCACTCTTGAAGACATGACGCGCTTTGCGATATATTCTGCCTGACGTTCCGTGAATTGACCTTTCCATTCCTCACCGAGCTCTTCGCAAAGCTTCACAATCGTAAGAAGCTCCGACCATGCAACATAACGCTTGTACCAGAAAAATTGCGGATGCTCAATCATATAAGGATACAAATCATCAAATTCCGTATGCTTGCAATCTAACGCGCGTTCGAAGTGAACTTTCGCGTCACCCAGTTTCGCAGTCAAAAATTCAGAAGTTATCATTGCCGCTGCCTCCCCTCGGTTCCTTCACCCTCATTATAACTTAGTCGAACTGAATTTGCCCGTTTTTCAAAGAAGTAACATTTACTAGCGACTCAACCCGTACACCTTGCTCGCGAAGCGTTCTTGAACCGGCCTGGAACGATTTCTCGAGAACAATCCCCATGCCCACCAGCTCTGCGCCGGATCTCTCAATGATCTTGATCAGTCCGCGGGCTGCATCGCCGTTAGCGATAATATCGTCGATGAAGAGCACTTTATCTTCAGCCGACAAAAACTGCTTCGACACCATAATATCGGTCACCATCCCTTTTGTAAAGGACGGAACACGCTCCGAATAAGCATCCGGATCCGCGATTAAAGTTTTCTTGCGACGTGCAAATACAAGTGGTACTCCTAGTACGTACGCCGTAGCATAAGCAACGGGAATACCAGAGGATTCGATCGTAACAACTTTCGTAATTTTCTCGTCAGCAAACCGTTTTGCGAATTCATGTCCCATTTCCATCGTAAGAGCAGGATCGACCTGGTGGTTAAGTATAGAATCCAGCCGCAACACATCGCTTGAAAGTACCGATGCTTGCTCTAAAATTCGTTCTTTTAAAATATCCATCGTCATTTCCCTCCACCAAAATCTCTTTTCGATAACTTACCATAGGATAGGCAAACAACGCAACCCGGCTCTTTCAAATTTTTTATCGAAGCAGGAGAGGAATCATTTTATATAGAAGAGATATATAATCCAAAGCAACTTCTTCCAGATATGGACGTAAATAAAGAGAAGATTTCAGCACAAAAAGCGACCCAAAAGGAGCGCAATCGCATGAACAAGACAAAGAGAACCTACCATGCAGCAAAATGGACGGCTGTTATGGCCCTTTCCCTTATAGCGGCAACAGGCTGTTCGAACGCGTTGAACTCGGAAGCCCCTTCAAGCGTGCAGCTGGCCGAGCATTCATCGGATACTTACCCAACGGGCGACAGTCCGCAGAAAACCTACTCCCAAGGGCAGGATAGCGGGAGTTACGGCAAGGAGCCTGCAGCAAGCGGCGCAAATGCGTCCGGCGGAGATATGAGCGCGGAATCCTCCGGCAAAAACACATCCCCGTCCGGCACTGGCACGGCAAGCAAACAGCAGCAATGGGATGCTTCCCACCCGATCATGCTCGGGCTTCGGATCGGCGATTCCAATACGAAAGTATCCGAGCGCTATGGCAAAGCAAATGACGTATACAGCCTGAAGGACGACTCGGAGACGATAGAGGTTCACGAATACAAAGGTTTTGCCGTAGGGATCAACGAAGACAAAGCGATCCAGTACATAGAGGTTTACGATAAGTCGATTGTAACCGGGCTCAGCGGCGTTCGCGTCGAGGACAAAACGGAAACCGTGCTTAAAGCGCTTGGCAAACCAACTTCCCAGAACAGCTACATCATTACTTACCAAGGAAAAGACTCGCTGCTCAAATTTGATCTGGATCCGGATCACAACAAAATCGTTTCGATCAAGCTGTTAGCCGGAGCTTAACCGGACCGCTTATCCGGAAGTTGCTGTCATGCCCGTCCCTCTTTGGACATACCTTCTTATATAGAAGGTTATTTTCGGGAGGACATGCCATGGTAAAGCGTACGGGTAAGGCTCTTCAAATCGCATCCACTTATATCGGTACGATTGTAGGCGCCGGTTTCGCGACTGGACAAGAGATCTTGCAGTTTTTCACCCGCTTCGGCTATTGGGGTACACTGACGATCGCTGTCGCGACGGTGCTATTTATATGGCTGGGCGGCAAGATGATGCTGATTGCCAGCGAGATCGGGGCAAAGTCCTACGAGGATCTGAACATTGCATTGTTTGGCGATAAGTACGGGAAATGGATCAGCCATTTCATGCTGGTTGTGCTGCTTGGCGTAACCGCCGTGATGCTTGCCGGTGCGGGCACCATCTTTTACGAGAATTGGAATGTCTCTTATCAAACGGGATTACTCGTCACCATCGCCGCATGTTACTTCCTGCTTCGCAAAGGCATGAAAGCGATTCTGACGGTTAATGCGATTGTAGTGCCGGTTATGCTGCTCTTCACCGCGTTAATTATGCTGGATACGTTCCAAACGCCCGAAGCCGACAGGTTCATAACGATTGCAACGGACCATTCGGTATGGGCGGCATGGGCTTCCCCATTCCTGTATACCGCCTTTAACCTGTCGATGGCGCAAGCCGTGCTTGTCCCGCTTGGCTCGGAGATTAAAGACCGTAAAACCATTGTACTGGGCTCATGGATTGGCGGAATCGGAATCGGCATTATGCTGCTCGCCGGACATATTGCGTTATCCGTCCATATGCCCGGCATCCAGCAGTTTGCCATCCCGATGGGAGGCATCGCCAAGCAGCTTGGCCATATCGTGCAATATATTTATATTTTCCTCATATTCGCCGAGATCTTTACGACGCTTATTGCCGACATTTACGGTCTGACTCTCCAGCTCCAGGAACGGCTGAAATGGTCCCGTCCGTTCATAACTTTGGGCATTCTCGCTTTCTGCTATTTTGCGAGCCAAATCGGCTTTGGCCCGCTGCTGTCGACGCTTTATCCGATTTTTGGCCTTATCAGCTTAGGCTGGCTATACCTGGTCATCCGACGAAGGATGGCTCACTAATGGACGGCTGCTGCCGGGAAGCTCGATTTGCGCGGCATGAGGGATGCCACTCCGCAGGGCAGCCCGGATATGCTCATGGCAGGTAAACAGAATCAATTGGCGCGATAACGACAATTCGCCAAGCAATTGGGCGACGGCTTGCAGGCGCTGGCGGTCGAAGTTAACAAACAAATCATCCAGCAGCAGCGGCATGCCCGCTGCTGCTGTTCGTTCTACGGCAAGCGCAAGCCGCATGGCCAGATACACCAGCTCGGCTGTGCCGCGGCTTAACATAACGGAATCGACTAATCGGTTATCCGACGTCTCGAGCCGGAGCGAAGGCTGGTCCGGGGTCGTCATCACCCGGATATATCGCCCCTCCGTAAGACGGCGTACAAATTCGCTTGCCAGCTTCAGCAAGGCGGGCTGCCGTTCTTCCTCGTATATCCGTCTCGTTGTCCGAATGAGGGAGGCGCTGACAGCCAGCATGGCATAACGCTCGGCATCCTGAGTGATCCGGGCAAGCGTCATTTCCTTGACGGCCAGCAGCTCCCGGCGCTTCTCCTCCTGCAGCAAATGCTCAAGCTGCTGGCGCAGTCTTCCCCGCTTATCGAGCAGATCCCCCCTGTTCCTCTCCAGCTGCTCGGCTTCCAATTGAAGCCGCTCGCAAAGCTGCTTCAGCTCATCTCCGTCGTGGCTGGTGAGCAGCAGCTCAAGTTCCTTTAACCGTTCCTCCGACATGCCTGCTTCGATCTCGATCCGCAGCTTATTCCGTTCGTTATCGATGGCTTCCAATCGATTCCGGTGAACGAGAACGGCTGCAAATTCGGCTTCGTTATGGAAACCGGCAGCTTCCGTAAGCTGTCGGATGGAAGAGTTGAGCTGCTGCTGCTTGTCTCCGACCGCCGTTAAGGCTAATTGAAGAGCTTGAAGCCGCTCATCCAGCCGGGCGGCTTCTTCCTGCGCCGCTGCCTGCCGGCGCAGCTCCGCCTGCAGGAGCCGCAATGCCAATGCGGGCTCCACGGGAAGACGCTGCGCCGCGTCCGGGAAGGCGGCGCAAAGCTCCGCCGCGCGGACCTCGAACGCGGCAAGCTGGGCGTTGGCCGCGGCGAGCTTCGCTGCGCGGCGGTCCCGCTGCTGGAGCCGGTGCAAAGCTTGCTCGGCAAGCTCGAATATTTCGAGCGCTGCATCCGGCGACATGTCCGGCAGCGCTATCGCTTCCAGCCAGCCGCGCCATTGCCGGGCAGCGGCTGCACGCTCTTCCGCCGCGGCGGCGGCAGCCTCGCGGCGTTCGCCGGCGGCAGCGCGA